>MEFV01000006.1 GCA_001725255.1 Comamonas sp. SCN 67-35 | reverse complement strand
CTCGTTCAGGTCGTATTCGGTGTTCTCAAATCGGGGAAACCTTTCGACTCCAGCTTGCATATGGCTTGACACGCATAACAGTATCTTCAGCCGCGAATGGCCACCCGTCAGCCTTCGCGGCTGAAGCCGCTCCCACAAACCGCAACCGACATGCTCTTACGTTGATTTGGGCGGCTGCGGCAGCAGTGCGAACCCCACGGCCGAAAGCGCCAGCCACGCGGCGATGCCGCCCATCACCGCGATGTAGGGGTCGTGCCCCGCGCCCTTGGCGAGCGAGGCAACGATGCCGGTGGCCCACTGCATGATCGCGACGCCCATGAACATCGCCATGGTGAAGGCGGCCATGGCGCGCCCCGTGATGGCGGCCGGGTAGGCGCCGCGCACGTCGGCGTACTGCAGCACGATGTAGCCCGAGATCAGGCCGATCACCAGCATCAGTGCGATGTCCAGCCACGCCGGGAGCCCCAGGGCCAGGCCGCCGAAGAGCAGCGCCATCAACCCCGTCCAGCCCACCAGCCAGCGCCTGCGCGTCGCAGGACCGGGGTCCAGGCGGCCGAACACCACCGGCCCGACCAGCGCGACGAGCGAGAGCGCCACCGCCGCATTGCCGCTTTGCACCAGGCTGTAGCCGTGGCGCTCGATCAGCAGCGGCCCCATCCACAGGCCGCGCAGCGTGATCAGCGCGGCGTAGGTGGTCGAGCCCAGCACCACGATGCCCCAGGTGTGCGGCAGCGCGAACAGGGCGGCGAAGCGGCGCAGCGCCTGGACGATGGTTTCCTTCCCGCCGTCGTCCACCGGCGTCGGCGGCGCGGGCTCGAAGACGCTGCGCCAGATCCACAGCCACGCCGCGCCAGCCAGCAGCGCCAGCACCCAGAAACCCGCGCGCCAGCTCCAGTGCTCAACCACCCAGGCGAGCGGCGTGCCGGTGAAGAGCATGCCCAGCGTGCCCACCGCCAGCGCCATCCCCGACACGGCCGCGAAACGCTGTGGCGCAAAGTGCCGCGCGATGAACACGGTGCAGACCAGAAAGGCCGGCGCGCACCCCAGGCCGATCAGCACCTGGGCGAGTGTCAGCGGCACGTAGCCGGGCGCGAGCGCCGACACCACGGCCCCGGCGATGGCGATCGGAAACACCGTCAGGATGGTGCGGCGCACACCGTAGAGATCGATGGCGATGCCCATGAAGAGCTGCATCGCGCCGAACGCGAAGTGAAACGCCCCCGAGAACACGCCGAGCTGCTCGGGCGAGAGGCCGAAGTCGCCCTGCAGCGGCGGCGCCATGATCGCGCCGACGGTGCGAAACGCCGTGCTCATGTTGAACGCGCCCACCAGCGCCAGCAGCATCCACAGCGCGCGGCGAGGGGACAGGGTTTCGGCGGCGGATGTGCTGGGGCGGGAGGGCATGGGCTGCGAGGCTACAGCGATTTGCCGCGCCGCGTGTCTCGCGTGTTACGGGCGCTGCATGGCCTTGAGCGGATGCGCGCACAGGCTACAGTGTCCGTCGCCGGGGCGCAGGCAGAAGTTTGAGTGTTTTCGGCATCAAACCCTTTCCAGACAAGCGCAAGCAGCTATTCAATCCATAGTCTTCATGGCCTTCATCGCATTCGACACCCGCCACCACCTCCCGCACGAACGCCGTGCGCGACACCTGCGCCGCCCTGGCCAACACGGCGCCCGACATCTCTGGCAGCGGCGCCCCGGACATGGCCATGCACGTGCGCCTGCTGCCCGGCGTGGCCATCGCATCCGTCGAATGCTCGGCCCTGAGCGTCCACCGCAGCCCCAGTCAACTGGCCGACGGCAACGACGACGTGCTGCTGTTCCTGAACCCCGGCGCCGCCGCGCCGAAACAGCTCCAGGGCGGCGGCTGGGTGCTGCGCCAGCAGGACGACATGGCCTGCACCGGCGGCCCCGGCTACCTGGGCCTGAACGAACGGGCGGGGCGCATCGACTTTCACGGCGCCAAAACTGCGCTGCTGCTCATCGCCTTCCCGCGCGCCGCCCTGCTGCCCCAGGTGGCCGACGTGGACCGCGCGCTGCGCCAGAGCCTGCCCGACACCCTGGCGCTGCGGCTGCTGGCCCGGCAGGCGCAGGAGCTGGTCCGTTCCCCCTGCTCCGCCAGCGACGCCGAGCGCCTGCGCATCAGCGACCAGTTGCTGGACCTCGGCGCCCTGGCGCTGGGCGCCACGCCCCAGGCGCAGGCCCGCGCCAGCGCGCGCGGTCTGCGGCAGGCGCGGCTCAAAGCCATCCAGGCCGACGTGCGCGTCAACGCCTGGCGCGGCGACCTGTCGCTGCAATGGGTGGCCGCGCGCCACGGCATCTCCGCGCGCTACGTGCGCGCCCTGTTCGAGCAGGAGGGCACGGCCTTCAGCGACTACCTGCTGGAGCAGCGCCTGCGGCGCGCCTTCGGCCGGCTGGCCGACCCCCGGCACGCGGTCAGCACGGTCAGCGCGATCGCGTATGACGCGGGCTTCAACAACCTGTCCTGGTTCTACCGCGCCTTCAAGCAGCGTTTCGCCGCCACGCCCAGCGAAGTGCGGCAGTTGCACGCCCAGGCGTAAATCCACCCCGCCGTGCGCGGGGCGCGCCGCCGAATGTGGCGTTCAGTGGCGCGCAGTGGAGGCTTTTTGCGGCACATCCGCCTAGCCTTCGGGGGTCAACAACTACGTGGGAACAGTCCATGAACACATGCACGACCCGCCGGGTCGCCCTGACCCCCCTGGCCGTGTCGATGGCCCTGGCCCTGGCCGCCTGCGGCGGCGGCAACGGCGATGAAGCGCCCATCTTCCAGCGCGGCGAAGTGGTGACGTTTGCCGCCACCCTGGCCGATGGCAGCACCGAGGAGAGCCATTACCTGATGCACGGCGTGACGGCCGACGGTGATCTGGTGGCGCAGGACGAGGGCCTGGCCAAGCTGGCCCCCAAGCGCCCGCCCCTGGCCGGCGTGCTGGTGGCGCTGCCGCTGGAGCAGGGCGGCGGCAGCGCCGGGCTGGCCGCGCTGCGCGATTTCTACAAGCAGCTCTGGCAGGGCATTGCCGAGCACCGCAGCGACGGATCGGACATCGCCGCCGAAATCGGTGCCTACGAAACCGACGTGGGGACGCTGTACGACGATTACCGGCGATCGGGTTTTTCCAGCGTGAAGGACTACGTGGTTTTCTACGAACAGGTGGGCGAGAACCCGTTTTTCAGCGCGCAGGAAACGGTGGAGCAAGACCTGGTGTTCTTTTTCTACCGCACCGGCTGGGCCCAGGGCGAATGGCTGCGGGCGCTGCAGCGCCAGAACCTGGACTGGCCGCGCTTCCTGAAGCTGATGGCCGAGCGCCAGGACACGTTTGCCGACCTGATGTACGAATACTTCGTCTGGAGCGAGGCCGGCGGCACGGGCATGGACGCCTTCATCGCCCACTATGCCCGGCTGTCCGTCCAGGCGAAGGCGGGCGTTGCGCAAGCCACGGGCGCCGAGAAGTTCTTCGTCACCAACAAATCGTGGGGCGTCAGGATCAACGCGCGCGAGCAATCGTCGGTGGCCATCCTGTCGAGCCAGGACACCAACATCTCCCACTACCACCGCGTGGGCGAGAAAAAGGACATCTGCCCCACCCGGTTGACGATCCGCGGGCGCCTGGGCGTGGCGCAGGCGGCTCTCGACTGGAAAATGCAATACACCGAGGAAAAGCACGCCAGCCTGCCCGGCACTTTTGTCTCGTCCTTCGGCATGGAGCATTTCAGCGCCAAGGGGGAGGTGCGGACCGTGGTGGTGCCCGACCCGGATGGCGGCACCACCCAGACCACCGTCGGCGGGGTCATGAGCCCGGCGCTGGTCAAGAGCCTGAGCGTCAATCTGGAGATCAAGGACCTCAAGAACATCGGCACCGAAGCCGAACCGCGCCCCGGCTTCACGGCCCGGGTCAAGGTCACGCCGAGCTTCATCTTCAACTCGCCTTGGGTGCGCACCTGCGAGGTGACCTGAATGCGGCCGTCCATTGCCCAGCTTGCGCTGGCCGCGCTCCCCCTGGCCCTGGCCGCCTGTGGCGGTGGCGGCACTCCCGACCCGCTGCAGCCCTACCGCACGCAGGCCGTGCAATGGACGGAGTGCGACCCCGGCATCCTCGGCCAGCCCAGCGGCGCCATGAACGCGTTGCGCGTCAGCCCGCGCCTGCGCTGCGCCCAGGTGCGCGCGCCCATCGACTGGAAGAACCCCGCGCGCGGCGACCTCAGCCTGGCCGTCATGCGCCTGGCGGCGGGCCAGCCCAAGGCGCGGCGCGGCGCGCTGTTCTTCAACCCCGGCGGGCCCGGCCTCGATGGCCTGCCTGTCACGTTCCGGCTCTGGGACGCCTTCGCCGACAGCCACCCCGGCAACCCGCAGGGCGCGCAGCAGTTGCGCCTGCTCGATGAATACGACCTGGTCGGCTTCTCGCCCCGTGGCACCGGCGCCAGCACGCAACTGCAGTGCGGCACCAACGAGCCCGAGCGCCCCGTGGACTTCAGCCCGGCCGGATGGGACACACCCTTCAACCTCGCCAACGTCCACTACAACGGCCGCAAGGCCGCCGAGGCGTGCGCCCGCAATCCCCTCACGCCCCACATCACCACCGACGCCACCGCGCGCGACCTCGACCTGCTGCGCGGCCTGCTGGGCGACGAGCGGCTGCATTACGTGGGCTATTCCTACGGCACCTGGCTGGGCGCGTGGTACGCCAGCCTGTTCCCCGAGCGGGTGGGCCGCATGGTGCTCGATGGCGTGATCGACTTCGGCTCCACCCTGGAGCAGGCGCTGCTGCACGCGCAGCCGCCCGCACGCCAGCGCCTGTTCGACGAGGTGCTCGCGCCCTACGCCGCGCGGCATGCGGATGACTTTCACCTGGGCACCAGCGTGGATGCCGTGCGCGCCGCCGTGCAGGCCCTGAGCCCCGAGGTGCAGGCCGTGCTGGGTGAAACCCTCAGCGGCTTTGGCTACCAGCGCCTCCAGGCCAACGCCTACCTGGAGCGCATCACCGCCGCCCAGGGGCTGGACGCGGCGCGCGGGGAAGTCCCCGGCCTGGACGCCCCCGATGCCGTGCGGGCCGCGCTGGGCCGCCACGTGTTTGACCCCGCTGTTCCAGAGCGCGACGCCGCCCTGCGCCGGGTGGCGTGGGAGGAGCTCTACCCCGCCTACACCCACACGTGGCTTGCGCCCGGCAAGAGCATCTTCCTGGACAGCCCCATGGCCACCGGCACCGCCATCCGCTGCAACGACACGCCCGCCATCACCGGCCTCGCGGACTGGACTGCTGCCGTGCGCCGCGTGGCCCGGCAGGCGCCGCTGCATTTCGGCGGCCTGCTGGCCCACCACGCCTGCGCCTTCTGGAGCCTGCCCATCGCGGCCCGGCCCGACGCGGCAGCCATGCGGCAGCTGCCCGTGCTCCTGGTGCAATCGCAGTACGACAGCGCCACCCCCGCCGAAGGGGCCGATGCCTTCTTCGCCCGACTGCCCGCCGCCCGGCGCGTGCACGTGCCCGGCGACTTCCAGCACGGCGTCTACCCCTACGGCGACGATTGCGTGGATCCGCTCGTCACCGGCTACCTGCTGGGCGAAACCCCCGCGCCGCGCGACACCGCCTGCACGGCCCACCCGCTGGCGCTGGACCAGGCGCTGCGCAAGTCAGCGGACGGCGAGCCGCCCGTGTACCGCGACCCGCAGCGGGCCGAGGCGCTCATCGACGCCTTCAAGCAGGGGCTGGCGCCACGCCTCTGACCAGCCCCCGGCTGCATCAAAAATGTCTCCAGCGATGGATGGACAGGCGATGAAAGCCATGAAAGATGGAGCAAAAGAGGGCCCCATGAAAAAACATCCCTGATCCGGGAAGTCCAACGCAGGCTGCGGGCCCTGGGCTACATCCCCTTGAAGCGGTGCGCGTAGAGCCGGCTCACGGCCAGCCGCTCGGCCCGCCCGCGCAGCAGCAGGTGCAGGCGGCCGGTTTCGTCGCGCACGGCGCTGGCGATGGCACTTGCGCGCACCAGCGTGCCGCGATGGATCTGCCAGAACGCGGCGGGGTCGAGCTGCGCGGCCAGTTCCTTGAGCGGGGTGCGGATCAGGTATTCGCGCTCGGCGGTGAGCACGCGCACGTACTTGTCGGCGGCCTCGAAGTACAGCACCTCGGCCACGGGCACGAAGTGGATCCGCGTGCCATCGCCGGTCTGGCTCGCGGCCTGGATCACCTCCAGCCGCGCAGCGGCGGTGGAGAAAGCGGCAGGGGGTGCGCCCAGGCCCGGCGCCTGCGCCAGCGCGCGCAACTGGGCCAGCGCCTGTTCCAGCGCGGGCGCGCTGCGCTGCCGCAGCGCCTGCCGCAGCCTGGCGCAGGTGCGGGCGAGGCGCGCGGGCTGTACGGGCTTGAGCAGGTAGTCCACCGCCTGTGTCTCGAACGCCCGCACGGCGTATTCGTCGTAGGCGGTGACGAAGGCCAGCGCCGGGAAGGGGGCGGCCGCTTCGTCCCAGGCATCGGCCAGCTCGGCGGCGGCGTCCAGGCCGCTCAGGCCGGGCATGCGGATGTCCAGCAACAGCACGTCGGGACGCAGGCGCAGCGCCTCGCGCACCGCGCTCTCGCCGTCGCCCACGGTGGCGGCGATCCGCAGCTCGGGCCAGGCGCGCGCCAGCTCGGCCTGCAGCGCGGCGGCAAGCAGCGGTTCGTCTTCGGCGATCAGCGCCCGAGGGGAGGCATCGGTCATTGCAAGGGAAATATGATGTTGGCGCAGGTGTGTCCTGCGTTGTCAGCTATTAATTCGAAAGTTGCCTGGGCGCCGTAGAGCGTGCGCAGGCGCTCGCGCACCTGGATCAGGCCGAAGGAGCGGCCCGGCGCACCGTCCGCGCCCGGCAGCGGGGCGGCCAGCGGCGCGCCGCTGTTGCGCACCTGCAGCGCCAGCCGCGTGCCGCCCGCGTCGTCCGCCATGGCCTGCGCGCTCACCCACACGCTGCCGCCTGCCACCTGGGGCTCCAGGCCGTGGCGGATGGCGTTTTCCACCAGCGGCTGCAGCAGCAGCGTCGGCACCTTCGCGGCGCGCAGCGCGTCGGGCAGGTCGAGCCGGTAGGTCAGGCGCGGCCCCATGCGCACCGCGATCAGTTCGAGGTAGTCGGCGAGGCGCTCGAACTCGTCTTCGAGCGGGTGCAGCGTGGCGCGCGAGCCGCCGAGCGTGGCACGCAGGTAGTCGCCCAGCCGGTCGAGCATCTGCTGCGCCGAGGCCGGGTCGGCGCCGATCAGCGCGCGCAGGTTGGCCAGCGTGTTGAACAGCATGTGCGGTTCGAGCTGGCTTTGCAGCAGCATCAGCCTCGCCTGGGCGGCGTCGCGCTCGGCGGCGGCGGCCTGGGCCTGCAGCGCCGCCTGCCGGCCGCGTGCGTGGAAGTAGAAGCTCGCTATCACCCCGGCCGCGATGGTGACGAGCAGGGCCAGCCGCAGGTCGTGCACCGGCGTCCGGGCCGTCTCGCCCAGCAGCCCGGCCGCCAGCCGCGAGCCGCCGAAAAAGCCCACGGCGATGCCGATGGCCGTCAGCAGCAGGCCGCGCCAGCCCTTGGGCCAGCCGTGGCTGGCGGAGTCGGGTTCGCGATGGCACTGCTCGGGCGGCACCAGCAGGCGGCCGAATTCGATGGTCAGCCACGTCAGGCCGCCGATGCACACCGAATACAGCAACTGGCGCAGGTAGCCGCCGCCGGGCCAGATCATGGTGGTGAACACCGCGACCACGCAGCAGAAAGCCAGCACTTGCAGGCCGTGGCGCAGGACGTCGTACCCGTCGATTTTCATCAAATGCGCTATATGAAGAATAGCTGCTTGCGCTTGACCATCAAGCGCTGGAGGCAGATTCGACCATGAATACCCACACCCGCCTGCGTCACGCCGCCTCGCGCGCCAGCGCGCGCTGGTAGGCGGGCCGCGCGTGGATGCGGGCCAGCCAGCCCGCGAGGCGTGGGTGGTCGGCGGCGTTCAGGCCGGCGCGCTGGCGCGCGGCCTCCAGGGGGTAGCTGAGCTGCACGTCGGCGGCGCTGAAGGCGTCGCCCGAGAACCAGTCGCGCCGCGCCAGTTCGCCCTCCAGGTAGGCCAGGTGCAGCTTGAGCTGCGGGCCGATGAAGCCGGTCATGGCCTGGTCCACGATCTTGCGGGCGATGGGCCTGGCAAAGAACGGCATGGGCGCGGCGGCGATGCGGTCGAATACCAGCTTGAGCAGCAGCGGCGGCATGGCCGAACCCTCGGCGTAGTGCAGCCAGTAGCGGTAGCGCGCGAACGCGGGCGTGCCGGTCGGCGGCGCCAGCCGGTCGGCGCCGAAGCGCTCGACCAGCGTCTCGATGATCGCGCCCGATTCGGCCAGCACCTCGCCATCGACCTCCACCACGGGCGACTTGCCCAGCGGATGGACGCGCTTGAGCTCGGGTGGAGCCAGCAGGGTCTTGGGGTCGCGCTGGTAGCGCACGATCTCGTAGGGCAATTCCAGTTCTTCGAGCAACCACAGGATGCGCAGCGAGCGCGAGGCGTTCAGGTGGTGGACGGTGATCATGCGTTCAACTCCGGCGTGTGCGCGACAGCTTATCGCGTTCGGCCTGCAGCAGGCGCTCGTGCAGGCCGATGCCGCCGCCGCCCAGCCAGACGGCGAGCCCGTGGATCGCCAGCCCCAGGCCCCAACCGGCCAGCGGGTACAGGTGCCAGGCGCGGCCGGTCTGCCAAGCGATCAGCGCCAGGCCTGCGTTGACGCAGACGTAGACCAGCGCGTGGATGTACCAGCCCATCCTGGCACCGGCGTGCTTGCGGGCGAGGCGCTCCAGGCGATCGGCTTCGTTCGGTGTTTCGTCGTGCATGGCGGCACTCCTTTCAGGCGCGGTCGGCCAGCGCGGGCGCGGCCGGTCGCACGAGCCGCAGCAGGCGCGCCGTGCGCGCCGCGAAGAAGCCGGACAGCAGGCCGTACACCGCCGTCACGGCCAGGGCGAAACCGAGGTCGTGCGCGAGCGCGGGCTCCATCGCCAGTTGCACGCCGATGCCGTACTTCATGAGGAAGACCATGAGGATCAGGCCCATCGGCACCCAGCTGCCGGGCAGGTGAAACCGGCGAGTGTCGGCATTCCAGGTGGTGCCCGCGGGCACCGCCGCGCGCAGGCCCGGGCGCAGGACGAGCGCGAAGCCCGCGCACCACAGCACCAGCAGTTCGGCCAGGTGGCCGGTGGCGCTGAAGGCCGATTCCACGCCCCAGAGCGCGAGGCCGGTCATCGCCACGGGCAGCAGGACGAGGCGCAAGATGGGCGCGTCGCGGTCGCGCGTGGCCGAAAAGCCGAGCCAGAGCAGCGCCGCGAGCAGGGCGCCGACCCACGTGGGCGTCTGGCGCACGATGTCGATGATGGCCTCGGGGTGTTCGGAGAGCAGTTGGGTGAGCAGCATGGGAAGAGCTTTCTGTCGGTCGCGGGGTATCAATGGCGTGATGTTTCCCGCGGCGGCGGGTAGGCGCCAGCGCCCTGCGACGAAATGCGGCTGTCAGCGATGAAAGGCCTCTGCGGCGTCTTGGAATGCGGGTTCGGGTGCGCGGATAATCCGCGCTTTGCCCGCGGGGGGAGGAGCGCAAGTGGAAACGGTACTGTTGCTGAAGGCCGCCATCATGGGCGTGGTGGAGGGGCTGACCGAGTTCCTGCCGATTTCCTCCACCGGTCACCTGATCCTCACGGGCGCGCTGTTGGGCTTTGACGACGACAAGGCCAAGGTGTTCGACATCGCGATCCAGACCGGAGCGATCTTCGCCGTCATCCTGGTCTACTGGCAGCGCATCCGCCAGACACTGGTGCAATTGCCGAACGAGCGGCAGGCGCAGCGCTTCGCGGCCAACGTGCTGATCGGCTTTTTTCCGGCGGTGGTCTTCGGGCTGCTGCTGGGCAAGATGATCAAGGAACATCTGTTCACGCCGCAAGTGGTGGCCAGTACCTTCATCCTCGGCGCTTTCGTCATCCTGTGGGCCGAGCGGCGCCCGCAGACCGAGGCACGCATCCAGTCGGTGCACGAGATGGGGCCGTGGGACGCGCTCAAGGTGGGCCTGGCGCAGTGCCTGGCGCTGGTGCCGGGCACCAGCCGCAGCGGCGCGACCATCATCGGCGGCATGCTGCTGGGTCTGTCACGCAAGGCGGCGACGGACTACTCGTTTTTCCTCGCCATCCCGACGCTGATCGGCGCCGGCGTCTACAGCTTGTACAAGGAGCGCGCGCTGCTCTCCTGGGCCGATGTGCCGCTGTTCGCGGTCGGCCTGGTGTTCTCGTTCATCAGCGCGTGGCTGTGCGTGCGCTGGCTGCTGCGCTACATCAGCACGCACAGCTTCGTGCCGTTTGCCTGGTACCGGATCGCGTTCGGCCTGATGGTGCTCGTCACCTGGGCCGCGGGCTGGGTGCAGTGGAGTGCGTGAGGCGCGTGCGGCGGCGCGTGCCGCTCAGTCCTGGTAGGAGGTGAGCACCACCTCGGCCGCCAGCGCGCGCACCGGCAGCAGCGCCTGGTAGGCGGCTGAGCGGTGCCATTGATCCACGGCGGCCTGGTCGGGGAAGCGGATCACCACGATCTCGGGGTGTGCCATCTCGCCCGCATAACTCGCAGCCTGCGTGCCGCGAAACACCAGCTCGGCGCCCCAGGGCGCAAGCGTGGCGGGCACCTTGCTGCGGTACTCGGCCCATTTGTCGTTGTTCTTGACGGTGACATGGCCGACGAGGTAGGCGGCTGACATGGTGCAAACTCTTTCAGAAGTAAAAAAACGCGCTGGGCGCGTCGCAGGGCAGCCCGCTCAGGCGCACAGTGTCAACTCGAACGCCGTGTCCTGCGTGCTCACCACCAGTTTGCCATCGCTGTCGGGCTGCATCAAACGTACCGAGACGATCAGCCGATTGCCGCTGATCTCTGGAATCAGGCCCAGCGAGGGATCGATGCGCAGACGCAGGAGCTGGAACGTGCGCCCGGCCGGCAGGTTCTGCTGAAACTGGCCATGCTCCGCAGCCACTTTTTGTGGCGTGCCGGAGTCGCGCAGCAGGTGCAGCAGCAGGTAGACCGAATCGGCCAGAGGCGCGAGCGTGCCCGCCCAGACCTGGAGGTCTCGCTGGCGCTGCTCGACACCCTGGTGCTGCCAGGCGTGGTAGACGGGCAGATCGAAGCTGCAGGTACCACCCGGGATGCCCATGCGCGCACGCACGCTGGAGAGCCAGTCGCTGTCCAGCAGGGACTGGCCGGCCTTGCCGCTCTGGCCGTTGAGTGCCGCGAAGCAGCCGCGCAACTGCCCGAGCACGGATTCCAGCGCGTCTTCGGAGATGGATGGGTTGCCGCGATAGCTTTCGAAGAGCGATTTCTGCTTGTCCAGGTCTTTGAGCAGGTCGGACTTGAGATCGGCGCGCGCGGCCACGTCCATGACTTCGAAAATCGTCGCCAGCGCGTAGTGATGGTCCAGCGGATGACTGCGGGGCACCAGCTCACCCAGGCGCCTCAGGAGATGTTCAAGCCGGAGATAGGTTCTCAGGCGTTCGTTGAAGGGATATTCGTACAGGATCACTCTGGCGAGACTCTCATAAGGGCGCGGCGAATCATAGCCCGAACCAGGCAGCGACCTGGTGTGCTTTTGTATTGAGTTCGTCCAGCCCGATGCCGTCATTGAACACGACGCAGTCCGCCGCGGCCAGGCGCGTGGCCCGCGAGCTTTGCGTTGCCATGATCGCCAGCACGGCTTGCGCGTCCAGCTGGCTGCGCTCGACGACCCGCCGCACCTGGGTTTCCTCCAGGCAATCGACCACCAGCACCGCATCGAGTCGCGGCAGCCAGTGGTTCGATTCCGTCAGCAGCGGGATATCGTGGACGATCAGGCGCGCTCCGCCGCGTTCGGCTTCCTGTGAAGCCTGAAGCACGGCCTGCACGACCAGAGGGTGGACGATGGCTTCAAGGCGTGCACGGGCGCCCGCATCGGCAAACGCCAGCGCTCGCATCCTCGCGCGGTCCAGGGCGCCGTCGGGGGTGATGAACTGCGCGCCGAAGCGGGTGCGTATCGGTGCGATCGCCGCGCCGCCCGCGGCCGTGACCGCCCGGGAGATGGCGTCGGCATCGATCACCGCCGCGCCACAGCGCGCGAGCATGCCGGAGAAAGTGCTTTTGCCGCTCCCGATGCCGCCCGTGGCCCCGAGGCGAATGCTGCGGCGTATCGGCATGGCTCAGGCGCCCGGGCCCAGCGTGCCGAGCAGCGCGTGCATGATCTGCTGCGGCCCCCACAGCAGCGCGGCAAACCCGCCTCCCGCGAGAAAGGGGCCGAAGGGCACATACTTGCCCTCGCGCAGGCCGCCCTTGAGCTTGAGCGCGATGCCCACCAGCGCGCCGATCACCGAGGCCAGCAAAATGATGGGCACGAGCGCCTGCCAGCCGAACCAGGCGCCCAGCGCGGCGAACAGCTTGAAGTCCCCGTAGCCCATGCCTTCCTTGCCGGTGGCCAGCTTGAAGCCCCAGTAGACGCACCACAGCGACAGATAGCCGAAGGCGGCGCCCAGCACCGCATCGGTGACGGACACCGAGGTGTAGTGGGCAACGGCGGCGAGCAGCCCTGCCCACAGCAGCGGCAGCGTGAGGTCGTCCGGCAGCAACGTGGTGTCCCAGTCGATGCAGGCCGCTGCCAGAAGCACGGCCGAAAAAGCGCACCATGCCAGCGCGCTCGCGCTCCAGCCCCAGCGCACGGCGCAGAAAAAGAACAACAGGCCGCACGCCAGCTCCACGAGCGGGTAGCGCAGGCTGATGGGCGCGTGGCAATTCGCGCAGCGCCCGCGCAGCACAAGATAGCTCAGCACAGGAATGTTTTCGTACCAGCGGATCAGGTGCTGGCAGTGTGGACACTGCGAGCGTGGCACCAGCAGGTTGTAGCGCGGCGGAGCTGCCTCGCCGCCGTTCGCTTCGGCGACGAGCCCCTGCTCACGCGCGTACGCCGCGCATTCCTCTTTCCATTCCTGCTGCATCATGCGCGGCAGCCGGTGGATCACGACGTTCAGAAAGCTGCCGATCAGCAAACCGAGGATGCCGAACAGCGCGGCATCCACCCAGACGGAACCGGTCATGCTTCAGACCACCTGGCCGAGCTTGAAGATGGGCAGGTACATCGCGACCACGATGCCGCCGATCACGGTGCCGAGGAACACGATGATGATGGGCTCGAGCAGGCTGGACAGGCCCTTGACCATCTCGTCCACCTCGTCCTCGTAGAAATCGGCGGCCTTGCCGAGCATGTGGTCGATCGAGCCCGATTCCTCGCCAATCGCGCACATCTGCAGCACCATCGAGGGGAAGACGTTGGCGTTGGTCATGGCCACCGTGAGGCTGGTGCCGGTGGAGACTTCCTGCTGGATCTTGTCGGTGGCGATGGCGTACACGGCGTTGCCGGCGGCGCCGCCCACCGAATCAAGCGCTTCCACTAGCGGCACGCCGGCAGCGAACATGGTCGAGAGTGTGCGGGTCCAGCGCGCGACGGCCGCCTTGTTGATCAGGTCGCCGAAGACCGGGATTTTCAGCAGGAAGCGGTCCATCGCGATCTGCATCTTTTCGCTGCGCCTCCAGGCCTGCATGAAGAAGTAGAAGCCCCCGCCGATCACGCCGAAGATCAGCCACCAGTACTTGACGAAGATCTCGCTCATGGCCATCACGACCAGCGTGGGGCCGGGCAGATCCGCGCCGAATGAGGTGAAAACTTCCTTGAATGCGGGAATAACGAAAATCATGATCACGGTGACCACGACGAAGGCCACGATGATCACGGAGATCGGATACATCAGCGCCGATTTGATCTTGCTCTTGATCGCCTCGGTTTTTTCCATGTAGGTGGCCAGGCGGTCGAGCAGCGCCTCCAGGATACCGGCGGCCTCGCCCGCCTCGACGAGGTTGCAGTAGAGGCTGTCGAAGTACAGCGGGTACTTGCGGAAGGCCGCGTTCAGCGACGTACCGGTCTCCACATCGGTGCGGATGTCGTTGAGCAGCTTGGTCACGCTCGCGTTCGTGTTGCCGCGCCCGACGATGTCGAACGCCTGCAGCAGGGGTACGCCGGCCTTCATCATCGTGGCCATCTGGCGCGTGAACAGGGCGATGTCCTTGGGCTTGATCTTCTTGCCCGAGCGCATGCGCCGCTTCTTGATCCTGGTGGGCAGCACGCCCTGGCGGCGCAGGCTGGCCTGCACCTGGTTCTCGCCGCCGGCGCGCAGCTCGCCGCGCACGATCTTGCCGTTGCGGTCCTTGCCTTCCCATTCGAAGACGAAATCCTTGATGCCTTTGGCCGCAGCTGTCGCCATGGTGTGCGTTCTCCCTGGAAATTATTCGTTGGTCACGGCCAGCACCTCTTCCAGCGAGGTGAAACCCATTCTGGCCTTCTGCAGGCCCGACTGCCGCAGGGAGCGCACGCCCTCGGCGCGTGCCTGCGCGGCGATCTCCAGCGCGCTGCCGTCCTGCAGGATGATGCGCTGCAGTTCCTCGGAAATCGGCATCACTTCATAGATGCCGACCCGGCCCTTGTAGCCGTTGTTGCAGGCCGGGCAGCCCACCGGTTTGTAGGTGATCCAGCTGCCGTCGATGTCTTCCTCGCGGTAGCCCGCCTCCAGCAGGTTTTCATGGGGAATGTCGGCCGGCTGCTTGCACTGGGGGCACAGGCGCCGCGCCAGGCGCTGGGCGGTGATCAGGATCACGCTGGAGGCGATGTTGAATGGCGCGATGCCCATGTTGCGCATGCGCGTGAGCGTGGTCGGCGCATCGTTGGTGTGCAGCGTGGAGAGCACCAGGTGGCCGGTCTGCGCGGCCTTGATCGCAATGTCGGCGGTTTCCAGGTCGCGGATTTCACCGACCATGATCACGTCCGGGTCCTGGCGCAGAAAGGCCTTGAGCGCGACGGCGAAGGTCAGCCCCGCCTTTTCGTTGACGTTGACCTGGTTGACGCCCGGCATGTTGATTTCGGACGGGTCCTCGGCCGTGGAGATGTTCACCCCCGGCTTGTTCAGGATGTTCAGGCAGGTGTAGAGCGACACCGTCTTGCCCGAGCCCGTGGGGCCGGTCACGAGAATCATGCCGTAGGGCCGGTTGACGGCCGCGAGCAGACGCTCCTTTTCCTCGGGCTCGTAGCCGAGCGCGTCGATGCCCATGCGCGCGCTGCTCGGGTCGAGGATACGGATCACGATCTTCTCGCCGAACAGCGTGGGCAGGGTGCTGACGCGAAAATCGATGACGCGGTCGGGGCCGACCTTGAGCTTCATGCGCCCGTCCTGCGGCACGCGCTTTTCCGAGATGTCGAGGCGCGAAATCACCTTGATGCGCGAGGCGAGCTTGTCCTTGATCGCGATCGGCGGCGAGGTGATCTCCTGCAGCTCGCCGTCGACGCGAAAGCGCACGCGGTAATTGTGCTCGTAGGGCTCGAAGTGCAGGTCGGAGGCGCGCATGTTGAACGCATCGAGCAGCATCTTGTGCAGGAAGCGCACCACCGGGGCGTCTTCCACTTCGGCGCCCGCCGTGTCCTGGCTCTCCGCTTCCTCTTCGACGGTCGTCTCGTCGAATTCGAAGTCGCCGCTGGTGAGGCCTTCCAGGCTCTCGGCCACGCTCTTGGTCGTGATGTCGACCAGCCTGGAGAGCTTGTCGTACTCGCCGACGATCCAGTCCACGCCCAGTTGCGTGGTGAACTTGATCTTCTCCGCGGCTTCCTGGTTGGTCGGGTCGGCCGTGATGGCGATCAGGCGGTTGCTGCGCTTGGCCAGTACGATGACCTTGTAGGCCTGGCAGAGCTTGGCGTCGAGCAGGTCCTTGGGAAGGTGGACGGTGTCGATGGCGTCGATGTCCAGCAGCGGCGCGCCGAAAGTGTTGGAGAGCGTCTGCGCCAGCTCGGGCGCGCCGATCGTCTTGGAGCCGACCAGCTCGGAGATGAAGCTGATGCGGTTGGCCTGCGATTTGCGCAGGACGTCTTCCGCCGCGGCCTGTGTCAGCTTGCCCGCCGACATGAGCGCGCGGGCCACGCTGGGCAGCGCAAGCGGGGCGTCTTTTTGTACGGGACTGGCGGTGGCCATTTCAATCTTTGCTATGCATTAAGAATACCGAAAGCCATCCTATCATCGTTGAACGGGCTGTCGATGTACAGAGACCGGGGCGATGCAGCATGAATATGACGGGTGCTGTGTTTGCATTTCGCCGCAGCCAAGAAAAAACCGCCATGCTGGAGAAGCAGTGGCGGTTTTTCGCAGGAGGAAAGCCGGGCTTTACTTGAGCTTGGTTTCCTTGTATTCGACGTGCTTGCGGGCCTTGGGGTCGAACTTCATGATGGCCATCTTTTCGGGCATGGTCTTCTTGTTCTTCGTCGTGGTGTAGAAGTGACCGGTGCCCGCGCTCGATTCGAGCTTGATTTTTTCGCGTCCGCCTTTGGATGCCATGATGCTTTCCTTTCAGTGGATCAGGCTTGGCCGCGTGCGCGCATGTCCGCGAGCACGGCGTCGATGCCATTCTTGTCGATCAGGCGCAGCGCGGCGCTGGAGACGCGCAGACGCACCCAGCGGTTTTCGCTCTCCACCCAGAAGCGGCGGTATTGCAGATTCGGCAGGAATCGGCGCTTGGTCTTGATGTTGGAGTGGGAGACCTTGTGTCCCACCTGGGGCTTCTTGCCCGTGACTTCACATACGCGTGCCATGAGGACGCTCCGTTCTTTCGTCAAACGATGGCAGCCCGGAAGGCCCTGCGGGAGCAGGGCGGATGCTGTCCATCTCACCTCGCCAGATCAATCGGGTGGCGGTGGCCCGTTGCCGCTGCAAGCGCCTCCATGAGAGAGCCTGTGCGCGGCAAAGCCAAGCATTATAGCCGCAAGTCGTTTCACTCCTGCTGCTCGAGAAAGCGCTGCGCATCGAGCGCCGCCATGCAGCCCGAGCCCGCGCTGGTGATGGCTTGGCGGTAGATGTGATCCTGCACGTCGCCCGCGGCGAACACGCCGGGCACGCTGGTCTGGGTGGCAAAACCCTGGTGTCCGCCCTGCGTCAGGATGTAGCCGCCCTCCATCGCCAGCTGCCCCTTGAAGATCTCGGTGTTGGGTGCGTGGCCGATGGCGATGAAGCAGCCCTGCACGGGGATGTCCTCGGTGGCGCCGCTGTCCGCGTGCTTCACGCGCACGCCGACCACGCCCTTGGCGTCGCCCAGCACTTCGTCGAGCGTGTAGGGGGTCTTGAGCACGATCTTGCCCGCGGCCACGCGCTCCATGAGCTTGTCCACCATGATGGGCTCGGCGCGGAATTTGTCGCGGCGGTGGATCAAGGTAACCTTGCGCGTGATGTTGGCGAGGTACAGCGCCTCCTCCACTGCGGTGTTGCCGCCGCCGACCACGCACACGTCCTCGTTGCGGTAGAAGAAGCCGTCGCAGGTGGCGCAGGCGGACACGCCCTGGCCCATCAGCGCCTGCTCGGACGGCAGGCCCAGGTATTTGGCCGAGGCGCCGGTGGCGATGATGAGCGTGTCGCAGGTGTAGGTGTTCTCGCCCTTGAGCTGGAACGGGCGCTGGCCCAGGTCCACGTGCTCGATGTGGTCGAAGATCACTTCGGTGTCGAACCGCTTGGCGTGCGCGAGGAAGCGCTCCATGAGCGCCGGGCCCTGCACGCCTTCGACGTCGGCGGGCCAGTTGTCGACCTCGGTGGTCGTGGTGAGCTGTCCGCCCTGCGCCATGCCGGTGATCAGCACCGGCTTGAGATTGGCGCGCGCGGCGTAGACGGCGGCGGTGTAGCCGGCGGGACCGGAGCCGAGGATCAGGACTTTGGCGTGGAGTGTTTGGGGCATGGCGGGTCAGGCTGGAACAGGTAACCGACTGAAAAAACGAAACGGGTCATTGTAAGAAGGCCGCCCGTGGGCGGCGCAGTGCAAGGGACATGCAGTAAGCTTGCCCCTCTCTGGTATGACGTATTCCCTCAACAGTCTGAATGCAGCGGGCAAGGCGCCCGTGCGCGGGGTGGTGGCGCGTTTCGGGCACGAGTTCGTGCTCGCGCTCTCGTTGCTGGCCTGGGTATTCTGGTTGCTCGCCTTGTACAGCTACTCGCGGCAGGATTCGGCGTGGTCCACGTCCGGAGCCGGTGCGGGGCGGCTGGTCGCCAATTGGGTGGGGCGCATGGGCGCCTGGCTCGCCGATGGCAGCTATTTCCTGCTGGGTTATTCGGTGTGGTGGCTGGTGCTGGCGTGCGCAGCGGCGTGGCTCGCGAGCCTGGCGGGCTGGATGCGCGCGGGGCAGCCCCGGAGTGTGCAGGTGCGCCGGCGCGCGCTGTTCTGGGCCGGCCTCGCGCTGTTGCTGCTGGCGAGCACCGCGCTGGAATGGTCCCGCCTCTACCGTTTCGAAGGTGGGCTCCCCGGCCATGCTGGGGGCGTGCTGGGCTTCGTGACTGGCCCGGCGGCGGTCAAGTGGCTGGGCTTTACCGGTTCGGGTCTGGCTGGCGTGGTGCTCATGGTGGTGGCGGTGGGCTGGGTGTTCGGCTTTTCCTGGGGGCGCGTGGCGCAGGCGCTGGGCGCGGCCGTCGATGGCGTGGCGCAGTGGGCCAAAGTGCGCCGCGAGCGCGCGCGTGACGAAGCGGCGGGACGCCGCGCGGCCCGCGAGCGCCAGGAGGTGATGCTGGGAGAGCGCCAGGGCGAGCCCGAGGAGCGCCTGGCGCCGGTGATGCAGATCGTCGAGCCGGTGGCGGCGCAGGCGGCGCCGAGCACGCGCGTCGTTCAGGAGCGGCAAAAGCCCCTGTTCAGCGATCTGCCCGATAGCCACCTGCCGCAGATCGATCTGCTGGATGCAGCGCCCTCCAGGCAGGAAGTGGTCTCCAGCGAGACGCTGGAGATGACGAGCCGCCTGATCGAGAAAAAGCTGCGCGACTTTGGCGTGGAGGTGACCGTGGTCGCGGCCATGCCGGGGCCGGTGGTGACGCGCTACGAGATCGAGCCGGCGACGGGCGTGAAGGGCTCGCAGGTCGTGAACCTGGCCAAGGACCTGGCGCGCTCGCTCAGTCTGGTGTCGATCCGCGTGATCGAGACCATTCCCGGCAAGAATTTCATGGCGCTGGAGCTACCCAACGCGCGTCGGCAGATGATCCATCTGTCGCAGGTGCTGGGCTCGCAGGTCTACCACGACGCCAAGAGCCTGCTGACCATGGGATTGGGCAAGGACATCGTGGGCGCGCCGGTCGTGGCAGACCTTGCCAAGATGCCGCACTGCCTGGTGGCGGGTACGACCGGTTCGGGCAAGTCGGTGGGCATCAACGCGATGATCCTCTCGCTGCTTTACAAGGCCGAGCCGCGCGACGTGCGGCTGATGATGATCGACCCCAAGATGCTGGAGATGTCGGTCTACGAAGGCATCCCGCACCTGCTGTGCCCGGTGGTCACCGACATGAAGCAGGCGGCGCGTGGCCTGAACTGGTGCGTGGGCGAGATGGAGCGGCGCTACAAGCTGATGAGCAAGCTGGGCGTGCGCAACCTGGCCGGCTACAACGCCAAGCTGGCCGAGGCGAGCGCGCGCGGCGAGTCCATAGGCAACCCGTTCAGCCTTACGCCAGAGGAGCCCGAGCCGCTGGACCGGCTGCCGCACATCGTCGTCGTCATCGATGAGCTCGCCGACCTGATGATGGTCGTGGGCAAGAAGATCGAGGAGCTGATCGCGCGCCTGGCGCAGAAGGCACGCGCGGCCGGCATCCACCTGATCCTGGCGACGCAGCGCCCGAGCGTGGATGTGATCACCGGCCTGATCAAGGCCAACATTCCGACGCGCATCGCGTTCCAGGTTTCGAGCAAGATCGACAGTCGCACCATCCTCGACCAGATGGGCGCCGAGGCGCTGCTGGGCATGGGCGACATGCTCTACCTGCCTAGCGGCATGGGCCTGCCGATCCGCGTGCATGGCGCCTTCGTCTCCGATGACGAGGTGCACCGCGTGGTCAGCTACCTCAAGGAACAGGGCGAGCCCGATTACATCGAGGGCGTGCTCGAAGGCGGCAACGGCGAGGAGGGCGACAGCGGCTTTGGCTCGGACGACGAGGACGGCGGCGAGAAGGACCCGATGTACGACCAGGCGGTGGAGATCGTGCTCAAGGACCGAAAGGCCAGCATCTCCTACGTGCAGCGCAAGCTCCGCATCGGCTACAACCGCTCGGCGCGGCTGCTCGAGGACATGGAAAAGGCCGGGCTCGTGAGCGCGCTCACGTCCAGCGGCCAGCGCGAGGTGCTGGTGGCCGCGCGCGCCGAATAGGGCAGACGCCCCGTCTGTGGACATTGCAGAACATGAAACGCTGGATTCTTGCACTTTTGATAGCTGCTTGCGCAGGTGGGGCATGGGCGCAGGCGCTGAAAAGCCTTGAAAATTTCATGCATGACGCCCGCAGCGGGCAGGCGCGGTTCACGCAGAAGGTGACGGCGCCGCCGCGCGACGGGCAGGCGGCGGCGCCCAAGGTGTCGAGCGGCAGCTTCTCGTTCGAGCGTCCGGGGCGCTTTCGCTTCGACTACGAAAAGCCCTTTGTGCAGACCATCGTCGCCGATGGCACGACGCTGTGGCTTTTCGATGCCGATCTGAACCAGGTGACCGAGCGGGCGCAGGCGCAGGCACTGGGCAGCACGCCCGCGGCCCTGCTGACGTCCAGGCCCGATCTTGCGGCGCTGGGCAAGGACTTCACGTTGAGCGAGGCGCCCGATGCCGATGGGCTGCACTGGGTGCTGGCCCTGCCCAGGGCCAAGGATGGACAGCTCGCGAGCGTGCGCATCGGCCTGGATGGAGACCGGCTGGCGAGGCTCGACATCACCGACCACTTCGGCCAGCGTTCGCAGCTCACGTTCACCGACTTCAAGCTCAACCCCAGCCTGCCGCCCGAGACCTTCCGCTTCACGCCGCCCAAGGGGGCAGACGTGCTGCGCGAGCCCTGATCAGAGCGTGAGCGTTTTCAGGTAGTCGTGGAAATGCGCGCCCACCTGCGGGTGTTGCAGCGCCAGCTCCACGGTGGCTTGCAAAAAGCCTTCCTTGCTCCCGCAATCGTAGCGCTTACCGCTGTACTGATACGCGTAGACCGCTTCATGCCGCATCAGCCGCGCGATCGCGTCGGTGAGCTGGATCTCGCCGCCCACGCCGCGCGGCTGCTGGCGGATCTCGTCGAAGATGCGCGGCGTGAGCACGTAGCGGCCGGCCACGCCCATGCGTGAGGGCGCCAGCTCTGGCGCCGGTTTTTCCACGATCTCGTCGATGCGCAGCAGCGGCCCGCCCGCGCTTTCGCCCTTGACGATGCCGTATCGGCGCGTTTCTTCCTGCGGCACCTCCTGCACCGCCAGCAGCGAGCGGCCCTGCTTTTCAAAGGCGGCGGTCATCTGCGCGATCACGCCCGGCCCGCCGCTGGCGCCCACCATCAGGTCGTCGGCCAGCAGCACGGCAAAGGGTTCTTTGCCCACGAGTGGCTCGGCGCAGAGCACGGCGTGGCCTAGGCCCAGCGAGCGCGGCTGGCGCACGAACAGGCAGTGCATGTCGTCGGGGCTCACGCTGCGCACGAGGTGCAGCAGCTCCTGCTTGCCCGCGGCTTCGAGCTCGCTTTCAAGCTCGTAGGCGGTGTCGAAGTGGTCCTCGATTGCGCGCTTGCTGCGGCCGGTGACGAAGACCATGTCGCGGATGCCCGCCTCGTAGGCTTCCTCCACCGCGTACTGGATCAGCGGCTTGTCCACCACCGGCAGCATTTCCTTGGGCGAGGCCTTGGTAGCGGGCAGAAAGCGCGTGCCCAGCCCGGCGACGGGGAACACGGCCTTGCGGATGGCGGGGTGGTTCATGGAGTGTTTCAAATAGATGAGCAGCTTGCGCTTGCCCGCCAAAGACTTTGAAATGTTTTCTATTCGAAATCAAGGACTGACGTGCGCAAACAGCTCCTGTTTTTCATTCAAGCCAGACGAGCGAGCTGCTCCTGGATGCGTCCCAGCGTGGCGCTGAAGTCGGCCATGCGCTGCTTCTCCTGCGCGATGACCGCGGGCGGCGCCTTGGCGACGAAGGCCTGGTTGGCGAGCTTGGCCGTTGCCTTGGCGATTTCGCCGGACAGACGGGCCGCCTCCTTGGACAGGCGCGCCTGCTCGACGGCCGGGTCGATCTGCACGTGCAGCGCCAGCCGCGCCTTGCCCACCACCAGCACCGGCGCGTGGCCCGCCGCCTCCTGCCATGGCGCTTCGGCGTCGAACACCTGAACGTCGCTGAGTTTGGCGAGGTTGTGCAGCACAGCCGCGTTCTCGCGCAGGAAGGCGGCCTCGGCCGCGTCGTCGGCCACCGCCAGCAGCGGCAGTCGCTGCGCGGGCGAAACACCCATCTCG
The DNA here is from genome assembly GCA_001725255.1 of Comamonas sp. SCN 67-35. Taxonomy (GTDB): domain Bacteria; phylum Pseudomonadota; class Gammaproteobacteria; order Burkholderiales; family Burkholderiaceae_C; genus Comamonas_C. The sequence continues at coordinate 133,706 of MEFV01000006.1, read as the reverse complement.
CCGCGCAACTGGCGGCAGGCATCGACCATCTGCTGCAGGTGGCGCACGTGGGTCGTCGCGGCTTCGTCGATGCGCTCGGGCTGGGCCTCGGGGTAGGGCGCGATCATGATGGAGGGGCCGGCGCGGCCGGCCACCGGCGCCACCACCTGCCACAGCGCCTCGGTGACGAAGGGGATGACGGGATGCGCCAGGCGCAGGATGGCTTCGAGCGTGCGAATCAGCGTGCGCCGCGTGCCACGCTGAGCAGCCTCGCCTTCGGTCTGCAGCTGCACCTTGGCGATTTCCAGGTACCAGTCGCAAAACGCATTCCAGACGAATTCGTAGAGGGCCGTGGCGACGTTGTCCAGCCGGTATTCGGCAAAGCCCTGCGCCACGGCGGCTTCGGTCTTCTGCAGTTCAGAGACGATCCAGCGGTCGGGCGCGGTGAAGGTCATGCGCTCGTTCTGGCAGGTGTTCAGGCCGTCGAGCCCGCAGTCGTGGCCCTCGCAGTTCATCAGCACGAAGCGGCTGGCGTTCCACAGCTTGTTGCAGAAATTGCGGTAGCCCTCGCAGCGCTTGCTGTCGAAATTGATGGAGCGCCCCAGGCTCGCGAGCGCGGCGAAGGTGAAGCGCAGCGCGTCGGCGCCGTAGGCCGGAATGCCGTCCGGAAATTCCTTTTGCGTGTTCCTGCGCACCTGCGGCGCGGTCTCGGGACGGCGCAGGCCGAGCGTGCGTTTTTCGAGCAGCGGCTCGAGCGCGATGCCGTCGATCAGATCGACCGGATCGAGCACGTTGCCCTCGCTCTTGCTCATCTTCTTGCCCTGCGCATCGCGCACCAGGCCGTGGATGTAGACGTGCCTGAAGGGCACGCGGCCGGTGAAGTGCGTGCTCATCATGATCATCCGGGCGACCCAGAAGAAGATGATGTCGTAGCCCGTGACCAGCACGCTGCTGGGCAGGTAGAGGTTGTAGTCGTCGGTGGCGGCATCGGTCTGGCGCGGCCAGCCCATGGTGGAAAAGGGCACGAGCGCGCTGGAGTACCAGGTGTCGAGCACGTCCTCGTCGCGCGTGAGCGTTTTGCCGGGCGCCTGGGCCTGCGCGTCGGCCTCGGAGCGCGCGACGTAGACCTTGCCCTCCTCGTCGTACCAGGCTGGAATCTGGTGGCCCCACCAGAGCTGGCGCGAGATGCACCAGTCCTGGATGTTGTTCATCCACTGGTTGTAGGTGTTGACCCAGTTTTCGGGCACGAACCTCACTTCGCCCGACGTCACGGCATCGATCGCTTTTTGTGCGATGGATTTGCCCGTGGTGTCGCCCGTGCCTTCCCTGGCGACCTGGTTCATGGCGACGAACCACTGATCCGTCAGCATGGGCTCGATGATCTGGCCGGTGCGCGTGCAGATCGGCACCATGAGCTTGTGCTTCTTCGTCTCGACCAGCAGCCCCTGCGCTTCGAGGTCCGCCACGATGGCCTTGCGCGCGGCGAAGCGGTCCAGCCCCCGGTACTTCTCGGGTGCGTTGTCGTTGATGGTGGCTGTGAGCGTGAGCACCACGATCATCGGCAGCTTGTGGCGCTGGCCGACCTGGTAGTCGTTCTGGTCGTGCGCGGGCGTGACCTTGACCACGCCGGTGCCGAATTCCCTGTCCACGTAGCTGTCGGCGATCACCGGCAGCTCGCGCCCGACGAGCGGCAGCCGCACCGTCTTGCCGACCAGGTGCCGGTAGCGCTCGTCCTCGGGGTGCACCATCAGCGCCACGTCGCCGAGCATGGTCTCGGGCCGGGTGGTGGCCACCGTCAGGCTGCCCGAGCCATCGCTCAAGGGGTAGGCGATGTGCCAGAGCGAGCCGTCCTTTTCCTCGTTTTCCACTTCGAGATCGGACACGGCCGACTGCAGGACCGGGTCCCAGTTCACGAGGCGCTTGCCGCGGTAGATCAGCCCCTGCTGGTATAGCCGCACGAAGGTTTCGGTGACGACAGCCGAGAGCTTGTCGTCCATCGTGAAGTACTCGCGGCGCCAGTCCACGGTGTCGCCCATGCGGCGCATCTGCGTGGTGATGGTGCTGCCGCTCTTTTCCTTCCACTCCCACACCCTGGCGACGAAATTCTTGCGGCCGATGTCGCGCCGCTGCACGCCTTGCTCCTGCAACTGGCGCTCGACGACGATCTGCGTGGCGATGCCCGCGTGGTCCGTGCCCGGCACCCAGACGGTGTTGTAGCCGCGCATGCGGTGATAGCGCGTCAGGCTGTCCATGATGGTCTGGTTGAACGCATGCCCCATGTGCAGCGTGCCCGTCACGTTGGGCGGCGGCAGCTGGATAGCGAACGAGGGCGCGGCGGCATCGGGCTCGCCGCTGCCGCGCACGCCTGCGGCGCCGTAGCCGCGCTTCTCCCATTCGGGGCCCCAGTGCGCCTCCAGCTGCGCGGGCTCGAAGGATTTGGACAGGCTCTGCAGGCCGGGTTGTTCTGGCGTTTCGCTCATGGCAATGAAAAACGGCATCCCGCAGGATGCCGTGCTAGGCAAAGAGAAAGGGCACGGCGATTTTAGGTGTTGACGTCCATGCGATCAGCAACGAAGCTGCTGGCGCATGCGCAACAAGCGTTTGAACCCGATTTGATTCAAAATTTTCACGGGGCCTTGTCGGTCAGCCCCTGCACCAGCGCGCCCAGGGCCAGGCCCACCAGCGCGTACAGCAGCATCCAGTTGCCTGCCCCCAGGCCCGCGATGGCCGGGCCGGGGCACACGCCGCTCAGGCCCCAGCCCACTCCGAACAGCGCGGCGCCTGCCACCATCCTCGCGCCCTTGTGGATCGCGTGCTTCTGAAAGCTGCCGCCGAGCAGGGGCTGGCGCAGCAGGCGCGGAACCAGCGCATAGGCCAGCGCCGTGACCACCAGGGCACCGCCCATCACCAGCATCAGGCCGAAATCCTGAAAGCGCAGAAAGCTCAGCACCACCTCGGGGCGGATCATGGTGGACGCCGCCAGGCCGAAGCCGAACAGCATGCCCGCGGCCAGCGTGGCCAGCGTATGGCCGAGTTTCATGACTGCAACCTCAGGACAAGGTTGGCCGTGATCATGGCGGTGATCATGAATGTGACGACGGCGACGGCCGAAGGCCATTGCAGCGAGCCCAGCCCGCAGATGCCGTGCCCTGACGTGCAGCCATGCCCCAGGCGCGCGCCGAAACCGGCGATGAAGCCGCCCACCAGCAGTTGCCATGCGGGCACGGCCGTGGTCTCGGGCCCCGGTCCCCCCAGCATCAGCCACCAGAGCAGGGCGCCGACAATGAGGCCCAGCGCGTACTCCAGCCGCCAGATGCGCGATCCCTTCAGCCCGATCTGTTGAAAAAACGGGCGTCGCACGACGAACGACCAGGTGGATGAAAACACGGTGCTCATGCCGCCGACCAGACCCGTCATGACGAAAAGCAGCGAAACGCCCAGGCCGATGCACAGGCCACCCAGAAGATAGTGCTCCCACCCCAGCGGGAACAGATTTTGCACAGCAATCATGTCCGTCATTATCACGGTCTGCCGCAGCAGCGGGCGGCGTGGCGCCGCAATGAGCCTACTGCCGTGGAAGGGAAGTGCCGCCGCCCGTCCGCGCCGCGTCCGTTCGGATCTGCGCGCCGGCCATCGCGCGCGCGTCGCTCTCGCGGCGCATGATCCACCAGATGACCTGCACCAGCCAGAGCACGGCCACGGCCGTGGAGAGGCCGGTGAGCCAGTTGCCCAGGCGCTGCTGGTCGCCCAGCAGGTAGGCATTGCACAGGCGCAGCGGCGAGTTGGCATACAGCTGCCCCACGGCCGCACCCATGAGCAGCATGTTGCCGAGGAAGAAGCTCTGCACCACGAAGCCCGCCAGGCGCCACGAAAGACGCAGCGCGCCGCCCGCCGCCAGCAGCGCCGCGCACTTGGCCAGTTCCACGGACGGCTGCACCAGCGCCAGATCAAGTACGCGTGGAATCATGAGCACGGTGATGACGCTGCCCGCCAGCAGCAGCCCGCTGATACCTGACAGGTTCCAGCGCGCCGCCGCGCTGTGCGCGCGTGGTGGCAGCGCGCCCATGAGCAGGGCGCCCGAGAGAATCCACAGCGGATACTGCAGCACCATGTGGCGCCACATGCTCGATTCGAGTGCCGCGCGCGACGCGGGCAGCACCAGCGCGATGGCGATCGCCAGACCCAATGTGCCCTGGCGCCCGGCGGTGAGGTGCTGCGCCAATCTCTCTTGCCAGTGCCCGTTCATGAACGCTTGGAGGCGAGGTGGCGTGCGTAGTTCAGCGCGAGCTGCTGTTCGGCGATGTCGAAGACCCGCACCATGCGGCCCTGGGCGTCGAAGACCAGCAGCGCGGCGTTGTGCTCGAAGTCCCCGAGCTCGTCGGGAATGACCACCACGCCCAGGCGCTCAAGCAGCGACCGCTGCTCGCCGGCATCGGCGACGCTGGCGAATTGCCAGATCTGCGGTTCGGCCCCCATCTTGCGGGCGTAGGCCTGCAGCACCCGCGGGTCGTCGTGCGCGCCGTCGAACGAGAGCGAAAGCAGCCGCACGGGCCTGGCGCCCGGCGCCGTGGGCTGCGCCTGCAGTTCGGCCTGCAGCTGCTGGAAGGTGCTGCCCAGCGACAGGCAGACCGTCTGGCAGCGGGTGTAGAAAAAGTCCGCGATGGTGACCTGGCCCGCGGCGGCCTCGGGCAGGGTGGGCGCCGCCGCACCCTGCAGGCGCACATCCGGCAGCGGCACCGGGTTGAGGGCGACTTCCAGACGGCGCGAGCCCTCCTGCGTCCAGACCCGGAAGTCGTGCGTGAGCCACGCCGCCGCCGCGTAGCCGCCCAGGATGACCAGCAGGCCGAGCAGGGCGGTGCGCAGCATCAGCGGGGCCGGGCGGCGTGGCGTGGCATTACTTTTCCAGCGCCTTGAGCGCGTCGCCGCTCTCAAACGGCGTGGTGCGCCCGCTCTTGCGCTCCTGCGCCAGCAGGTCGGCCGCGACGGGCTCGTTCTTGTTGCTCCAGGCGCTGCGGATGTAGCTCAGCACGCCGGCGAGCTCGCCATCGCTCAGTTGGCCGAAGGCCGGCATCTGGCCCTTGTAGGTGTTGCCCTTGACCGTGATCTCGCCATCGATGCCGTGCAGCACGATGTTGGCCAGGATCTTCGGGTTGCCATGCACCCACTCCGAGCCATCGAGTGGCGGGAACACGCCCGGCAGGCCTTCGCCCGAGGGTTGGTGGCAGGCGGCGCAGTTGGCCGCGAAGATGGCTGCACCATCGACCGGCGCGCCCGCGGCCGCGCTGGCGGGCTTGGCCTGGAGGTCGGCGAGCGTGCGCTCGTCGCCCATCCATGGCTGGCTGTAGGGGCCGGAGACCGCGATGTAGATGATGCCGAAAAGCACCATGCCCAGGGCGATCAGCGCGGGCAGCAGCGGCATGGGCCGGATGCGTTCTTCCGGGTCGGTGCTCTCGCGCCGCTGCGCGCCCGAGCGTTGGTTGTTGTCAGGCATGTGGGTACCTCATGGATTCGGTGGGCACGGCGGTCATTTCGGATCGGCCGGAACGATCGGATAGACGTGCTTGAGCGACTGCAGGTATTTCACCAGGTCCAGCGCCTCGGGCTTGGCCACGACGACCTTGCCCTCGGGCGCCGCGCCCGGCGGCAGGTTCAGCACGGTCTCGTCCTTGTCCGCCTTGTCCTTGACGTCGAAGAGGAAGGGGTAGGACGGCATGATCGATTCCTTCACGTACGCCCGCGGCTGGTACAGGTGCCCAAGCTGCCAGTCGGCGCTGGGCTGGCGCACGCCGATGTTGAACAGATCGGGACCCGTGCGCATGCTGCCCAGCAGGTGCGGGCGGTCGTAGATGTAGTCGGCTGGCACCGAGACACGGCCCCAGCCGCGCTTGGCGTCCGGGCCGAAGCTGGCGTCGCGCGGCTGCTGCGAGTGGCAGTAGACGCAGCCGTTGGCGATGTAGACCTCACGCCCGCGCAACTCGGCGCTGGTGTAGGGTTTGAGCCCGTCGGGTGCGGGGATGTCGCGCACCTGGAAGTAGGGAATGAGCACCAGCGCCGCCACGGCGATGCTGAAGGTCACCAGGGTGCCGGTGATCAGCTTGACTTCATTTTCCATGAGCCATCTCCATCTTGCCCGATTCGTGGCTGAACAGGGCCGCGCCCGTGCGGTTGGGGCCGAAACGCAGTGCCATCGCCAGCACGTGGAAGGCGAAGATCAGGTGGCTGGCGAGCATCAGCGAGCCGCCGACGCTGCGCCACTCGAGGTAGGGAATCGTGAGCTTCACGGATTCGATGAACGGCTTGCTTTCATCCAGCATGGCCAAGCCCTGCAGCCAGCCGCCGTAGGTGAGCGGGCCGAAGTAGATCAGGATGCCGATCGCAGCCAGCCAGAAGTGCCAGGAAATGAGCTTGGGGAAGGGCCATTCCCAGCGCAGGATGCGCGGCAGCATGAAGTAGATGGCGCCGAACAGCACCATGGTGACGAAGCCGTAGGCGCCCAGGTGGGCGTGCGCCACGGTGAAGTGCGTGAAGTGCGCCACCTGGTTGACCGAGCGCAGTGCTTCAAACGAGCCTTGCACCGACGACGCCATGTACATGAAGCCGCCAAACATCATGAAGCGCAGCGTAGGCGAGTACCGCGCCAGCTTCATGCGGCCCCACATCGTGCCGGCCATGTTCACCGAGAACGCGGCCACCGGCACGATCATCATCATGCTCTGCACGATGGAGAGCGTGATCAGCCATTCCGGCACGGGCCCGCCCACGAGATGGTGACCGCCCACCTGGGCATAGAAGAACGCGAGCGTCCAGAAGCCGAGGATGGACAGGTTGTAGGAGCTCACGCGCCGCCCGATCACCTTGGGCAGGAAATAGTAGACCGCGCCCAGCGCCGCCGGCGTGAACCACAGGCCGAGCACGTTGTGACCGTACCACCAGTTCATCGTCGCCTGCTCCACGCCGAAGTGCGCGCCGGGAAATTTGGCCACCGTGAAGAGCAGCGCGATCCACAGCAGCGAGCCCACGTGATACCACGCGCTGACGTAGATTTCATGCGACTTGCGGTGCACCACGGTGGAGATCACCGGGATGATGATGCAGATGAAGCCGGCTACCAGGAAGATGCCGATCTGCCACGGAATTTCGAGGTATTCCATGCCGGCCGTCCAGCCCATGCCGAAGCCGCCGATGGCGCTGGCGATGCCGACGTTGATCAGCGCGCCGCCCATCATCACGAACAGCGGCCCGCGCAGCGGCGTGCGCATCAGGCGCGGCAGCAGCCATACGATGATGCCGAGCTCGCAATTGGTGATCCAGCCGTAGAGCACTGCCGTGAGGTGGTAGGTGCGCATGCGCCCGAAGGTCTCCCACGCCTCGCTCACCAGCCAGTCGGGCCAGTGCAGCTTGAGCGAGGCGGTCAGGCCCGCCATCGAGCCCACCACCAGCCACATCACCGCGAAACCGATGAACATGAACGCCGGGAAGGCAGTGGAGCGGTCCGCCGCGAGGCGATCTTCCAGCTCCTCGGGATCCTCGGCCTGCTCCAGCTCGCGTCCCTTGTCCTGGGTCTCGTTGATCGCTTGCTGGAATTTGGCGACCCCGGCGCTGGTGAGCGACGGGTCGTCGGCCTGGCCGACTTCGCCAGGGGCGAAGATGGTGCCCGCGGCCTTGGGGTTTTCAACGAACAGTCCCTTGCGCATCGACCACATGAAGGCGAACAGCCCTATGAGGGAGAGCACAAAGGCCGACAACAGACTGACTACCGCGCTGTCCATGACGGTTTCCTTTTCTCAAGCATATTCTGAGGACGTGGGAATTGAAAAAAATCAACTATCGGGTAAACCCGAGGATTCTAGGTTGCCCGGTCGGCGTTTTGCGCCAAATTAGGCCCAAGGATGGCAGGGTCTTCTCCACCGACGGACGGTGCATGGATGGGTGTCCGGACGTTCACCCCTCGGGCCGCGCCCTACACTCGGCACCATGTATCGCCTGATTCTCGGTATCGAGTCCTCGTGTGACGAAACCGGCGTGGCGCTGGTGCGTGTGGATGCGCAGGGCAGCGCCCCGGTGCTGCTCGCGCATGCGCTGCACAGCCAGATCGCCCTGCACCAGGCCTATGGCGGCGTGGTACCCGAACTTGCCAGCCGGGACCATATCCGCCGGGTGCTGCCGCTGACGCGGACCGTGCTGGCGCAGGCGGGTGCATCGCTGGGCGCGGTCGATCTCGTCGCGTTCACGCGTGGTCCGGGGCTGGCGGGCGCCCTGCTGGTGGGCGCGGGCGTGGCGTGCGCGCTGGGTGCGGCGCTGGGTGTGCCGGTGCTGGGCGTGCACCACCTGGAAGGCCATCTGCTGTCTCCCTTCCTGAGCGCGGATCCGCCCGAGTTTCCGTTCGTGGCCCTGCTGGTCTCGGGCGGGCACACGCAGCTCATGCGTGTCGATGGCGTGGGCCGCTACACGCTGCTTGGAGAGACGATCGACGATGCGGCCGGCGAGGCCTTCGACAAATCGGCCAAGCTCATGGGGCTGCCCTACCCGGGCGGGCCAGTGCTCGCGCGTCTGGCGCAGGATGGGGATGCGGCGGCGTTCAAGCTGCCCCGGCCACTGCTGCACAGCGGCGATCTGGATTTTTCCTTTGCCGGGCTCAAGACCGCCGTGCTCACGCAGGCCAGAAAGCTCGGCGCGGCACTCGAAGAGCGCAAGGCCGACCTGGCGGCCAGCACCCAGGCTGCCATCGTGGAAGTGCTGGTCAAAAAATCGCTCAAGGCGCTGGATCGAGCGCAGCTCAAGCGCCTGGTGGTGGCGGGCGGCGTGGGAGCCAACCGGCTGCTGCGCGACACGCTCGACCAGGCGTGCCGCGCGCGCGGCGTGCGGGTGCATTACCCCGAATTGCATCTGTGCACCGACAACGGCGCCATGATCGCGATGGCCGCGGCCATGCGCGTGCAGGCGGGGGTGGCCGAGGCGGCTTGCGACTACGCCTTCGACGTGAGGCCGCGCTGGCCATTGCAGGACTTGTCGCGCTGAAACAGAGTGTGCTTCGGCGTCGGCGTGTCACGCGCTGTTGCACAATCGCCCGCCTATGCTGACCGTGTTGATCCGGCGTTTCCCGGCCGTGGCGTGCGCCACCGCGGCGCTCGCACTTTCCGTGGGGGGCTGCGCCCGCATGCCCGAGGCGCTGCCGGGGCCGGAGCGTGCCATCGCCTTCACCCCCAATGATTTCGACAGCGCGGACGTGCACACGCGCCATCTGCGCGCGCCGCAGGCGCAGACCTGCGAGGCCGCGCGCCGGGCGCTGCTCAGCCAGGGCTACATCGTCGAGACGGCGACCAAGGATGAGGTCAAGGGCCGCAAGTACTACCAGCCCACGCCCGACGTGCACTACGAGGTGCAGATGCGCGTGGTGTGCGCCGCCGAGGGACAGGGCGATATGGGCACCTCGGTCTTTGCCAGCGCCATCCAGGATCGCTATGTGATCAAGAAGGTGAACAATTCGGCGTCGGTGGGGGTCGGTGGCCTGGGCTCGCTCTCGCTGCCGCTCAATTCGACCGACGACACGCTGGTCAAGGTGGGCAGCGAGACGATCGCGGACGCGCAGTTCTACGCGCGCTTCTTCGACCTGTTCGCCAGGTACCTGCCCACGCCGGCGCCTGTGGTGGCGCCTGCGGCGGCGCCGGTGCAGGTCCTGCCGGTGGTGCAGCCGCAGGCCGAACACCAGAGTGTGGCGCCCCTGCCCGACGAAGCGCATTGAGCGCTGCCAGGGCCGCTACCGGCGCTGCGGTGGATGGCGGCGGATGTTTTCAAGCTCTGACCAGGGCAGGCGGCGCAGGTCGCGCCTGAGCGTGGCGAGGGTGTCGCGCGTTTGGGCGCCATAGCGCGCCTGCTCCAGCCGCATGAGCCAGTCCACGAGAGGTTGCGCCTGGGGGCCGAGCGCATCGCTCGCCTGCCGTGCCATCGCCCGGGCGCCGAGATGGCCGGGCGCGCTCAGCCGCAGCCGGCCCATGTGCCTGCGCGTATCGCGCATCAGGCGCTGCCATGGGTCGATCTGGTGGCGCTCCCGCAGTGTCCAGAGGGCGCCCAGCAAGGCGGTTGCCGCCAGCAGCAGCCCGAGTACCCGCACGAGGTCCTCCCGGGTGGGTGCCTGCAGGCCCAGGCTCTTGAGCAGGTCGAACTGGCGGTCCTGCGTGTAGTTGAGCACCCATTGCGTCCAGCGGTTGTCCAGCGCCTCCCAGACGGCGCGCAGGCGCTGCAGCGCCGACGGACTGAGCATCGACGACAGTGCGCCGCCCAGAGCCGTGCGCGGCGCCTGCAGCCGCTCGATGCTGCCGATGCGCGCGGGCGAGACGGCCGCTGTGGGATCGACGCGCACCCAGCCGCGGCCCTCCATCCAGACCTCGGTCCAGGCATGGGCGTCGCTCTGGCGCACGGTCCAGTAGCCGTCGATGGTGTTCATCTCGCCCCCCTGGTAGCCGGTGACGATGCGTGCCGGGATGTCCAGAGCGCGCATCAGCACCACGAAGCTGGATGCGATGTGCTCGCAAAAACCCTCCTTGCGATCGAACCAGAAGGTGTCAGCCGTGTTCTCGTCATAGACCCCGGGCTCCAGCGTGTAGCGGTAGCCGCCGGTGCGCAGGCGTTTGAGCGCATCGTCCACCATGGCCTGTGCGCCGCCCGCCGCCAGTTGCGGATTGGCGCGCATCTCCCGAGCCAGCGCCGCCGTGCGCGGGTTGGAACCGGGCGGCAGCTGCACGTAGGGGCGCAGCTGGGGCGTGCGTGCGAGCGGCCCGTGGCGAAAGCGCAGGTAGCTCGCCGCTTCATAGCGCAGCACGCTCATGATGGGGCGCTGCGTGACCCATTGCAGCTCGGGCGTCATGTGCGACCGTATGCCCTGGGGCAGCTCGGGCGGCTCGGAGGGCACATCCAGCGTGAGCAGCCATGGGCGGCGGCTGGCCTCCAGCGTCATCTCGTAGCGCACGGGATCGCCCTGCACCTGCAGGTGGGCGGGTGCGGGGCTGGCCCAGGTGATGGCGCGCGCCTCGGGCTGCGACAGCGCATGCCACTGGCGGCCGTCGAAGGCCGTGAGCACGGGGCCGCGGAAATACAGGTCCGACTGCGGCGGTGGCTCACCGCCCGGCGTGTCGAAGCGCACGCGCAGTGCCACGCTGTCGTCCAGCGCGAGCCTGGCGATCGAGCCCACGCTCATCTGCCCCGACAGGCCGCTGCGGCCCGTCAGGTCCTCGCTGGGGATGCCCCACAGCGGCGCGAAGCGCGGGAAAAACAGGAACAGCGCCAGCATGAGCGGAGCCCCGAGCAAGGCCATGCGCAAGGCCGTGGCGAGCGAGTCGCGCAGTGGCGGGTGCCCCACGGGCTGGTGCGCGTTGATGAGCGCGGTGAGCAGGCCCAGCAGCGCCAGCAGCATCATGAGCGCGACGCCGAGCGACTGCGAGAAGAAGAAGTTGGACAGCAGCGTGAAGAAGCCGAGAAAGAACACCACCATGGCGTCGCGGCGTGCGCGCAGCTCCAGGGTCTTGAGCGCCAGCAGCATCACGATGAGCGTCACGCCCGCATCCGGCCCGACGATGGTGCCGAAGCTCATGAGCGTGGCCGCCGTGGCCAGGATCAGCAGGGCGAAGGTGATCCAGCGCCGCGGCAGCGGCCGCCCCAGCCAGGAGAGGGCGGCGCGCCACAGCAGCAGCACGGCGGTGGCCGCCGAGGTCCAGGGCGGGATCTGCGCCGCGAGGGGCGCGACGCAGATCCCGATGACCAGCACGAGAAACAGGGTGTCGCGCGCGTCGCGCGGCAGATTCTTGAGGCGCGCGATCAAAGGGGCCTCACGTCGTCATGCGTGGTGCAGCTATTGTTCACGTAGCTGCAGACGCATGATTGGTCAGTGTTTTGACTGATTCCCATTGAAATTCAGTACAGAGCCAGGGTGCGCAGGCAGCGCTCGCGCTGCGCGGCGCCGCTGTCCTGGGGGATGGTGACGGCTCCCAGGCGCAGGCCGTAGGTCAACCCCAGGCGGTCGGCATGCAGCACCCAGGCCGTGAGGCGCGAGAGGCACGCTTCCGGCGCCTGCAGACCCGTGGCCTGCAGGCTCAGCCACAGCTCGCTGCGCTGCGCGGCCTGGCCGTCGCGGCTCACCAGCGCGTCGCTGCCGCTGGCCATGGCCTGCGCCGCCTTCTTCCAGACGATGAGGCGCTGTGCATCGCCGCGCCGGTAGGCGCGCACGCCGTCGTATTCGCTGCCGCTGGCGCTGTTCGTGCTGGCGGCGGCCCCCGCGCGCGCCTCGCCCGCGGGCAGGGGCGGGGCGCCCGGTTCCGGCCTGGGATAGACCAGCACCCGTGCCTCGGGCCGCCACCACGCCCAGACGCGGAAGATGCCCATCGGATAGTGTGTCTGCACGGCCAGCGGCGGCACATCCTGCAGGCCGCGGCGCGTCGGCTCGAAGGCCAATTGCAGCGAGGCACTGCCCTGCGCGGGCACATCGGCCCAGGACCAGAGCCCCGAGCCGCGCAGCGCCAGCGCGATCGCATGGCGGCTCGTGCGCCGCTCGTTGAGCAGTTGCACGGGCAGCACCACGCTGCCCCCGAGAAACTGCGGCTCGGGCGGCAGCAGGCGCAGCTGCAGCCCGCGCAGCGTGGCGTGGCTGATCCAGGTGCTTGCGCCCGCGCAGCCGGCCAGCAGGAAGGTGAGCAGGTAGCCGAGGTTGAGCTGGAAATTGATCGACGCCACCAGCAGCACCAGCAGTGTCAGCGCCAGCATCCAGCCCGAGCCCGTGGGCAGGATGTAGACGTTGCGCTGGGTCAGCCGCAGGTGGTCGCTGGGTGCGACGCGCGCCATCCACCACCGCTGCCAGCGCGCGGCCAGCCAGCCCTGGGGCAGGGTGGCCGTCATGGCAGCGCCACGGCCTCCATCATGGCGCGCACCTGCTCCACCGCGCCGCGCCCACTGCTCGCCACGGGTTGCAGCCGATGGGCGATGGTCTGCGCGAGGATGGCCTGCACGTCGTCGGGCGCGGCGTAGCTGCGCCCGGCCATGAGCGCCTGTGCCCGGGCGGCGCGCAGCAGGGCGATGCCGGCGCGCGGCGACAGGCCTTGCACGAACCAGTGGCCCGAGCGCGTTGCCGCGATCAGGGCCTGCACATAGTCCAGCAGTGCCGGCGCCACGTGAATGGCGAGTACCTGGCGCTGCAGCGACGCCAGCGCGGCGGCATCGAGCAGCGCGGGCAGTTGCAGCAGTTGGGCGCGGCGATCCTCGCCCGCGATCAGGGCGCGTTCCGAGGCATGGTCGGGGTAGCCCAGCGAGAGGCGCATCAGAAAGCGGTCGAGCTGGCTCTCGGGCAACTGGAAGGTGCCGATCTGCTCGTGCGGGTTCTGCGTGGCGATCACGAAGAACGGCTCGGGCAGGGCGCGCGTTTCGCCTTCGACCGACACCTGCTTTTCCTCCATGGCTTCGAGCAGCGCGCTTTGCGTGCGGGGGCTCGCGCGGTTGATCTCGTCGGCCAGCAGCACCTGCGTGAACACCGGCCCGGGATGAAAGACGAAGGCCTCCTTGCCGCGCTCGTAGACCGCCACGCCCGTGAGGTCGCTGGGCATCAGGTCGGAGGTGAACTGCACACGCGCGAAAGCCAGGCCGAAGCTGCGCGCCAGCGCGTGCGCGAGCGTGGTCTTGCCCACGCCCGGCACGTCCTCGATCAAGAGGTGCCCGCCCGCGAGCAGGCAGGCCACGCTGTCCTGGATTTGCGCCGGTTTGCCCACGATCACCGTGTTAAGCTGGTTCAGGAGCGCCTGGATGGTTGCTTGTGTGTCCATGAGCGTGACGTTATCCGAAAAAGATGCTGGAGACGGGGCATGAGCAGAACGGGCTTTTACACTCATGCGGATTGCCGCAGGCACGAGATGGGCGCGGGGCATCCCGAGTGCCCCGAGCGGCTCGATGCCATCCACAATCGCCTCCTGATCACGGGCCTGGCGGACGTTCTGGACCAGCGCGAGGCGCCGCTGGCGAGCCTGGCGGACATCGAACTCGCGCACGATCGCTGGTACGTGGCGTCGCTGCGCGGCATGTCCGAACGTATCGCCGAGGAACAGGCCGCGGGCGGCCCGGCCTACGCACAGGTGGACCCCGATACTTCCATGAACGTCTGGACCTGGTCCGCGGCCCTGCGCGCCGCAGGCGCGGCGCTGGATGCGACCGACGCCGTGATCGCGGGCGAGCTGGAGAATGCGTTCTGCTCGGTGCGCCCGCCTGGGCATCACGCCACGCACAACAAGGCCATGGGGTTCTGTTTCTTCAACAACGTGGCCGTCGCCGCCAAATACGCGCTGCAGCGGCACAACCTGCGGCGCGTGGCGGTGATCGACTTCGACGTGCACCACGGCAATGGCACGGAAGACATCCTCGCGGGGGACCAGCGCGCGCTCATGTGCAGTTTCTTCCAGCACCCGTTCTACCCCTTCAGCGGCGACCAGAGCCCCGCGCCCAACATGTGCAACGTGCCGCTGGCGGCCTACACGAAGGGCATGGATGTGCGGGAGATCGTCGACACCTTCTGGGTGCCGCGGCTGGAGGCCTTCAAGCCCGAGATGATCTTCGTCAGCGCGGGCTTCGACAGCCACCGCGACGACGACATGGGGCAACTGGGCCTGACTGAGCAGGACTTTGCCTGGATCACGCTGCGAATCAAGGACATTGCGCGGCGTTTTTCCAAAGGGCGTATCGTTTCCTGTCTCGAGGGCGGCTATGTTCTTGTACCCTTGGCCAACAGCGTCGAGGCCCATCTTCGGGCGCTGGCCGATCTGTGATGTCAGGAGTGAGTCATGAGCGATACCAATGAACTGCTGAGCGTGGTGCGTGATGAGCGTGGCGTCTATGCCTTCACGATGCAGGATCCCCAGCGTTTCAATGCGCTGGGCAGCGAAATGCTGCAACGCCTGCAACAGGCGCTGGACGCGGTCGACAGGGATGCGCAGGCGCGCGTCGTGGTGCTGGCGGGCAGCGGCAAGGCCTTTTGCGCCGGGCACAACCTCAAGGACATGGCCGCGCACCCCGATCTCTCCTACTACCGCGACCTGTTCGCCCAGTGCAGCCGCGTGATGCTTTCCATCAACCAGCTCGGCGTGCCCGTGATCGCGCGCGTGCATGGCATCGCGGCGGCGGCGGGCTGCCAGCTCGTGGCGCAGTGCGACCTGGCGGTGGCCAGCACCGAGGCGCGTTTTGCCACGAGCGGCATCCACTACGGGCTGTTCTGCGCCACGCCCAGCGTGCCGCTGGTGCGCAACGTGCCGGCCAAACGGGCGATGGAAATGCTGCTCACCGGCGATTTCATCGATGCGCAGACGGCGCTCAAGGAGGGCCTGGTCAACCGCGTGGTGGAGCCCGAGCGGCTCGACGCCGAAGTGGCCGCGCTGGTGAATTCCATCGTCGAGAAGCCCGCCGTGGCCGTGGCGATGGGCAAAAAGCTGGTCTACCAGCAGCGTGAACTGGGCCTGCAGGCCGCGTACCAGCTGGCCTGCCAGACGATGGCGACGAACATGATGGACGCCGACGCGCAGGAGGGCGCCCGCGCGTTTGCCGAAAAGCGCGAACCGACGTGGAAGCCGCATTGACCCGCGTCCTGTCGGGGCGGACTCGACGCTGCCGCAACGGGCTGGCATAATCGCAAAAAAGCACGACCGTTCGTTTATTTTGTGCGCAGGTTTCGGACCTTGCAGTGCAACATAGAATCTGATGGTTTACGTATACGTCAACTCAATCAACTCCAGGAGCTGCAGCAATGAAGGTTTTGGTCCCCGTCAAGCGCGTGGTGGACTACAACGTGAAGGTTCGCGTCAAGTCGGACAGCACGGGTGTGGACATCGCCAACGTCAAGATGAGCATGAACCCCTTTGACGAGATTGCCGTCGAGGAAGCCGTGCGTCTCAAGGAAAAGGGCGTGGTCACCGAGGTGATCGCCGTCTCCTGCGGCGTGCAGCAGTGCCAGGAAACGCTGCGCACGGCCATGGCCATCGGCGCCGATCGCGCCATCCTGGTGCAGACCGACGAAGAGCTGCAGCCGCTGGCCGTCGCCAAGCTTCTGAAGGCGCTCGTGGACAAGGAACAGCCCGGCCTCGTGATCCTGGGCAAGCAGGCGATCGATGACGACGCCAACCAGACCGGGCAGATGCTCGCCGCCCTGGCCGATCTGCCCCAGGCCACGTTTGCCAACAAGGTCGAGGTCGCCGATGGCAAGGCCACGGTCACGCGTGAAGTCGATGGCGGCCTGGAAGCCGTCTCGATCACGCTGCCGGCCGTCGTCACCACCGACCTGCGCCTGAACGAGCCGCGCTACGTCACGCTGCCCAACATCATGAAGGCCAAGAAAAAACAGCTCGACACCGTCACCCCGGCCGATCTGGGCGTGGACGTCGCGCCGCGCCTGAAGACTTTGAGAGTGAGCGAGCCGCCCAAGCGCGGCGCGGGCGTGAAGGTGCCGGACGTGGCCGCGCTCGTCGATAAGCTGCGCAACGAAGCCAAGGTGATCTGAGGGAAAGGACCGAACAACATGACTGCACTCGTCATTGCCGAACACGACAACGCCAGCCTCAAGGCTGCCACCCTCAACACCGTCACCGCCGCCGCAGCCTGCGGCGCAGACGTGCACGTGCTCGTCGCCGGTGAAAACGCCGGTGCTGCCGCGCAGGCCGCTGCGCAGATCGCCGGTGTCGCCAAGGTGCTGCACGCCGATGGCGCCAGCCTCAAAGACGGTCTCGCCGAGAACCTCGCCGCGCAGGTGCTGGCGCTGGCCGGCAACTACAGCCACATCCTCTTTCCCGCCACCGCCAGCGGCAAGAATGCGGCGCCGCGCGTGGCGGCAAAACTCGATGTCGTGCAGATTTCCGACATCACCCGGGTGGTGAGCCCCGATACCTTCGAGCGGCCGATCTACGCCGGCAACGCGATTGCCACGGTGCAGTCGCTGGATGCCGTCAAGGTCGTCACCGTGCGTGGCACGGGCTTCGATGCGGCCGCGGCCACCGGTGGCTCGGCTGCCGTGGAGACCGTGGCGGCGGTGGCCGACTCCGGCAAGAGCAGCTTTGTCGGGCGCGAACTCTCCAAGAGCGACCGCCCCGAGCTCACTGCCGCCAAGATCATCGTCTCGGGTGGCCGGGCGCTGGGCAGCAGCGAGAAATTCCAGGAAGTGCTCACGCCACTGGCCGACAAGCTGGGCGCCGCCATCGGTGCGAGCCGCGCCGCCGTGGACGCAGGCTATGCCGCCAACGATCTGCAGGTGGGTCAGACCGGCAAGATCGTCGCGCCTCAGCTCTACATTGCCTGCGGCATCTCGGGCGCCATCCAGCACCTGGCCGGCATGAAGGATTCCAAGGTGATCGTCGCGATCAACAAGGATGAGGAAGCGCCGATCTTCTCCGTGGCCGACTACGGCCTGGTGGCCGATCTGTTCGTCGCGGTGCCCGAGCTGGTCAAGGCACTTTGAGACCTTACACGAGCTGAAGTGGCGGCGCTCGCATGTCCCATCCGTGGCGCACCGGGGTGATCGTGCATGGCTGATGATGTCGCCCATCATGCGGAGCTGGTGCAGGAGCTCGTGAACGATCATCGGCAGCTGCTGGAGGCCTACCATGGCCTCAAACGCAGCGCCGATGATGGCGATATCACGGCATTTCGCGCGGCCCTGGCGCGATTCAAATCCTTGCTCGTTCCGCACGTGGTCAAGGAGGCGTACAAGGTCTACACCTATCTGCGCCAGACCCTGAAGGCGCGTGGCGACATGGATGCGTATCAGCGCGTCAATGGCTACAAGGCGGAAATGGGCCATATCGGCGAGGCGGCCATTCAGTTCATCGACACCTATACGCAGGCACAGGATGACGACATCGATTTCGAGCAGGTGCGATCCGCGCTGCGCGAAATCGGTGTTCTTCTGGGTGACCGGATCCGCCGCGAAGAGGCGGATCTGTATCCGCTCTACCGAACCCTGAATTGATACAGACACAGGAAGTACACCCATCATGAACTACCAGGCCCCCCTCAAGGACATGCTGTTCGCGATCGAGCATCTGGCGCGCATCGATCAACTCTCGAGAATGCCCGGGTTCGAGGACGCGAACCTCGATACCACCGCCGCGGTGCTGGAGGAATGCGCGAAGTTCAACGAAGGCGTGGTCGCCCCTTTGAACGTCGACGGGGATCTGCACCCCAGCACCTGGAAGGCGGGCGAGGTCACGACCACGGCGGGGTTCAAGCAGGCCTACCAGCAGTTTGCCGAAGGCGGCTGGCAGGGGTTGCAGCACCCCGTGGATTTTGGCGGTCAGGGCCTGCCCAAGACGGTGGGCGCGGCCTGCGTGGAAATGCTCAACAGCGCCAACCTGAGCTTTGCGCTGTGCCCGCTGCTCACCGATGGCGCGATCGAGGCCTTGCTGACGGCCGGCAGCGAGCAGCTCAAGGCCATCTACCTTGGAAAGCTGGTGTCGGGCGAGTGGACGGGCACCATGAACCTGACCGAGCCGCAGGCGGGCTCGGACCTGGCGCTGGTGCGCACCCGGGCCGAACCGCAGGGGGATGGCAGCTACAAGGTCTTCGGCACCAAGATCTTCATCACCTACGGCGAGCACGACATGGCGGCGAACATCGTGCACCTGGTGCTTGCGCGCGTGCCCGGTGCGCCCGAAGGGGTCAAGGGCATCAGCCTGTTCGTCGTGCCCAAGTTCCTCGTGCAGGCCGACGGCAGCCTGGGCGCGCGCAATGACGTGCATTGCGTGAGCATCGAGCACAAGCTCGGCATCAAGGCCAGCCCCACGGCGGTGTTGCAGTATGGCGACCACGGCGGGGCCATGGGTTACCTCGTCGGCGAGGAGAACCGCGGGCTGGAGTACATGTTCATCATGATGAACGCTGCCCGCTACGCCGTGGGCGTGCAGGGCATCGCGGTGGCCGAGCGCGCTTACCAGCGCGCCGTGGCCTATGCGCGCGAACGCGTGCAAAGCCGTCCCGTGGATGGCAGCGTGGCGGGCAGCGCGCCCATCATCCACCACCCGGACGTGCGCCGCATGCTCATGACCATGCGCGCGCTCACCGAGGGTTGCCGTGCCATGGCGGCGGTGGCGGCGTCGGCGTACGACGCGGCCCATCACCATCCCGATGAGCAGACCCGCAAGGACAACCAGATCTTCTACGAATTCCTGGTGCCGCTCGTCAAGGGCTACTCCACCGAAATGAGCCAGGAAGTGACGTCGCTGGGCGTGCAGGTGCATGGCGGTATGGGCTTCATCGAGGAGACCGGCGCGGCCCAGCATCTGCGTGACGCGCGCATCCTCACAATCTATGAAGGCACCACGGCCATCCAGGCCAACGACCTGGTGGGGCGCAAGACCATGCGCGACGGCGGCACGGTCGCGCGGGCCGTGGCCACGCGCATCGAGCATGCCGAGATCGAGCTGCGCGCCAGTGGCACCGACGCCGCGCTGGCCATGGCCGCGCGCCTGGGCAATGCCCGCGCGGCCTACCTGGAAGTGGTGGGCTTCATGACGGCGCTGGACGCGAAGAAGCAGATCAACGCCATCTTCGCGGGCAGCGTGCCTTACCTGATGCTCGCAGGCAATCTGGTGGCCGGCTGGCAGCTGGCGCGTTCGCTTCTGGTGGCGCAGGAGCTCGCTGGCAAGGGACAGGACGTGGCGTTCATGCAGGCCAAGATTGCAACGGCGCAGTTCTACGCGGAGCACATCCTCACACGTGCTCCGGGCTGGCGCGACGCGATCATCCATGGCGGCGAGAGCGTCTGCGCGCTGGCGCTGGAGGCGTTTTGAATTAGCTCACCAAAAGAGAGCTGCTGGCGCTTACCAGTATTGGCTTTTAGACCTTTTTTACCATTACTTTCGGAGACTGCTTCATGGCTCTGCCTTCGGTATTGAGAAACCTTCGGCTCCCGGTGATCGGCTCGCCGCTGTTCATCATCAGCAACCCCAAGCTCGTGATTGCGCAATGCCAGGCGGGCATCGTTGGCTCCATGCCGGCGCTGAACGCGCGCCCGGCCTCGCAGCTCGACGAGTGGCTGGCCGAGATCACCGAAACCCTGGCCGCCTGGGACAAGGCGCACCCTGATCAGCCGGCCGCGCCGTTTGCCATCAACCAGATCGTGCACAAGAGCAACGACCGGCTGGAGCATGACATGCAGATGTGCGCCAAGTACAAGGTGCCCATCGTGATCTCGTCGCTGGGCGCGCGCGAGGATGTAAACCACGCCGTGCACGACTGGGGCGGCATCGTGTTGCACGACGTCATCAACGACCGCTTCGCGCACAAGGCGATCGAGAAGGGCGCCGATGGTCTGATTCCGGTGGCGGCAGGCGCCGGCGGCCACGCGGGTGTGAAGAGTCCGTTCGCGCTGGTGCAGGAGATTCGTCGCTGGTTCGACGGGCCGGTGGCGCTTTCGGGCGCCATCGCCACCGGCGGTGCGGTGCTTGCGGCGCAGGCCATGGGCGCGGATCTGGCCTACATCGGTTCGGCCTTCATCGCCACGCACGAGGCGCGCGCGCAGGAAGCCTACAAGCGGGCGATTGTCGACGGCACTTCGGACGACATCGTCTACACCAGCCTGTTCACCGGCGTGCACGGCAACTACCTTGCGCCCTCGATTCGCGCGGCCGGGCTCGATCCGGACCATCTGCCCGAGTCCGACCCGAGCAAGATGGACTTCGGCGGCGCCACGACCAAGGTGTGGAAGGACATCTGGGGTTGCGGTCAGGGCATCGCCGCAGTGACGGAGATCACTTCGGCCGCGGCTTTGGTGCAACGCCTGCAGCGTGAGTACCAGGCGGCGCGCGAGCGCCTCGCGTTGCACTGATTTTTTCTTGCCGCGTGCCAACGCGCACGTGGCCCCTTGCGTTAGATTTCTGCAGGCCCGCCGGATGGTCCGGCGGGTTTCTCGCGTTCGTTGCTTCCTTCATGTCCGAGACTTCCCGCAGCGCCGTCATCGACGCGGCCAAGGCACTGGCCTGTACTGCCATCGTCTGGCACCATCTGGCGTTTTACGGTCCGATGTCGGATGTGATGCACGGGGCCTTTCCCGGCTTCATCGACTGGCTGGTGCAGTACGCACGGATGGCAGTGCAGATCTTTCTCGTGCTCGGGGGCTATCTTGCGGTCTCGCGCCTTGCGCCTGGCGGGCATGCGCGCGCAAGTCAGCCGTGGATGCGCATCGCGGGGCGGTTCGAGCGCCTCGTGGTGCCCTACGCCGCCGCGCTGGTCATCGTGATCGCGGTCAATGCCCTGGTGCGTCCATGGCTGGACGATCCTGCGGTGGCCGGCACCGATCCGGGCCTGGCGCAGTTGCTGGCCCATGCGCTGCTGCTGCAGGGCGTGCTCGGGCAGGAGTCGCTGTCGGCCGGGGTCTGGTACGTGGCGATCGACTTTCAGCTGTTTGCACTGCTCACCTTGCTGCTGACTGGCGCGCACGGGCTGTCGCTGTGGGCGCGCGGGCGCATGGGCTGGCGCTGGCATGGACCGATGACGCTGGCTCAACTGCTCACGGTGGTCCTGGTGGCGGTTTCACTCTTCGGCTTCAATCGCAACAGCGCCTGGGACGTGTGGGCGGTGTATTTCTTCGGGGCCTATGGCCTGGGGATGCTGGCGTTTTGGGGCGTGCATGCACGGCGCGCGAGCCGAGCGTGGCTGTGGGCGATCGTGATCGGCGTGCTCGCCGCGCTGGCGCTCTGGATGGATTGGCGCGGCCGCATCGCGCTTGCGGCGGCCACGGCCTTGCTGCTCGTCGTGGCGCTGCGCGCAGGGCGCGCGCAGCGCTGGCTCGACTGGGCGCCGTTGCATTGGCTCGGGCGGATTTCCTACTCCGTCTTCCTGGTGCACTTTGCACTGTGTCTGCTGGTCAACGCGCTGGTGGGCACGATCTGGCCTGCGTCGGTACCGGCCGCTGCCGCCGGGATGATCACAGCCTGGGGGCTTTCCGTGACCTGCGGTTGGCTGCTCTATGAATTGGTGGAGCGCCACGCACACACCTGGCGTTCATCCCTGCGCTGGCAGGTCGGGCTCATCGGCGCCGGTCTGGCCGCCACCCTGCTGTCCTGAGAGCCCGGTGGCGGGGAGGCCTGGCCTTCAGCGATGCAGTTCGCCCGCGCTTTCGGGCTGCCAGGTGATGGCGTCCACGCGCACCGTGACCTGACCCGTGGGGCTGGGCATTGGCAGCTCCTGGCCCACGCTCAGGCCCAGCAGTGCGATGCCCACCGGGGCCAGCACCGAAACCTTCTCGGCAGAGCCATCGAAATCCTTGGGGTAGACCAGCTGCAGCGTGCTGGTCTTGCCGGTTTCCAGGAGGGTGAAGCGCACCGTGGAGTTCATGGTCACCACGTTGGGCGGCATGTCCTTGGGTTCAAGCACATCGGCGCGATCGAGCTCGGCTTCCAGCGCATCGCGGCCCGGAAAGTCGCCCGTGCTCTTTTCGAGCAAGGTCTGCAGGCGCTCGTAGTCGAGCGACGACAAGGTGATCTTGGGTTTGCTTGCCATGGCGGATTTCCTGTCAAAAATTCATCTTTGTGTCTGCGGCGCGCGCAAACGGACAAAGGCCCGGGCAACAGGGTTGTCCGGGCCAGTGCATCGCTTGGCGCTTCAGGCCGCGCGTCGTGCCTGTATTGTGCCGGTCTTTTGATTCCGAGCCAAGCGATGTCGCACCATGGCGTCATCGATGGAGATGCCGTTGGCCGGAGATGGATACAAAAAAGGCCCGTGGACGGAATGCACGCGGACCTCGAAGCGCCGGGGAGGGCGGCTCAGCGTTCGCCCACCGGCTTGACGTTGCGCTCGGCGGCACCGACGTAGAGCTGGCGCGGGCGGCCGATCTTGTACTCGGGGTCGCTGATCATCTCGTTGAGCTGGGCGATCCAGCCCACGGTGCGCGCCAGGGTGAAAATGCCAGTGAAGAGCTTGACCGGAATGCCGATCGCACGCTGCACGATGCCGGAGTAGAAGTCCACGTTCGGATAGAGCTTGCGCTGCACGAAGTAGTCGTCTTCCAGCGCGATCTTCTCGACCTGCTTGGCCAGCGCGAACAGCGGGTCTTTCTCCAGGCCCAGCTCGGCCAGCACCTCGTTGCAGGTTTCCTGCATGAGCTTGGCGCGCGGGTCGTAGTTCTTGTAGACGCGGTGACCGAAGCCCATGAGCTTGACGCCGCTGTTCTTGTCCTTGACCTGCTCCATGAACTCCCCCACCTTGGCGATGCCGCCATTGGCCTGCAGGTGTTCGAGCATGTTCAGGCAGGCCTCGTTGGCACCGCCGTGCGCCGGGCCCCAGAGGCAGGCCACGCCGGCCGCGATGGCGGCGAACGGGTTGGTGCCCGAGCTGCCGCACAGGCGCACGGTGGACGTGGACGCGTTCTGCTCGTGGTCGGCGTGCAGGATGAAGATGCGATCCATCGCGCGCTCGATCACCGGGTTGACCTGGTAGTCGGCCGAGGGCACGCCGAACATCATGCGCAGGAAGTTGCCGGCGTAGGACAGGTCGTTCCTCGGGTACATGTAGGGTTGGCCCACACCGTACTTGTAGGCCATGGCCACGAGTGTCGGGAGCTTGGAGATCAGGCGGATCGCGGCGATTTCGCGATGCTCCGCGTTGTGGATGTCGGTGCTGTCGTGGTAGAAAGCCGAGAGCGCGCCGATCAGGCCGGTGAGCACCGCCATCGGGTGCGCATCGCGGCGAAAACCCCGCAGGAAGAACTGCATCTGCTCGTGCACCATGGTGTGGCTGATCACGAGCTTGTGGAATTCGTCGCGCTGGCCTGCGTTGGGCAGATCACCCTTGAGCAGCAGATAGCAGGTGTCGAGGAAGTCGCATTGCGTGGCCAGTTGCTCGATGGGGTAGCCGCGATAGAGCAGGCGCCCCTTTTCGCCATCGATGAACGTGATGGTCGATTGGCACGATGCGGTGGAGAGGAAACCGGGGTCGTAGGTGAACATGCCGGTCTGGCTGTAGAGCTTGCGGATGTCCACCACGTCCGGGCCCACGGTGCCGTGGTACACCGGAAGATCGACACTGGGGCTGCCGTTGTTGAACGACAGTGTCGCCTTGTGCTCCGCCAATTTCATAGTCATCTCAGATTTCCTCGTTAGTGTGGCAATAGGGTGATCCGTCAGGCCCGTGCCTCGGCGAATGGACGGCTGCGCAACTGTTCCAGCACGGCCCGGACCTGCGCTATGTCCAGCTCTCCGGCCGGTTCACGACGGCGCAGAAACAGATCCAGCAGATCGTTGTCGGGCAGATTCATCAGGAGCGTAAGGCCGAAAGCTTGATCCTCGCTGACGTTTGCGCCGTAGGTGTCGAAAAAACGCTCGATGAAGATGTCGTTTTCCAGCAGTCCCCGGCGGCAGCGCCAGCGCAGGATGGACGTCTCGCGCTCGCCCAGTACGGTTGGCCCGGTCATGACGGCTTACACCGCGCGGTGGGCCATCAGTTCCTTGATCTTGCCGATGGCTCGGTTGGGGTTGAGGTGCTTGGGGCACACGTCGACGCAGTTCATGATGCTGTGGCAGCGGAAGAGCCGGTAGGGGTCTTCCAGATTGTCCAGGCGCTCGCCCGTGGCCTGATCTCGGCTGTCGGCGAGGAAGCGGTAGGCCTGCAGGAGCCCCGCCGGACCCACGAATTTGTCCGGATTCCACCAGAACGACGGGCAGGCGGTGGAGCAGCTTGCGCACAGGATGCATTCGTACAGGCCGTCGAGCTCCTCGCGCTCCTCGGGCGACTGCAGCCTTTCCTTGTCGGGCGGCGGCGGCTCGTCGTTGATGAGGTAGGGCTTGATCGAGTGATACTGCTTGAAGAACTGCGTCATGTCCACGATCAGGTCGCGGATCACGGGCAGGCCGGGCAGGGGCTTGAGGATGATGGTCTCGGGCAAGGTCTGCATGTTGGTCAGGCACGCGAGACCATTCTTGCCGTTGATGTTCATCGCATCCGAGCCGCAGACGCCTTCGCGGCAGGAGCGGCGGAAGGCGATCGACGGATCTTCCTTCTTGAGCTTGATCAGGGCGTCCAGCAACATGCGCTCGTGGCCGTCGAGCTCGACCTCGTGGGTCTGCATGTAGGGGCGTTCGTCCTTGTCCGGGTCGTAACGGTAGACTTTGATGGTGCGCTTCATGATTCTTTGCCTTGAATGAAGAACCCGCTCAGAACGTGCGGACCTTGGGAGGAATGGTGTCCACGGTCAGTGGCTTGAGGTTCACCGGCTTGTAGTCCAGGCGGTCGCCGTCGCGATGCCACAGCGTGTGCTTGAGCCATTCCTTGTCGTTGCGCCCCAGGGGGAAATCGGGGTGGTCCGCAGGGTGCTCGTAGTCGTAGACCACGTGGGCGCCGCGACACTCGTGGCGCGCGGCCGCCGACGTGATGGTCGCCCGAGCCACCTCGGTGAGGTTTTCGACTTCCAGCGCTTCCATACGGGCGGTGTTCCAGACCAGGGACTTGTCCTGCAGGGAGATGTTGGCTGCCTCTTGTGCAATGGCCCTGACCTTCTCCACGCCTTCGTCCAGCGTCTTCTGCGTGCGAAACACCCCTGCGTGCGTCTGCATCGTGGTGCGCAGCTTGTTGGCGACATCCTGCGAGTACAGCCCGTTGTTCGATTCCTGCAGGTGATTGAGGCGGCTGAGCGAATAGTCCGAAGCATCCGCGGGCATCGGATGGTGCTCGCCATAACCCCGCACGAACTCGGTGATGTGCTTGCCGGCCGACTTGCCGAAGACCAGCAGGTCCAGCAGCGAATTGGTGCCCAGCCGGTTGGCGCCGTGCACCGAAACGCAGGAGCATTCGCCCACGGCGTACAGGCCGTTCACGGGTTTGTTCTGCTGGCCGTCCCACATCAGCACCTGGCCGTGCAGGTTGGTCGGGATGCCGCCCATCATGTAGTGGATGGTCGGGATCACGCCGATCGGCTCCTTGGTGATGTCGACGTTGGCGAAGTTGTGGCCGATTTCTTCCACCGAAGGCAGGCGCTTGTGGATGGTCTCCGCACCCAGGTGGTCGAGTTTGAGCAGGATGTGATCCTTGTTCGGACCGCAGCCGCGGCCTTCCTTGATCTCCTGGTCCATCGAGCGCGAGACGAAGTCGCGCGGCGCCAGGTCTTTGAGCGTGGGGGCGTAGCGCTCCATGAAGCGCTCGCCCTCGCTGTTGAGCAGGATCGCCCCTTCGCCACGGCAGCCTTCGGTGAGCAGCACGCCGGCGCCGAACACGCCCGTGGGGTGGAACTGCCAGAACTCCATGTCCTGCAGCGGGATGCCGGCCCGCGCCGCCATGCCCAGGCCGTCGCCGGTGTTAATGTAGGCGTTGGTCGTGGCGGCAAAGATGCGGCCCGCGCCGCCGGTGGCCAGCAGAACCACCTTGGCGTGCAGTTCGTAGAAGTCGCCAGTCTCCAGTTCCAGCGCAGTCACGCCGACCACGTCGCCCTGCGTGTTGCGGATGAGGTCGAGCGCCATCCATTCGACGAAGAAATTGGTCTTGGTCTTGACGTTCTGCTGGTACAGCGTATGCAGCATGGCGTGGCCGGTGCGGTCGGCCGCCGCGCAGGCGCGCTGCACCGGCTTTTCACCATAGTTGGACGTGTGGCCGCCGAAGGGGCGCTGGTAGATGGTGCCGTCGGGGTTGCGGTCGAACGGCATGCCGAAGTGTTCGAGTTCGATGACCACATTGGGGGCTTCGCGGCACATGAACTCGATCGCGTCCTGGTCACCGAGCCAGTCACCGCCCTTGATGGTGTCGTAGAAGTGGTAATGCCAGTTGTCCTCGCTCATGTTTCCGAGCGAGGCCGACACGCCGCCCTGCGCGGCCACGGTGTGTGAGCGCGTGGGGAAAACCTTGGTGAGGCAGGCCACATTCAGGCCCGAGCGGGACAGTTCCAGCGCGGCGCGCAGACCCGCGCCGCCGGCGCCGACGATGACGACGTCGAATTTGCGCTTGGTGATATTGGCTTTGGTATAGCTCATTCTTTACTTTCGCTCGGGGGGTTCACAGACGCCACAGAACCTGGACAGCCCAGCCGCCACAGGCCACCAGCCAGAAGGCCGTGACGAGATAGAAGACCAGGCGCAGGCCATCGGGCTTGACGTAGTCCATCCAGATGCTTTGCACCCCGACCCATGCGTGCCAGATCAGCGCCACGATGGTGGCAAAGGTGATGGTCTTCATCCATTGGCTGGAGAAGATGCCGGACCAGGTTTCGTAGCCGATGGGACCCTTGCTCGCGATCAGCTGGACCAGCAGCGCGAGGGTGAACAGCGCCATGACGATGGCCGTCAGGCGCTGCACGAGCCAGTCGCGCAGGCCGTAGTGCGCGCCGACGACGAGCCGCTTGTAACCGTAGGTGGTAGCCATGAAAAACTCCTTGAATCAGAAAATGCGTGAACGCGCGGCCGGCCGGTCAGTACAGGCCGAACAGCTTGGCCCCCAGGATGACCGTCAGGCCCAGGGCGAGGATCAAGGTGGCGGCGGCGGTGCGGCGCCCACGCGACTTGGTCGTCATGTGGGTGGCGTCGAAGTAGAGGTGGCGGATGCCGGCGATGAAGTGCTGCAGGTAAGCCCAGATCAGCGCCAGGGCCACGAGCTTGACGAACCAGCCCGGAAGGAACCCGGCGCCGCTCGTGAAGACGGAGGTGAAGCGGTTGAACGAAATCTCGGAGGTCACCGAGGTGTCGAACATCCAGATGATGAAGGGCAGCAGCAGGAAAATCAGCAGACCGCTGATGCGGTGCATGCCCGAGACGATGGCGGCCAGCGGCCAGCGGTAAGTGGGCAGGTCTGCAAATACGTTGAGATTGCGAAACTCCGGGCGTTTCTTGGCGGTCTCTGGCATGGATGTGCTTTCGTGAAAGGTTCAATCAGACGTGGCGCACTGCGTCGGCAACAGGAAATTTTAGACCGCCGTGCGAGTGACCCGGCGCTTGCGTGTGGAATTTTGCGGCGTCAGGCGCTTCGCGCGGCCGCAACATGGGGGTTTGTTGATGCATCTCAGTTCAGCGTGTTCCGGTAGTGATGCGTGTCGGTGCGGTACAGGCCGCGGCGCAGCTCCATGGGAACGTCGTTGTACGTGTAGGCGATGCGCTCGACGCTGAGCAGCGGCGTGCAGCCATTGATGCCCAGCAGCCGCGCCTGCTCTTCGTTGGGCGTGACGGCGCGCAGCTTTTCGTCGGCCCGCACCATGCGCACGCCGAAGTCCTCCTCGAACATGGCGTAGGTCGGCCCGTTGTAGCTGCTCATGCGTTCCGCCGTCAAGCCCTTGAAGGCCTGGCCGGGCAGCCAGATGTCTTCCAGGATGGCGGGTGTCTTGGCAAAGGAGAGTACGCGGCGGGCGTGCATCACGGCATCGCCCGTGCGCAGTGACAGGGCGCGGGCCACCTCCGCGCTGGCGCGCAGGCGCCGGCATTCGATAACCTGGCGCTGGGCCGGGCCCTCGGCCTGTTCACTGCCCTCGTCCGGGCGCAGGCGCAGGAAGCGGTACTGCACCTGCCGCTCGGCGTGTGTGGAGACGAAGGTGCCCTTGCCCTGGCGACGCATCAGCAGGTTCTCGCCCGCGAGTTCGTCGATGGCCTTGCGCACCGTGCCCTGGCTCACGCGAAAGCGCGCCGCCAGCTCCATCTCGCTGGGGATGAGTTCGCCCGGCTTCCACTCCCCCGATTGCAGTCCTTGCAGAATCAAGCCCTTGATCTGCAGATACAACGGACTGAAGGCCGGTGTGTCGATGGCGGTTGCGGGGGGGCGTGACATGAAGTAGGGGGAGTTGCCGGGCCGCGTCGAAGCCGACGCATTGATGCAGCCTGTGTAGGGTCAATTGTATCTTATATAAGATATAAGACAAATTGACGGCGCGTCGCCAGACGCAGTAAAATTGCGCGGTTTATCCGGGGTGGCGCCGAGCCGGGTTCAAGGGCATCGCGCACATCGCGGCCATCACGTTTATCGTTTTGACTGGAGTATCACCATGAACAAGAAACCCGTCCGCGTGGCCGTTACCGGTGCCGCGGGCCAGATCGGCTACGCGTTGCTGTTCCGCATTGCCTCCGGCGAGATGCTGGGCAAGGATCAGCCCGTCATCCTGCAGCTGCTGGAAATCCCGGTCGAGAAGGCGCAGAACGCGCTCAAGGGCGTGATCATGGAACTCGAAGACTGCGCCTTCCCGCTGCTCGCGGGCATCGAGGCCCATTCCGATCCGATGCAGGCCTTCAAGGACACCGATTACGCGCTGCTCGTCGGCGCCCGCCCGCGCGGCCCCGGCATGGAGCGCGCCGACCTGCTGGCTGCCAATGCGCAGATCTTCACCGCGCAGGGCAAAGCCCTGAACGCCGTGGCCTCGCGCAACGTGAAGGTGCTGGTGGTGGGCAATCCGGCCAACACCAACGCCTACATCGCGATGAAGAGCGCACCCGACCTGCCGCGCGAGAATTTCACCGCCATGCTGCGCCTGGATCACAACCGCGCCGCCAGCCAGATCGCGCACAAGATGGGCGTGGCCGTGGGCGACATCGAGAAGCTCGCCGTGTGGGGCAACCATTCGCCCACCATGTACGCCGATTACCGCTTTGCCAGCGTGAACGGCAAGTCGGTCAAGGACGCGATCCACGATCAGGAGTGGAATGCCAACGTCTTCCTGCCCACGGTGGGCAAGCGCGGCGCAGCCATCATCGAGGCGCGCGGCCTGTCCTCGGCCGCCTCGGCCGCCAACGCCGCCATCGATCACATGCACGACTGGGCCCTGGGCACCAACGGCCAGTGGGTCACCATGGGCATTCCCTCCAATGGCGACTACGGCATTCCCAAGGACGTGATGTTCGGCTTCCCGGTCACGACCGAGGGCGGCAAGTACACGGTGGTCAAGGGCCTGGAAATCGATGCCTTCTCGCAGGAACGCATCAACAAGACCCTGGCCGAGCTGCAGAGCGAGGCGGACGCCGTCAAGCACCTGCTGTAAACGCAAGATAATCAGGGGCCATGGCAGACTGGAACCCAGCGCAGCACCTGCAGTCCGCCGACGGGCGCATGGGTCCGTCGGTTGGTCTGCATGTGGCGGGCGCACTGCTTTCATCGATGGCGCGGGACGTGGCATGAGCCCTGCTGCATTCGCCCATCCCGCTACCGTCTTGCTGGGCGCGCAAGCGGGCGCCACGCTGCTGCCGGTGTGTGATCACTACAGTGGCGTCGAGGCACGCATGCGCAAGAGCCTGCAGCTGCAGGCCGAGATGACGCGGGAGTTCGGCACCTGCGTCTTCGATGTGACGCTCGATTGCGAGGACGGTGCTCCCGTGGGGGGTGAGGCCGCGCACGCGCGCCTCGTCGCCTCCCTGCTGCGCGAGGCGCCTGCGCAGGCCAGGGTGGCGGTGCGCGTGCACCCCGTGGACCACCCTGCGTTTGCGCAGGACATGGACCTCATCCTGGGCCAGGCGGTCGACCGCCTGTGCCACGTCATGATTCCCAAGGTCGAGAGCGTGGATGATGTTCTTCAGGCAGAAAATGCCCTGAAGCGCAATGGTGGCGAGCGCTTGCAGCTACATGTTTTGATAGAGTCGCCGGCGGCGGTCCATCAGGCATTCGAGATCGCTGCGCACCCGCGCGTGCAAAGCCTCTCGTTCGGCCTGATGGATTTCGTCTCGGCGCATGGCGGCGCCATTCCTGCATCGGCCATGTCGTCCCGGGGGCAGTTCGAGCATCCCCTGGTCGTACGTGCCAAGCTTGAAATCGCCAGCGCCTGTCACGCGCACGGCAAGGTGCCGTCGCACTGCGTCGTGACCGAGTTCAACGATGCGGCGGCGCTGCAGTCGGCCGCGACGCGGGCAGCGCGTGAATTCGGCTACACCCGCATGTGGAGCATTCACCCGGCGCAGATTCGCCCGATTCTCGCTGCCATGGCGCCCGATGACGCCGAGGTGCTGAGCGCCGCGCGCATCCTTCGCACGGCGCAGGCGGCGGACTGGGCCCCCATCAACGATTCGGGCAGCCTGCACGACCGTGCGAGCTATCGTTACTTCTGGCATGTGCTTGAGCGAGCGCGTGCCACGGGCAAATCGCTCCCACCCGAGGTGCTGCATTGGTTTGCCTGAACCTTGATTCGCTTTCATTTCCCAAACGGCAGGTGTTCCCATGAAACCTCTTCTCCTGGCTTCTTTGCTGTGTCTGGCGCCGGCACTGACGTGGGCGGCTGATTCCGGGACGAGTTCCCAGAGCGCTTCATCGGCGAGCAGCAAGCCTGCCGCCCAGCACGTGACGAAGAAGGCTGCGCCGGCGCACCATGCGAAGGCGGTCAAGGGCAAGGCGAAAAAGCAGGAGGCCAAGGCCGCTCCCGAGCCCGTGCCCGAGGTGGTGGTGCTCACACCCGAGGAAAAGGCGGTTTCCGAACGCGTCTACACCGGCCACATCGTCTGCGAGCTGGGCGCATCCGTGCAGATCGACCCCGATCCCAAGTCGCCCGGCAGCTTCTTTGTGGCCGGCAAGGGGTTCAATTACCACATGCACCCCGTGGTCGCGGCCACCAGCGCCGTGCGGCTGGAAGATCCGCGTTCGGGCGCGGTGTGGATCCAGATTGCCAACAAATCCATGCTCATGAATCAGAAGCTCGGCCAGCGCATGGCCGACGATTGCATGAGTGCGCAGCAGGCCCAGGTGACGCAGGCGATGAAGACCGCACCCGCGCAAAGCCTGTTCGACTCGCAGCCCGTCGGCAGCCGCTGACGGCACGAATTTTTCGCCGACATGGTGCTCCCGGCGGGCCGGGAGCAGGCATGCCGCGCTGACCTGATTTGATATACCTTGGAGAACGACGATATGTTGCAAGCCTACCGTGAACATGCAGCCGAGCGCGCTGCGCTCGGCATACCGCCGCTGGCGCTGTCGGCCCAGCAGGTGGCCGAGCTGGTCGAGCTGATCAAGACCCCCCCCGCAGGCGAGGCCGAATTTCTGCTGGATCTGCTCGTCAATCGCGTGCCCCCGGGCGTGGACGACGCGAGCAAGGTCAAGGCCTCGTTCCTCGCGGCAATCGCGCTGGGCGAGCTCAAGGTTGGCCTGATTTCGCGCGAGCGCGCCACCGAGCTGCTGGGCACCATGGTGGGCGGCTACAACGTGCAGCCGCTGGTCAGGCTGCTCGACGACGCAGCCGTGGGCAAGATCGCGGCCGAGGGCCTCAAGCACACGCTGCTGATGTTCGACTACTTCAACGACGTCGCCGCCAAGGCCAAGGCGGGCAACGCGTTGGCCAGGGAGGTCATCCAGAGCTGGGCCGACGCCGAGTGGTTCACGAGCCACCCCAAGGTGGCCGAGAAACTCACCGTCACCGTGTTCAAGGTGCCGGGCGAGACCAACACCGATGATCTCTCGCCCGCGCCCGACGCCACCACGCGCCCGGACATCCCGATGCACTATCTGGCGATGCTCAAGAACGCGCGGCCTGACGCGGCGTTCAAGCCCGAGCAGGACGGCGTGCGCGGTCCGATCCAGTTCATCGAAGACTTGAAGAAAAAGGGCCACGTCGTCGCCTACGTGGGTGACGTGGTGGGCACAGGTTCGAGCCGCAAGTCGGCCACCAACTCCGTCATCTGGGCCACGGGCGAGGACATCCCCTACGTGCCCAACAAGCGCTTTGGCGGCGTGTGCCTGGGCGGCAAGATCGCGCCGATCTTCTTCAACACGCAGGAAGACTCGGGCGCGCTGCCGATCGAAGTCGACGTCTCGAAGATGGAGATGGGCGACGTGATCGACATCTTCCCCTATGCGGGCCGGATCGAGAAGGCGGGAAAGACGATCGCCGACTTCGCGCTCAAGAATGAGGTGCTGCTCGACGAGGTGCAGGCCGGTGGGCGCATCAACCTCATCATCGGCCGCTCGCTCACGGCCAAGGCGCGCGAGTTCCTCGGGCTGGCCGCTTCCACGGCGTTCCGCCTGCCCAAGGAGCCGGCGCCGTCCCAGGCCGGTTTCACGCTGGCGCAGAAGATGGTGGGCCGTGCCTGCGGCCTGCCGGAAGGCCAGGGCGTGCGCCCCGGCACCTATTGCGAACCCAAGATGACCACCGTGGGCAGCCAGGACACCACCGGCCCGATGACGCGCGACGAGTTGAAAGACCTCGCCTGCCTGGGCTTTTCCGCTGACATGGTGATGCAGAGCTTCTGCCATACCGCGGCCTATCCCAAGCCCATCGACGTGAAGATGCACCACGAGCTGCCCGAGTTCATCAGCACGCGCGGCGGCGTGAGCCTGCGCCCGGGCGACGGCATCATCCACTCCTGGCTCAACCGTCTGCTGCTGCCCGATACGGTGGGCACGGGCGGCGACAGCCACACACGCTTTCCGATCGGCATCAGCTTCCCGGCGGGCTCAGGCCTGGTGGCGTTCGCTGCCGCTACGGGTGTGATGCCGCTGGACATGCCCGAATCGGTACTGGTGCGCTTCAAAGGCGAGATGCAGCCCGGCGTGACGTTGCGCGACCTGGTGCATGCGATTCCGCTCTTTGCCATCAAGCAGGGGTTGCTCACGGTGGCCAAGGCGGGCAAGAAGAACATCTTCTCGGGCCGCATCCTTGAAATCGAAGGCCTGCCCAACCTCAAGGCCGAGCAGGCGTTTGAGCTCTCGGACGCATCGGCCGAGCGCAGCGCCGCGGGCTGCACGATCCGGCTGAACAAGGAACCGATCATCGAGTACCTGAAGTCCAACGTGGTGCTGATGAAGAACATGATTGCCGACGGCTACGAGGATGCGAAGGCGCTGCGCCGGCGCATCGAGAAGGTCGAGGCGTGGCTGGCCAATCCGCAGCTGCTCGAAGCCGACAAGGACGCCGAATACGCCGCCGTGATCGACATCGATCTGAACGAGATCCGGGAGCCCATCGTCTGCTGCCCCAACGACCCGGACGACGCCAAGTTCCTCTCCGAGGTGGCGGGCACCAAGATCGACGACGCCTTCATCGGCTCGTGCATGACCAACATCGGGCACTTCCGCGCGGCGGCCAAGCTGCTGGGCGGCCAGCGCGACATTCCGACCAAGCTCTGGATCGCGCCACCGACCAAGATGGACGAGAAGGAACTGATCGGCGAGGGCCACTACGCCGCCTTCGGCACGGCCGGGGCGCGCACCGAACTGCCCGGATGCAGCCTGTGCATGGGCAACCAGGCGCAGGTGCGTCGCGGCTCGACGGTGATCTCGACTTCCACGCGCAACTTCCCCAACCGGCTGGGGCGCGACACCAACGTCTTCCTCGGCTCGGCCGAGCTCACCGCGATCGCGTCGCGCATGGGCAAGCTGCCGACGCGCGAGGAATACCTGGAGGCCATGAAGACGATCGATGCCGACAAGGTCAACATCTACCGCTACATGAATTTCAACCAGATCGACGAGTACAACCAGATCGCAGAAGGCGTGGACGCCTGAGCACTGGCACTGAGCGACGGCCCCGTCCAGGCCCCCCAGGCCGAGGCGGGGCTTTTTCATGGTGATTCATCCGAGGTTCGATGGCACTCGGTCGTGCCACGACGATGTGAACCGGACGGGATTTCGCTCGTCCTGACCCGGCGCCGATGCAGATCGGGTGGATTGGGTGCAAACTTGACGCAGCCGTCTGCCGCTCTGCGGCGCCTTGGCATGCGCAGCAACGGAAGATGAGAAGGGATGCGGGCAGCGGCAACCCAGAGCCGTGTCGCGAGGCGAAATCGCAGGTCGACAAGCGGGACGAGCTTGCGGGTACGTTGATGTTCTGAATCGCAACGACTTTTCACATTCATTGCAGGACGATTCATCATGAGCAGCAAACAAGCGGCTGTGCGGCAGGCAGTGACGGACGGGCTTCGCGCCCTGCTTCCCGATCTGGAAAAGCTCTATACGGACATTCATTCGCACCCGGAACTGTCGATGCAGGAGACGCGCACGGCGGCTCTTGCCGCCGAGCGGCTGCGCGCTGCCGGGTTCGAGGTGAGCACGGGTATCGGCAAGACCGGTGTGGTGGGCCTGCTGCGCAATGGTGACGGGCCCACCGTGATGCTGCGCGCCGACATGGACGCACTCCCGGTCAGGGAAACCTCGGGCGCCGCTTACGCCAGCACGGTGACGGCCACCGATGCCGAAGGCCACCTGGTGCCGGTGATGCACGCCTGCGGGCACGACATGCACGTGACCTGGCTGGCGGGCGCCGCGGCATTGCTGGCGCAAACGCGGGCCGCGTGGAAGGGCACGGTCATGGCCGTGTTCCAGCCGGCCGAGGAAACGGCCGCTGGTGCGCAGGCCATGATCGACGACGGGCTGTTCAAGCGTTTTCCGAAGCCGGATGTCATCCTCGGCCAGCACGTGATGGTGGGTCCCGCCGGAGCGATTGGCGGGCGTGTCGGCACCATCACCTCGGCGGCCGACAGCTTTCAGATTCGCCTGTTTGGGCGTGGCGCGCATGGCTCGATGCCGCAGGCGAGCATCGATCCCATCGTGATGGCGGCGGCTACGGTGCTGCGCTTGCAGGGCATCGTGGCGCGCGAACTCTCGCCCACCGAGGCGGCCGTGGTCACCGTCGGCGTGCTGCAGGCCGGCACCAAGGAAAACGTGATTCCCGATGAGGCCATCATCAAGCTCAACGTGCGTACCTTCGACGAAGGCGTGCGCCAGCGGGTACTCGCCGCGATCATCCGCATCGTCAACGCGGAGGCCGCTGCATCGGGTGCGCCCAAGCCGCCGGAGATCACGCCGCTGGACCGCTACCCGCTCGCGAGCAATGACGCAGCGGCCACGCAACGGGTCGCGGATGCGTTCCGCGGCCATTTCCCGGCGGAACGCATTCGCGAGGTCGGGCCGGCATCGGCCAGCGAGGACTTTGGCTCGTTCGGCTCCGAGTGGCACGTGCCCTCGGTGTTCTGGTTCGTTGGCGGCACCGATCCTGACATTTACGCCAAGGCCAAGGCGGCCAACCGCATCAACGATCTCCCGACCAACCACAATCCCCGGTTTCTTCCCGTGCTGCATCCGACGCTGGAGACGGGTGTGGAAACAATGGTGGTTGCCGCACGCGCCTGGCTCGCGTCATGACGACCGCCGGATCTGCCCTGGCGGCACGGGTTCGCTCTCATGCATGAACAGTTGGTCCATGTCCTGCTGACGGTGCTCGACCTCGGCGGCACCTTCGTGTTCGCGATCAGCGGCGCGGTCGCTGCGGTGCGGCATCGCCTCGACATTTTCGGCATCATGGTGCTGGCATTTGCGGCCGGCAACGCCGGCGGCATCACGCGCGACGTGCTGATCGGCGCGGTGCCCCCGGCCGCGATTGCCAATTGGACTTATGTCGGCGTTTCCATCCTGGCCGGCTTCATCGTGTTCTTCTGGGATCCGGTCGTCACGCGCCTGGACCATGCGGTGCAGTGGTTCGATGCGGTGGGCCTGGCGTTTTTTGCCGTGGCCGGTGCGGAGAAGGCGCTGGTGCATGGGCTCAACCCGTTGATGGCGGCCTTGCTCGGGATGCTGACCGGCATTGGCGGTGGCATGCTGCGCGATGTGCTGGTGCGGGAGATCCCCGTCGTGCTGCGCGCCGACCTTTATGCGCTGGCCGCGCTGGCCGGCGCCGCGGTGGTCGTCACTGCGCATCCGCTGCATGTTTCGCCATTGATCAGCACCTTGGTGGGCGGGCTGCTGTGTTTCGCGTTGCGCTATGGCGCCATTCGCCACGGCTGGCATCTGCCGACCGCGAAGCCGCCACGAGGTGGGTGAACGTATGAAACGCCACGACGCACTGAAAGAACTCTCGCGCGAGCACCATCTGGGGCTCATGCTGGCCGTGAACGCGTTGCGTGCCGTCGAATCGGGCGATGCAGCGCGCATGGAGCAGATGCAGGCGGAATGCAGGCAGGCGCTCGCCCGCGTGTGGGAGCCGCATTTTCATGTCGAGGAACGCGATCTGCTGCCGCTGCTCCGGAGCATCCCTGATGGCGGTGCCGCCCTGGCCGAACGCATCGCACTCGATCATGCGGCGCTGCGCAGCTACGCCCGGGCAGGAAATGAGGCAGCCGCGCTGCAGGCGTTTGCACAGCGCATGAAGGAGCACATCCGCTTCGAGGAGCGCGAGGCCTTTCCTGCGCTG
Source organism: Comamonas sp. SCN 67-35 (assembly GCA_001725255.1). Lineage (GTDB taxonomy): Bacteria > Pseudomonadota > Gammaproteobacteria > Burkholderiales > Burkholderiaceae_C > Comamonas_C. The sequence continues at coordinate 96,670 of MEFV01000006.1, read as the reverse complement.
GAGCTGGTGTGGGCGCGCGATGATGAGGCCCCCCGATGACCGAAGACCCGCAGGGCAGGCGGCGATGGCTGGACTGCAGACTGCCGCCGCCCCTGGTGGCCGCGGTGGCCGCGGCCATCGCCTGGGGACTGGTGCGGCTGGCACCGATGTGGACCCGGGATGCGCGCTCGCCATGGCCGCTCGTGGCGGTGTTGCTGCTGCTTTCGGGAGTTTTTGGCGTGGGCGGCGTCCTGGCGTTCCGGCGCAGGCGAACCAGCATCAACCCGCATGCGCCGCAGCGTGCAAGCACGCTGGTGGTGGAGGGGCCTTACCGCTTCAGCCGCAACCCCATGTACCTGGCACTGGTGCTGGCGCTGCTCGCGTGGTGTGCCTGGCTGGCCAACCCGGTCTCCCTGCTGGGGCCTGCGGTCTTCGTCGCCTACCTGACGCGCTGGCAGATTGCGCCCGAAGAGCGCGTGATGCGCGAGAAATTTGGTGACGAATATCAGCGCTATTGCACCAGAGTCAGGCGTTGGTTTTGAATCGTCCTGAATCCGGCAGTTGGATGCATTGAGAGGACTCACTGGACGTCGGGCCAAGGCGCGGCGTAGCTGATGATTCGCACGCGCAGAAAGGCGATCTTGCGTCGGTCCAGTTTGCGTGCTGCGTGGCCGAAGGTCGCCGGCGAATTGCTATCGCCCATGGTGTGCGCGTTGCCGCGTGGTGCATACCCACGCGCGAAGCGCGTCGCGCGCTGCTTGTGGCGTCGCTCACCTTCAGCATCAGCCGGGCGCGGTTTTCAATGCTGCCGTGATAGGCGTCGTTGCGCTGGTTGGTGCTGTCTTGCACCAACCGGGCGAGCAGGTAGGCATCGGCTCCGTGGGTTTCCAGGTCGCCAAAACCAGCGCGATGGGCGTGCTGCGCGCCACTGCGACAGCCCTTGACGATGCCTGGGGTTCCGCGCTTTTGGTTGCAGCAGGCTGACGTGGCCGAGAGGGTATTCCTTCGGATCGCATCAGGTTGAATGCCGTACGGATGCCCGAGAGCACAAGGACTTCTGCTGAGGCCTCATGGCACTGGCGCCTGAGGGTATCGTTGGCCAGCGGCCATTGATTTCATGGCTATATTGGTACTACCAATTATAGAATTATTCTCGAAAATTTCAATTTATCAGGGTTTACCCTGAAATAATCATACTAATATGACAACGATAATTCCGCAGTTCCGTGATACCGCCTGTTTGGTAATACCAATTAAAACCTAGAGTTTATTGCCTGCAAGCCCTGACGCGGAGCATGCAAACCTCCTTTCGGCCCTCCTCGTGGAGGGCAAACCGGCGGGAGGCCACTGAAATCGCCGGCCGACAAGGCCGGTACAACGCATCTCGTACAACGGCCATGCAAACCCTTTGGCAACAAAACTACGACCCCGCCGGGAACATATGGATTTCGGCTCTGGTGGCGCTCATCCCCATCATCTTTTTCTTCCTCGCGCTGACACGATTGCGCCTGAAGGGGTACTTGGCCGGCACCATCACGGTGCTTCTGGCCCTGGGCGTGGCGCTGTTGTTTTACAGGATGCCGGTGGGCGCGGCGCTGGCCTCGGCTGTGTATGGTTTCTTCTATGGCCTGTGGCCGATCGCCTGGATCATCGTGGCGGCCGTGTTCCTCTACAAGATCTCGGTCAAGACGGGGCAGTTCGACATCATCCGTTCGTCGATCCTGTCGGTCACGCCCGACCAGCGGCTGCAGCTGATTCTGGTGGGTTTTTGCTTTGGCGCTTTTCTGGAAGGCGCGGCCGGCTTTGGCGCACCCGTGGCCATCACGGCGGCGCTGCTGGTGGGCCTGGGCTTCAAGCCGTTGTACGCGGCCGGCTTGTGCCTGATCGGCAACACGGCCCCTGTCGCTTTTGGCGCCATGGGCATACCCATCCTCGTGGCCGGCCAGGTGTCGGGCGTGGACGCCTTCACCATTGGGCAGATGGCGGGGCGCCAGCTACCGTTCATGACCTTGATCGTGCTGTTCTGGCTCATGGCCATCATGGACGGCTGGCGTGGCATCAAGGAGACTTGGCCCGCCGTTCTGGTGGGCGGTGGCTCGTTTGCGTTGGTGCAGTTCTTCACCGCCAATTACATTGGCCCCGAACTGCCCGACATCACCTCGGCCCTCGTCTCGCTGGTGGTATTGACGGCTTTTCTCAAAGTCTGGCAACCCAAGCGCATTTTCCGCTTTGACGGTGATGGCGTCCAGGACAGCAAGACCAGCGTCGGCGCCTCGGCTGTTTCACAGCACCCAGTGAGTGTGGCAGCCATGGTTAAAGCCTGGTCGCCCTTCATCATTCTTACCGTCATGGTGACGGTCTGGAGCATCAAGCCGTTCAAGGCGCTGTTCGCCGCCGGCGGTCCGCTGGCCTCGACCATCATCAACATTCCGGTGCCGTTCTTGAACAACCTGGTGGAGAAGGCTCCACCCGTCGTCGCCAAGGTCACTCCCTACGGCGCGGTCTACACCTTCAACTGGCTGTTGGCCACGGGCACGGCCATTGTGATCGCCGCCATCATCACCATCGTCTTCACCCGCCTGTCGCCCGCCAAGGCCATTGCGACGCTGGGAGAGACGTTCAGGGAGCTTCTGGTGCCGATCTACTCCATCGGCATGGTGCTGGCCTTTGCCTTTGTGGCCAACTACTCTGGCTTGTCGGCCACACTGGCCCTGGCGCTGGCTCATACGGGCCACGCCTTTACCTTTTTCTCGCCCTTCCTGGGCTGGATCGGCGTGTTTCTGACGGGCTCCGACACCTCGGCGAATGCGCTGTTTGCCGCGCTGCAGGCCACCACCGCGCAGCAGCTCGGGTTGCCGCAGGTGCTTACCGTGGCGGCCAACACCACGGGTGGCGTGACAGGCAAGATGATCTCGCCCCAGTCCATTGCGATCGCCTGCGCGGCCGTGGGGTTGGCGGGCAAGGAATCAGACCTGTTTCGCTTCACCGTCAAGCACAGCCTGATGTTCGCCGCCATCATCGGCGTTATTTCCACGCTGCAGGCCTATGTGTTTACCTGGATGATTCCGGGACACTGAAATCTGCCGCTCGAGTTTCATCATGCGCTTGGCTGATCACGTCGTCGAAAAGCTCCTTGCCCTGGTGCAGGCCCGCAGCCTGCAGCCCGGCCAGCGTCTGCCTGCCGAGCGGCAGCTGGCCGAGGAACTGGGGGTGTCGCGCACCTCGGTGCGCGAGGCCATACAGAAGCTGATCAGCCAGGGCGTGCTGTTGGCGCGGCGTGGCGATGGCACTTACTTGCAGTCACGGCCCACGGCTGAATGGCTGCAGCCGGCGATGCGGCCGCTGGCGAGCCTGATCGATGCCGACCCACACTATCGCTACGATGTGCTGGAGACGCGCCAGGCGCTGGAAAGCACGGCCGCCTGGCTGGCCGCCCAGCGCGCCACCGCCGAGGACAAGGCGCACATCCAGCGCTGCTTCGAGGTCATGGTTGAACACCAGCAAAGCGGCCATGCAGAACTGGCCGCGCGTGCCGACGCGCAGTTCCACCTGGCGATTGCCGAGGCATCGCACAACCTGGTGCTGGTGCAGGTCATGCACAGCCTGTTCACCGTGGTGCTGTCCACCGTGGAACGCAACCGTCATGACATGTTCCGTCTGAGCGCGCCTGTAACCCTGCAAGCGCTCACCGCGCAGCATCAGGCGCTGATGCAGGCCATTCTGGATGGTGATGCCTCGCGTGCGCGCGCCTGCATAGGCGAGCACCTGGAGCATGTGCGCAGCGCCATCCAGCGTCTGGAAGAAGACCGTGCGCGGCAGGAGCGCTCCATGCGCCTGCCACAGGATTTGGCGCCACTGCTGCCTGATCCGAATCACTCATCACTGAAATCCCTGTCATGATCATCTCCTCCAGCGCCGACTACCGCGCGGCGGCAGAGAAATTCCTGCCGCCCTTCCTGTTTCACTACATCGACGGCGGCGCCTACGCCGAGCAGACGCTCAAGCGCAATGTCGACGACCTGGCCGCCGTGGCGCTGCGCCAGCGCGTGCTCAAGGACATGAGCGAGCTTGATACCAGCATCGAGCTGTTCGGCGAAAGGCTCAGCATTCCCGTGGCGCTGTCGCCCGTGGGCTTGACCGGCATGTACCGTCGGCGTGGCGAGGTGCAGGCTGCGCGCGCGGCCGATGCCCAAGGCATTCCTTTCACCATGTCCAGCGTCTCGGTCTGCCCGATCGAGGAGGTGGTGCCCCAGATCAAGCGCCCCATGTGGTTCCAGCTCTATGTGCTCAAGGACCGCGGCTTCATGCAGAACGCGCTGGAGCGCGCGCAGGCCGCCGGCTGCACCGCCCTGGTGTTCACCGTCGACATGCCCGTGCCGGGGGCACGCTACCGCGACGCGCATTCGGGCATGAGCGGCCCGAACGCCGCCCTGCGCCGCTATCTGCAGGCGATGCTGCACCCGCGCTGGGCCCTGGATGTGGGGCTGCTCGGGCGCCCGCACGACCTGGGCAACATCTCGGCCTACCGGGGCAGCCCCACGGGGCTGGCGGACTACATGGGCTACCTGGGTGCCAACTTCGACCCCTCGATCTCGTGGAAGGACCTGGAGTGGATCCGCGCCTTCTGGAAGGGGCCGATGGTCATCAAGGGCATCCTCGACCCTGAAGACGCGAAGGACGCCGTGCGTTTTGGCGCCGACGGCATCATCGTCTCCAACCACGGCGGGCGTCAGCTCGACGGCGTGCTGTCGTCGGCGCGCGCGCTGCCCGCCATTGCCGACGCGGTGAAGGGCCAGATCAAGATCCTGGCCGACTCGGGCATCCGCAACGGCCTGGACGTGGTGCGCGCCATCGCCCTGGGCGCCGACTGCGCCATGATCGGCCGCGCCTACATCTACGCCCTGGCTACGGCCGGCGAGGCCGGCGTCAAGCAGCTGCTGGAGCTGCTGGAAAAGGAAATGCGCGTCGCCATGACGCTGACCAGCGCGGCCCGCGTGGCCGACATCACGGCCGAGCTGCTGGTGCGCGAGGCATGAGCGCCACCGCCCTGCTGGCGCAGCTGCGCGGCATCGTCGGCGCGGCCCACGTGCTGACCAGCGAGCAGGCCACGCGGCGCTTTCGCCGGGGCCAGCGCACGGGCGAGGGCCCGGTGCTGGCCGTGGTGCGCCCGGGCACGCTGCTGCAGCAGTGGCAGGTGCTGCAGGCCGCCGTGGCGGCCGGGCGCATCGTCATCCTGCAGGCGGCCAACACCGGCCTGACTGGCGGCTCCACGCCCGACGGCGCAAATTACGACCGCGAGATCGTGCTCATCAACACCCTGCGCATCACCGGCGTGCAGGTGATCCAGGGCGGCACGCAGGTGGTCTGCCTGCCCGGCGCCACGCTCGACCGCCTGGAGCAGACGCTGGCGCCGCTGGGGCGCGAGCCGCATTCGGTCATTGGTTCGTCGTGCATCGGCGCCTCGGTGCTGGGCGGCATCTGCAACAACTCGGGCGGCGCCTTGGTGCGGCGCGGCCCGGCCTACACCGAGCTGGCACTGTACGCGCGCGTGCGCGGTGACGGCCAGCTGGAGCTGGTGAACCACCTGGGCATTGCGCTGGGCAGCACACCCGAAGAGATCCTGACCCGTCTGCAAGACGGCCGCTACACCGAGGCCGACATCACCCACGACCCGCAGCGCGCCGCCTCGGACCCGCGCTACGCCGACGATGTGCGCGCCGTGGACGCGGACACGCCCGCGCGCTTCAACGCCGACCCCTCGCGCCTGTTCGAGGCCTCGGGCTCGGCCGGCAGGCTGTGCCTGTTCGCCGTGCGGCTGGACACCTTTCCCAAGGAACCCAGCACGGTGTTCTACATCGGCAGCAACGCGCCGGACGATCTCACGGCCGTGCGCCGCCACCTGCTCACCGCCCTGCCGCGCCTGCCGATCGCGGGCGAGTACATCCACCGCACGGCCTACGACATTGGCGAGAAGTACGGCAAGGACACCTTCCTGCTGATCGACCGCTTCGGCACGGCGCGTGTGCCGGCGGCCTTTGCCTTCAAGAGCCGCGTGGACGGCTTCTTCGAGCGCCTGGGCCTGCGCGGCGCGACCGACCACCTGCTGCAGGCCCTCACCCGCCTGCTGCCCCGTCACCTGCCGGCGCGCATGGGCGAGTGGCGCCGGCGCTACGAGCACCACCTGCTGCTGCGCGTCTCCAACGACCAGGCCGAGGCCACGCGCAGCTTCCTGACGCAGCACTTTGGCACCAGCAGCACCGGCGGCTGGTTCGAGTGCGACGCCGAGGAAGGGCGCAAAGCCTTCCTGCACCGCTTCGCCATTGCCGGCGCGGCCATTCGCTACCGCGCGGTGCACCGCGCCGAGGTCGAGGACATCGTGGCGCTGGACGTGGCCCTGCGTCGCAACGACCGCGAATGGGTGGAGCAGCTGCCCGCCGACGTGGAGCGCGATACCGTGCACAAGCTTTACTATGGCCACTTCTTCTGCCATGTGTTCCACCAGGACTACATCGTGAAGAAGGGCGTGGACCCGCTGGCCATGGAGCACCGCATGTGGGCGCTGCTGGACGCGCGCCGCGCCGAGTACCCGGCCGAGCACAACGTGGGTCATTTGTACGTGGCCAAGCCGACCCTGGCCGGGTTTTATCGTGAGCTGGACCCGACCAATACCTTCAACCCCGGCATCGGCCACACGCCGCGCTTGCGCGGCTGGGAGGCATGTTGCGACCGTGCGGGCAGCTGGCCCAAAGCGTACTCGGAAAATAGCTGAAATGACCGCGCGGAGCTCAAACGCTGGTCGTGATTTTGGAAAAGATGCGGTGATTAATGGGCTCTTTACCTGCCCATCAAGCGTTAATTGCTGTTGATATCGTAGTCAATCCGCGCTTTGCGTCAGGCCGCCTGGATGAGCCGTGGATAGAAGTGCATGTTTTCACGCTGGATGCGCTGGTGCAGCGCCTTGATCACCGTGTTGGCGTCGTTGCGAAAGCCCTCCGGGTCTTCGGCCACGGCCCGGGCCTGGCGCCAGCGGCGGCAGAACCCGTCGAATGCCCGGGCCAGGCCATCCATTTCATCCTGGAACCCGTGGGCAAGCTTCGTGATCTCCGGGTCCTGCAGGGCGTAGATGGCCGGGTACATGACCTTGTTTTCGGTGGCCAGATGCAGCGACACCTTGGAGCGCAGCTTCATGATCGCCCGCGAGATTTCGCCCGCGTGTTCGGCCACGCCTGCCTTGCTGTGATCGCGCATCTCCCTGATGGAGTGCAGGATGTCCACGTGGTGATCCATGAAGCGGCTGATGTCCATGAAATTTCCTGCCGGCAAATAAAGCGCGGCACTCTACCAGAACATCAGGATTCAATCCTTGGGCCGGAAACCGATGATGAGCGATGACGGCACGCTGCCGTCGATGTCGCGTGGCAGCGTCTCGGTCTTGTACAGCGCCCGCACCACGGCCTCGTCCCAGGCGGGATTGCCGCTGGACTTGGAAAGGCGCACGCCGACGATGGTCCCATCCGGGGACGCGCGCACTTCCACTTCGGCGCGCGGGTTGCCTGCGATCGAATCCGGAAACACGATGTTCGGCTTGACCTTGGCGGCGACCATGCCGCCGTAGCCGGCCGAGGTCGAGCTGCCGCTGCCACCGTTCTTGCCCTGGCGCGGGCTGGTCGTTGTCGCTGCCGTGCCGCTCGAGGTGGCATTGGCCAGGCTCTGCATGCGCTTGAGCTGGTCCTGGCGCAGGGCTTCGGCGCGCTTGGCTTCGGCATCGGCCTTGCGTTTTTCGTCGGCCTTGTGCTTTTCTTCGGCCAGCTTGCGCTGCTTTTCCTGCTCCGCTTTGGCTTTTTCTGCTTTTTCCTTTTCTGCCTTGGCTTTGGCCTGCTGGGCCGCCAATGCCTGCTGTTTCTGCAGTTCTTCCTGTTCGTGGCGCGCCTTCTCTTCCTGGGTGCGCTTTTGCTGCTCCAGCTGGGCCTGGTGTTTTTTTTCTGCTTCCTTGCGCTTTTTCTCGCGTTCCAGCGCGATGTCGGCCTCGCTCGGTTGCGGGGGCTCCTCGACCTTGGGCGGAGGTGGCGCGGGCGTGGGCGCGGGAGCAGGTGCCGGCGCAGGAGCGGGTGGCGGCGGTGGTGCCACGGGGTGCGGCGCAGCCTGCTGGGGCACGGCGGACCAGAGCTCGGCCTCCACCGCGGGCTGGTCGGCGCTTGTTTTCCAGTTCACGCCCCAGGTGAGCGCCGCGATCAGCGCCAGATGCGCCAGCACGGCGAGCGCCACCGCGCGCTTGCGCCCGCCCGGCATGGACGGGGCGAACAGGTCGTGGTCGCTGCGGGTACCTGCGTTCATCGGTTGCTGCTTTTCACCGCCAGTGCCACACGTTTGACACCGGCACGCTGCAGAGCGCTCATGGCCTGCATCACGTTGTCGTAGGGAACGGTCTTGTCGGCGCTGATGAGCACGGGCGTGTCCTCGGGCTGGTCCTTGAGCCAGCGGCTGGCGGTGGCGCCCAGGCTTTGCACCGTGACGGTACGTTCGTTGCCGTCGGCCTTGAAGACCAGACTGCCGTCTTTCTGCACGATCACGTCGGCGCGTGTCTTGGATACATTGCTGCCCTTGCCCACCGAGGGCACGTTGATCGAGCTGGGTGTGAGCATGGGCGCGGTCACCATGAAGATGATGAGCAGCACCAGCATCACGTCAATGAACGGCACCATGTTGATTTCGTTCATCGAGCGGCGGCGGCCGTGGCCGCGCGAAGCCATGTTGGGCATGCCAGGCTCCTTCGTTCAGTGCGCGGAGGCGGGCGGGTGACCGCCGAGGTTGCGCTGCAAGATGTTGGAGAACTCTTCGATGAAGGTCTCCTGCTGAATCGCCACGCGGTCGATGTCGCGCGCGAAGCGGTTGTAGGCGATCACGGCGGGGATGGCGGCGAACAGACCCAGCGCGGTGGCCACCAGCGCCTCGGCGATGCCGGGCGCGACGGTGGCCAGCGTCACCTGCTCCATGCCCGCGAACCCGGTGAAAGCGTGCATGATGCCCCAGACGGTGCCGAACAGGCCCACATACGGGCTGACCGAGGCGACCGAGCCAAGGAAGGAGAGGTTGGATTCGATCACATCCATCTCGCGCTGAAAGCTCGCGCGCATGGCGCGGCGCGCGCCGTCGAGCAGGGTGCCGGGGTCGGCGATATGGCGCTCGCGCAGCTTGTGGAATTCGCGCATGCCGCTGGCGAAGATGCGCTCCATCGGGCCGCTGCTGCGCGCGTTCTGCACGGCACCCGTGTAGAGGTCGTTCAGGCTGGTGCCGGACCAGAAATCACGCTCGAAGTCGTCATTGAGCGCGTTGATTTTTTTCAGGCCGAAGACCTTGCGGAAGATGGCGGCCCAACTGGCGACCGAGACGATGAGCAGCAGCAGCATGACGAGCTGCACCACCCAGCTCGCATTGAGTACCAGACTCAGAATGTTCAGATCTTGCGACGAAGTCATGAGGAAAGTTGTTCGAGTAATGTGGAGGGAATTCGTTGCGGCTTGAGCGTATCGGCGCTGACCCAGCCGATGCGGATCAGGGCTTCGCACAGCAGCGTGGGGGCGCCATCGGTGCCGGTGCCTGGCCGCAGCGCCTGCTGTGCGACGGTGAGGCTCGCGCGGCTGTGCTCATGGATCGTCGCCGTCACCAGGAGTTCATCGTCGAGCCGCGCGGGGTGCAGATAGCGCAACTCGGCGTTTGTCACGACGAACATGCCGCCGGTGCGGGTCTTGAGCTCATGCTGGCCGTGGCCCAGCGCGCGCAGCCACTCGGTGCGCGCGCGCTCGAAAAATTTCAGGTAATTGGCATAGAAAACGATGCCGCCCGCGTCGGTGTCTTCCCAGTACACCCGCACGGGCCACGTGAACGCCATCAGGCCAGCTCCCGGCGCAGGCGGGCGACGGCTTCGTGCAGTTGCGCCATCGAACTGGCGGTGGAAAAACGCACGAAATGCGCCGTCTCGGCATGGCCGAAGTCGCGCCCAGGCGTGGCCGCCAGGTGCGCGCGGCGCATGAGTTCGAGCACGAGCTCCCAGCTGCCGTCGACGCCCAGCTTCTTCGCCGCTTGCGTGCAGTCGGCCCAGGCGTAGAACGCGCCATCGGGCATCACCGGTATCGAAAGGCCGAGGTCGTTCAACGCCGGAATGAAGAAGTCGCGCCGCGCCTTGAATTCCGAACGGCGCTGCTCGTACAGGGCGATGCTCTCGGGCTCGAAACACGCGAGCGCCGCGTGCTGCGCGATGGTGCTCGCGCAGATGAAGAGGTTCTGCGCCAGGCGCTCGACCACGCTCACCATGGCATCGGGAACGACCATCCAGCCCAGGCGCCAGCCGGTCATGTTGAAGTATTTGCTGAAGCTGTTGATGCTGATGATGTCCTCGCCCAGCGCCAGCGCGGTGTGGCCAAAGGCTTCGTCGTACGACAGGCCCAGGTAGATCTCGTCGATCAGCGTCAGGCCGCCGTGCGCGCGCACCACCTCATGGATGGCGCGCAGCTCCTCGGGCGCGATCGACGTGCCCGTGGGATTGGAGGGCGAGGCCAGCAGCACGCCGCGTGTCCTGGCGCCCCAGGCCGCCTGAACCTTGGCGTGACTGAGCTGGTAGCGCTCCTCGGCCGTGGTCGGGATGAGCACGGGCACGCCTTCGGCCGCACTCACGAAGTGACGGTTGCAGGGGTAGCCGGGGTCGGACATGAGGATTTCATCGCCTGCGTTGATGAGCGCCAGGCACGCCAGGTGCAACGCCGCCGAGGCACCTGCCGTGATAACGATGCGCCGCGCGGGTACGTTGACGCCGAAACGCTGGCTGTACCAGTGGCTCACGGCCTCGCGCAGCGCATCGAGCCCGAGCGAGTGGGTGTATTGCGTGCGCCCGTCACGGATCGCGCGGTTGGCGGCTTCCTGCACCAGGGGTGGGGCCGTGAAATCGGGCTCGCCCACGTTCAGGAAGATCATTCGCTCGCGCGTGTGGGCCGCTTCGCGGGCCATGGCCTGCGCGGTCTTGGCCATTTCCATGACGTAGAACGGATCGATGCGCTCGGTGCGGGATGCAAACTGCATGGCGGCAGGCCTTGAAAGGGGGTCAGGGGTGTGCCTTGTCCGCCTGGTCTGCGGCCACTTCGGCGGGGCGCAGCGCGGGTGCAAGGTGGTTGAGCACGCCGTTGACGTACTTGTAGCCATCGGTGCCGCCAAACGATTTGGTCAGTTCGATGCACTCGTTGAGCACCACGCGCCAGGGAATGTCGGGGCAGTGCCTGAGCTCGTACACGCCCATCCACATCACCGCATGCTCTATCGGAGAAATTTCCATCCAGCTGCGGTCCAGATGAGGTTCAAGCAGCGCGTCGAGCTCGGCGGCCGTCGCGATGCAGCCGTGCAGCAGCGCGTCGTAGTGTGCGCTGTCGGCCTTGTGAAAGCCCGACAGATCGCGCGTGTAGACGTCGATCTCGGCGGACGGATTGCCTCCCACCAGATGCTGGTAGAGCGCCTGCAGCACAAACTCGCGGGCGCGCGAACGGCCGGAAAGTTGACTGCTTTTGCGCGGCGCCTGGGGGTGTCGCGCGTCGCTCACGAAATGGTCTCCAGCAGGTTTGCCATTTCCACGGCCACGCAGGCCGCATCGCGCCCCTTTTCGTTCTGGCGGGCGATCGCCTGTTCGAGGTTTTCCGTCGTGAGAATGGCGTTGGCGATCGGAATCTCGCAGTCCAGCGCCACGCGGCTCACGCCGCTGCTGGACTCATTGGCCACGAGCTCGAAGTGGTAGGTTTCGCCACGGATCACGCAGCCGATGGCGATGAGCGCGTCAAAATCGCCGCCCTTGGCCATGGCCTGCAGCGCCACCGGAATTTCCAGCGCGCCCGGAACCTGGATGCGGGTGATGTCGTGCGGCGCGACCTCCAGGTCGGCCAGCGCGCGCAGGCAGGCGTCGGCCAGCGCATCCGTGATGCCGGCATTGAAGCGCGCCTGCACGATGCCGATGCGCAGATTCTTGCCGTTGAGCGCGCGAGTGCTTCCTTTGTCCGCGTTTTGCATCTTTGTCTTTCATTCCTTGGGGATGTAGCCGGTGATTTCGAGGCCGTAGCCGGCCATGCTCGGCAGGCGCCGGGGCTGGCCCATGAGCTGCATGCGCGCCACGCCCACCTCGCGCAGGATCTGCGCGCCGATGCCGTAGGTGCGCAAGTCCATGCGGCCGCGTTCGGGCGCGTGGGTGGCGCGGGCCGTGCCGTCGAACTGGGCGAGCAGTTGATCGGCGCTTTCACCGCAGTTGAGCAGCACGGCCACGCCGCACCCCTGCGCCGCGATGTGGTCCAGGCTCTCGCGCAGGCTCCAGGAGTGCATGCTGGTGCCCAGCTCGAGCAGGTCGAGCGCCGAGAGCGGCTCATGCACGCGCACGGGGACGCTCTCCAGCGGGTCCCATCGGCCCTTGACGAGCGCCAGGTGCACGCTCTGGCTGGGCTGGTCGCGAAACGCGTGGGCGGTGAATTCCCCCCAGCCCGTCGAGATCGCGCGGCTGCCCACCTTGCTCACCAGTGATTCGGTGCGACTGCGGTGGCTGATGAGATCGGCGATGGTGCCCACCTTCAGGCCGTGCTCCGCCGCAAACAGCTGCAGGTCGGGCAGGCGCGCCATCGTGCCGTCGTCCTTCATGATCTCGCAGATCACGGCCGCCGGCGTGCAACCCGCCATGGCGGCCAGATCGCAACCGGCCTCGGTGTGGCCCGCGCGCATGAGCACGCCGCCATCGACCGCCTGCAGCGGAAAGATGTGGCCCGGCTGCACGAGATCGCTCGCCTGGGCGCCGGGCGCAACGGCGGTGGCCACCGTGTGGGCACGGTCGGCCGCCGAGATGCCGGTGGAGACGCCTTCGGCCGCCTCGATCGACACGGTGAAGGCGGTTCCGAGCTTGGCGCCGTTGTGCGTGACCATGGGCGGCAGATGCAGGCGTTCGCACGCCTGGCGGCGCAAGGTCAGGCACACGAGGCCGCGGCCGAAGCGGGCCATGAAGTTGATGGCCTCGGGGCTGACGTGGTCGGCCGCGAGCACCAGGTCGCCTTCGTTTTCGCGGTCTTCTTCGTCCACGAGAATGACCATGCGGCCGGCGGCGAGCTCGGCCACGATGTCTTTGACGGGGGAGATGGGAACGGGGGAGAGTGAACTGGTCATGCAAAGGGCTTTCGCTTCGTCCGTGGTCAGCACCAGCGCCGCTCCCGGCAGGGAAAGCCCCAAAGAACGCGCGCGGCGCCTTGCGTCAGGGCAGCCGGGGGCACGTGCGCCCCAAAGCGGACGATTTTAATCGTTTGCTCAGAAAGAAGAGCCTTCGAGGGTGACGTCGCTTTCCGGGTAGGCCACGCAGGGCAGCACGAAGCCATCGGCCACGTCCTGGTCGGACAGGACGATGAATTCGGTCTCGTAGCGCACGCGGCCTTCCTTGATGCGCCCCATGCAGGTGCCGCAGGTTCCATCGCGGCAGGACGAGGGCCAGTCCACGCCGCCCAGTTCCAGGGAATCGAGCAGCGGCAGGTCCGCTGGGGCGGGAAGGGCGAGATTTTCCCCATCGATGCGGGCGGTGAAGGGCTTGGGGCGGTCCATGGCGGGAGGTGGCTTGATCCTTGATGAAAACAGGCTCCAGCCCTTGTGGATAGGGCGCAACCAGCTATTGAATTGTGACATCAGACCGTGCGTGTAACGCCGGGAATTCTCCCATGCATGCGCCGCGCCGCCCGGCTCGGGGTCATCATGCCTTGTACGATCATGGCCTTCTTCAGGAGGTACGAACCATGAACGATGCGGTGGTGCAACCGGATTTTTCCAAAGGGACGGCGTGGGTGCGTGGCCGGTACGTGCCGATCGCGGACGCCACGATCCCGCTGACCGATTGGGGTTTCCTGCGCTCGGATGCGACCTATGACGTCGTGACCGTCTGGGACGGCGCCTTTTTTCGGCTGGATGCTCATTTGCAGCGCTTTGCCGCGAGCTGCGCGCACTTTCGCCTGAACCTGGGGCGCAGCAGCGAGGAGCTGGCGGAGGTTCTCGCGCAGTGCGTGCGCCTGTCGGGCCTGAAGCGCGCGTATGTGGAGATGATCGTCACACGCGGCCAACCGCCCTGGGGTTCGCGTGATCCGCGCGAGGCCGTGAACCAGTTCTACGCGTTTGCCGTGCCCTATGTCTGGATCGCCAACGAGGCCCAGCGCGAGCGCGGCCTGCACCTGCGCATCAGCGGCGTGCCGCGCATTCCTTCGAGCAGCGTGGACGCGCGCGCCAAGAACTACCACTGGCACGATCTGACGCAAGGGCTCCTCGGTGCGCTGGATGAGGGCGCCGATACCGTGGTGCTCGGCGACGGCGCGGGCCACATCGTCGAAGGGCCGGGGTTCAATGTGTTTGCCGTCGATGCGGCGGGCGCCATCGTGACCCCGGACAGCGGCGTCCTGGAAGGCATCACGCGCCGCACCGTGATCGAAATCGCGCAGACGCTGGGGCTGCCGCTGCAGCAGCGCGCCTTGCCCGCCGCCGAGCTGCGCGCGGCACGCGAGGTCTTCATCACGAGCTCGGCCGGCGGTGTACTGCCCGTCACCCAGGTGGATGGCCGTCCGGTGGGCGATGGCCGCGTCGGCGCCGTGACGCGGCGGGTGACGCAGACGTACTGGGACTGGCACAAGGACCCGCGCTACAGCCGGGCGGTGGACTACACGGCAGGCGCCTGATCAGGCCAGCAGCGCCTCGAAGCCTTCGGGTGGCAGGAAGTGCCGCCCCTGCCGGCACAGCCGCGTCGGCCCGGGCAGCGCCCGATCGTGGACGGAGTGGTGCGTGTCGCCCGGATAGCAGAACCCCTGGGTGGCGCCGTCGGTGAAGCTCTCCGGCTGTATCGTGGGCGGCAGCCTCCCGCGGGCGGCGTTCAGTGCTTCGTTCACCGTGGCGTAGCGGTTCAGGTGCGCCAGGCTCATGATCTGCGGCGGCGCCAGGTCCATCGAGCCATCGCGGTAGCGCTCCAGGGCCGAGCGCGGCGTGCACCACAGGCTGGCGGTGGTTTCCTCGTCGTCGTGCATCGCCCGCTGGTGCGCGGGTGCCTCGGCAATGAAAAAGCGCGCGTCGAAGCGGCGGGTTGCGAGCACCGGGGCGACGGGCGTGATCCAGCGCGACCATGGCACGAGCGCGCGCGTGGCCATGCGCAGGCCGAGGGCACGGAGCATGTCGTCGAACCTCAGCCCGGCTCCGAGCAGCTGGCGCGCGCGCGGGGCGTCGAGCGCAGCGCCTGCGCGCACCGGTTCGGCCAGCAGCATGCCGCATTCTTCCAGCGCTTCGCGCAGGGCCGCCACATGCAGGCCCGTGGCCAGGGCCGCATCGGCGTCGGCTTCACCGAGCTGGCGCCGCAGGGTGTCCGCCGGCTGGTCCAGCAGCGCGAGGCTGCCTGCGTCCGAGTCGCTGCGCTCGAGCTTGCCACCCGGAAAGACGAACATGCCCGCCATGTTCGCCAGTTGCGTGTTGCGCCTGAGCAGCAGGGTCTGCAGCCCCTCGTCGCTGTCGCGCACGAGCACGATGGTGGCCGCGCTGCGCGGGGCTTCAGGGGTTGGGGGCAGGCTCATGCGGGGCGTCCCGTGGTTGACGCGCGAAACACGAGTCCTCGCGTACAGTGGTTGATCGTTTGTTCAACTATTTTGCAGGAGACTTGTAGTATGGGTCTGGATTTCACCGGTCGGGTGGCCATCGTAACGGGTGCGGGCGGCGGGCTGGGGCGCGAGCATGCGCTGGCGCTGGCGGCGCGAGGAGCAAAGGTGATCGTCAACGATCTGGGAGGCGCGGTCGATGGCCGCGGGGGGTCGGTGTCGGCTGCCCAGGCGGTGGTCGACGAGATTCGGACAAGAGGCGGACAGGCGCTGGCCAATGGCGCCTCGGTCACCGATTTCGCGGCAGTACAGGCCATGGTGCAGCAGGCGGTCGATGCCTGGGGGCGGGTGGACATTCTGGTGAACAACGCCGGCATCCTGCGCGACAAGTCGTTCGCCAAGATGGACATGGCGGACTTTCGCACGGTGATCGATGTTCACCTCATGGGCGCGGCCCACTGCTGCAAGGCGGTCTGGGCGCAGATGCAGGCGCAGAACTATGGCCGCATTCTCATGACGACCTCGTCCACCGGCCTGTATGGCAACTTCGGCCAGGCCAACTACGGGGCGGCCAAGCTCGCGCAGGTGGGCCTGATGCAGACGCTGGCCATCGAAGGCGCGAAACACGGCATTCATGTGAACGCCCTCGCGCCCACCGCGGCCACGCGCATGACCGAGGGGCTGATGCCCGACGAGGCTCTGGCGCTGCTCAAGCCCGCGGCCGTGGTGCCGGCCATGCTGGTGCTCACGCACGAGAGCGCGCCCACGCGCACCATTGTGTGCGCCGGCGCCGGCAGCTTCGAGGCGGCGCATCTCACGCTCACCCAGGGCATCCACCTGGGCATGGGTGAGCGGGTGCCGGAGCAACTGGCCGAGCAGCTCGCGCAGGTCACGCGGATGGACGGTCAGCAGTTGCCCCAAAGCGGCGCCGCGCAGGCGACGCTGGAACTGACCAAGGCCATGGCCGCGCGCCGCTGAAAACCCGGGCGGTTGAGCAGGTGCTGGGTTGCTGGCCGACGCTGCGCCGCGTGGCGTGCTAAGTTCCGGGGCTCGAAAATCCAGGCACCATCATGAGCACATTGCAAGCGCGCATCGCGGCGGTCAGTGACGAGCGAATTGCCGGCATGCGCCGCGGCATCGAGAAGGAAGGGCTGCGTGTGCTGGCCGACGGAGAGCTGGCGCTCACGCCCCACCCGAGGGCGCTGGGCTCCGCGCTCACGCATCCGAGCATCACGACGGACTACAGCGAATCGTTGATGGAGCTCATCACCGGCCCCAGGACGACGGTGCAGGCCTGCGCCGATGAGCTGGCCGAGCTGCATCAGGCGGCGTTGCAGGTGCTGGCGCGGCAGAACGAGCCCGAAATGCTCTGGAATTCGAGCATGCCCAGTCTGCTGCCGCCCGATGAAACCATCCCGCTGGGGCGCTATGGCTCTTCCAACAGCGGCCGCGCCAAGAGCGTGTATCGCATGGGGCTCGGTCACCGCTACGGCCGGCGCATGCAGACCATCGCGGGCATTCACTACAACTGGTCGTTGCCGGGCGTGGGCTCCGACGAGTACTTCGCGCTGATCCGCAATTTCCGGCGCCACTCCTTCGTGCTGTTGTATCTCTTTGGTGCGTCGCCCGCGCTGGCACCGGGGTTTGTCGAGGGGCGCCAGCACAGCCTCGTTCCCATGGGTGATGGCAAGGGCGCGATGGGGCTGCCTTACGCCACGTCGCTGCGCATGGGGCGGCTCGGTTACCAGAGCGATGCACAGGCGAGTCTGGCGGTGAGCTACAACGGCTTGCAGGGCTTCGCCGCCTCACTGCATGAGGCGCTGACCCGGCCGTATCCCGCCTACGAGGCCATAGGGGTGCGCAGCCTCGGGGGCGACTACAACCAGCTGGGCACGAGCCTGTTGCAGATCGAAAACGAGTTCTACGGCACGATACGCGCCAAGCGCACGGTGCAAAGCGGCGAGCGGCCGCTGCGCGCGCTGCGCGAGCGCGGCGTGGAGTACGTGGAGGTGCGGCTGATGGACATCAATCCGCTGGAGCCGGTGGGAATCCGCCCGGACACCATGCGTGTGCTGGACATCTTCCTGCTGCACTGCCTGCTCTCGGACAGTCCGCCCGATACGCCCGAGGAGATTGCGGCCGTCAAGCACAACCAGCACCTGGCCGCCGAGCGTGGTCGCGAGCCAGGTCTGCGTCTGGTGCGCGATGGCGAGCAGGTTGCGCTCGTCGATTGGGGCATTGAAATCCTGCATCGATGCAAGCCGATCGCGCAGCGGCTGGATCAGGCCATGGGCGGCAGTGATTACGTCCGGGCGCTCGCTCATGCCGACGAGGTACTGCGCCAGCCTGACAAGACCCCTTCGGCACGCGTTCTGGCTGAGCTCACGCAGCTGCACGGCAACGACTACATCGCCTTTGCTACGGCGCGTTCGCACACCGCGCGCGAGATGCTGCTGTCCAGCCCCTGGTCTCAGGCGCAGGAAGAACGCTACTGCGCCATGGCGCGCGATTCGCTGGCGCGTCAGCGCGCGATTGAAGCGGCGGACACGCTCACGTTCGAGGAGTGGCGCGTGCGCTACATGGCGCAGGAGCAGTGCGCCGTCTGATCAGCGCTGCGGGGCGGGCGTCTTGGGCTCGAAATCGCAGTAGGCGGCCACGCTGCATTCCCAGCAGCGTGGCGTGCGCGCCAGGCACACGTAGCGTCCATGCAGGATCAGCCAGTGGTGCGCGTCGGGCAGATACTCAGAGGGCACACGCTCAAGCAGCCCGCGCTCCACGTCCAGGGGAGTCTTGCCCGGCGCCAGCCCCGTGCGGTTGCTCACGCGAAAGATGTGCGTATCCACCGCCATCGTGGGCTCGCCGAAAGCAACGTTGAGCACCACGTTGGCGGTCTTGCGGCCCACGCCCGGCAGGGCTTGCAGCGCCTCGCGTGTGCGTGGCACGTCGCCCTCATGCCGTTCGATGAGGATGCGGCAGGTCTGCAGCAGGTTTTTTGCCTTGGTGTGGTACAGGCCTATGGTCTTGATGTGGCGCTCCAGCCCCTCGAGGCCCAGCTCGAGGATGGCCTGAGGCGTGTTCGCCACCGGAAACAGCCGGGCCGTGGCCTTGTTCACGCCCGTGTCTGTGGACTGCGCCGAAAGCAGCACGGCCACCAGCAGTTCGAACACGCTCGTATAGTGCAGCTCGGTCACGGGGTGAGGATTGGCCGCCCTGAGGGTGGCGAAGAAAGCTTCGATGGCCGCATGGTTCATGCGCCGATTGTCGCCCTGTACAACAGGCGCGCCAATTGACGACAATCCCTCCCTTGATTTCAAGTTTTCAGAGACATCCTGATGCCCATCCCGTTTGCCCGCCGCCTCGACAACGTAGAAACCTCGGCCATCCGTGAACTCTTCAAACTGCTGGGCAAGCCCGGCATCATCAGCTTTGCCGGAGGCTTTCCCGACAGCGCGATGTTCGATGTGGAGGGCATACGCGAAGCCGTCGACGGCGTGCTGACCGACGAGCCGGGCGACGCGCTGCAATACGGTGCGACGGAAGGCTATCCGGCCCTGCGTGAACAGCTCGCGCAGTTCATGGCGTCCAAGGGCGCATCGGGCGTGGCTCCGCAGGATTTGATCGTGACCACCGGCAGTCAGCAGGCGCTGGATCTGATCGGCAAGACGCTGATCGATCCGGGAGACAAGGTCATTGTCGAAGGGCCGACTTTCCTCGCGACGATCCAGTGCTTTCGCCTCTATGGCGCGGATCTGGTGAGCGCGCCGATCGACGGCAACGGCGTGGACGTCGATCGGCTGGAGCAGCTCATCGCCGAGCATCGGCCCAAGCTCGTGTACCTGATTCCGACCTTCGGCAACCCCAGCGGCGCCATGCTCAGCCTGGAGAGGCGCAGACGCGTGCTGGAACTGGCCGTGAAGTACCAGACGGTGGTGGTAGAGGATGACCCCTATGGCGATCTCTATTTTGGCGATGCGCCGCCCCCCAGCCTGCTCGCGCTTTCGGAACAGGTGCCCGGCAGCCGTGAGCTGCTCGTGCACTGCGGCAGCCTGAGCAAGGTGCTCTCGCCCGGCCTGCGCGTGGGCTGGATGATTGCGCCGCCCGAACTGCTGGCCAGGGCCACGATGTGCAAGCAGTTCAGCGACGCGCACACCAGCACCTTCGCCCAGGCCACGGCAGCCCGGTATCTCAAGGCGGGCCGCATGCCGGCCACGCTCGCGCGCGTGCGCAGCGTCTATGCGCAAAGGGCAGGGGTCATGTGCGAGGCGCTGCGTGCCGAGCTGGGTGACGCGGTCACGTTCGTCGAGCCCCGTGGCGGGCTTTTCGTCTGGGCGCGCCTGACGGGCGCAGGCGGCAAGGTCGCGGATGGCAAGCTCTTTGCACAGAAGGCCATTGAGCAGGGCGTGGCCTTCGTGCCCGGAGCGCCGTTTTATTGTTCCCGGCCCGACATCGCCACGCTGCGGCTGTCGTTTGCCACAGCGGCTCCGGACAAGATTCGCGAGGGCATGGCGCGGCTGGGCCGCGCGCTGGCGGCTTGAAGCGCATGAGCGACGTGCAAGAGCGCCTGGAGGCGCTGGAAGTCAAGGCGGCCTTTGCCGAAGACCTGCTCGAGCAGTTGAACCTGACGATCTACCGGCAACGGCAGGACATCGAACGGCTGCAATTGCAGATGGCGCAATTGCGCCAGCAGTTGCAGGACAGTGGCGGGCCTGCGGCTCAGCGCGATCTCCGAGGCGAGATACCGCCGCACTATTGACCGGCCGCGGGTGGAGGATTTGGCGGTTCAATAAAATGCACGCGAAATGACACTTTACGCGTGGACCTGACGCATGCATCTGACACAGTGGACCGATTACGCGCTGCGCGTGCTGATGTACTGCGCCGCGTACGAAAACCGTGACCAGCCGGTGACGATCAGCGAGATCGCGCAGGCCCACGGGATTTCACGCAGCCATCTCACCAAGATCGTGCGCCAGCTCGCGGCGCTGGAGCTGCTCGATACGTCGCGCGGACGCGGCGGCGGCATGCGGCTGATGCGCCCGCCGGCGGACATCGTGGTCGGTGCCGTGGTGCGTGCCACGGAGTCGAACTTCGAGATGGTGGAGTGTTTCGGCAGCGATCACAGCACCTGCCGCATCAGCAGCAACTGCAATCTCAAGGGCGTGTTCGAACGCGCGACGCGCAGTTACCTGGCCGTCCTCGACGGGGTCACGCTGGCCGATCTGGTGCCGGTGCGCGCCGTGCCCGCCAGTCACAGCGCGCGCCGCGTGGTCATACCCGGCGTGCCCATGGCGCCATAGCGCGGCAGGACAGCTGGGGCGGGGTTTCAGCGGTGCGGTGATGGCATGGCGGCGCCTTCTTCCGCTGTCGTGTGGCCGCTCAGGCTTGTCGGGACGGCAGTTCCGGCGCGGCGCGCGCGGAACAGGGCCGCGCGCATCAGGAAGATGCTCGTGATGGGAACGGTCGTGGCCAGGAAGAGCGCGATGAGATACAGGCGCAGCGGCGCCGCGCCATCCTGCCACCAGAAAAAGGCAAACGCGCCGTGCAGGATGCACCAGCACGCCAGCGTGGCAATGGTGGCCGGCGGGTGCATCCGCGTGAAAAAGCCGGGCAGTGTGAGCAGGCCCATGGAGCCCGCCAGCGCAATGGCTGCGCCCAGCAGCACCAGCGCGGAAATCAAGGCATCCAGCCACAACGGCATCGTGCTCATTCGATGACCTCCCCGCGCAGCAGAAACTTTGCCAGGGCCGTGCTGCCGAGGAAACCGAGCAGGGCAATGAGCAGCGCGACCTCGAAGTAGTCGGTGCTGCCCCAATGCATGCACAGCACCAGGACCAGCAGCATGGCGTTCAGGTACATCGCGTCCAGCGCCAGCACGCGGTCCTGCGCCGTGGGCCCCCGAAGCATGCGCACGAGGCAGAGCAGCATGGCCAGAACCAGCATGCCCATGGCCAGCGGCGTGGCCCATGCGAGCAAGGTGGTGTTCATGATTCGAAAATCTCCATCAACGGGCGTTCATAGTGCGCCTTCACGTGGGCGATGGTTGCCTGGGCGTCCGCGACTTCCAGCACGTGCAGCATCAGCACGGAGCGGTCCAGGGAAATTTCCGCCCAGACGGTGCCGGGCGTGATGCACACGATCATCGCCAGCACGGCCAGCGCGTTGGGATCGCGCATCTGCAGTGGAATTTCAACGAAACCGGCCGGGTGTGGCCGGTGACCCGGGCGCAGCAGGTAGCGCAGAACGGCCAGATTGGAGCGGGTGGTGTCGGCCATCACCCGCAGGCACAGCTTGAGTATCGTGATCGGGTGGCGCACACGTACCCGGCGCGGACGCAGGCCTTGCAGCATCAGCGGCAATCCCAGCCCCAGCAGCAATGCCAGCAGCAGATGCCCTCGGCCCCACCCGGGGTGCAGCAGCAGCCAGACGGTGAACAGACCGGCGCTGACCAGCGGCGCGGGAAACAGGCGCTTCATCGCGCAGGCGTTCCCACGGGTTGAGCCGACAGGATGTCGCCGATGTAGGCTGCCGGCGTATACAGGGCCTGCGCCGCCAGCGTGGTGTAGCGCATGGCGGGCCCGGCGCAGAGGGCCAGGGTGATGCAGGCCACCAGAAGTGCCGTGATCGGCAGACCCTCCAGTACCCGAAGCTGCGGCGGATTCCTGTCGTGCGCAGACCAGAATTGGCGCATGCCCACGCGTGTCAAGGCCATCAGGGTGGCCAGCCCGGTGGACAGCATCAGGATCAGGAGCAGCCAGATCATTGCCGGGGGCTGCGTGTTCGACAGGTCCTGGACATTCAAACCGGCCAGGGCGGCCGAAAGCATCGCGAATTTGCCGATGAAGCCTGACAGCGGGGGCAGTCCCGCCATCAAGAGCGTGCTGAGCAGGAAAGCAAGGCCCAGAAAAGCCGTGGCGCCCCGAATGGCGCGGCCGACGACGATCTGCTGTTCGTCGTCGAGGTTGAAATTCTCGCTGGGCAGCAGTTCGGGCGTGAGAAAGGGGGCGTCGTCCCGTTGATGGGGTGCCGTGCTTGCCCCGTCGTTGCGCCAGCGGCTGATGAGATCGGCCAGCAGGAAAAGGCAGGCCACCGCCCAGGTCGAGCCTGGCAGGTAGTACATCAGTCCTGCCGTGACCGTGGGGGAGCCCATGCCGAGCGCGGCCAGCAGCGTGCCTGACGACAGGATGGCGGCGTGGCCCGCGAGGTTGGTGAGGTGCTGCGAGGCCAGTATGCCGATGGCTCCGAAGGCCATCGTGAGCATGCCGGCGCCACTCAGGTACACGCTGCCCCAGTGCGCGGACTCACCGGCGGCGTCGCCAAACCAGAGCGGCCACAGCCTGAGCAGTGCGTAAACGCCCACCTTGGTGAGTACGGTAAACAGCGCGCCCACGGGCGCCACCGCGGCGGCGTAGGCAGGCACGAGCCAGAAATTGAGCGGCCACGCGCCCGCCTTGATCAGGAAGGCCACGGCCAGAATGGCCGCGCCTGCGTGCAGCAGTCCGCGGTGCGCGTCAGGCAGGGCCGTGACGGCCCGGGCGATGTCGGCCATGTTGAGTGTGCCCGTGATCCCGTAGAGCACGGCGGCCCCGATGAGGAACAGCGACGATGCGGCAAGGTTGATCGCGATGTAGTGCAGGCCCGATTGCACCCGGGTTTGTCCCGAGCCATGCAGCAGCAGTCCATACGAGGCTGCCAGCAGGATTTCGAAGAAGACGAAGAGATTGAACAGGTCCGCCGTCAGGAAGGCTCCCGAAAGCCCCATGAGCTGAAACTGGAACAGCACGTGGAACAGCACCCCGGCACGGTGCCAGCGCGCGCAGGCAAAGACCACGCTCGCGAGCGCCACCGTGCTGCTGGTCACGAGCATCAGCGCCGACAGACGGTCCAGTGCCAGCACGATTCCGAACGATGCAGGCCAGTTGCCCGGCAGATAGACGCCAACGGTTTGCGTCGTGCCTTCGTCGCTCCAGATCAGCAAGGCCACGGCAACCAGCAGGCCAAGGGCCGTGGAGCCGATGTTCACGGTCATCTTCAGGCGCTCGCGCTCCTCGCGCACCAGCAGCAGCAGGGCTGCCGTCGCCAGGGGCAGCGCAATGGGCGCCAGCATCAGGTGCGGCATCAGCGAGGAAATGATCTGCCGTGTGCCGTTCATGGGCGGGGGGTGAGTTCGGTCGTTCCGGCATCCGCGCCGTCCACGTGGTCGGTGCCCGTCATTCCGCGAAGGGCCAGCAGGATCACCAGGAAGAGCGCGGTCATCGCGAACCCGATCACGATGGCCGTGAGCACGAGCGCCTGCGGCAAGGGGTCGGCGTAGTGCAGCAGATCCAGCGCCTTGTCCGGGCTCAGGATGGGAGGTTTGCCCTCCGCGAGGCCCAGGCGCGCCGTCGAGAAAATGAACAGGTTGACGGCGTAGGACAGCAGGCTCAGCCCCATGATGACCTGGAACGTCCGCGGCCTGAGCATGAGCCAGACGCCGCAACTCGTCAGGACCCCGATGGAAAGTGCCAGGACGAGCTCCATCACGCGGCTCCCTGGCCCAGGTTGTCTTCGCGTGCGGCAAGAAGGTGCGCGTGATGGCGGTGGCTGCGCACGGACTGGTGCGCGATGGCCGTGAGCATCAGCAAGGTGGCGCCGATTACCAGCAGCGCCACGCCGGCATCGAAGAAAAGCGCGCTCGCCACATGGATCTCGCCCAGCCAGGGAAGCTGAAGATGCGCCACGTGGCTGGTGAGAAAGGGGTAGCCGACGAGGAGGGAACCCAGGCCCGTCAGCAGTGCCAGCAGCAGTCCGATGGCCATCCAGCGTTCGGGCAGCACCCTCGCGTGCGATTCCACCCAGACCGTGCCCGAGATCAGATATTGCACGATCAAGCCGAGCGAGAAGACCAGTCCGGCGACGAAACCGCCGCCCGCGTCGTCATGGCCGCGAAGGAAGAGGTGGATGGCCACAAGCGCGGTGAAGGGCAGCAGCAGCCGCGCCAGGACGGCGGGAACCATCAGGTAGCCGATGGCGGTGTCACTGGCATCGCGTGGGTTGAGCAGATCGGTTTGCAGATCGGCGGGCAGGGCGCGCTGCTGTGGTGGCAGATCCATGGCTTCGCGCGCGGGCCGAAAGCGGCGCAGCAGGGCGTAAATGGTGGTCGCGACGATGCCGAGCACGACGATTTCGCCGAAGGTGTCAAAGCCCCGGAAATCCACCAGCATCACGTTCACGACATTCGTGCCGCCGCCAAGTGGCTGGGCGTTTTCCAGAAAGAACGTGGAAGCGCCGCTGATGAAATCGCGGCTCATGAGCGCGTAGGCCAGCCAGGCCATGCCCAGGCCGCTGAGGCAGGCGATGACGCCATCGCTGGCGCGCCGCGCACGGGTGTGCAGTGCCTCCGCGTGGGCGTCGCGAAGATTCTCGATCCGCTGTGGCAGCCAGCGCAGGCCGAGCAGCATCAGGATCGTCGTGGCGAACTCCACGGCCAGCTGGGTGAGCGCGAGATCGGGTGCGGAAAACCAGAGGAAGGTGAGCGTCGTGCACAGTCCCGTGCCCCCCAGCAGCATCAGCGCCGCCAGCCGGTGGTATTTGGCTTGCGAGGCTGCGGCAAGCGCGCACAGAGCGCCTGTCAGCCACAGGATGATGAAGACCGCGGAGGGCGGCTGGTTGCCGCGTGCGCCCAGATGCGCGGCGGTGGACCACAATGGCAATGCGGCGGCCGCCAGGGTCGCCAGGACGATCCAGCGCATCTGCCACTGCAGCCGCCGCGTGCCTGCGTGCCGACGCCCGGCGCGGGCGCCGAGGGTGATGGCGACGGTCAGGCGGTCGAACCACCAACTGCCGTTCAGGCTTGCCGTTCTCACCCTGACCGCCAGGCCGGCGTCCTTACGCAGGAAAAATCCGTAGGTCGCGATGCCCATCAGCATGGCGATCACGCTCATCATCAGCGGGGCCGTCAAGCCGTGCCAGACGGACAGGCTGTAAGCCGGCAGAACGCCGCCGACGACGGGTCGGGCCGCCGCCGCCAGGGCCGGACCGATGGACCATTGCGGAAATATTCCCACCACCAGACAGATGGCCACGAGCAGTTCGACCGGGACGCGCATCAAGCGCGTGGGCTCGTGTGGCGTGCGAGGCAGGTCGCGGGCCACGGGGCCGAAGAACACCGATGCGATGAGCCGCAGCGAGTACGCCACGCTGAACATGCCGGCGATCGTCGCGGCGATGGGCAGCAGCGTGTGCATGGCCGGGGACGCATCGAGAAAGACGGTTTCGGCGAAGAACATTTCCTTGGAGAGAAATCCGTTGAGCAGCGGCACGCCCGCCATCGCCGCGGCCGCCACCATGGCCAGTGTGGCGGTGATGGGCATCATGTGGCGCAGGCCCGAGAGCTGATGCATGTCCCGTGTACCGCTTTCGTGATCGACGATGCCCGCGGCCATGAACAGCGAGGCCTTGAAGGTCGCGTGGTTCATGATGTGAAAGACGGCGGCAACGGCGGCCAGGGCGCTGTTCAGACCCAGCAGCAGCGTGATGAGCCCCAGATGCGAAATGGTGGAATAGGCCAGCACGCCCTTGATGTCGCGCTGGAACATGGCCGCCAGGCCGCCCAGCAGCAGTGTGGCCAGGCCCACCCCGCCCACCCACCAGAACCAGGTGGCCGTGCCTCCCATGACCGGCCACAGGCGTGCCAGGAGGAAGACGCCGGCCTTGACCATGGTGGCCGAGTGCAGGTAACTCGACACGGGCGTGGGCGCCGCCATGGCATGGGGCAGCCAGAAGTGAAACGGGAACTGCGCGCTCTTGGTGAACGCGCCCAGCAGCGTCAGCGCGAGCGTGACGTCATACAGCGGATGCTCGCGCACGCGATCGCCTGCCGCCAGGGTGGCATCCAGCGTGTAGCTGCCGACGATATGCCCCAGCAGCAGCATGGCGGCGAGCAGCGCCAGCCCGCCGATGGCCGTGACCGTGAGCGCCATGCGTGCGCCGCGGCGGGCATCGCTGCGGTGGTGCCAGTACCCGATGAGCAAAAAGGAGAAGAGGCTGGTCAGTTCCCAGAAAAAGACGAGCTGGATCAGGTTGCCGGCGACCACTACGCCGGCCATGGCGCCCATGAAGGCGAGCAGGAAGGAAAAGAAGCGCGGCACGGGGTCGGTGGGCGACAGGTAGTAGCGTGCATACAGCACCACCAATGCGCCGATGCCGAAGACCAGCATGCAGAACATCCAGGCGAAGCCATCGATCCGAATGATCGGATTCAGCCCAAGCTCGGGCAGCCAGCTGAATTCGGCTTCGACCACGCCCCCATGGGCAATGGCCGGGAACAACAGCGCGGTCTGCACCGCGCACCACAGGGCCGTCAGACCCGCGAGAACCGATTCGATGTTGCGTGCGTTCGCGGGCAGCACCGCCGCCACCAGGCTGGCCGTGAAGGGCAGGAGAATGAGGAGCCACAATGACATCGCGCTCCGATTCTAGGGGGTGCGGTGCGTCGGCATTCCTCACGTGCTTTCAGAGTTCTTCGACGCGCCGCGGTGGGTAGCTGTCCCAGCTCTGGCAGCCTGGACATTGCCAGAAGTGTTGCAATGCCTCGAAACCGCAGGCTGCGCAGCGGTAGCGGGTCAAGGGTTTGGCGGCCTGATCGAGTGCCCGCTGGATTGCGGGGTGACGCTCTTCATGGCTCAGGGTTTCATGCGCAAGCCACTTGGCGGCCACCACGAGCGATGGCTCGTGGTTCAGATAGTCGGCGTACCAGCTTTGCGCTTGCGCCGTGTCTTGCGCGGTGGGGGTGGTGGCTTGCTGCAGGGTCACGATGGCATCGAGCACGTCGAGCGAGGCCTGGTCTCGGTAGTGCGCTTGCAGCAGCGCTTTGACGCTGGCCTGTTCATGGCAGGCGTTGGCGGCCTCCACCATCAGGCCGGCAGCCAGGGGCAGGGCCGCGGAAGCGGCCCTGGCCAGTTCCGTGAGCGTGCGCAGTGCGTCCTCGTGCTCGCCCTGCTGCAATTGCAGGCGTGCCAGTTCCAGCCTGGCGCGGGGCGCGCCCGGCGCGGTGGTGATCGCCTGGTCAAGCAGGGCGCGCGCCGCTCCAACGTCGCCGTGCGCGCGCCGCAGCTGGGCCTGCTCGCACAGGTAATGCGCCTGGCGCTGGCTGAAGTCCCCCTGATGCGCGTCCTGCATGCGCTGGGCAATGGCGCTGGCCTGGGCCCAGTCGTGCGAGCGCTCGTAGATGGTCAGGAGGGCCAGCCGCGCCTGCGTCTCGAAGGGCGTGCCTTCCAGGCGCCGCAAGGCGTCTTCCGCGCGGTCCAGCAGTCCTGCCTTGAGGTAGTCCAGCGCCAACCCGTGCTGGGCACGCTCACGATCGGCGCGGCTCAGGTCATCGCGCAAGAGCAGATGTTCGTGCACCCGCACGGCGCGGTTGTATTCACCGCGGCGGCGGAACAGATTGCCCAGGGCAAAGTGCAGCTCCGTGGTTTCCGGGTCGTTCTGCACGGCCTCGATGAAGGCGTCGATGGCTTGATCCTGCTGCTCGTTGAGCAGGTAATTGAGCCCCTTGAAATAGGCCTTGGGCGCGCGCCGGCTGTCCGCGCGCAACTGGCGTTGATCCAGACGCGAGGCGAACCAGCCGAAGACAAACGCCAGAGGCAGGCCGATCAGCAGCCAGCTCGGGTCAAATTCCATGGGGCGTGGACGGGTTGTGGGTTGGGGCGGCGTCGACTCTTTCAGGCGCCGCGGCCTGCTGATGCCGCGCGGCGCTGCGATGGCGCCACCAGTGCGGCACCATGCCCAGCACGCCCACCACCACGCCGAGCGTGAAGGCCGCCAGCACCACGAGCACGAGCGAAGTCGTCCATTGCGTCCCGAAGAAGAAATGCACCGTGGCGTCTTGCTGATTGTTCAAGGCAAACGCGAACAGGGTGAAAAAAATGGCTGCCTTGAGCAGCCATGTCAGGTACTTCATGAGGCTCCCCCAGCGATCATCGCGATTCTAAGGCGCGACGCCGCGAGGCCAGGAGGCTCTGCCACGAGTACGGACGGGGATGCTCAGGCACCCGCGTCGCTCTGGGCATCCGTGCCGACCGCGCCGCGCAGCGCCTTGCCGGGTTTGAAGTGCACCACGCGTTTGCTCGGCACCTCGACGGCCTCGCCCGTGCGGGGGTTGCGCCCGACGCGGGGTTGCCGATGGTTGACGGAAAAACTGCCGAACCCGCGAATTTCGATGCGGTGGCCGCGCACCAGCGCGTCGCCAATGGCGTCCAGGATGCCTTTGACCGCGGATTCCGTATCACGCTGGGTGAACTGGTCGAATCGGGCGGCCAGTTCCTGAACGAGATCTGAGCGGGTCATCGCCATGACAACTCGTGCCCGGTGCCGGGCGCAAGCGCGCGCCCGGCACCGGTGGCACGTTCACTTGTCTTCGGAATGATCCAGCTTGGCACGCAGCAGCGCACCGAGGCTGGTGGTGCCGGCGTTGCTCGAGGTCTGGCTCAGGCTGGCCATGGCTTCCTGCTGGTCGGCCTGATCCTTGGCGCGGATCGACAGGTGGATGGTGCGGGTCTTGCGATCCACGTTCACCACCACGGCGGTCACTTCGTCGCCTTCCTTGAGCACGTTGCGCGCGTCTTCCACGCGGTCACGCGAGATTTCGGAGGCGCGCAGGTGGCCGATGATGTCCTGGCCGAGGTCGATTTCCGCGCCGCGGGCGTCCACGCTCTTGACCTTGCCGGTCACGGTCTGGCCCTTGTCGTTCACGGAGGCGAACGTGGTGAACGAATCGGAGTCGAGCTGCTTGATGCCCAGCGAAATGCGCTCGCGCTCCACGTCCACGGCGAGCACGATGGCTTCGACTTCCTGGCCCTTCTTGTAGTTGCGCACCGCGGTTTCACCGGGTTCGTTCCACGACAGGTCGGACAGGTGCACCAGGCCGTCGATGCCCGAGGGCAGGCCGACGAAGACGCCGAAGTCGGTGATCGACTTGATCGGGCCCGTGACGCGGTCGCCGCGGTTGATGTTCTGCGCGAATTCCTGCCAGGGGTTGGCTTTGCACTGCTTCATGCCCAGGCTGATGCGGCGCTTGTCCTCGTCGATGTCGAGCACCATGACCTCGACTTCGTCGCCGAGCGAAACCACCTTGGCGGGAGCGACGTTCTTGTTGGTCCAGTCCATCTCGGAGACGTGCACCAGGCCTTCGATGCCAGGCTCGAGCTCGACGAAGGCGCCGTAGTCGGCGATGTTGGTGACCTTGCCGAACAGGCGCGTGCCCGAGGGGTAGCGGCGCGAGACGCCCATCCACGGATCGTCGCCCAGTTGCTTCAGGCCCAGCGAGACGCGCTGCTTTTCCGGATCGAACTTGAGCACCTTGGCGGTGATTTCCTGACCGGCCTGCACCACCTCGGAGGGATGGCGCACGCGGCGCCAGGCCATGTCGGTGATGTGCAGCAGGCCATCGATGCCGCCCAGGTCGACGAAGGCACCGTATTCGGTGATGTTCTTGACCACGCCCTGCACGATGGCGCCTTCCTTGAGCGTTTCCAGCAGCTTGGCGCGTTCTTCGCCCATCGAGGCTTCCACCACGGCGCGGCGGCTCAGCACCACGTTGTTGCGCTTGCGGTCGAGCTTGATGACCTTGAATTCCAGGGTCTTGTTCTCGAACGGCGTCAGGTCCTTGACCGGGCGCGTGTCGACGAGCGAGCCCGGCAGGAAGGCGCGGATGCCGTTGACCATGACGGTGAGGCCGCCCTTGACGCGGCCGCTCGTGGTGCCGGAGACGAATTCGCCCGATTCGAGGGCCTTTTCGAGCGAGAGCCACGAGGCGAGGCGCTTGGCGGTGTCGCGCGAGAGGATGGTGTCGCCGTAGCCGTTTTCGATGGAGCCGATGGCCACGGACACGAAGTCGCCCACCTGGACCTCGATCTCGCCCTGGTCGTTCTTGAATTCTTCGATGGGGACGTAGGCTTCGGACTTCAGGCCAGCATTGACGACGACGAAGTTGTGCTCGACGGCGACGACTTCGGCGGTAATGACCTCGCCAGGGCGCATTTCGGTGCGCTTCTGGGACTCTTCAAACAGCTCGGCAAAAGATTCGGACATGGATTTCCTTGATCGCAGCACAGGGTTTCCGCGGGCCGCACGATTGCGGCGTTCGTCAGGGTTGTGTGCGAGGCTGATGCGGTAAAAATTTCCGCGGGGTTACGGGTTGAACAACCGACGGGCCGGTGCGCAGCATGCGCGGGAGGGAGCCGGTCGGGCGCCTGGTGCCGGCGTTTTCCTGCGTTCAGGCCGAAAACGGACGACGTGCCTGCCACCATTGAAGCACCCGCGCCACGGTCTCGTCGATCGTGAGCACGGAGCTGTCCAGCAGCAAGGCGTCTTCGGCAGGTCTGAGGGGTGCGGCGCTGCGCTGCATGTCGCGCGCGTCACGCGCCTCAAGGTCCGCGCGAAGGGTGGCAATTGTAGTGTCAATTCCCTTGGAAATCAATTGCTTGTAGCGCCTTTCGGCGCGGCACTGGCTGCTTGCCGTGAGGTAGACCTTCAGGGGCGCATGGGGAAAGATCACCGTTCCCATGTCGCGCCCGTCCGCCACCAGGCCGGGCAGGCGCCTGAAACCATGCTGCAGCGCGACGAGCGCGGCCCGCACGCGCGGCAGCTGCGAAACCTGCGAGGCCTGCATGCCTACCTCTTCGGTACGGATGGCCTGCGTCACGTCGCGGCCGTCCAGCAGGATGCGCTCGGGCAGGAAGCGCACGGGCAGCGCGGCTGCGAGTGAGGCCAGTTGCGCTTCGTGGCCCGCGTCGAGAGGGATTGCCGAGGCGCTTGCGGCCAGTGCCGTGAGCCGGTACAGCGCGCCCGAATCAAGCAGGTGGTAGCCCAGGCGCGCCGCGACCTCGGCAGCCAGCGTGCCCTTGCCCGAGGCGGTCGGGCCATCGATGCAGATGACGGGAATGTCCTCGGGGTCGGCCTGTGCCACCTGGAACAGCGCGTCAAAATAACCGGGGTAGGTCTTGGCGACACAGCCGGGGTCTTCGATGCGTACCGGCAGATGCGCGGGGTTGAATGCGGCCAGCGACAGGCACATGGCCATGCGATGGTCGTCGTAGGTGTGGATGCGCGCGGCGCGCCAGTGCGTGTTGCTGGCGGGCGGCGTCACGCGCAGGAAATCATCGCCCGCCTCGCAGGTGGCGCCCAGCTTCGTGAGTTCGGCCACCATGGCGGCAATGCGGTCCGTTTCCTTCACGCGCCAGCTGGCGATGTTCGTGAGCTGCGTGGTGCCGTCGGCATAAAGCGCCATCGCGGCCAGCGTCATGGCGGCGTCCGGAATGTGATTGCAGTCGAGCGTGATGGCTTTGAGAGGCCAGGCGCCGCGGCGCACATGCAGGCTGTTGTCGCTGCCCGTGATCTGCGCGCCCATGGCGCGCGCCGCCTCGATGAAGCGGATATCGCCCTGGATGGAGTTCAGGCCCACGCCCTGAATTTCAAGGCCGTTCTGGCCTTCAGGGCTTGCTGCTATTGCGCCAGCAGCTATGAAATAACTTGCCGACGAGGCGTCGGCCTCCACGTGTGCCACGCCGGGGGACCGGTAGCGGCTGCCCGCGGTGATCGTGAAACGCTGCCAGCCCTCGCGCTGCCACCGGATGCCGAAGCGGGCCAGCAGCGCCAGCGTGATCTCGATGTAGGGCTTGGAGATCAGCTCTCCGACGACTTCAATGACCACGTCTCTTGTTTGCGCCATCAGCGGCAGCGCCATGAGCAAGGCCGTGAGGAACTGGCTGGACACGTCGCCGCGCACGCGCACGGGCACGTCGAGCCGCAGCGGGGGCACGCCGCCGCCGTGTGCGATGCGCAGCGGCGGAAAGCCCGGGGTGCCCAGGTAGTGGATGCGGCAGCCCAGGGCGCCAAGCGCGTCCACCAGATCGCCGATGGGCCGCTCGTGCATGCGCGGCACGCCCGAAAGCTCGAACTCGCCCCCCATGAGGGCGAGCGCGGCCGTGAGGGGGCGCATGGCGGTTCCGGCGTTGCCGAGAAACAGCCGGGTGGGCGCGGGGCTCGCCTCAGGGACGTGTGCCGTGCGTCCGCCCAGGCCGGTGATGCGCAGGGCACGTTCGCCCAGCGGCTCGATGATGCAGCCGAGCTGGCGCAGGGCGTCGAGCATGACGCGCGTGTCGTCGCTGTCCAGCAGGTCGCGCACCTCGGTGGTGCCTTCGCTCAGCGCGGCGAGCAGCAGGATGCGGTTGGAGATGCTCTTGGAGCCCGGCAGTTGGACCGTGCCGCCCACCGTGCGCAGCGGGGGCAGATCGAGAAAGGCGGTGCGCCGCATCTCAGGAGGACGCACTCTTGCGCTGCGCGCCCATGCGCCACTTGCCGCGCGTGGAGCTTGCTTCGCCGATCAGGGCTTCGAGCTGCTGGTCGCCATCGGCCTGCATGGCCTGTTCCAGCTCGCGCAGGGCTTCGCGAAACAGGGCGGCCTGCCCGAGCACTTCCTCGCGGTTGGAGCGCAGCACGTCGCGCCACATCTTGGGGTCGCTCGCGGCAATGCGGGTGAAATCCCGAAAGCCCGGGCCGGCCAGCGAGAGGTAGTCATCCGCTTCGGGCTGCATGGAGATGCTGTGCATCATCGCGAAGGCGAGCAGGTGGGGCAGGTGGCTGACCGCCGCAAACGCCGAATCGTGCTCCTGCGGGGTCATGCGCTTGACGCGGCAGCCCAGGGCCTTCCAGAGTGCCTCGGCGCGTTCGACATGGTCGGGTTCGGTGGCGTCCGTGGGGGTCAGGATGACCTGTCGGCCGCTGTAGAGCTCCGCCTCCGCATGCTCCACCCCCGACACCTCGCGCCCCGTGATGGGATGCGCGGGCACGAAACTGCCGACATGGTCGCGCAGGGAGCGCTGCGCCGCGGCCACGACGTCGGACTTGGTCGAGCCCACGTCCATGACGAGCGTCTGCGGCGTGACCAGGTGGCGGATGGCCTTGAGCGTGGCCTCGGTGGCAGCCACCGGAATGGCCAGCAGCACGAGATCGGAGTTGGATACGGCCATCAGCGCCGATGGGGCCTGCGAGTCGATCACGCCCAGCTGCTGCGCGCGTTCGGTGGTCGTTGGCGACTTGCTGTAGCCGATGACGCGCTTGACCAGGCCTGCACGCTTTATCGCCAGGGCGAACGAGCCGCCCATCAGGCCGCAGCCGATCAGACCGAGTTGTTCAAACATGGCTTGCCTTCATCCAGCGACCGGGTAGGTGCCCAGCACCTTGTAGAAGGCGCACAGCTGTTGCAGCTCGCTGAGTGCGGCGGCGACGTGGGGTTGCACGGGGTGCCCTTCGATATCGATGTAGAAATAATATTCCCACTGGCCGGTACGCGCGGGGCGCGACTCGATGCGGGTCATGGAGACCGCATGTTTTTTCAGTGGCACCAGCAGGTCGTGCACGGCGCCGGGCCGGTTGATCACGGAGACTACCATGCTCGTGCAATCGTGCCCGCTGGGCTCGGGCGTGGCCAGCGTCTGCGGCAGGCAGATGACGGCGAAGCGTGTGCGGTTGTGTGTGTCGTCCTGGATGGCGTGGGCCAGCACGTGCAGCGCGTATTTCTGCGCCGAGCGTTCGCTCGCGATGCCCGCCCAGGCCGGATTGGAAGCGGCCAGGCGCGCGCCTTCCGCGTTGCTCGATACCGGCCTGCGCTCGGCATGCGGCAGGTGCCGCGAGAGCCAGGTCTGGCATTGGGCGAGCGCCTGCGGGTGCGCAAGCACGGCTTCGATGCCTTCCAGGCCTTCCTGCGCGCGCAGCAGGTGGTGGCGCACGAGCAGGCTGACCTCGCCCACGATGTGACACGGCGTGCGCAGGAACATGTCCAGCGAGCGCGTCACCACGCCTTCACTGGAATTTTCGACGCCCACGACGCCGAATTCGGCCGTGCCGGCAGCCACGGCATGGAAGACCTCGTCGAAATTGCCGCAATAGGCGAACTCCGCGCTGCTGCCGAAATACTCGATGGCGGCCTGTTCGCAGAACGTGCCCTCGGGGCCGAGGATGGCCACGCGCTGCGGCGCTTCGAGGGCCAGGCAGGCCGACATCAGCTCGCGCCAGATGGCCGCGACGTGCTGGCCTTTGAGGGGCCCTGGATTGGCGGCCTGCACGCTTTCGATGACTTGCGCCACGCGGTCGGGGCGAAACAGGGGACTGCCTTCGCGCTTCTTGACCTCGCCGACCTGTTCAGCCAGCGCCGCGCGTTGGTTCAGAAGAGAGAGCAACTGCAGGTCGATGCGGTCGATCTGCTGGCGCAGCTGCGCCAGGTCAGGGGAATTGCGGGGTTCTGGCATGAAGACGGGTTCCGCTGGGGTATGGGGGCGTTGCTGCGATCGAGCGCGGGTGGCTCAGGCGTGTTCGCGCTCGAAAGCGCGCATGTACTCGACCAGGGCCTGCACCCCAGCCATGGGCATGGCGTTGTAGATGCTCGCGCGCATGCCTCCCACGGACTTGTGGCCCTTGAGCTGCAGCAGCCCGCGCTCCTTGGCGCCGGTGAGGAAGGCGTCGTTGAGCGCATCGTCGGCCAGCTGGAACGGCACGTTCATGCGCGAGCGGCAGTTGGCGGCGATCTTGTTCACATAGAAGGGCGAGCGGTCGATGATGTCGTAGAGCAGCGCCGCCTTGGCGATGTTGCGTGCCTGCACCGCGGCGATGCCGCTGAGCTGGCCTTCGCGCTGGCGTTTGAGCCACTGGAAGGTCAGCCCGGCCACGTAGATGCCCCAGGTGGGCGGCGTGTTGTAGCGCGAGTCGGCGTCGGCCACGTTCTTGTAGTCGAAGGCGCTCGGGCAGATGGGCAGGGCGTGGCCGATCAGGTCTTCGCGGACCACCACCAGGGTCACGCCCGCCGGGCCGAGGTTCTTTTGCGCGCCCCCGAAGGCCAGGCCCACGCGGCTCCAGTCCACGGGACGCGAGGCCACGTGGGAAGAAAAATCCACTACCAGCGGCGCGTCGCTGCCCAGGGCCTTCAGGTCGGGCAGCTCGTGGAACTCCACCCCGTGGATGGTTTCATTGCTGCAGATGTGCACGTAGCTCGCGCCGCGCGAGAGCTGCCAGGTCTTGGGGTCGGGCAGGGTGGTGAAGTGGCTCTCCTCGCCCGAAGCGGCCGTGTGGACTTCCGCGGCGTACTTGGCCGCTTCCTTGCGCGATTTCTGGCTCCAGCTGCCGGTCACCACCACGTCCACGGTGCCGGCGTGGGACAGGTTCAGCGGCACGATGGCGTTTTCGGCGATGCCCCCGCCCTGCATGAAGAGCACCTTGAATTCGGGCGGAATGGCGAGCAGCTCGCGCAGGTCGCTCTCGGCCTGCTCGCAGATGGCGATGAATTCCTTGCCGCGGTGGCTCATTTCCATCACGCTCATGCCACTGCCGTGCCAGTCGAGCATTTCGCCCGCTGCCTGCTCCAGGACTTCCTCGGGAATGGCGGCCGGGCCGGCGGAAAAATTGTAAGGGCGGTTCATTTCTATAAAAAGTGGCTCAAACGCTTGCTGGGAAAGCGCTGATGGCTATTGATTCAGGAATCATTTTCGGTGTTGTCGTCGCCGGCGTCGTTTTCGACGATGCGCTGCAATCCGGAGAGGCTCGCGCCTTCGTCCAGATTGATCAGCGTCACGCCCTGCGTGGCACGGCCCAGCTCGCGGATCTCGGCCACGCGCGTGCGCACCAGCACCCCGGTGTCGGTGATCAGCATGATCTCGTCATCGGCGCGCACCAGCGTGGCGGCGACGACGCGGCCGTTGCGCTCGGACTGCTGGATGGCGATCATGCCCTTGGTACCCCGGCCGTGGCGCGTGTATTCGACGATGCTGGTGCGCTTGCCGTAGCCGTTCTCGGTGGCGGTGAGCACGCTTTGCGACTCGTCCTCGGCCACCAGCATGGCGATCACGCTCTGGCCGTCTTCAAGCTGCATGCCCTTGACGCCGCGCGCGTTGCGGCCCATGGGGCGCACGTCGTTCTCGTCAAAACGCACGGCCTTGCCACCGTCGGAGAACAGCATCACGTCGTGCGCGCCATCGGTCAGCGCCGCGCCGATGAGGAAGTCGCCCTCATCGAGGCCGACGGCGATGATGCCGGCCTTGCGCGGGTTGGAGAATTCATCGAGCGCCGTTTTCTTGACCGTGCCCATGCGGGTGGCCATGAAGACATAGCGGTCGGCGGGGAAGCTGCGCATGTCGCCGGTGAGCGGCAGCACCACGTTGATCTTCTCGCCCTCCTGCAGGGGGAACATGTTGACGATGGGCCGTCCGCGCGAGTTGCGCGAACCGGCGGGCACTTCCCAGACCTTGAGCCAGTACAGGCGCCCGCGGTTGGAAAAGCACAGGATGTAGTCGTGCGTGTTGGCGATGAAGAGCTGGTCGATCCAGTCGTCTTCCTTGGTCGCCGTGGCCTGCTTGCCGCGCCCGCCGCGTTTTTGCGCGCGGTATTCGCTCAAAGGCTGGCTCTTGATGTAGCCCGTGTGCGAGAGCGTCACCACCATGTCGACGGGGGTGATCAGGTCTTCGGTGGAGAGGTCTTGCGCGCTGTGCTCGATCTGGCTGCGGCGCGCGCCGAGCTTGGTTTGCCCGAACTCGGTCTTCACGGCCGTGAGTTCTTCGCC
Organism: Comamonas sp. SCN 67-35; assembly: GCA_001725255.1. Lineage (GTDB taxonomy): Bacteria > Pseudomonadota > Gammaproteobacteria > Burkholderiales > Burkholderiaceae_C > Comamonas_C. The sequence goes on along the minus strand of MEFV01000006.1, from coordinate 59,491 downwards.
GATGATGACCGCGACGCGTTCGGGCCTGGCGAGGATATCGAGCAGGTCCTCGATGTGCGCCATGATCTCCTTGTACTCGGCGACGATCTTGTCCTGCTCCAGGCCCGTGAGGCGCTGCAGGCGCATCTGCAAAATTTCCTGTGCCTGCGTGTCCGACAGGCGATACAGGCCACCGGCTTGCATGCCGTATTCGCGCTCCAGTCCCTCGGGGCGGTAGTCGTCGGCGTTGACCACGGCGCCGTCGGCGCGCGTGCGGGTCAGCATTTCGCGCACCAGCGCGCTGTCCCACGAACGCGCCATCAACTCGGCCTTGGCCACGGGCGGCGTGGGCGATTCGCGGATGATGCGGATGAACTCGTCGATGTTGGCCAGCGCCACGGCCAGGCCTTCGAGCACATGGCCGCGCTCGCGCGCCTTGCGCAGCTCGAACACGGTGCGGCGCGTCACCACCTCGCGGCGGTGGCCGATGAAGACTTCGATCAGGTCCTTGAGATTGCACAGCTTGGGCTGGCCATCGACCAGCGCCACCATGTTCATGCCGAAGGTGTCCTGCAGCTGCGTCTGCTTGTACAGGTTGTTGAGCACCACCTCGGGCACTTCGCCGCGCTTGAGCTCGATCACCAGGCGCATGCCGGATTTGTCGGATTCGTCCTGGATGTGGCTGATGCCTTCGAGCTTCTTCTCGTGCACCAGCTCGGCCATGCGCTCCTGCAGCGTCTTCTTGTTGACCTGGTAGGGCAGCTCGTCGACGATGATGGCTTGGCGCTGGCCTTTGTCGATATCCTCGAAATGCACCTTGGCGCGCATCACCACGCGCCCGCGGCCGGTGCGGTAGCCGTCCTTGACGCCGGTGATGCCGTAGATGATGCCGGCCGTGGGGAAGTCGGGCGCGGGGATGATCTCCATCAACTCGTCGATCGAGGCCTGAGGGCTGCGCAGCAAATGCAAACAAGCGTCGACGACCTCGTTCAGATTGTGCGGCGGAATGTTGGTCGCCATGCCCACGGCAATGCCGGCGCTGCCATTGACCAGCAGATTCGGCAGGCGGCTGGGCAGCACCAGCGGCTCCTTCTCGCTGCCGTCGTAGTTGGGGCCGAAGTCCACCGTCTCCTTGTCGATGTCAGCCAGCATCTCGTGGGCGATCTTCGCCAGGCGGATTTCCGTGTAGCGCATGGCCGCGGCGTTGTCGCCATCGACCGAGCCGAAATTGCCCTGGCCATCGACCAGCATGTGGCGCAGCGAAAAATCCTGCGCCATGCGCACGATGGTGTCGTACACCGCGCTGTCGCCGTGCGGGTGGTATTTACCAATCACATCGCCCACGATACGTGCCGACTTCTTGTACGGCCGGTTCCAGTCGTTGTTCAGCTCGTGCATGGCGAACAGCACGCGCCGGTGCACGGGCTTGAGGCCATCGCGCGCGTCGGGCAGGGCACGGCCGACGATCACGCTCATGGCGTAATCGAGGTAGCTGCGTCGCATTTCCTCTTCGAGGCCGACGGGCAGGGTTTCCTTGGCGAACTCGGGCATCACAACCTATCAAAACACCAGAACAGGCAGGCATTTTAGGTGCAAGCATTTGTTGCCCTCTGACAACATCTTGAGGCCTGCTCACGGCGCAAGCGGCGCCCGCACGTCATTGCCGCCACACTATTGGTAGCGCCTGTGGCACAATCTAATCAACGTTTTTGGTGCGGTTCACTGACGACGTCTCGTTTTCGCAGCGCGGCTGCGGTTTTTATTTCCCAAGAGGAGAACCATGAAAAAACTGAACCAAGTGGCAGTGCTGTTGGCCTCTGCCGTGCTGGCTGCTTCGGCCACTGCTCAAATCAAGGCGGCTGATGGCGGCAAAGTCATCAACAACTGGGCGAACGGCACCGGTGAGATGGTCTGGAAGAACGGCACCAACGAACTGTGCTGGCGCGACGCAACCTGGACGCCTGCCACCGCTGCCGAAGGCTGCGATGGCGCTCAGCAAAAGGCGGCTCCCGCTCCTGCTGCGGCTCCGGCTCCTGCCGCGGCTCCCGCTCCGGCTCCTGCGCCCGCTCCTGCCGTGGCCAGCAAGGTCACCTACGGCGCTGATGCCTTCTTCGACTTCGACAAGTCCGTCCTGAAGCCCGAAGGCAAGGCCAAGCTCGATGACCTGGTCTCCAAGATCAAGGGCGTCAACCTGGAAGTGATCGTTGCTGTCGGTCACACCGATTCCATCGGCACCGCCGCCTACAACCAGAAGCTGTCGGTGCGTCGTGCCGAGTCCGTGAAGGCCTACCTGGTGTCCAAGGGCATCGAAAAGAACCGCATCTACACCGAAGGCAAGGGCAAAACCCAGCCTATCGCCTCCAACAAGACCAAGGAAGGTCGCGCCAAGAACCGCCGCGTCGAGATCGAAGTGGTCGGTACGCGCAAATAAGCACCTTCCGTGCTCACCTGAAAGCCCCGCTTGCGGGGCTTTTTTTGTGCGCTCGGCGTGGGCCATGCCCCGCCATGCGCCGTGGCTGTGCCTTCGCCGCGACAATAGATGTATGTCCGAAGCCCATTCCGAGCAGTTGCTGGCCCAGGTGGCGGCGCTGCCGCCCTTGCCGGGGGTGTATCGCTACTTTGATGCGCAAGACCAGTTGCTTTATGTCGGCAAGGCGCGCAACCTCAAGCGCCGTGTCAGCAGCTACTTCACCCGGCAGCACGGGGGCACGCGCATCGGCCACATGGTCACCAAGATCGTGCGGCTGGAGACGACGGTGGTGCGCTCCGAGGCCGAGGCGCTGCTGCTGGAAAACAACCTCATCAAGACCCAGCACCCCAAGTACAACATTCTCTTTCGCGATGACAAGAGCTACCCGTATCTGAAGATCAGCGGCATTGCGGCCAAGGATGGCACGACCGATGATCCATCGCAGCGTTATCCGCGCATCTCGTACTACCGCGGCAGCGTGGACAAGAACAACCGCTACTTTGGCCCTTACCCCAATGCCTGGGCGGTGAAGCAGACCATCGAGCTGATCCAGAAGGTGTTTCGCCTGCGCACCTGCGAGGACACGGTGTTCGCCCACCGCACGCGTCCCTGCCTGCTCTACCAGATCAAGCGCTGCTCTGCGCCTTGCGTGGGCGCCATCTCGCCCGAGGATTACGCCGAGGACGTGCGCGGCGCCGAGGCGCTACTGCGTGGCGAGACCGACGAGCTGCTCAGGAAGCTGGAGGCGCGCATGATGGCGCACGCCGAAAAGCTCGAATTCGAGCAGGCGGCCGAGGTGCGCAACCAGATCACGGCGCTGTCGCGCGTGCTGCACCAGCAGGCGGTGGAGACCGCGGGCGACAAGGACGTGGACATTCTCGCCGTGCGCGTGGAGGGCGGGCGTGCCTGCGTGAACCTGGCGATGGTGCGCGGGGGCCGTCATCTGGGCGACCGAGCCTATTTTCCGTCGCAGGTGGCCGAGGCCTCGGGCATCTACAGCGCCGAGGAGGCGGGCGACGCCGAACGCGCGCAGCAGTCGGTCAGCGTGCAGGTGCTCGAAGCCTTCATCGCGCAGCACTACCTGGAGGTGGCGGTGCCGCCGGTGCTGGTGACCAGCGAGCCCGTCGACCCCTTGCTGATCGAGGCACTGACCGAGCAGAGCGGTGTGCGTGTGTCGGCCGTGCACCAGCCGCGCGAGGAGCGGCGCGCGTGGCTGGAAATGGCGCAGGCCAACGCGGGGATTCAGCTGGCGCGCTTGCTGGCCGAGGAGGGTTCGCAGCAGGCGCGCACGCACGCGCTGGCCGAGGCTCTGGGGCTCGATCTCGAAAACCTCGACGAACTCACTGCGGAGTGCTTCGATATTTCACACACTGCGGGCGAGCAGACGCAGGCCTCGTGCGTGGTGTTTCATCACCACAAGATGCAGCACGGTGCGTACCGGCGTTTCAAGATCGAAGGCATCACGCCGGGCGACGACTATGCCGCGATGCACCAGGTGCTCGAGCGCCGCTACAAGCCGGTGGCGCAGGCACAGCAGGAAGCGGGCGGCGCCGAAGTGACGCGCCGGGAGCTGCGCCTGCCGGATCTGGTGCTTATCGACGGTGGACGCGGGCAGGTGGCGATGGCGCGCCAGGTCTTCGAGCAACTGGGCCTGGATATATCACGCATCGTGGGCGTGGAAAAAGGCGAAGGCCGCAAGGTGGGGCTGGAAGAACTGGTGTTCGCCGATGGCCGCGAAAAGGTCTACCTCGGGCACGATTCGGCTGCGCTGATGCTGGTGGCGCAAATCCGGGACGAGGCGCACCGCTTTGCGATCACCGGCATGCGCGCGGCGCGTGCCCGGGTGCGCACGGGAGCAAGCCGCCTGGAAGATATCCCAGGCATTGGCCCACGCAGGCGCGCCCGGCTGCTGCAGCGTTTTGGCGGCGTGAGGGGTGTGCAGGACGCGAGCGTCCAAGACCTCGCCACCGTCGACGGCGTCTCGCGCCAGCTCGCCGAGGCCATCTACCGCGCGCTGCGCTGAACCGGGCCGCGGCGTCAGCAGACGGCGCAGAGGACGTCGACGATGCGGCGCTCTCTTCGGCTCAGGAGTTGGTAGCCCGCGGCGCAAAGATGTCGGACGGCGCTGTTGATTTCCAGATCGCTGAATCGCATGGCTGTCTCCCTTTCTGGGGGGCTCCCATGGCGGAACATAAGCGATCCGGCGCGCCGTGAAACGCGCAAAAGCAGCGTCCGCGAGGGTTTGTTACGGGTTTGCGCGGGCTCACGGAGCCAGCCGCTGCATGAGCCAGCGGCCGCCCTGCGGCAGGTAGCGCAGCCGGTCATGCAGGCGGTTCTTGCGCCCTTGCCAGAATTCCCAGCGATCAGGAACCAGGCGATAGCCCCCCCAGTGCGGTGGGCGCGGCGGTGCCGACGGGAACTGCGCGCTGTAGTGCGCCACGTTCTGCGCGAGCACGTCGCGGCTCGCGATCGGCTGGCTTTGCGGGCTGGCCCATGCGCCGATGCGCGAATCCAGCGGCCGGCTGTCGTAGTAGGCGTCGCTTTCCTCGGCACTCACCTTTTGAACAAGCCCTTCGATGCGCACCACGCGCTCCAGCGGCGTCCAGTGAAACTGCAGCGCGGCGTAGGGATTGCCCGCAAGCTCCTGCCCCTTGCGGCTGCCGTAGTTGGTGAAGAACACGATGCCCTGGGCGTCATAGCCCTTGATGAGCACGATGCGCGTGCTCGGGCGCAGGTCACTGCCGACGGTGGCCAGGGTCATGGCATTCGCATCGGGAACCCCTGCGTTCAGCGCCTCGGTCAGCCAGCGTTCGAACTGGCGCAGAGGGTCGGGGTCGCAGGCGTCTTCGCTGAGTTCGGAGCGCTCGTAGCTCTGGTGCAGATCAGCGATCGATTGGGACAGCGTGGGGGTGTTCATGACGCGATTGTGCCTGCGCGCGCAATCTTGACAATGCGTTCCAGCGCCCTGTCACGGATGCCGAGCCGGTGCAGTTCGGCCAGTGTCGTTTCGGCGTAATCCCGGGTGCTGCCGTAGATGCCGCGGGCCGTCCTGAAGATGTGCTGGTAATCGGAATCGGACAGCGCGCCGGTGAAAGCGGGGTGCGAACGCGAGAGTGTGAAGGCGAGGGCGCGCACCACGCCCCCGGTGGTGTTGACGTTGAGCCAGCGCGGGGTGTAGATAGGCATCGGCATCTCCCGCTGCCACAGCTGCGGAAACACGTCGGGCACCCGGGCGGCGGGCACGCGAAAGGCCAGGCCACGGCAGCTGCCGCCCGGCAGCAGCGCGAACACCAGGCCCGGGCATTGCGCGGTTCCGCGGTTGACGTGGCTCCACATCCGCAGTGCCCGGTGCCAGCCATGAATGGTTGCGCGGCGGCACTCGCTGAAGGGCAGGTCGGGACGCCAGATCAGCGAGCCGTAGCCGAACACCCAGAGATCCCCCTGCTGTGATTGCCATTCCCGCAGAATTCTGGTGGCCAGTGGATCGTCAAGCTGAGGGGAAGAGGACTCTGAAATGGTCATGAGGGCAACGGCGGGATCGGGACGATTCTAGGCCGCCGCCGCGAACTAGAATGCCATATCCACGGGGCCATCTGCGCTGTACGCAGGTGGTCTCTTGTTTTGGTTTCGTTATCGGTGTGATTTGTCATGGCTACCCTTCCCATCACCAAGCGCGGCGCGGAAAAACTCAAGGCCGAACTGCAGCGGCTCAAGACCAAGGAGCGCCCGGCCGTCATCGCCGCGATCGCGGAAGCGCGTGCGCAGGGCGATCTGAGCGAGAACGCCGAGTACGACGCGGCCAAGGACCATCAGGGCTTCATTGAGGGGCGCATCGCCGAGATCGAAGGCAAGCTCTCGGCGGCGCAGATCATCGACCCGGCCACGGTGGATGCCGAAGGCCGCGTGGTGTTCGGCGCCACGGTCGATCTGGAGGACGTGGATTCGGGCGATGCGGTGACCTACCAGATCGTCGGCGAGGACGAGGCCGATCTGAAGCATGGCCTGATCAACATCGGCAGCCCGATTGCCCGCGCGCTCATCGGCAAGGAAGTGGGTGACACGGCCGACGTGCAGGCGCCGGGCGGCGTGCGCTCCTACGAAGTCGTGGCCGTGCGCTACGTCTGACGATGTTCGAGCGCCTGCCGGTCTTTGCCGCCGCCCTGTGGTGGAGCAGCCTGTCGGTGATCGGCTTCGTGGCCGTGCCGCTGGTCTTCATGCGCATCCCGCAGAGGATGCTGGCGGGGTACGTGGCGGCCAGCCTGTTTGAGGCCCAGACTTATATTTCAATAGCTTGTTGCGCTTTGCTACTGGTAATTTCAAGGCGGAAACATTCTGAGACCTTTGCACCGTGGGCGCGAGCAGCTCTTGTTTTTGTGATCCTGGGCATGCTGCTGGCCTTCGTGCTGCAGTTCGGCGTGGCGCCGCGCGTCATTGCCTACCATGGCGTGCGGCTGTGGCACAACATCGCCACCGGCCTGTACGTGGGGCAGTGGCTGTGCGCCACCATCGTGCTGTGGCAACTCACCGGTCCGCGGGAGGCGGCAGGCCATGGAATCTCCGATCGTTGAACTCGATCTGCCCGGGTGGGACAAGGCCGAGCCCCACGCCGAGTGGACGCGGGCCGTCGAATCAGGCAAGGTGCTTCTGTTCCCGCGCCTCGCCTTCGAACTGGAGCCCGACGAGCGGACCCTGCTGCGCGAGGACATGCTTGCGCCCAAATCGCGCAACGTGAGCCTGGGCGCGGACGGCGTGCTCAAGGGCGCGGCTGGCACGGCGCAGGAGCAGGCGCGGCTGGCGGCGATGGTGGGGCGCTTCAGAGCACAGGCGCTGGCCCTGGTCGATGGGCTTTTCCCCGAATACCGCGGCGCGCTGCGCGTGGCGCCGACGAGCTTTCGTCCGCGCCACGTGGAAACGCGCCGGCAGTCGGTGCGCGCCGACGACAAGCGGCTGCATGTGGACGCCTTCCCGACGCGCCCCAACTACGGCGAGCGCATCCTGCGCGTGTTCGCCAACGTGAACCCCGACGGCGCGCCGCGCGTCTGGCGCGTGGGCGCGGATTTCGAATCGGTGGCGCGCCAGTTCCTGCCCCAGGCCAGGCCGTATCGCCGCTGGCAGGCGAAGGCGCTGCAGGCGCTGCACGTCACCAAGTCGCTGCGCAGCGAGTACGACCACCTGATGCTGCAGTTGCACGACCTGATGAAACGCGACGAGACCTATCAGACGCAGGGGGAGCAATGGCGCGCGCCGTTTCCCGCCGGCAGCTGCTGGGTCTGCTATTCCGATGCGGCGGTGCACGCGGTCATGAGCGGACAGTACATGGTGGAGCAGACGCTGCATCTGCCGCCGGGGCGCGAGGTGAATCCTGCAGCCAGCCCCTTGCAGATCCTCACGCGCCTGGTGGGCCGACCTTTGGTCGGCGTCGAGGCGGGTACGGGAAAATCATCGTAATTGATAGCGGATGGCGCTTGACTGTCAAGCGTTTGAGCCAATATTTCCCGTTTTTCAGCCGCCCCAGGCCTCGCCCACCCAGCGCGCCGGCCGGATGTAGTGCCAGCGCTTGTTGCGCCGCCCCGCGAGCGCATCGGGCGGGTTCACCTCGCCGTGAAAGATCACGATGCGTGCGTCCTTGGGTACCGCCGGCTCGCGCCAGTAGTTGCTAGGCCACGTCGGGATGCAGTCGTATTTGAAACTGGGGCACCAGGCCCTGGGCCAGTAGGCCAGCTTGCCCTGCCCGTGCAGGAAGTGCGAGAGGTAGCGCTGCTCGTTGCGGTGCGCGCGCCGCACCTCGTCCATGTGCGCGCGAAAGTGCGCCAGCACGTCGGCATGCGCGCCAAGCTCGAAGCGGTAGACCGACGAATTGCCGACGATGCGCTGGCCAAAGCGCCAGAAGCGCGGGTAGTCGTGAATGATGAGAAAGTCGCCGCTCTGGGTGAAGAAATCGTCGAGCGAGCCGACGATGACCACGTCCAGATCGAGGAACAGCGCCGTGCCCTTGAGGCCGTGCAGATCGGCCTCGAACGTGGTCAGCTTCTTCCAGGCGCCGTCGCGCTGGCCGGGCTTGAGCTCCAGGTTCAGCGGCGGAATCGGCAGGCACTGCACCTCGGCGCGCACGCCCTGCGCGTCATCCGTCAGGCAGACGAAGTTGAAATCGCCCGTCAGGTGGCGGCGCACCATGGCATAGAGCCGATTGACGTACTCGGGGCCGTACTTCGTGCCCCATTTCATGCACAGGATGTGGCGCTGCATGTCGGCCATCAGTCGCCCTGGCGCTTCTTGATCGATTTCTGCTTGGGCTTGGCCCGCTTGATCTGCCCACCGGCCGTCAGGCGCTGGTTGCCCAGCACCTTCAATTGCTTGACCTCGGGGCGCCGCCCTGGGCGGCCGAATTTGAGCACCTTGACATCGCGCGGCCCGGGCTTGCGGTCTTCATCCACGGTTTTGTGTTTTTCCGGCATCGGGCGCCAGAGCACCAGCAGCTTGCCGATGTGCTGTACCGGCGCGGCGCCCAGTTCTTCCGCCAGGCGCTCGTAGATGCTTTCTCGTTCGCCGCGTTCGTCGCAGAACACGCGCACCTTGATGAGCCCGTGGGCGTTCAGCGCCGCGTCCACTTCCTTGCGCACGGCATCCGTGAGACCATCGTTGCCGATCATGACCACGGGGTCCAGGTGGTGGGCTTCGGCCCGGTGAGCGCGCCGCTCGGCGGCAGTCAAGACAATTTTTGACATCGCCGTATTATCCCTGCCGATGAAGATCCAAACCAAGAGTAAAAAAGTCAACAAGGCGTGGATGCACCAGCAGGCCACCGATCCGTGGGTCAGGCTGGCCCGCAAGGAAGGCTACCGCGCGCGCGCCGCCTACAAGCTCAAGGAGATCGACGAGCGGCTGCACCTCTTCAAGCCCGGGCAGGTGGTGGTCGATCTGGGCAGCACGCCAGGCGCCTGGAGCCAGTACGCGCGTCGCCAACTGGCCCCGGAGGGCGCGGCGGTGGGCGCACTCGATGGTCAGCTCGTCGCACTTGACCTGCTGCCCATGGAGCACATCGAGGGGGTGAACTTTCTGCAGGGCGATTTCCGCGAAGAGGCGGTTCTGGCGCAGCTCAACGAAGTGGTGCAGGGGCGCGGCGTGGACGTGGTGATGTCGGACATGGCGCCCAATCTCTCCGGCATCGCCTCGGCCGATGCCGCGCGCATCTCGCTTCTGGTGGAACTGGCGGTGGATTTTGCGGTGCAGCACCTGAAAAAAGACGGCGTGCTCGTGGCCAAGGTGTTTCATGGCGAGGGCTATGCACAGCTGGTGGCATTGTTCCGGGAGCACTTTCGCAGCGTCAAGGTGATCAAACCCAAGGCCTCGCGCGACCAATCCACCGAAACCTATCTGGTGGGCCTGGGCCTGCGTTGAACCTGTTCGCCACCGGGGTTGCCGCGGGTTTTGATGGGTTGAAACGCCTACAATGACCCCCAATTGCCGTGGAAAGTTGCTTGGCGGTGCGTGTAGCCGCTTCAGTTGGAGTTGCGCTTGAACAATCAGTGGTTTTCCAAAATTGCCGTGTGGCTCGTCGTCGCCATGGTGCTGTTCACCGTGTTCAGGCAATTCGATACCCGCAGCACCATGGGTGCCGGGGCGATCGGCTATTCCGATTTTCTGGAACAGGTGCGCAACAACCACATTCGTTCGGCCACCATTCAGGAAGGGCCCGGCGGCACCGAGATCGTGGCGCTGACCACCGACGACCGGCGCATACGCACCACGGCCACCTATCTTGACCGCGGTCTGGTCGGTGATCTGATTGATCACGACGTCAAATTCGATGTGAAGCCGCGCGAGGAAGGCTCGCTCCTGATGACCTTGCTCGTGAGCTGGGGGCCGATGCTGCTCCTGATCGGCGTATGGATTTACTTCATGCGACAGATGCAGGGCGGCGGCAAGGGCGGCGCGTTCAGCTTCGGCAAGTCCAAGGCGCGCATGCTCGACGAGAACAACAACACCATCACCTTCGCGGATGTCGCCGGCTGCGACGAGGCCAAGGAAGAGGTGCAGGAGGTCGTGGATTTCCTGAAAGATCCGCAAAAGTACCAGAAGCTGGGCGGGCGCATTCCGCGCGGCCTGCTGCTGGTGGGGCCGCCCGGCACCGGCAAGACGCTGCTGGCCAAGTCCATCGCCGGCGAGGCCAAGGTGCCGTTCTTCAGCATCTCGGGCTCGGACTTCGTCGAAATGTTCGTCGGCGTGGGCGCCGCGCGCGTGCGCGACATGTTCGAGAACGCCAAGAAAAACGCCCCCTGCATCATCTTCATCGACGAAATCGATGCCGTCGGCCGCCAGCGCGGCGCGGGCCTGGGCGGCGGCAACGACGAGCGCGAGCAGACGCTCAACCAGATGCTGGTCGAGATGGACGGCTTCGAGACCAACCTCGGCGTGATCGTCGTGGCTGCCACCAACCGGCCGGACATCCTCGACCAGGCCCTGCTGCGCCCGGGGCGCTTCGACCGCCAGGTCTATGTCACGCTGCCCGACATCCGCGGGCGCGAGCAGATCCTGAACGTGCACATGCGCAAGATTCCGGTGGGCCAGGACGTGAACCCCGGCATCATCGCGCGCGGCACGCCGGGCATGAGCGGTGCCGATCTGGCCAACCTGTGCAACGAAGCGGCGCTGATGGCCGCGCGGCGCAATGCGCGCGTGGTCGAGATGCAGGACTTCGAGAAGGCCAAGGACAAGATCATCATGGGCCCCGAGAGGAAGAGCATGGTGATGCCCGAGGAGGAGCGGCGCAACACCGCCTACCACGAGAGCGGCCACGCGCTGATCGGGCGCCTGCTGCCCAAGTGCGATCCGGTGCACAAGGTCACGATCATCCCGCGCGGCCGGGCGCTGGGCGTGACCATGGCCTTGCCCGAGAACGACCGCTATTCCTACGACAAGGAGTACATGCTCAACCAGATCGCCATGCTGTTTGGCGGGCGCATCGCCGAGGAAGTCTTCATGCACCAGATGACGACGGGCGCGAGCAACGACTTCGAGCGCGCGACCAACCTGGCGCGCGACATGGTGACGAAGTACGGCATGAGCGAGGCGCTCGGCACCATGGTCTATGCCGAGAACGAAGGCGAGGTGTTCCTGGGCCGCTCGGTCACCAAGACGACCAACATCTCGGAAGAGACCATGCAGAAGGTCGATGCCGAGGTGCGCCGCATCATCGACGAACAGTACACGCTGGCGCGCGGGCTGATCGAGGGCAATCAGGACAAGATGCACGCCATGGCCAAGGCGCTGCTCGACTGGGAAACCATAGACATGGAGCAGCTCGACGACATCATGGCGGGCAAGGATCCGCGCCCGCCCAAGGACTGGACGCCGCGCACGCCGCCCTCCGGCGGCAGCGGCCCGGGCAATCCGCCCCCGGTCAAGACCGACCCTGCGCCCACGGTGGCGTGAAGCCGACCCATCCCTGAAGGCCGACTGTGAGCAGTCGGCCTTTTCCATGTCTTCCCATGCACTGGCAGACCACACGTTTTCAAATCGACCTGTCGCGCCCGCGCGTGATGGGCATCGTCAATGTCACGCCGGATTCGTTTTCCGACGGAGGCGAGCATGCGAGCGCCGCGGCGGCCATCGCGCATTGCGAGCGGCTGGTTCTCGATGGCGCGGACATGCTGGATATCGGTGGCGAATCGACGCGCCCGGGCAGCCCGCCGCTGCCGCTGGATGAAGAACTGGCACGGGTGCTGCCTGTCGCGCGCGCGGCCTTGACGCTGGGCGTGCCGGTGTCGGTCGATACCTACAAGCCACAGGTGATGCAGCGGGTGCTGGATCTGGGCGTGGACATCATCAACGACATCTGGGCGCTGCGCCAGCCGGGTGCCGCGCAGGTCGTGGCGGAGCAGGGCTCGTGCGGCATCTGCCTGATGCACATGCATGGCGAGCCGCAGACCATGCAGCTTGTGCCCATGCCGGGGGATGCCGTCGATCAGGTCCGCGCCTTTCTGGGAGACCGAGCGCGGCAGCTGCAATCGATGGGTGTCGCGCGCGAGCGCCTGACCTTGGACCCCGGCGTGGGTTTCGGCAAGACGGTGGAGCAGAATTTCGCCTTGCTGGCCCGTCAGGGCGAGCTGCGGGTACTGGGCAGCCCGCTGCTCGTGGGCTGGTCGCGCAAATCCTCCGTGGGCGCGGTGACCGGCCTGCCGGTGCATGAGCGCGTTTGTCCCAGCGTGGTCGCGGCCGTGCTCGCCGTGCAAGGCGGCGCCGCTGTCGTGCGCGTGCACGATGTGAAAGAAACCATGGCGGCGCTGGCCGTCTGGCGGGCCGTGCAGGAACAGGCTTCATCGGGTCAGAGGGGGCAATGAAGTGACGCGCAGGTATTTCGGCACCGACGGCATCCGTGGCACCGTGGGGCGCGAACCCATCACGCCCGACTTCGTGCTGCGCCTGGGCCATGCAGTGGGCCGGGTGCTCGCGCAGGCCGGGCAGCGGCCGCGGGTCCTGATCGGCAAGGACACGCGCATCTCGGGTTACATGCTCGAGTCGGCGCTGGAATCGGGCCTGAATTCGGCCGGCGTGGACGTGGTGCTGCTCGGCCCCTTGCCGACACCCGGCGTGGCCTATCTCACGCGGGCGCTGCGCGCCGATCTGGGCGTGGTCATCAGTGCCAGCCACAACCCGTTTGCTGACAACGGCATCAAGTTTTTCAGCGCCCAGGGCTCCAAGCTGCCCGATGCCTGGGAGCTCGATGTGGAAGCCGCGCTTGAGCAGGCGCCCGGCTGGGTCGGTGCGGCGGAACTGGGCAGGGCCTGGCGGCTCGATGACGCGGCCGGGCGCTACATCGAATTCTGCAAGAGCACCTTCCCGCACCAGTTGACGCTCAAGGGGCTCAAGATCGTCGTCGATGCCGCGCATGGCGCGGCCTACCACATCGCCCCCAAGGTGTTCCATGAGCTGGGGGCGGACGTCATCGCCATCGGCTGTACCCCTGACGGGCTGAACATCAACGACCAGGTCGGCGCGACACACCCGGATGCACTGGTGCGCTCGGTCAAGGCCAATCATGCCGACTTCGGTATCGCGCTCGATGGCGATGCCGATCGGCTGCAGATGGTGGATGCAGCCGGGCGTCTGTACAACGGCGACGAGCTGCTGTACGTGATGGCGGCGCAGCGTCTGCGCCGGGGCGAACCCGTGCCTGGCGTGGTGGGTACGCTGATGAGCAACATGGCCGTGGAGCGCGCGCTCACCGAGCGCGGTGTGGCGTTTGCGCGCGCCAGGGTGGGGGACCGCTACGTGCTGGAAGAGCTGCTTGGCCGTGGCTGGCTGCTTGGGGGTGAAGCTTCCGGCCACCTGCTGATGCTGGACAAGCACAGCACGGGCGATGGCCTGGTGAGCGCCTTGCAGGTGCTGGCCGCCTGCGTGGAACGCGGCATGACGCTGGCGCAGCTGCTCGAAGGGGTGACGCTGTACCCGCAGGTGCTGCTCAACGTGCGCCTCAATCCCCATCAGGACTGGAAAGCGAGCACCGAGCTCGCTCGCGTCACAGCGCAGGTGGAGCACGAACTCGGCCATCAGGGCAGGGTGCTGATTCGCGCGAGCGGCACCGAGCCGCTGCTGCGCATCATGGTGGAATCCCCCGATCCCGAGCAGGCCGATCGCTGCGCGCGGCGGCTTGCCGACTCGCTCAGGGGCTGATCACCCAGAGCTTTGACGCTACCATGGCAGCTCTCTCGGAGGGGGCCATGGCAGAGAAAGAGGACTTGCGCTCGCTGCTCGGGCGGTTGGAGCAGCTCAACGAAGTGGGCGCGGCGTTGTCACGCGAGCGTGACCTCGGCCGCCTGCTCGAACTGATTCTGGACGCCGCGCAGGCCTTGACGGGCGCCGATGGCGGCACGCTCTACCGCATGACTGAAGATCGCGGCGCGCTGCGTTTCGTGCTCATGCGCACGCACTCTCTGCAGGTGCGCAGGGGCGGACAGGGTGAGGAGCCGCTGCATCTTCCGCTGCTGCCCCTGTACCTGCCGGACGGCTCGCCCAACGAACACCTGGTGGCCGTGCATGCGGCGGTGCATGACACCACGATCGCCATCGACGACGCCTACGACAGCACGCGCTTCGATTTCTCGGGCACGCGTGCCTTCGATGCGCGCACGGGCTACCGGTCGCGCTCCTTCCTCACCGTCCCGCTGAAGAACCACGATGGCGAGATCATCGGCGTGTTGCAGCTCATCAACGCCACCGATGGGCTCACGGGTGCCGTGCGCTCGTTCTCGCCGGCCGAGCAGCGCATCGCCGAGTCGCTTTCGTCGCAGGCGGCGATCGCGCTCACCAACCGGCTGCTGATCGACCAGCTGGAACAGCTCTTCGAATCCTTCGTCAACCTGATCAATCAGGCGATCGACGAGAAATCGCCCTATACCGGTGGCCATTGCCAGAGGGTGCCCCGGCTCACGATGATGCTGGCGGAAGCCGCGCATGCCGCCACGCAGGGGCCGCTGGCCGCGTTCACGATGACCGATCGCGATCGCTATGAACTCAAGATGGCGGGTCTGCTGCACGACTGCGGCAAGATCACGACGCCCGTGCACGTGGTGGACAAGGCGACCAAGCTGCAGACGATCCACGACCGGATCGGCCTCGTCGATACGCGCTTCGAGGTGCTCAAGCGCGACGCCGAAATCGATGCGCTGCGCCGCCAGCTGGCGCTGCGTCCCTGTGTGGACGAACCGGCCGAGGCCGCGCAGACCGAGCACCTGCGCGGCAAGGTGCAGCAGCTCGACGAGGAGCGTGATTTTTTGCGGACCTGCAATCAGGGGGGCGAAGCCATGTCCGCCGCCGACGAGGAGCGCGTGCGGCGTATCGGTGAAAAACACCACTGGCGCAGCCCCGAAGGCGTTCCCACGGCGCTGCTCACGGCCGATGAAATGGAAAACCTGACGATACGCAAAGGCACGCTCACGCAGGCCGAACGCGACATCATCAATTACCACATCGTGAGCACGATACGCATGCTCGAGAGCCTGCCGTGGCCGCGCCACCTGAGCAACGTGCCCGAGTACGCTGGTGGCCACCACGAGCGCATGGACGGCAAAGGCTACCCGCGCGGACTCACGCGCGAGCAGATGTCATGGCAGGCGCGCATGATGGGCATCGCCGACATCTTCGAGGCGCTGACGGCCGCGGACCGCCCCTACAAGCACGGCATGAAGCTGTCGCAGGCGCTCTCCATCATGCACGGCATGCGCGACGGCGGGCACATCGATCCCGATCTTTTCGATGTTTTCGTCGGCGAGAAGGTCTATCTGCGCTATGCGCAGGAATTTCTCGATCCGTCCCAGATCGATCGGTAGCGGCGCGCTCAGGGGATAATCCGCATCCTCCATTGTTCCCATGGGGGCAGGCCGGCGCCTGCCGCATTGTTTGTTTGCTATTCATGACCACAGTAGCCCAGCCGTCCGATCCGATCCGCCACTACCTGGAAACCGCACGTACCCAGATGGGGCAGGGCCAGTTGCGCGAGGCGGCGCTGACGCTCAACGAGGCCCAGAAGGTCCTGCCTGGCGACGCACGCATTTTCATGATGGCGGGCCTGATGGCGGAGAAATCGGGCAATGTGAAGGGCGCGTTCGAGATGCTGCGCAAGAGCGTTGCCACCGCGCCGGGCTGGGGCCCCGGCCTGCTGGAGCTGGCGCTGCTGCTGGCGCGGCAGAACCAGTTCGCCGAGGCCATCGAAAAAGCCGAGGAAGTGGCTCGGCTGGAGCCGAAGAATCCGATGGTGCTCGCGGGGGTGATCGATATTGCCCATCGCGCGGGGCACGCCGAAATGGCGGTGCGCCACCTGCGCCGCGGGCTGGAGCTCGTGCCTGGCGACGTGCAATTGCGGCGTCTGCTGGCGCGCGACCTGAGTGATCTGGCGCGGCATGCCGAGGCGCTGGAGGTCTGGGACGGTTTGATCGAACAGGACCCGCAGGACAGAGAGGCGCTGATGGGCCGCGTGCGCACCTTGATGGTGATGGGCTCGCCCACGCGGGCCGCGGCGGACACGGGTGCCTTGCGCGCACTGCTGCCCGAGGACCCCGTCGTGGCCTATTACGACGCCCTGGCCCGGGGCGAGACACCGCCACACCAACCCGTGGAACTCAATCGCGCCCTGTTCGATGGCATGGCCGAGATTTACGACCAGCACATCGTGCGGGGCCTGGGCTACCGCCTGCCCAAGATCGTGGCGGACAGGATTCTGGAGCGCTACCCGGACAAGCGTCTGAACGTGCTCGATCTGGGGTGTGGCACGGGCTTGCTCGGGGTCTGCCTGGGGCGCCTGGATGGCTTTCTGATCGGTGTGGAAATCTCGCAGAAGATGATCGAGCAGGCGGCACGGCACAAGGTCTACGACCGTTTCCACACGGTCGATTTGAACGAGGCGCTGGCTGCCACGCCCGAGGCGCAGTACGAGGTGCTGACCGCCCTGGATGTCTTCGCCTACAGCGGAGAACTGACGCGCGCGGTGGCCGATGCCCATCGCATCCTGCGGCCGGCGGGGGATTTCTGGTTCTCGTGTGAACTGGCGCCCGAGGAAGGCGCAGACCTGGTGGTGCAAGCCAATGACCGCTACGCGCACAAACGCAGCCATGCGGAGCGCTTGTGTCGCGAGGCCGGATTCGAGTCCGTGGAGATCGAGGAACTCGACCTGCACCGCGAGGCCGGTGTCCCGGTTCGCGGGATCCTGGTGCGTGCCCGCAAGGCCGCCGCCTGAGGCCGGTCAGTGCAGCAGCCGCGATGAGCGCGGCACATGCGCCATCAGAAAATCCATCTGGTCCGCAAGAATGCGGCGGTTCCTCAGGATGAAGTCTTCCCAGAGGCTGGGCACGTAGGGCGCGTACAGCAGCGGCATGTGCGCCTGCTCGGGCGTGCGCGAGGCCTTGCGGTGGTTGCAGGCGCGGCAGGCGGTCACCACGTTCATCCAGTGGTTGGCGCCGCGCTGCGCTACCGGCACGATGTGCTCGCGCGTGAGGTCTTCCTCCTTGAACGGCCCGCCGCAGTAGGCGCAGATGTTGCGGTCGCGCTGGAACAGCTTGGCGTTGGTCAGGCTGGGCTGCAGCTCGAACGGGTTGATCTCGGGCACGCCGCGCGTGCCGATGATGCTGCTGACCGCGATCTGGGACTGCAGGCCGGTGACGGCGTTGTGCCCGCCGCGGAACAGCGCCACTTGCGCGCCCAGTTCCCAGCGCACGTCACCCGCTGCGTAGTGGGTGACGGCCTGCTCCGGCGTGATCCACGATTGCGGCAGCCCCTGGGCCGACAGCTTCAAGACTTTCACGATAGCTCCATGGCACGAGATGCGATACCCCTGGCGACGGCTGTGACGTGTGCCCTCGTGTGCCGCCTGTGCGCAATATACTCGCGTTTATAGCGAAATTCATTGCAACGCCGTGACAATCAAGCGCGGCAAGCTATCAAAATTGAGCTTCTGAATGAACATATTTCACGGTCTGCATGCGGTGGGCAGAGCACAGGCGTGCGCCCTGACCATAGGCAATTTCGACGGAGTGCACCGCGGGCACCAGGCCATGCTCGCCTTGCTGGTGAACGAGGCGCGTCGCCGGGATGTTGCCAGTTGCGTGCTGACCTTCGAGCCGCACCCGCGCGACTATTTCGCGGCGTTGCATCGCAATCCGGATCTGGCGCCCGCACGCATCGGGACCTTGCGCGACAAGCTGGCCGAACTCGCGCGCTGCGGCGTGCAGCAGGTGGTGGTGCTGCGTTTCAACCAGGCGCTGGCGCAGCTGTCCGCGCAGTCCTTCATCGACGAGGTCGTGGTTCGCGGCCTGGGCGCGCGCCATGTGCTGGTGGGCGACGACTTCCGCTTCGGCGCCAAACGCGTCGGAGATCACGCGATGCTCGTCGCCGCTGGGCGCGCGCACGGCTTCGACGTGGCGTGCATGCCCAGTTACGAGGCGAATGGCGAGCGTGTTTCGAGCACCGCCGTGCGTCAGGCGCTGGCCGCCGCGGACATGAGCGCCGTGCAGCGCCTGCTGGGCCGCCCGTATGCCATCTCCGGCCATGTGGTGCGCGGGCGCCAGCTCGGGCGTGCGCTGGGAGCGACGCGCGACGGAGCGGGGGACGGCTTTCGCACGCTGAATCTGCGCTTTTCGCATTGGAAGCCGGCGGCCAGCGGCATCTTCGCGGTGCTCGTTCATGGGCTTGCCGAACAGCCGCTGCAGGGCGTCGCCAACCTGGGCGTGCGCCCTTCGCTCGATCCGCACGACGTGAACGCCGGGCGCGTGCTGCTGGAGACGCATTGCCTCGACTGGCCTGCGCACCTGGATGCCGAGGGGGGCTACGGTAAAATCATCCGCGTGGAACTGCTCTACAAATTGCACGACGAACTGCGCTACGAGAGCCTGCAGGCCCTCACCGACGGCATCGCACGCGACTGCGACCAGGCGCGCGCGTATTTCGCCACGACCTACGTGCAAACCCGTCGCCAGACGACGCGCGACCGAATTTGACGGGCCATCGCCCCTGTCCCGCATCCCGTTTTTCAGGCGCGACGCCTGAAGTGCTCCGATTTTGAAGGTTGGTTCATGTCCGATTCCCGATCCAAGAGTGCGCCCGAGAGCGCCTACCGCGCCACGCTCAACATGCCGGATACGCCGTTTCCCATGCGCGGCGATCTGCCCAAACGCGAGCCCGGCTGGGTGAAGGCGTGGAACGAGGAGGGCCTGTACCAGAAGCTGCGCGACGCCCGCCATGGCGCGCCCAAGTTCATCCTGCACGACGGCCCGCCGTATGCCAACGGCCAGATCCACATCGGCCACGCGGTCAACAAGATCCTCAAGGACATGATCGTCAAGGCGCGCCAGCTCGAAGGGTTCGACGCGCTCTACACCCCCGGCTGGGACTGCCACGGCCTGCCGATCGAGAACGCGATCGAGAAGAAGTACGGCCGCAACCTGCCGCGTGACGAGATGCAGGCGCGCGGCCGCGCGTTTGCCACCGAGCAGATCGCGCAGCAGATGCAGGATTTCCAGCGCCTGGGCGTGCTCGGCGAGTGGGACCATCCCTACAAGACCATGGACTTCGCCAACGAGGCGGGCGAGTTGCGCGCGCTCAAGGTGGTGATGCAGCGCGGCTTCGTCTACCGGGGCCTGAAGCCCGTGTACTGGTGCTTCGACTGCGCCTCGTCGCTGGCCGAGTTCGAGATCGAGTACCAGGACAAGCAGAGCCAGACGCTGGATGTGATGTTCCCCGCGGCCGACCCCGACCGGCTCGCGGCGGCCTTCGGCCTGGCCAGGCTCGACAAGCCCGCGTTCGCCGTGATCTGGACCACCACGGCCTGGACCATCCCGGCCAACCAGGCGCTCAACGTCAACCCCGAACTCGAATACAGCCTGGTCGATACCGAACGCGGCCTGCTGGTGCTGGCCAGCGCGCTGGTCGACAAGTGCCTGGAGCGCTGGCAGCTCGGCGGGAAGGTGGTCGCCACCACCGTCGGCCAGAAGCTCGACCACATGCCCTTCAGGCATCCGCTGGCGCACGTGGACAAGGGCTTCGATCGCCTCTCGCCCGTCTACGTGGCCGACTACGCCACGGCCGAGGACGGCACCGGCATCGTGCACAGCGCTCCGGCCTACGGCGTGGAGGACTTCAACTCGTGCGTGGCCAACGGCATGAAGTACGAGGACATCCTCAACCCGGTGCAGGGCAACGGCGTCTATGCGCCCGACCTCGGCCTGTTCGCCGGCCAGTTCATCTGGAAGGCCGTGCCCGTCATCATCGACGCGCTCAAGGTCGCCGGGCGGCTGATGGACACGCGTGCGCTCACCCACAGCTACCCGCACTGCTGGCGGCATAAGACGCCGGTGATCTACCGCGCCGCCGCACAGTGGTTCGTGCGCATGGATGAGGGCGAGGGTGTGTTCACCGATCCAGCACAAAAACCCGCGCAAACGCTGCGCCAGATTGCGCTGGCAGCTATCGAAAACACCAGCTTCTACCCCGAGAACGGCCAGGCCAGATTGCGCGACATGATCGCCGGGCGGCCCGACTGGTGCATCTCGCGTCAGCGCTCCTGGGGCGTGCCGCTGCCGTTCTTCCTGCACCAGGACAGCGGCGAACTGCACCCGCGCACCCTGGAGATCATCGACCAGGCCGTCGAGATCGTGGAGCAGGGCGGCATCGAAGCCTGGAGCCGCGCGAGCGCCGAGGACATTCTGGGTGCCGAGGACGCGAAGCATTACACCAAGAGCACCGACATCCTGGAGGTCTGGTTCGACTCCGGTTCCACCTTCTGGCACGTGCTGCGCGGCACGCACCCGCACCTGCACCACGAAGAAGGCCCCGAGGCCGACCTGTACCTGGAAGGCCACGACCAGCACCGCGGGTGGTTTCATTCGTCGCTGCTGCTCGCCAGCGCCATCTACGGCCGCGCGCCCTACCGCGGCCTGCTCACGCACGGCTTCAC
This sequence comes from Comamonas sp. SCN 67-35, assembly GCA_001725255.1. Taxonomy (GTDB): domain Bacteria; phylum Pseudomonadota; class Gammaproteobacteria; order Burkholderiales; family Burkholderiaceae_C; genus Comamonas_C. The sequence continues at coordinate 38,600 of MEFV01000006.1, read as the reverse complement.
CGTGGACGGCCAGGGCAAGAAGATGAGCAAGTCGCTGGGCAATACCGTTTCGCCGCAGGAGGTGAGCTCGCGCCTGGGCGCCGAGATCATCCGCCTGTGGTGTGCTTCCACCGACTATTCGGGCGACCTGGCGATCGACGACAAAATCCTCGCCCGCGTGGTCGACGGCTACCGGCGCATCCGCAACACGCTGCGCTTTTTGCTGGCCAACGTGAGCGATTTCGATCCGGCTGTCGATCTAGTGACTGACGCCGAGCTGCTGGAAATCGACCGCTGGGCGCTGGCGCGCAGCGCGCAGTTGCAGCAGGACATCCTGGCGCATTACAAGGTCTACGAATTTCATCCGGTCGTCGCCAAGCTGCAGCTCTTCTGCTCGGAAGACCTCGGCGGCTTTTACCTCGACGTGCTCAAGGATCGCCTCTACACCACCGCAGCCCGGAGCCTGGCGCGGCGCAGCGCCCAGACCGCGCTCCACCGGATCGCGCACGCCATGCTGCGCTGGATGGCACCCTTCCTCTCCTTCACGGCGGAGGAGGCGTGGAGGGTGTTGGGCACGTCCGAGTCGATCTATCTGGAAACCTACCAGAAGGTGGCCGAAGTCGATGAGGCACTGCTCGCGCGCTGGCAGCGCATCCTGGAGATCCGCGCGGCGGTGAACAAGGAAATAGAAAACCAGCGCGCCGCCGGGGTGGTGGGCTCGTCGCTGCAGGCCGTGGTCACGCTCATCGCGCCGCCCGAGGACCATGCGTTGCTCGCCAGTCTGGGCGACGACCTGAAATTCGTCCTGATCGTGTCCGCTATTCATTTGGAAGCTGGTAGCGCCTTGCAGGTCAGCGTGAATGCCAGTTCCGATGCCAAGTGCGAACGCTGCTGGCATTACCGTACCGATGTGGGTCACGATGCTGTACACCCCACGCTCTGCGGCCGCTGCGTGAGCAATCTCTACGGCAGCGGCGAGCAGCGCGTCCATGCCTGAAGCGACGCCAAACGCGGGTGCCTTGCGCCGCGCCGCGCCCTGGCTGGCCTGGGCCGTGCTCATCGTGGTGCTCGATCAGCTCACCAAGCGCCTGATCCTGCAGCACTACCAACTGGGCGACGCCACGCCCATCACGGGCTTCTTCAACATCGTGCGGGCGCACAACACGGGTGCGGCCTTCTCCTTCCTCGCGGCGGCGGGAGGCTGGCAGCGCTGGCTGTTCACGGCCATCGGCGTGGTGGTCGGTGCCTTCATCGCCTGGCAACTGCTGCGCCACGCGAGTCAACGCCTGTTTGCGTTTTCACTCGCCAGCATCCTGGGCGGCGCGGTGGGCAACGTCGTCGATCGCCTGCAGCACGGCTACGTCGTGGACTTTCTGGACTTTCACTGGCCGTTTCTCTCCGGCCTGTTTTATCGCGGGCATTTCCCGGCGTTCAACCTGGCGGATTCGGCCATCACCCTGGGGGCGGTGTGCCTGATTCTGGACGAGCTGCTGCGCTCGCGGCGCGGCTGACGCCCCACTGAGGCGACGGCGTCAAGCCGCAGCCAGCGTCGCGCTTTCGATGGGATGCAGATGGCGCAGCAGGGTGGCTGTGGCCACCCTGTGACTGCGCGCCAGCGCGGTTATGCCGAGAGGCTGGAGGCAGGATTGCAGCGCCTGTCGCAGGGCGGCGTTGCGGGTCACACCGCCCGTGAGCACCAGAGTGGCCACGCCGGCCTGTTCAAGGGCGCGCGTGGCGTGCGACGCGAGCTGCCGCACCACGGCGGCCTGCACACTGGCCGCCAGATCGGCCCGTGGCTGCTCGCACGGCCCGCCCTCGAGCTCGCGGGCGCGCGCCAGCGCGGCGGCCTGCAGCTCAAGGAAGGCAAAGTCCGGCGAAGCGGCGTCCGTTGCGGGCTCGGGCAGCGCGCAGGCCGTGGGATCGCCGAAATCGGCCAGCCGCTCCAGCGTGGCGCCGCCGGGCACGTCCATGCCGAGCTGCCATGCGAGCTTGTCGAAAACCGCTGCGGCGGAAATATCGCGTGTGCGGCCGAGCACGGTGTATTGGCCCGGTGCGTCGACCCGGACGAGCGCGGTGAATCTGGCCGAGGCCACGAGTGCGGCAAAGGGCAGGGGTGGCGGCGCATCGCAGGCAAGAGGTGCCAGCAGGTAAGCTTCCAGCGGATCGATGTGTCGCACCGGCTTGCCGGCGGCCAGCGCCGTGAGGGCCGGGCTCATGCTGGTGCAGCCGACGCCAATGACGGCGGCGGCCGCCACCGGGTTGCCCACCGGGCTTTGCGCGCCCTGCAGCTCGTCCAGGCGCGCGCAACTGCCCTGGGCCAGCATCTGAATCCGGCCACGGGAAGCTCCTGCCACCAACGTCCAGTGGATTCTTCCGCCCTTGGATGCGATGCCGAGTGCGGTGGTGCGTTGAGGCTCTTGCATGGTGGCCGACAGTGTAGGGCGCGTGGCGTCATCGGCCCGGGTATGCTTTGCGTTGACCCATCTGCGTCATGGGATTGAAGCGCCACGAACGGGAGGACATGAAACATCTGCTGAATTTGCTCGCCGCGATCGCCCTGCTGATCTGGGGCATGCACCTGGTGCGCACCGGCGTGTTGCGGGTGTTTGGCGCCAATCTGCGCTCGTGGCTCGCGCGCAGCCTGGGCAACCGCTTTACCGCGGCGCTTTCGGGCATAGGCGTGACGGCGCTGGTGCAGTCGAGCACCGCCACGGCGCTCATGACGGCCTCGTTCGTCGGGCAGGGGCTGATTTCGCTGCCCGCCGCGCTGGCGGTGATGCGCGGTGCGGACATCGGCACCGCGCTGATGGCGGTGCTCTTCTCGTTCGACCTGTCGTGGCTTTCGCCGATGTTCATCTTCGTCGGCGTCGTGCTGTTCATCACGCGCCAGGCGCAGACGGCCGGGCGCGTGGGGCGCATCTGCATCGGCCTGGGCCTGATGCTGCTGGCGCTGGAGCGCATCGTGCAGGCGAGCGACCCGATACTCGCGTCGCCGGTCACGCCGGTCGTGCTGGACGCGATGGGCAACGATCTGCTTGCGGAGATCCTGATCGGCGCGGTGCTGGCGATCGTCTCGTATTCCAGCCTGGCGGTGGTGCTGCTGGTCGCGGCGATGGCGGCTTCGCAGGTGGTTCCGGTGCAGATGGCGCTGGGGCTGGTGCTGGGCGCCAACCTGGGCAACGGCCTGGCGGCGGTGCTCACCATGGCGGGCTCGGCCACCGAGGTGCGGCAGGTGATGGTGGGCAACCTGACCTTCAAGGTGCTGGGCGTGGCGCTGATGGCGCCTTTCGTCGGGCTGTGGCTGCGCTACGTGCAGCCGCACATGCCGGGTGTGGCGCATGGCGTGGTGCTGTTTCACCTGGCGTACAACCTGATCATCAGCGTGGGCTTCATCGGCCTGACGCAGTGGGTGGCGCGCTGGGTGGCGCGGTTCTTGCCCAGAAAGCCGCAGGAGCAGGGCTACCACCCGCGCTACCTCGACCCCTCGGCGCTTTCCACGCCTTCGCTGGCGATGACTTTTGCGGTGCGCGAGGCGCTGAACCAGGCGGACGTGGTGGAAACCATGATGACCGGCGTGATGGAGGTCATCCGCCACAACGATGAACGATTGGCCGGCACGCTGCGCAAGATGGACGACGAGGTTGATCAAATCTATGCGGCCATCAAGTACTACCTCACCAAGATTCCCCGCGACGACATGGGCGAGAAGGAAAGTCGCCGCTGGGCCGACATCATCAGCTTCACGATCAACATGGAGCAGATCGGCGACATCATCGAGCGTATCGTGCAGGACGTGGAGGAAAAGAAAATCGCCAAGGGCGTGGAATTTTCCGAGGCGGGCATGGTGGAGATTGCCGACCTGCATCAGCGGCTGGTCAGCAACCTGCACCTGAGCATGGGCGTGTTCCTCGACGGCACGGTGCGCGACGCGCAGCGGCTGCTGGAGGAAAAAGGGCACTTCCGGGCGCTCGAGCGCACCTATGCGGCCAATCACCTCGCGCGGCTGGCCGATCGCGCCACACAGACCATGGAGACCAGCTCGCTGCACATCGACCTGCTGTCGGATCTGCGGCGCATCAACTCGCTGATCAGCGCCACGGCCTATCCCGTGCTCGAACAGGCGGGCGCGCTGCCTTCGTCCGACGAACGCGCGCGAGGCCACGAAGGCGGCCTGCCCGATCTCTGAAAGCGTCCCGGCCTGCGCCGCCGCAAGCGGAGCGGTGGGGCGTGGGCCAGGGCGGGCCACGCGAAAACCGTGGCGGAACGCGCCCTGTTGCAAAAGCGCCAAACCCGCGCCGGACTTGTTCGAACGCACGGCCGAGGCCGCTTCAAGCTGCATCGTTGAAAAAATCTTTCACACCATATGTTGTGTGATCTGTACTTGCAAACTACTATACGTAGCGTTTTAATGCATCGCTACGCAGACAGGAGAGCAAGTCGCCATGATCGAGTCAGTCACCAAACGCGACGGCCGCGTCGAGCCGTTCACTCCAAACAAACTCAATGGTTGGGGCGAATGGGCCGCCAAGGCGCTGGGGCCGGACATGGATTGGTCGTCGGTGGTGCTCGAGACCGTGACGGACATGCCCGAGCAGGTTTCCACCACGCTGCTGCAGCAGCAGCTCATCAAGAACTGCCTGCAGTCCGATTCGTGGCTGTACAACCGCATGGCCGGGCGCCTGTACGCGGCGCTCATGCACAAGGAGGTGCACGGCGTGTTCATGCCCACGGTGCTGCAGCTGCACCGCAGACTGCAAAAGCTCGGGTACATGGAGGTGCTGGATTACTCGGACGCCGAATACGCCGAGGTCGAAAAGCTCATCGACCACGAGCGCGACTTCAGCTATGCGCACTACCAGCTGCACACGCACCTGTCCAAGTACGCGATCGCCGACCGCGTGAAGAACCGAGTCTACGAAACCTCGCAGTTCATCTACATGCGCATGGCGATGGCGCTGGCGGTGGATCAGCCGCGCGAGCGGCGCATGACGGACGTGGCCAGGTTCTACGAGCACCTGTCGATGAACCGCATCAACGCGCCCACGCCCAACCACATCAACCTGGGCACGCCTTTGCGCGGCTACGCGAGCTGCTGCCTGTACACGACGGCGGACACCGCCCGCTCGATCGCCGTGGGCAACCACATCGCCTACACCATGACCTACATGAGCGCGGGCATCGGCTCGCACATGAACATCCGCTCGGTCAACGACCCGGTGCGCGGCGGCGCGATCCGCCACCAGGGCAAGCTGCCCTATCTGCGCGCCGTGGTCTCGGAGGTGAAGTCCAGCCTGCAAAACGGCCGCGGCGGCGCCTGCACCAGCTATTTTTCGATATTCGACCCCGAGGTCGAAACGCTGCTGCGCCTGAAGAACCCGATGTCCACCGAGGACAGGAAGATCCGCGGCATGGATTATTCATGGGGGTCGAATCGCCTGTTCGCGCGCAAGGCCGCGCGCAACGAAGAGATCTTCCTGTTCAATGGCTTCACCGCGCCCGATCTGTACGAGGCGCTCTACGGCAGCGACGAAGAGCGCTTCGAGCAGCTCTACCAGAAGTACGAAAAGAACCCGCTGTTCCCCAAGCGCTTCATCAATGCGCGCGAACTGCTCATCACCGCCTGCAACGAATGGAACGAGACCGGGCGGATCTACGAGCACAACATCCACGAGATGAACCGGCACACGCCGTTCAAGGAGACGATCTACAGCTCCAACCTGTGCTCCGAGATCGACCTGCCCACGGGCGCGTACAACCACATCACCGAGATCTATCGCAATGAGGATGTCTCCTTCGTCGAGTTCGAGGACGAGGAGGGCGGTCGGCACACGCTGCCGGGCGCGCGCGCGGTGCAGACCGGCCGCGGCATGGTCTATCCGCTGGAACTGCAGCCGGGGGACGTGGTGAATGGCGCGACCATCCAGAAGATCACGCAGCGCTCTTCGCCCGAGGTGGCCACCTGCAACCTCGCGGGCATCTGCGTGGACAACGTCGAGAGCGATGCGCAGTACGAGGAAGTGGCCTACTACGCGCTGCTCATGATCGACAAGTGCATCCACCTGGCCGAATACGAGCTGCCGCACATCGGCTACACCTCCAAGGCGCGGCTGAACGCGGGCGTGGGCATCCTGGGCCTGGCGCACCTGATGGCGCGCGAGCACCAGCGTTACACCACGAAGGACGGCAAGCAGTTCATCCACCAGGCGGCCGAGCGCCACTTCTACCATCTCGTGAAGGCCAGCCTGCGCCTGGGCCGGGAGCTGGGCAATGCCCCCTGGATGCACAAGACCCGCTGGCCCGAGGGCTGGATGCCGCTCGACAGCTACAACCGCAACGTCGATCAGATCGCCGATTTCACCAATCGCTACGACTGGGAGGCGCTGCGCCGCGAGGTGGTGGCCAACGGCGGCATCCGCAATTCGGTGCTGGCCGCGCACATGCCCACCGAGACCTCGGCCAACGCGTCGGGCACGACGAACGGCGTCTATCCGATCCGTGAGCTGACGATGATCAAGACCGATAACCAGCGCGTGAACTACTGGGCCGCGCCCGATGGCGAGGAGCTGGCCGCGTGGTACGAATCGGCCTGGGACATCCCGGCCAAGGACATGACCGAGGCCTACGCCATCATCCAGAAGTGGACCGATCAGGGCATCTCTGCCGACTTCTACCGCAAGGTGATCGGCGACGCCTTCATAGGCTCCAGCGAAATGATCCGGGACTACCTCTACCGCATCAGGATGGGTCTCAAGAGCAAGTACTACATGAACCAGAAAACCTCGGCCGGGTTCAAGCAGCTGGGCGAGGCCGAGGCCGAGCGCAAGGAACTTGTCGGCCGCATGGTCGGCAGCGCGATGGCGGCGGCCGCCGTGGACAAGCAGGGCGCGGCGGGCGAAGGCGATGCCGATGGCCCCACGGCCAGCGTGCTCGACGCCGACCCCGAGTGCAACGGCTCCTGCACGCTCTGACATTCAAGGAAAGACCATGCCGCACAACATCTTCAACTACGAGAAAACCGACTACGAAAAACCACTGCTCTTCCTGGGCGAAAAGCAGGGCCTGTTCGACACCATCAACCGCCACTACCCGCGCATCTGGGAGCTGTACAAGACGCAGAAGTCGCTGGACTGGGACGAGAACGAGTTCGACTACTCCTCGTGCAACGCCGACTTCAAGAAGGCCAGCCGCTCGACCTACGACATGATGATCAAGACGCTGGCCTGGCAATGGGAGGCCGACAGCGTGGCCTCGCGCGCCATCGCGCCGGTGCTCGCGCCCTTCATCACGTCCAGTGAGCTGTGGGCCGCGTGGCAGCGCGTTTCGGACAACGAGGTGATCCACGCCGCCACGTATTCCGAGATCGTGCGCAATTCGTTTGACGACCCCGCGGCCATCATCGAGGAAATCCTGCGTGTGCAGGAGGCGCACGAACGCCTGGCGCGCGTGGTGAGGGCCTTTTCCGAAGGCTTCAAGGCCTCGCACCGGTACGCGCTGGAGCAGCTACCCAACGACCAGGAGACCTACAACGCCATCTTCCTGATGGTGGTGGCGCTGTACTGCATGGAGCGCATCCAGTTCATGGCCTCGTTCGCGGTTACCTTTGCGATCTGCGACACGGGCATGTTCCAGCCCATCGGCAAGGCGATCCAGAAGATCGCGCAGGACGAATTGGAGATTCACGCCGAGCTTGACCGCGTGGTGCTGCAAAACGAGCTGGACACCGCGCGCGGGCAGATCGCGTTCGCGCAAAAGCGCGAGGAGATCGAGCAGCTCATCGCCGAGGTGGTGGACAGCGAGCTGGCGTGGATCACCTACCTGTTCTCCGAAGGGCGCGAGCTCGTGGGCATGAACGCCGAGCGCCTGGCCGCGTGGACGCTGTACTGCGCCAGGGACGTCTATCAGACGCTGGGCATGGAGACCGCGCGCTATGAGTTTCCCAAGGCCAACCCGCTCAAATTCATGGAGAAGTGGCTCAACATCAGCAAGACACAGGCGTCGCCGCAGGAGCAGGACATCGCGGCCTACAAAGTGGGCGTGATGCGCCGCAATGACGAAGGCGTGGTGTTCGACGACGAATTTTGAAAGCCTTGCCCGAAGGCTGCGCACTGCTCGTAATACGCACCGAGCACCAGCGTGGCTTCGGGGGTGAAGGCGCCGGCGGCCAGTTGCTCCAGCACTCGCGCGTGGCTCCAGGGCTCGAAGCGCGCGACTTCCCCATCCTGGTTGGCGGGCACTGTGTCACCCGGCAGCCGGGCAGACCACCAGCTGATGCATTCGCGCATGTGGCCCCAGCCCGGCCCGCCTTCATCACTGGGCTGATCGAACCGGACGGCAGGGCCGGGGTGCAGGTCGGCCAGGGCGTCGATTCCCAGCCCCGCTTCTTCCTGCGTTTCTCGTGCCAGGGCCTGGGCCAGCGTGTCATGCGCGCTCACCATGCCACCCATCAGCGTGTCCCACTCGCCGGGGTGGGAGGCTTTGGTGAGCGAGCGCTGCTGCACCCACAGGCCCGCGCCGTCCGCCGTCAGGCCGATGAGGTGTACCGCATCGGTGGCGATACCCAGCACGCGTACCGCGCCACGCTCCACCGTGGCTATGGGCCGACCCTGCAGATCGCGCACCGCCAGTTGCTCATCACGCCACGGCCCGCAACGCCCGGCCTGGCGCAACGCGGCCGCCAGTGCGTTCAGGGCGCCGCTTGCGCCGTCCGCGGGCAGGGCCCAGGCCTGCGTGCCGTTGAATTCCTGAAATGAGAGCTGGTAGCGCCCATCCAGCAAGCGTGAACGGCCAATTTGATCCACAAGCTGAAGCGCCACGGAACCGATCTGCGACGTGCCCACGAGCAGCGGCAGACGGCCACCGCCGGGGCCGCGCTGCGCGTGCGCACGCCGTTGCGTGAGCCAGTCTGGCGCCGCGCTCACGGCAAGGTCAGGATGGTGCAGCCTGTGGTCTTGCGTGCTTCCAGATCGCGGTGCGCCTGCGCTGCGTTGGCCAGCGGCTGGCGCTGGTCGATGTGGATCCTGACCTGGCCGCTGGCGACGACGGAGAACAGGTCGTCGGCCATCGCCTGTGTCGATTCGCGCGTGGCGATGTGGGTGAACAGCGTCTGGCGCGTGACGTAGATCGATCCCCTGGCGGCGAGGAGGCTGGGCGAAAACGGCGGCACCGGCCCCGAGGCGTTGCCGAAGCTCACCATCAGGCCGAAGGGGCGCAGGCACAGGAGCGAGCCTTCCCAGGTGTCCTTGCCGACGGCGTCATAGACCACCTTCACGCCGCGCCCGCCGGTGATTTCCTTGACCCGCGCGGCAAAGTCTTCCTTGGCGTAATTGATCACATGGGCCGCGCCGTTGTCGCGTGCCAGCGCGCACTTGGCGTCGCTGCCCGCCGTGCCGATCAATTGCAGGCCGAGCGCGCGTGCCCATTGGCAGGCGATCAGGCCCACGCCGCCGGCGGCCGCGTGAAACAGCACGAAGTCACCCGGCGCCAGCCCCTCCACGGGCTTGCATTTGTTCAGCAGGTACTGGGCGGTCAGGCCCTTGAGCATCATCGCCGCGCCGGTATCGAAATCGATGGCGTCGGGCAGCTTGCAGACGGTGGTCGCGGGCATCACGCGCGCCTCGCTGTAGCTGCCCTGCGGCCCCGCATAGGCCGCGCGGTCGCCCACGGCCAGGTGCGTGACGCCCGCGCCCACCGCCTCGATCACGCCCGCGCCTTCGCCGCCGAGCACGAGCGGGAGCTGGCTGGCGTACAGGCCGGTGCGAAAGTACACGTCGAGGAAGTTCACGCCGATCGCATGGTGCCGGATGCGCACCTCACCGGGGCCGGGCTCGCCCACGGGCAGATCGACCAGTTGCATCACTTCGGGGCCGCCGTGCTGGCGAATCTGTATGGCACGAACCATGAGCTTTTTCTCCTTGGGAAAATGGAATCAACGGGCTATGGTGCCATGTTTGACACGCATGCGCCGCGAGCGCCGCTTCCCCAGTTACATTTGGCGTCTTCATGCAGATGCGAATCACCCCCTCCACGCTTTTGATGCTCACGGCGGCGCCACTGCTGTGGGCGGGCAATGCCGTCGTCGGGCGCATGGTGCACACGCTCGTGGGCCCGTCCATGCTCAATTTCCTGCGCTGGCTGCTGGCGTTCATCGTGCTGCTGCCCATCGCCTGGCGGGTGCTGCGCCCGGGCAGCGAACTTTGGCCGCACTGGCGCCGCTACAGCATGCTGGGGCTGCTGGGCATCGGCAGCTACAACGCGCTGCAGTATCTGGCGCTGCAGACGTCCACGCCGGTGAATGTCACGCTTGTGGCGTCCGGCGTACCGGTGTGGATGCTGCTCGTGGGGGCGCTGTGCTTCGGTGCCCGCGTGGCACGGCGGCAGGTCGTGGGCGCCGTGCTTTCGATTTCCGGCGTGCTGCTTGTGCTCAGCCGGGGCGACTGGCAGCAGCTCGTCGCGCTGCGCCTGGTGCCGGGTGATCTGTACATGGTGCTGGCCACCATCGCCTGGGCGTTCTACAGCTGGCTGCTGATGCGCACGAGCGAACCGGCGGCGCTGCGCAGCCGCTGGAGCGATTTCCTGATGGCGCAGATGATTTTTGGCGTCGCGTGGTCGGGCGCGTTCGCAGGCGCCGAGTGGACCGTGGGCGGCTACCATGACATCCAATGGGGCTGGCCGCTCGCGCTGGCGCTCGTGTTCATCGTGATCGGCCCGGCGCTGCTCGCCTATCGCTTCTGGGGCGAGGGCGTGAAGCAGGGCGGACCGGTCCTGGCCGGGTTTTTCCTCAATCTCACGCCGCTCTTTGCTGCGATCATGTCGGCAGCGTTTCTGGGGGAGGTGCCTCACCTCTACCACGGCGTGGCCTTCGTCCTGATCGTGGGCGGCATCGTGGCAACCTCCTGGCGGCGCTGAACGCATGACGCCCGCAGCCAGCCTGTTCCTTATCGCGCTCCTGATTGGATTGAGCGCGTTTTTCTCGTTGGCTGAAATATCGCTGGCGGCCGCGCGGCGCCTGCGCCTGCGCCAGATGGCGGACGATGGCGATGCGCGCGCCGCGCTGGTGCTGCGCACACAGGAGCAGCCGGGCGACTGGTTCACCGTGGTGCAGGTGGGCATCAACGCCGTGGCGATTCTGGGCGGCATTGTGGGCGAGGGCGCGTTCGGCGCGTGGTTTGGCGATGCGTTTGCCCGCTGGTTCTCCGCGGACGCGGCGCGCACGCTGGGCTTCATCGTCTCTTTCGTGCTGGTCACGTCCTTCTTCATCCTGTTTGCCGATCTGCTGCCCCGGCGCATCGGCATGGCCAGACCGGAATGGCTGGCCGTGCGGCTGGTGCGGCCCATGCGCGCGTGCATGGTGCTGTTCAGACCGTTGGTGTGGTGCTACAGCCGCTCGGCCGACGCACTGCTGTGGCTGCTGGGCCTGCCCAGTCAGCGCGATGAGCGCATCACCTCCGACGACATCCTGGCCATGACCGAGGCAGGAGCGCGGGCCGGTGTGCTGGCCCAGAGCGAGCAACAGGTGATCGCCAATCTCTTCGAGCTCGATTCGCGCGCCGTCGCCTCGGTGATGACGCTGCGCGAACGCGTGGCCTATTTTCTGCGCGACACGCCCGACAGCGAGATCCGCCTGCGCATCGCGGCCGAGCCGTTTTCCACCTATCCGGTGTGCGACGGCGACATCGACCACGTGGTGGGCTACGTCGATGCCAAGGACCTGTTTCAGCGCATCCTGAACAACCAGCCGATGTCGCTCATGGACGATACGCTGGTGCGCCGCGTGCTGATCGTGCCCGACCGGCTCACCCTGGCCGAGGTACTGGAGCAGTTTCGCCAGGCGCATGAGGACTTCGCGGTGATCGTCAACGAGTACAGCCGCATGGTGGGCGTGGTCACGCTCAATGACGTGATGAGCACCGTGATGGGTGAACTGATCGGCCCTGCGGATGAAGAGCAGATCGTGCGCCGCGATGCGGATTCCTGGCTGATTGATGGCGTGGCGCCGATCGAGGATGTGCTGCACGCGCTGCAGCTCGATGAGCTGCCGCACGCCGATGAATATGAGACCTTGGCGGGTTTTTTGATGGTGATGCTCAGGCGCGTGCCGCGGCGCACCGACAGCGTGGTGTTCGGTGGCTACAAGTTCGAGGTGCTGGATGTGGACAGCTACCGCATCGACCAGGTGATGGTTTCCCGGCTGCCGCCTGCCGGGGAGTCGGCCGGCGCGGCCGCTCAGGCGCTGCGCGACGGTTCGTGATATTTCCAGCGTCGCTGGTTGGCGAACACCGCATCGGGATATGCGGCCTTGCCGCGGCTGCCGTTGTAGCGCCCCAAGGCCATGAATAGGTCGCCGTTCTCGCGATCCAGGTAGTGGCGCAGGATCACGCAGCCGAAGCGCAGATTGGTCTGCATATGAAACAGCTTGCTTGGATCGCCATCGCCAATCAGGCGGGACCAGAAGGGCATGACCTGCATGTAGCCACGCGCGCCGACGGGCGAGACCGCGTATTTGCGAAACGCGCTTTCCACCTGGATCAGGCCCAGCACCAGCGATTCATCGAGGCCGGCGCGCCTGGACTCGTACCAGACGGTCTGCAGCAGATCGCGCCGTCGCTCCCAGGGTAGCTGGCGCGGGCGTAGGCGTTCGCTCATCGTGCCCAGCCAGCGCAGGTAGCTGATGCGCGCCTCGGTGCTGGTGAATGCGGGCTCGGGCGGTGCCTGATCGTTCACGGCCGAACTCAGCGCGCTGCGCACCGAATCCATCAGGGGCTCTTCGATCTGCCCGCCCGCGTGCGCCGTCCCGGGCAGCGCCAGCCAGCCTGCCGGGCCTGTGCCCAGGGCGAGCAGCCATGTGCGACGAGTGCAGGCGCTGGCGTTCATCCGTTTTTGACGTGGTCAGCCAAGTGTTGTGCTACTTCTGCCAGGGCCATGGGCGTGGCCTGGGTCTCGCGCCGGTGCTGATACTCCACCTGGCCTGCCTTCAGGCCCCGGTCGGAGAGCACGACGCGGTGCGGCACGCCGATCAATTCCCAATCGGCGAACATGGCGCCGGGGCGCTCGCCGCGGTCGTCCAGCAGGACGTCGATGCCGCGTGCCAGCAGCTCGTCGTGCAGGCGCCCGGCGGCCTCCTTCACGGTGTCGCTGCGGTCCATGCCGATGGGGCAGAGCACCACGGTGAACGGCGCGATCGCATCGGGCCAGATGATGCCGCGCTCATCGTGGTTCTGCTCGATCGCGGCGGCGGGCAGGCGGGTGATGCCTATGCCGTAGCAGCCCATTTCGAAGAAGGCCGGCTTGCCGTCTTCGCCCAGGAAAGTGGCGCTCATCGCCTTCGAATACTTGGTGCCCAGGTAGAACACGTGGCCGATCTCGATGCCGCGCTCGATCACCAGCGGCCCCTTACCGTCGGGCGAAGGATCGCCCGCCACCACGTTGCGCAGGTCGGCCACCAGGTCGGGCTCGGGCAGGTCGCGGCCCCAGTTCACGCCGGTGATGTGGAAATCTTCCTGATTGGCGCCGCAGACCCAGTCGGCCATCACGGCCACTTCGCGGTCCGCGACGAGGGTGACGGGCTTCACGAGGTTCAGGGGGCCGAGGTAACCGGGTTTGGCGCCGAAGTGTTCCTCGATTTCGGCCACGGTGGCAAAACGGAAACCCGCATCCAGCCCCGGCACCTTGGAGACCTTGACTTCATTCATGTCGTGGTCGCCGCGCAGCAGCAGCAGCCATATCTTCGCGCCAGTGATGTCGCCTGCTTCGTTGGTGAGATCGGTCGCCAGCACCAGCGATTTGACGGTCCGCGCCAGCGGCAGGCCCAGCAGCTCGGCCACCTGGGCGCAGGTGCTCTTGTCCGGCGTGGGGGTGAGCGTCATGGGCTGGCTCGGGGCAGGGCGAGCGCTGGCAGGCGGTGCGCTTTCGGCCTTTTCCATGTTGGCCGCATAGTTGCTGCCCGGGCAGTAGACGATGGCGTCTTCTCCCGTGGCGGCGATCACCTGGAACTCTTCGCTCAGGTCGCCGCCGATCGCGCCCGAATCGGCACGCACGGCGCGGTAGGACAGGCCGAAGCGGTCGAAGATGCGGCAGTAGGCGGCGCGCATGACCTGGTAGCTCAGCTGCGCGGCCTCGCGGCTCTTGTCGAAGGAATAGGCGTCCTTCATGATGAACTCGCGCCCGCGCATCAGGCCGAAGCGCGGGCGGCGCTCGTCGCGGAACTTGGTCTGGATCTGGTAGAAATTCTTCGGCAGCTGCTTGTGGCTGCGCAGCTCCTGCCGGGCAATGTCCGTCACCACCTCTTCGCTCGTGGGCTGGATCACATAGTCGCGCTGGTGGCGGTCCTTGATGCGCAGCAGTTCTGGCCCCATTTTTTCAAAGCGCCCCGTTTCCTGCCAGAGTTCGGCCGGTTGCACGACGGGCATGGTGCATTCGACGGCACCCGCGCGGTTCATCTCTTCGCGCACGATGGCCTCGACCTTGCGCAGCACGCGCAGGCCCATGGGCATGTAGTTGTAGATGCCAGCGCCCAGCTTCTTGATGAGACCGGCGCGCATCATCAGCTGATGGCTGACGATCTCGGCGTCGGCAGGGGCTTCCTTGAGGGTGGAAATGAAGAATTGGGAGGCTTTCATCGCGTGGATTCGCTGCTTTGCAGAGCTGCGCTTGATGCACGTCAACATGCGTGCATAATGGCTTCAACTTGCAAGAATTGGGGTCAGATTATGCTCGACAGAGAAGGCTTTCGGCCAAATGTCGGCATCGTGCTGCTCAACCAGAGAAACCAGGTATTTTGGGGCAAACGCTTAGGGACGCACAGCTGGCAGTTTCCGCAGGGTGGCATCGATCGGGGCGAAAGTCCGCAGGAGGCGATGTTCCGGGAACTGCACGAGGAGGTCGGGCTGCTGGCCCACCATGTGCGCGTGGTTGCCCGTACGCGGGACTGGTTGCGCTACGAGGTGCCGGATCGCTACATCCGCCGCGATGCGCGCGGCCACTACAAGGGACAAAAACAGATCTGGTTTCTGTTGCAGCTGACGGGCAACGACTGGGATTTGAACCTGCGCGCCACCAATCACCCGGAGTTTGACGCCTGGCGCTGGAACGAATACTGGGTGCCGCTCGATGTGGTGGTGGAATTCAAGCGCGGGGTCTATGAGCTGGCGCTCACCGAACTCTCGCGCTTTCTGCCGCGCACCCTCCAGCGCAACCGCTACCTGCGCGCGGGCATGCGCGCGCGCGAGTTCACAGGCAAAGACTACGCCGGAGCCTACCGGGGTGGCTCCATGCTGGTGCATCCGGGGGTGGAATTGCCGCCCGGGGCGAGCTTCGACCCCGATCCGCATGCCGACGAGGCCCTGCAGGGCGCCGTGGCTGCTCCATCGCCGGCAAGCGCCGCGCCCGTGCCGTCCCACAAGTGAGCCGTGGGTGCCGGCCCGTTCAGGGGTGCGTGAGCACCATGTTGTCGCGGTGCACCATTTCGGGCTCGGCGGCGTAGCCCAGCAGGTGCTCGAACTCGGCTGAGGATCTACGGCACAGCAGCCGCGCTTCGGCGCTCGCGTAGTTGGCCAGTCCGCGGGCGATTTCGCTGCCGCCGGCGTCGCGCACGGCAATCACGTCGCCGCGCGCGAATTCACCCTCCACCGCCACCATGCCGATGGGCAGCAGGCTTTTGCCCGCCTGGCGCAGCACGGCCGCGGCGCCCGCGTCCACGGTGACCGAGCCGCGCAATTGCAGGTGGTCCATCATCCACTGCTTGCGCGCCTGGTGCTTGTGCGTGTGCGCCACAAGCAGGGTGCCAATGGCCTCGCCGCGTGCCAGGCGCAGCAGCGCATCGGGTTCGCGCCCCCAGGCGATGACCGTTGACGCGCCCGAACCCGCCGCGCGCTTGGCGGCGATGATCTTGGTGATCATCCCGCCCTTGCCGATGGAGGAGCCCGCGCCGCCCGCCATGGCTTCAAGGGCCGGGTCTCCAGCCTGCGCCTCATGGATGAAGCGCGCATCGGGGTTGCGGCGCGGATCGGCCGAATACAGGCCTTTCTGGTCCGTCAGGATGACCAGCGCATCGGCCTCGACGAGGTTGGTGACCAGCGCGCCCAGCGTGTCGTTGTCGCCCACCTTGATTTCGTCGGTCACCACGGTGTCGTTTTCGTTGATGACGGGCACCACGCCCAGGTGCAGCAGCGTGAGCAGGGTCGAGCGCGCGTTCAGATAGCGCTCGCGGTCCGCCAGGTCGGCGTGCGTGAGCAGGATCTGCGCGCTGGCCAGGCCGTGCTCGCGCATCTTGGTCTCGTACATCTGCGCCAGGCCCATCTGGCCGACCGCCGCGGCCGCCTGCAGCTCGTTGACTTCGCTCGGGCGTTGGGCCCACCCCAGGCGTTTCGTTCCTTCGGCAATGGCGCCGCTCGACACCATGATGACCTCGCGCCGCGCACCCGCCTCCCCGTGGACCAGGGCCGCCAGCTGACGGCACCACTCGCCGATGGCCGCGGCATCGAGCCCACGACCTTCGTTGGTCACGAGGCTGGAGCCGACCTTGACGACGATGCGGTGTGCCTTGCGCAGGACCTGGGACGAAGTTGTCATTGAAATACGGCTCTCATGCTTTCTGGGCATGCGCTAGCAGCTATGAAAATGATGTTGACCTGGCTAGTCTTTCGGGAGATCGGACCCGGCGAAACGTGGGTCCACCTCGGCCGGTGCCTGGCTCGCCAACTGCACGGCGTGAACATGCTGGAAGATGGCCTTGACGAGGTTCTCGCAGCCTTCGCGTGTCAGGGCCGAAATCTCGAAGACCGGGCCTTTCCACTTGAAGCGCTTGACGAAATCCTTGACGCGGGCCGCGCGCTCGGCCTGCGGCACCATGTCCAGCTTGTTCAGCACCAGCCAGCGCGGCTTGGCGTACAGCTCGGCATCGTATTTCTTCAGTTCGCCGACGATGGCGTTGGCCTGAGCGACGGGATCGACCGCGTCGTCGAACGGCGCCATGTCCACGATGTGCAGCAGCAGCCGCGTGCGTTGCAGGTGGCGCAGGAACTGGTGGCCCAGGCCCGCGCCTTCGGAGGCGCCTTCGATCAGGCCGGGGATGTCCGCGATGACGAAGCTCTGCTCCGGCCCGACGCGCACCACGCCCAGGTTGGGGTGCAGCGTGGTGAACGGATAGTCGGCGATCTTGGGGCGGGCGTTGGAGACCGCGGCGATGAAGGTGGATTTGCCCGCGTTGGGCATGCCCAGCAGCCCCACGTCGGCCAGCACCTTGAGTTCGAGCTTGAGATTTTTCTTCTCGCCCGGCCAGCCGGGCGTCTTCTGGCGCGGCGCGCGATTGATCGCGCTCTTGAAGCGCAGGTTGCCAAAGCCGCCGTCGCCCCCCTTGGCGATCATCACGGGCTGGTCGGGTTCGAGCAGTTCGTAGAGGACGGCGCCCGTTTCCGCATCGCTGATGATGG
This sequence comes from Comamonas sp. SCN 67-35, assembly GCA_001725255.1. Taxonomy (GTDB): domain Bacteria; phylum Pseudomonadota; class Gammaproteobacteria; order Burkholderiales; family Burkholderiaceae_C; genus Comamonas_C. The sequence continues at coordinate 21,195 of MEFV01000006.1, read as the reverse complement.
TGCCTACGGGCATCCTGAGCGTGATGTCGGCGCCGGCGGCGCCGAACATGTCCGAGCCCATGCCGTGCTCGCCGCGCTTGGCCTCGTGCCGGCGCGAGTAACGGTAATCCACCAGGGTGTTGAGGTTGAGATCGGCCACGGCGTAGACGTGGCCACCGCGCCCTCCATCGCCGCCGTTGGGGCCGCCGAATTCCTTGTATTTTTCGTGGCGGAACGACACGCAGCCATTGCCGCCGTCGCCTGCAACGATGTCAATGTAGGCTTCGTCTACGAATTTCATGGCTTTGCAAGTGTAGTGGTGCCGTGGCCCGTCCAAACAACAAAGCCCCGGCGTGCGGGGCTTTGTCGATGGAGCGGCGCGTCAGGCCGCGCTGGGTGGCGTGATGTTGGCCGTGTGCTTGGAGAGCGCGCCGCGCGTGGAGAACGACACGTGGCCGTCCACCAGGGCGAACAGCGTGTGGTCCTTGCCGATGCCGACGTTGCTGCCCGGGTGGATGCGCGTGCCGCGCTGGCGCACGATGATGGAGCCGGCGCTGACCAGCTGACCGCCGTAGGCCTTCACACCGAGCATCTTGGGCTTGGAATCGCGCCCGTTTCGCGTGGAGCCGCCGCCTTTTTTATGTGCCATGATTCAATCCCCTGTGATCAAGCTGCAATCGCATCGATCTGCAGTTCGGTGAACTGCTGACGATGGCCTTGGCGCTTCTGGTAGTGCTTGCGCCGACGCATCTTGAAGATGCGCACCTTGTCATGCTGGCCGTGGGCAACGACAGTCGCCTTCACGCTGGCGCCGGACACCAGGGGCGTACCCACCTTGAGCTCGCTGCCGTTTCCGACTGCCAGCACCTGGTCAAGCACGACTTCCTGGCCTACTTCCGCAGCAATCTGTTCTATTTTGATTTTCTCGCCAGTGGCAACGCGATACTGCTTGCCACCGGTTTTTATGACCGCGTACATGTAAACCTCTGTGTAGTGAGTTCTGCAGACGAATTTCCACAGAACCTTCGATTGTATGTGATATTGGCGCGGCGTCCAAATGACCTGTGCATCCAGTGCAGGAAGGCGGCTGGCCCTTCCTATAATCAGCATTCATCGACGCCACCGCGAGTAACTACACCTTGAGCGCTTCATCATCGGGCACGACGGCCGCACTGGCACTGATTGCAAACGACATGCGCGAGGTGGACAAGGTCATCGGCGCGCGGCTGCAATCGTCGGTGGCGCTGGTCGGCGATGTGGCGCGCTACATCATCGTCGCCGGCGGCAAGCGCCTGCGCCCCGCGCTGCTGCTTCTGATGTGCGGCGCGCTCGATTGCCGGGATGCGCGGCGTTTCAACCTGGCCGCGGTGGTTGAATTCATCCACACCGCCACGCTGCTGCACGACGACGTGGTCGATGCCTCCACCCTGCGGCGCGGCCGGGCGACGGCCAACGAGCATTTCGGCAACCCCGCCAGCGTGCTGGTGGGCGACTTCCTGTATTCGCGTGCTTTCCAGATGATGGTGGAAACGGGTGACATGCGGATCATGCAGATTCTGGCTGACGCCACCAACGTCATCGCCGAAGGCGAGGTGCAGCAGCTCGTGAACACGCACGACGCCACGCTCACGCAAGCCGGTTATCTGGAAGTGATCCGCTCCAAGACCGCCAAGCTGTTCGAGGCCAGTGCCCGGCTGGCGGCGGTGCTGGCCGCCAGCAGCACCGAGGTCGAGCTCGCGTGCGCCGAATACGGCAAGGCGCTGGGCACGGCGTTTCAGGTGATCGACGATGCGCTGGACTATGACGGCGACGCGCAGGAGATGGGCAAGAACATAGGCGACGATCTGCGTGAGGGCAAGATGACGCTGCCGCTCATCATCGCGATGCAGCGCGGCGATGAAGCACAAAAAGCGCTGCTCAGGCGCGTGATAGAGCAGGGCTCGACCGACGAGATGGAATCGGTGGTGGCCGTGGTGCGCGCGACCGATGCGATGGCCGCGACCCGTGCCGCTGCAGGCGCGCAGGCGCAACTTGCCATGGATGCAATTTCAGGGTTGCCAGGTAATTTTCATACTGAAGCGCTGCTACAATTAGCGGCTCAGTTGCTTTTGCGCAGGGTTTGAACCGGCACAATTGAACGGAATCATCGGGGTGTAGCTTAGCCTGGTAGAGCGCTACGTTCGGGACGTAGAGGCCGGAGGTTCGAATCCTCTCACCCCGACCAGAATTTTCTTGTAAATCAAGGACTTAGAACAGCCGCAACGATGCAGCTGTTTTGTTTTCTGGCGGTTCTGTGCCAATTCTGTGCCAAACGGCCGGGATTCAACGGCACCGCAACCGGCCCCGTATAAGCGCACTGCCTACAGGAGTCTCCTCATTCAACGGAGATATCCATGGCACACATCGCCAACCGCAGCCGCTTTCGCGTCACCGTCAAGAACAAGCCCGACCTCACCCAGCACTTCAGCTTCAGCAAGGTGGCCGCGGTCGAGGCCTACATGAAAGAGCTGCGCGCCCAGGGCTACAAGCCTCGCGCCGAGCAGCTCGACGAAAGCTGGCTGGTCCGCATCCGCGAGCGGGGGCACAAGCCGCTCGAGGCCACGTTCGAGTCGGAGGCAGCGGCCAACCAAGCAGGCGAGAGCGTGCGATGACGGCTTGAAATGCGCCCAGGCGACCGCCTGAACGCTGTCTGAATATGGTCGTGCGCCGGGTGATTGCGACCTTGCCGCCCCAGGTGTTCAGTTGCAATGGTTTGTTCCCGGCGATGCGGGAAGCCGGCGGCTGGATTTTTTCGGATGACGCCGATTTACTTCAATGCACGCACCAGGACGAAGGCGGTGACGATCACGAGCTGCACCAGCGGGTAGAGGCTGGCGCGGTCGAAAAGACGTGCGGCATTGCGCGGCCCGTGCGTGCGCGCCAGGGCCAGGCCAGGCAGCAGCAGCAGATAAATCCCGGCCGCCAGCGTGGCCACGAGGTAGGGCCAGCCCAGGGGCAGCGGGGACATGGCGGGCAGGGCCAGGCTCAGGGCGATGGTGGCCACCAGGGCAACGATCACCGCGCGCGCCGCCACTGTGGGGCCGAACGTGAGCGGAATGGTCTTGGCGCCGACGCGGCGGTCTTCCTCCACGTCGTTCCAGTCGGCGGGGATGTTCTGCCCGCCGATCTCCCAGCATATGAGCCAGGCAACCATGAGCGCGAGCAGGGCGGGATCCGGGCGTGGCACGACCGCGAGGACGGCGGCCACCGGGCCGAGCGATTTGACGAAACCGCTCACGAGCACGCGCCACCAGGTGATCTTGAGCAGCCTGCAGTAAACGATTTCCAGCACCGGCGCGGCCAGCACGATGACGACAAGGAAGGGGTTGAGCCACCATGCGCCGAGCAGCGCCACCAGATACCAGACGGCGAACCAGGCCAGGCCCGCGGAAAAGCTGAGCTTGCCCTGGGCGATGGGGTAGCGCAGCGCGGAAGCTTCCACGGAGTAGCCGGGGTTGATGCCGGTGCCGGCGAACTTTTCGCGATCGGCCTTGACGCCCACGAGGTCGTTGAGCGCGTAGATGGCGGTGTAGCCCGCCAGCGCGGTGACGAGGGCGATGGCGAGCACCGGCAGGGGCGGGAAGGCGCCCAGCCACAGCAGTGCGGCAAACCCCGCCATGGCGATGTCGAGCACACCATGCGTGGAGCGCGAGAGGGCGAGGAATTTGCTCAGCATGGGTCAGGCTGCCTTCACGTAGCTCATCATGAAGTTGACGTCTTCGCGGCCCCCGGCGACGCGAAAGCTCTTGAAGAGCGGGTTGTACATGAGGCTGGCGCTGCGCAGGTGCGTGAGACCGCTCTGGCCTGCCCACGAGCGCAATTCATCGGGGCGGATGAGCTTTTCGTACTGGTGCGTGCCGCGCGGCAGGATGCGCAGGACGTACTCGCCGCCGATGATGGCGAAGAGCCAGGCCTTGAAATTACGGTTGATGGTGGAGAAGATCGCGTGCCCGCCGGGCTTGAGCAGGCGCGCGCAGGCGTCGATGACGGCGGCCGGATTGGGCACGTGCTCAAGCATCTCCAGGCAGGTGACAACATCGTAGCTGCCCGCTTCCTGCGCCACGAGCTCTTCCACCGTCTGGATGCGGTAGTCGATGGCAAGGCCGCCTTGCGCGGCGTGCTGGCGTGCGACTTCGAGCGTGAGCTCGGACTGGTCGATGCCGACGACCTGAGCTCCGGCCTTCGCCAGCGTTTCGGTCAGGATGCCGCCGCCGCAGCCGACATCGACGACGCGCTTGCCGCGCACGTCGGTGTGCTCGAAGGTGAACTGGCTGCGCAGCGGATTGATGACGTGCAGCATGCCCATCTTGCCGTTCGGATCCCACCAGAGCTGGGCGACACGGTCGAATTTGCTGATTTCCTGGCTGTCAACGTTCGAGGGACGATTCATGGGTGGGGGTCAGTCTTTCATGGAGTTCGGTGCTGGCACGGTGCAGCTCGGCGCGCGTGATGTCGTGCGCGAAGATGCAGTCGCCGATGGCGGTGGGCAGAGGCACGCGCTGCAGGCCGTTGCGGTGCTCGATGCGATCGAGCAGCGACTGCCACATCAACTCGGTGTCGAGCACCTCGGTGTCGCAGGGAATGCCAAGGTGCTCGACCAGCGCGAAGATGCGTGCCAGCGCTTCGGCGGCCAGCAGCCCGCGCCGCGCGGCGATCACGCTGGAGACCAGGCAGTCCAGCAGCACGGCCTCGCCATGCAGCAGGCGCTGGGGATGGCGCGCTTCCAGGCCGTAGCTGAAGGTGTGTCCGAAATCGACCTTGCGCGAGAGCTCTTCCTCGTGGAGGTTGGGGGAGAGCTCGGCGAGCATGCCGGTGATGGCACGATCGAGCAGGGCGCGGCCCCTGGGCGTGGCAAACGAGGTGGCGATGCCCTCGGCGCCGCTTTGTTCGAGCATGCCGAACAGGCCGGCATCCACCACGATGGCGAGCTTGATGATTTCGCACACGCCGTTGACGAGGTGGCGCCGCGGCAGCGTGCCGAGGAAAACCGGATCGAGCAGCACCGCCATCGGTGGCTCGAAGCTGCCCAGGCGGTTCTTGCTGGTGCCGAAGTTGATGCCGTTCTTGATGCCGAGCGCCGCATCGATATGGCCCATGAGCGTCGTGGGCACCTTGATGTGCGGGATGCCGCGCCGATAGCTGGCGGCGAGGAAGGCGGCCACGTCGGTGAGCACGCCGCCGCCGATGGCGATCAGCGGTTCGTCGCGGCGGTGGATGGGGAAGGCGTCGAGCGCGCGCGCCAGGTCCTGATACGCGTCGATGTTCTTGTGCTCTTCACCACCGGGGAAGATGGCGAAGTGGGTCTGGATGTCGTGCGCGCCGAACCACTGGCGTATCGCCTGGCCGTGGTGATGCCAGACATTCGCGTCCAGCACGACGAAGCGCCGCCCGCCCTGGCGACCCCAGTCCAGCAGCGCCGTGCTCCCGGGGGCGAACAGGCCGGGGGTCTTGACCACATCGTAGGCGATGGGGCGCTGGGTGCGCACCTGCCAGCGTTCGCCCGTCATGCTCATGCCGCTTCCAGCCAGTGGGCGCGCTGCAGCAGGATCTCGCGAGCGACGCGCTGCGCGTCAGGCAGGCTGTGATCGCGCCAGTTGCCGCACTGCTCGATGTTGGCGTAGGGCACGGCCTGGGCGCTCTGCATTTCGGTGAGGATGCGCGCCAGCGCCTCGCACAGCACCTCGGTGCGCCCTTCGTTGACGAAGCCCAGATAGAAGCCCGTGCGGCAGCCCATGAGGCCCACGGACAGGAAGTTGCGCGGCAGCAGGCGGTTGAAACCCTCCAGCAGGAAGTGCTCGATTGAGTGCAGCTCGCTGCTGGTGAGGAAGGCGTCCTGGTTGGGCAGGCGCACGCGCAGATCGACCGCGTAGATCGTGTCGCCGCCGGGCGTGGGCAGGGCGCTGCGCAGCTTGAGCGTAGGCGCCTTCAGGCGCCGGTGATCGAGTTCGCCTGTAAGGCCTGGCGGCCAGCCGAGCGCGGCTTCACCGTGGCGGGTGGGCGAGGGCGTGTTCATTGCTCAGGCGGCCCGGATCAGCGGCATGAGGTGGCGGTAGCTCGCGGCCAGCGCCTGCTCCCAGCCATCGACGTGGTGGTAGAGCTCGATCGCGCCGTAGCCATCGAAGCCCTGATCGGTGAGGGCCTTGAAGCTCGCGGCGAAATCGAGCGTGCCTTCGCCCGGCACTTCATGAAAGTGCACGATGCCGGTGCGCGTGTTGGCCACCATGCGCTCGACGAGCGGTGCGCCCTGGGCACCGCGCATGTACGCGATGACGGGGCGGGCGCGTTCGAGCACGTCATAGCTCAGGCCCGGCACGGAGATGAGGTAGGTGAAGATTTCATCATCCAGCGGCCCCCGGCGCGTGGGCAGGCTGGCGTAGGCGACGGTTTGCAGCGCGGCCTGGGTGCCCGCGCGGGTCAGCAGTTCGTCGATGCGCCGCAGCCGCGCCGCGCTGGGCTGGCCGTCGGCGAAGTGGATCGCGTGGTCCGGATCGACGAGCAGGAAGTCGGCCGTGTCCGGAAAGTGCACCAGCGTGCTCGCGTGGGCGAGGTCGAAGGCGAGCGCCTCGCTGTCGTGGCGGATGGCCAGGTTCCAGCCCTCGCGTGCATCCGAGATGTGCAGGTAGCGCGCGTGCGCCGCCGCCTCGCCCAGCGCCTGGATGTAGTTGGCCTCGGAGCAGTAGGCGTGGCAGATGTCGATGTGCAGCTTGAACTTGGGCGAGTCCACGGCGCGCATCAGCGCCAGGCCTTCGGCCAGGGTTTCGATGTGCATGCCGGGCTCGGGCTCGATCAGGAGCGTGATGTCTTCCTCGGCGTGGATCTCGGCCAGGCACTCGCGGATGGAATCGACCAGCAGCTCGGTGGGGTCGATTTCGGGGTGGGCGACGTGGTCCTCGCGCACGAAGCCGCTGCCGAAGGTGACGAGGTTCACGCCCAGCATGCGCGCGACGTGGATGCCGCGCTTGACGAGGTCGATGCGGCGCTTGCGCCCCGCGACCTCCAGCGCCATGAGCGAGGGCTCGTGCGGACGCTGCGGGTCGAAGAAGTGCGAGGCGGTGGCCACGCACGCGGGCTTGACGCGCAGGCGGCTGAGATGCCGGCCCACGGCGCGCAGATCGTCGTCCCCGAGTTGGAAGGGATTGAACTGGCGGCGGTGAAACGAGACTTCGACACCCTCGTAGCCCGCGCGATCCACCGCGTCGAGCGCGGCGGAGAAATCAAGATTGGTGAGCCCGAAGGTGCTGTATGCGAGATGTATCTTGCCCATGCGTAGCGAGGTCGTCGGTCATTGAGCGGCGGCGGGCATTTTGCCACGCGCCGCCGGCACGACCGCCGACGGATACCGGAGTGGGGGGTGGTGGTTTTGGCGGCTTCATACGGTTTCGCCTTCAAACGTATAACTGCGTTGGTTCGCCTTGCCGTGCTACAGCACTGTCTGCGGCTTCCCGCCTTGCTCTACGCCTGAATGCAAAACCGTATCAGGCCGTCAGGTGATAGTCCTGCAGGCCCTGGATGTCGAGCACCTGCATCTGGCGGCCGTTGACGCGCAGCAGGCCGCGCTGGCTCAGATCCTGCAGGATGCGGGAAAAATGTGCGGGGGTGAGGTTCAGGCGCGAGGCGATGGTGCGTTTGCTCACGTCGAGCGTGAAAGCCTGGCCGCCGGCGGTGGCCGATTCGCGCAGCAGAAAGCCGATGAGGCGTTGCGGGCCCGAGTGCGTGGTGAAGGCGCCGAAATCGCAGATCGCCATGTACAGCTGGTTGCTCAGGTGCGCGATGAGGCGCTGCGCCAGCGGGCCGTGGGCGGCGATCAGCGGGCTCAGCACGCGTTCGTGCACGTGCAGCATCAGCGTGTCGGCCAGCGCGGTGGCGGTGGTGATGTGGTCGTGGTGGCTGAAGAGCGATGCCTCGCCGAAGCTGGCCCCCGCGCCCAGCAGGCGCACCGTGCGCTCGCTGCCCGAGGCGGCGTTGTAGACGAGTTGCACCGAGCCGTAGATGACGAAGCTCATGCCGTTGCAGCGCTGGCCGCGGCGCGCGATCACGTCGCCCGGGACGTAGGTCTGGCGTTGCGTGGCGCTGGCCAGCAGCGCCAGCTGCGCGCCATCCAGGTCGGCAAACAGCGCCAGCCGCGAGAGCAGGGCACGGATGCGCTGCTCCTGCTCGGCGGGAGAGGCGGTTTCGGCGGCCGCCTTCTGGGGCAGCGGCGCGGGTGCGGTTTCGGCTTTCATGGTCTGGCAGTCTGGGCCCGTGCGCGGCCGGACCAACCCGAAGCCGCCGCACGAGGGGCGTATTTTCTCTTGTATCTTTGACGTGCGTGTCCGGCGATGTTGGCACGCCCGGATCTTCAGGGTTCGGGGTTGGCCGTAGCACGTAGCCGGTCCTCCCTCGCTCCTAGGGAGCCCGTGCGTGAGTCTTCTCGCTGATCGTGGTGGAGACGATCGGACAGTACCCGCGCTGGCCTGTGCCTGCGGGCTCCGATCTGTGCATTGGTGGGCATTGCCTCGTTGAACCGGGACTCGAGTCAGGCTCGCGGTAAATGCATCGTTTGCGGTGGGCGTGCCACGGTCAGGAACGCTTGCTCGTGGCTGGCAAGCCGAGGAAAGTGGCCAATCAGACCCGGTGGCCCTTGGCATTCACGACCGCTTCGCCGTCTTCCTTGTGGAACGCGCCACGCTGCGGCTGCGGCAGGATGTCAAGCACGGTCTCCGAAGGCCGGCACAGGCGCGTGCCCAGCGGCGTGACCACGATGGGCCGGTTGATGAGGATGGGGTGCTGCTCGATGACGTCGAGCAACTGCTCATCCGTCCATTGGAAATTGTCCAGGCCGAGCTCCGTATAGGGCGTGCCCTTCTCGCGTAGCACTTCGCGCACGCTCAGATGGGCATCGGCCAGCAGCTTGACCAGCGTGGCACGGTCGGGCGGCGTCTTCAGGTACTCGATGACCGTGGGCTCTTCGCCGCTGTTGCGGATCATGGCAAGCACGTTGCGCGACGTGCCGCAGGCGGGGTTGTGATAGATCGTGATGGCGCTCATGGGCATGTCCTGGTTATCGGACGGAGAGTTTCGGGCCGCACTCGTACCAGCCGCGCGAACGGTTGACCACGCGCACGACCAGCAGCATCACGGGCACCTCGATCAGCACGCCAACCACGGTGGCCAGCGCAGCGCCGGACTGGAAGCCGAACAGGCTGATGGCGGCGGCCACGGCCAGCTCGAAGAAGTTGCTCGCACCGATCAACGCCGAGGGGCAGGCGATGCTGTGACGCTCGCCCAGCCGGCGGTTGAGCCAGTAGGCGAGCCCGGAGTTGAAGAACACCTGAATCAGGATCGGCACCGCCAGCATGGCGATCACCAGCGGCTGTTGCAGGATGGCCTGCCCCTGAAAAGCGAACAACAACACCAGCGTGAGCAGCAGCGCCGCGATGGACAGCGGGCCCATGCGCGCCAGCGCGGCCGCGAACGCGGCCCGGCCTCGGCGCAGCAGCGCGCGGCGCCAGAACTGGGCCAGGATCACCGGCACGACGATATAAAGCGCCACGGACACCAGCAGCGTGTCCCACGGCACCGTGATGGCCGACAGGCCCAGCAGCAGGCCGACGATGGGTGCGAAGGCGAACACCATGATGGTGTCGTTCAAGGCCACCTGCGACAGCGTGAACACCGGATCGCCCCCGGTCAGTCGGCTCCAGACAAAGACCATCGCCGTGCAGGGCGCAGCAGCGAGCAGGATCAGGCCCGCAACATAGCTGTCGAGCTGATCGGCGGGAAGCCACTGCGCGAAGACCTGGCGGATGAAAATCCACGCCAGCAGCGCCATCGAGAACGGCTTGACCGCCCAGTTCACGAACAGCGTCACGCCGATGCCACGCCAATGCTCCCTGACCTGGCTCAGGGCGCCGAAGTCCACCTTGAGCAGCATCGGAACGATCATGACCCAGATCAATAGGCCCACGGGCAGGTTGACTTGGGCGATCTCCATGCGGCCGATGGCTTGGAACACGCCGGGTGCGAATTGGCCCAGGGCAATGCCGGCGACGATGCACAGCAGCACCCAGACGGTCAGGAAGCGCTCGAAGACGCTCATGCCGGGCATGGCCGGCGCGCGGCCGGCCGTGGTGGCTTCGGTCATGGGTGGCCCGCGTCAGCTTGCGTAATCGACTTCGACGCGTGCCGGCTGCGCAGCGAACAGTTGCGAATAGAAGCCGATGCTGCGGTCCAGGTCATCCACGTGCAGGTGGACGTGAAAGCGTTTCATGGGGTGCCTTTCAGCAGGAGGTACAGACGGGGGAAGCAGCGGTGGCCTCGCACGTGCCGCCCTGGCAGCAGTGTTCGGTGAGGTAGCCAAGCAGCCCGTTCATTTGGCAGAAGTCGGCGCGGTAAATGAGATTGCGGCCTTGCTGTTCAACCGTGACGAGGCCGGCATGGGCCAGTTCCTTCAGGTGGAAGGACAGCGCGTTGCGAGCCACGTCGAACTGGTCGGCCAGCACGCTGGGCGTGAGCCCCTCGGGGCCGGCGACGACCAGGGCGCGGAACACACGCAGGCGCTGCGCATGAGCCAGGGCGCCAAGGGCGGTGACAGCTTGAGTTTCATTCATTTTTCAATGATACAACAACCATTGAATCATAATCATGAAATGCTTATTCTTGGATCAGATCTATACGCCTGAGAAGCCGGGCTCGCAAGACAGTTGCTCACGCCAGCGTGACAGTGGCGCGCCGCGGCCGAGCGGCGCGCGCCGGGTGTCAGCGCGTGGCGGGCCTGGCGGGCGCGTATTTGCCCAGCTCCCACTTGGCGATGGCGTTGCGGTGCACCTCGTCCGGGCCGTCGGCAAAGCGCAGCGTGCGCGCGTTGGCGTAGGCGTAGGCGAGCGGGAAGTCATCGCTCACGCCGCCGCCGCCATGCGCCTGGATGGCCCAGTCGATCACCTGGCAGGCCATGCTGGGCGCGACGACCTTGATCATCGCGATCTCGGTGCGCGCGACCTTGTTGCCCGCGGTGTCCATCATCCATGCGGCCTTGAGGGTGAGCAGGCGCGCCATGTCGATCTTGCAGCGGGCCTCTGCGATGCGCTCCTGCGTCACGGTCTGCGCGGCGATGGGTTTGCCGAAGGCCACGCGGCTGCTGGCGCGTTTGCACATGAGCTCCAGCGCGCGCTCGGCCTGGCCGATCAGGCGCATGCAGTGGTGGATGCGCCCCGGGCCGAGGCGCCCCTGTGCGATCTCGAAGCCCCGGCCCTCGCCCAGCAGGATGTTGGCCGCGGGCACGCGCACGTGGTCGAAGAGCACTTCGGCGTGACCGTGCGGCGCGTCGTCGTAGCCGAAGACGTTGAGGTTGCGCAGCACCGTGATGCCGGGGGTGTCCGAGGGCACGACGATCATGCTCTGCTGCGAATGCTTGGCGGCGTCGGGGTCGGTCTTGCCCATGGTGATGAAAACCTTGCAGCGCGGGTCGCCCGCGCCGCTGGTCCACCACTTGCGGCCGGTGATGACGTAGTCGTTGCCATCGCGCTCGATGCGCGTGGTGATGTTGGTGGCGTCACTGGATGCCACTTCGGGCTCGGTCATGGCGAAGCCCGAGCGGATGCGTCCTTCGAGCAGAGGGGTCAGCCATTCGGCCTTGATGGCTTCGCTGCCGTAGCGGGCGATGGTTTCCATGTTGCCGGTGTCGGGCGCCGAGCAGTTGAAGACCTCGCTGGCCCAGAGCACGCGCCCCATGATCTCGGCCAGCGGCGCATATTCCTGGTTGGTCAGGCCCGCGCCGTGGTAACCCGAGGCCTCGGCGGTATCGACCGGCAGGAACAGGTTCCACAGGCCCGCGGCCTGGGCCTTGGGCTTGAGGTTTTCTATGGTCTTGAGCGGCGTCCAGCGCTTGCCTGCGGTCGTGTTCGCGGCCAGTTCGGCGGCGAGCTCCTTTTCCGCCGGGTAGACGTGCTCGTCCATGAACTGCGTCAGGCGCGCCTGCAGTTCTCGGGTCCTGGGGGAGTAGTCGAAGTCCATGGGCTTTCCTCGATGGTGGTTTGGGTGAGATGGTCAACTGCGGCTGGCGAACGACCAGGCGAGCGCCGCCATGGGGCGGGCCTGCGCGCCCGCGGCCTTCGCTTCGCTGCTGGCGGCGGTGCCGTCTTCCACGCGCTTGGCGATGCCCTGCAGGATGGCGGCGATGCGAAACAGGTTGTAGGCGAGGTAGAAGTTCCAGTCGGCGTGCAGGCTGGCGGTGTCCGTGATGCCGCTGCGCTCGCAGTAGCGGTGGATGTAGTCGCGCTCGCTCGGGATGCCCAGCTGCGCCAGGTCCAGCCCCGCGATGCCTCGCCCGAGCTGCGCCGGGATGTGCCAGCTCATGCAGTGGTAGGCGAAGTCCGCCAGCGGGTGGCCGAGCGTGGACAGTTCCCAGTCGAGCACCGCGATGATGCGCGGCTCGCTCGGGTGGAACATCAGGTTGTCCAAGCGGTAGTCGCCGTGCACGATGGCGACGCGGCTCTCGTCGCGCGCGCTCTCGGGCATGTGCGCGGGGAGCCAGTCCATCAGGCGGTCCATCTCGGCGATGGGCTGGGTGACGGAGGCGCGGTACTGCTTGCTCCAGCGGCCGATCTGGCGCTCGAAATAGTTGCCCGGCTTGCCGTAGTGCGCCAGACCCTGCGCCGCGGGGTCCACGCAGTGCAGCGCGGCGATCACGCGATTCATCTCGTCGTAGATCGCGCCGCGCTCGGCCACGCTCATGCCGGGCAGGGACTGATCCCAGAGCACGCGCCCCTGCATGTGCTCCATGAGGTAGAACGCGCGGCCGATGACGGATTCGTCCTCGCACAGCGCGATCATGCGCGGCACCGGCACGGCAGTACCCGCCAGGCCCTGCACCACCGCGAATTCGCGCTCGATGGCATGCGCCGACGGCAGCAGCTTGGCCACCGGCCCGGGCTTGGAGCGCATCACGTAGCTGCGCGCGGGCGTGCTCAAGAGGTAGGTGGGGTTGGATTGCCCGCCCTTGAACAGCTGCACCTGCAGCGGCCCGGCGAAGCCCTCGACGTGCTGGCGCGCCCAGGCGGTGAAGGCATCGACGTCGAACGCGTGCTGGCCCGAGACCGGGCGCGTGCCGATGAACTGGTCGTAGGAAGCCATGGCCAGCCTTTCAAAAAGAGTAGCTGCCAGCGCATGCCAGCAAATGGAATCCAACGATAAAATAATTGGAATCGTTGGTGAAAAAGCGTGGGCAGCTACGCTTTTGATTGCATGCTAGCCGATGCTTTCCGTGATTTGCAGCAGCGCCGAACGGTCGCGCAGCACCAGCCCACCCGGCTCGATGCGGATGACGTCCTCGCGCTCCAGGGTTTTGAGCTCCTGATTGACGCGCTGGCGTGAGGCGCCCAGCAGCTGCGCCAGCTCTTCCTGCGCCAGATGCAGCCCGATGCGCACCTCGCCCTCGCGCGAGAGGCTGGTGACGCCGTAGCTGCGCGCCAGGTGCAGCAGCTGCTTGGCCAGGCGCGCGCGCAGCGGCAGCGTGTTGAGGTCTTCCACCAGGCCGAAGAGCTGGCGGATGCGCCGCGCCTGCAGGCGCAGCAGCGCCTCGTAGAGTTCGGTGTGCTGCGCGAGGATCTTGCGGAAATCCGCGCGCGCCACGCACACGATGGTGGTCTCGCCATGCGCGTAGGCATCGTGCGTGCGCTGGTCGCCGTCCAGCATCGCGACGTCGCCGAACCAGATGCCCGGCTCCACGTAGGTGAGCGTGATCTGCTTGCCCGACAGCGACGTCGAGCTCACGCGCACCGCGCCGCGCGCACAGGCGATCCATTCCTCGGGCAGGTCGCCGCGCGCCGCGATCAGCGCGCCGTCCTTGTAGCGTTTGACGTAGGTGCATCGAAGAATGTCGTGCCGCAACGAAGGCGACAACGAGGAAAACCAGCGACCGGAATTGATCGCTTCGCGTTCTTCGATCGTAAGGATGGGTTCATCCATGGTCTGTCTTTTGAGTGACTGCACAAGGGCATTGCTGCAAGCTGCCCGAACCCCCGATCATGCACTATGGTGTCGCAAATTTCTCCCGGACCGCGCCGGTGCCGCTCGGGCCGGTCCCGGGCGAGCGGATGTCGGCCACCGGCTCCAGGCCGAAGTCCGGGCGCTGCAGCCACGCCAGCACCTGCGCGGCCGTGTCATGGGCGCTCGTGAGCTGCTGCTGGGCGTGCAGGTTCTGAAACCGCTCCCGGTCGGGGAACGTGGCCGCATCGGCACTGCGCAGCTGCAGCTGCATGTCGGTGTCGATCACGCCGGGCGCGAGCGAGCAGATGCGCGCGCCATGGGGCTTGGCCGCTTCTTCCAGCGCCACGCAGCGCGTGAAGTGATCCAGCCCCGCCTTGGCGGCGCAGTAGCTGGCCTGCGCGGCCATGGGCCTGCGCCCCAGCCCCGAGGAGATGTTGAGCACCTTGCGCCGCGCGGGCCAGCGCTCGGTGGCCGCCAGGAACTGCGCGGTGAGCAGCATCGGTGCCTCCAGGCCCACGCGCAGCGCCGACGCGATCGAGGCTTGCTGTGCGCTGCCCGCGCATTGGCTCAGCGGTGCGATGTGCGCGAGCTGCCCCGCGTTGTTGATGAGCGTGGCGCTGGCGTACTGCCGCGCGACCTGCGCGCCCAGCCACTCGCCCAGGCGTTGCGCGGCGGGCGCGGCCTCGCTCAGGTCGTGCTGCCATTGCTCCAGGCGCGCGCCCGGCGGCGCGCGCAGACTGGTGTCGGCGTGGCGCGCCATGAGGACGAGGCTGTGGCCGGGCTGCAGCAGCTCGCGTGCCAGAGCCAGGCCCAGGCCGCGCGAAGCGCCGGTGATGATGAAAAGATGAGATGAAGCCATGGGGCATCAGAGTCCTGTGGTGCAAACAGATTCCCGGTACACAGGCATCCGGGTGCACGCGATTGAATCAGAAGTATCAGAAAGGTGCCGGCGACGCCAGTTGCAGCCAGGCGCCGGTGCCGGGGTGGCGCAGCCGCAGGCGGCAGGCGTGCAGCAGCAGTCGCGGGCCGTTTGCGCTCGCGTCGGCGGGGGAATAGAGCGCATCACCGACGATGGGGTGGCCGATGTGCGCCAGGTGCAGCCGCAACTGGTGCGTGCGTCCCGTGAGCGGCCGCAGTTCAAGCCGCGTGGTGCCATTCGCGCCGTCATGCGCGAGTGTGCGCCAGAGCGTCTGGCTGGGTTTGCCGTGGATCGTGTCCACCTTCTGGCGCGGGCGGTTGGGCCAGTCCGCCGCCAGGGGCACATCGATCAGCTGCCATCCGTCGCCGTCGGCCCTGACCTGCGCATGCGGCAGGCCGTGCACGACGGCTTCGTAATGCTTGGCGACTTCGCGCCGGGCGAAGGCGATGCTCAGCAGCCGCTGCATGGCCGGGCTGCGCGCCATCAGCACCAGGCCGGAGGTGGCCTGATCCAGCCGATGCACGATGAGCGCGCCCGGCCAGCGCTGCTGCGCGCGGGTGCTCAGCGCATCCTGCTTGAGCGGGCCGCGCCCGGGCACGCACAGCCATCCGGCGGGCTTGTCGAGCACGAGCAGGTCCTCGTCTTCATGCACGCACGGTGGTGCAGGCCCCGCATCAGTCGCCGCCATGGAGCAGCCGGTCCACGGTCCGGCACAGTTCCTGCACGTCGTTGGGCTTGTGGATGAGCGCGCGGGCGCCTTCATCAAGGGCGGCCTGCTCGATCTCCGCGGTGATGTAGCCCGAGGCCAGCGCCACGGGCAGGTCGGCACGGATCGCGCGCGCGGCGCGCAGCAGCTGCACCCCGGAGAAGGAGGGCATGTTGTAGTCCGTGATCACCAGGTCGTAGCGATCCGGCTGGCGAGCCAGGGCCGCGAGCGCGGCCTGCGGGTCGGTGAAGCCGCACACCTCGCACGAGCGCCGCCCGAGCAGGCGCTGCACCAGAAACACCAGCGCTTCGTCGTCGTCGACATACATCACGCAGGGCTTGCGCGCATCGGCGGGCGCGGCCATCTCCGCGGCGGACAGCAGCGGGGCGGGCCTGCTGAGGTCTTGCGGCTCGGCGTCGACGTCGGCCAGCGGAAAGTACAGCGTGAAGCAACAGCCCTTGCCCGGTGCGCTGCGCACGTCGATGGCGCCGCCGTGCGTGCGCATGACGCCGTGCACCACGGGCAGGCCCAGCCCCGTGCCCTGGCCGACGGGCTTGGTGGTGAAAAAGGGTTCGAAGATCCGCGCGCGGGTCTGCGCATCCATGCCCGGGCCGTCGTCGGCCACGTCCAGCGCCACGCACGTCGCCTCGGACAGATGCAGGCGCTCGCGCAATTGGGGTTCGAGCCGCAGCACCTGCGCCCGCATGCGCACCTGCCCGAGGCGCGTGCCCAGCGCCTGCACGGCATTGGTGCACAGGTTCAGCAGCGCCTGCTCCACCTGCGTGGCGTCGGCCAGGATGAGGGGCAGCCGCGCGGGCGTGTGCACCTCGAACAGGATGTTCTTCGGCAGCGTGACGCGCACCAGCCGCTCGGTTTCGCGCATCAGGTCGGTGAGCTGCACCGCGTGGCGCTGGCGCGCTTCGTCGCGGCTGAAGGCGAGGATCTGGCGCACCAGGTCGCGTGCGCGGCGCGCCGCCTTGTCGATCTCGCGCAGGCTCTCCAGCACGCGCGCGTCGGTGTCGGGGGTGGCCGCGTCCGCCTTGGCCAGCTCGACGTTGCCCAGAATGGCGTGCAGGATGTTGTTGAAATCGTGCGCGATGCCGCCCGCCATCGTGCCCACGGCCTGCATCTTCTGCGACTCGCGCAGCTGCACCTCCAGCTCCTGGCGGCGTTTCTCGGCCCTCTTGCGCGCGGTGAGGTCGCGCGCGAACACCGTGGTCGTGAGGTTGCCCTCGTGGTGCTCGAAGGCCATGTTCACCTCCACGGCCAGCAGTCGGCCCGTGGCCGTGCGCGCATGCATCTCGCCCATCGCCACCTGCGTGGTCAGCTGCGCGTAGGCCGGGGCGCGCTCCAGATCAGGGAAGAAGCGCGAGAGCGGGCTGCCCAGCGCATCGCGCGTCGGGCACTGAAACAGCGCCGCCGCCGTGGGGTTGAACACGGTGATGCGCTGGTGCTGGTCGACGCAGACGATGGCGTCCAGCGCCGAGTTGATCACGGCCTCCAGCCGCCGCTCGCCCGCGTGCAGCTGCTCGTTGCGTTGCTGCAGCGTCTGGCGTTCGGCCAGCAGCGGCCCCTGGTCGATGACGGCGCACAGAAACTGGCGCAGCGGCGTGCCGCTGCCCTGCTGCGTCTCGATGTAGGCGATGTGCAGGTCGCTCGTCATGCGCCGATTGCTGCCGATCTGGAACACCACCTCGGAGGTGTCGCTGCGCCCGTGCACGCGGGCGCTGGCGAAGGCGCGGTGCACGCGGTCGGCATCGCTGTCGCTCACGAAGGGCATGAGCGAGGTCAGCGGACGATCGAACTCGGTGGGCTGGAACGAGCGGTGCGCCATGGCGTTGGCCTGGACCACCATGTCGTGCTCGTCGAGCACCATGAGGGACAAGGGCACGCTGGCAAAAAGCGCCTCGAAGCGCTCGGAGGCGCTTTCCGCCGCCTGCTGGCTGTAGAGCAGCTCCTGGTTCTGTATCTGCAGCTCGCGCTGGGCCGCGCGCAACTGCTCGATCAGCTCGGCCTGCGGCCCCTTGGCGCGCCGCCCTTCGCCGCCGCCGTGGTTCTCGTCAGGCCCGTGCGCGGCACCTGCGGGTGCCGCTGCGGCATCGCGGCGCGCGGGCGCCGGATCGCGGGGCGCCTCATTGCGCGACAGAAAGGACAAGTCGGGAAGGTTCATGGCCGTCGGTGTGCAATGGGCGACAGTGTAGAGCCGGGTGGGGCGGTTCTGGGTGTATAAGTAGATACAGAATTACTTTGCGGCAGCGGCGCGATGAGGGCACACGAACCATGGCCGATCCACTGACCTCTCTCGTCGACCACTACGGTACGGCCAGGGTACTGCTGGGCGCGGGCGCGGTCGTGGGCCTGCTCTTCGGCTTCTTTGCCCAGCGCTCGCGCTTTTGCCTGCGCGCCGCGGTGATCGAATTCTGGCACGGCAAGTTCGGCGAGAAGCTCTCGGTGTGGCTGCTGGCGTTTTCCTCGGCCGTAGTGGCGGTGCAGGCGCTGATCCTCCTCGGCGGACTCGACGTGAGCGGCGCGCGCCAGCTGGCAAGCCGCGGCAGCCTGTCGGGCGCGCTGGTGGGCGGGCTCATCTTCGGCGCCGGCATGATCATGACGCGCGGCTGCGCCAGCCGCCTGCTCGTGCTCTCGGCCAACGGCAACCTGCGCGCGCTGCTCTCGGGGCTGGTCTTTGCCGTGACGGCGCAGGCGGCGCTCTCGGGCAGCCTGGCGCCGCTGCGCAATCTCATCTCAGGCTGGTGGACCATCGAAGGAGGGGACGCGCGCCATCTGCTCAAGGCCGTCGGCTGGGGCACCTGGGATGGCCTGGTGCTTGGCCTCGTGTGGCTGTCGGTGGCGGTCTTCTTCTCGCTGCGCAGCGGAAATCGCCTGTGGATGTGGGTGGGCGGCGTCGGCACGGGGCTGGCGGTGGCGCTCGCGTGGTGGTTCAGCTACGCCGTCTCGCGCGCGAGCTTCGATGTGGTGCAGACGCAGGGGGTGACGTTCAGCGGCCCGTCGGCGGAGTGGTTGATGCGCGTGCTGACCGACGCGAAGACGCCTTTCGGCTTCGATGCCGGCATGCTGCCCGCGGTGTTCGCCGGGTCCCTCCTGGGCGCGCTCGCGGGCCGCGAATTCAAGGTGGAGGGCTTCAAGGACGGCTACAGCATGGCGCGTTACGTGCTGGGCGCGATCGCCATGGGCTTTGGCAGCATGCTGGCGGGCGGCTGCGCCGTGGGCGCGGGCATGACGGGCGGCTCGATCTTCGCGCTCACCGCCTGGCTGGCGCTTGCCGGCATGTGGGTGGGGGCGGGCCTCATGGACCGCTGGCTGGCCGAGCCGGTGGAGTCGGTGCAACTGCCCACGCAGCAGGCCCCGGTCGTGACCCAGGTCGCGCCTTGAGCCCGTTTGAGTTGCCAGCCGCCATCCTGCACCGAGCCCTCAGGGCCTGCGCTAGATCCGAAACGCGCTGATGGGGTCACCGAACAGGCCATCGATGAATTCCACCCCATCGGGCGCAGCGCTTGAACAGACTGTATCGAGGCTGCCCTCAGCGCATCTGAAACAGCTCCTGATGGAATCGATCAGGCGGCAGGCCATGGGCGAGAAAATCCTCGCGCAGCGACTGACCAAACCCCGCCGGGCCGCAGAACCAGATGCTGGCCGATTGCCATTGCGGCACGGCCGCGCGGATACGTTCGCCATTCAGGCGCCCATCCTTGTCGCCGATCAGCAGATGCAGGCGTGCGTCGCCCGCCGCTGCGTCCTCGGTGAGAAGATCGATGGCATTGCGGTCGAACTCGGACGTCGGATGAAAGAGGTCGATCGCCTTCGCCTCCGGCGTTGCGGCCCGGGACTTGAGGCGGGCAATAAAGGGCGTGATGCCAATGCCCGCGCCAACCCAGATCTGGCGCGGCTGCGCATCCTCGAAGTCGAAGCAGCCGTAAGGGCCTTCCACCGTCACCGGCATGCCGATTTTCAAATGCTCTCGCAGGCGGCTGGTGTGGTCGCCCAGCGCCTTGGTGATGAAGACAAGCCGACGGTCAGCCGGGTTCCAGGCCGAGGCGATGGTGTAGGGATGTGCGCCTTCGACCCTGTCGGCGGTGACGAAGGCGAACTGGCCAGCGGCGTGGCCGCGCCAGCCGTGTTCCAGCACGATGGCGGTTTCAAGGATGCGCAGCGCGGGAAAGTCGGTCAGAGCCGCGATGCGGCCCTGAACCTTGCGGCTGGCGCCGATCCGGCCGGCCAGGGTCAGCAACGCCGCCGCGCTGCCGCCCGCCAGCAAGGCCGCCAGCACCCAGCCGACCGGCTGCGTCCAGTAATCCATCTCGGTGAGCGCAATGGAGTGATAGGCCAGGGCCAGGTAGGCGAGCGCCAGCAACTTGTGGGTTTTGACGAACCAGTGGTAGGGGAAGCGCTTGACCAGGGCCAGCACGATCAGCACGGCGGCGGCGTAGAACGCCCATTCGCCGACCGATTCGGCCAACCCCCGCTGGCTGCGCAGCCAGCCTTCGATGGTGCCGAGGGTGCCCCCCGCATTCGGTTCACCCGTGGGCTTCGCCAGCCATCCCCAGCCCACCATCCATTTGGTGCCTTGCCCCCACCACCAGTGAACGACGGAAACCGCCAGGGCGGTGATGCCCAGCCACTTGTGCAGGCGGTACATCTTGTCCAGGCCGTCCAGATGCGGTTCCAGCCGTTTCGGACGCAAGGCCAGCAGCATGGCGATGCTCATCAGGCCGATGCCGATCACGCCGCTGTATTGCATGAACACCGCGCGGAATGTGAAGTAGGTGAACGGCACCGGCATCAGCGTGTCGGCCGCCAGCCAGAGCGCGGTGAGCAGCAGCAGGATGGCGAGAAATGTTACCTTGATACGCTTCATGGATGGTGCAGTGTCCTATGTGGCTTAACGTCGGAATCAGGCAGCACCTGGCTCAGCTGGGCATCTAGCAAATGCGAACCCTCAAGCATGTTAACCATCGGCACCCGTAGCTATTGAGGCCTGGACAAAACGCCTTCGACGATGTCTGTGTTCTGCGAGTCGATGATGCGCCACGCGCCGTCGATCTTCCGCAAGGTGTTGACCAAGATGCCGTGACGTGCTGGCAGTGCGTCGCCTTCGGGCGACACGTGACCTTCCAATGTCCAGCGGCACCGCGAGATTGCAATTTCCGGCGCGGGAAGGCGCACTGAGACCTCCTGAAGGCTCAGTCGGCTGTTCTTGAACATTGTTTGATGCGTGAACTCATGCGCCGCCTTTATCTCTGGTTGCCCCTTCCACCAGATGCCGACAACATTGACGAACTCGGCATCTTGCGCAAACAGTTCAGCGAACGCATTCATGTCGTGGCGATTCCAAGCCTCGGCAAAGGCATTGACGACGCGAGTGATTGCGGCGATTTCATGTGACATGGTTGTCTCCGAATTAACGCCAGGCCAATGGCGGTTTGATGCCCAACGCTCGAAATCAGCGGCGCGCGTAGCGCGTACGCTTGATTGATGGGATGGACTCCCCCGTTTGTTTGCGCGACAAATGCGCACTGGTCTTCATTGGCGTGGGGATCAGGTCTTCAAACGAAAGGAGTCCGAGATGAAT
>MEFV01000005.1 GCA_001725255.1 Comamonas sp. SCN 67-35 | reverse complement strand
CGCCCAAGAACTTATCCACAACGTGAGCGTAAAGTTCAAGAACAAGGGTGGGTCAGATCGCGATGGAAATGGTGGGTCAGGTTTGCGTGGAAATCAACACACATGGCGACACCCGGCAGCGACCCCCAGGCCACACCACCGGAGAATTTCATCCAGCCATGCAGCAGGAACATGTAGGCCGTCGTCAGGCGAAGCAGCGTGAGCACGTAGGGCCGCAGTTGGGCCGTTGTGGTTGCTATGGACATGAAGGGAACCTTTCGTGATGTTTCAACGCTATGGGTCACGCGCGGCGTGCCGACGGTGGAGCACGGCCTGGCCTCGCGCGATCGGCACTGTAAGCGCTTATGCGCGAGTCTGCTGGGCCGCGCTCGCGTGCAGGCAGATCGCGGCGGCGGCGGCCACGTTCAGCGATTCTTCGCCGCCCGGCTGGGCGATGCGGATGTGCGCAGCCGCACGCGCCTGCAACGCAGGGGAGACGCCCTGCCCTTCATGGCCCAGCAGCCAGCCGCAGGGCCAGGGCAGGCGCGCGCTGTGCAGCCATTCGCCTTGATGCGAGCTGGTGGCGAGCAGCGGCACGGCGAGGCCCTCCAGATCGGACTCGCTCAGGCCTTCGACCAGCCGCAGGCCGAAGTGCGCGCCCATGCCCGCGCGCAGCACCTTGGGCGACCATAGCAGCGCCGTGCCCTTGAGCGCCGCCACCTGCGTGAAGCCGAAGGCCCCGCTGCTGCGCAGGATGGAGCCGACGTTACCCGCATCCTGCACACGGTCGAGCACCACCGTAGGCGCATCGGGCAGCAGGCCAGGCGGTTCGGGCAGCGCCACCACGCAGCCCATGCCCTCGGGCGATTCGAGCGCGGTGAACTCGCGCCAGAGCGCATCGGCAATGACCACGGTTTTGATAGCTGCCTGCGCTTGATGGGCATGCGTTTGATGCCAATATGACTCTGAAAACACCGCCAGCTCGGGCCGCAGACCGCGCGCGCGCAGTGCGCTGCACAGGTGCTCGCCCTCCAGCCAGACGCGGCCCTGCCTGCGGTAGGCGCCGCTCTCGTGCGCCAGGCGCTTGAGCTGCTTGACCAGTGGGTTGTCGCGCGACGCGATGAAGGTGGGCTCTGCGTGCATCGCGCTATTGTCCGCCGCCGTGCAGCGCGGCGGCCCGCGCCACGGGAGCGAACGAGCGCCGGTGCTCGGGGCATGGCCCCCACTCTTCGAGAGCCGCCAGGTGCTCGGCCGTGCCGTAGCCCTTGTGGCGGTCGAACCCGTAGTGCGGGTAGCGCGCGTGCAGTTCAAGGCACCAGCGGTCGCGCGTGACCTTGGCGAGGATGGAGGCCGCCGAGATCGCGGCCACCTTTGCATCGCCCTTGACGATGGCTTCGGCCGCGATGGCGAGTGGGGGCAGCCGGTTGCCATCGACGAGCACGCGCGCAGGCTCGATCGCCAGCCCCTCGACGGCACGGCGCATCGCCAGCATCGTCGCCTGCAGGATGTTGAGGCGGTCGATCTCCTCGCGGCTGGCCTCGGCCACGCACCAGGCCTGCGCGCGCTGCTGGATCAACGCGAACAAGGACTCGCGCCGCTGGGCCGTCAGCTGCTTGGAATCGGCCAGGCCCGCGATGGGCCGCGCGGGGTCGAGGATGACGGCGGCCGCCACCACCGGCCCCGCGAGCGGCCCGCGCCCGGCTTCGTCCACGCCGGCGACGAGCACGGCGGCCTCCGCGTTCCAGTCGAACGCCGCCTGTTCAGGCAAGAAGGTGCGCGACGGCATCGGCGGCGAGTGTAGAGGTATCGCGGCGCAGGCTCTCGTGCAGCAAGGCAAAGCGCTGCTGCACCTGTTGCACCGCTTCGGGCGCATCGAACCATTTCAGCACCGCATCGGCGAGCGCGCGCGGCGTGGCCGCGTCCTGCAGCAGCTCAGGCACGACGAAGTCGCGGCTCAGGACGTTGGGCAGACCCACCCAGGGCTGCAGCTGCTTGCGCCGCATCAGGCGCCAGCTCCACGGGTGCATGCGGTAGGCGATGACCATGGGGCGCTTGAAGAGCGCGGCCTCCAGCGTGGCGGTGCCGCTGGCGATCAGCGTCACGTCGCACGCGGCGAGCACCTCGTGCGAGCGGCCGGTGACGATGTGCACCCGCCCCGACACCCCGGCATCGCGCGCCGCCGCTTCGATGCGTGCGTGCAAGGCCGGCACGGCAGGAACCACGATTTTGATAGCTTGCCGCGCTTGCTGCACAAGCGCTGCAGCCTGAAAGAACACGGATGCCAGATACGCCACCTCGGCGCGGCGGCTGCCGGGCAGCACGGCCAGCACCTCGTCGTGCGGTGCCAGGCCCAGCCGCGCGCGGGCGCCGCCGCGGTCGGGCGCCAGGGGAATGACGCTGGCGAGCGGGTGGCCCACGAACGTGGCCGCGATGTCGTGGCGCGCCAGCAGCTCGGGCTCGAACGGGAACAGGCACAGCACGTGATCGGCGGCGGCGCGGATCTTCACCACCCGCTCCGGCCGCCAGGCCCAGATCGAAGGGCAGACGAAGTGCGCCGTCTTGATACCCGCCGCACGCAGGCGCGCTTCCAGGCCCAGGTTGAAGTCCGGCGCGTCCACGCCGACGAACACATCGGGCCTGTGCCGCAGCAGGCGTGCGCGCAACTGCCGGCGGATGCGCACGATGCCCGCCAGGCGCACGAGGAGCTCCGCGCTGTAGCCATGCACCGCCAGGCGCTCGCTCCCCCACCAGGCGTCAAAGCCCTGCTCGGCCATGCGCGCGCCGCCGATGCCAAAGCTCGCCAGGCCCGGCCAGCGGGCCTTCAGGCCATCGAGCAGCAGGCCCGCGAGCAGGTCGCCCGAGGTTTCGCCCGCCACCATGGCCACGCGGGGCGCGTCGATCATCGCGGTCAGCGCACGATGCCGCGCGTGGCGCCGCGCAGGAAGCCGCCGAGCAGCACGAGGTCGTCCTCGGAATCGGGGTGGCTCTCGGCCAGCTCGTCGATCTGCGTGATCGCGGCGGCGAGCGTGAGCCCCTCGCGGTAGAGCACGCGGTAGGCCTGCTTGAGCGCGGCGATGCGCTCGACCGAAAAGCCGCGCCGGCGCAGCCCTTCGACGTTGAGGCCGCGCACCGCGAGCGGGTGGCCGTCGACCATCATGAAGGGCGGCACGTCCTGCGCGATGTGACTGCCGAAACCCGCCATCGCGTGCGCGCCGATGTGGCTGAACTGGTGTACGCCGGTGAGGCCGCCGACGATGGCCCAG
The DNA here is from genome assembly GCA_001725255.1 of Comamonas sp. SCN 67-35. Taxonomy (GTDB): domain Bacteria; phylum Pseudomonadota; class Gammaproteobacteria; order Burkholderiales; family Burkholderiaceae_C; genus Comamonas_C. The sequence continues at coordinate 167,750 of MEFV01000005.1, read as the reverse complement.
TCGCCCACGTGCACGTGGCCCGCGAGCGTCGCATTGTTGGCGAGGATGGTCTGGTTGCCCACCACGCAGTCGTGCGCGATGTGCACGTAGGCCATGATCCAGTTGTCGTCGCCGATGGTGGTCACACCCCGGTCCTGCGCGGTGCCGATGTTGAAGGTGCAGAACTCGCGGATGGTGTTGCGCGCGCCGATTTCAAGGCGCGTCGCCTCGCCCGCGTATTTCTTGTCCTGCGGCACGGCGCCGAGCGACGCGAACTGGAAGACGGCGCAGTCCTCGCCCAGGGTGGTGTCGCCCTCGATCACGCAGTGCGCGGCGATGCGCGTGCGCGCGCCGATCTTCACCCGCGCCCCGATGACGGTGTAGGGCCCGACGCTCACGCCCGCGCCCAGCTCGGCGCCGGGTTCGATGATCGCCGTCGGGTGGACGAGGCTCACGCTCACTTGCCCGTGTCGTCGCCCAGGTGGCGCATGGTGCACATGAGCTGTGCCTCGGCCGCCACTTCCTCGCCCACGCGGCCCACGCCGTTGAACTTCCACATGCCGCCGCGCACGCGGTCGATGGTGATGTCCAGAATCAGCTGGTCGCCCGGCACCACGGGGTGCTTGAAGCGCGCGCCGTCGATGCCGACGAAGTAGTAGATGTTGTTCTCGTCCGGCACCTGTCCCATGGCGTCGAACGCCAGCAGGCCCGCGGCCTGCGCCAATGCTTCAAGGATGAGCACGCCAGGCATGACCGGGCGGCCCGGAAAGTGTCCCATGAAAAACGGCTCGTTGAACGTGACGTTCTTGACGGCGCGTATGCGCTGGTTGCGCTCGAGCTCGACCACCTTGTCCACCAGCAAAAAGGGATAGCGGTGCGGCAATTGTTTGAGGATGTATTGGATGTCCATCATGGTTTTCGGGCTCTGGAATCGTCCTGCAATTGTTGTTCAAGGGCCTTGACGCGCTCACGCAGCTGATAGAGCTTGCGCAAGGTGGCCGCGTTCTTTTCCCAAGCCGCATTGTCGTCCATGGGGAAGGCGCCCGTGACGTGGCGTCCGGGCTCGGTGATCGAGCGCGTCACCAGCGTCGTGGCGGAGATGTGCGTGCGCTCGGCAATCGTCAGGTGCCCAACGATGGACGCTGCCCCCGCGATCGTGCAGTGCGCGCCGATGCGCGTACTGCCCGCGATCGCCGTGCAGCCCGCGATGGCCGTGTGGTGGCCGATGTGCACGTTGTGCGCGATCTGGATCAGGTTGTCGAGCTTCACGCCGTCCTCGATCACCGTGTCGTCGAGCGCGCCGCGGTCGATGCAGGTGTTGGCGCCGATCTCCACGTCGTCGCCTATCGTCACGGCGCCGAGCTGCTCGATCTTGACCCAGCTGCCTGCCTCGGGCGCGAAGCCGAAGCCGTCGGCGCCGATGGACACGCCCGCGTGCACGATGCAGCGCGCGCCCACGCGGCAGCGCGCGCCCAGCGTCACACGCGACTTGAGCACCGTGTGCGCGCCGATCACCGCGCCGCGCTCGACCACGCACAGCGGGCCTATGCTGGCGCTGACATCGACCTGCGCCTCGGAGTGCACGACGGCGCTCGGGTGTATGCCCGGCTCGGCCAGCAGACCGTGCGCGCGCGCCCACAGCTGCGTGGCGCGGGCGAAGTAGGCGTAGGGGTCGTCGGTGACGATGCAGGCGCCGCGCGCCAGCGCCTGCGCGCGCAGCAGGGGCGCGACGATGACACAGGCGGCCTTGCTGGCCGCCAGTTGCGCCGCGTAGCGCGGGTTGTTGAGGAAGGAAAGATCCGCGCCGCCGGCGGTGTCCAGCGGCGCGATGCGCTCGATCAGTGTCTGCGGGTCGCCCCCTTCGAGCCGGCCACCCAGGGCGTCAACAATGGCACCCAGGTGCAAGCTCACCTCGCGGCCCTCGCCAGAACCTGCCGCTTACTTGCCCGCCGAGGCGTTCATCGCCTTGAGGACCTTGTCGGTGATGTCGTGCTTGGGGTTGACGTACACCGCTTCCTGCAGGATGACGTCGTAGTTCTCGGCCTCGGCCATCTGCTTGACGACGCGATTGGCCTTGTCCAGCACGTGCGCGAGCTCTTCGTTCTTGCGCGCGTTCAGGTCTTCCTGGAACTCGCGGTTCTTGCGCTGCAGATCCCGGTCCTGGTCGGCGAGCTGGCGCTGGCGTGCCTGGCGCTGGCTCTCGGACATGGTGGGTGCATCACGCTCGAACTTGTCGGAAGCCGCCTTCATCGCGGCGCCCATGTCGCGCAGTTCCTTGTCGCGCTTGGAGAACTCCGCCTCGAGCTTGGCCTGCGCGGCCTTGGCTGTGTCGGCCTCGCGCAGGATGCGGTCGGTGTTGACGAACCCGGCCTTGAAGCTCTGGGCCTGCGCCGCCACCGGCATGGCCGTGGCCACGCAGCCAACCAGGGCAACCATGGAAAGGCCGCGGAAGAATGAATGTTTGAGAAGCATTAGAAAGAAGTTCCAATCTGGAATTGCAGGCGCTGGATTTTATCGCCCGCGAACTTGCGTATGGGCTGGCCCCACGCCAGGCTCAGCGGCCCGAGCGGAGAGATCCAGCTCAGACCGATACCCACCGAGGCACGCATGCCCTTGAGCGACCACGGTTCGTTGTCGCCATAGACATTGCCCACATCGATGAAGGTGAACCAGCGCAGGGTGCGGTCGTTGCCGGCCCCGGGAAACGGCGCCATGAATTCGGTGTTGAGCGTGATCTTCTTGGTGCCGCCCAGGATGGCGCCCGTCACATCGCGTGGGCCGAGCGTGCCCTGGTCGAAGCCGCGCACCGAACCCAGCCCCCCCGAGTAGTAGTTCTTGAACACCGGGAAGGGCCGACCGCCCAGGCCCTTGCCGTAACCGACCTCGCCATTGAAGGCCAGGGTGTAGCGCTTGGTCAGGGGGATGTATTGCTGGTACTGCGCGCCGGCCTTGGCGTAGCGCGCATCGCCCGCCAGCGAGAGCTCGCTCGTGAGCTTCATCAGGCGACCGGTGCTGGGCGCGAGCGCGCTGTCGCGATCGTCGCGCGACCAGCCTATGGTGAGCGGCACGGCGAAGCTGGAGCTGCCGTATTTGTCCGCATAGGCCAGGTAGGCCGCGGGGATGTTGGTGCCGGCCTTGATCCTGGTGCGCTCCAGCCCGGCACCGAAATACACCGTGTCGACTTCGCTGAACGGTACGCCGAACTTGATGTTGCCGCCCTCGCTCACGAGGCTGTAGTCGCCGCCCTGGTACTGGTAGGGGCGCTGCGTGCGGTAGAACACATCGAGCGTGCGCGAGATACCGTCCTGGGTGAAATACGGGTCGGTGGTGGACAGCACGATCGTGCGGTTGTACTTGCCGGTATTCAGGTCGATGCCCAGCGTGTTGCCCGAGCCGAAGACGTTTTCCTGCTTGATGCCGAACGTGAAGGAGAGCTTTTCGGCCGTGGAATAACCGGCGCCGATCTGGATCATGCCGGTGGGCTTTTCCGTCACGTGCACAACAAGGTCCACCTGGTCGGGCGCGCCGGGCACCTCCTGCGTCTCCACGTTCACTTCGGTGAAATAGCCCAGGCGGTCCACGCGGTCGCGCGAGAGCTTGATCTTGTCGCCGTTGTACCAGGAGGCCTCGTACTGGCGGAATTCGCGGCGCACGACTTCGTCGCGCGTGCGGTTGTTGCCTTCGATGTTGATGCGGCGCACATAGGCGCGGCGCGACGGATCCGCGCGCAGTTCGAGTTGCACGCGGTTGTTCTCGTGATCGATCTCGGGCACCGCCTCCACGCGCGCGAAGGCGTAGCCAAAGCTGCCGAAGTGGTCGGTGAACGCCTTGGTGGTCTGCGTCACCAGGTCGGCGTTGTAGGGTTCGCCCGGCTTGATCGTGACGAGCGACTTGAACTCGTCCTCGCGATCGAGGTAGTTGCCCGCGAGCGTCACGCCCGAGACCACGTAGCGGGGGCCCTCGGTGATGTTCACGATGATGGAAATCGACTGCTTGTCCGGTGACAGTGCCACCTGCGTGGAGTCGATGCGGAACTCCATGTAGCCGCGCGCCAGGTAGTAAGAGCGCAGGGTTTCCAGGTCGGCATTGAGCTTGGTGCGCGCGTAGCGGTCGCTCTTGGTGTACCAGCTCAGCCAGCCGCCGGTATCGAGATCGAACAGATCGGTGAGCGTGGTTTCGCTGAACGCATGGTTGCCGACAATGCTGATTTCCTTGATGCGCGCGGGCTCGCCCTCGGTCACCGTGAAGGTGAGGTTCACACGGTTGCGCTCCACGGGCGTGACGGTGGTCACCACCTCGGCGCCGTACAGGCTCTTGTTGATGTACTGGCGCTTGAGCTCCTGCTCGGCACGGTCCGCGAGCGCCTTGTCGAACGCCCGGCCATCGACCACGCCGACCGCGCGCATGGCCTTCTTGAGCTGGTCCTTGTCGAATTCCTTGATGCCGGCGAACTCGACTTCGGCAATGGTGGGGCGCTCCTGCACGACCACGACCAGCACCGGGCCCTGGGCTTCGAGCTTCACGTCCTTGAACAGGCCGAGGGCAAACAACGCCCGGATGGCGGCGGCGCCTTTTTCATCGGTGTATTCGTCGCCGATACGCAGCGGCAGCGAAGCGAAAATGGTGCCCGGCTCCACCCGCTGCAGACCCTCGACCCGGATGTCCTGGACCTTGAAGGGCTGCAGCGCCCATGCGGCCTGCGCCACGAAAACCAGGGTCGCAGCGGTCAACGCGGTGCGCACTCCCAGAGCAGGAAATAGTTTTTTCATGAATGAGGTGCTGGCCGCCGCATGGTGGCGCCCGCGAAAAAAACGTCAGCCGAACAACCGGGTGAAATCGTTGAACACGGCGATGGACATCATCACCAGGAGTAGCGCGACGCCACCGCGTTGCAATCGCTCCATCCAGGCGTCGGACACGCCACGGCCGGTTACTCCCTCCCAAAGATAATACATCAGGTGACCCCCATCGAGGACGGGCAGCGGCAACAGATTGAGCACCCCGAGGCTGACGCTGACGAGGGCCAGGAACACCAGGTAGGCCGTGAACCCCATGTGCGCCGATTTCCCGGCGTAGTCCGCGATCGTGAGCGGGCCGCTCAGGTTCTTGACCGAGGCCTGGCCGATCACCATGCGCCCCATCATGCGCAGCGTGAGCGCCGAGACCTCCCAGGTGCGCCGCGCGCCCTTCCACAAACCCTGGACTGGGCCATAGCGCACCATCAGCATCTCGGGCGCCGCGCCCACATAGGCCCCGATGCGCCCGATGAACACGCCGTCTTCCTCGCGCACGTCCGGCTTGATGGCGAGTTCGAGCACCCTGCCCGCGCGCTCTACCCGCCAGGTCTGGGCAAGCGCCGCGCCGTCGCTCACGCTGGCACGGATCAGCGTGCGCAGCTGCTGGCCGTCGGCCACCGCCTGCGCGCCGATGCGCAGCACCACGTCGCCCGGCTGGAGCCCCTCGCGCGCGGCCGCGCCACTCGGCATCACCTCGCCGATGACCGGCCGCGTCCACGGGCCGGTGAGGCCGATCTTCTTGAGCAACTCGGTGTCGGGCTCGCGTGTGTCCAGGCGATCGAGACGCAAGGTCAACTCGTGCGTGGCGCCGTCGGGCCCGTCCTGCACGGTCAGGCGCACATCGCGCCCATCCAGGGCGCTGCGCGCGAGCAGCCAGCGCAGATCGTCGAACGAGCGCACGGCTTCGGGCGCGTCCTGCGCCACGGCGGCGCTCAGGACCCGCTCGCCCCCCTGCACGCCGGCCTGCGCGGCGACGGTGCCCGCGGCCGGCCGGGCCAGGTAGGGCGCGGGCTCCATCACGCCCACCCAGTTGACCAGCGCATACAGCAGCACGGCCAGCACCAGGTTGGCCAGCGGCCCGGCGGCGACGATGGCCGCGCGCGCGCCCAGCGGCCGGTTGTTGAACGCCAGGTGCCGCTCTTCAGGCGCGACCGGGCCTTCACGCTCATCGAGCATCTTCACGTAGCCGCCCAGCGGAAACATGCCGATCACGTACTCGGTGGGCGAGCCCTTGGGCTGCCAGCGCAGCAGCGGCTTGCCGAAACCGATCGCAAACCGCAGCACCTTGACGCCGCACGCCCGCGCCACGCGGTAGTGCCCGTATTCATGCACCGCGATCAGAACGGCCAGCGCAACGATGAAAGCGACAACGGTCAGGGCCATGGTGTTTCAAAAATGTGAGCTGTCAGCGCTTGTCAGCATTTGAATCCGAATATATTCATATTCGAAGACATTGCTGAAACTGCGCAAGCAGCTCCTTTATTGAAAGCGTGCCACCTGCGCGGATGCGGCGGCACGGCTGCGCTCGTCCAGCGCCAGCAGCGCCGGCAACGAATCCGGATTGGAGGGCGTGACGGCCTCCAAAGTTGCACGGTTGACCGCATGGATCTGGTCGAAGCGGATGCGCCGCTGCAAAAACGCCGCCACCGCCACCTCGTTGGCGGCGTTGAGCACCGCCGTCGTGCCCGGCGGCGCCGCCAGCGCGCGCCACGAAAGATGCAGGCCCGGGAAACGCCGCTCGTCCGCCTCCTCGAACGTGAGCGCGGCCATCCGGGCGAAATCGAGCAGCGCGGCGCCGCTGGCGATGCGCTCGGGCCAGGCCAGCCCGACGGCGATCGGCACGCGCATGTCGGGTGTGCCCAGCTGCGCGATGATGGAGGCGTCCACGTACTGCACCATCGAGTGGATGATCTGCTGCGGGTGGATCACCACCTTGATTCTCTCCGGGGCAAGGTCGAACAGCCAGCGCGCCTCGATCACCTCCAGCGCCTTGTTCATCATCGTCGCCGAATCGACCGAGATCTTGCGGCCCATGACGAAGTTCGGGTGCGCGCAGGCTTCGTCAGGCGTGACGTCCCGCAGGGTGGCCGGATCGCGCGTGCGAAACGGCCCGCCCGAGGCGGTGAGCAGGATGTGATCGACGCGGCGCGCCCAGGTGGCACGGTCCTCGGGCAGGCTCTGGAAGATGGCCGAGTGCTCGCTGTCGATGGGCAGCAGCGTCGCTCCGCCCTCCTTGACCGCGCGCAGGAAGACCTCGCCGCCGACGACCAGCGCCTCCTTGTTGGCCAGCAGCAGGCGCTTGCCCGCGCGCGCCGCCGCCAGGCACGGCGCCAGGCCCGCGGCGCCGACGATGGCGGCCATGACGGCATCGACATCCTCATGCGACGCTATCTGTTCGAGAGCATCCGGCGATTGCAGCACCTGTGTAGGCAAGCCATTGGCCTTGATTTTCTCGGCCAGCTCGCGCGCATGCGCGCTGCTCGCCATGACGGCGTAGCGCGGCTTGAAGCGCGCGCACTGCGCGAGCAGCGCATCGACGCGCGTGGCGGCGCTCAGGGCAAAGATGTCGACCTGGTCGGGGTGGCGAGCCACGACGTCCAGGGTGTTGGTGCCGATCGAACCGGTCGACCCCAGAATCGTGAGGCGTTGTTTCATCGTGAGGCGAATTGGGAAATCATCAGCGCCAGCGGCAGCGTGGGCAGCAACGCATCAACCCGGTCGAGCACGCCGCCGTGGCCGGGCAGCAGCTGGCTGCTGTCCTTGGCGCCGGCACTGCGCTTGACCAGCGACTCGACCAGGTCGCCGACCACGCTCATGGCCGTGAGAAACGCCAGCGCCGGCAGCGCGAGCAGCCAGCCCAGGCCCGCGAGCTGCGTGTACAGGCTGGGCACGCCCGCCTGCCAGCGGCCGTCGGCCCAGGCCCAGACGAGGGCCAGCACCAGCACGCCGGCCATGCCGCCCCAGACGCCCTCCCAGCTCTTGCCGGGGCTGATCGCCGGGGCGAGCTTGCGCCGCCCGAAGGCACGGCCCACGAAGTAGGCGCAGATGTCCGCCGTCCACACGAGGCACAGCACGGAGAGGAGGAAATTGATGCCGACGGCGCGCGCGCGCGCCATCGCCAGCCACGCCAGCCACAGCGCCAGCACGCCGACCACCACGCGCAGCGCCTGCGGCACGTGCGGCCACAGCGGCACGCCGCGCGCGATCAGCCAGCCGCCCACGAGTACCCAGGCCGCGCCCGCCGTCGACCACAGCCAGGGCAGCGGCGCGACAATCCAGCCCGCTGCCCAGCTCGTCAGGCACAGCACGGCGCCTGCGCCCGCCAGCAGCAGCGACGGCCCTTGCGTCAGGCCATTGAGCCGCCCCCACTCCCAGCACCCGGCCGCGATCAGCACCAGCGTGACCACCGCCAGCGGCACGAACGAGGGATAGACCAGCGCGGGCAGCAAAACGGCCAGCAGCACCAGCGCGGTGAGAATGCGTTGCTTCAGCATGAGGCCTCGCTCGCGGTCACGACCTGCTCCGAGGTGCGCCCGAAGCGCCGTTCGCGCGCGGCGTAGTCGGCGATGGCGGCGTCCAGCGCCGCCTCGTCGAAGTCCGGCCACAGCGCGTCAGTGAAATAGAGTTCGGTATACGCCGCCTGCCAGAGCAGGAAATTGCTGATGCGCATCTCGCCCCCGGTGCGGATCACGAGGTCGGGATCGGGCACATGGCCCATGGCCATCGCGCGCGCCAGGTGCTCTTCGGTGATCGCCTCGCCACGCGCGGCCAGAGCGGCCGCGGCCTGCGCGATGTCCCAGCGCCCGCCGTAGTTGAAGCAGACGTTGAGCACCATGCGGCGGTTCGCGGCGGTGGCCGCCTCGGCGCTTTGCAGCGCCTCGCGCATCCCGGCCGAGAGGCTGGCGCGCTCGCCCACGAAATACAGGCGCACGCCATCGCTCACGAGCCGAGGCACCTCGCGCAGCAGGGCCTTGCCCATGAGCTCCATCAGGCCCGAAACCTCATCGGGCGGGCGGCTCCAGTTCTCGGAAGAAAACGCAAAGACCGTGAGCACCTCGATGCCGCGCGCGGCGCAGGCCTTCACGCAGCGGCGCAGTGACTCCACGCCCTGCCGATGCCCGGCCAGGCGCGGCAGGTGGCGCTGCTTGGCCCAGCGCCCGTTGCCGTCCATCACGATGGCGATGTGACGCGGCGCGGCCTGGGGTGCGGTTTGCATGGACAACCGGCCTCAGACGGCCATGATGTCCTGTTCCTTGGCGGCCACCAAGGCGTCGATCTCCGCCACTTGCCTGTCGGTGAGCTTCTGGATCTCGGCCTCCGAGCGCTTGAGCTCGTCCTCGCTCGCTTCCTTGTCCTTGACCATCTTCTTGACGGCCTCGTTGGCGTCGCGGCGCAGGTTGCGGATCACCACCTTGGCCGATTCGCCCTCCTGGCGCACGATCTTGGTCATTTCCTTGCGCCGCTCTTCGCTCATCGCGGGCATGGGCACGCGGATCAGGTCACCCATGGCGGCCGGGTTCAGGCCCAGGTCGCTCTCGCGGATCGCCTTCTCCACCTTGGCGGCCATGTTCTTTTCCCACGGCTGCACACTGATGGTGCGCGCATCGATCAGCGACACATTGGCCACCTGCGACAGCGGCACCATGGAGCCGTAGTACTCCACGTGGATGGTGTCGAGCAGCGCGGTACTGGCGCGGCCGGTGCGGATCTTGGTGAGATTGCCCTTGAACGCCTCGACGGAATGTTCCATCTTCGTTCGGGCGCTTTTCTGGATGTCTGCGATGGCCATGACGAACTCCTGCGCGGCGCACGCAGGCGCCGCAAACCCTCAAGCGTATACCAAGGTGCCTTCGTCTTCACCAAGGATGACGCGCTTGAACGCCCCCGGCTTGAAGATCGAAAACACGCGGATCGGCAGCTTCTGGTCGCGGCACAGCGCAAACGCGGTCGCATCCATGATGCCCAGGTTGCGCACGATGGCCTCGTCGAATGTCAGCTTGGCGTAGCGCGTGGCGGCCGGGTCCTTGTTGGGATCGGCGGTGTAGACACCGTCGACCTTGGTCGCCTTGAGCACCAGATCGGCGCCGATCTCGGCGCCGCGCAGCGCCGCTGCCGTGTCGGTGGTGAAAAACGGATTGCCCGTGCCGGCGGCGAAGACCACCACCTTGCCTTCTTCCAGATACTGCAGGGCCTTGGGCCGTACGTAGGGCTCGACCACCTCCTGGATGCCGATGGCCGACATCACGCGCGCCGTCAGCCCCTGTTTGTTCATGGTGTCGGCCAGCGCCAGCGCGTTCATCACGGTGGCCAGCATGCCCATGTAATCGGCCGTGGCACGGTCCATGCCTTCGGCGCCGCCCGCGACGCCGCGAAAGATGTTGCCCCCGCCGATCACCACCGCCACCTCCACGCCCAGCTGCGTGACCTCGGCGATCTCCTGCACCATGCGCACGATGGTGGCGCGATTGATGCCGAAGGCGTCGTCGCCCATGAGCGCCTCGCCCGACAGCTTGAGCAGAACGCGTTGGTGTGCGGGCTTGGCGGTCATGGGGTCACTCCGTGATGCATGGTGGGTGGTCGAGTACTCAGGTGGCCGATTTCGCGGCGGCCACTTGCGCCGCCACCTCGGCGGCAAAGTCGTCCTGCTTCTTCTCGATGCCCTCGCCCACGATGTAGAGCGTGAAGCCCTTGACCGTGGTCTTGTGGTCTTTCAGCATCTGCGCCACGGTCTGCTTGCCGTCGGCGGCCTTCACGAAGACCTGGTCGGCGAGCGACACCTCCTTGAGGTACTTGTGGATAGCGCCTTCCACCATCTTGGTGACGATCTCGGCCGGCTTGCCCGATTCGGCCGCCTTGGCCGCAGCCACGGCGCGCTCGCGCTCGACCAGTTCGGCGGGCACGTCAGCGCTGGTGAGCGCGACGGGCTTCATCGCGGCCACGTGCATGGCCACGTCCTTGGCGGCCACGGCGTCACCCTCGTACTCGACGACGACGCCAATGCGCGTGCCGTGCAGGTAATGCGCGAGCGGGGTGCCGGCAAAGCGCTTGAAGCGGCGCAGCGACATGTTCTCGCCGATCTTGCCGATCAGGCCCTTGCGCACATCCTCGAGCGTCGGGCCGTAGCCGTCCTGCTCGTAGGGCAGGGCCGCGAGCGCCGCCAGATCGGCCGGGTTGTGCTCGGCCACGAGCTTCGCCGCGCCGTTGGCCATGGCGATGAAGCTCTCGTTCTTGGAGACGAAATCGGTCTCGCTGTTGATCTCGACGATCGCGCCCGCGTTGCCCTCGATGTGCGCCGCGATGACACCCTCGGCCGTGACGCGCGACGCCGCCTTGCCGGCCTTGGTGCCGAGCTTGACGCGCAGGATTTCCTCGGCCTTGGCCATGTCGCCCTCGGCCTCGGTGAGCGCGCGCTTGCATTCCATCATCGGGGCGTCGGTCTTGGCGCGCAGTTCGGCGACCATGCTTGCAGTGATAGCTGCCATTGCTTTTTCTCCAATTCGATACTTACAAAAATGGGGCGCCAGGCCCCACTTGCGTGTGTGATCCCTCGCTCGGGCACAAGCTGGGTTTTCAGACCGCCGTTTCCTGGACTTCCACGAACTCGTCGCCGCCTTCACCACCCGCGACCTTGACCACCTCTTCCACCGCGTTGGCCTTGCCTTCGAGGATGGCGTCGGCGATGCCGCGCGCATACAGCGCCACGGCCTTGGCCGAGTCGTCGTTGCCCGGAATCACGTGATCGATGCCTTCGGGGTTGTGGTTGGTATCGACCACGCCGATGAGCGGAATGCCGAGCTTCCTGGCTTCGGAAATCGCGATCTTGTGATAGCCCACGTCGATCACGAAAATGGCGTCGGGCAGCGCGGTCATGTCCTGGATGCCGCCGATGTCGCGTTCGAGCTTGGCGATCTCGCGCGTGAACATGAGCTGTTCCTTCTTGCTCATGGCGTCCAGGCCGGTTTCCTGCTGCGCCTTCATGTCCTTCAGACGCTTGATCGAGGTCTTGACGGTCTTGAAGTTGGTGAGCATGCCGCCCAGCCAGCGCTGGTCCACATAGGGCATGCCCGCGCGCTGCGCCTGCTCGGCGATGAATTCACGCGCCTGGCGCTTGGTGCCCACCATCAGGATGGTGCCGCGGTTGGATGCGAGCTGGCGCGCGAACTTCTGCGCTTCCTCGAACATCGGAAGCGTCTTTTCCAGATTGATGATGTGGATCTTGTTGCGATGGCCGAAAATGAACGGGGCCATCTTGGGGTTCCAGAAACGCGTCTGGTGACCGAAGTGGACACCGGCTTCCAGCATTTCACGCATGGTGACGGACATTGAAGTACTCCAAAGGTTGGGTCTTAAATCCGGCCCACAATTGCGCCGCGCCAAAGCGCGGAGGCAACACCTGGATGGGCCGGTTTGCGATTTGTCTTCCCGCGTCGCAAAGCCCCGGGTAAACCCTTGGAATGCGTACAGCAGAAAAACCGTCGGATTATAGCTTGCACCAGGCTTTCACACGCCGCAAAACGACACCCATGGCATACCACCCCCATCCGCAGCGCGTTCTGGCAAGCCGGGCTCACCCCCTGCACCATGGCGCCGCCACCCGCCTGCTCGAAGCCGCGGCCAGCGCCGCCCTCGCGCCCCACACGCTGATGCAGCGCGCGGGTGCCGCCGTGGCCAGCCTGGCACGCGCCCTGGCGCCGCATGCACGCACCGTGTGGATCGCCTGCGGCAAGGGCAACAATGGGGGCGACGGCCTGGAGGCCGCGGCGCTGCTGCAGCGCCTGGGGTATGGCGTGCGGGTGTCGCTGCTCGCGCGCCCGGATGAGCTGCCCGCCGACGCCAGGCACTCCTGGCAGCACGCGCGCGACGCGGGCGTGCCCTTCATCGAGACGCCCCCCCGCCTCGAATCGCGGGACCTGTGCATCGACGCCCTGCTGGGCATCGGCCTGCGGGCCGCGCCCGACGCCCACGCCAGCGATCCGCGCCTGCTGCAATGGCTGGGCCACCTGCGCGCCAGCGAGGCGGCCGTGCTGAGCGTGGACGTGCCCTCAGGCCTGCTGGCGGACAGCGGGCAATGGGCTGCGGGCCTGGCAGGCAGACAACCCGCCGCCGGAGCCCGCCACACCCTGTCGCTGCTCACCCTGCACCCCGGGCTGTTCACCGCGCAGGGACGCGACGCGGCCGGCGAGGTCTGGTTCGAGGACTTGGGCGTCGATGCGGCCGGGCAGGCGCCCTGCGCCGTGCTCGGCGGCGCTGCGCCGGCCGCACCGCGCATGCACGCCAGCCACAAGGGCAGTTTTGGCGACGTGGCCGTCATCGGCGGCGAAGGCCTGGCCGCGCGCGGCATGGGCATGACGGGCGCGGCCATTCTGGCGGCGCTCGCGGCCCTGCACGGCGGCGCCGGGCGCGTACTGCTGGCGCCGCTGGATGAAAGCGTGAGCGCGCTGTCCGCCTGGCCCGAACTGATGCTGCGCCGCCCGGACACGCTCGACCTGGCGCAGGCCACGCTGGTCTGCGGCTGCGGCGGCGGGCAGGCGATCGGGCCCCATCTGAGCCGGGTACTGGAGCAGGCCACGCGCCTGGTGCTCGACGCCGATGCGCTTAACGCCGTGGCCGCCGACACGGCGCTGCAGGCGCTGCTGCGCGCGCGGCAGGCTCGTGCCAACCACGCCACGGTACTCACGCCGCACCCGCTGGAAGCCGCGCGGCTGCTGGGCTGCAGCAGCGCGCAGGTGCAGTCCGACCGCCTGGGTGCCGCCGCGGGCCTGGTGGAGCGTTTCGGCTGCACAGTGGTGCTCAAGGGCTCGGGCAGCCTCATCGCCGCGCCCGGGCAGACACCGCACATCAACCCCACGGGCAACGCGCGGCTCGCGACCGCGGGCACCGGCGACGTGCTCGCGGGTCTGATCGGCGCGCATCTGGCGGCGCTGCACGCCCCCACGCAAGAGGCCGTGCATGAAGCCGCGAGCCGCGCCTGCTGGCAGCATGGCGCGGTGGCTGACCACTGGCCGCCGGATCGGGCGCTGACCGCACGGGCGCTCGCGCAGGCGCTGGGCTCGGGGCCGCTGGGCTGAAACTCAGCGCTCGCCCTGCACGATGTCGATGCGACGCTGCAGGGCCTGCGCCTGCGTCTCGTCGCCTGCCGCTTGCGCCTGATGCCGGCGCAGCAGCAGCCACGCCAGCAGCGGGCGGCGCCAGCCCTGGCCGGACGCGGTGTCGGTGGCGATGACCGGCATGCGCGCGTCGGCGCGCCCGGCGCGCAGCGCGGCGCCCGCTGCCACCAGGCGCGAGAGCGGGTCCTCGATGGCCGCAATGGCGCCCACGTCGCGCGCGGCGGCGCGCTGCGCCTCGGGCAGCAGCGCCGCCTGCGCGCCGTCCATCCGCCCCCCCGCAAGGTAGTCGGCGTAGGCCCGGTCCCGCGCATCCGCATCCACGCGCAGCGCCTCGAAGCGCGTGCACTCCTGCCACCGCAGGCTCGCCACCTCGGCGGCGCATTGCAGCAGGGCCAGGCGCGCCACCACCTCGGGGCGGCCGGTGCGCGCCGCCTGGTCGAAGGCGCGTTGCCACTCGCTTTGCGCCACCTTGTCGTCACCGCTGAGCCAGGCCTGCACCGCGCGTCCCGCGGCGTCGTGCGCGTTCATCTGCCAGTCGGGCACGGGCGGTGCATTGCCGCAGCCCGCGAGCAGCAAGGCCAAGGTCGCAAGGGTGAGGCGCAGCAGAGCAGTCACGGTAGTATCAGCTCCATGTCACGCGCAAACGGCCACTTGCGGTTGAGCTCGTTGAGCAGCCCCTCGACCTTGCGCACGCTCGCTTCCACGTCGGCGCGCAGCGCGCCCAGGTCGGTCGTGGCCTCGCGCGCGTTCTGGCCCACGGCCTGCGCCTCGGCCAGCACGGCGTCCACGCGGGTGAGCGTCTGGCGGGCGTCCTGCAGCAGGCTGCTGACCTGCGTCACGCTGGCGCGCACCTCGGGCAACAGCCCGGCGTCGCCGCCCTGGCCGAAGAGCTGACGGTCGGCCTTGGCGCCCATCGCATCCAGGCGCGCCATGAGGGTGCGGCTCTCGGCCACCAGGCGCGAGGTCTGCTCCAGCAGCGCGGGGATTTTTTTGGCCTGCGTGCTGTCGCCCAGCAGCACCGTCATCGCGCCGCCCGGCCCGTTCAGGCGCTCGGCCAGGGTGCGTACCTCGGTAAGCGTGGCCGCCAGCTCCGAGCCCTGCGCCGTGATCAGGTTGAGGTTGTCGAGCAACTGGCGCGCGCTGTTCAGAATCTGCGGGATTTCCGCGCCGGCGTCGCCGCGGATCACCGGGCGCTCGGCGCCGTCGGCCAGCGGCGGGTCGGCGAGCACGCCGCTGTAGGCCTTGATGGTGGTGCCGCCGACGATGCCGCGCACCAGCGTGAAGACGCTGGTTTCGCGCAGCCAGTGCGCCTCGCGGCGCGCCACGTCCACGGCGATGTGCACGCTGCCGTCGCTCGCCAGGTCGATGGTGCGCACGCGGCCGATGGGAAAGCCCGAGAACGTCATGTCCATGCCCACGCTCACGCCTTCGGAATCGTCGGCCACCAGCACCAGGCGCTGCGTGGCCTCGAACGCGCCGCGCGCGTACAGCAGGTACAGCACCGAGCCGACGATGAGTGCGGCGGTGAAGAACAGCAGCACCGTGGCCTTCAGCCGCAGATGCGCGACGGGCGGCAGGGGCTGGGCGGTCTCGGTGGGCGGCTCGTTCATCGCGGTTCGGGCTCAGTCTCAGTAATAGTTGCCCATGAGGGAGACGACCTCGATCAGGAGCAGGATGGCAAACATGCGCGCCAGCGCACCGCCCCCCGCCGCCCCGGCGCGCGGGCCGCTCAAGCCGCTGGCCACGGGAATCAGCGCCACCGCCAGGCTGAAGGACAGGGTCTTGAGCCCGAACACCAGCGTGATCTGGGGCGTGAAGATCTGGCCGAACACCCGCGTGTAGCCGCCAAAGCCCGCCCCATTGGCACCATAGACTCCGATGTAGGCCATGACGAGCGCCACAGCGCACGAGAGCGCCGCCAGCGTGATGCTGGCGTACACCCCGGCCACCACGCGCGGCACGGCCTCGGCGCGCACGAAGGCGATGCCCGTCTCGCGGCCCGGCTCGCGCGCCTGCACCAGCTGCAGGCCACCGGGAATCGTGGTGCGCATGGCGACGAACAGGGCGGCGGTGAGCGGGATGAGCTCCAGCACCAGCACGCGCACCACCATCTCCAGCGCATAGCGCGTCAGGCCATAGCTCTGCGCCGTGACCACGACGATGCGCGTGAGCACCAGACTGATGAGCGCCGCCAGCACCGTGAAGCCCAGCAGGATGGGCAGCGTGTCCGCGACGATCTGGCGCGCCATGCGCGAGCGCGCCGCGCGGCGCCAGCTCGATGGCGAGAGCAGCAGCACCAGCACGACAGCGCCCAGATCGACGATGCGCCACCACGCGACGGCCCGGCGCAGCGCCGCGCGCCAGAAGCGCTCCAGCAGCGACGAGGGGGCCAGCAGTGCGTTCATGCGGTGATCATACGAAAGAACGGCCGTTTACAAGTCGGAACAGCTTGAAACCCTTGACTGACAAGCGCAGCAAGCTCCTGTTTTCTGGTGAGTCGTGCGTGGTCAGTGATGACAGGCCATGCACCGCTTACCGCTTACCACTGACCACTCACACGTGTCTCCGCCCCACCGGCAGCGGCGCTGGCACGGGCTCGGTGTCGGCGCGCTCGTGCAGTGCTTCGATCACATGGCATTCCCGTCCCGTACCGTCGCAGCGCCCGCGCAGGTCCCGGAGCGCGCGTTCGAGCACGCGCAGCTCCCTGAGCCGCGTGCGTACATGGCTCAGATGCTCGTCCAGCGTGGCACAGGCAGCATGGTGTGAATGGGCGCCATGGGCATCGAGCGCGAGCAGCACCCGCACTTCGTCCAGCGACATGTCCATCGCGCGGCACAGCCGCACGAAGCGCAGGCGGTGCACGTCCGCGTCGCCATACAGGCGGTAACTGCTGGCCGTGCGCGGGCCCTGCGCCAGCAGCCCCTCGCGCTCGTAATAGCGGATGTTCGCGGCCGACACGCCCGACAGGCGCGCCGCATCGCCAATGCAGTGGTGGGGGCTTTGCGCAGGCATGCTTGACCTTCGAGTGACTTCAGGGTTTTCAATCATGGCATGAACCACGCCCTCCATGCCCATCGCGAAGGGGCGCGCGCGCGCGCCCCTTCGCATGCCGACGACGACGCGGCAGGCAACGCCTGCGCCCCCTGCGGCAGCGGCGCGCACGACCATGGCGAAAAAGACCACGGCCACGGCGCGCTGCCCGGCTGGCCGCGCATTGCGCTGGCCTTGCTCCTTGCCGCCGGCGCGGAGCTGGCCCACGCCTTCCAGCAGCCCTGGCCTGGCATGCTGCTGGCGCTGGCGTCGATCGCGCTGGCGGGGCTGGGCGTGTACCGCATGGGGCTCAAGGATCTGGCGCGGCTCAGGCTCGGCATCAGCGCGCTGATGACCGTGGCCGTCACCGGCGCCGTGCTGATCGGCCAGTGGCCGGAGGCCGCCATGGTGATGGCGCTGTACGTGGCGGCCGAGCGCATCGAGCACGGCGCGATGGACAAGGCGCGCCACGCCATCCGCTCGCTGCTCGATCTCGCACCCGAGGTGGCGGACGTGGTGCAGGCCGACGCCAGCGTGCGCCGCCAGCCCGCCGCCCAGGTGCCCACAGGCGCCGTGCTGCGCATCGCCCCCGGCGCGCGCGTGCCGCTGGACGGCGTGGTGACACAGGGTACGAGCAGCGTGAACCAGGCTCCGATCACGGGGGAGAGCCAGCCGGCCGACAAGGCCGTGGGCGACCCGCTGTACGCAGGCAGCGTGAACCATCAGGGCGAGCTGCTGATGCGCGTCACCGCCGCGGCCAGCGGCACGCTGATCGCGCGCATCGTGCATGCGGTAGAACAGGCACAGGCCCGCCGCGCGCCCACGCAGCGCTTCGTCGACCGCTTCGCGGCCGTCTACACCCCCATCGTCTTCACGCTGGCGCTGACGCTGGCCGTGGCGGCGCCGCTCTTCATGGGCTGGACCTGGCCGCACGCCGCCTACGAGGCGCTGGCGCTGCTCGTCATCGCCTGCCCGTGCGCGCTGGTGATCTCCACGCCGGTCACGGTGGTGAGCGCCCTCACCGCGGCCGCGCGCCGCGGCGTGCTGATCAAGGGCGGCAGCGCGCTGGAGGGCGCACGCGCGCTTCGCGCCATCGCGCTGGACAAAACCGGCACGCTCACCACCGGCCGGCCCGCGCTGGTGCACTGGCAAGCGATCGAGGGCGCGAACGCCGAACGCACCGCACGGCTTGCGCGAACGCTCGCGGACCGCTCAGACCATCCGGTCTCGCGTGCCATCGCCAGCGGCCTGCGTGCCGAAAGCACCGCCACTGCCGCCACCGCGGTGGCCGCCTTCACCGCCCTGCCCGGGCGCGGCGTGCAGGGCCGCATCGACGACGACGTCTGGGCGCTGGGCAACACGCGCCTGGCGCAGGAGCGCGGCCTGATGAACGAGCGCCTGTCCGAGCTGTCCGCCCGGCACGAAATGCAGGGCCGGGCGGTGGCGCTGCTCATGAACGAGACGGGCGTACAGGGCCTCTTCGCCGTGGCCGACCCCCTGCGCGAGCACGCGAGCGAAGCCATGGCCCGGCTCAAGGCCCTGGGCATCCACCCCGTGGTGCTCAGCGGCGACAACGCCACCACGGTGCGCGCCATCGCCGACCAGGCGGGCATCGCGGACGCGCGCGGCGGCCTGCTGCCCGAAGACAAGCTTGCTGCGCTGAGCGAGCTGCGCGCCACGCACACCAGCGTGGCCATGGTGGGCGACGGCATCAACGACGCGCCCGCCCTGGCCGCCGCCGACCTGGGCTTTGCCATGGGCGGCGCGCACGCCAGCGCCATGGCGATGGAAACGGCCGGCATCGTGCTGATCAACGACGATCTGCGCCGCGTGGCCGATACGGTGCGCCTGTCGCGGCGCGCGCACCGCGTGCTGTGGCAGAACATCGGCGCCGCACTCTTCGTGAAGGCGGCGTTCTGCCTGCTGGCCGTGGCGGGCGTGGCCACCCTGTGGATGGCGGTGGCGGCCGACATGGGCGTGAGCCTGCTCGTGATCGCCAACGGCCTGCGCCTGCGCCGTGCCGGGAACTCCTGAACACCACGTTGGCCCAAGCGGAGGTCAGGCGCTTGTCTGCGCGAATATTTTTCTCTTCGATTGATAGCTGATTGCGCTTTGCCATCAAGCGTCAAGGCCACATTTGATTCAAATACCATGAACCACGCCACGACCAGCCGCCGCCAATGCCTCGCCCTGCTCGCCGCAGGCACAGCCGCCCTGCCCGCCTGGGCCGCCAGCCCCACGTCCACGCCGGTGCAGGTCTGGAAAGACCCGAGCTGCGGCTGTTGCAAGGACTGGATCGCGCACATGCAGGCCAACGGCTTTGCCGCCACCGTGCACGAGAGCGGCAACACCGGCGCCCGCGCGCGCCTGGGCCTGCCCATGCATCTGGGCTCGTGCCACACGGCGCTGATCGGCGGTTACGTGATCGAGGGCCATGTGCCCGCCAGCGACGTGCGCCGCCTGCTCAGGGAAAAACCCAGGGCGCTGGGCCTGGCCGTTCCCGGCATGCCCGTGGGCAGCCCCGGCATGGATGGCCCGGAATACAAAGGGCGCCAGGATGCCTACGACGTGCTGCTGGTGCGCCCCGCGATGAAGAAGGGCGAGGTCACCACCGAAGTGTTCGCGAGCTACAGCTAGCCGGGCGAGGACGCATGCACCATTGATCCCGCCCCGAATATTTCAATGTGGGAGCGGCTTCAGCCGCGAATGGCTCCGTGCGCCAGCCTTCGCGGCCGAAGCCGCTCCCACAGGGGCGGGCGCGCACCCTTGCCCGCACAAATCCGCATCACAGAGGGTGCACGACGAGCTTGAATTCCACGTCGTCGTCGAACGCGCGCACGTCGAAGCCGATGCGCCGCATGAGCTTGAGCATCTTGACGTTGCTCGCGAGCACCAGGCCCTGCATTTCGGTCAGGCCCCGCTCGCGCGCCACGTCCATGATGGAGAGCATGAGGCGCGCGCCCACGCCGCGATTGGCGAAGTCGTCGGCCACCAGCAGCGCGAACTCGCAGCTCGTGTGGTCGGGGTTGGCCACGTAGCGTGACACGCCCACGATGCGCTCGGTGACGGTCACCTCACCCTCGGCATCCACGAGGCGTTCGCGGTGCACCGCCACCAGCGCCATCTCACGGTCGTAGTCGATGAGCGTGAAGCGCGCCAGCAGCGAATTGGGCAGCTCCGACAGCGGCGAGACGAAGCGAAAGTACCGGCTCTCGGGCGAGAGCTCGCGCACCAGGCGCTGGATCATCTGCGCATCGTCCGGGCGGATCGGGCGCACCTGGTATTCGCCCCCGCCCTGCAGCGGCCAGATCTGCTCGTAGCGCTCGGGGTAAGGCAGGATCGCCAGGTGTCCGTAGTGGGCCGTGCCCTTGCCGTCGGCGCTGCCCGCGGCCGCCGTCACGTCATGCACCACGATGCGCGCGTCCACGGCCACGGCGCCGCTTTCATCGGTGATGATGGGATTGATGTCCATCTCGCGCAGCTGCGGCAGCGCGCAGACCATCTCGGAGACGCGCAGCAGCAGGTGCTCCAGCGCCTCGATGTGCACCGCCGCCGCGCCATGCCACTGTCCCAGCGTCTGCGCCACGCGCGAGCGCTGGATGAGCCGGCGCGCCAGGAACTGGTTGAGCGGCGGCAGCTCCATCGCGCGGTCGCGGATGAGCTCGATCATGGTGCCGCCCGCGCCGAAGGTGATGATGGGACCGAAGGGCTCGTCGGTCACGAGACCGATGCACACCTCGCGCCCGCGGCGCACCTTGACCATCTTCTGCACTGTCACGCCGTTGATGCGGGCCTCGGGCTGCAGCATGGCCACGCGCTTGACCATTTCCTCGTACGCGTCGCGCACCGCCGCGCCGTTGTGCACGTCCAGCGTCACGCCGCCCACGTCCGACTTGTGCGTGACGTCGGGCGAATCGATCTTGAGCGCCACCGGAAAACCGATCTGCGTGGCGATCATCATCGCCTCGTGGCTGCTGCGCGCCAGCAGCGTGTTGGTCACCGGAATCTGGAAGGCCGCCAGCAGCGTCTTCGATTCCATCTCGGTCAGGATGCGCCGCCGCTCGGCCAGCACGCTCTCGATCACGAGGCGGGCGCTGTCGATGTCCGGCTTGGTCATACCCGTGAGTGGCGGCGGCGTCTGCTGCAGCAGTTGCTGGTTCTGGTGAAACGAGGCAATGTTGCCGAACGCCCCCACGGCCGCTTCCGGCGTGCGAAAGGTCGGGATCTGCGCGGCGCGCAACATCTCGCGCGCGGGCAGCACCGACGCATCGCCGATCCAGCTCGTGAGCAACGGCTTGTTCGCCTTCAGGCGCGCCTTGGCCGTCACCTCGGCCACAGCCGTGGCGTCGATGCCGATCTTGGGCGAGAAAATGGCCAGCACCCCGTCCACCTGCCGGTCCGCGAAGGCGGCCTCCAGCGCCCGCGCGTAATGCTCGGGCGTGGCTTCCTCGGACAGGTCCACCAGCGCCTCCAGCGTGGCCAGCGGCGGCAGCTGGGGCGTGAGCTCGGCCACCGTCTCGGGCGACAACTGCGCCAGCTCCAGGCCGATCTCATTGGCCCAGTCGGCCGCCAGCACGCCGGGGCCGCCGCCATTGGTGACCACGCACAGGCGCCGTCCCACAGGGCGATAGCGCGAGGACAGGCACTTGACGGCCGAAAAGAGCGCCACGAAGGTACGCACCCGCACCGCGCCCGCACGGCGCAGCACCGCGTCGAACACCTCGTCGCTGCCGACGATGGCGCCGCTGTGCGTGTGCGCCGCCGCATTGCCAGCCGGCTTGCGCCCGGCCTTGAGCACCACCACGGGCTTGGCGAACGCGGCGGAGCGCAGCGCGCTCATGAAGCTGCGCGCGTTCTGGATGCCTTCCATGTAGACCGCGATGCTGTGCGTGTGCGGATCGTGCGAAAGAAAGTCCAGCGCCTCGCTGAGCCCGAAATCGGTGTGCGGCCCGACCGAAATCACGCTGGAGAAGCCCACGCCGTTGTTCACCGCCCAATCGAGCATGCCGGACACGAGCGCCCCCGACTGGCAGATCAGACCGAGCGAGCCCTCGCGCGCCAGCGGCCCCACGGCGCTGGCGTTGAGCTTGATCGCCGGTCGCTGCAGGCCCAGCGAATTGGGGCCCAGCAGATAGATGCCTTCGCGGCGCGCCACCTTGTGCCACTGCCGGGCCTGGGCCTCGTCGACGCCGCTGGAGAGCACCAGCGCACTGCGGCAGCGGATGCGCCCCACGACGGCCAGCGCGGCGGGCACATCGGCGGGCGCCAGCGCGATGACAGCCAGGTCGGCGCGTGTCTGGGCAAGGTCCGCGAGTGTGCCGCTGGTGGTCTTCACGTCCAGATACAACAGGTTGCCGGCAAACCGCTGGGCCTGCAAGGCCGCATGCAGCGCCCGTGCCTGTGGCGTGAGCCGCTCGGGCGCGTCACGGTCGCCCGCGAAGACGACGAGGGAGCCCGGGGAAAACAGCGGGGTGAGGTAGTGTTGTTCTTTCATGGCAGCTCAAAACCGTCGGTGATCGCGGAGGCGGCCGACGGCCCGGTAGTGCGAACGGCATCCATTGTCGTGGAGACGGCCGCCCGTTGCCAAAGCCGCCGTCACGGCCATGGGCAAGCCCGCCACACCCGCGAACCGCGTGCCCTACGCCAGCAGCCGGGCAATCGCCCGGGCCGAAGCCGCGGCCGCGCCCCGGTGGGCGTCGAGAAAGCCCCGGCAGCGGGCGACGAGATCGCGATGGCGCGCGGCATCCATGGCGACCGCCACCGCTTCGCCCACCCCTTGCGGCATGCCCGCGACCCGCACGGCCGCGCCCGCCTCCACGGCCAGCGCCGCCGCCTCGGCAAAGTTGAAGGTGTGCGGCCCCAGCACCACGGGGCAGCCGCATGCCATGGCCTCGATGAGATTCTGCCCGCCCAGCGGCGCAAAACTCCCGCCCAGCAGGGCGCTGCTGGCCATGGCGTAGTACAGCGGCATTTCCCCCAGGCTGTCGCCGATCCAGACATCCGCCGCCTCAGGCGCCTGCCCCCAGCGGCTGCGGCGCGAAACCCGCAGGCCCGCGGCTTCGCACAGCCGCGCGACTTCTTCGAACCGCTGAGGGTGGCGCGGCACGATCAGCCATTGCACGTCTTCCACATTGATAGCTGTCCGCGCTTTATCAGAGCGGGTTTCGGCCCTGTTCTGCTTGTAGATGTCCAGCCAGGCCGCTTCCTCGCCCTCGCGCGAACTGGCCAGCAGCACCACCGGGCGAGCCAGGCCGTTGCGCCAGGCCCGGCCATGTGCCAGCAGCTCGGGCGCGGGCTGCGCATCGAACTTCACGTTGCCGAAGATGCCTTGCACCGGAGCGCCGAGCGCACGCAACCGCTCGGCGTCGGCCTGGGTCTGCGCCCAGACCGCCGTCAACGCGCCGTAGGCGGGCCGGGCCAGCCACGCCAGCCGCAACGCGCCCGCATGTGATCGGGCATTGAGCCGTGCATTGGCCAGAACCAGGGGCATCCCCGCCGCCCGGCACCCGAGCACCAGATTGGGCCAGAGCTCGGTCTCCATCAACACGCCGACCGAGGGCCGGAAGTGCCGCAGAAAGCGGCGCACCGCCCCCGGCGTGTCCCACGGCAGCCAGGTCTGGACATCGCCATCGCGCAGCAACTTCGCACCTTCCGCGCGCCCGGTGGCCGTGCCGTGCGTGAGCAGCAGGCGCATGCGCGGCATCTGCTCGCGCAGCGGCCCGAGCACGATGGCCGCCGCGCGCGTCTCGCCCAGCGAGACGGCGTGCATCCACACCAGAGGTCGATCGTCGGGCACGAAGGCGGACGCGTACCGGCCGAACCGCTCCGGGACGGCCTGGGCGTAGCCCGGCTCCTGCCGCGCACGCCGCGCGAGCTTGCGCTTGAGCAGCGGGATCGCGAGCCACGCCAGCAGGCTGTAGAGCGCCAGCGCCAGACGCTGCATCGCTTGGGTTCAGTGGGCCGAGGCGCCCAGCACGGCGTCGGGCTTCACACGCGCGAGCAAGGCCAGCATCCGGGCGCGGATGCGCTCCAGCGCCGCTTCGGTCTGTCCCTCGAAGCGCAGCACCAGCACGGGTGTCGTGTTGCTCGCGCGAATCAGGCCGAAACCGTCGGGCCAGTCCACGCGCAGGCCGTCCATGGTGCTGATCCGGGCTTCGGCGCCAAAGGTCGGCGGCGCGAGCGCCTGCAGCTCGGCCGCGAGGCCGTGCGGCTCGCCCTCGGCGCAGGCGACGTTGATCTCGGGCGTGCTGCAGCTCGTGGGCAGCGCGTGCAGCACGGCGCCCGGGTCGGCGTGGCGACTCAGGATTTCGAGCAGGCGGGCGCCCGCGTAGGTACCGTCGTCAAAACCGTACCAGCGCTCCTTGAAGAACAGATGCCCGCTCATCTCGCCGCCCAGCGGCGCGCCCACCTCGCGCATCTTCGCCTTGATGAGCGAGTGCCCCGTGCAGTGCATCAGCGGCTCGCCCCCGGCCGCGCGGATCGCGGGCGCAAGGCGCTGCGAGCACTTCACGTCGTAGACCACGGTGCCGCCGGGCACGCGCGCGAGCACGTCCTGCGCAAACAGCATGAGCTGGCGATCGGGGAAGATGTTTTCGCCGCTGCGCGTGACGATGCCCAGGCGGTCGCCATCGCCGTCGAACGCCAGACCGAGTTCCGCATCGCTGCCGCGCAGCGCGGCGATGAGGTCGCGCAGATTCTCGGGCTTGCTCGGGTCCGGGTGATGGTTGGGAAAGCGCCCGTCCACCTCGGTGAACAGCTCCATCACCTCGCAGCCGAGCGCACGAAAGATGCCGGGCGCCGAAGCCCCGGCCACGCCGTTGCCGCAATCGACCACGATCTTCATCGGTCGCGCGAGCTTCACGTCCTGCGTGATGCGTTGCACATAGGCAGGCAGCACGTCGGCGATACTCACCCGGCCGCGCTCGACCCGCGGCCACGCGTCCTTCTCGATCGCGTGCCTGAGCGCCTGGATTTCGTCACCGTAGATCGCGCGGCCCGCGAGCACCATCTTGAAGCCGTTGTGATCGACCGGGTTGTGGCTGCCCGTCACCTGGATGCCACTCTCGCACAGCGTGCTGGCCGCGAAATAGAGCATGGGCGTGGTGCACATGCCGATGTCGATCACGTCCACGCCCGCCTGCGTCAGGCCCTCGATCAGCGCCTGCGCCAGCAGCGGGCCCGAGAGCCGCCCATCACGCCCCACGGCCACCACCTGCTGACCGGCGGCCCGGGCCGCGCCGCCGAACGCGAGCCCCACGGCCTGCGCCACGTCCTCGGTCAGGGTCGCCGGCACGACGCCGCGTATGTCGTAGGCCTTGAATATCGAAGAGGCAAGCTGCACGAAAACTCCGTCCGGCATGGGGCACATGCGCGGATTGTAGGAAGCACCGGAGCGCCTGCCTTCGTTGCCCGCCACGATGCCCCAGAGTGCATGCGGCCCGAAGGCCGCGCGCATCTACACCCATTCGGACCACCCGGACAAGACACTGATGCCATGCGGCCTTTGGTTGGACAAGCACCGGCACGCAGGAACAGAATAAAAAAGTTCAGTTTCGACAGAGGAACCCATGAACTTTCAAGACCCGCTGTTCTGGCGCGCCGGCGCCGTCAGCACCACCCTCGTGATGCTGGTCGTCCTGGCCTTCCTGTCGGTCGACAGCATGCGCTACATCACGGCCGGCGGCATCAACGTGCCCGACTACGACGTGATCAACCATGCGATCGACTACCGGTTCGACTGGTCGCGCACGGCCGACGTGCCCGTGATCGGTGGCGACGAGCCGCTCTTCGGCAAGAAGGTGACCAAGGCCGAAGCCGAGAAGATCATGGAAAAAGGCAAGCTCGTCATCCAGTCGCGCAACTGCATGAACTGCCACACCATCTTCGGCAACGGCGCCTACTACGGCCCGGACCTCACCAAGGCGTGGCTCGATCCGGCCTGGCAGCAGATCTGGATGCCCGCCACCGGCAAGGCCACCAAGGAAGAGGCGATGGCCGAGTTCCTCATGCACCCGGACAAATACCCGACGTGGCGCCGCAAGATGCCCGACCTCAAGATCACCGAGGAAGAGGCGCACGCCACCGTCGCCTACCTGAAGTGGATTTCCGCCATCGACACCAACGGCTTCCCGTCGGGGTTCGGTCACAAGTCGGTCGGCCGCTAAGCGAGGAGACCAGCCATGTACGAAGCACAGAAACTCGGCATCAAGTACCTGACGGCGGCCGCCACGCTCTTCGGCGTGATGATCATCTTCGGCCTGCTGTCCTCGCTGTACTACCTGTTCCCGGGCATGCTCTACAACATCTTCGACTTCAACATGTCGAAGACCATGCACATCGACACGCTGGTGATCTGGATCCTCATGGGCCTGATGGGCGCGATCTACTACTACCTGCCCAAGGAACTGGAGCAGGAAGTCGTCGGCGTCAAGATTGGCAATGTCGCGTTCTGGGTGTTCTGCGTCTCCGTCGCGCTGGTGGCGATCACCTTCCTCTTCGTGCAGATGGGACAGGCCAACGAATTCTCGCTGTGGTTCATCAACCAGGGACGCAAATACGTCGAGGCGCCGCGCTGGGCCGCCGTGGGCATCACGGCGATCATGCTGGCGTTCTCCTGGAACATCATCGCCACCTGCGTGAAGGCCAAGCACAAGATGACGGGCATCCTCTGGGTGCTGTGCCTGGACCTGATCCCGCTCGTGGTCGTCTACCTGGACGCCTACCCGGCGGACACCAACATCTCGCGCGACCTGTACTGGTGGTGGTGGCTGGTGCACATGTGGGTGGAGAGCACCTGGGAAGTGCTGATCGGCTGCATCATGGCCTGGGTGCTGATGGACGTGATGGGCACCTCGCGCAAGATCGTCGAAGCCTGGCTCTACATCGAGGTGATGCTGGTACTGGGCGCGGGCATCCTGGGCCTGGGCCACCACTATTTCTGGATCGGCACGCCCGACTACTGGCTCTCCATCGGCGGCTTCTTCTCGGCGCTGGAGCCGCTGCCGCTGCTGGGCATGGTGGTGCACGCCACCTACGACGCGGGCATGCACCGGCTGCAGACCGCCAACCGCCCGGCCTACTACTGGATCACCACCGAGGCCTTCCTGAATTTCATCGGTGCCGGCATCTGGGGCTTCATGATGACGCTGCCGCAGATCAACATGTTCTCGCACGGCACGCAATGGACCGCCTCGCACGGGCACTTCGCGTTCTACGGCGCCTACGTGTGCGGCATCATCGCCGTGCTCTACGTGGCCAAGCAGAAGGTCGCGGGCGTGCCCACGCTGGGCGGCCACCGCTGGAAGTGGGCCTACGGGCTGCTGAACATCGGCATGGTCGGCATGGTGATGGGACTGCTGCTCGCGGGCATGGCTCAGGCCTTCTTCGAGCGCGCGGCCGGCGGCTCCACCCTCATGGCCTACACCATCGCCTCGGAAAACCCGTGGTTCACGAGCGGCCTATGGGCACGCACGGGCTTCGGGCTGCTGTTTGCCGCAGGCTACGTGGTGCTCGTGATCGACCTGCTCAAGAAGGCCGTGCCGCAGGAAAAGACGGCACCCGCCCCCATCGTGGCACACGCCCAGCCGGAGCCCGCATGACCCCCGAGGCCCTCATTCAGACCGCCCTCATGATGGGGCTGCTGGTGGCGGCCGGCGGCGCATGGTCGCTGCTGTACTGCCTGGGCAAGACGCGCGCGCGCTCCGACCTGATGCACGCGGCGCTGGGCTGCTACGCCATCGCGCTCGGCCTGGCCATCGCCATCGCCATTGATTCCCCGCTGTCCATCGGCTGGAAGCTCCTGATTCTGGTCAGCGCCCTCGCCTATGCGGGCATCCCGCCGATGACGCTGCGCTATCTCCAGAGAACCCATGAAGGCGAGGAGGCCTGACGCACCATGATTCCCAATCTGATCAACACCCTGGGCGGTCTCGTGCTCATGTACGCCGTGGTGCTGCACGCCACGTGGGTGGAGCAACGCTACTTTCCCCTGGCCGCGTTTGCCGCCGTCTTTCTCGTGATGGCCCTCTGGGCGCGCCGCACGGATCCGCACCCATGGTTCAGCTGGACCGGCATCATCGCTTCCATCGCACTGGGCATCCTGTCGCTGTTCGAACTGGCGACCCTGCCCTACCTCACCTTCTGGGCTTCGTTCTGGATCGGCTGCACCGTCTCCATCGTCGCGTTCTGGGCCTTGCTCTACAACCGCGACCTGCGCAAGGCCGCGGCCCACTGAAGCACGTTTTCGTTTTCATCCTCCCGTTGAACCCCGATGGAGAGCAACCATGAATAAAACCGGCATCCTCACCGCGGCAGCCTGCCTTGCCGCCGCCCTTTTCACCGCATCCGCGCAGGCGGCGGATCCCGCCGCCGGCCAGACGCAATACGAGGCCACCTGCGCGGCCTGCCACGGCGCGAACGGCATTTCGGTCGCCCCGGTCTACCCCAACCTGGGTGGCCAGAAGCAGGAATACCTCGTCGCGCAGCTCAAGGCGTTCCGCGATGGCAGCCGCAAGAACGACATCATGCAGCCGCAGGCTCAGGGCCTGAGCAACACGCAGATCGCCAACCTCGCCGCCTACCTGGAGACCGCGGCCAAACTGCGCTGATGCCCGACCCCGCCCTTCGCCTGGAAACGGCCGCCGCAGGGCGGCTGTTTTCGTTGGCGGCAACCAAGACCTCACCCCTGCAGAAAGTCCTTGCGCGCTGCAAAATGTCCGGGACAAAAGACGCTGACAATCCCGTCAGAACCCTGTAAGTGCAAACTGCAACAGTGACAGGGTTTGACGCCATTTTGGTGATAGGAGACAAATTCGTATGGCTACCTCTTCCTCAATTGACTCGATCCTGGTCGAGAACCGCGTATTTCCACCGTCGGACAGCATGGTGAAGCACGCCAACATCCCGGGCATGGCCGCCTATCAGGCCATGTGCGCCGAGGCCGACAAGGACTTCGAGGGCTTCTGGGGCAACCTGGCCCGCAAGAACGTGGTCTGGACCAAGCCCTTCACGCGCGTGCTCGACACCAGCAACGCGCCCTTCTACAAGTGGTTCGACGACGGCGAGCTCAACGTCAGCGCCAACTGCCTCGACAAGCACATGGGCACGCCGGTCGAAAACAAGGTGGCCATCATCTTCGAGGCCGACGACGGCAGCGTCAGCAAGGTCACGTACAAGGAGCTGCTCGCGCGCGTGAGCCAGTTCGCCAACGCGCTCAAGGCTCGCGGCATCAAGAAGGGCGACCGCGTCATCCTCTACATGCCCATGACCGTCGAAGGCGTGGTGGCCATGCAGGCCTGCGCGCGCCTGGGCGTCATCCACAGCGTGGTGTTCGGCGGCTTCTCGGCCAAGGCGCTGCAGGACCGCATCGTGGACGTCGGCGCCGTGGCCGTGATCACCGCCAACTACCAGATGCGCGGCGGCAAGGAGATGCCGCTCAAGGCCATCGTGGACGACGCGATCGCGCTGGGCGGCTGCGAGTCGGTCAAGAACGTCTTCGTCTACGAGCGCACGCACACGGCGTGCAAGATGGTTGCCGGGCGCGACCACACCTTCAGCGAAGTGCTCAAGGGGCAAAGCACCGAGTGCGCTCCGGTGCCGGTCAACGCCGAGCATCCGCTGTACATCCTCTACACCTCGGGCTCCACCGGCAAGCCCAAGGGCGTGCAGCACAGCAGCGGCGGCTATCTGCTGCAGGCCAAGCTGACCATGGACTGGACCTTCGACCTCCACCCGGACGACGTGTTCTGGTGCACCGCCGACATCGGCTGGGTGACCGGCCACTCCTACGTCACCTACGGGCCGCTGGCCGCGGGCGCCACCGAGATCGTCTTCGAAGGCATCCCCACCTACCCGAATGCCGGGCGCTTCTGGGACATGATCCAGCGCCACAAGTGCTCGATCTTCTACACCGCGCCGACGGCGATCCGCTCGCTCATCAAGGCCTCGGAAGCCGACGACAAGGTGCACCCCAAGTCCTACGACCTGTCCAGCCTGCGCATCATCGGCAGCGTCGGCGAGCCGATCAACCCCGAGGCCTGGGTCTGGTACTACAACCATGTGGGCGGCGGGCGCTGCCCCATCGTCGACACCTACTGGCAGACCGAAACCGGCACGCACATGATCAACCCGCTGCCCGGCGCGACGCCGCTCGTGCCCGGCTCGTGCACGCTGCCGCTGCCCGGCATCTACCCGGTCATCGTCGATGAAACCGGCGAGGAAATGCCCAACGGCAAAGGCGGCATGCTGGCCTACAACAAGCCCTGGCCCAGCATGATCCGCACCATCTGGGGCGACCCGGAGCGCTTCAAGAAGACCTACTTCCCGCCCGAGATGAAGGGCCGCTACCTCGCGGGCGACGGCGCCGTGCGCTCCGAGGACCGCGGCTACTTCCGCGTCACGGGCCGCATCGACGACGTGCTCAACGTCTCGGGCCACCGCCTGGGCACGATGGAAGTCGAATCGGCCCTGGTCGCCAAGACCGACCTCGTGGCCGAGGCCGCCGTCGTCGCGCGCCCGGACGACCTCACGGGCGAGGCCATCTGCGCCTTCGTCGTGCTCAAGCGCTCGCTGCCCGCGGGCGACGAGGCCAAGGCCATCGCCAAGGAACTGCGCGACTGGGTGGCCAAGGAAATCGGCCCCATCGCCAAGCCCAAGGACATCCGCTTCGGCGAGAACCTGCCCAAGACGCGCTCGGGCAAGATCATGCGCCGCCTGCTGCGCTCGCTCGCCAAGGGCGAGGCCATCACGCAGGACACCAGCACGCTGGAAAACCCGCAGATCCTGGAGCAGTTGGCGCACAACAACTGATCGCTGCCATACTGGGCGCAGGGCCCGCCGACTCGCAAGGGTCGGCGGGCTTTTTCATCCGAGGAACACGTCATGCAGCAGAGCTTGTCCATCACCGACGTCCAGGGCATCGAAGTCGGCCACCACACCGACACGCGCCGCCCCACCGGCTGCAGCGTGGTCATCGCGCGCGAGGGCGCCGTGGCAGGCGTGGACGTGCGCGGTGCGGCGCCCGGCACGCGCGAGACCGATCTGCTCGACCCCACGCACCTGGTGGAAAAAGTCCATGCGGTGATGCTCGCAGGCGGCAGCGCCTGGGGGCTGGACGCGGCCAGCGGCGCGATGCGCTGGCTGGAAGAACACGGCATCGGCCTGAACGTCGGCGTCGGGCTCGTGCCGCTCGTTCCCGCTGCCGTGCTGTTCGATCTGCACGTGGGCGACGGCCGCATCCGCCCCGACGCGGCGGCCGGCTACGCCGCGTGCCAAGCCGCCTCGCGCCAGCGTCCGGAGGAGGGCAACGTCGGCGCGGGTGCCGGAGCCACTGTGGGCAAGCTCTTCGGCCCGGAGTTCTCGATGAAATGCGGCATAGCCACGGCGGCCGTGCGCGTGGGGCAAGTCACCGTGGGTGCCCTCATCGCCTGCAACGCGGTGGGCGACGTCATCGACCCGCGCACCTCAGCAACCGTCGCAGGCGCACGCATGGTGGACGGCAAAAGCCTGCGCGACAGCACGGCCGCGCTGCTGCGCGGCGAGCGCCCCCACCCGCTGATCGCAGGCAGCAACACGACCATCGGCGTCATCGCCACGGACGCGCGGCTCACCAAGGCGCAGGCCCGGCGCCTGGCCGTCTCATCCCACGATGGCCTGGCGCGCGCCATCAGCCCGGTGCACACGATGACCGACGGCGACACCCTGTTCACGCTGGCCACCGGCATGGTGGACGAATTCCCCGGCATGGTGGTCCTCGCCGCGATGGCGGCCGAGGCCGTGGCGCTAGCCACGCTGCGCGCCGCGCTGACGGCACGGGCCATCAGCACCAGCAACGGGCTCGTCCTGCCCGCCGCCCATGATCTCGCTCAGTCGTGAAGCCCGCGCTCGTCGGGCTCGTCCTTGGACATGCTGATCACGCTCACCGGCTGCCCCTTGGACTTGCGCCAGCCGTAAATGGCATAGCCCGACAGGCTGTAGCAGGCGAACGCCAGGAACAGCACGCTGGGCGGGTCGATGTTGATGACGGCAATGCCCAGCGCGATCAGCACCAGCACGACGAAGGGCACGCTCTGGCGCGCCTGCACGTCCTTGAAGCTGTAGAAAGGCACGTTGGTGACCATCGTGAGCCCCGCGTACAGCGTGATGGCAAACGCGATCCACGACGCCTGCGGCCAGCTCAGGTGCCCGCTGAAGCCGCGTTGCACGCCGTTGTCCGTCATGAGCCAGATGAAGCCCATCACCAGCGCCGCCGCCGCCGGCGACGGCAGCCCCTGGAAGTAGCGTTTGTCCACCACAGCGGTGTTCACGTTGAAGCGCGCCAGACGCAGGGCCGCGCAGGCGCAGTAGACGAACGCGGCGATCCAGCCCCAGCGCCCCAGACCCTTGAGCGCCCAGACGTAGACGATGAGCGCAGGCGCCGCGCCGAAGGAGACCATGTCGGCGAGCGAATCCATCTGTTCGCCGAACGCGCTCTGCGTGTTGGTCATGCGCGCCACGCGGCCATCGAGGCTGTCGAAGATCATCGCCGAGAACACGCCGTAGGCCGAAAGATCGAAGTGCCCGTTGATGGCCATGACGATCGCGTAAAAGCCGCTGAAAAGCGCCGCCAGCGTGAACAGATTGGGCAGGATGTAGATGCCCTTGCGGCGCCTGCGAACCCCCACGTCCGGATCCTGGCCCGATTCATTGTTGACAGTCATATCCCTCGCATTTCCTCGCGCAGCAATCGCTGCCCGCTCTCATTTTGGCGAATGCACGAACGCTGGCGCCTGCATCGGAGTGTAGCCACCCCCGCGTGACGCAAAAAGGCCACCGCGAGGGTGGCCTTTGCGTGCAATGCCCGCGGCTGGCCTCAGTTGCGGCTGCGATCGACCAGCTTGTTCTTGGCGATCCAGGGCATCATCGCGCGCAGCTTGGCGCCGACCTGCTCGATCTGGCTCTCGGCGTTCAGGCGGCGGCGGCTTTGCAGCTCGGGCGCGCCCGCCTGGTTTTCCAGAATGAAGTTCTTGGCGTAGACGCCGGTCTGGATGTCCCTGAGCGCCTGGCGCATCGCGGCGCGCGTGGCATCGGTCACGATCTTCGGGCCGGTCACGTACTCGCCGAATTCGGCGTTGTTGCTGATCGAGTAGTTCATGTTGGCGATGCCGCCTTCATAGATCAGATCGACGATGAGCTTGAGCTCGTGCAGGCACTCGAAGTAGGCCATCTCGGGGGCGTAGCCGGCCTCGACCAGCGTCTCGAACCCGGCCTTGATGAGCTCGACCGTGCCGCCGCACAGCACCGCCTGCTCGCCGAACAGATCGGTCTCGGTTTCCTCGCGGAAGGTGGTCTCGATGATGCCCGCGCGGCCACCGCCATTGGCCATGGCGTAGGAGAGCGCCAGATCGCGCGCCTTGCCCGACGGGTCCTGGTGCACCGCGATCAGCTGCGGCACGCCGCCGCCCTGCGTGTAGGTGCTGCGCACGGTGTGGCCGGGCGCCTTGGGCGCGACCATCCATACATCGAGATCGGCGCGCGGCACGACCTGGCCGTAGTGCACGTTGAAGCCGTGCGCGAACACCAGCGAGCCGCCCTGCTTGATGTGGGGCTCGACCTCGTCGCGGTAGACCTTGGCGATATTTTCATCAGGCAGCAGGATCATGACCACATCGGCCTGCTTGACCGCATCGGCCACCTCCGCGACCTTCAGCCCGGCCTTCTCCACCTTGGACCAGCTCGCGCCGCCCTTGCGCAGGCCGACGACGACCTTCACGCCGCTGTCGTTGAGGTTCTGCGCGTGGGCATGGCCCTGGCTGCCATAACCGATGATGGCGACGGTCTTGCCCTTGATGAGGGACAGATCACAGTCTTTGTCGTAAAAAACTTTCATGGGGGCTCCGGTTGAAATTTCTGGAAAGAGGGGAGTGAAAAAATCGCTCAGACGCGCAGCACGCGCTCGCCGCGGCCAATGCCGCTCAGACCCGTGCGGACGGTCTCGAGTATCGCCGAGCGGTCGATGGCCTGCAAAAACGCCTCGGTCTTCTGCTGGTCGCCCGTGACCTCGATGGTGTAGCTCTTTTCCGTCACGTCGATGATGCGGCCACGGAAGATGTCGGCCATGCGCTTGAGCTCCTCGCGCTCCTTGCCCACGGCACGCACCTTCACCATCATGAGCTCGCGCTCGGCGTAGGCGCCCTCGCTCAGGTCCACCACCTTCACCACCTCGATGAGGCGGTTCAGGTGCTTGGTGATCTGCTCGATCACCTCCTCCGAGCCGTGCGTCTGTATCGTCATGCGCGAAAGCGACGCATCCTCGGTGGGCGCCACCGTGAGCGATTCGATGTTGTAACCACGGGCGGAAAACAGCGCCACCACGCGCGAAAGCGCGCCGGGTTCGTTTTCCAGCAAAACGGCAATGATGTGTTTCATGATGAGATTCCTCTTTTCGCCGCCCTCCCCCGGCCCCGGTAAGGGCCAGGCTTGGCGGACAATAGATTCGTCGAAGATGACTATCGAAGCGATAGCTGCTTGCGCCCAGCCAGAAAGCGTCTGGGCTTGATTTGCCTCAAAGGTCTTCCGACCCCAGGAGCATTTCCGTGATGCCCTTGCCGGGCTGCACCATCGGGAACACGTTCTCGGTCGGGTCGGTGCGGAAGTCGAGGAACACCGTGCGATCCTTGAGCTTGCGCGCCTCTCGCAGCGCGCCTTCCACGTCCTGCGGGCGCTCGATCAGCAGGCCCACGTGGCCATAGGCCTCGGCGAGCTTCACGAAATTGGGCAGCGCATCCATGTAGGTCTGGCTGTAGCGCCCCGCATACTGGATTTCCTGCCACTGGCGCACCATGCCCAGGTAGCGGTTGTTCAGCGACACGATCTTGATCGGCGTGTTGTACTGCAGGCAGGTGGACAGTTCCTGGATGTTCATCTGCACCGAGCCCTCGCCCGTGATGCAGAACACCTCGCTTTGCGGCTTGGCGAGCTTGATGCCCATGGCGTAGGGAATGCCCACGCCCATGGTGCCCAGGCCGCCGGAATTGATCCAGCGGCGCGGCTCGTCGAAGCGGTAGTACTGCGCCGCCCACATCTGATGCTGGCCCACGTCGGACGTGATGTAGGCGTCGGCGCCCCGGGTCATGTTCCACAGCGTCTCGACGACGTACTGCGGCTTGATGACCTCGGTGTTGGCACGGTCGTACGCCAGGCAGTCGCGCCCGCGCCATTCGTCGATCTGGCTCCACCAGGCGGCCAGCGCCTTGGCGTCGGGCTTCGTGGCCGATTCACGCACCAGCGAGATCAGCTCGGTGAGCACTTCCCTGACGTCGCCCACGATGGGCACGTCGACGCGCACGCGCTTGGAGATGCTGGACGGATCGATGTCGATGTGGATGATCTTGCGATCGCGCTGCGCGAAGTGCTTGGTGTTGCCGATCACCCGGTCGTCGAAGCGCGCGCCGACGGCCAGCAGCACGTCGCAGTTCTGCATCGCGTTGTTGGCCTCGAAGGTGCCGTGCATGCCCAGCATGCCGACGAACTTGCGATCGCTGGCCGGATAGGCGCCCAGGCCCATGAGCGTGTGCGTGACCGGGTAGCCGAGCAGATCGACGAGCGTGCGCAGCTCCTGGCAGGCATTGCCCAGCAGCACGCCGCCGCCGGTGTAGATGTAGGGGCGCTTGGCCGAGAGCAGCAGCTGCAAGGCCTTGCGGATCTGTCCCGGGTGGCCCTTCTTCACCGGGTTGTAGGAGCGCATCTCGACGGTCTCGGGATAGCCCGCGAACATCGTCTTGTTGAGCGAGACATCCTTGGGAATATCCACCACCACCGGCCCGGGGCGGCCCGTGCGCGCGATGTGGAAGGCCTTCTTGAGCGTGAGCGCCAGATCGCGCACGTCCTTGACGAGAAAATTGTGCTTGACCACCGGGCGCGTGATGCCCACGGTGTCGCACTCCTGGAAGGCATCCAGGCCGATCGCCGCCGTGGGCACCTGCCCGGCGATCACCACCATGGGAATCGAATCCATGTACGCCGTGGCGATGCCCGTGACCGCGTTCGTCAGACCCGGGCCGGACGTGACCAGCGCCACGCCCACGTCTCCGGTGGCGCGCGCATAGCCGTCGGCCGCATGCACCGCCGCCTGCTCGTGGCGCACCAGCACGTGCTGGATGCTTTCCTGCTTGTACAGCGCGTCGTAGATGTAGAGCACCGCGCCGCCGGGATAGCCCCAGAGGTGCTTGACGCCCTCGGCCTGCAGGGCGCGCACGAGAATTTCGGCGCCCATCAATTCCACGGGACCGGACGAGGTGCGCCTACCGCTCTCGGCCGCCGCAGCCGCCTGGGTCATTTCTGTTTTGGAGATTTCCATGATCAACCTTTGCGAATTTCTCTGACGAAAAACCTAGGGTGCCCCTCGGACGAACCCTTGTGAGGCCGCTTCGGGACTTGAGGCCTCGGTCATGGGCGCCATAGGTATGCGCCGAACCGGGACCCGTTTGCTTCGTTGAAAGTAAGCCGCCATTATTGCACTGCACCATCCATTTCGCACGCAAGGCGCCAAAAACGCAACACGATGGGATAATCGCGACCGCCGCAGCGCAGCATGCGTCGGCATCCTGTGCTTCCCCACCGTGGGAATTTTTCTCTTTGGCCACCGAACAAGAGCTCTCCGACTTCCTCAAGGGCGTTGAACGACGTGCATTCAAGCGCACCGTCTATCACGTGCGCAACGAGGAGGCGGCCCTGGACATCGTGCAGGACAGCATGCTCAAGCTGTCCGTGCACTATGGTGACAAGCCGCCGGGGGAGCTGCCCATGCTCTTTCAACGCATCCTGACCAACTGCACGCTGGACTGGTTCCGGCGTCAGAAGACGCGCAACGCCCTGTTCACCAACATGAGCGACTTCGAGGGCCCCTCGGACGACGGGCAGGATTTCGACCCGCTGGAAACTTGGCTGGCTCCGGGACAATCAGAGAGCGAAACGGGCCAAAGCGCCGAAGATGCCGTCAAGCGCAGGCAGACCTTCGAAGCCATCGAAGCAGCGATCGAGCAGCTTCCAGCGCGTCAACGCGAGGCTTTTTTGATGCGTTACTGGGAGGAGATGGACGTCGCCGAAACCGCAGCCGCCATGGGTTGTTCCGAAGGCAGTGTAAAAACGCATTGTTTTCGGGCCGTACAGACCCTGGGCAAGCTGCTCAAGGCTCAAGGGATCACACCATGATGAAAAACATCGCCGCCACGCTGACACCGAACGCCGAAGCCTTCGCACGCCGTGTTGCCCTGCGCCTGACGCAGGCGAGCGACGAGTTGCATCACGACATCGCCGAGCGCCTGCGCGTCGCGCGCATGCAGGCGCTGGCCGAGCGCAAGCGCCCCGACACCCGCCCGGTGCTGCATTTGAGCCCGAGCCCGTCCGTTCTGCCGCAAGGGGCAACCGCCACGCTCGGCGGGGGAGGGCACGACCATCATTGGTGGCGCGCCGCCGTCTCCATCGTCTGGATCGCGGCGCTGCTGATCGGGCTGGCCTGGGTGCACCAGACGCAGGTGGAGAATGTCACCACCGAACTGACCGAAATCGATACCGCGCTGCTGACCGATGACCTGCCGCCATCGGCCTATGCAGACCCGGGATTCACGCAATTCATCAAGTCCAGCCGCAGCAAACCCTGATGCCCCGACGCTCCGCCAGACGCTGACTGCATGCCAGCCCAGCCTACCGACCGCCCATCTCACACCTCTTCCATCGCAGCCCTTGCCCTGTCTCTGGTGCTGTGCGGGGGGTTGGCGGGCGGCGGCTGGTTCGCGGCCAGGAAGGTCGGGCAGTTGCCAGGCGTGGTTCTGCCCCTGCCCAGGGCGACTCCCCCCCTCGCACCCCCCAGAAATGCCCCGCCGGTCACCGTCGTCGAAGAGGCGGGACCAAGCTGGAACAGCCTCAGCAGCGAGCAGCAGCACGCGCTCGAACCCCTGAAAAAGCACTGGGGCACGCTGACCGAGGTGCAAAAGCGCAAGTGGATTTCTCTTGCAAGGAGCTTTCAAAAGCTGTCCCCCGCCAACCAGGCCAAGATTCACGATCGCATGGCGGCCTGGGCAGCGCTGACGCCCGAACAGCGCAATCGGGCACGGCTGAATTTTGCCGCCACGCGAAAAATCACGCCGCCCGCCAAACAGGAACAGTGGGATGCCTACCAGGCCTTGAGCGAGGAAGCCCGG
Source organism: Comamonas sp. SCN 67-35 (assembly GCA_001725255.1). GTDB lineage: Bacteria > Pseudomonadota > Gammaproteobacteria > Burkholderiales > Burkholderiaceae_C > Comamonas_C. The sequence goes on along the minus strand of MEFV01000005.1, from coordinate 129,662 downwards.
CAGGCGCTCGCCGCCCGCGCCGCCCACCAGGCTCAGGGAGCGGCGATCGCGGTGAGTCCGGCGGCTCCTCATAAATTCGTCAAGGTCCCCGCGGCCGACTCGGGCAGCGCCTCGATCGCGCCCAATGCCCCCAAGGTGCTTCCTCCGGTGGTGGACATGGTGCCCGTGCCCGTCCCGACGCCCGAGCCCCCTGCCACCGCCCCGGCTCCCGCGGCCGAAACGCTGCCGCCGGCGCAGACGGAACCGGTTCCCATGCCGTCAGCCACCGTCACCGCGCTTCCCCCCCTGCCGGAGGAGCCTGCCCCGCCTCCGGTACAGTCCGAAAGTCCGCCCCCGGCGTCCGCAGACCCTCCGGCACCACCCAACAGCCCGGCCATTGCACAGTAACGGGCCTCGAACGGCCCGACCCCACCCCGACATGCCGACCACGAGTCAACCGCCGTTTGAAGGCACCACCGTTTCCCCGACCGCCGCCCTGCAGGCTCCCGCCCTGTGGCGGCGCCTGGCGTGCTGGTTCTACGAGGGCGTGCTGCTCTTCGGGCTGGTCTTCATTGCCGACTATCTGTTCGACACGCTGAGCCAGTCGCGCAACGCGCTGGCCCACCGCGAGCTGCGCATGGGCTACCTCTTCGTGGTGTTCGGCATCTACTTCGGCTGGTTCTGGTCGCGCGGGCAGACACTGGCGCAGAAAACCTGGCACATCCGTGTCGTGGATGCCAGGGGGCAGGCCGTCAGCCAGCCGCGCGCGGTGCTGCGCTATGTGCTCGCCTGGGTGTGGTTCCTGCCGCCGCTGGCCGCGTACAGCCTGGGCCTGCCGCTGCTCACCACGCTGGGCCTGCTGGTGCTCTGGATCGCGGCCTGGGCGCTGGCCAGCCGCCTGCACCCACAGCGCCAGTTCTGGCACGATCAGCTCGCCGGCACACGGCTGATCCACGACGCGCGCGTTCGCGCCCGCCGCTGATCTCTCCATGGACCAGAGGCCACCCCACCCCCACAAGCAGCGCACGGGTCTCGTGCGGCTGTGGTACGCCACGGGCTACTCCCTGGCGGGCCTGCGCGCCGCCTGGGGTGAAAAGGCCTTCCGCCAGGAAGCGCTGCTCGCCATCGTGCTGCTGCCGCTGTCGTTCTGGCTGGCGCAGGACTGGACGCAAACCGCGCTGCTCGCGGGCGTCATCATGCTGGTGCTGATCGTCGAGCTGCTCAACTCCGGCATCGAGGCGGCCATCGATCGCTTCGGCGGTGAGCTGCACCCGCTCTCCAAACACGCCAAGGACCTGGGCAGCGCCGCGGTGCTGCTCGCGCTGCTGCTGGCCGGTGGCGTCTGGGCACTGGCGCTCTACCACCGCTTCTTCACGCATGGCTGAACCCGCTTTTTCCATCTGCGTCTATCTCGGCTCGCGCCCGGGCAACAACCCGCTGTTCACGCAGGCGGCGCAGGCCGTGGGGCGCTGGATCGGCGAGCACCGTGGCCAGCTGGTGTACGGCGGCGGCAACAGCGGCCTGATGGGCGTGCTCGCGCAGGCGACCAAGGATGCAGGCGGGCGCGTGGTCGGCATCATTCCGCGGGCGCTGGTGAACAAGGAACTGGCCAACCGTGCGTGCGACGAGCTGCACATCGTCCAGACCATGCACGAGCGCAAGGCCATGATGGCCGAACGCAGCGACGCCTTTCTCGCCATTCCCGGCGGCATCGGCACGCTCGAGGAGCTGTTCGAGGTCTGGACCTGGCGCCAGCTGGGCTATCACGACAAGCCGATCGGCGTGCTCGACGCCGATGGGTACTACCGCCAGATGCTGGGCTTTCTGGAGCACTCGGTCCAGAGCGGCTTCATGGGCGACTGGCAGATGGAACTGGTCCGTGTGGGCCGTTCAGTGCCCGAACTGCTGGCGGCGCTGGTGCAGGAAGCGGGTCTGCCCAAGGGCACGAAGCCGCTGCGCAGTGTCATCTGAACGGCCCGCTGGGGTCTAGATCGCCGCTTCGTCCAGCTCGCCCGTGCGGATGCGGATGATGCGCGCCACGCCGGTGACGAAGATCTTGCCATCGCCGATCTTGCCGGTGCGCGCCGCCGCGACGATGGCGTCGACACAGCGCTCCACATCTTCGTCGCGCACCACGACTTCGATCTTGACCTTGGGCAGGAAGTCGACCACGTACTCCGCGCCACGATAGAGCTCGGTGTGCCCCTTCTGGCGGCCGAAGCCCTTGACCTCGGTCACCGTCAGGCCCGCCACGCCGCAGGCGGCCAGCGCTTCGCGCACCTCGTCGAGTTTGAAGGGCTTGATGATGGCGGTGATCATTTGCATGGGGCGCTGTCCTGGCGAAATTGAACGAAGTGCAGAGCCCGATCATCCGGCAAAACGGCGCCGCATGCTCTGGCGCCCGACGCGGCGCGCCATCCCCGTGGCGCCCAGGAAGGACGAGAGGAGCGGTCTCTGAAGAGACGGGCATTATCGCCATGAAGACGGCTTCGCTCCGGTGCAGCGTCTTGCGATTTGCACGATCATCAAGCGGTGCCTCACACCCAACCCGGCCTTCAAGCGCAGGTGCACGACAGCATCCTGGCCGTCCCGGAGCGCGCCTGGGATGCCTTGCTCATGCGCCAGCCCTGCCCCACCCCCTTCATGCGCCATGCCTACCTGGCCGCGCTGCAAGCGAGCGGCAGCGCCTGCAGCGACACCGGCTGGACACCCCGCTGCTTCACGCTGACGGGCGCCGACGGCACACTGCAGGCGGCCTGCATGCTCTACCTCAAGAGCCATTCGCGCGGTGAATACGTGTTCGACTGGGCCTGGGCCGATGCCTATCAGAGGCACGGTATCGCCTACTACCCCAAGGCCGTGGTGGCCGTGCCATTCACACCCGTGCCGGGAACACGCCTGCTCGCCGTGGGCGACGACGTGCGCCAGGCCCTCCTGAGCCACGTTCTGCAGTGGTGCCGGGCGCACGGCCTTTCATCGCTGCACCTGCTGTTCGCCGCCGACGAAGACCTCGCCTGCGCCCATGCGCTTGGCCTGATGCAACGCGAAACGGTGCAATTTCACTGGCACAACCGCCATCCTCGGGAGGGCCGGCCGTTTCTGGATTTCGATGACTTCCTTGCCGCGCTCTCACAGGACAAGCGCAAGAAAATCCGCCACGAACGCCGAAACGTGGCGCAGGCCGACATCGGCTTCCGGGTACTGCAGGGCCGCGAGATCACCACGGCCGATTGGGACTTCTTTCATGCCTGTTACGAGCGCACCTACCTGGAGCACGGCAACCTGCCCTATCTCACGCCCGACTTCTTCCGCCGCATGGCACACACCTTGCCCGAGGCGTGGGTGCTGTTCGTCGCCGAGCGCTCAGGTCATCCCATAGCTAGCAGTTTGATAGCTGTCAGCGCGCAACCAGAAAGCGCCAATGGCCAAAATCGTTCAAATTCCGCGACCGCCTACGGCCGCTACTGGGGCGCACTCGAACGCGTGGACAGCCTGCATTTCGAGGCCTGCTACTACCAGCCGATCGCCTGGTGCATCGCGCACGGCATCGAGCGCTTCGAAGGCGGCGCGCAAGGCGAGCACAAGCTGGCCCGTGCGCTGATGCCCGTGCGCGCGAGCAGCGCCCACTGGATCGCGCACCCGGCCTTCGCCCGCGCAATCGACGATTTTCTCGACCAGGAGACGGCCGCCGTCGCGCGTTACCAGCAGGAGCTGCAGGCGCACAGCCCGTTCAGGCACGCGCCATGAAACCGGGCGCGGCGCCGTGCGGTTGGCCATCCGGCACTTTGGCGGCGGGCATGGAGCGCCCCCAAGCCCGGCGCCAGCGCTCCGTCCAAGCGGGAACAATCAGGTGTGCGCCCTGGCGTAATTGGCCACGCCGTCCAGCAGCTCCTTTTGCGCCGCAGGGATGCCTTCCCAGCCCAGCACCTTGACCCATTTGCCGTCTTCCAGGTCCTTGTAGTGTTCGAAGAAGTGGGTGATGGCCTTCAGGCGCATGGGGTTCACGTCCTCGACGCTCTTCCAGCCGTCGTACATCTTGAGCACCTTGGACGAGGGCACCGCGATGATCTTGCCGTCCACGCCGGCCTCGTCTTCCATCTTCAGGATGCCCAGCGGGCGGCAGACCACCCCCACGCCCGGCATCAGCGGATAGGGCGTGATCACCAGCACGTCCACAGGATCGCCATCGCCCGAGAGCGTCTGCGGCACATAGCCGTAATTGCAGGGGTAGTACATCGCCACCGTGAGGAAGCGATCGACAAACACCGTGTTCGTCTCCTTGTTCACCTCGTACTTGACGGGGTCGGACTCCGCCGGAATTTCGATGACGACGTTGAAAAGATCAGGGAGCTGGTTCCCCGGGCTGATGTGGTTCAGAGCCATTGGTGCAAGTTGCCGCAGTTGAAAAATGAAAATCCTAGGGTTTACCCCCGGACAAAACAACCACGAATTTTAAGGATCAAGGCTTGCCGCTTGCTTGCAGCTCGATTTGCGCAGTAGATTAGCGGGGTTGGCCAATCGGCTCCGATGGTCTCGGAGAGCGAGGAAGCAACGCGGTGGAAGCACTTCCCCAGCGTTGCGCTTCCGTCTCAGACAGATCAAAACAAGGAGTTCGACAATGCCTCAAACGGCAGAGCTGACAACGCCGCTCGTCATGGCCCTGGTTTGCGGGGTCATCGCGGTGGTCTACGGCCTGTGGGCCCGTGGCTGGATTCTGGCCAAGGACGCAGGCAACGCGCGCATGCAGGAGATCGCAGGCGCCATCCAGCAGGGGGCAGCGGCCTACCTGGCCAAGCAGTACACCACCATTGCCATCGTCGGCGTCGTGCTGGCCGTGCTGATCGCCATTTTTCTCGATCTGACCACGGCCGCCGGCTTCATCGTCGGCGCGGTGCTCTCCGGGGCCTGCGGTTTCATCGGCATGAACATCTCGGTACGCGCCAATGTGCGCACCGCCCAGGCGGCCACGCAAGGCATAGGCCCGGCGCTGGACGTGGCGTTCCGCGGCGGCGCGATCACCGGCATGCTGGTGGTGGGTCTGGGGCTGCTGGGGGTGACCGGTTTTTACTGGTTTCTCGGCGGCCCGGCGGCGGACAGCCATGCGCTCAATCCGCTGATCGGCCTCGCCTTCGGCTCCTCGCTGATCTCGATCTTCGCGCGGCTGGGCGGTGGCATTTTCACCAAGGGCGCTGACGTGGGCGCCGACCTCGTGGGCAAGGTGGAAGCCGGCATTCCCGAGGACGACCCGCGCAACCCGGCGGTGATCGCCGACAACGTGGGCGACAACGTGGGCGACTGCGCCGGCATGGCGGCCGACCTGTTCGAGACCTACGCGGTCACGCTGATCGCCACCATGGTGCTCGGCGGCCTGCTGATCAAGGGCGCCGGAGCGCACGCCGTGGTCTACCCGCTGGCGCTGGGCGCAGTGTCCATCATCGCCTCGATCGTCGGCACCTTCTTCGTCAAGGCCAGCCCCGGCATGAAGAACGTCATGCCCGCGCTCTACAAGGGCCTGGCGATCGCGGGCGTGCTCTCGCTCATCGCCTTCTACTTCGTCACCTCCTGGATCATCCCGGACAACGCGCTGGGCGGCACGGGCGCCGTCATGCGCCTCTTCGGCGCCTGCATCGTTGGCCTGGTGCTGACGGGCCTGCTGGTCTGGATCACCGAGTACTACACCGGCACGCAGTACAAGCCGGTGCAGCACGTGGCGCAGGCGAGCACCACCGGCCACGCGACCAACATCATCGCGGGCATCGGCATTTCGATGAAATCCACCGCGTGGCCGGTGCTCTGCGTGTGCCTGGCCATCATCGCGGCCTATGCGCTCGCCGGGCTGTATGGTGTGGCCATCGCCGCCACGTCCATGCTGTCGATGGCCGGGATTGTCGTGGCGCTCGACGCCTACGGCCCGATCACGGACAACGCCGGTGGCATCGCCGAGATGGCCGAACTCCCCTCAACCGTGCGCGACATCACCGACCCACTCGACGCCGTGGGCAACACCACCAAGGCCGTCACCAAGGGCTACGCCATCGGCTCGGCGGGCCTCGCGGCGCTGGTGCTGTTCGCCGACTACACGCACAAGCTCGACACCTTTGGCCTGTCCGTCAAATTCGACCTGTCCGACCCGATGGTGATCGTGGGCCTGATCATCGGCGGCCTGATCCCCTACCTCTTCGGCGCGATGGCCATGGAGGCAGTCGGCCGCGCGGCGGGTGCCGTGGTTGAAGAAGTGCGCCGGCAGTTTCGCGAAATCAAGGGCATCATGGAAGGCAAGGCCAAGCCGGAATACGGCCGTGCCGTCGGCCTGCTGACGGGCGCCGCCATCAAGGAGATGATGCTGCCCAGTCTGTTGCCCGTGGTCGTGCCCATCCTGGTCGGCTTGATCCTCGGGCCCAAGGCGCTCGGCGGCCTGCTCATGGGCACCATCGTCACCGGCCTGTTCGTCGCGATCAGCATGTGCACCGGCGGCGGCGCCTGGGACAACGCCAAGAAGTACATCGAGGACGGTCACTTCGGCGGCAAGGGCAGCGACGCGCACAAGGCGGCCGTAACCGGCGACACCGTGGGCGACCCCTACAAGGACACCGCCGGCCCGGCCGTGAACCCGCTGATCAAGATCATCAACATCGTGGCACTGCTCATCGTGCCGCTGGTGGTGACGTTCCACACGGGCGGCTGAGACAGCTCACAAAACAAAAGCGGCTGGCGCCCCATCCACGGGCGCCAGCCGCTTTTTCATGGTCTTCTTTCGCGTCAGCGGCGCCCACCGAGCAGGCTGCTGCCGAGCTTGACCAGGTCACCTTGCCGTTACCGTCCTGATCCAGCACGGCACCAAGCAGCCCGGCGCCCGGGCCGCCCTGCTGCTGCACGCGCTCGCGCTCCTGTCCGAGCAGGCTGCCCAGCCCCCCGGCGTCGAGCCCACCCGAGCTCACGCGACCGGCCAGCGCGGCCATGACCATGGGCGCCAGCATCTTCAGCAGGCTCCCTGCCTGCGAACCGCTGAGCCCCGTGGCCTGCCCCAGTCCGGCCTCGGCGTGTGGCTGCGCACCGCCGAAGACATGGCCCAGGATGCCGCCCGCATCCATCTGCCGGCTGGCCGGGGCGCCACCGCCCAGCAGGCCGCCCAGCAAATCGCCCAGCCCGCCCCCGGCCGCGCCACCACCGGTCGCTCCACTGCCCGCGAATGCACCCAGCAGGCCGCCCAGATCCACCGCGCCCTGCCCCGCATGGTCGCGCTGCAGCGCGCCCAGCAGCGCATCGGCACCGCCCGGCTGCCCGGCATTGCGTCCCAGCGCGCCCAACAGCATCGGCAGCGCCGCGCCCACCGCCTGGCCGGCCGTGCCGGTATCCGTTCCCAGCTGCGCGGCAATCTGCCCCATCGGTTCGCCTTGCAGCTGCCCCAGCAGATCGTCCATCAAAGAGCCGTTCATGATCGTTCCTTCCACATGCGCCAAGGACACGAATATAGGACGTCCGGGCTGCGCCATGCAGGCAGCCGGAACCGGGCATGGTGAACAAGTGTCAGAAGACGCTGCAATCAACTGCAGAACAAAGAGCGCCTACCGCTTTCCACACAAGGGCTGGCAACACTTTTCATACAAAATCTGCTTCAGGTGCGTCTGCCCTGCATCGCCTTGCACACCCAGCCCTCGGGCAGCCGCGCCGCCGCCAGCGCATCGGCCAGACCCGCGTGCTCATCGGCCACGCCGTAGAGGATCTGTTCCTCCTTGGGGTTGTGCACCTGCAGCAGCCCGAACAACTCGTCCAGATCGTCTTCCATGGATTCAAGGCTCGCGCCACCACGGCAGGCCGCGGCCAGGGACTCCATCAGCGGCCACATCAAGCCATGCTCGCGCTCCATCACCATGATGGAAAGACCGACCGAGCCTTCCAGCGCCGGAAAGAGCACCGTCTCCTCCAGATGCAGGTGCGCGCGCAACAGATCGAGCGAGCGCAGCAGCTCGACCTGGTCGCTGCTGCCATCCATGGCGCCCTGAATGCCGAAGTCGATATCCCGATGCTGCTGCTGCAGCAGCTCACTGGCGCTCTGTGCCGACATCACGTTGTCCTTGCCGATTCAAAATGACCGCGCACCGTAGCACATGCCGCAAACACGCAAGGCGATCTGGGGCTCTGCAGCGCACTGGTCCGTCCTTGGCCCAGGCGCTCACACCGACTGGATCGCGCCGGGCTGCGTCAGCTTGTCGGCCACCAGCAGCTTCTTCACCTCGTCCTGGCTCAGGATATCGAGCTCCTCGGCGATCACGGCGATCGGCTTGCCGGTGGCCAGCGCCGTCTTGGCGATCTTCGCCGCCTTTTCGTAGCCGATCAGCGGATTGAGCGCGGTCACCAGCGTCACCGATTCGCTGATGCGCCGCTCCAGCAGCGCGTGGTTGGGCACGATGCCCTCGACGCAGTTGATCCTGAGCGTCTCGCAGGCCTGCGCCAGATGGTTCAGGCTCTTGTGCAGGCTCCAGCCCATGATGGGTTCGAACGCATTGAGCTGCAGCTGACCGGCCTCGGCGGCGAAGGTGATCGCGGCGTCGTTGCCAATGACCTCGAAACACACCTGGTTCATCACCTCCGGAATCACCGGATTGACCTTGCCCGGCATGATGGACGAGCCCGCCTGACGCGCCGGCAGCTTGATGTCGCCCAGCCCGGCCTGCGGGCCCGACGAGAGCAGGCGCAGGTCGTTGGAAATCTTGGAGAGCTTCACGGCCACGCGCTTGAGCACGCCCGAGATATCGACAAACGCACCCGTGTCGCACGTCGCCGCAATCAGATCGGCGGCCTGCCTGACAGGCACGCCCGATACCTCGGCGAGCCTGGCCGTCACCAGCTCGGCGTAGCCCACGGGCGCATTGATGCCCGTGCCGATGGCCGTCGCGCCCATGTTGATCTCGCACATCAGGTGGATGGATTCGCGCAGGCGCTTCTCATCGTCCATCACCATGGTGGCAAAGGCGGCGAACTCCTGGCCCAGCGTCATCGGCACCGCGTCCTGCAGCTGGGTGCGCCCGATCTTGAGCACGTCCTTGAACTCGCTCGCCTTGTCCTCGAAGGCGCCGCGCAGACGCGCCAGCGCGCCCAGCAGCGTCTGAATGCCGAACCAGGTCGCGAGCTTGACGGCCGTCGGGTAGGTGTCGTTGGTGCTCTGGGAGGCGTTGACATCGTCGTTGGGGTGAATCACGTCATAGCGCCCCTTCTCCAGCCCCAGGTGCTCCAGCGCGCGGTTGGCGATCACCTCGTTGGCGTTCATGTTGGTGGACGTTCCCGCACCGCCCTGGATCACGTCCACCACGAACTGGTCGTGCAACTGCCCGGCAATCACATCGTCGCAGGCCTTGGCGATCGCCTCGGCCACGTTCGCCTCGATCGCGCCGACCTGCATATTCGCCTGCGCCGCCGCCTTCTTGATGTAGGCGTAGGCGCGCACCAGGTCGGGCATCTCGGCCACGGCGTTGCCGGTGATGGAAAAATTCTCGACCGCTCGGGCGCTGTGCACGCCCCAGTAGGCATCGTCGGGAATGGCCTTGGTGCCAAGAAAATCGTGTTCTTCACGCATGATGAATGAGCTTTCTGAATCGACAGTGGTTTGTCGGGATCCGACCCGTGCCGAAGGCCATGCATCACGGATAGCTGAAGCGGGCCTCGAAGACACCGGCAGCACCCTGGCCCGGATCACGAAACAGGGGCTGTCGAGCAAAGTCTAGTCCCGACGACCCGTGCTTCTGGCGGGCACCACAACCGGCCTGCAGCCCCGAACGGGCTTGCGACCGATGAGGCTTCAGCCCCACACCGTCGACCGCATCGAGATACCGGCCATCTGAAATCCGGTATTGAAAAAGCGTAGCGGCTCACCCTCATGCACCGCGCCTGCCGCGTACAAAAGAGGGAGGTAATGATCGTGCGTCGGCTGAGCCATTTGAGCGATCTCGCCCCATTGCTGAAAAGCCATCAGGGCTTGCCAATCCGCCTGCTGCAGAGCCTGCGCGACCCGACTGTCAAAAGCATTGGCCCATGTGTAAGTCGCATTGACACCGGCCTCGATTCGAAGCGCACGCAGGTTGTGGACGATATTGCCGCTGGCCACGATCAGCACACCGAAATCCCGCAGCATGGCCAGCTGCCGACCCACGTCGAAATGCTCGGAAACCGGCCGCTCATAGGGCATGCTCAGCTGCATCACGGGGATGTCCGCCGCCGGAAACATCGGCCCCAGCACACTCCATGCGCCGTGATCCAGTCCCCATTCGCTGTCGTCCACGGCAGGCGCCGCACCCGTTTGCGGATCACGCAGCAGCCGGGCAATCGCCTTTGCTGCATCCGGCGCGCCCAGTGCCGGATACTGCTGCTCGAACAGCTCACGGGGAAACCCGCCGAAGTCGTGGATGGTGCGCGGCTGCGCCATGCCCGTGAGGCGCCAGCCTCCCGGCGTGAGCCAATGCGCCGAAACGCACAGGATGAGTTGCGGGCGCGGCGGGCGCGCCAGCAGCTCCTGGCCAAGGTCACGCCAGGTCAGATGCCAGGCGTTGTGCTCGATGGCATTCATCGGGCTCCCATGCCCGACGAACAGCACCGGCATGCGCGGTGACGGTTCAAGCACGCCCGCCAAGGCGGTGGCGGCGGACGACGATTCAATGGACGCATTCATCGAAACCTCTCTGTCACGACTGCTACAGCCGCCATTGTGCAAGCCATGCAAACTACAAGCTCCCTTTGCCACGGATTACCCATGACGCACCCACCCGCCCAGGCCCTGAAGGGCACCCGCATCCTGAGTCTGGCGCTGAACCTGCCCGGGCCTGCCGCGCTGATGCGCTGCCACGCCATGGGCGGCGAATGCACCAAGGTGGAACCCCCAGCGCCCCCGGGCATGATCAGCGGCGATCCGATGGGCATGTACTGCGCACGGGCCTACGAGCAGCTGCACACCGGTATCCGCGTGCTGCACGCCAACCTCAAGACGGCCGAAGGGCAGGCGCTGCTGGCGCAGGAGCTTGCGCACACCGACGTGCTCATCACTTCGTTTCGCCCATCGGCACTCGCCAGATTCGGCCTGTCCTGGGAAGCGTTGCACGCGCACTACCCCAGGCTCTCGCTGGTGCGCATCGTCGGCGCGCCCGGCGCCGCAGCCGAAGAGCCTGGGCATGATCTGACCTACCTCGCCCAAGCAGGGCTCGTCGCGGACACCGACCTGCCTCCCACGCTCTTCGCGGACATGGGCGGCGCCCTGATGACCAGCGAAGCCGTCCTGCAGGTCTTGCTCGAGCGCGCGCACACCCATCAGGGCTCATGCGTCGAGGTGGCTCTGTCGGGCGCGGCCGACTGGCTCGCCCTGCCACGCACCTGGAAGCTCACCACCACCGACGGGGATGTAGGGGGCGCCCACGCTTTTTACCGCGTCTACCCCTGCGCCGATGGACGCGTGGCCTGCGCGGCGCTGGAGCCTCATTTCGCGGCCAGGGTGCTGCAACTGCTGGGGTTGTCGTCCCAGAGCGACCCGCACCAGAAGAGCGTGCACGAAGCCATGGCGGTCTGGACGCGGCAGAAAACCCGGGCGGAACTCGACACGCTCGGGCGCGAGCACGACATCCCGCTTTACACGATGGCCTGACTCATACGGGTTTGCGCTCGGTCCGATAGCGAGGCGAGGAGCCCAAGACAGCGCTGTCGCACGGCAAGGCGAACCAACGAAATTATGCGATTGAGGGCAAATCCGTGTATCAGAACGCCGCGCGCACCTGCTCCCCGGCCGCGAGTTGCGCCGGGGTGGGCCGATAGATGCGATCGAATTCGCCGCCATTGGCGAAATGCAGCTTTTGCGCACGCTCCAGACTGCCGAAGTACTTGGCCACGCCGAACATCTCGATCGGCTTGAACTGGTCGGCATGGCGGGCCAGCACGGCGGCCGAGCGCGGGCGCAGATGGTGCCGCGCGGCAATCTCCTGCGCCTCATCGGTGTAGAGGTATTCCAGCCACGCGCGGGTCACGCCCGGCAAAGCCGTGCCCGCCACGTGCGCCGCCATGGCCACCGTGTTCTCCGCAGCCACGCTGACCGACGGATATACCACCTCCAGCGCGCCGCCCGCGACCTGCTCAATGGCCGGCACGTCCGACTCAAAAGCCACCAGCACATCGCCCATGCCCGCCCTGGCAAATGCGTTCACCGCCTCACGCTCGACCTTCGCAACGACCGCAGCCTGGCGGTACAGCGTTCCCACGAAATCCGCGGCCTGCGCATCGCTTCCCCCGTTCTCGCGCACGCTGCCCCAGGCGCCCATGTAGGCATAGCGTCCGTTGTTGCAACTCTTGGGATTGGCGATGACGACACCGACATCCTGGCGCACCAGATCACTCCAGTCGCGCACCGCGCGGGGATCGCCCTGGCGCACGAGAAACACGACCGTGGACAGCGTGGGCGCCGCGTCATGCGGGAACTGCTGCTCCCAATTGGCCGCGACCACGCCAAGTTCGGCGAGCTTCTGCAGATTGGTCGTGGTACTGAAGGAAATGCCCTGTGACAGCTCGGCCTGCGAGGGACCTGCCAGGCGCACGTCACGGCGCGCGAACGCAACGCCGGCATCGCTGTAAAACGCGCGGGCCGCAGCGGCGGAGCCATTGACCGAGCCCACGACCTGTGCGCCGCCCCAACTGCTGAGCAGCAGCGCCGCCACACCCGCCAGCCCCTTGAGCCACACCCTTTGAGTCATGCCATACACCTCTGCGCCATCCATGCTGCGGATTGTGCGAAGGCACGCGTCAAACTCAAACGAATACTTTTTTTTGTACTAATAGACGCGCGTAATAAGCAATGGGCCGACCGGTGCGCGGCACCGCTGGCAGATTGACTGCACGCCTTTCACTGGAGGGTGCTCTTGGCCGCATCCGGTATCAGCAGAGGCAGCACGGCAATCCCTTCGTCCAGCAATTGCTCGGTCTCCTGCGCCGTCGCCTGGCCCCGAATGCCACGCTCAGGTATCTCGCGGTGATGCATGCGCCGGGCTTCCGCCGCAAACCGTTCACCCACATCCTCGGTATGTCTCATGACATGGCGCGCAAGCTCCAGCCACAGGGCCTCAAGAGCGTGCCCATGGCGCTCCGCCTTGGGCGCCTCGGTATCGTCACCCCGCGTGTCGCCGTCCGGCTCCCGACGGGCCATGGCCGACTCGCGCGCACCCCGCAAATTCAGCCTGGGCATGCTCAGCGCCTTGCGCACTTCGCTGCTGCCACACATCGGGCATTGAACCAGATGCCGGTTGCACTGAGCGATGAAATCTTCCTCGGAGGCGAACCAACCCTCGAAGGCGTGATCGAGCGGGCAAAGCAGATCGAGAACCTTCACCGGGCGCCCTGCCTTGCCTGCGCAATATTGGCCCGATGGCCGGGCTTACGACGCCAGCGTGCGCACGATGGCATCCGCGCACAGCGCCATCAGCCCGCCGGGCAGGATGCCCACGAGAAACACCAGCGCGCCATTGAGCGTGAGCACCACGCGCACATCCGCCGGCGCCGAAACCGTCGTGGCGGTGATCGGCTGGTCGAAATACATGACCTTGACGACGCGCAGGTAGTAGAACGCGCCGATGACGGACATCAGCACCGCGTAAACCGCTATCGAGACATGCAGCGCGCCACCGCTTGAAATCAGCGCCTCGAGCACCGAAAGCTTCGCATAGAAGCCCACCAGCGGCGGAATGCCGGCGAGCGAGAACATGCACACGCACATGATCCCGGCATACAGCGGGCTGCGACGGTTGAGCCCCGCGAAATCAGCGATTTCCTCGCTCTCGAAGCCTTCGCGCGCCAGCAGCAGGACGACTCCGAACGCCGGCACCACCGTGAGCACATAAGTGACCACATAGAACATCGCCGAGCTGTAGGCGCGCTCGGCCATCATGGAATCGATGGCGCCATTGGCCACCCCGGACATCAGACCCAGAAACATGAAGCCCATGTGCGAAATGGCGGAGTAGGCCAGCATGCGCTTGATGTTGGACTGCATCGTGCCGATCACGTTGCCCACGAAGAGCGAGGCGACGGCCAGCACCGCCAGCATCTGCTGCCAGTCGATGGCCAGCGGCAGCAGCGCATCGACGAGCAGGCGCATGGCGATGCCGAAACCCGCCAGCTTGGGCGCGCTGCTGATGATGAGCGTGATCACCGTGGGCGCGCCCTGGTACACATCGGGCGCCCACATGTGAAACGGCACCGTCACGAGCTTGAACGCCAGGCCGGAGACGATGAACACCACGCCGAACACCAGCACCTGATGGCGCACCTGACCGGCATTGATGACCTTGAACACTTCGCCAATATCGAGCGTGCCCGTGGCGCCATAGATCATCGACAGGCCATAGAGCAGGAAGCCGCTGGCCATGGCGCCCAGCACGAAATATTTCATTGCGGCTTCGGTGGCGGTCGCGCTGTCCCGGCGCAGCGCCACCAGCGCATAGCTGGAGAGCGTGAGCAGCTCCAGACCCAGATAGATCACGAGGAAGTTGTTGGCCGAGATCATCACGAAGATGCCCAGCAGCATGAAGGTGGACAGCGAAAACAGCTCCCCACCGCGCAACATGTCGCGATCGCCCGCGTAAGGACGGCCGTAGACGAGGCACGCCATCATCGTGACCGCCGCGAAACACTTCAGCCAGCTGCCCATGCTGTCGGACACCACCATGTTGCCCCAGCCGTAGAAGGTGCTGCCGCTGGAGGCATACAAGGCTTCCAGGCCCGCGACCACCCCCATGGTGAGCAGCGTGAGGAAGTGCGTGACATTGCGGTTGCGCCCCGTCACCCCCAGATCGACGAGCGCGATCACGCAGCCCATGACGAGCAGCACGATCTCGGAATACACAGCCAGCCAGCTCAGGTTGTCAATCATCTCGTTTCTTTCCGCTGGTCTCGATCACAGTTTGGAAGTGGCGATCTGCTGCAGCAGATGCGCCACCGAGGCATCCATCACGTCCGTGAAGGGCTTGGGGTACACGCCCATGAACAACACGGCAATCGCAAGGAATCCCAGGATCAGGTATTCGCGCTTGCTGATATCCGGCATCGCCTTCACGTGCTCGTTGGCGATGTCGCCGAAGTACACGCGCTTGAACATCCACAGTGAATACGCCGCGCCGAGAATGAGCGCCCACGCCGCGCAGAAGCCCACCCAGAAGTTGAACTTGACCGATGCCAGAATCACCATCCACTCGCCGACGAACCCGGCCGTGCCCGGCAGGCCGCAGTTGGCCATGAAGAACAGCATGGCAAAGGCGCCGAATTTGGGCATGGCGTTGATCACGCCTCCGTAGGCCGCGATCTCGCGCGAGTGCACGCGGTCGTACAGCACGCCGATGCACAGGAACATCGCGGCCGAGACGAAGCCGTGCGCGATCATCTGCACGATGCCGCCGGACAGGCCCAGGTCGTTGAAGATGAAGAAGCCCAGCGTGACGAAGCCCATGTGCGCCACCGACGAATAAGCCACGAGCTTTTTCATGTCCTTCTGCACGATGGCCACGAAGCCGATGTAGATCACCGCGATGAGCGACAGCGTGATGATGAGCGGCGCCCACTGGTGCGCGGCATCGGGCACGATGGGCAGCAAAAAGCGCAGGAAACCATAGGCGCCCAGCTTGAGCATGATGGCCGCCAGAATGATGGAGCCGCCGGTGGGCGCCTCCACGTGCACATCCGGCAGCCAGGTATGGATGGGCCACATCGGCACCTTCACCGCGAAGGCAGCGAGGAAGCCGAAGAACAGCAGCGTCTGCGCCGTTCCCGGAATCGCGAGCTGCTGCCAGGTGAGGATGTCGAAACTGCCTCCCGAGCGGCTGTACAAGTAGATCACCGTGATCAGCATCAGCAGTGAACCCAGCAGCGTGTAGAGGAAGAACTTGAATGCCGCGTAGATCTTGCGTGGCCCGCCCCAGACCCCAATGATCAGGTACATCGGAATCAGGGTGGCCTCGAAGAACACGTAGAACAGCATGCCGTCGAGCGCGCTGAAGACGCCGATCATCAGGCCCGAAAGGATCAGGAAGGCCGCGTTGTACTGGTTCACGCGCTCCTTGATCGACTCCCACCCCGCGATCACGACGATCAGGGTGATGAAGGCCGAGAGCGGAACGAACCAGAACGACAGGCCATCGAGCCCGAGGTGGTAGTTCAGGTGAAAGTGGGCAATCCACGGCACGTTCTCGACGAACTGCATTTCAGCCGTTCCAAGCTGAAACCCCGTGTACAGCGGAACCGTTACGAGCAGTCCCAACAGGGCACCCAACAGTGCCACCCAACGCACGAAACCTGCCTGCTCCTCGCGCGAGAAAAACAGCAGAAAACACCCAAATGCGATCGGCACCCAGATGGCGAGACTCAACCAAGCCATTTTTATAGTTCTCCTACTTAGTTGAGCCAGACGAAATACGTCATGAGCACGAGCACCCCCAGAATCATCACCAGAGCGTAATGAAACAGGTAGCCTGATTGCACCCAGCGGGCCACACCCGCGAACCAGCCAATGCCGCGCCACGAACCATTGACGATCGCACCATCGATCACCTCCTGGTCGGCACCCTTCCACAGGCCTGTGCCCAGCAGGCGCGCGCCACGCATGATGATGTTCTCGTTGATCCAGTCCATGTAGAACTTGTTGACCAGGATGTCGTAGAGCGGCTTGAAGGCCTTCGCCACCTTGGCAGGCACAGCGGTATTGACCATGTAGCAGTAGTAGGCCACCACAAAGCCCGCCACGGCCAGCCAGAAGGGCAGGGTCTGCACGGCATGCAGGCCCATGGCGAGCGGCCCGTGAAAGCTCTCCTTGAGCGCAGCCATCGTCGGGTGCGCGGCCAGCACCTGGATGGAGTCTCCGAAGAAGTTGCCGTACAGCATCGGTTCGATGTACGGATAACCGATCACCACGGACGGAATGGCCAGCAGGATCAGCGGCACCGTCACCACCCAGGGTGTTTCATGCGGCTTGCCACCATGACCGTGATCATGGTCGCCATGCCCATGGTGCGCGTCCGGATTCTGGTCATAGCGCTCGGGGCCATGGAACACCATGAAATACGCGCGGAAGGAATACAGCGCCGTGACGAACACACCTGCCATCACGGCGAAATGCGCAAACCCCGCGCCCGGCAGCACGCTCTCCGCCGTGGCCTCGATGATGCTGTCCTTCGAATAAAAACCAGAGAAGAAGGGCGTGGCCACGAGCGCGAGCGTGCCCACCAGGAAGGTGATCCAGGTGATCGGCATGTACTTGCGCAGACCGCCCATCCAGCGCATGTCCTGGTTGTGGTGCATCGCCATGATCACCGAGCCGGAGCCGAGGAACAGCAGCGCCTTGAAGAAGGCGTGCGTCATCAGGTGAAAGATGCCCGCGGAATACGCCGAAACGCCCAGCGCCACGGTCATGTAACCGAGTTGGGAAAGCGTGGAATAGGCCACCACGCGCTTGATGTCGTTCTGCACGATGCCCACGAGGCCCATGAACAGTGCCGTGATGGCGCCGATCACCAGGACGAAGCTCAGGGCTGCATCCGAGAGCTCGAACAGCGGAGACATGCGCGCGACCATGAAGATACCCGCCGTCACCATCGTGGCAGCGTGGATCAGCGCCGAAATCGGGGTCGGACCTTCCATGGAATCAGGCAGCCAGATGTGCAGCGGAAACTGCGCCGACTTGCCCATCGCGCCAACGAACAAACAGATGCAGGCGACGGTGAGCAGCATCCACTCGGTGCCCGGAAACGTCATCGTCGCCAGTCGCGGCGCTTGCGCAAACACGTCCTTGTAGTGCACCGTGCCGGTGTACGCCCAGACCAGCGCAATGCCGAGAATGAAGCCGAAGTCGCCGACGCGGTTGACCATGAAGGCCTTCAGGTTCGCAAAAATGGCCGTCGGGCGTTTGAACCAGAAACCGATCAGCAAGTACGAGACCAGGCCCACCGCTTCCCAGCCGAAGAAAAGCTGCAGGAAGTTGTTGCTCATCACAAGCATGAGCATCGAAAAGGTGAACAGCGAGATGTAGGCGAAGAAGCGGTTGTAGCCGTCGTCGTCCGCCATGTAGCCTATCGTGTAGACGTGCACCATGAGCGAGACGAAGGTGACCACGGTCATCATGAGCGCCGTGAGCGGATCGATCAGGAAACCCAGGTTCATCTGGAACGACCCTATCGTCATCCATGTGTAGATGTTCTGGTCAAAATAGGCGCCATCGTTCACCACGGACGCCAGCGTCATGGCCGAGATCACGAAGGCGATGAACACGCCCAGGATCGTGAGCGAATGCGACACGCGCCGACCGAAGCGGTTGCCGCCCAGTGCCGTGCCGAAGATGCCCGCAAGAAGCGCGCCAGCCAGCGACGCGAGCGGAACGGCCAGCAGCGTCGAAGCGGATAGGGTTGAACTCATGACCAAAACCTTGCTGTACGTATGGGGCGGCTCAGCCCTTGAGCGTGTTGATGTCCTGCGCGTCGATGCTCGACTTGTTGCGGAACAGCAGCACCAGAATGGCCAGGCCGATCGCCGCCTCGGAGGCGGCCACGGTCAGGATGAAGAACACGAAGATCTGCCCGGCCATGTCGCCAAGGTAATGCGAAAAGGCGACGAAATTGATGTTCACCGACAGCAGCATCATCTCGATCGCCATCAGGAGAACGATGAGGTTCTTGCGATTGAGGAAGATGCCGACGACGGAAATGGCGAACAGCAGGGCCGCCACGGTCAGATAGTGCCCCAGTGTCAGGCTCATGCTTTCTTCTCCTCGGCCGCTTGCGCAGCCTCGACCACCGGCGCGGGAGCCTGCGTCGGTGCCAGCTTGACCACCACCAGGCGATCCTGCGGGCGCACACGCACCGCAAGTCCCGCGTCGATGGCCTTCGTGTCCTTGCGGTGGCGCAGCGTCAGCGCAATGGCGGCGATCATGGCCACGAGCAGGATCATCGCGGCCACTTCGATCGGATAGAGATACTCGGAGTACAGCAACTTGCCGAGTTCGCGCGTATTGGAATACTGCACCACCTGCCCGGCTGCATTCACCGCGGCTGCAAACGCCTTGGGCTCATCCACGCCGCGAAACCCCGCCATCAGAACCGCGCCCATCTCGAACGCGATCAGGCCGCCGACGAAGGCCGCCAGCGGAAAGTGCTTCCAGAGATTGCCGCGCAGCGTGTCCATGCGGATGTCGAGCATCATCACGACGAACACGAACAGCACCATGACGGCGCCCACGTAGACGAGCACGAGCACGATGGCCAGAAACTCTGCCTTGAGCAGCAGCCACAGGCCCGAGGCCTGCGTGAATGCAAGAATCAGGTGCAAGACCGCATGCACCGGGTTGCGCGCCGTGACGACGCGCAGCGCCGCATACAGCAACACCGCGGAGAACAGATAGAAAAAACCGGCTTGAGCGTCCATGAATCGGTTCTTTTGAGAGGGTCAGGCGTGCAACGCTGCGCTTCAGCGGTACTTCGCGTCCGCTGCTCTGGCGGCAGCGATTTCGGGTTCGTAGCGATCGCCCACGGCCAGCAGCATTTCCTTGGTGAAATACAGGTCGCCGCGCTTTTCGCCGTGGTATTCGAAGATGTGCGTCTCGACGATGGAATCGGTCGGGCAGCTTTCTTCGCAGAAGCCGCAGAAGATGCACTTGGTCAGATCGATGTCGTAGCGTGTCGTGCGGCGCGTGCCGTCCTCGCGCTGCGTCGATTCGATCGTGATCGCCATCGCGGGGCAGATCGCCTCGCACAGCTTGCAGGCGATGCAGCGCTCTTCGCCGTTGTCATAGCGACGCAGGGCGTGCAGGCCACGAAAGCGTGGCGACAGCGGCGTGTGCTCTTCCGGGTATTCGAGCGTGATCTTGCGACGAAACGCGTATCTTCCCGTGAGCACCATGCCCTTGGCGATTTCCCAGAGCATGAAGCTCTTGAGAAAGTCCTTGAGGTCGAACGTCGAGCGTTCAGCAACGGCAGCCATGAACAGTTCCTCCGGTTAGTTCCAGATGTTCAGCGGCGACACCAGCCAGGCGCCCACCACGATCAGCCACACCAGCGTGACCGGAATGAAAATCTTCCATCCCAGGCGCATGATCTGGTCGTAGCGGTAGCGCGGGAACGTGGCGCGAATCCAGATGAAGCACGAAACAACGAATGCGGTCTTGATCGCGAGCCAGATCCAGCCCGGGATGAAACCCAGCACCTCCAGCGGCGGCAGCCAGCCGCCCAGGAACATGATGACCGCGAGCGTGGACACGAGCCACATTGCCGCGTATTCGGCGAGGAAGAAAATGGCGAAACCCATGCCCGAATACTCGACCATGTGGCCGGCGACGATTTCCGACTCGCCCTCGGTCATGTCGAACGGATGGCGGTTGACCTCGGCGACGCACGAGACCAGGTAGACGACGAAGATCGGCAGCAGCGGCAGCCAGTTCCAGGAGAGAAAGCCCAGGCCCATGCCCGCCATCGTCCCCCGGCCCTGACCCGTGACGATCTCGGTCAGGTTAAGGCTCCCGGTCACCATGATGACCACGAGGAAGCAGAAGCCCATGGCGATTTCGTAGCTCACCATCTGCGCCGACGCGCGCAGCGCGCCGAGCATGGCGTACTTGGAGTTGGATGACCAGCCCGCGATGATCACGCCGTAGACCTCGATCGAGGTGATGGCCAGAATCAGGAGCAGGCCCGCATCGATGTTCGCCACCGCCATGTTTGGCGCGAACGGCACCGCCACCCAGGCCGCGAGCGCCGGCATGATCGCCAGCACCGGCCCGAGCCAGAACAGGCCCTTGCTGGCAGCGGTCGGCTGAATCAACTCCTTGGTCAGGAGCTTGATGCCATCGGCGAACGGCTGCCACAGGCCCCAGGGTCCGACACGATTGGGGCCCTGACGCACCTGCATGTAGCCCAGCAGCTTGCGCTCCCACAGCGTCATGTAGGCCACGGCCACGAGCAAGGGCACGATCACGCAGACGATCTTGATCAGACCCCAGACGACCGGCCAGCCAGCGGCCGTCCACCAGGGCGCGCTGCTCAGCTGCAGCCCGGCGGTGTAGATGCCATCGATCACGCCGCACCTCCTTCACGCGCATCGGCCGTCATTTGCAGCGCATGCGCGCGGCGCACCAGGCCGTCGAGCTGGTAGATCCTCGCCGATACCGGCTCTGGACTATCGCCCGTATCGGCCACCAGCGGGGCCTGGGTCGAATTGTCGAGTTTGTCCGCCGGAATGAAGTCCAGCTCACCCGCGGGCGCTCCGGTGATGGCCGAGAGCACGTCCTGCGAGGTTTCCCAGTCCATGCCCGGAATCTCCAGCAGGTTGCCCAGCACGCGCAGCACCTTCCAGCCAGGGCGTGTGTCGCCCAGCGGCTTGACCACGGCATGAAAACCCTGGATACGCCCCTCGGCATTGACGAAGGTGCCCGAGGTTTCGGTGAACGGCGCGATCGGCAGCAGCACATCGCTGAACGCCATGTTGGCTTTGAAGGGACTGAGCGTCACCACCATACCGGCCTGCGAGAGCGCCTGCGCCGCCGCGCCGCCGGCCGCGCTGTCGAATTCCGGTTCAGTGTTGAACAGCACGGCCGCCTTGAGCCCCCCCGCCAGCATCTGGGCGGCGTTGAGCCCGCCGCGTTGCGGCTGGGCACCCACCCACTGCGCTCCCACGGTGTTGGCCGCCTCGGTGAGATACCCGACACTGGCGCCCGTCTGCGCGCCCAGCCACTGCGCCAGCGCGAGCAGGCTGGAGGCCCTGGCGTGATGCGCCGCGGCATTGCCCAGCAGGATCGCCTTGCGCTCGCCAGCCACCAACGCGGTGGCGATCGCCTTGGCCTTGGCGCCGATGTCGGCCACCGGCACCGGCGCGGCAACATTCTTCTGCGCGGCCACGGCGGCGGCCACCTCGGCCAGCGCGGCGGCCCAGCGCGACGATGGCGCGAGCATGACGTGCCCCATGCCCATGGCCCAGTCGTAATCGACCGCGTTGATCGCGTTGACCGAACAACCGCCCTTGCGCACGGCCTGGCGGATGCGCTGTGCGAACAGCGGATGATCCTTGCGGATGTTGGAGCCGACGACCAGCGCAGACTGCAAGGTGCTCAGCGAGGCAATCGACGTGCCCAGCCAGCGCACGCCCGCGCCGGTTTCAAACTCGGCGGCACGCAGGCGATGATCGATGTTGTCGCTGCCCAAGCCATTGACAAGCTGTTTGGCAAGGTAGAGCTCTTCGAGCGTGCTGTGCGGGCTCACCAGCGCGCCGACGCTCTCGGGGCCATGGTCCGCAATGACGTCGCGCAGGCCGTTGCCCACGTATTCGAGCGCCGTCTGCCAGTCCACTTCCTGCCACTGGCCGCCCTGCTTGAGCATGGGCCTGGTCAGGCGTTCATCGCTGTTGAGCGCTTCGTAGGAGAAACGGTCGCGGTCGGCGATCCAGCACTCGTTGACCTCTTCGTTCTCGTAGGGAACGACGCGCAGCACCTTGTGGTTCTTGACCTGCACGATGAGGTTGGAGCCGTTGGAGTCGTGCGGCGAGACCGAGCGGCGGCGCGACAGCTCCCAGGTGCGGGCGCTGAAACGGAACGGCTTGCTCGTGAGCGCGCCCACGGGGCAGATGTCGATCATGTTGCCCGACAGCTCGGAATCGATGGTGTCGCCCTTGATGGTGGTCACCTCCGCGTACTCGCCGCGATTGACCATGCCGAGCTCCATGATGCCGCCGATTTCCTCGCCAAAGCGGATGCAGCGCGTGCAGTGAATGCAGCGCGTCATCTCTTCCATGGAAATCAGGGGGCCGGCGTCCTTGCGCAGCACGACGCGCTTCTCTTCCGTGAAACGCGAGGCCGACATGCCGTAACCCACGGCCAGATCCTGCAGCTGGCATTCACCGCCCTGGTCGCAGACCGGGCAATCGAGCGGGTGGTTGATGAGCAGGAACTCCATCACCGACTTCTGCGCGTTCACCGCCTTGTCGGTGCGCGTGCGCACGATCATGCCGTTGGTCACGGGCGTGGCGCAGGCGGGTACGGGCTTGGGTGCCTTTTCGACATCCACCAGACACATGCGGCAATTGGCCGCGATGGAGAGTTTCTTGTGCCAGCAAAAGTGCGGAATGTAGGTGCCGGAAGCTTCGGCCGCATGCATGACCATGCTGCCCTCGGGCACCTCGACCTTCTTGCCGTTCAGTTCGATTTCAACCATATGCTCTTCCCGCGATCAGGCAGCCGCTGCCTGCTTGGCCGCCGCCTCGATCTTGGTCACGAACTCGTGACGGTAATGCTTGATCATGGCGCGCACCGGCATGGCCGCCGCATCGCCCAGGGCGCAGATGGTGCGCCCCATGATGTTGAACGCCACTTCGTCGAGTTTTTCGATGTCCTCGGGCCGACCCTGGCCATTCTGGATACGGTGCACCATGCGCCAGAGCCAGCCCGTGCCCTCGCGGCACGGCGTGCACTGGCCGCAGGATTCATGCATGTAGAAATACGACAGGCGCACCAGGCATTCGACCATGTCGCGCGTTTCGTCCATCACGATGACCGCGCCCGAGCCCAGCATGGAACCGGCCTTGGCGATGCTGTCGTAGTCCATCGTGCACTCGTTCATGATGGCCGCAGGCAGCACGGGCGAGGACGAGCCGCCAGGGATCACCGCCTTGAGCTGGCGCCCGCCGCGCACGCCGCCCGCCAGTTCAAGCAGCTTGGGGAAAGGGGTGCCCAGCGGAATTTCGTAGTTGCCGGGTTTTTCCACGTCGCCCGAGATCGAGAAGATCTTGGTGCCGCCATTGTTGGGCTTGCCGCACTCCAGGTATTCCTGCGCGCTGTGGCGGAAGATCCACGGCACGGCCGCGAAGGTCTCGGTGTTGTTGATCGTCGTCGGCTTGCCATACAGGCCGTAGCTCGCCGGGAACGGCGGCTTGAAGCGCGGCTGGCCCTTCTTGCCTTCAAGAGACTCCAGCAGCGCCGTTTCCTCACCGCAGATGTAGGCGCCGAAGCCGTGGTGCGCATGCAACTCGAAGTTGAAACCGCTGCCCAGGACGTTCTCGCCCAGGTAGCCCGCCGCACGCGCTTCTTCCAGTGCTTCCTCGAAGCGTTCATACACGGTGAAGATTTCGCCGTGGATGTAGTTGTAGGCGAGGTTGACGCCCATCGCATACGCCGCGATCGCCATGCCCTCGATGACGATGTGCGGGTTGTACATGAGGATGTCGCGGTCCTTGAACGTACCCGGCTCGCCCTCGTCCGAGTTGCAGCACAGGTGCTTGGCCCCGGGGAACTGACGCGGCATGAAGCTCCACTTCAGGCCCGTGGGGAAGCCCGCGCCGCCGCGCCCGCGCAGGCCCGAGGCCTTGACGGTGGCGATGACCTCATCCTGCGTCATCTTCTGCCCGCCATCGGCGCCCAGCACCTTGCGCAGCGCCTTGTAGCCGTCGCGCGCTTCGTAGTCCTTGAGGCGCCAGTTGCGACCATCGAGGTCCGCATAGATCTGCGGGTTGATGTGGCGGCCGTGGAAACACGATTCCTGTCCATGCGCCTCAAAACCCGACAGCAGCTCCTGAACCGTGCTCATGCCTTGTCCTCCGCCGTGCGCAGGCCCTCGATCAGGGTATCGAGCTTGCCGTTGTCCATGAAGCTGCACATGTTGCGATCATTGACCAGCATCACGGGCGCGTCGCCGCAGGCGCCCAGGCACTCGCACTCCTGCAGGGTGAACATGCCATCCTCGGTCGTGTCGCCCATCTCTATGCCCAGCTTGCCTTCGAGGTGTTCCATCGCCTGCAGGCTGCCGCGCAGCTGGCACGGCAGGTTGGTGCACACCGCGAGCTTGTAGCGCCCCACGGGCTTCTGGTTGTACATGTTGTAGAAGGTGGTGATCTCGTGCACCGCGATCGGCGGCAGTTCGAGATAGGCCGCCACCTCCACTTCGCTTTCCTGGCTGATCCAGCCCTGCTCCTGCTGGATGATGGCCAGGCAGGCCATCACGGCGGAACGCTTGTGCTCGGCCGGGTACTTGGCCACCGCAAGGGCAAAGCGCTCCTTGGTTGCTTCGCTGATCATCGATCTATCTCTCCGAACACAATGTCCATCGTGCCGATGATGGCCACCGCATCGGCAATCATGTGGCCGCGCACCAGCTCGTCATAGGCGGCGAGATGGGCAAAACCCGGCGCGCGGATCTTCAGGCGGTAGGGTTTGTTGGCGCCGTCGCTCACGAGGTAGATGCCGAACTCGCCCTTGGGGTGCTCGGTGCCGACGTAAGCCTCGCCCACGGGCAGGCGGAAGCCCTCGGAGAAGAACTTGAAGTGGTGAATCAAGTCTTCCATGCCGGTCTTCATCTTGACGCGCGGCGGCGGGGCGATCTTGTAGTTGTCGACGATCACCGGACCCGGGTTGGCCTTGAGCCAGTCCACGCACTGCTTGATGATGCGGTTGGACTGGCGCATTTCCTCGACGCGCACGAGGTAGCGGTCGTAGCAGTCGCCGGTCTTGCCCACGGGGATGTCGAAATCCATCTGGTCGTAGACCTCGTAGGGCTGCTTCTTGCGCAGGTCCCAGGCGATGCCCGAGCCGCGCAGCATGGGGCCGGTCAGGCCGAGGTTGAGCGCACGCTCGGGCGAGACCACGCCGATGCCCACGGTGCGCTGCTTCCAGATGCGGTTGTCGGTGAGCAGAACCTCGTAGTCGTCCACGTAGCCGGGAAAACGCTGCGTGAAATCATCGATGAAATCGAGCAGGCTGCCCTGGCGGTTGCGGTTGAGCTCCTCGATGGCCTTGGCGCTCTTGACCTTGCTCTGCTTGTATTGCGGCATGGTGTCGGGCAGATCGCGGTAGACGCCGCCCGGACGGAAGTAGGCCGCGTGCATGCGCGCGCCCGAGGCCGCCTCGTACATGTCGAACAGGTCTTCGCGCTCGCGGAAGGTCCACAGCAGCATGGTGGACGCACCGCAGTCGTGGCCATGCGAGCCCAGCCACATGAGGTGGTTCAAGAGGCGCGTGATCTCGGCGAACATCACGCGGATGTACCTGGCGCGGATCGGGATCTCGATGCCCAGGAGCTTCTCGATGGCCAGGCAGTAGGCGTGCTCGTTGCACATCATCGAGACGTAATCCAGCCGGTCCATGTAGGGCAGCGCCTGGATGTAGGTCTTGGTTTCGGCCAGCTTTTCGGTGGCGCGATGCAACAGGCCGATGTGCGGGTCGGCGCGCTGGATGACCTCGCCGTCGAGTTCGAGCACCAGACGAAGCACGCCATGCGCGGCCGGGTGCTGCGGGCCGAAATTCAGCGAATAGTTCTTGATTTCAGCCATTATTGGTTGACCCCGCCCAGCCATTGGTCGCCGTGATCGAGCCCCGCATAGTGCTCTTCGCGAATGATGCGCGGCGTGATCTCGCGCGGCTCGATCGAGACCGGCTCATAGACCACGCGGCGCTGAGCCTCGTCGTAGCGCATCTCCACTTCGCCCGAGATCGGAAAATCCTTGCGGAACGGGTGGCCGATGAAGCCATAGTCGGTCAGGATGCGGCGCAGGTCTTCGTGGCCTTCAAAGACGACGCCGAACAAATCGAACCCTTCGCGCTCGAACCAACTCGCGCCGCTCCAGATCGCGACGACCGAAGGCACGACGGGGAAATCGTCGTCGGCGCAGAAAACCTTGACGCGCACACGCTGGTTCAGCGCCACGGACAGCAGGTGCGAGACCACGGCGTAGCGCGGCCCCTCGGCACCCAGGTCGCGCCAGGTGGAGTAGTCGACCACGCACAGGTCGATCAACTGGTCGAACCGGGTGCGCGGCGCATCGCGCAGCAACTGCATCGCGGCAAGGTAATGGGCCGCATCGACCGTCACGGTCACCTCACCCAGCGCCAGCGCGACCTCCCGCGCCTTGTCCCCCAGGGTGCCGGCGATCGCTTCGCGCAGGTCTTCGGGGCGAATTGCCACATCGGTCATTTGGGTCACCCTCTCAAGCGCGCGCGATGGTTTGCGTGCGGCGGATTTTCTGCTGCAGTTGGATGATGCCGTAGATCAGGGCCTCGGCCGTGGGCGGGCAACCCGGCACATAGACATCGACCGGCACGATGCGGTCGCACCCGCGCACCACGGAATAGCTGTAGTGGTAGTAGCCGCCACCGTTGGCGCACGAGCCCATGGAAATGACCCAGCGCGGCTCGGCCATCTGGTCGTAGACCTTGCGCAGCGCCGGCGCCATCTTGTTGCACAGGGTGCCGGCGACGATCATCAGGTCGGACTGGCGGGGGCTGGCACGAAACACCTCGGCGCCGAAGCGCGCCAGGTCGTAGCGCGCGGCCGCGGCATGCATCATCTCGACCGCGCAACAGGCCAGGCCGAAGGTCATGGGCCACAGGGACCCGGTCTTGGCCCAGTTCACCACGGCGTCGTAGCTCATGGTGACGAAGCCTTCCTTCATCGCGCCTTCAATCATGACAAGAACCCTTCAGACGAGCCGCTCATTCCCACTCGAGCGCGCCCTTTTTCCATTCGTAGACAAAGCCCACAACGAGAATGCCGAGAAACACCAGCACGGCGGTCAGGCCCGCCATACCCACCTCCTTGAGCGCCACCGCCCAAGGAAAGAGAAAAGCGATTTCCAGATCAAAAAGAATGAACAGGATGGCGACGAGGTAGTAGCGCACGTCGAACTTCATGCGCGCGTCGTCAAACGCCTCGAAACCGCATTCGTAGGGGGAATTCTTGGCCGGGTCGGGACGGTTGGGCCCGAGGATGTAGCCCAGCACCAGCGGCACGACGCCGATGGCGAGACCGACGAGGATGAACAAGAGTACGGGGAGGTAAGCGTCAAGGTTCATCGGATCGATCTACTTCTCACGAGGCCGCACATACCCGCCACTTGAATGCGGGCGGCGCAGCCTTATATGTGGTGCCGTCGGCGAGACTCGAACTCGCACAGCTTTCGCCACTACCCCCTCAAGATAGCGTGTCTACCAATTCCACCACGACGGCTTGTTGTAGGCATCTGGATGGCAAGAGGGTCGAACAGGCGTTCGATGGGTAAGCATCCAGACAACGGGTAATTCTAACCCGTAAAAACCCTCACTCCAGTGCGGCACGGCGCTTTTTCGCGCCCATGCCGCGCCCTCACTTCGTCGGGATCTGACTGCTGTCGGCACCGGCCTTGGCGGGCTCGCTCTTGTCCGCGGCCGCCGGGGCAACGGGCTCTTGCGTCTTGGGCGTGGCAGGCACAACCGCGGCCGGTGTTTCGAGCACGCTGCCGACGCTGTCGCTGGTCGGCCGCTGATTGCCGAAATAGGCCAGGGTGAGCGTGGCCAGCAGGAAGATCGTGGCCAGCACCGCCGTGGTGTGCGAGAGAAAATTGGCGCTGCCGCTGGAGCCGAAAAGGCTGCCCGCGCTGCCGCTGCCGAACGCCGCGCCCATGTCGGCGCCCTTGCCGTGCTGCACAAGGATCAGCACGACCATGGCGATGGCCGTGAGAAGTTGCACGGCAAAGATGATATTGAGCAGAAGATGCATTTGAAATTGCTCCGCAAATGGGTGTTGTCAGCGCTTACTGGATGCGCGCTGCACTGATGATCTTTAGAAAATCCGGGGCCTTGAGGGCCGCACCCCCGATCAAGCCGCCGTCGATGTCGGGCTGCGCCAGCAGCTCGGCCGCATTGCCTGCATTCATGCTGCCGCCATAGAGCACCGGCACCTGCGCGGCCGGTGCCGACGCGGCGGCCAGTTGCGCGCGCACGCCGGCGTGCACCTGCTGCGCTTCCTGCGGCGTGGCCGTGCGGCCGGTGCCGATGGCCCAGACCGGCTCGTAGGCCACGACGATGCGCTCGGCATCGACGCCCACCTGATCGAGCACAGCGCCGAGCTGGCGCGCGACGACAGCCTGCGTCTGCGCCGCCTCGCGCTCGGCCAGCGTTTCACCCACGCAGACGATGGGCGTGATGCCGTGGGCAAGCAAGCGCTGCGCCTTGGCAGCCACCACGGCATCGGTCTCTCCGTGGTACTGGCGACGCTCGGAATGGCCGACGAGGCAATAGCGCACGGCGAAGTCGCCGAGCATGGCGGCCGAGACTTCCCCCGTATAGGCGCCCTGTTCGTGCCGCGAGACATCCTGCGCGCCAAGTTCCACCACGCTGCCTTCAAGCAGTTGCCGCACCTGCGCCAGATACGGCGCGGGCACGGCGACCGCCACCCGGCACGCGGGCGGATCCGTCGCGAGCGCCTGGCAGATCGCCTGCAGCAGCGCGGCGTTGGCCTGCAGGCTGCCGTTCATCTTCCAGTTACCAGCCACGAATTTCTGGCGCGTCATGATGATGTGACCTCCCCTACCATGTCAGGACGATCTTGCCGACGTGGCGGCTCGATTCCATCAGCGTGTGGGCCTGCGCCGCCTCGGCGGCCGCGAAGGTTGCATGCACTGCGGGCTGAACGGCGCCGCTGGCGAGCAGGGGCCAGACGTGCTCGCGCAAGGCACGCGCGATCGCCCCCTTGAACGCCACCGGACGCACCCGCAGCGTCGAGCCGGTGATCGTCAGACGCTTGCGCAGCACGAGCCCGGCATCGAAATCGGCCTTCACGCCGCCCTGCACCGCGATGATGACGAGGCGCCCGTCTTCCGCCAGGCACTGCACCTCGCGCGCGACGTAGTCGCCCGCGACCATGTCGAGAATCACGTCCACGCCGTGCCCGCCGGTCAGGCGCCGCACTTCCTGCACGAAATCCTGCGTTCTGTAGTTGATGGCATGGGCCGCGCCCCACTGCACGCAGGCGTGGCACTTCTCGTCCGTGCCCGCGGTGGCCAGCGCGGTCGCACCCAGGGCCCTGGCCAGCTGGATGGCGGTGATGCCGATACCGCTGCTGCCGCCCTGCACCAGCAGGGTCTGCCCGGCCTGCAGGCGGCCGCGGTCGAAGACGTTGCTCCAGACGGTGAAAAACGTCTCGGGCAGCGAGGCGGCCTGCACATCGGTCCAGCCCGGGGGCACCGGCAGGCACTGCGCCACCGGGGCGACGCAGTGATCGGCATAGCCGCCGCCAGCCACGAGCGCGCAGACCCTGTCGCCCACGCGCAAGCCGGCCTGCGCCATGGCGGCCATGTCGCCGCTCAGGACTTCGCCCGCAACCTCCAGCCCCAGGATGTCCGAGGCACCGGGCGGCGGCGGGTAAAGCCCCTTGCGCTGCAGCACGTCGGGCCGATTCACGCCGCTGGCGGTGACGCGAATCAGCAGTTCGCCCGCGCCCGGCCGCGGCATGGGCCGGCGGCCCAGGCGCAGCTGATCGGCCGCGCCCGGCGCAGCCAGCTCGACGGTACGCATGGAGTCAGTCATGCCAGTTTCAAATAGAAAGTGCCGAAAACGCAGGCACAGCAAGCGCTGTCAGCACTTCTTTTCATAGCAATCAGGCATCACCTTGCGCGGGGGCATCGTCACGCGGCGCGTCACCCTGCGGTGCACGGTCGTGGTCGCGCTCACGGCGGGGGCCACGATCACCGCGATCACCGCGGCCGCCACGGCCACCGTTCTCGCCCTCGGGGCGGTCTTCACGCGCCGGCCGGTCGAGCAGCGCCTTCATCGACAGCTTGACGCGGCCCTTTTCGTCGGTCTCCAGCACCTTGACCTTGACGATCTGGCCTTCCTGCAGGTAGTCGCTGACGTTCTCCACACGCTCGTGCGCGATCTGGCTGATGTGCAGCAGGCCATCCTTGCCCGGCAGGATGTTGACTAGCGCACCGAAGTCCAGGATCTTGGTGACCGGGCCTTCATAGACGCGGCCCACTTCGGCCTCCACGGTGAGCAGCTCGATGCGGCGCTTGGCCTCGTCGGCCTTGGCGGCGTCGTTGCTGGCGATGGTGATGGTGCCGTCTTCCTCGATGTTGATCTGCGTGCCGGTTTCCTCGGTGAGCTGGCGGATGGTGGCGCCGCCCTTGCCGATCACATCGCGGATCTTCTCGGGGTTGATCTTCATCGTGTAGAGCTTGGGCGCAAAGCTGGAGATTTCCTCCTTGGCGCCGCCCAGCGCTTCCTGCATCTTGCCAAGGATGTGCATGCGCGCTTCCTTGGCCTGCGCCAGCGCCACCTGCATGATTTCCTTGGTGATGCCCTGGATCTTGATGTCCATCTGCAGCGCGGTCACGCCCGTCGTGGTGCCGGCCACCTTGAAGTCCATGTCGCCCAGGTGATCCTCGTCGCCCAGGATGTCGGTGAGCACCGCGAACTTGTTCTCTTCCTTGATCAGGCCCATGGCGATGCCCGCGACGTGCGCCTTCATCGGCACGCCCGCGTCCATCAGCGACAGGCAGCCGCCGCAGACCGACGCCATGGAGCTGGAGCCGTTGGACTCGGTGATCTCCGAGACCACGCGCACGGTGTAGGGGAACTCGTCCTTGCTCGGCAGGCAGGCAACCAGCGCGCGCTTGGCCAGGCGCCCGTGGCCGATCTCGCGGCGCTTGGTCGAGCCCATGCGGCCGACTTCGCCGGTGGCGAACGGAGGCATGTTGTAGTGGAACAGGAAGCGGTCTTCGTACTCGCCCGCCAGCGCGTCGATGCGCTGCGCGTCGCGCTCGGTGCCCAGCGTGGTGAGCACCAGCGCCTGCGTCTCGCCGCGCGTGAACAGCGCCGAGCCGTGGGTGCGCGGCAGCACGCCGGTGCGGATTTCGATGGGACGCACGGTGCGCGTGTCGCGCCCGTCGATGCGCGGCTCGCCCGCAAGGATCTGGCCACGCACGATGCGCGCTTCAAGTTCAAACAGCAGGTTGTCCACGCCAACGGAGTCGAATTCCACGCCCTGCTCGGTCAGGCCCGCCTTCACGGCGGCATAGGCTTCGCGGCAGGCCTGGGTGCGCACCTGCTTGTTGCGGTGGTGGTAGGCGGCGCGCAGCTTTTCTTCGCCCAGCGCGTTGACCTTGGCGATCAAGGCTTCGTCCTTGGGGGCGGGCTGCCAATCCCACGCGGGCTTGCCGGCATCGCGCACGAGCTCGTGGATGGCGTTGATCGCGATCTTGCCTTGCTCGTGGCCATAGACCACGGCGCCGAGCATGACGTCTTCGGGCAGCTGGTCGGCTTCGGATTCGACCATCAGCACGGCCGCTTCGGTGCCGGCGACGACCAGGTCAAGCTGGCTGCTCTTGCGCGCCGTCTGGCCGGGGTTGAGCACGTATTCGCCGTTGATGTAGCCCACGCGCGCCGCGCCGATCGGGCCGTTGAACGGAATGCCGGAAACGGCCAGCGCCGCGCTCGTGGCGATCAGCGCGGCGATGTCGGCATCCACCTCGGGATTGAGCGAGATGGTGTGGATGACCACGTGCACCTCGTTGTAGAAGCCCTCGGGAAACAGCGGGCGGATCGGGCGGTCGATCAGGCGGCTGGTGAGCGTCTCATGCTCGCTGGGCTTGGCCTCGCGCTTGAAGAAGTTGCCCGGAATCTTGCCGGCGGCGTAGGTCTTTTCGATGTAGTCCACGGTGAGCGGGAAGAAATCCTGCCCCGGCTTGGCGTTCTTGGAGCCGACGACGGTGGCAAGCACCACGGTGTCGTCCATGCGCACCAGCACGGCGCCGCTGGCCTGGCGCGCGATCTCGCCGGTTTCCAGCGTCACGGTGTGCTGGCCCCATTGGAAGGTCTTGGTGGTCTTGTTGAAAATGGACATCGTTTGCTCCGATCTAAATAGCTGCTCGCGCTTGTGCAGCCTTGGTTTCAATATCAAACAGATCGCGATGCCATTCCAGACGGGCGCTGGCAGCTCTCAAAACAAGAGCCAACATCCATTTGGAATGACACAGCTTCGCTCTGTCTGCCGTTTGCCGAAAAAGAAGAAAACGCCTGGGCCAGGGTCTCCAGCACAGGCGTCATCGCGTGGGCCAGCGCTTACTTGCGCAGGCCGAGCTTGGCGATCAGCGCGGTGTAGCGCTCGGCGTCCTTGGCCTTGAGGTAGTCGAGCAGCTTGCGCCGACGGCTCACCATGCGCAGCAGGCCGCGGCGACCGTGATGGTCCTTCATGTGCTGCTTGAAGTGCGGCGTGAGTTCATTGATGCGCGCCGTGAGCAGTGCCACCTGCACCTCGGGGCTGCCCGTGTCCGTGGCGGAACGGGCATTGGCCTTGACTACCTCGGCCTTGACTGTGGAAGAGATCATGGTATTTCCTTCAGTGGGAGCACCTGCGACGGGGGGGTCTCTGTTCAGAGACCGGCCTGGAGGGCCCCGAGTTACTTGCGCCAGCGGCTGGAACGGCCTCTGGCGTGCGTCTTGCACCGTGCAAAACCTGCCGATTATAGGGCCGCGCACTGCGGCTGGCTATGGGCGCTTGCCCTGAGCCCGCAAGGCACCACCCGATGCCACGATCACCGCCACCTTCCCCAACCCCCTATTTCATCCCATGATCAGCCGCTCTCATCGCGCATTCCCTCTTGCACGCCCCATCAGGCTGCTGGCCCTTGCACTCGCCGTCGGCAGCCTGATGCTGATGGCGCCCAGCACTCACGCGGCCCAAAAGAGCAAGAAATCCACGAACGCCACACACGTCGCGGCCAAGAAACACGGCACCAGAGCCAAGCCCTCGCAGAACAACTCAGGGGAAACCACCGCCGAGCGCGAAAGGCGCCTGTACCGCGAGTGCCGGGGCATGCCCAACGCGGGCGCCTGCCTGGGTTACACCAGACCGTGATCGGAAGTCCAAATTCGGCGAAAAGATACGCTATACTTGCGTGCTTCGCGGCTGTAGCTCAGCTGGATAGAGTACTTGGCTACGAACCAAGGGGTCGTGGGTTCGATTCCTGCCAGCCGCACCAAAAAATCAACGGGCCAGTCTCCTCGGGGGCTGGCCCGTTTTGATTTCAGCAATCGCCCCAGGCAGCGATGGTCTGGTCATCGCCACCCTGGTCACCCTCGCGTCAACCGGGCTGGGACTGCTGCTTTCACGCGGCCACCGGCTATCTGTTCGGGCGTCCCGAGGAGCCGCTGGCCGCCTTCGAGGCGCGCGTGCCGGCCAGGGACTGAGCGGGCGGGCGCGTCTGCTCGTTCACCCACTGGGCGTAGCGGAGTTCTGCCCGCGCCGTCTGCACCAGCAGTTGCGGAAGGTCGTAGGGGTGCTCTTCGGCCAAAGCCGCCAAAAGCGCGTCCACCCGATCCATGGCGGTCTTGCAGGTCAACCGCCACTCGACGTCACGGTGCAACGCCGCCTGCCAGCGGTAGTGCGCGGTGATCTGCTGCACCTGCACGCAAGCGGCCAGGCACCGCTCGACCATCAGCGCGGCCAGTCGATCGGCGTCTCCAGCGCTGTCAACGGTCGTGGTCACGATGGCGATGGACGCGCCCTGGCCTGCTCTCCCTGTCGGCGATTGCGATTCAGGCATGAATTCCTCTCAACCTTACCCAACACTCGCCGATTTTCCGCCCCAAACCCCTCGGCGGGAACTTCGGCTTTAGCACTCTACCTAACCGAGTGCTAATATCCTGACCATGCTCAAAAGGACACCCACGATGACCTTGCCGAACGCCTCTACTGCGACTGCCCTGACGCCTGCCAATCCGTGGGCCATGGTACCGCCGCTGGGCAATCTGGATGCGTACATCACGGCCATCAACCGCCTGCCCATGCTGACGCTGGAAGAAGAGCAGCGTTATGCGCGGCAACTGCGCGAGGACAACAACCTGGAATCCGCCGGAAGGCTGGTGCTGTCGCACCTGCGCCTGGTTGTGTCCATTTCGCGCCAGTACCTGGGTTATGGCCTGCCGCACGGCGACCTGATCCAGGAAGGGAATATCGGCCTGATGAAGGCGGTCAAACGCTTCGATCCGGATCAGGGCGTGCGCCTCGTCAGCTACGCGATGCACTGGATCAAGGCCGAGATTCACGAATACATCCTGAAGAACTGGCGCATGGTCAAGGTGGCGACCACCAAGGCGCAGCGCAAGCTGTTCTTCAACCTGCGTTCGATGAAGCAGGAATTCAAGGCCGACGCCCACGACGGCGAGACCTACCGCGAGACGCTCTCCGAGCAGCAGATCGATGCCATGGCCGAGCAGCTCAAGGTCAAGCGCGAGGAAGTCATCGAGATGGAAACGCGCATGGCGGGCGGCGACGTGCTGCTGGACCCGGCACCGTCAGACGATGGAGAGCAGAGCTTCGGCCCCATCTCCTACCTGAGTGACGCCGCCCACGAGCCCACCGCGATGATCGAATCGCAGCAGCGCGACGCACTGGCCACGCAAGGCATCTCGACGGCCCTGGAAACTCTGGATGCGCGCAGCCGCCGCATCGTCGAAGAGCGTTGGCTCAAGGTCAACGACGACGGCTCGGGCGGCATGACGCTGCACGAACTGGCGGCCGAGTATGGCGTGAGCGCCGAGCGCATCCGCCAGATCGAAGTGGCCGCGATGAAGAAGATGAAGAAGGCGCTGGTCGAATACGCCTGATTCACGTCAGGGTCGAAAGAGCGCCCGGCTTCAGCCGTGCGCTTTTTTTTCGTCCAGCAGCAGCCGCGTGTCGTCCACCAGCGCCTGCGTGCTGCTGCCATAGCGCTGGAACAGCCGCAATTGGCCCTTCGGGTCGAACATGTACATTCCGGCCGAATGGTCCATGGAATAGCTGGTGGGCGTGTCGCCCGGCACCTGCTTGTAGAAGATCTTGAAGTCCTTGGCGACCGCCGCGAGCTCCTCCGGCGAGCCGCGCAACGCGAGGAAGCTCGGATCGAAATGGGCCATGTAGGCCTTGAGCACCTCGGGCGTGTCGCGCTCGGGGTCCACGGTGACGAACAGCACCTGCAGCCTGTCGCCCTCCGCTCCCAGATCGCTCTTGACCTGTGCCAGCTCCGACATCGTCGTGGGGCACACGTCCGGGCAGTTCGTGTAGCCGAAGAACACCGCGACCACCTTGCCAGCAAAGTCCTTGAGGTGGCGCTGCTGACCGAACTGATCGGTCAACGGCAGGTCCCTGGCGTAATCCACCCCTGTGATGTCCACGCCCTTGAAGGCCGGTTTCGGTGCCTCGGTACATGCAACGAAAACGGCTCCAGCGCCCACTGACAAAGCGCCAGCAGCTATTGTCTTGATGAAATTTCTCTTGTGCATGAGTACGCTCAGAACACGTAATGATCCACCAGCAAGGCAGAGAACAGCAAGCTCAGGTGGATGATGGAAAAGCGGAAGGTCTTGCGCGCCAGGGCGTCCGAATAATCGCGCCACAGTCTGAAACCGTACCAGCAGAATATCAGGCTCAGCACCACGGCCGCCGCGAGGTAAATCCAGGAGCTCATGCCATAGACGAACGGCATCAGGCAGCCCGCGAACAAGATCCACGTGTACAGAAAGACGTGCAGCCGGGTCAATTGGTTCCCGTGCGTCACGGGCAGCATGGGCAGGCCCGATTTGCGGTAATCCTCCACCCGGTAGAGCGCCAGCGCCCAGAAGTGCGGCGGGGTCCACAGGAAGATGATGAGGCACATGATCCACGCCTCCGGGCTCAACTGCCCCGTCATGGCCGCCCAGCCCAGCACCGGCGGCATGGCGCCCGAGGCACCGCCGATGACGATGTTCTGCGGCGTCATCGGCTTGAGGACGACGGTGTAGATGATGGCGTAGCCGACGAAGGTGGCAAAGGTGAGCCACATCGTGAGCGGATTGATCAGGGCGTAGAGCATGATGCAACCGGCCAGGCCCAGGCCGATGGCGAAGGCGATCGTCTGACGATTGGTGAGTTCTCCCTTCGCGGTGGGCCGCCACGCGGTGCGCTTCATGCGCGCATCCATGGTTTTTTCGATGATGCAGTTCACCGCCGCGGCCGCGCCGGCAACGCACCAGATGCCGAAGCTGGCCACGGCCATGCGCAGCCACTCGGACACGGTGGGCAGG
Source organism: Comamonas sp. SCN 67-35 (assembly GCA_001725255.1). Classification (GTDB taxonomy): domain Bacteria; phylum Pseudomonadota; class Gammaproteobacteria; order Burkholderiales; family Burkholderiaceae_C; genus Comamonas_C. Next base: position 92,857 of record MEFV01000005.1, on the reverse strand, counting down.
CCCGGCACGGCCATCACCATGCCGATGAAGGCGCAGAAAACGATGAGCTGCACCACTCCCGGCTTGGTCAGGGCATAAAACTGCCAGACGCGATGCGGCAAGGGGTGCGCGGGCGCCGATGTGGTGCCTGCCGCGCTCGTGACGGATTCGGAGGTATGGACTGCTGTCATGCAGGAGCTCCAGAAGTTGAATGCAAAGTAGCCGGTGCCGCGCTCCCCGCACCCGGCCGGCGGGTGGACGCCAGCGCCCACACCATCACGACCAGCAGGGCCGCCGCGCCACCCGTGTGCAGGATGGCTGCCACCAGCGGCCAGCCGAGGACCACATTGGACAGGCCTGTCAGGAATTGCAGCACCAGGAGCCCCGCCAGCCACCGCGCCTGCAGTCGCAAGGCCGGCTCGCGGCGCAGGCGCCAGGCCAGCACGGCCAGCGCCACCAGAACCACATAGGCCGCCAGCCTGTGCACATAGTGAATGGCGGTCAGGCCGGCAAAGCTGACGTGGCTGCCGTCGGCCAGCAGCCCAAGCTCGTGCCAGATCTGAAAGCCTTCACCAAAAGCCATGGGCGGCCACCAGCTTCCCTGGCAGGTCGGAAAGGTGGTGCAAGCCAGTACCGCGTAATTGGTGCTGACCCATCCCCCCAGAAGCAATTGCACCAGCACCAGCGTGACGCAAACCACCAGGGCGGCGCGTAGCGGCGCGGAAACCGGCGTGGCGGCCCGCCGGTCCACGGCCAGCGTGAGGCGCACCGCCTGCACGCACAGCAGCATGAGCAGGACCGCACCGCCGAGCAGATGCAGCGTGACGATGGCCGGGAAAAGCCGCATCGTCACCGTGAGCGCGCCGAACGCCCCCTGCAGGCAGACCCAGACGAAGGTGGCCGTCATCCACCAGCGATGCAGCGCTGGCGCGGCGGCGCCGCCCTGCCGGAAGCGGCGCCACTGCCACCACGCCGTGAGCATGAGCACGACGATCAGAGCCCCCACGCTGGTGGCCAGATAGCGGTGGATCATCTCGATCCAGGCCTTGGTGTGCGTCACCGGGCCGCTGGGCAGGGCCTGCTGGGCGGCGCTGATCTCGGCATTGGCCTGCACCGGGTTGGATTGTCCGTAGCACCCCGGCCAGTCGGGGCAGCCCAGCCCGGAGTCCGTGAGGCGCGTGAACGCGCCGAACAGCACGAGGTCGAACGTCAGGAAAAGGGTGAGCACCGTCAGCGCCTGCAGGCGCCGCGAACCACTGCTGGCACGGTGGCGCCAGGCGGTCCACCCCAGGGGCACGAGAGCGATCAAGGCGCCGAAGACCAGCAATTCCCACAACGGCGCCAGGTCGTAGAGCGCGGAGCCCCCGGCATTCATGGTTTGGCCCCACGCCCAGGCCGATCCCAGCCCGCCGATGCGTACAACAGCCGGGACAGATCCTTTCTCACCTTCTCGGCGCTGGCGACGGTGAGGTTCGGCGGAAAGCGCATCATCCAGTTGCCGTGCGGGTCCACCAGGTACAGCTGCTCTTCCAGGCGATGGCCCGCCGCGGGCGAGAGCCACGCCTGCAGTGCCGCCGCATCGATGCGCCGTACCGTGGCATGCGCGAGGCCCTCACGTATTTCAGCCGGCAGCGGTGCATCGTCGGTGACCAGCCAGACCCAGTCGACGCGCTCGCGGTTTTCGCCCAGGCTTTCGCGCAGCTGGCGCTGGAAATACAGGTTGTTGCGGCAGCTTGCGTCGCACGCGCCACCGGCCACGCTGAGCAGCAGCCACTGCCCGCTCAGATCACCCAGAAGGCTGGAAGAGCCATCCAGTGCGGTGAGCTTCTGCTCGGCAGGCATGGGACGCTGCGGCTCGATAAGCTCACCGTAATTGAGTGTCCCGAGATGGGGGCGCAGCACGAAATACGTGAAATACGACGCCACGACCGGCGCCACGCACACGAGCAGCATGAACCACAGCTGCCAGCGGCCCCGGCGCGAGCGCGGCAACTCGCTGGCCGCACGCATGCCCGGCAGGCTGTGCACCGTCATCTGCACGGGGTCCACCGACTCAGCCGCGTTCTGCGGCGTCGCCGGGGCGGCCAGTGAGACGTCGGACGATTTGGAACCAGACATAAAGTACCGTCACCAGGGCGCAGAGCCCAAACCATTGAAATGCGTAGCCGTAGTTCGTGTCCACGCCGCTGTCCGGCGTAGGCCAGTCGCGCTGCAAGCCATCGCTGGGCGCGCCCGTCTGCACCACCGTCAGCGGCAGCAGAGACAGGGAAAACTCGTCGGCATACGCAGCCACCGTCAGATTTTGCCGTATGGGGGATGCACCCTGCCCCGAAACGGGTGGAGAAAACTCGAAAAGCCGGCTCGGCTCACCACCGATGCGCCCCTGGATCACCACCTCATCGTCGGGCGAAACCACCTGCGGAAGGCGCGTGCGATCATCGAAATCGCGCGGAGCCCAGCCACGCTCGACGGCCACCACCGCACCGCTGTCCGCGAGACGCAAGGGGGTGTAGACATAAAACCCCGGGCGCCCCTTCATCTGCCGGTTGTCCAGGTACAGGGTGGCCTCCTTCACCCAGTGGCCGCGCAACTGCAATGGATGAAACGCCTGCGTCTGCCCCAGCGCCCGATCCGAGGCCAGCGCGCCCAGCAGCTCCTGCGCGGACCACGGAGCCAGGTTTTCCCGGCCCAGCATGGCGGCGTGCTGCGCAAGCTTTTGCTGCGCGCGCGACAATTGCCAGAAACCCAGCGACGCCGTGGCGGCAATCAATGCCAGCGAGACCACGGTCATCAGCACGAAGCGCACGGTCAAGAAGGGCCTGCCTGCGTCAATCATCGGAGACACCTGCCATGAAAATCGCCATCGCCGTGGCATTCATCGCCATCATTGCCAGCCTGGGAGCGGCGCTCCTGTACATGATGCGGGGCGACCCCGACGATAACCGCGATTCGGGCTCGCGGATGGTCAATGCCCTGGCCGTGCGAGTCGGGCTGTCCATCGTCTTGTTCATTTGCCTGCTGCTCGCCTACAAGCTGGGATACATCCAGCCCACGGGGCTGCGCGCCAGCGGTTTCTGAGAAAACCCTCACGCTGCCAATGAAAAAGCGCCTGACGGCGCTTTTTCACGGGTGCCGCACAGGGTCGTATCGGCTCACATCCAGTAGACAAGGATGTACAGGCCAAGCCACACCACGTCGACAAAGTGCCAGTACCAGGCCGCGCCCTCCAGGCCGAAATGGTGCTTGGGCGTGAAATTCCCGGCCTGCAGCCGCAGAGTGATGAAGAACAGCGTCACCATGCCGACGAACACGTGAAAGCCGTGAAAGCCGGTGAGCATGAAGAAGGTGGAGCCGTAGATCCCCGAATCCAGCCTGAGATTGAGCTCGGTGTAGAGGTGGTGGTACTCGTAACCCTGGATGCACAGGAAGGCAAAGCCCAGCAGCACCGTGACCCACATGAAGCCGACGGCCTTGCTGCGGCGGCTGGCCAGCAGCGCATGGTGGGCAATGGTGAGCGTCACGCCCGAAGACAGCAGCAGAGCGGTGTTGATCGTCGGCAGCCAGAACGGACCCACGGTCCTGAAAGGCTCGACGATGCCGCCGGGCGATGCCGTGGCACCGGCCGCCACGCTGGGCCAGACCGACTTGAAATCAGGCCACAGGATGGCGTGCTGCAAATCCCCGAGCTCGGGCACCGAGTGCACCCGCCCCCACCACAGCGCCGTGAAGAAGGCGCCGAAGAACATGACCTCGGAAAAAATGAACCAGCTCATGCCCCAGCGGTAGGAGACATCGATCTTGCGGCTGAAAAGCCCGGCCTCGCTTTCGCGGGTGGTGTCGCGAAACCAGTGGAACAACACCCAGAGCCACCAGACGATGCCGAAAAGCAGCGCCCATTGGCCCCAGCCGTAGCCATTCATCCAGGTGGCCGCCCCCAGAATGACCCAAAACAGCCCGAAGGCCGCCATGATCGGGTGGCGCGAAGGTTCGGGCACGAAATAATACGGTGCGGTCCCTGGTGTCGTTGCGCTCATTTTTACTCCTCGTTCTTCGGTTTTCCGATCAATACCCATTCGCCAGCCCTGTGCTCACGCGATCCAGTGCACCAGTGCCATCAATGCCAGCACAAAAACAAACACGGCTCCCAGCGCCGTGAACATCAGCGGCACGATTCCCACCGAGCGCTGATCTTCGCGATGGCGCGCTCCATTGCGGATGCCGATGAGCGACCAGGCCACCATGCGCAGTGTCTGCTGCCACGAACCCCGCTCGGATGGCTGCGTCATGACCCTGCCCTGGTTGCAGGCGCGGCCTGCGCCGGTGCCAGGGCCGTGGACTGCGGGGCCGCCGGCGTGCGCCCTCCGACCTCGAAGAAGGTGTAGGAAAGCGTGATGGTCTGCACATCCCGGGTCAGCTTCGGATCGATCACGAACGTGACCGGCCACTCCTTCTTCTCGCCCGGGTCCAGCGTGTACTGGTTGAAGCAGAAGCACTCCAGCTTGTGAAAGTGCGGCCCTGCCTGGCGCGGCGCGTAGCTCGGAATGGCCTGCGCCGACATGCGCCTGTCCTGCACGTTCTGGAATTCGTACATGACCGTGGCCAGCTCGCCCGGATGGACCTGCACGGTGCTTTTCGCGGGCTTGAAGTGCCAGGGACCGCGGGTATTGGCATCGAACTGCACGGTGATCGTGCGCGAGAGATCGACCTGGGTGTTGCTCGCCAGGGTCTTGGCGGAATCACCGGTGTAGCCATTGCCCGGCACCTGACCCTCCTGCCGCGACAGGACGTTGATCCCCGTGGCCTCGCAGATCGCACGGTACAGCGGCACCAGGGTGTAGCCGAACGCGAACATGCCGCAGGCCACCACCACGAGTTTGGCGACCATCTTGACATTTTCGGCACGCAGATTCATGTCTCAGCCTCCCATCAGGGCCCAGCGCACCATGATGCCAAAGAACAGTGCCATGACGATGGAGGCCAGAATCAGCCCCAATCGCAGATTGCGTTTGCGCTGTTCCTGGCTGGACATATCCCGTCTCTCCACTCGGCAAGCTTCAACCAACGATGCGCGCTGCCGTCGCATCCAGTTTGGGCGGCGTCGTGAAGGAGTGGAAAGGCGCGGGCGAAGGCAGCTCCCACTCCAGTCCATAGACCGCGCCTTCCCAAGGACGCTGAGGTGCCTTGGCGCCCTTGCCACGCAGCAGCGGCAGCGCCACCGCCAGGAAGAAATACAGCTGGGCCGCGCCGAAGAAGAATGCGCCGATGGAGGCGATCATGTTGAAGTTGGCGAACTGCATCGGGTAGTCCGCATAGCGGCGCGGCATGCCCGCCAGCCCCAGGAAGTGCATGGGGAAAAACGCCACGTTGAACGAAATCATCGACCACCAGAAGTGGATCTTGCCGCGCGTTTCGCTGTACATGTGCCCGGTCCACTTGGGCGACCAGTAGTAGAACGCGCCGTAAATGGCGAACAGGGACCCGGCGACAAGCACGTAATGGAAGTGCGCGATGATGTAATAGGTGTCCTGGATCTGCGTGTCGATCGGCACCACGGCGGGGATCACGCCGGTGAAACCGCCGATCGTGAACACGAAGATGAAACCCACGGCCCACAGCATGGGCGTTTCGAAGGTCATCGAGCCACGCCACATCGTGGCCGTCCAGTTGAACACCTTCACGCCCGTCGGGATGGCGATGAGCATTGTGCCGTACATGAAGAACAGCTGGCCCGTGACCGGCATACCCACCGTGAACATGTGGTGCGCCCAGACGATCATCGACAGCGTCGCGATCGCAGCGATCGCATACACCATGGAGGTGTAACCAAACAGGCGCTTGCGCGCGAACGCCGGGATGATCTCGCTGATCATGCCGAACGCGGGCAGGATCATGATGTAGACCTCGGGGTGCCCGAAGAACCAGAAGATGTGCTGCATCATCACCGGATCGCCACCGCCGGCGGACACGAAGAAGTTGGTGCCGAAATGGCGGTCGGTCAGCGTCATGGTCAGCACACCCGCGAACACCGGCATCACCGCCAGCAGCAGATAGGCCGTGATGAGCCAGCTCCAGCAGAACATCGGCATCTGCATGAGCTTCATGCCGGGGGCACGCATGTTCAGGATGGTGACGATGATGTTGATCGCGCCCATGATGGATGACGCGCCCATCAGGTGCAGCGAGAAGATGGCGTAGTCGAGCGACATCGGCATCTGCAGCGAGAGCGGCGCGTACAGCGTCCAGCCGCCGGCGGGCGCGCCGCCCGGCATGAAGAACGTGGCCGAAAGCATGATCCCGGCGGGCACCAGCAGCCAGAAGCTGAAGTTGTTCATGCGCGCGAACGCCATGTCGGATGCGCCGATCTGCAGCGGAACCATCCAGTTGGCGAAGCCCACGAAGGCCGGCATGATGGCGCCGAACACCATGATGAGGCCATGCATCGTGGTGAAGGAGTTGAACATCTCGGGATTGACGATCTGCAGGCCGGGCTCGAACAGCTCGGCGCGGATCAGCATGGCCAGCGTGCCTCCCACCATCAGCATGGTGAAGGAGAACAGCAGATACAGCGTGCCGATGTCCTTGTGGTTGGTGGCAAAGACCCACCGGCGCCAGCCCGTCGGCACATGATGATGGTCATCATGTGCCTGCGCAAAACCACCCGCCTGGCCGTGGTTGTCCAAAACTGCACTCATGCTCGACTCCTCGTTATGCGTTGTGCATCAGCACTCATTGGGCTCGCTGGGCCACGACGACGGAAGCAGTTGCCGCCTGGCTGACTTTCGCCGCGCCATCCGCGCCTGCGGCGGCCTTGTTCTTCAGTTGTTCCTGGACCCACTTGCTGTAGTCCTCACCCGAGACGACCTTCACGTGAATGGGCATGTAGGCGTGTTCCTTGCCGCACAACTCGGCGCACTGGCCGTAGTAGTCGCCGATTTTTTCGGCCTTGAACCAGGTGTCGCGCACGAAACCGGGGATGGCGTCCTGCTTGACGCCGAACGACGGGACGAACCACGAGTGGATGACGTCATTGGCGGTGGTGATGACCCGCACCTTCTTGTTGACGGGCACCACGAGAGGATGGTCCACCTTCAGCAGGTAGTCATCTCCCTTGGGGGTGCCGGCGCTGGAGAGGGCGCGCTGCGCCGGGTCGAGCGTGGAGAGGAAACCGATGCCCTCGCCCTCGCCCGACAGATAGTCATAACCCCATTTCCACTGGTAACCCGTCGCCTTGATCGTGAGATCGGGGTTGCTCGTGTCCTTCTGCGCGATGATCACCTTGGTGGCGGGCGCCGCCATGCCGATCACGATGAGGAAGGGAACGATGGTCCAGGTCACCTCGACCACCGTGGACTCGTGGAAATTGGCCGACTTGGCGCCACGCGACTTGCGGTGATTGATGATGGAATAGAACATCACCCCGAAGACACCGATGAAGATCAGGGTGCAGATGATCAGCAGCATCCAGTGCAGATCGATTTGCGCTTCCGCGATCTTGGTGACGGGCGGGTGCAGGTTCAACTGATTGACCGCCGGCCCCCCGGGGAGATCCTGAACCGCGTGGGCCGTGGTGGCCAACCAGGTACTGCACAGGAGCAACGGGGCAGCCAGTCGGTTGGAAATGCTCTTCATAGTTCTCCCACTTCTCTGCAAAGCACGATCAGCGCAGGCTGACGCCCACGCACCAGCGGCCGCCAGCGCCACGCGAGCCTTCCAGGGCTCTCGCGTCGCCAGATGCCGTGTACGACGATCCGGATGCGCCGCAACGCTGCGACGCGTATTCATTTTTTTCAACACTGCCAATGTTCATGCGAGCCGCTGATGCGACACGTTGTCTCCATTTGCGGCCACTCCCGGCACCACCATCGAGCGCTGCAGCAGGCGCTTCAGCCTGCGTTGTTGCGCCCCTGTCGCGGTCTGCAGGGCAACCGTTCCTTGTCAAGCGAAAATTTTAACCACTTATGCGTCGGGGTGTTGGCCGGCACCCTGATTTGCACCCAGCTGGGCCAGGTACTGCGTTTTGGTCTTGGTCCAGGTGCGTTGTTCGCGCGGTGCGCGCGGCGTGGGTTTGAAGGCGTGGCCGTAAATGATCTCGAAGGTCAGTGCGAGTTGCCCGCCATTGTTTTCATCGGCGAGTTCTGCGGCGATAGCGTTCTCCAGCCGCTGCCGCCAGTGGTGCCCGCGCAACGCGGGAAAGCGCTGCGGCTGCAGGTTGCGCCCCAGGCCACGCAGTTCCTGCAGCAGGCGCCCGGGCGAGGTGAACGTGAGGATGATGCGTTCCATATCCATCACCGGCTCGGCGAAACCGGCGGCCGCCAGCATGTCGCCCCAGTCATGCATGTCGGTGAAGGTATGGCTGGGCTCGGGCCAGCCCAGTTTCGCGTACACGGCGCGCAATTCGCGCAGGGTGTCCGGGCCCAGGCATGAAAACATGACGAATCCGTCGGGACCCAGCATCTTGTGCCACTGCGCCATGAGCGCCTGGGGCTGCGCCGTCATGTGCAAGGACATGTTGGCCCACACCATCTGCATGCTCGCCGGCGTTGGCTCCCCGAAATGCACGGCCGGGCCGAGCCAGCGCGCCGCATTCCACCATGGACGCCGCAGGCGCGCGCGCGCCAGGGCCCGTGCCGACGCACTCGTGGTTTCATGCACCCACTGCTCGGCCTTGGGCAGGCTGGCTGCGACGAGCGCATGCGCCTGCATGCCGCCACGCACCGGATCCCAATCGCACCAATTGCCGGGCGGAATCACGATCCAACTCAGGCGTTCCTGCATGCGCCGCGCCACCTCCTCGTGCAACCACGGTGAGGGCTCCTGGGCCAGGGCGTGCCAGCGCGCAGCAGCAACGGCGTCGATGGTGGGGGGGCTTTTTTCGGGCATGGTGTCCTGCAAACCGGCGCGAGTATATTGACCCCATGCCCTTCACACGGTCATTGGGGACATCCCATGTCTTCGGCGATTGGCTGCCCAGCCAGTGCGCGATCTGCCGGACCTGGCCCTCGCAGCGGATCTGCAACGCATGCCTGGCGCGTTTTGCACCAGCGGCGGCGCGCTGCGCCGGCTGCGCCGCCCGCGTGCCCGACGGCGTGAGCCACTGCGGGCTGTGTCTGCGCGAGCCCACCGGACTCGACGCCTGCATCGCGGCCGTCGATTACGACTGGCCGTGGGCAGACCTCGTGACCCGACTCAAATTTCACGGCGAACCCGGGCTGGCGGGTCCGCTCGCGCAGATCATGCGCGGCGCAGAAGGGGCAGACCAGGCACTGCGCTCCTGCGATGCCCTGGTGCCCGTTCCGCTCGCCCCGCAGCGTCTGCGCCAGCGCGGGTACAACCAGTCTCTCTTGCTCGCGCGGCAGATGCACCCCGGAAAACTGCGCCACCAATGGCTGGAACGCACGCATGAAACCGACGCGCAAAGCCGCCTCGGTCGACGCGAACGCCTGCGCAATCTGCTTGGGGCATTTGCGGTGCCCACCGACGCAGGCACCGCGCTGCAGGGCCGTCACGTGCTGCTGGTGGACGATGTCATGACGACCGGGGCCACCTTGCGCGCGGCCGCCCGCGCCCTGTGCAAGGCCGGGGCCGCGCGGGTCTCCGCCCTGGTCTTCGCACGCACCCCATGACACCAGGCAGAGCGGGTCGACAATCGGGGCCATGTTTCACATCGTCCTGGTCGAACCCGAAATCCCGCCCAACACGGGCAACATCATCCGCCTGGCCGCCAACACGGGCTGCCGACTCCACTTGGTCGAGCCGCTGGGTTTCGCCATGGAAGACCGGCTGCTGCGCCGCGCCGGGCTGGACTACCACGAATGGGCCGACGTGCGCCGCCATGCGAACTGGCAAGCCCTGCTGGACGAAGAACATCCCGACGCCAGCCGGATGTTCGCTTTCACGACGCACGGCACGCGCACGGTCCACGACACCTCGTTCGCGCCTGGCGACTGGCTGGTCTTCGGCTGCGAGACGCGAGGTCTAGCGCCAGCGCTGCGCGAGAGCTTCGCGGCGGCGCAGCGCCTGCGGCTGCCGATGCGGCCCGAGCAGCGCAGCCTGAACCTCTCCAACGCCGTGGCCGTGGCCGTGTTCGAGGCGTGGCGGCAAAACGGCTTTGCCGGTAGCGCCAACCTTCAAGGCGCCGCGCCGTAGCTGCGCACCAGCGATTCGGCGATGCAGACCGGCTTGTTGCCGCCTTCACGCTCCACGACGACCCCCCAGGTCATCTGCACGCCGTCGGGCTCCAGCGGCTCGATGGCGATCAGGCTCAGACGGGCGCGCAGGCGCGAATCCACGGGCACCGGCGCCGGGAAACGCACGCGGTTCAGGCCGTAGTTGATGCCCATGCGCGCGCCCTCGACGGCAAAAGCCTGCTCGAAAAACGACGCCAGCAGCGACAGTGTGAGAAAACCATGCGCCACGGTGCTGCCGAAGGGCCCGGCGGCGGCGCGCACGGGGTCGACATGGATCCATTGGTGATCGTCCGTGGCCTGGGCAAACCCGTCGATCCGCTGCTGCGTGATCTCCGTCCAGCCGGTGACGACCACTTCCTGCCCGACACAAGCGGCCAGCTCGCCGTAATTTCTGAAAACTCTCATGCCCGGCAATGTAGCGCCAGCCCTGGCGCCGCAAAGTCGAGCAGGCGACAGCGAGCCGCTTCCCTCAGGCGTGGTCCAGCCACTTGCACAGCGGCTGCCACTGCTCCAGATCGCGCGGCACGCGCGAGGGCGACAGGTCGAACAGCGTGAGCCCGTGCGCCGCCAGATGCACGTAGTTCTGCGTGTTGCGCAGAAAACCGAGCACCGGCAGGCCGAGCGACGCGACGAATTCCCGCAGCTGGTCGGCCGCCAGGGTGCGCTCGTCCACCCGCATGCCCACGATGCCGATGCGCTTGGGGTTGTCCACATGCAGTTCATGCAGCTCGTCGAGAAACTGTCGCGTGGCGAAAATATCGAACACGCTCGCCTGCAGCGGCACCATGATGCGATCGGCCTTGCGCAGCACGTCCTTGAGCCGCCAGCCCTGCAGCCCCGCCGGGGTGTCGAGCACGGCGCTGCGCACGTCGCGCGGGGGCCTGCCCAGCCAGTCGGGGCTGGCCTCCCACAACTCGATCGGCCGCGCCACCTGGGGACGCCGGGACAGCCACCACCCCGCCGACTGCTGTCCATCAATGTCACCCAGGGCCACCGAGTGGCCGCGGCTGGCGTAATAGCCTGCAATGTTCGTTGCCAGCGTGGATTTGCCAACGCCGCCCTTGGGGTTGGCCACCGCGATCAGCGCCATGTCGCATACTTCCATTGAAAATGGCCTTCAGCCATTGCAACACAACCGCGGTGCGCTACAAATTTGAGCAAGGAACAAATGACGATAGCGCCCGCACCAAAGGTAGCCTACTCTAACGCACGGCACGCACCCGAGCGCCATGTCAACCCATATGCACGAAAATGGGTTGCAGATGCATGGGTGTGCGAGCCGCACTCGCGTTCAGACACCTGAAACCTCCCCAGCCCCATCCACACACCATGGCCCAAGCCCCCGTCTGGCTCACCTACGGGTTCACTTATCTGGCAGCCGCCGTGGTGGCCGTGCCCATCACCCGCGCGCTGGGCCTGGGGGCGATCGTCGGCTACCTGGCTGCGGGCGTCGCCATCGGGCCCTGGGGGCTGGCGCTGGTGAGCAACGTGCAGGACATCCTGCACTTTGCCGAGTTCGGGGTGGTGCTGATGCTCTTTCTCATCGGACTGGAGCTGCAGCCCAGCCGTCTGTGGAGCATGCGCCGCCCGATCTTCGGCCTGGGCGGGGCGCAGATGCTGTCATGCACGCTGCTGCTGGGCGCGGCGGCGTGGCTCTGGGGCCTGCCCTGGCGCATCGGGCTGGTGGCGGCCCTCGGGCTTGCGCTGTCGTCCACCGCCATCGCACTGCAGATTCTGGCCGAGCGCAACCTGATACGCAGCGAAGGCGGTCAGTACGCGTTTTCCATCCTGCTGTTCCAGGATATTGCAGCCATTCCCATCCTGGCGCTGCTGCCGCTGCTGGGCGCCACGGGCAACGGGCTGCCCGCGACGGGGCAGACACTGCTGACCGAGATCCTGAAGACGCTGAGCGTGGTGGGCGTGATCATCCTGGGCGGGCGTCTGGCCCTGCGCCCGGTGCTGCGCTGGGTGGCGCAAAGCAAGACGCCCGAGATCTTCACCGCCACCTCGCTGTTTCTCGTGGTCGGGATTGCGATGCTGATGGTGGTGGTCGATCTGTCGATGGCCTTGGGCGCCTTCCTCGCCGGGGTGCTGCTGGCGGACAGCGAATACCGCAGCGAACTGGAAACCGACATCGAGCCGTTCAAGGGCCTGCTGCTCGGGCTGTTCTTCATCGCCGTGGGCATGAGCATCGACTTTGGCGTGCTGCTGGCCTCACCCCTGAAGATGCTGGCGCTGGTGACCGGATTCCTCGCACTCAAGGCGATCGCCATTTATCTGCTCGCCCGTGCCACGGGCATGCCCAGCCAGGAGCGCCCGGTCTTCACGCTGCTGCTCACGCAAGGGGGCGAATTCGCCTTCGTGGTGTTTCAGACCGGCATGAATTTCCAGGCGCTGCCGTCGGACGTCGGCTCCCTGCTGATCGCAGCCGTGTCGATTTCCATGCTGCTGGGACCGCTGCTGCTCGTGCCGCTGGATCGCGCGCTGCAAAAGCACTATGCACAGATGAGTGCACCGGATGAGTCGCGGCAGGACGATCTGACCGAGCCGCAAACGGCCCCGGTGATCATTGCCGGGTTTGGGCGTTACGGCCAGATCGTGGCGCGCGTGATGCTCGCGCAAGGCGTGCCCACGACGGTGCTGGACCGCAGCGTGGAGATGCTGGAAGTGGCGCATACCTTCGGCTACCGCGTGTTCTTCGGCGATGCCACGCGCGTGCGGCTGCTGCGCAAGGCGGGAGCCGAGCACGCCAAGGTGCTGATGGTGGCCGTGGATACGCCGCAACAATCCCTGAAGATCGTGCAGGTGGCGCGCAAGCATTTCCCCAAGCTGCGCATCGTGGCGCGAGCCCGGGATGTTTCGCACTGGCATGCGCTGCGCGACCTTGGCGTGACGCTGGTCGAGCGCGAGCTGTTCGAGTCCAGCCTGCAAAGCGCAAGGACCGTGCTCGAATGCATGGGCATGGGCATGATTGAAACCCGCACCGTCATCGAGCGCTTTCGCGCGCACAACCTCGAGCTGGCGGAGCGGCTTTATCCCCACCACAAGGACCGCGAGCGCTTCATCGCGGCGGCCAAGCAGGGGCGGGAGCAACTGGTGGAACAGATGGCGCGCGAACGCGAAGAGCGCGCGAACGCTTCATTGCAGGGCAACACGCCGCCCGCGGCCAGCAACGACGCGCGCGCGGCCTGAGAGCGGCGCCTCGCAGTGCAGGCGGCCATGCGCGCCATCGGATCCTCGATCGGCAGCATCGCCAGATCATCGGCGCGCGCACGGCATCGATGAGAAAAGCCTCTTGCAGGCCGGGCCGCCAGCCCTCACGCACCCGCGATGGTGTTGCGAAGCACGCCGATGCGCTCGATCTGCACCTGCACCACATCTCCGGGCTGCATGTAACGCCTGGGCGTGCGCCCCAGCCCCACGCCCGCAGGGGTGCCCGTGAACAGGATGTCACCGGCTTCAAGCGTCATGGCCTCGCTCACGCTGGCGATGATGGTGGCCACGTCGAACAGCATGTCGCGCGTGTTGGCCGATTGCATGAGTTCGCCATTGAGGCGCGTCTGCAGCTGCAGGCCCGTGCCACCGGCGGGCACTTCGTCGGCCGTGACGACCCAGGGCCCCCAGGGGCCGGTGCCATCCACGTTCTTGCCCAGCGTCCACTGGGGCGAGCGAAACTGGAACTCCCGCACGGAAATGTCATTGCCGACGGCGTAGCCGAACACATGGCCGAGCGCGTCCTCTGCCGCGATGCCGCGCCCGCCCGAACCCATCACCACGACCATCTCGCCCTCGAAGTCCAGGCTGTCGTCGCCGCTGGGGCGATGCACCGCGCTGGCATGCGCGGCAAGGCTCGTGGTGCTGCGCAGGAACAGCGTCGGGTGCGTGGGCGGCTCGAAGTGGCTTTCCCTGGCGTGGTCCGCGTAATTCAGACCCACGCAGATCGCCTTGCCGGGCCGCAGGACGGGCGCCAGGAATTGCGCCGCGTCCAGCGGCACGTGGTGCTTGGCGCCCGCCACCAGGGCCGCCATATCGGCCGCCGTGACCCCGGCGCGCACAAGCTCCCCGAGATCGCCGCCCGGCCTTCCAATCGGCACCAGGCGCTGCTGCTGCACCGCGGCGGCATGCGGCTCGCCGTCGACCCATATGGTTGCGAGTTTCATCGCCTTCACCCCCAGAATTGAACCCGGCCAATAATAGGCGAGGCCGACACGATCCGACACCGCACACCATGTTCAACCCCACGCAAGCCGATGTCCGGCACTTTTTCTGCGCCGTGCAGCGCAAGCAGCAGCAGGCCGAGCCCATGGAAGCGATCGAAACGCTGGCCGGCCTGTGGATCGGTGAGCACCCGGAGTATCGGGACGACCTGCAGGATGAGGTCGCCGCGCTGACGAGAAACTACGACGAGACCCCGGACCGGTCCAATCCCTTCCTGCACCTGTCCATGCACCTGTCGATCAGCGAGCAGTGCAGCATCGATCAGCCGCGCGGCATCCGACAGGCCGTGGAATTGCTCAGCGCCCGACTGGGCTCGCTGCACGCTGCGCACCACGCGGCGATGGAGTGCCTGGGCACCATGCTCTGGGAAGCGCAGCAGTCGGGGCGAGCGCCTGATGGCGATGCCTACGTCTCCTGTGTGCAGCGGCGAGCCACGCGCGATTGACTGCATCTGCCGACGGGCGCAAAAAAGCCCGCCAGGAGCGGGCTCTTTGACAGGCGCCTCGGACTTTCAGCGAAAGCGCGACTCGGGCACGATTTGCAATTGGCTGTCGAGCGAGCCGATGTAGTTGGCCAGCGCCTTGAGTTCGCTGTTGCTGAACTGCGAGGCCACGCCCCCCATGATGCCGTTGGCGCGACCGCTGTACGGGCCTTCGTTCGGGTTTTTGTAGGCCTTGAGCGCCACGTAGAGGTAATCGGGGTGCTGGCCCGCGATCTTCGGATAGGCCTCGCTGATGGGCTTGGAAAAGTTTTCGCCATGGCAGGAGACGCACGCTCCTTTTTGCAGCAGGGCCGCGACTTCGCTGCTCGGCGCCTTGGCCGGCTTTTCGGGCACTTCGATCTTCTTGCCATCCGCGGCATAGTAGGCCGCGAGATTGGCCACGTCCTGGTCAGTCAGCGAAATGGCAATGCCGCGCATCGTCGGGAACTTGCGCTCGCCGCTCTTGTACTCATGCAGTGCCGCGTCGATGTAGCCGGCGCTCTGGCCCGAGATCATCGGAACCTTGTAGACCTCGGGGAAACTCGACTGATAGCCGATGATGTTGTGGCAGCCGATGCACATGGCGTTCTTCTGCGCTCCCGCGGCTGCGTCTCCCTTGATATCCTGTGCCAGAACTGCGGACGTCGCGAAAGCGACCACTACTCCCAAACCAATCATCAATGTTTTATTCATTTTGCGCGCACAATTTGTGGGTTGTCTCTTTTGCTGACCTCCCAAAGATTATAGGCAGCACTCGCAAAATGGTGCACGACCTCACTCATTCTCGATTTTCCGCATGAAATTCCAAGGCTCCTCCCATTACGTCGCCACCCCTGACCTGATGCTCGCGGTGAACGCCGCGATCAAGCTGGAGCGCCCCCTGCTCGTCAAGGGCGAGCCCGGCACCGGCAAGACCATGCTGGCCGAGGAAGTGGCCCAGGCGCTTTCCATGCCGCTGCTGCAGTGGCACATCAAGAGCACCACCAAGGCGCAGCAAGGCCTGTACGAGTACGACGCCGTGAGCCGGCTGCGCGATTCGCAGCTGGGCGACGAACGCGTGAAGGACATCCAGAACTACATCGTGCGCGGTGTGCTCTGGCAGGCGTTCACGGCCGAGCAGCCGGTGGCCCTGTTGATCGACGAGATCGACAAGGCGGACATCGAGTTTCCCAACGATCTGCTGCGCGAACTCGACCGCATGGAGTTCTACTGCTACGAGACGCGCGAAATGATCCGCGCAAAGCACCGCCCGCTGGTGTTCATCACCTCCAACAACGAAAAGGAGCTGCCCGACGCCTTCCTGCGCCGGTGTTTCTTCCACTACATCAAGTTCCCCGAGGCCGACACCATGAGGAAGATCGTCGAGGTGCACTTCCCGGGCCTCAAGGGTGCGCTGCTGGACGCGGCGATGAAGTCCTTCTACGATGTGCGCGGCCTGCCGGGGCTGAAGAAAAAGCCTTCGACCAGCGAGTTCCTCGACTGGCTCAAGCTGCTGCTGGCCGAGGAAATTCCACCCGAGGCGCTGCAGAGCCAGGACGCCAAGGTGAGCATTCCGCCGCTGGTGGGCGCGCTGCTCAAGAACGAGCAGGACGTGAGCCTGTTCGAGAAACTCGTTTTCATGAACCAGCGCAACCGCTGACAAGGCGCCCGCCATGCCCGCCCGACTTCTCAGCGCCGTGGCACAAGCCATCGGATTCATTGCCGGTGCTCTGGCAGGCTACATGCTGGCCCGGTGGCTGGGCGTGGACCTGGTGCATCACGCCTACGGTCCGCGCAGCGTGCTCGCGGTGGCGGCCGTGGGCCTGGGCGGCGGCATCGGCATCGCCGCGGGGAGGCATTGGTGCGTGCAGCGCGGCATCACCGCACCCCCCAAGGACTGACACCATGGCCTTTGTCGAATCCGTGACCTTGCGCAGCCGCGGCTTGCGCCTGGAGCCCCTGGCCCTTGCGCACGCGGCGGGTCTGGCCGCCGCCGCAGCCGACGGCGAGCTCTGGACAATCCGCGTCACCTCGGTGCCCGAGCCGCAGGACACGCGCGCCTACATCGAGACCGCGCTCGCCGCGCGCGAGGCAGGCACCCGCTTTGCCTTCGCCGTGATCGACGAGCGTGACGATCACGTGCTCGGCACCACGAGCTTTCACGACATCCTGCCCGCCGTGAAACGCGTGGAGATCGGCTACACCTTCTACGCCAGGAGCGTGCATCGCACCCACGTGAACACCACCTGCAAACTCATGATGATGGGCCACGCCTTCGACACGCTGGGCTGCGCCGTCGTGGGTTGGCGCACGGACAATTTCAACTTCGCGAGCCAGCGCGCGATCGAACGCCTGGGCGCAAGGAAGGACGGCGTGATCCGCGGTCATGCGCTGCGCCGCGACGGCACGGTACGCGACACCGTGATGTACAGCCTGCGCGCCGGTGAATGGCCCGAGGCGCGTGCGCAGTTGCTCTATCTTTTGCAGCTGCACACGCCTGCTGGATAAGCGTTAGAGGCCTTTTTGATGCTGATCGACTTCTTCTACACACTGCGCGCCGCCAAGCTCCCTGTCTCGGTCAAGGAATTCCTTGTGCTGCTGCAGGCACTCAAGTCGGGCGTGGTCGGGCCGCTGAGCGATGGCGCCTGGAGCATGGAGGATTTCTACCACCTCGCGCGCACGGTGCTGGTGAAGGACGAGAAGCACTACGACAAGTTCGACAAGGCCTTTGCCGCGTATTTTCACGGCGTGGAGCTGCTCGCGGACTTCACGCGCGAGATTCCGGCCGACTGGCTGCGCAAGATGCTGGAGCGCGAGCTCACGCCCGAGCAGAAGGCGGCGATCCAGAAAATGGGCTGGGACGAGCTGATGGAGACGCTCAAGAAGCGCCTCGAAGAGCAGAAGGAGCGCCACGAGGGCGGCAGCAAGTGGATAGGCACGGGCGGCACCAGCCCCTTCGGCCACGGCGGCACCAACCCGCAGGGCATACGCATCGGCGGCGCGGGCAGGAACAGGAGCGCGGTGAAGGTATGGGAGCAGCGAGCCTACCGCGACTACGACGACACGCAGGAACTGGGCACGCGCAACATCAAGGTGGCGCTCAGGCGCCTGCGCAAGTTCGCGCGCGAGGGCAACGAGCTGGAGCTGGACCTGCCCGACACCATCCGCAGCACGGCGGCCAACGCCGGGTGGCTGGACATCAAGATGGTGCCCGAGCGCCACAACAATGTGAAGGTGCTGCTGCTCATGGACGTGGGCGGCACGATGGACGAGCACATCCAGCGCGTGGAGGAGCTTTTTTCCGCCGTGAAGGCCGAGCTCAAGCACCTGGAGTTCTATTACTTCCACAACTGCGTCTACGACTACCTGTGGAAGAACAACCGGCGCCGGTTTGCCGAGAAGTTCCCGACCTGGGACATCATCCGCAAGTACAACAAGGACTACAAGCTCATCTTCGTCGGCGACGCGACGATGAGCCCTTACGAGATCCTGCAGCCCGGCGGCAGCGTCGAATACAACAACGAGGAGCCGGGCGCCGAATGGCTGCAGCGCCTCACGCACGCCTTTCCCAGGTTCGCCTGGATCAACCCCGAGCCGCCGGGGGTCTGGCAGTATCGCCAGAGCATCGCCATCATCCAGCAGCTGATGGGCCAGCGCATGTTCCCGCTCACGCTCAAGGGCCTGGAAGAAGCGATGCGTTTGCTCTCTAAATAGGAGCCAATAGCGCTTGTGCAACAAAGGTTTGAATGGATTTTGCTGAAATTCTTCAGCCTGCCGATGGTCCTGCTGCTCGCGGCTTGCGCGGCCACCGCCCCGGCCCCGCGCGCGGGTACGGCCTCGCAGGCGCAGCAGACGCTGCGCCCACTCGAAACGGGCGCGGCATTCAAACTTGAAATCGAAGGCGCGGATCAGGCCCTGCGCACGCTCGTGCAAAGGCACACCCTGCTGCAGCGCTGGCGCGACACGTCCGAGCTGGACGCCACCGAAACCGCGCGCCTGATGGCCCTGGCGGAACGCGACACCCGCGAACTGCTGGCCACGCAAGGGCACTTTGCCGCCGACGTCCACGCGACGCTGCGCCACGACAACGACGGCGAGCCCGTGATCCGGATAGCGATCGCCGCCGGCCCCCAAGCCAGCATCAGCGACGTGCGGATCCGTTTCTCGGGCGACATCGCCACCGATCAAGACCCGGCGGTCCAGGCGCAACGCGGCGCCATCACGGCCGGCTGGTCGCTGCCCGCGGGCCAGGGGTTCACGCAAGAGCGCTGGGACGAGGCCAAGACCGCCGCGCTGCGCGCACTGGTCGCGCAGCGCTATGCCCTCGGGCGCCTGGGTGCGAGTTCCGCCACCGTGAGCCAGGATGGAACCACCGTGGCCCTGCGGATCGAACTCGACTCCGGCCCCACGTTCCGGCTCGGCGCCGCGAACGTGGTCGGCGCGAGCCGCTACCCGCCCGAGCTGGCCACGCGGCTGTCGTGGCTGCGCACCGGGGAGATCTACAGCCAGCAGGCACTGGTGCAGGCGCAGCAGCGGCTCATGGCCAGCGGCTACTACGATTCGGCCTATCTGAGCATCGCCCCCCAGGACCGGCCCAAGGCCACGCCCCTGACCTACGCCGTGACCGAGGCCAAACGCCAGAAGGTGCAGCTGGGCGCGGGCTACAGCACCGACAGCGCCGGCGCGCGCCTGACACTGGAGCACCGGGACAACACCGCACTGGGCACCACTTGGCGCGCCGACACCCGCCTGAACCTGGAGCGCAGACAACCGCTGGTGCAACTGCAGCTCACCTCGCTGCCCGACGAGGCGGGCTGGCGCCGGGCGACCTTCGCGCGGCACATGCGTCAGGACGACGGGACACTGGTCACGACCTCGGACACTCTGCGCATCGGGCAGCTCCAGACGACCGAGCGGATCGATCGTAACGTCTATCTGCAATACGACCAGGCCAGCGTGGCGGGCGCCGGCGGCACGCAGGTGCCCGCCGCCCTGATCGGCGATGGCGCCGCGATCAGCGCCAACATCGCCTGGACGCGCCGGCGCTTTCGCGATCTGCCCAACCCCACGCACGGCTGGGGCCTGGGGCTGGAGCTGGGAGCGGGCATGACCACCATGGGCACGCGCCGCCCGTTTGTTCACGTGGGTGGCCACTGGCTCGGTTTCGTGCCGCTGGCGGGCGGATCGAGCCGCCTGCAGCTGCGCGCGCAAGCGGGTGCCGTGGTGGCAAAAATGGATGCGCGCCTGCCCGCCACCTACCTGTTTCGCACCGGCGGCGACACCACCGTGCGCGGCTACAGCCTGCGCAGCATCGGGCTGCCCGTGGGAGCCAACCTCGTCGCCCCCGGCCGGTTCATGACGGTGGGCAGCATCGAATGGCAGCGGCCCATCCTGCAGCAGCGGTTTCCGGGGCTGCTGGAGCATGTGGTCTTCGTGGACGTGGGCAGTGTTTCCAACCACATCGGCGACCTGCATGGCCAGTGGGGCGTGGGCACCGGCCTGCGGCTGATCACGCCCGTGGGGCCGATGCAGGTGGACGTGGCACGCGGCCTGCAGGCCCACGCCTGGCGGCTGCACATCAACGTGGGGCTCAATTTCTGATGCGACGCTTTCTGCTGCGCTGGCTCCCGATCGGCGGCTTGCTCGCGGGCCTGCTGCTCGCGGCTGCGGCCACCGGCCTGTGGGTGTGGAGCGGCAGCGAAGGCTCGCTGGCCACGGCGCTGCGCTGGGCCGGTTCCTACCAGCGGCTCACGGCCGAACAGGTCAGCGGGTCGCTGCGCCACGGCGGCCGCGTCGCCAGGCTGGCGTGGGAGCGCGACGGCCTGACAGTGCAGGCCAGCGAACTTGAGCTGCGCTGGCGCGCGCGCGACCTGTTCCATGGGCGCCTGGTCATCGAACACCTGGGGGTGCGCAGCCTGCGGATCGACGATCAGAGCACCACGAGCAGTCCGCCGCCCACCACCCTCGCCTTGCCGCTGGCGGTGCAGCTGCAAGAACTGCGCATCGGCGCGCTGCGCAGCTCGGCGGCGGGCGAGCAGACCGTGCGGGACATTCAGGCGCACTATGCCTTCGATGGCCGCCACCACGAACTGGTCATCGAGCATCTCGGCGTTCAAGGGGGCGACTTTCATGCGCAGCTTCGTCTGCCTGCGCAGGCGCCACTCACGCTCGCGGCCACGCTGGGCGGCACGCTCGCGCCCGAACTGCCCTCAGCCGCGGCGGCACTGCCGCTCACGCTGCAGGCGACACTGGACGGCCCGCTCGAACAACTGCAGCTGCAGGCCGAAGTGCGCTCAGCCGAGGCCGATCCGCCCGCACCCTCACCCCAGGCACGCCTCACGGCGCGCCTGCTTCCCTGGGCCGCGCAGCCCCTGTCCGAGGCCGAAGGGACGCTGCAGGCACTGGATCTGGCCCGCCTGTGGACCGCAGCCCCGCACACCCGCCTCAGCGGTGATTTCAAGCTCAGCCCGCAACCCGCATCCACCAAGGGCTTTAGACTCCACGCCGATCTGACGAATGCCGAGCCCGGCCCCTGGGATCGCCAGCAACTGCCCGTGCAGGCCCTGCAGGCCGACGTGCTCTGGCAACCGGGCAGCGCCACGGTGCGCACGCTGCAGGCGCGCATCGCAGGCGGGCGTCTGCACGCCGAGGGCGACTGGTGCGCCTGCACCGACGCGGTCGACGCCGCAGGCTGGCACCTGCAGGCCCGGCTGGACGGCGTGGACCCGGCCGCGCTGCACACGCGCTTCACCGCGCTGCCTCTGGACGGCCGTGTCAGCGCCAGCGGTGCGGGGCAAGCCATCGCGTTTGAAGCCGCTCTCCAGGCGCGCCACGGCGCCGCGGCCCATCCCCGCTCATCGGGCGCGGCACCCAAGCTCAGCCTCCGACAACTGGACGCACACGGGCGATTCTATCCGGGCTGGCTGACCCTGGAGCAAGTGAAACTCACGAGCGACGACGCGCAGGCCAGCGGCCGCCTGCAACTGCGCTGGCACGAAGGCGCGATCATTGGCGGCGAAGCCGACATGACGGCCCGCGCCCCGGGCATGACCGCGACGCTGCGCGGCGGCGTGCAAGAGCGCAGCGGCTCAGGCCTGGTGCAATGGCAGGTGACGGACGCGGCGTCGGCGCTGGCGTGGCTCAGCCGACTCCCCGGCGTGGCCGCTGTGCTGCCCGCAGGCACCCATGCACGCGGGCAGGCACAGCTCTCGGCCCACTGGAGCGGTGGCTGGCGCCAGCCCGGGCTGCAGGCCGAGCTCACCAGCACGGGACTGAGCCTGGGCACGCAGCGGCTGCAGGAAGTCCGGATTCGCCAGGCACGCGTGCAGGTCGAGGGCACGCTGGCGCAGGCGCGGCTTAACTTGCAGGCCCAGGCGCAACAAGGCGGGCGCAAGGCCGATCTGGAGCTGTCGGCCCAGGGCGGATACGGCGCAGCGGGCAAGCCGCACGGTCAGGCGCGGCTCACCACCCTCAGGCTGCAGCTGACCGAGCCGCTGCTCGGCCCCGATCCGTGGCAGTTCGCGCTCACCGAGCCCGTGCTCCTGACCTGGACCAGCCCCGCGGGAACCGATGGGACCGTGGGTGCGGGGGCACTGTCCATCACCTCTACGGCGCCCGAGGCCCAGGCCACGCTCCGCTGGGGCGCCGTCACGCACACGCAGGGGCATTGGAGCAGCAGCGGCGAGCTCACGGGCCTGCCCATGCAATGGGCCATGCACGCCTTGGGGGCGACGACTCAGGCAAAGGGCCTGACCGGCGACGTGCTGCTGGGCGGTTCGTGGAATTTCGCGCTTTCCAACACCCTGCAGCTCAAGGCAGAGCTCGAGCGCACCAGCGGCGATCTGACGCTGCGCGCCAGCGCGGGCGATGGCACGCCCCAGGCCCGCATCGCCGCCGGGCTGAAGCAAGCCCGCGCCACGCTCACGAGCGACGGCCGCCATATCGACCTGCAACTGCTCTGGGACAGCGCCCATGCCGGCCGCATCAGCGGGGAACTGCACTCGCCGCTGACGGTGACGAGCGACGCCCAGGGGCAACGGCACTGGTCCTGGCCGGACGGCGCGCCGCTCAGCGGGCACCTGCGGGCGAGCCTGCCCGAAATCGCGGCCTGGTCGGCGCTCGCGCCGCTGGGCTGGCGGCTCAGCGGCTCGCTGGCCGTGGACGTGGCCGTCTCGGGCACGCGCGCGTCGCCACAACTGGCGGGCACCGCAGCGGCCGACGACCTTGCGCTGCGCTCCATCATCGACGGCATCGAGCTGACCCAGGGGCGTTTGCGCGCGCGCTTTGCCGACACCCGCCTCGTGGTCGAGGAGCTGTCCCTGCGCGGCACGGGCAAGGATGGCGGAGCGCTCCAGGCCAGCGGCGAAGCGGGCTGGATCGACGGGCGGCTGCGCGCGCATCTGGCCGCGACACTCAACGGCCTGCGCGCCAGCCTGCGCAGCGACCGGGACATCGCCGTCTCGGGCCAGCTGCAGGCCGCGCTGCAGGACCAGGCCCTGAGCGCCAACGGCCAGCTGCACATCGATCATGCACGGATCGAACTACCCGACGAAAGCCGCCCGACGCTGGGCAGCGACGTCATCGTGCAAGGCAGTGAGGCGCCAGCCGGCGATGCAGGCCAGGCACAGGCGACAGCCGCCCGCGCGCCGACCGCCCAGGTGGATGTGGGCATCGATCTGGGCGACGATTTCCGCGTGAGCGGCATGGGCGCGGACACGCTGCTCACCGGCCAGCTGCGCCTGAGCGCCAGCGGGCCGCTCACGCAGGCACCGCGGCTCACGGGCCTGATGCAGACGCGCCGCGGGCGCTTTCGCGCCTATGGGCAGGACCTGGACATCACGCGCGGGCACATCCGCTTCACCGGCGAGGTCGACAACCCGGCGCTGGACATCATCGCGCTGCGCCCCAACTTCGCCAGCGACCAGAAGGTGGGCGTACAGGTCAGCGGCAGCGCGCTGCTGCCCCGCATCAGCCTGTACTCCGACCCCGCCCTGCCCGACAGCCAGACACTCGCCTGGCTGCTGCTGGGCCATGCCGCGCCCACGGACGGCGCCGAATCGGCCATGCTGCAATCGGCGGCGATCGCCCTGCTGGGCGGAAGAGAGGGCCGCAGCCTCGCCTCGCGCTTCGGACTGGACGAACTGAGCGTGGCGCGCGGCGACAGCAGCGCCGCGGCCAGCACCAGCATCACACTGGGCAAACGCCTCTCCGAGCGCCTGTACGCCGCCTACGAGCACAGCCTGGCGGGCACGGGCAGCACCCTGCTCATCTTCTACGAGCTCTCGCGCCGGTGGAGCCTGCGCGGACAGGCGGGAGAGAACGCAGGCGTGGACCTGATCTATCGCCTGTCCTTCGATTGATGCGGCTGGCAGTTTCAAGCCAAAAATGGCCCCAGGTCTTTGTCGACAGGCGCGAGCAGCTATCAATTGAAGAGAGATGGAGGCGTTTGCCCACCACCGCGCCCGATACAATCGCCGCCACCGACATGCCGCCGTAGTTCAATGGACAGAACGGGCGCCTCCTAAGCGCCAGATGCAGGTTCGATTCCTGCCGGAGGCACCACACCCATCACCGACTTCATGCGCCGCGGAACATGAAGTACACCGCGCCCAGCATGCACAGCCCGGCCCAGAGGTAATCCCATTTGAGGGATTCATCCATGTAGAACACGGCAAACGGCATGAAGACCGAAAGCGTGATCACCTCCTGCATGATCTTGAGCTGGGCCACGCTGAACTGCGCATGACCGATGCGGTTGGCCGGCACCTGCAGCAGATATTCGAAGAGCGCGATGCCCCAGCTCACCAGCGCCGCCACCCACCAGGGCGAGGCGCTGAGGTTCTTCAGGTGCGCGTACCAGGCGAACGTCATGAAGACGTTGCTGGCAATGAGCAGCAGCACGGTCTGCAGCGGGATGGACAGGGAAGTCAGCCAGTTCATGGTTACACGGTGGGCACAGCGGCAAGACGGTGCATTACACGCCAGAATGCGGGCATGAGAATCGACATCCCCGAACAGAAAAAGCTCGTTCACGAAATGACCATCCCCATGCGCTGGGGCGACATGGACGCGATGGGCCACATGAACAACACCGTGTACTTCCGCTACATGGAGATCGCGCGGCTGGAGTGGCTGATGGCCATCGGCTGTCCGCCCGATCCCAGGGGCGAAGGCCTCGTGATCGCGAACGCGTTCTGCAATTTCATCCACCAGCTCGAATATCCGACGCAGGTGCTGCTGCGCTCTTACGTGAGCACGCCCGGGCGCTCTTCCTTCGATACCTGGGTGACGATGGAGCGCACGAGCGAACCGGACGTGATCTGCGCCGCGGGGGGCGCCACGGCCGTCTGGGTGGATTTCCGGGCGCAGAAATCCATGCCGCTGCCCGAACGCCTGCGCCAGCTCATCGAATGAACGGGCGCGGGAAGCCGCGCCGTCAGGCCGCTTCTTCGCCCAGGTAAGCGGCGCGCACGCGCGGATCGGCCAGCAGGTCCTGCCCCGAGCCTTCCATGGTCAGCAGGCCCGACTCCATCACGTAGCCGCGGTCGGCGATCGCCAGCGCGCGGCTGGCGTTCTGTTCGACCAGCACGATGGTCACGCCCAGCGCATAGACGTCGCGCACCACCTGGAAGATGGTGTCCACCAGGATGGGCGACAGGCCCATGGAGGGCTCGTCGAGCAGCAGCACCTTGGGGCGGGCCATCAGCGCGCGGCCCATGGCCAGCATCTGCTGCTCGCCGCCGGACATGGTGCCTGCCAGTTGGCTCTTGCGCTCCTTCAGGCGCGGGAAGATGCCGAAGACCTTCTCCACGTCCTCGGCGATGCCCGCCGGGTCCTTGCGGGTGTAGGCACCCATGAGCAGGTTCTCGGTGATGCTCATGCGCGCGAACACGCCGCGCCCCTCGGGCACCATCACCAGGCCTTCCTTGACCATGTCCCAGGGGCCGCGCCCCTTGATGCTGCGCCCCAGGTATTCGATGTCGCCATCATTGGCCCCCAGCATGCCGGTGATGGCCTTCATCGTCGTCGTCTTGCCCGCGCCGTTGGAGCCGATGAGCGAGACCAGCTCGCCCTCGTGCACCTGCATGTCGATGCCCTTGACGGCCTGGATGCCGCCGTAGGCCACCTTCAGGCCCTTGACGCGCAGCAGCACCGGCTTGTCGTTTTCTGCCATTTCAGTGGCCTCCCGTACCCAGATATGCCTCGATCACCTTCGGGTCCTTCTGCACCTCGGCGGGCGTGCCTTCGGCAATCTGCTTGCCGTAGTCCAGCACCGTGACACGGTTGCACAGGCCCATGACGAGCTTCACGTCGTGCTCGATCAGGAGGATGGTGCGGCCATCGTTGCGTATGCGGTCGATGAGCTCGCGCAAGGCCACCTTCTCGGTGGCATTCATGCCGGCCGCCGGTTCATCGAGCGCCACCAGCAGCGGATCGGTGGCCAGCGCCCGCGCGATCTCCAGGCGCCGCTGGTCGCCATAGGAGAGCGTGCGCGCCTTGAAGTCCGCGTACTCCGACAGGCCCACGTAGTCCAGCAGCTCACGCGAGCGGTGCGCAATGGCCTTTTCCTCGCGCCGGAAGCCGCTGCTGCGAAACACGGCGCCGAAGAGCCCCGAATGCGTGCGCACGTGGCGCCCGACCATCACGTTCTCCAGCGCCGTCATCTCGGCGAACAGCCGGATGTTCTGGAAGGTGCGCGCAATGCCCGCCTTCGCCACCAGGTGCACCGCATGCGGCGCATAGGGCTTGTCCCCGAGCTGGAAACTGCCGCTGTCGGGCGTGTACAGCCCGGTGATCACGTTGAAGAACGTGGTCTTGCCCGCGCCGTTGGGCCCGATCAGCCCGTAGACCTGGCCCTTGCGGATCGTGATGCCCACGTCCGACAGTGCCTGCAGACCGCCAAAGCGCTTGGAGATACCGGCGACCTTGAGCACGATCTCGTTGGATGCTTCTGTCATGTCCTTGCCCAATCTGCCGATTTCACGATTTGCGTATGACCGATTTGCCGTGTTCCGGCGCGGGCCAGAGGCCGCGCGGGCGCAGCAGCATCACGATGATCATGGCCGAGGCAATCAGGAGCTGACGCAAAATGGCCGCATCCAGCCGCCCGCCCGTCATCTCCTGCAGCGGGCCGGCCACGTAGCGCAGCACCTCGGGCAGCGCCGCCAGCAGGATGGCGCCGACAATCACGCCCGGGATGTGGCCCAGGCCGCCCAGCACCACCATGGAGACGATCATGATGGACTCCATCAGGCTGAACGACTCGGGCGAGACAAAACTCTGGAAGGCACCGAACATCACGCCGCACACGCCACCGAACGAGGCGCCCATGCCGAAGGCCAGCAGCTTCATGTTGCGCGTGTTGATGCCCATGGCCTTGGCCGCGATTTCATCTTCACGGATCGCCATCCAGGCCCGGCCGATGCGCGAATCCTGCAGGCGGTAGCAAATGAGCACCGTCACCAGCAGCAGCACGATGAACAGGTAGAAATACAGCGTGACTGAAGGGATTTCGAAGCCGAAGAGGGTCGGGGGCTTGGCGAAATTCACGCCGAACATGTGCACCGGATCGACGTTTGCGATCCCCTTGGGGCCATTCGTGATGTTGACCGGCTGGTCCAGGTTGTTCATGAAGATGCGGATGATCTCGCCGAAGCCCAGCGTGACGATGGCCAGGTAGTCGCCCCGCAGCTTGAGCACCGGAATGCCCAGCAGCACGCCCGTGCAGGCCGCGAGCAGCAGCGAGAGCGGTATGGCCCACCACACCGAAATGTGCAGGCCCTGCGGGAACATGGCGGCGATCGCCGGGAAATTCTCCGTCAGGTGCGGCGATGCGAGCAGCGCATAGCCGAACGCCCCCACCGCATAGAACGCGACGTAACCCAGGTCGAGCAGGCCGGCGTAGCCCACCACGATGTTCAGGCCCAGTGCCAGCATGATGTAGAGCAGCGTCAGGTCGGCAATACGCACCCAGGCGTTGCCGAACTGCTGCAGGATGAGCGGCAGCACGATGAGCCCGACAGCCCACGCCAGCTTCTTGGTCATGTTCTTGTTCATGTCCCCCTCCTCAGGCGCGATCGGCCACACGCTCACCGAGCAGGCCCGAGGGGCGCAGCGTCAGGATGATGATGAGCACGATGAAGGCAAAAATGTCGGTGTACTGGCTGCCCAGCACGCCGCCCGTCAGGTCACCGATGTAACCCGAGCCGATCGCCTCGATCAGGCCCAGCAACAAGCCGCCGACCACGGCGCCGGGCAGGTTGCCGATGCCGCCGAACACCGCCGCCGTGAAGGCCTTCAGGCCCGGCAGAAAGCCCATGGTGTGAAACACCGTGCCGTAGTTGGCCGCCCACATCACCCCGGCGATCGCCGCCAGCACGGCGCCGATCACGAAGGTGGCCGAGATCACGAAGTCGGGCTTGACACCCATGAGGGCCGCCACGTTGGGGCTCTCGGCCGTCGCGCGCATCGCGCGCCCCAGGCGCGTGTAGCTCACGAGGTACACCATCGCCGCCAGCGACACGACCGTGATTCCCAGAATCAGAATCTGCATGGTCGTGATGACGGCGCCGCCGATCAGGTGCGGCTCCACCGGCAGCAGCACGGGATAGGGCTTGTAGGTGGGCTTCCAGATCATCATCGCCACCGTCTGCAGGAACAGCGACATGCCGATGGCCGTGATCAGCGGCGCCAGCCGCGGGCTGTTGCGCAGGCGCTTGTAGGCGATCTTCTCTATCCAGTAGTTCAGGACCGCCGCGAGAATGCAGGCGATGACCATCGAAATCAGCAGCATGGCCCATCCCGGGAGGTAGCTCATGTTCGTTTGCATATACCCCACGCAGGACCAACTGATGAGCGCACCGAACATCAGCACCTCGCCGTGGGCGAAGTTGATCAATTGGATGATGCCGTAGACCATGGTGTAGCCCAGCGCGATGAGGGCGTACATGCTGCCGAGAACCAGACCATTGATGATCTGCTGCAGCAGGATATCCATAAAAGCAGTCCTTCCCTGGTAGTGCGTCAGCGCACAGGCCGCGCGGGGTGCGGCCTGCGCGCGGCAGCCTGAGGCGCACCCCCTTGCCCGAGAGTAGGGCAACTGGGCACTGGCAGACCGTGCTGCGGCGCCCGAGCTGCCACCTTATGGGCGACAGCGAACGCCACACCTGTACACGCGTTTCACAAACAACCCGCCCGGCATGCATCCAGGCAAGTCAGCGGGCGCGATTGTGGCACGGGAAAAACCTCTGCCTGCACCTGTTTCGCACGGGTTTTCCCTTGTTGAAATGCCGTCAGCCACGCCTTCCTGCCCGCGTGAACAGATAGATGCCCGCCAGCACCAACGCCGTCCCCGCCGCCATGGACGCCGTGATCGCCTCCCCCAGCAGCCACGCGGCCAGCACGATGGTGGACAGCGGCCCGATCATCCCGGTCTGGGCCGTCATGGCCGCTCCGATGCGCTCGATCGCCAGCATCACCATGAGCACGGGCGCGGCCGTGCAGACCGTGGCATTCAGGATGGACAGCCAGATCACCTCGGGCGCCACCACGGCGGCCGACAGCGGCCTGAGCAGGGCGAACTGCGCCACGCAGCAGACGCAGGCCACGCTCGTGGCCAGGCCCACCAGGCGCAGCGGCCCGACGCGGCGCACCATCGCCCCGCTGTAGACCAGGTACAGCGCATAGCTCGCCGCGCTGCCGAACACCAGCAGCACGCCCCAGGCCGTGTGGCCGCTTCGTGCGCCATGACCGAAGGCCTCCACGCCAAACACCAGCACCACGCCGCAGTAACTGAGCAACATGGCTCCGAGATGGCGCCGATTCATGCGCTCGCCGTAGAACATCCAGCCCAGCAGCATCACGAGGGTGGGGTTCAGGTACAGGATCAGGCGCTCCAGACCCGCCGTGATGTAAGCCAGCCCAGCGAAATCCAGGAAGCTGGCGAGGTAGTAGCCGCACACGCCCAGCCCGACGATGCCGCGCCAGTCGCGCGCCGACAGGCGCGGCTGACCGCGGCTGGCCCACCAGGCCATCACGAGGAAAATGGGCAAGGCGAACAACATGCGGTACATCAGCAAGGTCACCGCATCCACGCCGTAGCGGTACGCGAGCTTGACGATCACCGCCTTGCCGCTGAAGGCCACCGCGCCCAGACCCGCCAGCATCAGCCCGTTGGCTACGCTTCGAGGAGCTGCTTGCGATTGCTCTGCACGGGTTTCAGGCATTTTCAATGCATGCTCTTGAACACGCGATGGTGCATGCGCCTGAGCGACCACCAGACGCCGAGCGCTACCAGCGGAATAGCCGACGCCGCCGTTCCCTCCGGTGACCACGGCCAGCCCAGCGCCTGCGCGCCCTTGGCGAGGTGGCTGATCAGCCCGACGACGTAATAGGTGATGGCCGCCACCGACAGGCCCTCCACCGTGGCCTGCAGTCGCAGCTGCATGTCCTGGCGCTGGTTCATCGTGGTGAGCAGCTGCTGGCTGCTGCGCTGCTGCGCGATCTCCACGCGCGTGCGCAGCAGGCTGCTGGTGCGCGAGACTCGCTCGGACAGCGCATTCTGACGGCGCACCGCCCACTCGCAGGTGCTGCGCGCCGGGCTCAGGCGCCGCTCCATGAACTCACCCAGGGTCTGCATGCCCGCCAGGGAGCTCTCGCCCAGCTCGCGGATGCGCTGGCTCACCAGCTCGAAGTAGGCGCTGCTGGCGGAAAACCGCGCGTGCGTGCCGGCGTAGAGGCTCTCCACCTGCCCCGCCAGACGCGTCAGACGATCCAGCAGCTCTGGCTCGGCATCCCCATTCGCATCACGAATGGCCTCGGCCAGATCGGCCAGATCGCGTTCGGCGCGCGCCAGCGCCGCGGCCGCATCGCGCGCCACGGGCAGCGCCAGCAGCGCCGTCATGCGGTAGGTCTCCATCTCCAGCAGGCGCTGCACCGTGCGGCCCAGCCGCCTCGCGCTCAAACCGCCAGCCACCAGCACCATGCGCGAGTGGCCATCGGCGCGCAGCGCGAAATCGGTAAAGACTTCGGCATGGCCGCCAGCCACCGAGGACGCCACCAGCGTGCCCTCCTGCAGCACCCGGGGCATGAGCTCGCCATCACCGAAGGAGCGCATGTCCAGCACCCAGAGATCGAGCTGGCACAGGCACTGCCCCGGCAGACCCGCCAGCCAGTCGGCGGGCACGGCCGCGAGCGCACTGGCAGGTTCCGTCTGGCCGAAGCCCGTGGCATCCAGCGGCGCCGCAAACGTCCAGGCGACAAACTCGGTGTGCAACTCCCATCGCACGCGAAAGGCCCCGAGATCGGCGCGCCAATGCGTGGCCAGCGCATCCGGCATCGCCGCGCGCGGGTACTGCCCGAGCAAAGCCGCCAGATGCGCGCGGCTGGCCTCGCGCTCGCCGGCGTCCGCCCACATGACGATGTGGCCGATGGCCAGGGGCGCCGTGACGGCTTCCGGCGGGCGCGCATGGATTTCGTTGTGCAGCAGCATGCGCTGGGGATGCGATGGCGCCGCGGTCAAAGCTTGCATGAATTTCCTTGGAGGATGTACCCGGCCGGCAGGCTGCGGCTACTCTTCGACGAACGCCTCCTGGCGCTTCTTGCTCACCGCCGGCAGCAGCACGACAAGCACCATCAGCGCCGCCGCGATCAACAGCCCGGCGGACAGCGGGCGAGTGAAGAGCACGCCCCAATCGCCGCGCGAAAGCAGCAGCGCACGGCGCAGATTCTCTTCCATCATCGGCCCGAGAATCAGGCCCAGCAGCAGCGGCGCGGCCTCCAGCTCCAGCTTGTGGAACAGGGTGCCGACGAAGCCGAAGATGGCCACCGTCCAGATATCGAACTGGTTGTTGTTGTTGGTGTAGACGCCCAGCGCGCAAAACAGCACGATGGACGGAAAGAGCCAGCGGTAGGGCACCGTGAGGAGCTTGATCCAGATGCCCACGAGCGGCAGGTTGAGCACCACCAGCATCAGGTTGCCGATCCACATCGAGGCCACCAGCCCCCAGAACAACTCGGGGTTGCCGCTCATCACCTGCGGGCCGGGCTGGATGTTGTGAATGGTCATCGCGCCGATCATCAGCGCCATCACCGGGTTGGGCGGGATGCCCAGCGTGAGCATGGGAATGAACGAGGTCTGCGCGCCCGCGTTGTTGGCCGACTCCGGCCCCGCCACGCCGCGGATGTTGCCCTGGCCGAACGGCAGCTCGCCATCGCGCAGCCGGCTCTTCTTCTCCAGCGTGTACGAAGCAAACGACGACAGCACGGCGCCGCCGCCCGGCAGGATGCCGAGCACCGAGCCCAGCGCCGTGCCGCGCAGCACGGCCGGCAGCATGCGCCTGAAATCCTCGGCCGTCGGCATCAGGCCGGACACCTTGGCGGTGAACACCTCGCGATGCTCGTCGGGACGCGAAAGGTTGGCGATGATCTCGCCGTAGCCGAAGATGCCCATGGCGATCGGCACGAAGTCGATCCCGTCCGTCAGATCGGGAATATCGAACGCGAAGCGCACCACGCCGGAATTCACGTCCGTGCCCACGAGCCCGAGCATGAGGCCGAGCACGATCATGCCGATGGCTTTCAGCAGCGAGCCCGAGGCCAGCACGACGGCGCCGATCAGGCCCAGCACCATGAGCGAGAAATACTCGGCCGGGCCGAACTTGAAGGCCAGCTCGGTGAGCGGCGGCGCAAACGCCGCGAGCACCACCGTGCCCACGCAACCCGCGATGAACGAACCGATGGCCGCCGACGCCAGCGCCGGGCCGGCCCGGCCCCGGCGCGCCATCTGGTAGCCGTCGATCGTCGTCACGACCGACGACACCTCGCCCGGCAGATTCACCAGAATGGCCGTGGTGGAGCCGCCATACTGCGCACCGTAATAGATGCCCGCCAGCATGATGAGCGCGGACACCGGCGGCAGC
This sequence comes from Comamonas sp. SCN 67-35, assembly GCA_001725255.1. Lineage (GTDB taxonomy): Bacteria > Pseudomonadota > Gammaproteobacteria > Burkholderiales > Burkholderiaceae_C > Comamonas_C. The sequence goes on along the minus strand of MEFV01000005.1, from coordinate 60,095 downwards.
GCATAGGTGACCGGCAGCAGCATGGCGATGGTGGCCAGCGGCCCTATGCCCGGCAGCACGCCGATGAGCGTGCCCAGAAAACAGCCGACGAAGCAGTACGCGAGGTTCTGCCACGTGAAGGCCACGCCAAAACCGAGAATCAGGTGATTGAGCAGATCCATGCCGTGGTGCTCCGCGTCGTCAACCGGCAACGAAGCTCGGCCAGACGGGCAGCGTCATGTTCAGCGCCCGGACGAAGACCACGTAGCAGCCCCCGGCCAGCACCGTGGCCAGCAACAGCGCATCCCGAACGCGAAACTCGCGGCTCGCCATGCCCGCCACGAGCACCAGCCCGTAGATGGCCACGATCAGCCCCATGCCCGGCAGATGCCAGGCCGGCAGGCCGACGAGCAGCAAACCGAAAAGCACGTTGCCGCCCAGGATGAACACCAGCGGCCGCCACGCCCAGGCGCCGATGCGCGCGCCACCCTCGGTCTCAATCACCAGGGCCTTGAACATCACGAGGACGCCGATCACCGCCAGCAGCACGCCCACGAGCAGCGGGAAATAGCCCGGGCCCATGCGCGCGGCCGAACCCAGCGCATAGCCGGTGGCACCCCAGGCGTAGCCCGTACCCAGCACCAGAAACAGCAATCCGGCGAAGAAATCCTTTTCGTTCTTGATCTTCACGTGCGCGCTCCACCGTCATGAAAGACGGCGCAAATTATCGGTGCAGCCAGGAGCCGCGGGCGCTGCACCCGCCCGCTACTGCAGCGGCGGCGTCGAAGCCACGACTTCATCGATCGTCGTCAGGCCTTCTGCGGCACGCAGCGCCCCGGCCAGGCGCAGCTGGCGCATGCCGTCGCTCACCGCCTGGCGGCGCAGCGCGTCGATGGAGGGGCTCTGAGAAATCTTCTCGCGCAGCCCCTCGGTGACGGTGAGCAGCTCGTACAGGCCCATGCGGCCGCGAAACCCCGTCATGCGGCACTCCACGCAGCCCACGGGGCGGTAGGCCCGGTAGCCGCCGGAGAGTTTCCACGGCTTGATGAGCTCGGCGATCTCCGCCGGATCGGCGTCCCGGTCCCGCCGGCGGCAGTTGGCGCACAGCGTGCGCACCAGCCGCTGCGCCAGCACACCGAGGAGCGTGGCGTTGATCAGGTAATAGGGGACGCCCAGTTCCATGAGCCGCGTGATCGCGCTGGGTGCATCGTTGGTGTGCAGCGTGGAGAACACCAGGTGGCCGGTGAGCGCGGCCTGGATCGCCATTTCGGCGGTTTCCAGGTCGCGGATTTCGCCCACCATGATGATGTCCGGGTCCTGGCGCATGAGGGCGCGCAGGCCTTCGGCAAAGGTGAAGTCGATCTGCGGCTGCACCTGCGTCTGGTTGAAGCTCGCCTCGATCATCTCGATCGGGTCTTCCACCGTGCTCACGTTCACCTCGTCGGTGGCCATGCGCTTGAGCGTGGAGTACAGCGTGGTGGTCTTGCCCGAGCCCGTGGGCCCGGTCACGAGGATCACGCCGTGCGGGCGCGCGACGAGTTGCTCCCAGCGCTCGGCGTCGTGCGGCGCAAAGCCCAGCGCGCTCAGGTCCTTGACGGTGTTGTCCGGGTCGAAGATGCGCATCACCATCTTCTCGCCGAACGCCGTGGGCAGCGTCGACAGGCGCATTTCCACCTCGTCGCCACTCGGGTTGCGCGTCTTGATGCGCCCGTCCTGCGGGCGGCGCTTTTCCACCACGTCCATGCGCCCGAGCAGCTTGATGCGCGCCACCATGGCGTTGAGCACGCCGATCGGGATCTGGTAGACCGTGTGCAGCACGCCGTCGATGCGAAAGCGGATCACGCCCTGCTCGCGCCGCGGCTCCATGTGGATGTCGCTCGCACGCTGGTCGAACGCGTACTGCCAGAGCCAGTCGACGACGCGCACCACGCCCTGATCGTTGGCATCGAGCTGGCGGTTAGCGCGCCCCAGCTCCACCAGTTGCTCGAAGCTGCTGCCACCAGCGCTGCCGCCGCTCTTTTGCACGGCGCGCACGGATTTGGCCAGCGCATAGAACTCGGCCGTGTAGCGCTTGATATCCTCCGGATTCGAGAGCACGCGGCGCACGTTGCGCTTGGTCTGGCGCTCGATTTCACCCACCCAGTCGGCGACGAAGGGCTCGGCCGTGGCCACGACGATTTCACTGCCCGAGACCTGCACGGGGAGGATCTTGTGGCGCTCGGCGTAGCTCGCGCTCATGGCTTCGGCAACGCGCCCGGCATCGACCTTGAGCGGATCGATGCGCAGGAACGGCAGGGCGCAGCGCGGGGCGATCGTCTCGGTGAGCAGATCCAGATCGAGCACCTTGCCATCGCCTTCGCGCACCATGGAGACACTGGCCAGGCGCACCAGCGGATGCTGGCTGCTTTCGGCACGCGAACAGCGCTCGATCGTGCGTTCGGCCTGCGCGCTGGAAATCACGCCATCCTCGCGCAGCCAATCGACGATCTGGCGCCACTGCAAGGGCCCGCGATGGGCGGCATGGGAATGCGGGGCGCGCGCGGCCGTGGGTGTGGGGTTCATGACGCAATGGTGCAGCAAAAATCAGGCAACGGGCTTGAAGCTGCGCAGCCACTTGCGCGCCGGCAGGCCCCAGCGCGCCTCTACCGCCTCGGCACGCCGCAGCAGCAGGGCCCTGCTGGGGCGCGAAGGCGTGCGCTGCGCGAGCACGATGGCATTGCCCTCGCGCGTGGGCTTGAACGCCCAGACGGCGTCGGCGCCAAAGGCCTCGCTGATGCGCGCCAGGCTCTGCTCGTAGTGGCTGGTGCGGCCAAACAGATTCACCGTCATGCAGCCTTCGTCCGTCAGCAAGGCACGGCAGTCGGCGTAGAACGCCACGCTGTCCAGCACCGGCGCGGCGGCATCGTCGTCGTACATGTCCACGGCCAGTGCATCGATCGTGCCCAGATACTGCGGCTTGCGGATCTCCTGGCCTGCATCGCCGAGCACCACGGCGAGCCGCGGCCCCTCGGGCGGCAGCTTGAACCAGGCGCGGCAGACGTGCAGCACCTGGGGATTGAGCTCCACGGCCGTCGCGTGCATGCGCAGCTTCTTGTGGCAGAACTTGGTGATCGCCCCTGCTCCCAGCCCCAACTGCATGGCATGGCGCCCGGCCACGCTGTCCGGCTCCACGAAGAGCAGCCACGCCATCATGCGTTGCACATACTCGAGGGCAATGTCGAAGGGGGCATCCACGAGCATGGAGCCCTGGATCCAGGGCGTGCCCAGGTGCAGATGGCGCAGTACGCCATCGTCGGAGATGCTGACTTCGGGCAGTTCACGAGCGGGCTTGGGGGGCATCAAAGCAATCCAGAAGTGGTAAACGCCTCGCGCCATGCCTCGCACTTGCGCGCGAAGCTCCATGAGGCGTTGGCCGGGCTGGTCGAAGGCAGGCGCAGCGAGACGACGGAGGCATCCTCGGCCAGCCCCATGCGCTCGCGCACCAGGCGCGCGCGGGCATGGCTCTCGCCCCCATTGTGAGCGATCGCCACCAGCCGAGGCAGGCGGGCGTGCAGCCCGGCGAAATCATTGAGCTGGGCATGGCGGATACTGGCATCCAGGCTCCCCTCGCGCTCGCAGGCCATGTACACGTCCCAGACGCCGAGTCCGCGCGCAAGCACCCAGGCGCAGCGTCCGGCATAGTCCTCGGACCCGGGCATCGCGTCCTGTGGCCAGAGCGCGGCCAGCAGGCGCCAGAACTGATTTTGCGGATGCCCGTAGTACTGCTGCGCACGCAGCGACGCCACGCCAGGAAAACTGCCGAGTATGAGCACACGCGTGTGCGGCGCCACGAGCGCAGGCAGGCCGCGAAGCAGGGAATGAGACGCCACCATCGGGCGCCGTTTGTACTACGGTTTGGGCGCCGGCCGCACGAGACGCACGTAAAACGGCGTGGCGCGGTTCATGTCCCCCCGCCCTTCTCCCGAGCCCATGTCCACCGCCCAGGCCTGCCGCGCGTGGAGGACATCACCGCCCTTGCCGCCGCCCATCGCGTTGCCATAGGCATACGGGTTGACCGCCGCGGTGTTGACGCTGCGAGTGCTCGTCCAGTGCCAGTCGGCGGGCGCGCCCGGAAACAGGGCCGCGTCGACGGCGGGCGGGCTGGCGCCGCGGTTGACCAGGCGGCGCAGTTCGGGCACGCGCGGCAGGCGCCAGCGCACGCCGCTCGCCTTCCAGCGCTCATCGGCCAGGGCCCGGGCCTGCGCAAACGTGAGCAGCCGCGCACGGCCCGTGCAGGTGCTGCCGTTCCACAGCATGCCGGCCACACAGCGGTCCCAGGCCAGATGCGAGCGTGTATCGATCACCAAGGTGCCATCGGCCGACAGCACCCAGGGGCTTGCGGCCGGCGCCGCGGGCACCGCCACACCGGGCGCGCCCATCCACAGGCCGCAGGCGGCCAACACTCCTCCCATGAGCTTGCGCTTGACCATCGTCCACCTCCGATTCGGTCGTCGCCAGGGATGGCAAGCGGCCGAGCCTGTCCCGGCAAGCAGCGGCACAAGCGGCTTCGCTGCCTCGCTGACCCTGGCACCACGGTACCTGCTCGTCCGCACGTCCGCCCCATTGTGCCCGCCCCTGCCGGCACGTCATGCACATCGGAGCATGGATCATGCTGGAATGCAAGCAGCATGCAAAGCGCAAAAAAAGGCCGCCCAAGGCGGCCTTGCGAGACAAGGGGAGCCCCGCTTACTTGCCGTCCGTGCCCGGCACCTTGCCTTCCACGCCCTTGACGAAGAAGTTGATGCCGCGCAGGAAGTCGTCATCGGCCACCTTGTCGGCCGCAAGCACTTCCTTGCCGGTGTTGTCCGAAATCGGCCCCTTCCAGATGTGGTAGCTGCCGTCCTTCAGGCCCGCCTTGAGCTCGGCGAGCTTGGCCTTGGCCTCGGCGGGCACGTCGTCGGCGATGGAGACAAGATCGATCGCCCCCTCCTTCACGCCCCACCACTGGTTGGGGCCGGTCTTCCAGGTGCCGTCCAGCACCTCGCCGACGGCCTTCTTGTAGTAGGGCTCCCAGTTGATGATGGCCGACGCCAGGTGCGCCTTGGGGCCGTAGGCGGTCATGTCCGAATCCCAGCCGAAGGCGCGCTTGCCCATGGACTCGGCCGTCTTGAGCACGGCGGGCGAATCGGTGTTCTGGAACAGCACGTCGGCGCCGCCGTTGATCAGCGAGGTGGCGGCCTCGGTTTCCTTGGGCGGGTTGTGCCACTCGTTGATCCAGACCACCATGGTCTTGATCTTCGGATTGGTGACCTGCGCGCCCAGCGTGAAGCTGTTGATGTTGCGCACCACCTCGGGGATCGGCACCGTGCCGACCACGCCCAGCACATTGGCCTTGGTCATGGCGCCGGCGATCACGCCGGCCATGAACGCGCCCTCGTAGGTGCGGCTGTCGTAGGTGCGCATGTTGGGCGCAGTCTTGTAGCCGGTGGCGTGCTCGAACTTCACGTCGGGGTTGTCGGCCGCCACCTTCAGCATGGGTTCCATGAAGCCGAAGCTGGTGCCGAAGATGAGCTTGTTGCCCTGCGCCACCAGGTCACGCGCCACGCGTTCGGTGTCGGCGCCCTCGGGCACGTTTTCGACGAAGCTCGTGACCACCTTGCCGGCGAAGTCCTTCTCGACCGCCTTGCGGCCGTTGTCGTGCGCATAGCTCCAGCCACCGTCTCCCACCGGGCCGACATAGATCCAGGCGGCCTTCAGCGGCTCGGCGGGCGCCGGTGCCGGGGCAGCGGCAGGAGCCGCCGCGGGGGCCGGCGCAGGCGCGGGCGCCGGCTCCTCCTTCTGCCCGCAGGCTGCCATCGTGAGCGCCGCGGCAGACACCATGGCCAGGCGCAAGGCGGTGCGTTTGTTCATGTCGGTCATCAGAAAAGTCCTCCTGGAAAAATGGGGCAAGGTGAAAAAATCAGGAGCCCGGGTAAAACGGCTTGCCGAGTGAAGCGGGCATATTGACACGAATCCACGTGGGGCTGCGCGAGATCAGCGCCAAAACAACGACGGTGGCCAGATAGGGCATGGCCGTGAGCAACTGGCTCGGGACGTGCGAGCCCTGGCTCTGCAGGTAGAACTGCAGCATGGTGACCCCGCCGAACAGATACGCCCCCAGCAGCACGCGCGCCGGACGCCAGGTGCCGAAGGTGGTGAGCGCCAGCGCGATCCAGCCTTTGCCCGCCACCATGCCTTCCACCCACAGCGGCGTATAGATGATGGACAGGAACGCCCCCGCCAGTCCGCACAGCGCCCCGCCGATAACGACGGCCGCCATGCGGATGCGGCGCACCGGGTAACCAAGCGCATGCGCTGATTCGGGCGATTCACCCACGGCGCGCAACACCAGGCCGACGCGCGTGCGGTACAGCACCCAGATCAACACGAGCGTGAACGCGATGCCGAAATACACCAGCGGGTGCTGGCGCATGAGCGCCGGGCCGATGACGGGCACGTCGCCCAGCCCCAGCCAGCTGAAGCGCGGGCGCTCCGGCATGCGGGCCTGCACGTAGCCGATGCCGACGAAGGCCGAAAAGCCCGCGCCGAACAGCGTGAGCGCCAGGCCCGTGGCGTACTGGTTGGCGTTGAGCCAGATCACGAGCCAGCCGAAGGCCGCCGCCAGCACCGCGCCCGCCGCCATGCCGGCGAGAAAGCCCAGCGTGTCGCTGCCGGTGTGCACCACGGTGGCGAAGCCCGCAATGGCGGCGCACAGCATCATGCCCTCAGCGCCGAGGTTCACCACGCCGGCTTTTTCGTTGATCAGGAGGCCCAGCGCCGCCAGCGCCAGCACCGTCCCCGCCGTCAGCGTGGAGGCGAAAAGCAGAGGGTAAGCGTCCATCACCTCACCCCCTTCAGAACACTGATGCGCCGGATGCGGTAGTTCACCAGCGTGTCACACGCCATCAGCGAAAACAGCAGCAGCCCCTGGAACACGTCCGTGAGCGACTTGGGCAGGCCCAGACGCGATTGCGCGAGCTCGCCGCCGATGTAGAACATGCTCATCAAAATGGCCGCCAGCACCATGCCCAGCGGATGCAATCGCCCGACGAAGGCCACGATGATGGCCGCAAAACCGTAGCCCACGGGCACATAGGGCGTGAGCTGCCCGACGGGTCCCGCCACCTCCAGCGCCCCCGCCAGGCCCGCCGTGGCGCCGGACATGAGCAGCGCCGTCCACAGTGCGCTGCGCGAGGAAAACCCGGCGTAGCGCGCCGCCGCCGGCGCCACGCCGCCCACCTGCAGTGCATAGCCCGCGCGGGTGCGAAACAAGTACAGCCACAACAGCGCCGCGCCCGCCAGCGCGATCAGCGCGCCGATGTTCACGCGCGAGCCCGCCATCAGCTTGGGGATGCGCGCCACCGCCTCGAAGGTGCGCGTCTGCGGAAAGTTGTAGCCCATGGGGTCTTTCCACGGCCCGAACACGAGGTAGTTGAGCACCTGGATAGCCACGTAGACCAGCATCAGGCTCACGAGGATCTCGCCGGCATTGAAACGGTCGCGCAAAAAAGCGACGATGGCTGCCCAGAGCATGCCGCCCACCGCGCCCGCGATCAGCACGGCCAGCACGATCCAGCGCCCGGTCTCCTTGCCCGCCATGAGAGCCACGCCACCGGCGAAGATCGCGCCGATCACGTATTGCCCCTCGGCGCCGATGTTCCAGATGTTGGAGCGAAAACACACCGCCAGGCCCAGCGCGATCAGCAGCAGCGGCGTGGCCTTCACGCCCAGCTCGCCCAGGGCGTAGGAGGACTTGATCGGCTCCCAGAAGAACACCAGCAGGCCCTTGACGGGGTCCTTGCCGAGCAGCGAAAACAGCAGCGCACCCAGCGCCACGGTGATCGCCAGCGCCAGCACCGGTGAGGCCCAGGCCCAGGCGCGTGAAGGCGTGGGGCGCAGTTCAAGCCGCAGCACGGGCCACCTCCTGACGCGCTGCCGCGTTATCCGCACCCGGCCACAGGCCGCTCATCCACAGGCCGATTTGCTCCACCGTCGCTTCGGCGCGCGGCAGGCTGGGCGAAAGCTGCCCCTTGGCAATGACATGAAGCCGATCGCAGATTTCAAACAATTCGTCCAACTCCTCGCTGACCACCAGCACCGCGCAACCCGCATCGCGCAACGCCAGAATCTCGCCGCGAATCTGCGCGGCCGCGCCCACGTCCACCCCCCACGTGGGCTGGGAGACGACCAGCAGCGTCGGCCGGGCATCGATCTCGCGGCCCATGATGTACTTCTGTAGGTTGCCGCCGGAAAGCGAGCGAGCGGCTGCGTGCGTGCCTGCAGCCTTGACCTTGAAGCGCTCGATGATGCCCGCCGCCTGTGTGCGCAGCACCCCCATGCGCAGCCAGCCCAGGCGGCCCACGGCCTCCTTGCGCGTGAGCAACAGGTTGTGCGCCAGGCTCATCTCGGGCACGGCGCCGCGCCCCAGGCGTTCCTCGGGCACGAAATGCAGCCCGAGTGCGCGCCGCCCGAAGGGCGCCATGCGTCCGACCGGCTGGCCCGCTATCGAAATGGATGCCGGGGACGCTCGCCTGTCCTCACCAGAAAGCGAAAAAAGCAGTTCGCGCTGACCGTTGCCCGAGACGCCAGCGATGCCCACCACCTCGCCCGCGCGGACCTGCAGCGAGACATTTTCCAGGTCCACCCCGAAGGGCGATTCGCGCGGCAGGCTGAGCTGGTTGACCACCAGCACCGGCGCACCCGGCTCGCGCGGCACGTGCTCGAGCGGCGGAGGCTCGGCACCGATCATCAGGCGCGAGAGCGAGGCATTGGTTTCTTCACGCGGGTCGCAAACGCCCGTGACCTTGCCGCCGCGCATCACCGTGCAGGCGCTGCACAGCGCGCGAATTTCATGCAGCTTGTGGCTGATGTAGAGGATGGAACAGCCCTCGTCCGACAGACGCCTGAGCGTGACGAAGAGCTTTTCGACCGCCTGCGGCGTGAGCACCGAAGTCGGTTCATCGAGAATCAGCAGACGCGGACCAGCCAGCAGGGCGCGGATGATCTCCACGCGCTGCATTTCGCCCACGCCCAGCGTGTGCACCGGGCGCTCGGGGTCCACCTCCAGGCCGTAGGTGGCGGCGGTGCCGGCCACGCGCCGCGTCACCTCCGCGAGCGACAGCGTCTTGTCCAGCCCCAGCCAGACGTTCTCCGCCACGGAAAGCGTCTCGAACAGACTGAAATGCTGGAACACCATCGCGATGCCGAGCTGGCGCGCCGCCTGCGGGCTGCGCACCAGCGCCAGGTGGCCATCGACGCGCACGTCGCCTGCGTCGGGCTTGACCGCGCCGTAGATGATCTTCATCAGGGTGCTCTTGCCCGCGCCATTCTCACCCAGCACGGCGTGGATTTCGCCGGGCTGCACGGTCAGCGAAACCTCGCTGTTGGCGATGACGCCGGGGTAGCGCTTGGTGATGCCCGCGAGCTGCAACCGGGGCACGACCACGTCAGGCGTTTGAGGAACATGCAATGGCGGCATGCTGATTTGTCTCTTTGTAGTGCGATGGACACGACCCGCGCCACGATGTGCATGAGCCACGCTGCTTTGTTTGCATCACTTTACCCGCTATCCGGAGATTGCGCCAGCAAATTGCATGCGATATGTGTAGACAGAATTTGCATACACACAACATCAGAATCATTCCCGCCATGAAGAAAACCCATGATCATTGTCGGTTCACTGCGCGCTGGCGGACTGCGGCACCTGCCCCCACTGCACCCGATTGCGCCCGGCCCGTTTGGCCGCGTAACAGGCCATGTCGGCACCGGCGAGGGCTTCGGCCGGACCGGCGCCCGTGGCGAGCAGCACCAGCCCGATGCTCAGGCTGAGCGAAAAACTGCGTCCCCGGTACGTGGGCTCCCATGCCGCCACGGCCGCGCGCAGCTTCTCCGCCAGTTCGGCTCCACGTTCCATGCTGCATCCTGGCAGCACCACCGCGAACTCATCGCCTCCCAGGCGTCCCAGCCACCCCGTCTGGCGGACATGCGATTCGAGCAGGCGCGCCAGATGGCGCAGCACATCATCGCCCGCGTCATGCCCGGCCAGCTCGTTGATCAGCGTGAAATGGTCGACATCCACATGCATCAGCACACCCGTGACGGGCTGCTCGTTGGCCAGCGTGTGCGCGCCGCGCGCCACGCGCCTGGACAGCAGCAGTTGCAGCCGACGCACCAGCGCGGCGCGGTTGGGCAGGAAGGTCAGGGCATCGTGCCAGCGCTCCCAGTCATGTTGCAGGCGTGCTTCGCGCTCGGCCGAGCCGTCTTCGATGATCCAGATGACGTCGGCGGCCGGGTCTCCCGCATGCACGGGCTCGCCATGCACCTGGGCCCACAAGGTGCTTGCGTCGCGCCGCATCAGGGGCAGCTCCCCGTGAAAGCGCCCATGCACCGCGAAATCCACGCGCACGCGCTCGGCGAGCTCGCCCCCCTCGGGGGAGCCAGAGACCAGTTGCAGAAAATCGCGCCCCACCAGTTGCGCCGGGGTGTAGCCGAACATGCGACAGGCCTGGCTGCTGGCGATCTCGATGCGCTGCGAGCGCGTCAGCGCGATCCCCAGCGGCACATGCTCCAGCACGGCCTGCAGCTGACGCTCCAGCGCCTGCGTCGTGCGCTGCTGCTGGCGGCGCAGCTGCACCAGACGCGCAAACACGCGCACGACGTCGTTGACCTCCCCGCTCGCACCCAGGAGATCGGGCGGCTGCCGGGGCACGCTGGCGGGGTGCTCTTCATCCAGCACGTCGCGTGCGCGCTGGCGCAGCAGCGAGAGCGGATGCATGAGCCACCACAGCAGCAGCAGGGCCGCCAGCGCCACGGCGGCCACGGCGGCGCCCGCCAGCCACCACACCCGCTGCTCGGCCGCCACCAGGGGCTGCAGCAGCGAGGGTGCACGGTTGACCCGCGCCACCACCCAGCCCGGCAGCCCGGCCACGGCCCAACCGACGACAGAACCATCGGGCAGCACGGTGCGCCCGGGCTGCGCCAGCAGCTGCGCCGCATCGCTGCCGGAAAAAACGCGCGACAGCCCGGGCTCGTCGCGCACCAGTCCGAGTACGCGCGATGCGTCGGGGTGCGAGAGGATCACGCCCTCCTGCGTGAACACCATGAAGCGTGTGCTCTCGCGCTCGGGCAGCGCCAATGCGGGCGGCAGCAGGTTCTGCGACTGCAGTCGCAAGGTGGCGGCCACCACCGCCACCGTCTGGCCGCTGCTGCCCAGCACCGGTAGCGCCAGAGCCACGTGCGCCTGCGTTGCCTTGCTGCCCAACACCCCCGAGACCATCGGCTTGCGCTCCTGCCAGACGCGGTGCAACAACGCCTGCTCCGCGTCTTCCATCTGATCGACGGCCGTGACCTCCTCGCCCCTCAGCTGCAGCCCGGCGATCTCTTCGCCGCGCAGTACCGTCACGGTCTCGAAGAGGCGCGCCACCGGCCGGTCCTGCAGCAGCCAGGCGCGCAGGCGCGCATTGGAGCCGATCACCGCGGGCGAGAGCCCGTCGGCCAGCGCCGCCAGCATCTTGATGTTGAGCTCCATCTTGCTCGAGAGCATGCGCGCAAGCATTTCCACCTCGCCGCCGTCCTGCTCCAGGATGCGCTGCAACGCCTGCGGCTCGCTGGCGCGCGTCACGAGCCACGTCGACACCCCGCCGGCGGCGATGACTGCCAGCAGGACGAGCAGCCCCACGGCGCGCACCAGGGGCCCCGGCAGCCACGCATGCCGCGGCGCGGCATCACGCGACGCGGCATCCGCCACGGCGTCCATGAGTACCCCGCGAACCGGCAGGCGAATCGTTGAAAACAAACAGATCCATCGTCATTGGCACGTGCGCGCCGTCGGCCCCATGCCGACCACCTTTGCACTATAGGTAGCCACGGGCCGCCGCAGGCTCGGGTACAACCCTGAAGACCGTTGCGGAAAACCCTAGGGCGACGCTGGACAAGTCGCCGCGATGTGGCGCGCCGTGGCTGGGGATGGGATGCAAGACGCAAAGCGCAGACATGGCCGTAGCCATGGCGAGCATTCGCAACGCCGCAGACCGCCCCAGGCCGGGATGCGACGCGCGCGAGGGACTTGTTCAGCGTCGCCCCAGGAAGATGACAATCGTCCCTCACTCCACCAACCACGAGAGCGCCATGCCCAATTTCGTCGATACCTCGCCGCAAGGCTCCTGCATCTTCTGCCGCCTCATCGCCGGGGAAATCCCCAGTGCCAAGGTCTTCGAGGACGAGCACACCATCGCCTTCATGGACCTGGGCCAGGTCAACCCGGGGCACGTGCTCGTGGCCACGCGCCGCCACGCAGCAACGCTGTGGGACGCCACGCCCGAGGAAGCGGCCGCCATGATGCGCACCGCGCACCGGATAGCTGCCGCGGCGCGCGCGGTCTTCGAGCCCGCGGGGCTGATGTTGCTGCAGGCCAACGGCGCCGTGGCGGGACAGACCGTGGGGCACTTGCACATGCATGTGGTGCCGCGCCACGAGGCCGATGGCATCGGCTTCACCTGGCCGCGCAAGGACCCTGCGGCCAGCACCCTCGCGCAATACGCCCAGCGCCTTGCCGCCAGCCTGCAAAACCAGGACAGTGGCCACTGAGATCTGCCTCTCGCGTGTACCCCTCGCGCGTCAGACCTATTTGCAATACCGGATTTTTTGTATACACTTTTCCCATACAAGAAATCGAGGTGATGGCGCCACCCCGATTTTCACCCCGAAGCCACTCAGGAGACGACATGCGCAAAACACTGCTGGCCCTTGCCGCGACCACCCTCTGCACGCTCGGGGCGCATGCCCAGAGCACGGTTCAACTCAGCGGCCTGGCCGACCTGTACGTGGGCTCCATGCGCATGGCGGGCGACGCCAGCAGCCGCACCACCGTGGGCAACAGCGGCATGACCACCTCATGGGTCGGCATCAAGGGCTCGGAAGACCTCGGCGGCGGGCTCAAGGTCAATGTCGCGATGACCTCGTTCCTCAGGCTCACCGATGGCTCGCAGGGGCGCTTCCCCGGGGACACCTTCTTCTCGCGCGACGCCAACATCGGCTTTTCGGGCAATTTCGGCTCGGTGGTGCTGGGCCGCTGGCTCGCGCCCAACTTCCTGCCGTCGGTCATCGGCAACCCGCTGGGCGACTCGTTCACCTTCGCGCCGCTCATCCTGCACATGAACGTGCCGCTGTTCAACGGCAGCGGCTGGCAGGCGACGACGCCGTCGGACACCGGCTGGAACAGCCAGATCGCCTACACCACGCCCGACATCGGCGGGTTCAAGGCCACGCTGCAATACCAGCTGGGGGGCGACACGGGCAGGCACAACATCGGCGCCAACTTCCTGTACTTTCACGGTCCGCTCACGGTCACCGGCTTTTACGAGCGTGATCAGTTGAGCAACCCCGGCACCAGCACCTGGCTGGGCACGACCAAGACCGACTGGATGCTGACGGCCGCCTACGACTTCAAGGTCGTCAAGCCCTATGTCGGCTACGGTCAGGCCAAGGCCGACAATGCCCCCGGCAAGGCCAAGACCATGCACCTGGGCGCCTCGGCCCCGCTGGGCGGCGGCAGCGTGCTGGCCTCGTGGGCACGTACCAACGTGACGGCGCTCGATACCAGCCGCAAGACCCTCACCCTGGGCTACGACTACTTCCTCTCCAAGCGCACCGATCTGTACGCGATGTACATGAATGACCGCATCACGGCGCAGCCCAGCGGCAACAGCTTCGCGGTCGGCATGCGCCACCGGTTCTGAGCGCCTCTTTCGATACCCAAGGTCTGCCTCACGGCCCGCGGTGCGCAAGCGCCACGGGCCTTTTTCATCCGCACGAACACTCTGCTACGCTCGCGCTCCCATGCGCACCGCATCGCCAGCCCCATCCCGCACGCCGCCGCCGGTTCTGACCCTCACCGGACCCACGGCCAGCGGCAAGACGGCAGCGGCCCTGGCACTGGCGCGCGCGCTGGCGCCGCGACTGCCGGTGGAAATCATCAGCATGGACTCGGCGCTGGTCTACCGCGGCATGGACATCGGCACGGCCAAGCCCAGTGCCGACGAACTCGCCGCCGTGCCGCACCATCTGATCGATATCCGCGACCCGGACCAGCCTTACTCGGCCGCGGAATTCGCGCACGATGCCGCGCGGCTCATCGCCGAGATCCAGGCGCGCGGCGCGCTGCCCCTGCTCGTGGGCGGCACCCTGTTGTACCTCAGGGCCTTGAGCGACGGCATGGCCCAGCTGCCACCCGCCGACCCCGCCACGCGCGAGCAGCTGGACGCGCAGGCGCGCTCCGTCGGCTGGCCGGCGATGCACGAGGAGCTGGCCCGCATCGACCCGGCCACGGCCGCGCGCCTGGCACCCAACGACAGCCAGCGCATCCAGCGCGCGCTGGAGGTCTGGCGGCTGACCGGGCAAACGCTGTCTCACCTGATTGCTACCAACAAGAGAGCATCTGGCGCTTATCCCATAAGCGCTGGAGCCGTTTTTTCCTTGGAACCATCGGACCGCGGCTGGCTGCATGCACGCATCACCCACCGCTTCGAGCGGATGCTGGAGCAGGGCCTGCTGGACGAAGTGCGCGCCCTGCGCGCCCGTGGCGACTTGCGCCCCGAGCTGCCCAGCATGCGCTGCGTGGGCTATCGCCAGTGCTGGCAGGCGCTGGAGGGCGAATTCCCCATCGCCGAACTGGCCGCGCGCGGCGCCGCCGCCACGCGCCAGCTGGCCCGGCGCCAGCTCACGTGGCTGCGCTCCATGCCCGGGCGGCAGGTGATCGCCGCCGACGCGCCCGATGCCACCGCCCAACTGCTGCGCGCGGCCATGGAGCAGCTCACTGCATGAGCGCCGACACACCCCTGATCGAAACCCGCCAGCTGGCGCGCCGTTACGGAGCGCAGACGGTTTTCGAAAACGTCAGCCTGCAGGTGGCACGCGGCGAATTCGTCGCCATCGTGGGCGAGTCGGGGGTGGGCAAATCCACGCTGCTCAACTGTCTGGCGGCGCTCGACACCTGGGATGCGGGCCAGGTGCTGTTCGATGGCACCGACCTCACGCCGCTGGACGACACCGCGCGCGCGCTCTGGCGGCGCGCGCACGTGGGCTTCGTGTTCCAGGCGTTTCATGTGCTGCCCCATTTGACCGTGGCGCAGAACGTGGCGCTGCCGCTGATGCTGCTGGGGCGCCATGATGACGCCGAAGTACAGCACATGCTCGCCGCCGTCGGCCTCGCGGGCCTGGCCGGGCGGCTGCCGCAGCAGCTCAGCGGCGGCCAGCTGCAGCGCGTGGCCATCGCCCGTGCGCTGGTGCATCGCCCGCCGCTGCTGCTCGCGGACGAGCCCACCGGCAACCTCGACCCCGACACCGCGGCCCGCATCCTCGATCTGCTGACCCGGCAGACACGCGAATGCAAGGCGGCGCTGGTGTTGGTCAGCCACACGGCCGGCGTGACGGCTTCCGCCGACCGGGTGCTGCATCTTTCAAAAGACGGGGTTCGTGGTGGCTGACAGGCTCGAAGCTCCCGTCACGCCGCCCACATTCCACAGGTGAGGCAGGGTCACACCCGCGCGCCGCGGCAAGCAGCAAAAACAACGAGCCCTGGCGCATGGCAGCGACAGGGCCCACGGTTGACGGGCAGGGTGGCGTTTATTCCACCGCGAGGCGTTGCGCCTTGCCTTCGAGCTTCTTGGGCAGCGTCAGCGTCAGCACGCCGTTTTCGTACCTGGCTTTGGCCTTGGCCGCGTCGACCTCCATCGGCAACTGGAAGCTGCGCGCGACCGAGCCGAAGTAACGCTCGCTGCGCAGCACCTTCTCGCCCTCCTTCTTCTCGTCGTGCTGCTGCACCTCGGCGCGCAGCGTCACCACCGCACCGTCGATCGACACCTGGATGTCCTCCTTGGACACGCCCGGCAGTTCGGCCTGCACGCTGTAGCCAGCGTCATCCTCCTTCACGTCGAAACGGATCTGCGACGGCTGCGGCAGGGCGTCGCCATGCAACGGCCGCACGTAAAAGGCAGGGGCCACGTCACGGAAAAAATCATCAAGCAGGTTGCCACGGGTCATCAGCGAGTTCATGGTCTTACTCCTCATGTTGCATTGCGCCGCCTCGTGCGGCTGCCCCGTACATGTGCACCGCGCGCCAGGTTTCAAGACCTCGCCCGGCGCTGCCGCTGCACCGACAATCGCAGACCATGCGCGAGCTGTTTTTCACCTTCTCCTGGCAGGACCTGCGCCAGCACCCCTGGCGCAGCCTCGCGGCCGCCCTGGCCGTGATGCTGGGAGTGGCGCTGGGGCTGGCGGTGCACCTGATCAACGCCAGCGCGCTCACCGAATTCGCGCAGGCCACGCAGGCCATCAACGGCCAGAGCGACGTTCAGCTGCGCGCGCGCCAGGGACTGTTGCCGCAGCGGTTTTTCGCCGCGGTGGCTGCCCAGCCGCTGGTGGCGCGGGCCAACCCGGTGCTGGAGGCGACGATACAGGCCTTCTCCGAGGCGGGCCACGAGGTGACGCTGCATCTCACGGGCGCCGACGCGCTGCAGCTGCCCGCCACCGCGCCCGCGCTCATGCCCCGCCCCTGGCCCGGCAGCGCGCGCCTGATCATGCTGGCGCCCGACGCCCTCTTCCTGAACGCAAGCGCACGCAAGGCGCTGCACCTGGCGGATGGTCCGGCGGTGGTGCAGCTGCAGATCGGGCTCAAACGCGCCGCCGTGCGGGTGGCGGGCAGCGTCCCGGCCACCGGGCAGCCCGTGGGCGTGATGGACATCGGCGCCGCGCAAGACCTGCTGGGGCTCGATGGCTGGCTCACGCGCATCGACGTGCGGCTGCGCCCGGGCGCGGACAAAACCGCACTGGAACAGGCGCTCGATGCGCATCCGGACACCGCCGCCCGGCTCCTGTCGACCACGCCGCACAACAGCATCACGCAGGCCGACCAGCTCTCGCGCGCTTACCGCGTGAACCTCACGGCGCTCGCGCTCGTGGCCCTGTTCACGGGCGCCTACCTCGTCTACTCCGTGCTGGCGCTGGCGCTGGCGCGCAGGCAGCCGCAATTTGCCCTGCTCGGCGTGCTGGGCGCCACGCCGCGCCAGCGTCTGATGCTGATGCTGGGCGAAGCCGGCACGCTGGGCCTGATCGGTGCCGTGGCCGGCGTGCTGCTGGGCACGCTGCTCGCCTGGGCCGCGCTGCGCCTGGCCGGAGGCGACCTGGGGGGCGGCTACTTCTCGGCCACATCGCGACTGCACTGGAGCTGGGGCGCCGCGCTCGGCTACACGCTGCTGGGCCTGGCCGCCGCCCTGGCCGGAGGCTGGTGGCCCGCGCGGCAGGCCCGGGAGCTGGCGCCCGCGCAGGCGCTCAAGGGGCTGGGCCTGGCCTTGACACACGGCAACGCTCGGCTGGCGCTGAGCGGCGTGCTGCTGCTTGCCGCGAGCGCGCTGCTGGCGCTGCTGCCGCCGGTGCTGGGCCTCCCCATCGCGGCCTACCTGTCGGTGGCCCTGCTGCTGATCGGCGGCATCGCACTGCTGCCCTGGCCCGTTGAAGTCCTGCTCGGTCTCGCAAGACCTCTGGTGGCGAAGCGGACCTTGTCCATGCTGGCGATGGAACGCGCCCTGCGCACGCGCGGCGCGGCGGCAGCCACCATAGGCGGCGTGGTGGCCGCGCTCAGCCTCGCGGTTGCGCTCACGGTGATGGTGGCGAGCTTTCGCGGCTCGGTGCAGCACTGGCTGGACGCCATGCTGCCCGCCCCCCTGTACGTTCGCGCCAGCGGCCAGCTCAAGGGCGATGACGCGGCCGTCTTCACGCAGGAGCTGGTGAACGACATCCGGCGGCTGCCCGGCCTCATGAAGCTGCAGGCCTCGCGCAGCAGCAGCGTGCAGCTCAGCGCCACCCAGCCGGCGCTGGCCATCCTGGCGCGCCCCCTCGGAGACCATCCCGAACGCAGCCTGCCCATGGTCGGCGAGCCTCTGCCGGTGCCGGCCGGGCACATCGCGCTGTACGTGAGCGAAGCCGTGCTCGACCTGCACGGCGTGCGCCCCGGAGACGGCTGGCCCGCGCTTTCCAAGGCATTTCACTCCGGAAGCCTTTCCAGTCAAGCGCAGGCAGCACCTTTTTTCATAGCTGGCGTATGGCGCGATTACGTCCGCCAGACGGGCGCCGTCGCGATGAGGCGCTCGGATTTCATCGGCCTGACGGGCGACACCCGGGCAAGCGACCTGGCCCTGTGGCCCGCGCCCGGCACCGACCTGGGCACGCTGCGCGAGGCGATCACGGCACTGGCTCGCGCTCAGGGCGCCGCCCCCGGCGCGCTGGAATTCACCCGCACCGACGTGATCCGCCAGCGCTCGCTCGCGCTGTTCGACCGCAGCTTCGCCGTGACCTACTGGCTGCAGGCGGTGGCCATTGCCATCGGCATGTTCGGCGTGGCTGCCAGCCTCTCGGCGCAGGTGCTGGCGCGACGCAAGGAGTTCGGCCTGCTCACGCACCTGGGGCTCACGCGGCGGCAGATCCTCACCGTCGTGACGGGCGAAGGCGTGGCCTGGACGGCCGTGGGCGCCGTCGTCGGCACACTGCTGGGCCTGGCCGTGGCGCTGGTGCTGGTGCGCGTGGTCAACCCGCAAAGCTTTCACTGGAGCATGGACCTGGCCGTTCCCTGGCCACGTCTGGGGCTGCTGGCTGGCGCGGTGGTCCTGGCCGGCGGCATCACCGCGCTGCTGGCCGGACGCTCGGCTGCGAGCCACGACGCGGTGCTCGCCGTCAAGGAAGACTGGTAGCTGATCCACAATCGATGCCCATGACCGAACCCGAAGCCGCCCTCCACCGCGACCCCTGGCTGCACCAGGCGATTGCCCGCATCGAAGCCGATTACCAGCGCAGCGCCGACACGCACCTCATCGCGCTGCCGCTGCCCGCGTTTTCCGATGCCGGGATCGACCTGTACCTGAAGGACGAATCCACCCACCCCACGGGCAGCCTCAAGCATCGCCTGGCGCGCTCGCTGTTCCTGTACGCGCTGTGCAACCGCTGGATCCACGAGGGCTCGACCGTGGTGGAAGCCTCCAGCGGCTCCACCGCCGTGAGCGAGGCCTACTTCGCCCGGCTGCTCGGCCTGCCCTTCATCGCCGTGATGCCGCGCAGCACCTCGGCCGAAAAAATCGCGCTGATCGAATTCCACGGCGGCCGCTGCCACTTCGTCGAAAGCGCCCCCGAGATGTACGACGCGGCCCGTGCCCTGGCGCGGGAGACGGGTGGCCACTACATGGATCAGTTCACCTACGCCGAGCGCGCGACCGACTGGCGCGGCAACAACAACATCGCCGAGAGCATGTTCATTCAGATGCAGCGCGAGCGCCACCCGGTGCCGCGCTGGATCGTGGTGGGCGCGGGCACCGGCGGCACCAGCGCCACCATCGGCCGCTACGTGCACTACCAGCGCCACGCCACCCGCCTGTGCGTGGCCGACCCGGCCGGTTCGGTCTTCGCCGACTACTGGCGCACAGGCGACGTCGCACTCACGGCGCCCGGCTCGCGCATCGAGGGCATCGGCCGCCCGCGCGTGGAGCCCAGCTTCATCCGCCACCTGATCGATCGCATGGAGGCGGTGGCGGACGTCGAATCGATCGCCTGCATGCGCGAACTCTCGCGCCTGCTCGGGCGGCGCGTGGGCCCGTCCACCGGCACCAACTTCGCCGCCATGCTGCGCCTGGCTGACGAAATGAAAAAGAGCGGCGAAACCGGCTCCATCCTCTCGCTGCTGTGCGACGCGGGCGAACGCTACCTGCACAGCTACCACGACCCGCGGTGGGTGGCCGCGCACATCGGCGATTGCGCCGAAGCGCAAACCGCCGCCCAGGCGCGGTTCGTCTGATGCGCCGCCGCCACGCGCTGCTGGCCCTGACGGCCATCGGCATGCAGCGCGCGGCATGGCCCGTCACGGCCGACGAGCTGCACTTTCCGCGCGACCATGGCAGCCACCCGACGTTTGCCACCGAGTGGTGGTACCTCACCGGGCAGGTGCAGGCCGAAGGTGCGCTCTGGGGCTTCCAGATCACCTTCTTTCGCTCGCGCGTGGACATCGCCGCGACCATGCACTCCGCGTTCGCCGCGCGACAGCTGCTCTTCGCGCATGCGGCGCTCACCGATCTGCGGGGCCGGCGCCTGCTGCACGATCAACGCATCGCCCGCGAAGGTTTCGGCGTGGCACGGGCCAGCGAGCAGGACACGGCCATTCGCCTGCAGGATTGGTCGCTCACCCGCGAGAACGCGCCCGTGCCCGGTCACAGCCGCTACCTCATCGAGGCGGCCGCGCAGGGTTTTTCACTGCAACTGCAGGCCACGAGCACCCAACCGGTGCTGCTGCAGGGCGAGCACGGCCTCTCGCGCAAGGGACCCGAGCCTGCTCAGTCCAGCTGGTACACGAGCCAGCCTCAACTGGCCGTCACCGGCCACATCACGCTGGGCAACAAGCGCATGCCGGTTCAGGCCGGCCAGCCGTGGGACAACCGCGCCTGGATGGATCACGAATGGAGCGAGGCCCTCATGCACCCCGACGCCGTGGGCTGGGACTGGATCGGCATGAATCTGCGCGACGGCGGCGCGCTCACCGCCTTCGTGCTGCGCCGCCTGGACGGCAGCGCGCTTTGGGCCGGAGGTTCTTTCAGGCCCTCGGCCAGCGCGCCCGCGCAGGTCTTCGGCGCCGACGACGTGCGCTTCACGCCGCAGCGCCTGTGGACCAGCGCCGCCAGCGGCGCCCGCTACCCCGTCCAGTGGCAGATCGATACACCCGCGGGACGCTACGGCGTGCACGCCCTGCTCGATGACCAGGAGCTTGACAGCGGCGCCTCCACCGGCGCCATCTACTGGGAAGGTCTGAGCGTGCTGCGCGATGCGGGCGGCGAGGAAATCGGACGGGGCTACCTTGAAATGACAGGCTACGCCAGGCCGTTGCGGCTGCGATAGGGCCCCACTGCGCCTGCCACGAAGCTTCGCGCGACGCGCATTCCGCCACCGCGATGCGCGCTCCCCATGAAAAAACCGCCAGAGCCTTGAATTCCGGCTCTGGCGGGAGGCCACGAAGAAGCCAGGAAATTCACGAAGTACCGCCACCCCCGCCGCCACGCGGACGCTGCAGCCAGGCGATCAGCTCGCCCATGACGCCGCGGCGGAACGCCAGCGTGCAGATCACGAAAATCAGGCCGGTGACCATGGTGACGGAGCCCCCTATGGTGCTGAACCACGCCACGCTGGTCAGGTCGGCAAGCCAGGTGCCGAAGTCGCCAATCTTGTTTTCCAGCAACTCGATCACCATCGCGCCCACCAGCGGGCCGCTCAGCGTACCCATGCCACCCACCAACGCCATCAGAACGACGTTGCCGGACATGGTCCAGTGCACGTCGGACAGTGAGGCAAAGCCCATCACCAGCGTCTTGAGCGACCCCGCCAGGCCCGAAAGCGCCGCCGAGATGATGAAGGCCACGAGCTTGAAGCGATCCGTGTCATAGCCCAGAGAAATGGCGCGCGGCTCGTTTTCCTTGATGCCCTTGAGCACCTGGCCGAACGGCGAATGAATGGTGCGCATGATGAGCCAGAATGCCGCCGCGGTGATCACCAGCACCACGAAATACATGGTCAGATCGTTGCTCAGATCGAGCACGCCGAACAGTTTGCCGCGCGGCACGCCCTGCAAGCCATCCTCCCCCCCGGTGAACTTCATTTGCAGGGCCGCGAAATAGACCATCTGCGCCAACGCCAGGGTAATCATCGTGGCGTAGATGCCCTGACGCCGGATCGTGAGCGCGCCCATGATCCAGCCCAGCAGCGCGCCGCACAGCGTGCCCGCCAGCAGACCGAGCTCGGGCGTGAGGCCCCAGACCTTCACCGCGTGACCCGCGATGTAGGCCGAGCCTCCCAGAAACGCCGCATGGCCGAACGAGAGCAGACCGGTATAGCCCAGCAGCAGGTTGAACGCGGCCGCGAAAAGCGCGAAGCACAGCAGCTTCATCACGAACACCGGGTAGGCGCCGAGGAAAGGCGCCACGATCAGGACCAGCAAGAGCAGCCCATAGCCCACAGGGGTAAATTTCTTGATATTCATTTGCGCGTGCCCCTGTTCTCACTTTTCCTTGCCGAACAGCCCGGCCGGGCGCACCAACAGCACGATGGCCATGATGATGAAGACCACCGTTGACGAAGCTTCGGGGTAAAACACTTTGGTGAAGCCCTCGATCACTCCGAGCCCCAGACCGGTGAGGATGGAGCCCATGATGGAGCCCATGCCACCGATCACCACCACCGCGAACACGAGGATGATGAGGTGCTGGCCCATGAGCGGCGTCACCTGATAGACCGGCGCGGCCAGCACGCCGGCAAACGCCGCCAGCGCAGAGCCGAAGGCGAAGGTGAGCGTGACCATGACCGGCACGTTGATGCCGAACGCCTCCACCAGCCGCGGGTTCTCGGTGCCCGCGCGCAGATACGCGCCGAGCTTGGTTCTTTCGATCACATACCACGTGGCGACGCACACGATGATGGAAGCGAGCACCACCCAGGCGCGATAGTTCGGCAGCATCATGAAGCCGAGATTGGTTGCGCCCTGCAGCAGGTCGGGTGTGTCATACCCCAGACCCGAGACGCCATAGATCGAGCGGAACACCCCCTCGATCAGCAGCGTCAGGCCCAGTGTGAGCAACAGCCCGTAGATGTGATCGAGCTTGTAGATCCAGCGCAGGAAGAGGCGCTCGAGAATCGCACCGAAGACACCCACCACCAAAGGCGCCACCACCAGCATGACCCAGTAGTTGACGCCCAGATAGTTCATCGCCATCCAGGTGACCATCGCGCCCAGCATGAACAACGCGCCGTGGGCGAAATTGATCACGTTGAGCAGGCCGAAGATCACGGCGAGGCCCAGACTCAGGATGGCGTAAAACGAGCCATTGACCAGCCCCACGAGGAGCTGGCTCATCATGGCCGCCATCGAAATGCCGAAAATTTCCATGGAATGGTGAACAGGTAGTGAGTGGAATCAGGTACGAATCAGGCGCGGTTCACTTCCAGAGCGGGCACTTGCCTTCGGCCTTGGTCGTGAAGACCTCGGCGCCTGGAAGCTGCTTGACGATTTTGTAGTAATCCCACGCGCCCTTGGATTCGGCAGGTGTCTTGACCTGCACCAGGTACATGTCGTGCTCGTACAAGCCATCGGGGCGAATGTGGCCCGTCGCGAAGAAGTCCTTCATCTTCATGCCACGCCAGGTCTCCATGACCTTGTCGGCGTCCACGGTGCCCGCCGCCTGCACCGCCTTGAGGTAATTCATCGTCGCGGAATAGTCCGCGGCCTGGATTTCCGTCGGGCGCTTCTTGAGCTTGGCCATGTACTTGTCGGCGAACGCGCGGGCCTCGGGATTCATGTCCCAGTACCACGAAGTCACGAACTGCATGCCCTGCGCGGTCTTGAGACCGAGGCTGTGAATGTCACTGAAGAACACCAGCAGCGGCACCACCTTCATGGTCTTGGAGATGCCGAATTCGTTGGCTGCCTTGATGGCGTTGATGGTGTCTCCACCTGCATTCGCCAAAGCGAGCACCTGCGCCTTGGAGTTCTGCGCCTGCAGCAGGAAAGAAGAAAAATCGGTCGCATTGAGCGGGTGGCGCACGGTGCCCGCGACCGTGCCGCCCTTTTCCTTCACCACGGCGGCCGCATCGGCCTCCATGGCGTGACCGAATGCATAGTCGGCCGTCAGGAAGAACCAGCTCTTGCCGCCATTGGCCACCACCGCGCCGGCGGAGCCGCGCGACAGTGCCACGGTATCGTAGGCGTAGTGCACCGCGTAGGGCGAGCACTGTTCGTTGGTCAGCGCGGAAGTCCCGGCGCCGTTGTTGATCATCACGCGCTTCTTCTCGGTCGACACCTTGGCCAGCGCCAGCGCGGTGCCCGAGTTGGTGCCGCTGAAGATCATCGTCAGACCATCGGTGTCGATCCACTCGCGCGCCTTGGAGGCCGCCAGGTCGGGCTTGTTCTGGTGGTCGAAGCTCATCATCTCGATGGGCTTGCCCAGCACCTTGCCACCGAAGTCATCGATGGCCATCTGGATCGCGGTGGCGGCGTCCTTGCCCTCCAGGTCGGCATAGAGGCTGGAAAGGTCGGAGATATAGCCGATCTTGATCTTGTCCTGCGCCTGCGCCTGCGCCTGCATGGCGCCCGCCATGAGGCCGACGGCCCCGAGGGCCACGGCCAGCTTGGTGAATCTGTTCTTCATTGCCTGTCTCCTTCTTCGTTTCCCGAGCACATGCTCATCATCACAACCCGCGGCACACGGGCACGCTCATGGCGCGCCCGTGTGCGCGCTCAACTTACTTCCACAAGGCGCACTTGCTTTCGGCCTTGGTGGTCCACACCTCATCGGCGGAGAGCTTGCTCACCACCTTGTAGTAATCCCATGGCTTCATGGACTCGTTCGGCGCCTTCACCTGCACCAGGTACATGTCGTGCGCGAAGCGACCGTCGGGACGGATCACGCCCTTGGCATAGAAGTCATCGATCGGCGTCGACTTGAGTTTCTCCATGACCTTGTCGGCATCCATGGTGCCCGCCGCCTGCACGGCCTTCAGGTAGTTCATCGTCGCGGAATAGTCCGCCGCCTGGATGTCGGTCGGCATGCGCTTGGTCTTGTCGAAGAAGCGCTTGCCGAACTCGCGCGTCTTGTCGTTGAGATTCCAGTCCCAGCTGGTCGTCAGCAACAAGCCCTCGGTGTTCCTCAGGCCCAGGCTGTGCACGTCGGTGATGAACACCAGCAGACCCGCGACCTTCATGGTCTTGAGGATGCCGAACTCCTTGGCCGACTTCATGGCGTTCTGGAAGTCACCGCCGGCATTGGCCAGGCCCAGCACCTGCGCCTTGGAGTTTTGCGCCTGCAGCAGGAACGAAGAGAAATCGGTTGCGTTCAGCGGATGACGCACGCTGCCCACCACCGTGCCGCCGTTGTCCTTGACGACCTTGGCCGTGTCGGCTTCCAGCGAATGGCCGAATGCGTAGTCGGCTGTCAGGAAGAACCAGCTCTTGCCACCATTCTTGACCACCGCGCTGCCCGTGCCCTTGGCCAGCGCCACGGTGTCGTAGGCGTAGTGCACGGTATACGGCGTGCACTGCTCGTTGGTCAGCGCCGAGGAACCCGCGCCGCTGTCGAAGAACACACGCTTCTTCTCGGCCGCCACCTTGGCCATGGCCAGCGCCGTGCCCGAGTTCGTGCCACCGAACAGCATCGTCACGCCCTCGGTGTCGACCCACTCGCGCGCTTTGGTGGCCGCCACGTCGGCCTTGTTCTGGTGGTCGGCCGTGAGCAGCTCGATCGGCTTGCCCAGCACCTTGCCACCGAAATCATCAATGGCCATCTGGATCGCGAGCGCGCCGTTCTTGCCCTCGACGTCCGCGTACAGGCTGGACATGTCCGTAATGAAGCCGATCTTGAGCTTGTCCTGGGCCTGCGCATGCATGGCGCCCGCCATGAGACCAACCGCGCCCAGTGCCACGGCCAGTTTGGTGAATCTCGATTTCATTGGATATCTTCCTCGACTTTCGTTTCAAACAGGGTTCACATCCACACGGGCGCGGTGCGGCTGTCGCGCCGCACAGCCGCGAGGATCACTTCCACAAGGCGCACTTGGTCTCGGATTTCTTGGTCCAGATTTCGTCGGACGGCAGCTTGCTCACCACCTTGTAGTAATCCCACGGTGTCGTCGACTCCTTGGGCGACTTGACCTGCATCAGGTACATGTCGTGCGCAAACCGCCCGTCGGGGCGGATCACGCCCTTGGCGTAGAAGTCGTCGATCGGCGTGGACTTGAGCTTGGCCATCACGGTGTCGGCGTCGATGGTACCCGCCGCCTGCACCGCCTTGAGATAGTTCATCGTCGCGGAATAGTCCGCGGCCTGGATGTCGGTCGGCATGCGCTTGGTCTTCTCGAAGAACTTCTTGCCGAACGCACGCGTCTTGTCGTTGAGGTTCCAGTCCCAGCTCGTGGTGAGCAGCAGGCCCTCGGTGTTCTTCAGGCCCAGGCTGTGCACGTCGGTGATGAACACCAGCAGACCTGCGATCTTCATCGAATTGGTGATGCCGAATTCCTTGGCCGCCTTGATTGCGTTGATGGTGTCGCCCCCGGCATTGGCCAGCGCAAGAATCTGCGCCTTGGAGTTCTGGGCCTGCAGCAGGAAGGACGAGAAATCGGACACCCCGATGGGATGGCGCACCGCGCCGAGCACCTGGCCGCCGTTGTCCTTGACCACCTTGCTGGTGTCCGCCTCGAGCGCATGGCCGAAGGCATAGTCGGCCGTCAGGAAGAACCAGGTCTTGCCGCCGTTCTTCACGATGGCACTCCCCGTGCCGCGCGCCAGCGCCACGGTGTCATACGCATAGTGCACGGTGTAGGGCGTGCATTGCTCGTTGGTCAGCGCGGAGGAACCCGCGCCACTGTTGATGTAGACGCGCTTCTTCTCCGCCGCCACCTTGACCGTGGCCAGCGCCGTGGCCGAATTGGTGCCGCCGAATATCATCGTCACGTTCTGCGTGTCGATCCACTCGCGCGCCTTGGTGGCGGCGATATCGGCCTTGTTCTGGTGGTCGGCCGTGAGCAGCTCGATCGGCATGCCCAGCACCTTGCCGCCGAAATCGTCGATCGCCATCTGGATCGCCAACGCTCCGTTCTTGCCTTCGACGTCAGCGTACAGGCTGGACATGTCGGTGATGAAACCGATGCGCAGCGCCTTGTCCTGTGCCTGCGCGTGCATCGCGCCGAAGCCAAGGCAGGCGGCGCCGAGAGCGACCACGAGGGTCTTGAACTTGTTTTGCATGGAAGCTTGTCTCCTGGGTGAAGTGGTGAATGCCCGCGGACGTCCCGCGCGGCGCGGACGTCA
Organism: Comamonas sp. SCN 67-35; assembly: GCA_001725255.1. GTDB lineage: Bacteria > Pseudomonadota > Gammaproteobacteria > Burkholderiales > Burkholderiaceae_C > Comamonas_C. Next base: position 33,226 of record MEFV01000005.1, on the reverse strand, counting down.
GACGCCGAGCAACTGGTTGAGCACCGGCATCTTGGCCTCCAGCTCCGCTGCGCCGAACTGCTCGACGATCTTGCCGTGCTCCATCACGTAGAAGCGATCGGCCAGAGGTGCGGCGAAGCGGAAGTTCTGCTCCACCATCACGACGGTGAAGCCCTTTTCGCGCAGCATCGTGATCATGCGCGCGAGCGCATGCACGATCACCGGCGCCAGGCCTTCGGATATCTCGTCGAGCAGCAGCAGCTTGGCGCCCGTGCGCAGGATGCGCGCCACCGCAAGCATCTGCTGCTCACCGCCCGAAAGCCGCGTACCCTGGCTGTTCCTGCGCTCCGCGAGATTGGGGAACATGGCATAGATCTCATCGACCGACATGCCCTTCTCGCCGGTCTTCAGATGCGGCGGCAGCAGCAGGTTTTCCTCGCACGACAGGCTGGAAAAAATGCCGCGCTCCTCGGGGCAGTAGCCGACGCCGAAATGCGCGATCTTGTGCGTGGGCAGGTTGATCGTCTCGTGCCCGTTGATCTTGATCGACCCTTCGCGCCGGCCCGTGAGGCCGACGATGGCCCGCAGCGTGGAGGTGCGCCCGGCGCCATTGCGCCCGAGCAGCGTGACCACTTCACCGGGTTGCACCACCATGTCCACGCCATGCAGGACATGCGACTCGCCATACCAGGCCTTCAGGCCGCGAATTTCCAGAGCAGGTGTACCCGCCATCTCAGTGCGCCCCCTCGAGTTGGCCTTCGGTCGTTCCCATGTAGGCTTCCATCACCTGCGGGTTGTTCGACACCTCGTCATACGTTCCTTCGGCCAGCACCTCCCCGCGCTGAAGCACGGTGATGCAATCGGCGATGGTGGACACCACCTTCATGTTGTGCTCCACCATCAGGATGGTGCGCCCGGCGGAGACCTTCTTGATGAGCTGAGTCACGCGCTCCACGTCTTCATGGCCCATGCCCTGCGTGGGCTCGTCGAGCAGCATGAGCTCGGGCTCCATCGCCAGCGTCGTGGCAATCTCAAGAGCCCGCTTGCTGCCGTAAGGCAGGTTCACGGTCATTTCGTCCGCCATGTGCTCCAGCCCGACCTCGGCCAGCAGGGCACGCGCACGGGTGTTGAGCTTGTAGAGGCTGCGCTCGCTGCGCCAGAACTGGTAGGACGTGCCCAGCTTGCGCTGCAGGCCCAGGCGCACGTTCTCCAGCAGCGTCAGATAGGGAAACACCGCAGAAATCTGGAACGAGCGGATGATGCCGCGGCGCGCGATCTCTGCGGGCTTTTCGCCCGTGATGTCCTTGCCGTTGAAACGGATGGTGCCCGAGGTAGGCACCAGGAACTTGGTCAGCAGGTTGAAGCATGTCGTCTTGCCTGCCCCGTTGGGCCCGATCAAGGCGTGAATGGCACCGCGGCTCACCGACAGATTCACGTCGCTGACCGCGGTGAAACCCTTGAATTCCTTGGTGAGATGGGATGTTTCGAGTATGAAATCACTCATTGCAGATCAGCGCATGCCGCGCAAAAGATACGGCACCGCCGCGTGCTCCCCGAGTTATGTTGCACTGCATCGTAAACCTTGTTGAACACTATTCGTCTCAGGATAAACACGTATAGCCGACGCAAATTTGAAGGTTCAAGCGCTGCATCTGCCGCATGGCGCGGCGATCGTGGCGTGTGTCGAAGTGGGCATCTGCGGGTCTCCTTTGTTCTTGACAGGGCCGTTGATAGCAGCACAAGCCGTGCCAACGAGTTCAAGGCAGGAACCCAGGCTCAGACCGAAGAAATGCCTCCAAATCAGACACGCAATTGTCAAATATTCAGTCAAATGGCTGAATGTTTGACATGTGCTCCATGCGAGCGTACAGCGTGGCCCGAGAGATACCGAGCAGGCGCGCGGCGGCCACCTTGTTGCCCTTGTGGGCCTTGAGCGCCGCCGCGATCGCGCGCTGCTCCAGCTCCGCCACCTGCTCGGCCAGGGGGCGCAGCAGATCGGGGCCGGCGCCATCGTCCAGCGCGATCTCCTGCACGACGGGGTCCTGCGGTTCCACGCCGGATTCGCGCAGCACCGCTGCCAGCTGCCCGGCATCGATGGCCAGCGAGTCGCCGCGCAGCAGAGCCTGTTCGAGCACGTTGCGCAGCTCGCGGATATTGCCCCTCCAGCTCTGGGCGGCCAGCAGCCCCATCGCCTCGGGCAGCAGCTCGGGCTGCACCGCGCCGCTGCGCTGCGCCAGATCTTCGCCCAGCACCTCCACGAGCGCGGGAATGTCCTCGCGGCGCTCGCGCAACGCCGGCACGCGGATGGGCAGCACATTGAGCCGGTAGAACAGGTCTTCGCGAAACCTGCCGTCACGCACCAGCGCGGGCAGATCCCGGCTGGTGGCGGCGACGATGCGCACATCCACGGGAATGAGGCGGTTGCTGCCCAGCGGCTCGATCTCGCCTTCCTGCAAGGCGCGCAGCAGCTTGGATTGCAGGCCCAGCGGCATGTCGCCGATCTCGTCCAGGAACAAGGTGCCACCATCGGCCAGCTTGAATTTTCCCTCGCGCCCGCGCCGGTCCGCACCCGTGAACGCACCGGCGACGAAGCCGAAGAATTCGGCCTCCAGCAGCGTGTCGGGCACGGCGGCGATATTCACGCTCACGAATGGCCGGTTCGCGCGCGGCGAGGCCGAATGGATGCCATGCGCCAGCAGCTCCTTGCCGGTGCCGGTTTCCCCCAGCAATAGCACGGGGCTGCTGGAGAGTGCGGCGCGGCGCGCGCGGCGCTTGACCTCGGTGGCGGCGGCACTGGCGCCGACAAAGCTCGCCAGCGTGTATTTGGCGTGTCGGCCAGCACCGGCGTGGGCGCTGCGCTGCGCCGCCAGTTCCCTGCGCGCATCCTCCAAGTCCTGCTGCAGACGCGCAAACTTGGCGATCAGCGGCTGCAGCGTGGTTTCGGGCTGATCGAAGAGCACCAGGCCGATGGCGCCGATCACGGCCCCATCCTCGGCCAGCAGCGGCAACCGGCTCACCACGAAGGTGCCCGCGCGGTTGGTGAGCAGGTCGATGAGCACCGGCTTGCCGGTTTCCAGCACCCGGCGCATCTGCGTATTGGGAATGACCTCCTCGACCATGTGCCCCACGAAATCCTGGACCGAATCCAGACCCAGCGCCGGAAGAAACCGCCGATACCCTTCGTTGACCCAGACGATGCGCCCGCTCACGTCCATGATGAACATGCCCTGGCTCAGGCTGGAGAGCAGCTGGAACATCGAGCGAACGGCCAGGTCGAGGATGCCCTGCGGCTCGTGGGGCAAGACGGTGGTTGGGGTGACTTCAGCAGGCATGCGGCGATGGTAGCGGCACGTCGGCGGCGCCGGGCGTTTCGGCGCGGTGTTCCTTGCCTGCGTGACAAAGACAGGCAGGCAAGGCTAGACTGCCCCCATGAAGCTGATCGAACCCATCCTGGCACAGGCCGCGGCCTTGACTCAATTGCGGCGCGACATCCACGCTCATCCCGAGTTGTGCTTCAAGGAGGTGCGCACCTCCGATCTGGTGGCCGCCAAGCTCACCGAATGGGGCATACCGATCCACCGAGGGCTGGGAACGACCGGCGTGGTCGGCATCGTGCACGGCAGGGACGGCGGCGAAGCGGCCGCGAAGCATGGACGAGCGATCGGCCTGCGCGCCGACATGGATGCGCTGCCCATGACCGAGTTCAACACCTTCGCGCACGCCAGCACCATCCCCGGCAAGATGCACGCCTGCGGCCACGACGGCCACACCACCATGCTGCTGGCGGCGGCGCAGCACCTCGCGCGGCACCGCGATTTCGACGGCACGGTGTACCTGATCTTCCAGCCCGCCGAAGAAGGCGGCGGCGGCGCGCGCGAGATGATCAAGGACGGGCTGTTCAAGCAATTTCCGATGGAGGCCGTGTTCGGCATGCACAACTGGCCCGGCATGCCCATGGGCACGTTCGCCGTCAGCGGCGGCCCGGTGATGGGGTCGAGCAACGAGTTCAAGATCACGATCACCGGCAAGGGTGGACACGCGGCGCTGCCGCACATGGGGATCGACCCGGTGCCCATCGCCTGCCAGATCGTGCAGGGGTTTCAGACCATCGTCTCGCGCAACCGCAAGCCGGTGGATGCCGGGGTGATCTCGGTCACCATGATCCACGCGGGCGAGGCCACCAACGTCATCCCCGACGCCTGCGAGCTGCAAGGCACGGTGCGCACCTTCACCTTCGAGACGCTCGATCTGATCGAGCGGCGCATGCGGGAAATCGCCGAGGGTGTGAGTGCGGCCTTCGGCGCGCGCTGCGCGTTCGAGTTCGTGCGCAACTACCCGCCGACGATCAACACGCACTATGAGGCCGACTTCTGCCGCAAGGTGATGGCCGGCATCGTCGGCGAAGACAAGGCGCTGGCGCAGGAGCCGACGCTGGGCGCCGAGGACTTCGCCTACATGCTGCAGGAAAAGCCCGGCGCCTACTGCTTCATCGCCAACGGCGATGGCGCGCACCGCGGGCGCTACGAAGGCGGCGGGCACGACGCCGGGCCGTGCACGCTGCACAACCCGCACTACGACTTCAACGACGAGCTGATTCCGCTGGGCGCCACCTACTGGGTGAACCTGGCGCAGGCCTGGCTCGCGCACACGCCGCCCGCCGATCGTCCCATGCCGGATTCGCGCTGACCCGCGGCGAATCCCTCTGCCACCCTGCCCATCGCCGCCACCATGATCGCCATCACCTCGGCCTTCGCGCGCAGTTACGCCAGCGCGCGCGCACAATTCCTGGAAGCCGCCACGGGTGCCGGGCTGCACGTCGAATCACTGCCCCACCCCCTGCCCGGCCGCGACGGCGAGCCGCTCGCGATGGACGTGGCGCTCGATGGCGACGCGGGCAGCGAACACCTCTTGATCGTCACCAGCGCCTGCCACGGCGTGGAAGGCTATTGCGGCAGCGGCGTGCAGGTGTTCGCGCTGCACGACGCCCAATGGCGCGCCCGGGCGCGCGAGGCAGGCGTGGCGGTGCTCTACATCCATGCGCTCAATCCGTATGGGTTTTCGCACCTGCGCCGCGTGACGCAGGAGAACGTGGACCTGAACCGCAACTTCCACGACTTCAACCGCCCACTGCCCGAGAACCCGGCCTACCGCGCGGTGCACCCGCTGCTGCTGCCCGAGGTCTGGCCGCCCGACGCGGCCAACCGGAAGGCGGTGCAGGACTTCATCGCCACGCGCGGCGTGCAGGCCTGGCAGGCGGCGATTTCCAGCGGCCAGCACGAGTTTGCCGATGGCTTGTTCTATGGCGGGCGCGCGCCCACCTGGAGCAACATCACGCTGCGCGCGGTGCTGGCCGAGCACGCCCGCCACGCGCGGCGCATTGCCTGGATCGATCTGCACACCGGCCTGGGCCCGAGCGGCGTAGGCGAGCGCATCTGGGCCGGGCGCGACAGCGCGCCCGACGTGGCCCGCGCGCGCCGCTGGTGGGGCGAGAAGGTCACCTCGATCTACGACGGTTCCTCCACCAGCCCGGTGCTCACGGGCCTGATGTGGGAGAGCATCCACGACGCCGCGCCGCAGGCCGAATACACCGGCATCGCGCTCGAATACGGCACCGAGCCGATCACCGAGGTACTCGACGCGCTGCGCGGCGACCACTGGCTGGCGCAACACCCCGAGGCGCCCGCGGCGCTGGCGGCGCAGATCAAGGCGCGGGTGCTCAGCGCGTTCTACACCGACACCGATGCCTGGAAGGAGCGGATCGTCAGCCAGGCGCGGCAGGCCCTGCTCCAGGCGGTGGACGGCCTGAGCAGCTGATCAGATCCGCCCTTCCTCCACGGCGTGGCAGGCCACCTGCACGCCGTCGATGACCTGCAGCCTGGGTCGCTCGACGCGGCAGCGCTCGGTGGCGAACGGGCAGCGCGGATGAAATGCACAGCCCGTGGGCGGGTCCAGCGGGTTGGGCACCTCGCCCTGCACCGGCGTGCGTGCGCGGCTGGTGTCGTGCATCCGGGGAATGGCATCGAGCAGCATGCGTGTATAGGGGTGGCGCGGCGTGGCGAACAGCGTGCGCCGGGGTGCCAGCTCGACGATGCGCCCGAGGTACATCACGCCCACGTGGTCGCTCACATGGCGCACCACCGCGAGGTTGTGGCTGATGAAGAGGTAGGTGAGCTGCTGCTCACGCTGCAGATTCTTCATGATGTTGAGCACCTGCGCCTGCACCGAGACATCCAGCGCGCTCGTGGGCTCGTCGCAGACGAGAAACTCGGGCTCGGTGGCCAGCGCACGCGCGATCGAGATGCGCTGGCGCTGCCCGCCGGAGAACTGGTGCGGGAACTTGCCCATGTCCACCGCCGCCAGGCCCACCGACTGCAGCAGCGCGGCCACGCGCTCTTCGGCCTCGGCGCGGGACGCCGCCATGCCGTGCTCGCGCAGCGGCTCGGCGACGATGTCGGCCACCTTCCAGCGCGGATTCAGGCTGGCGTACGGGTCCTGAAAAATCATCTGGATGCTGCGGCGCAGCGCATGCGCCTCGCGGCCGGCGTAGGCCGCATGGGCATCCTGGCCCTTGAAGAGAAAGCGCCCGCGCGTCGGCTGATGCAGGCCCACCAGCAGGCGCGCCACCGTGCTCTTGCCGCAGCCCGATTCGCCCACCAGCGCCAGCGTCTCGCCCTTGCGGATGCTGAAGCTGGCCCCGTCCACCGCCCTGAGCCACACGCGTGGCCTCCTTTCGAGCAGGCGGTTGAGCAGCGGCGGCGAGACATCGAAGGTCTTGGCCAAGCCGTCGGCGCGCACCAGCGCCGCGTCATCGTCTTGCCGCGTCGAGGCGGCGGCGCCAGGGGTTTGCACGGCCTGTGTCATGCAGCCTCCCGCGGCCCGGCGTGCAGCCAGCACGCGGCCTGCGTGGCGCCCGCGGGCATGAGGTCAGGGCGCTCGACGCGGCAACGCTCGAAGGCCCGGGGGCAGCGCGGGTTGAAGGCACAGCCGCGGGGAATCGCACCCAGCCGCGGCATCGCGCCGTCGATCTGCGCGAGCTGCTCGCGGTCCTGCTCCATGTCGGGAATCGCCGCCATCAGGCCCGCCGTGTAGGGGTGCGCGGGCTGGTGGATCACCTCATGCACCGGCCCGATCTCGGCGATGCGCCCGGCATACATCACGGCCACGCGGTCGCAGGTTTCGGCGATCACGCCCATGTCGTGCGTGATCAGCATGACGGCGGCGCCGCGTTCACGGCACACGCGCTTGAGCAGCTGGATGATCTGCGCCTGGATCGACACATCCAGCGCCGTCGTGGGCTCGTCGGCGACGATCAGCCTGGGCTCGGCCGCCAGCGCCAGCGCAATCACCACGCGCTGACGCATGCCGCCCGAGAACTGGTGCGGGTAGTGTTCCAGCCGCTGCTCGGCGGCGGGTATGCCGGTGTCCTGCAGCAGCTCGATCGCGCGCTGGCGCGCCTGGGCGTGGCTCAGCTTCAGGTGCGTCTGTATCGTCTCGATCAGTTGCCGGCCGATGGAGTACAGCGGGTTCAGCGAGGTCAGCGGGTCCTGGAAGATGGCGCCGATCTGGCGCCCGCGCACCTGGCGCATGGCCTCGCCCGTCAGCTGGTCGATGCGCTGCCCCTCCAGCAGGATCTGCCCGCCGGCCACGCGCCCCGGCGGCTCCAGCAGGCCGATGATGGCGGCGCCGGTGAGCGACTTGCCCGCGCCGGATTCACCCACGACGCCGAGGATTTCTCCGGGCGCGATGGAAAACGAGACGTCGTCGAGCGCGCGCAACGTGCCGCGCCGGTGCGGAAATTCGACGATCAGGTGACGGACTTCAAGCAGGGACATTCGTTGAGTTGGGCATCACGTGTCAGCGCAGCCTCGGATTGAGCGCATCGCGCAGCCAGTCGCCGAGCAGATTCACCGACAGCGCGATCAGCACCAGCATCACCCCAGGGAAGATGGTGATCCACCATTCGCCCGAGAACAGGTAGTCGTTGCCGACGCGGATCAGCGTGCCCAGCGAGGGCGAGGTTGGCGGCACGCCCACGCCGAGGAAGGACAGCGTGGCCTCGGTGATGATTGCCGTGGCGACCTGGATGGTGGCCAGCACCAGCACCGGCCCGGTCACATTGGGCAGCACGTGGCGCGTCATGATGCGCAGCGGCGACACGCCGGTCACGCGCGCCGCCTGCACGTATTCCTTGCCACGCTCGACCATGGTGGAGCCGCGCACCGTACGCGCGTACTGCACCCAGCCGGTGAGCGAGATGGCGATGATCAGCACGCCGAACGCCACCGATTCGTGGGCCGCGGGGAACATCGCGCGGCCCACGCCGGCGATCAAGAGCGCCACCAGGATGGCGGGAAACGACAGCATCACATCGCACACACGCATCAGGAAGGTGTCGATCCAGCCGCCCTTGAAGCCCGCCACCAGCCCCAGCGCCACGCCCGCGAGCACCGAAAGGATGACCGAGACAATGCCCACGACCAGCGAAATGCGCGCGCCGTAGATCAGCGCCGAGAGAATGTCGCGCCCCTGATCGTCGGTGCCCAGCAGGTAGGTGAGCCTGCCACCCTCCTGCCAGGCGGGCGGCAGCCGGGCGTCGCTCAGTTCGAGCGAGGCCAGGTCGAACGGGTTGTGCGGCGACACCCAGCCCGCGAAGATCGAGCAGAAGACGCAGACGAAGGCGATCGCTGCTGCGACGATCGCCGTGGGCGAGGTGCGAAAGCTGTAGCCAACGTCGCTGTCGAGCCACCGGGTCAGGACATTACTCATTTATCAATAGCTGGCTGCGCTTGTTGCAAGCGCGCCAGAGACCACTTTGACACTGAAAGCAGCCTCTGGCGCCTGCGCCGTCACTTCCTGATGCTGATCCACTTGAAGGGCATGTAGTTGTCGGCGAGCTGCGTCAACTCCACCTTCTTGCTGGCGCCCCAGGCCAGCGTCTGCTGGTGCAGCGGCAGGTGGCCCACGTCGTCAATGTGGATCTGGAACGCCTCCTTGATCATGGCGTTGCGCTTGGCCTGGTCGGTCTCCGACCCGATCTTCTCGGTCAGCTCATCGAGCTTGGGATTGCAGTAGCTGCCCAGGTTGAACTGGCCGGCACCGGTCTTGTCGTTGGGGCAGCGCATCAGCGCGTTCAGCGCGTTGTGCGCGTCATACGTCGAAGGCGTCCAGCCCAGGAGGTAAAAGCTGGTGTCGCGGCGCAGGATCTTCGGGAAATAGGTGCCCTTGGTCTCGGCCTGGAGGTTGATCTTGACGTTGATCTTCGACAGGTTGGCCGCCACCGCCTGGCAGATCTGCCCGTCGTTGACGTAGCGGTCGTTGGGGCAGTTCATGGCGACCTCGAAGCCGTTCGGGTAGCCGGCCTCGGCCATCAGCTTCCTGGCTGCCTCCACGTCGTAAGGCAGGCGCTTGTCCTGCTCGGCGGTCCAGCCGTTGATGCCGGGGCCGACCATCAGCGCGGTCGGGCGCGACTGGCCGCGCATCACCGTCTTCTTGATGCCCTCGATGTCGATCGCCTGGTAGAAGGCCTTGCGCACCCGCACATCCTTGAACGGGTTCTTGCCCTTGACGCTGGAGTACAGCAGCTCGTCGCGCTTCTGGTCCATGCCCAGGAAGATGGTGCGCAGTTCGGGGCCGACGATGGCGCGCGTGCCGGGGTTGGACTCGACACGGGCGATGTCCTGCACCGGCACCGGCTCCATCACGTCGATCTCGCCCGACAGCAGCGCCGCCACGCGGGTGGCCGGGTTGGCGATGGGGGTGAAGATCACCTCTTGCGCGTTGCTTTCGATCTTGCCCCAGTAGCGCGGATTGCGCACGAACACGGTGCGCACGCCCGGCTGGCGCTCGCGCACGTGGAATGGCCCCGTGCCGTTGGTCTTGAACGAAGCCGTGTTCTCTATGCCCTTGCGGCGATCGACCGGCGTGACGGCGTTGTTGGCCTCGCACCACTTCTTGCTCATGATGTAGACCTGCGAGAGGATGCGCGGCAGGATGGGCTGCGGCGCCTTGGTCTCGATCTCGACCGTGTGCTCGTCGATCTTGCGCGTCTCCTTGACGTCGGTGCCGTAGCTCTTCATGTCCGAGCCGTCGGCCATGATGCGGCCCATGGTGAAGACCACATCGTCCGCGGTGAATGGCGTGCCGTCATAGAACTGCACGCCCTTGCGCAGCTCGAAGCGCCAGACCGTGGGCGAGGTCTGCTTCCACGACGTGGCCAGCACCGGCACCATCTCCAGCTTCTTGTCCCAGCCCACCAGTGCCTCGTAGGCGTTGCTGTCCACGGACAGCTGCAGCGACTCGTTGAGCGAATGCGGGTCGAGTGACAGCGCATCGCCCTGGTTGGCGATGCGCACCGTCTGCGCCGAAGCGGCGGCCGCCATGGCCAGCAGGGCCGCGCCGGCAAGCAGGCGCAGATGTCGGATCGAAGGGGTCATACGGGTCTCCTCGGTTGGTTTTCGAAATCGGGCCAGGCTTCAATGCCCCGCCGCCCCGCCCACGCGCAGCCGCGGATCGACCACGACGTAGAGCAGATCGACGATCAGGTTGATCACGACGAAGATGAGCGCGATCAGGCACAGGTAGGCCGCCATCACCGGCACGTCGGCGAAAGTGACGGCCTGGATGAACAGCAGGCCCATGCCGGGCCACTGGAACACCGTCTCGGTGATGATGGCGAACGCAATCAGGCCGCCCAGCTGCAGGCCGGTGATGGTCATCACCGGCACCAGCGTGTTCTTGAGCGCGTGGCCGTAGTGGATCGCGCGGTCGGTCAGCCCGCGCGCGCGGGCGAACTTGATGTAGTCGGTGCGCAGCACTTCGAGCATCTCGGCGCGCACCAGCCGCATGATCAGCGCCAGCTGGAAGATCGCCAGCGTGATCGCCGGCAGGATCATGTGCATCCAGCCGTCGCGCGTGAACAGGCCCGAGCTCCACCAGCCGAATTGCACCGTCTCGCCGCGCCCGAAGCTCGGCATCCAGCCCAGTAGCACGGAAAAGATCAGGATCAGCAGAATGCCGATGAGAAAGGTCGGCAGCGACACGCCCAGCAGCGACACCACCATGAACACCTGGCTGAGCGCCTTGCCGCGCTTGAGCGCCGCATACACGCCCATGGGCACGCCGACCAGCAGCGCCAGCGCCGCTGCCACGATGGACAGCTCGAAGGTGGCCGGAAAGCGCTCGCCCAGCAGGCGCGACACCTTCTGTCCCTGACGCAGACTCAGGCCGAATTCGCCCTGCGCCGCGTTCACGAGGAAGTGCCAGAACTGCACGAAAAACGGCTGATCGAGCCCGAGGTCGGCGCGCAACTGGCGGATCTGTTCGGGCTTGGCGTCCTGCCCCAGCAGGAAGACCACCGGATCACCGACGTACTGAAACAGCAGGAAGGACACGAAGGCCACCACCACCATCACGACGATGGCCTGGATCAGACGGCGAAAAATGAATGCTGCCATGCGGGTGAATGCGACAGAGCCCTGGAAGAAAGCACCGCGCCGCAGATCCTCGCGGGCCGATGCAACGCCTGACATCGCAGGCCTGTGAACGGCGCCGCAAGCAAGCTTGCACGGCCTCCGATCCTGGTAGCGGCGGATCGAACCATTGTTCAATGAACACCAGGGTCTGGACACTAGGGATTGCGAGCATTGCCGCACGGCGCGACATCGCCCGTCACACCGTGCTCAAACCGTGCTCAGGCCGCGCTCACCATGATGGCCAGCGCGCTCGGATCGGCACTGGCCAGGACGGCGCCGCGTGCCCGCAGCCCCGAACCGGGAGGCGCAAAGCCGACGAGCTGCAGGCCGCCACCGAGCTGCACCACGACTTCATCGCCCGCCGGATGGCGTGAAATCCGCAGCACCCGCCCGCGCCAGTGATTGGGCTCGTTCTCATCGGGCGACGCGCCCGCCCGCACCCGCACCGCCGTGGCCTTGCACAGCACCTGCACCGGCAGACCGGGCGCCAAGCCCAGCAGCTGAGCGCTCTCGCGCGTGATGCGCGAGAGCGCCAGCAACGCTTCGTCGCCCCGGGCCGCCAGCACCACATCGACGATGCTGCCCTGGCGGCGCAGGGCCGTCACCACGCAAGGCCACTGGTTGCGCATGCTGGTGCGCACGCTCAGCTGCGCGGCCGCCTGATGCGCCCCGCTGCCCTGAGCCGCATTCGAACGCTCGCGCGCCAGCGTGTCGGCGGCGGCCAGCAGCTCATGCGCCGCCTGGGTGAGCCGTGCGCCGCCGCCACCCGCGCCGCCGACCACGCGCTCGACCAGCGCCACGCCAGCCAGATTCGTCAGCGTATCGAGCGCCTGCCACGCGGCCTTGTAGCTCACGCCGACAACGCGCGCGGCCTGCGAGATCGAACCCTGCACCCCGATCTCGCGCAGGATGGCGATGCGCCGGTCGGCCCGGTCCTGCCCGAGCGCCTGAACGACGGAAAGCTGTTTTCTGGCCATGCGCACCATCATGCCGCATCCACGCGTTGCCCTATACTGCTTCGCTATTCACTTATGGAATAGCGAAGGGTATGCCCACTTTCCCATTCCCCCGCCACGCGTTCACGCTGATCGCCCTCGCCGCCGCGGCGCTGACCAGCGCGCATGCCGATACCGTGACTGTCGCCGTCGCGTCCAACTTCACCGCACCGATGCAGAAAATCGCCGCCGCCTTTGCACAGGACACCGGCCACCAGGCCGAGCTGTCGTTCGGCGCCACCGGCAAGTTCTATGCGCAGATCAGGAACGGCGCGCCGTTTGGTATCCTGCTGGCGGCCGACAGCGCCACGCCCGAGAAGATCGCCAGCGAAGGGCTGGGCGTGGGCGCCACCCGCTTCACCTACGCGATCGGCCAGCTCGCGCTCTGGAGCAAGCAGCCGGGCTACGTCGACGCCGAGGGCAAGGTGCTCGCCAAGACAGACTGGCGGCACATCGCTATCGCCAATCCCAGGCTCGCGCCCTACGGCGCGGCGGCGATGCAGACGCTGGAAAAGCTCGGCCTCGCGGGTCAGGTGCAGGCGCGCATCGTGCAGGGCGAGAACATAGCCCAGACCTACCAGTTCGCGGCATCGGGCAACGCCGAACTGGGCTTCGTCGCGCTCTCGCAGGTGACCGAGAACGGCCGGCTGCGCGAGGGCTCCGCCTGGGTGGTGCCGACCGCGATGCACGACCCCATCCGCCAGGACGCCATCGTGCTCAAGAGCGGCGAGGGCAACGCGGCCGCGACCGCGCTGATGAACTACCTCAGGGGCAAGAAGGCGCGCGCCATCATCACGTCCTACGGCTATTCTTTCTGAAGCTGCTCGCGCCTGTACCTTCTTGATTTCAATGATGTTCATCTTTGGAATTCACATACGATGAGCGTGAGAAGCTATCAACTCCATAGCAATGCCTCCCATTTCCCCTGAAGACTGGGCCGCCATCCGGCTCACGCTGACGCTGGCGAGCCTGACCACCGCGCTGCTGCTGGTGCTGTGCACGCCACTCGCCTGGTGGCTGGCGCACACGCCCTCGCGCTGGCGCGCGCCGGTGGGCGCGGTGGTGGCGCTGCCGCTGGTGCTGCCACCGACGGTGATCGGCTTCTACCTGTTGGTGCTGATGGGGCCGAGCGGCCCGGTCGGGCAGTTCACCGAGGCCCTGGGCTGGGGGCGCCTGCCCTTCACCTTCGGCGGCCTGCTGGTCGGCTCCGTCGTGTACTCGCTGCCGTTCGCGGTGCAGCCGCTGCAGCGCGCGTTCGAAGCCATGGGCACGCGCCCGCTGGAAGCCGCCGCCTCGCTCGGCGCCTCGCCGCTGGATCGCTTCTTCAGCGTCGCGCTGCCGCTGGCGCGCCCGGGCTTCATCACCGCCGCAGTGCTGAGCTTCGCGCACACCGTGGGCGAGTTCGGTGTGGTCTTGATGATCGGCGGCAACATCCCGGGCCAGACACGCGTCGTCTCGGTGCAGATATACGACCACGTGGAGGCCATGGAGTACCTGCAGGCGCACTGGCTTGCGGGCGGCATGCTGGTGTTCGCCTTCATCGTACTGGTGCTGCTGCACTGGCTGCAACCCAAAGGAGGGCTGCAATGAGCGCGATCCACGCCCGCCTGACGCTGCAACGCGCGGACTTTGCGCTCGACGTCGATCTGCAGCTGCCCGGCCATGGCGTCACCGCGCTGTTCGGGCCGTCGGGCTGCGGCAAGACCACCTGCCTGCGCGCCATCGCGGGGCTCACGCGCGCGGCCGGGCGCGTCACGGTGAACGGCGAGGTGTGGCAGGACGACGACGCGCGCGCCTGGCGGCCGACGCACCGGCGCCAGCTCGGCTATGTGTTCCAGGAAGCGAGCCTGTTCGCGCATCTGTCGGTGCGCCAGAACATGGACTACGGCCTGCGCCGCCTGCCCACGCGCCAGCGCCGCGTCTCACTCGATCAGGCGGTGCAGCTGCTCGGCCTGGAAGAACTGCTGGTGCGCGCACCGCACACTCTCTCGGGCGGTGAGCGCCAACGCGTGGCGATCGCCCGCGCGCTCGCCGCGAGCCCGCGCCTGTTGCTGATGGACGAGCCACTCGCAGCGCTGGACGCCGCGCGCAAGGCCGAGGTGCTGCCCTACCTGGAACGGCTGCAGCGCGAACTCGACATTCCGGTGCTCTACGTGAGCCACAGCGCCGACGAGGTGGCGCGGCTGGCGGGCCATCTGGTGCTGCTTGAGCACGGGCGCGTGCGGGCGCAGGGCGCCACGGCCGAGCTGCTGGCGCGCGCCGATCTGCCGCTGGCGCACGGCGAGCACGCGGGCGCATTGATCCACGCCCAGGTCTTGAGCCACAGCCCCGATGACCATCTGCTCAGCGCGCGCTTTGGCGGCGGCCTGCTGCGGCTGGTGAGCACGCGCGTGCACGCCATCGGCGAGCCGGTGCGCCTACGCGTGCCCGCGCGCGACGTGAGCCTGGCACGCAGCGCGCCGGTCGGCAGCACCATCCTGAATGTGCTGGCGGTGCGCGTCACGCAGATCGTGCCCGACGGGCCGGGTCAGACGCTGGTGGCACTCGATGGCGCGGGCACGCCGCTGCTCGCGCGCATCACGCAGCATTCATGCGAAGCCCTGGGTCTGGCCGTGGGCGAGACCCTGTTCGCGCAGGTCAAGGGCGTGGCGCTGGTGGATTGACGCCGCGCCTATACGGCGCCCGACTCGCGCAGCACCGCCAGTGCATCGGCCCTGACCTCGCCGGCCAGCGCCACCGCCAGGGCCAGGCGGCGCAGCAGCCACGGACTGGAATCGGCCACGAACGGATCCGGCAGGTCCTCGGGCACGGCGGGCATCGCGTCGCCCCCGCCCTGGGTCCGCGCCGCCACGGGCTCGCAGGGGTGCGCCAGATCCAGCTGCTGCTCGATGTTGCTCGCAGCCTCCGCCAGCGGCGCGGCGATGGCCTGCAGCTGCAGGCGCTGGCGGCGCAGCAGCAGGATGGACTGCACCGCGCTGAGCTGCCCCAGCAATTGGTAGCCGTGCCCCTGCAGTTGTTCGAGCAGCGCCATCGGCGGCTGCACGGCGCGCGGCTCGACCAGCGCGCGATCGGTGGCCTGCACCAGCGCCGAGAGCGCGTCGTAGGCCTCGCGGCGCGCCAGGCGCCAGGCCAGTTCGGGCTGGCCCGTGACTTCGGCCAGCGTGGCCAGCGCCAGCGACTGGCGCGCGTGCGCCGCCATGGCCAGGCAGACACGGCGTACCGTCAGGGCAATGCGCATGCGCTCCCACGACGGCAGCACGTAGGAAAAGCCCCAGGCCAGGGCCGCGCCCAGCAGCGTGTCGCCCACGCGCTCGGCAAAATCGAAGGCCGGCTGGCTGGTGGCGGACAGCAGGTGCGCCAGCACCAGTCCCAGCACCGACCCGGCCACGGCCGTGACCACATAGCGGCGCACGACGAAGGCATGCGCCAGCCCCTGCGCCAGCACCACCACCCCCAGCAGCACGGCGACCGGCGGCTGCGCCGCCAGCAGACCCACGGCCAGCGCACTGCCCGCGAGCGTGCCGAGCACGCGCTGGTTGCGCCGCTCCAGCGTCTGCGCGAGCGAGCCGCGCAACACGACCACGATGGTGATCAGCACCCAATAATCGCGCGAGCCCCAGGGCAGCAGCATGGCCAGCGCGTAACCCGTGCCGATCGCCAACGCCGCGCGCAGGGCGTGGCGCAAGGCCGGCTGGCGCCAGCGCCACAGGCCCCGCAAGGGCTGCCGGGACCAGTACGCCGGGCTCACGAAAAGCTGCCAGCCGCTGCGCACCGCCGACAGGTCGGGCTCGGCTTCTTCTCGCGCGAGCGCGGCGAGCTGACGCACAGCGCTGGCCTGATCGCCCAGGCGCACACAGACGCTGCGCAGCAGCGCCGCCTGCTGCATGGCCTCGCCGCGCTCGGGGTGGGCGCGGGCCTCGTCCAGCGCCTGCTCCCGCAGGTCGGACAGCACGGCGCCGTGCTCGCGTGCCGCGGGGGGCCTGGCGCCCGACAGAAGCGCATCGGCCACGCGCTCCACGTCCAGCGCCATGGCACAGGAGAGCGCGGCCAGCGGCTCCAGGCTGGCCGAATGGCTGGCCTGAACACGCTCGATGTCCAGCTCGCTCGCGATCAGGCGGTCACGCATCTCCAGCACCACGATCAGCATGCCCGCGAGTCGCTGGCGTGCGGGCGTGTCGGGCGTTTCGAGGATCAGGTCGCGCGCCGCCTGCAGCTGCTCGGCCAGGGCCGCCTGGCGGCGCAGCACCCCGCCCAGCGTGCCAGGCGCCGGCACGCGCGTGATGCGCGCCGCATGCGTGCGCAACAGCGCCGCCACGGTCAGCAGCAGCTCAGCCAGCGTCTGCGCCCGATAGCGCTCGTTGAGCACGGCATTGGCGGCGGTGGCCCACGCCACGTACAGGCCCGCGCCCAGCGCGCACCAGCCCGTGCGCTGCAAGGCCTCATGCGCGCTGGCGGCAGGCTCGGGCGCCAGCGCCAGCAGCATGGCGAACATCAAGCCCGCGGCCACCGGCATGCCGGGGCGGCCCCAGGCGGTGGAAAGAAAGGCGAAGAACGTGGCAGGCACGAGCAGCAGGCCCAGCTCCACCGGATGGCCCCGCAGCAGCTGAACCGCCAGAAACAGCGGCACACCCAGCAGCGGCGCCACGATCAGGTGCGCGAATTTGCCGCGGCGCGCACGCGGCGTGTCCGGAATCAGCGCGACGATGGCGCCGACACTGGCGTTGGAGGCCGCATGGGCGCCGAACAAGGCATGGACCAGCAGCGCAATCAGCAGCAGGCCCAGCGCCACCGAGGCGCCGTTGAACACCGCGGCGCTCAACGCGGTGCGCCGCATGCGCCCCAGGCGGGACGCCGCAAAGGAAGGGGCCGCGGCCTGGTTCATGCCTGCCTTGTATTCCGCGTTCGTGTGTGTCGCGCCGTCATGATGGGTGCCGGTAGCCTGCCGCAACATTCAGAATCATGCAAGGGCAGACCTTTAGAATGCCCGCCTTGTTGCAGCGGCCCGACTTACCCCGGACCGCACGGCAACCGCCAGAGCCCCATACCCATCAAGGGGCCGCGCGCCAACCCGGCCTTTTTCTGGAGACACCATGCAGGCCCTGCTATCGCTATCGCGAGCCATCGACAGGCTCAATTCCTTCGTCGGCAAACACGCCATCTGGCTGATCTTCGGCGCCACGGCCATCAGTGCCATCAACGCCGTGATCCGCAAGGTCTTCAACTACAGCTCCAACGGCTACCTGGAGGTGCAGTGGTACCTGTTCGCCTGGTCGTTCCTGATCGCCGCCGGCTACACGCTGCTCAAGCGCGAGCACGTACGCATCGACGTGCTCAACAGCCACTTCCCCAGGAAGGTGCAACTCGGCATCGAAATCTTCGGGCTCATCTTCTTCCTCACCCCAGTGTGCCTCATGGTGCTGTACTACGTCGTACCGCTCACGATCCAGATGTTCAACACGGGTGAAATGTCGAGCAACCCGGGCGGGCTGATCCGCTGGCCGGTGTGGCTGGCCCTGCCCGTGGGCTTCACGCTGCTGCTGCTGCAAGGCTGGTCCGAACTCATCAAATGCATGGCGTTCGCGCTGGGCCAGGGCCCCGACCCAATGATCAAATCCGGCGAAAAATCGGATGAAGAAGCGCTGATCGAAGCGCTGCGCCAGGAGGTCGCCGCCAAGGCCTCCGGTGCCGCACCGGCCCAGGCCCATTGACGCGCCGGAGCAGACACAACATGGCATTCATTGCATCCAACTTCGCCCCGATCATGTTCGTCGGGCTCATCTGCTTCCTGATCCTGGGTTTTCCCGTCGCCTTCTCGCTCGGCGCCGCGGGCCTGACTTTCGGCCTGATCGGGGTCTGGCTCGACATCTTCCCAACCGCCATCCTCGCGGTGCTGCCGCTGCGCCTGATCGGCATCATGGCCAACGAGACGCTGCTGGCCGTGCCCTTCTTCACGCTCATGGGCCTGATCCTGGAGAGGAGCGGCATGGCCGAGGATCTGCTCGACTCGATCGGCCAGGTGTTCGGCCCGCTGCGCGGCGGGCTGGCGCTCGCGGTGGTGCTCGTGGGCGCCATGCTCGCGGCCACCACCGGCGTCGTCGCCGCGTCGGTGATCTCCATGGGTCTGATCTCCATGCCCATCATGCTGCGCTACGGCTACAGCCGCAGCCTCGCGAGCGGCGTGATCGCCGCCTCGGGCACGCTGGCGCAGATCATCCCGCCGTCGCTGGTGCTGATCGTGCTGGCCGACCAGATGGGCAGGAGCGTGGGCGACATGTACAAGGGCGCGTTCATCCCCGGCTTCACGCTGATGGGGCTGTACATCCTCTTCGTGGCCGCGCTCGCGATCTTCAGGCCCAAGATGGTGCCCGCGCTGCCGCCCGAGGCGCGCACCTTCGTCGAGCCCAGCGGCAGCCACGGCTACACCTCGCTGACCGTGCTCTTCGTCTTCTGCGTGGCCGTGGCCATGCTGCTGGGCCACGAGATGCCGGCCATCCACACCTGGTGGCAGGGCGAGCCGGTGGATTTCGTGCCCACCGACGAGAAAATCGTCGTGGCCATGTGCGGCGGCAGCTTCGTCGGCTGGCTGATCGCGGTGATCAACCGCGTGACCGGCATGGGGCTGCTGTCCAAGCTGGCCGAGCGCGTCACCTTCGTGCTGATCCCGCCGCTGCTGCTGATCTTCCTGGTGCTGGGCACCATCTTCCTGGGCGTGGCCACGCCCACCGAAGGCGGCGCCATGGGCGCCATGGGCGCGCTGATCATGGCGGTTTCGCGCAAGCGCCTGTCTTGGCGCCTGCTGCGCCAGGCGCTCGATACCACCACCAAACTCGCGTCTTTCGTGATGTTCATCCTGGTCGGCGCGACGATCTTCAGCATGGTGTTTCAGGCTGCCGACGGCCCGGTCTGGGTCGAACACCTGCTGACCAAGCTGCCGGGCGGACACCTGGGCTTTCTGATCTTCGTGAACGTGCTGGTGTTCTTCCTGGCGTTCTTCCTGGACTTCTTCGAGCTGTCGTTCATCGTCGTGCCGGTGCTGGCGCCGATCGCCGACAAGATGGGCATCGACCTGATCTGGTTCGGCGTGCTGCTGGCGGTGAACATGCAGACGTCGTTCCTGCACCCACCGTTCGGATTTGCCCTCTTCTACCTGCGCTCGGTCGCGCCCGAGAAGCCTTATGTGGACGCACACACCGGCAAGACCATGGAGCCAGTCACGACGATGCAGATCTACAAGGGCGCGATCCCCTTCCTGCTGCTGCAGCTGTCGATGGTGGCCATCCTGATCGCCTTCCCGGCCCTGGTGACCGGCGGGCTGGACAAGCCGGTCAAGGTGGACATGAAGGCCGTCGAGCAGCAGATGCTGCAGGACCTCAATGAAACCGACCAAAGCTCGGACTTCAATACCATCGTCGTGCCCGGCGGCAACGCCGCCCCGGCCACGGGCGATGGCAACAAGGCGCCGAATCCCGCCAGTGGCGGCGGCTTGCCCGAGGCCGGCAGCGGAGCGGGCGACTCCAGCTTCGGCCCGGTGGGCGGCGAAGCGAACGACCCCATGAAGGCCATCCAGGACTCGATCGGGAAATAGCCTGACGGCCGCAATGACGGAGGGGAAACCCTCTGACCATGAAAAAAAACCGCAGCCGAAAGCTGCGGTTTTTTCATGAGGAGGCACCTTCTTTTGCAGGTACCCCAAGGGATGGGCGTCAGATCTTCAGCGACGCCATGTCCTGCGTGAACACCAGCTCGGAAATGCGGTTCCAGAGGATCTGGTCACGCTGGAAGGCGCGCATGTCGTCCAGGATCTTCTTGAACACCGGATCCTTGGCGCTGTGCTCGGCGTAGACCTCCTGCGCCGCGTTGAAACCGGCCTGCACGATCTCCTTGTTGAAGCGCTTGAGCTGCGTGCCCGAGGCCACCAGGCGCTTGAGCGAGATCGGGTTCAGGTACAGATACTTGGACGTGCCGTCGTTGTACGCGGTGTCCATCGCGGAATTGACGATAGCCTTGTATTCGGGCGAAAGCTTGGCGTAGGCCTTGTTGTTGATGAAGAACTCGAGGTCGGCACCGCCTTCCCACCAGCCGCCGTAGTAGTAGTACTTGGCAACCTTGTTCCAGCCCATCTTCTCGTCGTCGTAGGGGCCGACGAACTCGGCGGCATCGAGCGTGCCTTTTTCCAGCGCCTGATACACGTCACCGCCGGGCATGTTCTGCGACACCACGCCGAGCTTGGCCATGGATTCGCCGAACACACCGCCGCCCAGTCGCATCTTCAAGCCCTTGAAGTCCTCGGGCTTGTTCATCTCCTTGCGGTACCAGCCGCCCATCTGCGTGCCGGTATTGAGCGCGCTGCGCGCGTGGAAGTTGTACTTGGCGAACAGCTCGTCGAGCAGCTTGTGGCCATTGCCATGCAGCTTCCAGGCCTGGTTCTGCTGCGCCGTGAAGCCGAAGGGAATTGCGCAGCTGAAGGCGAACGACGGATCCTTGCCGGTGTAGTAGTAGGACGCGGTTTCGCCCATCTCGATCGAATCATCGGCCAGCGCATCGACGATGCCGAACGCCGGCACCAGTTCGCCCGCGGCGTGCACCGAGACCTCGAACTTTCCACCCGAGAGCGCCTTGACGGTCTCGGAGAACTTGACGGCACAGCCGTGCAGCGTCTCCAGCGCCTTCGGAAAGCTCGTGGCCAGGCGCCAGCGCACCGTTTCCTGCGCGTGCACGGCCGGCGCCACTCCGGCGGCCAGCACACCGGCGATACCGGCGTTTTTGATGAGAGATCGACGATCCATGGGCTTTGACTCCTTGTTGATAAACATCGAGAACAACGGAAAACCATCGAACACGGACGCGCTTGTGAAGCGTCAGCGCCCGAGGGGCTCCGCACTCAGCGCGCCATCTTATAGCAGGCAGGTGCCTGCGAAGACAAATTCAAGGCGATACCCGATGGAGGGGCTTGTTCCGCCTTGCCTCAATCCCCGCCCACGGCACGCAACGCAGGCGCAGCACCCACCAGGGATTCGAACCGCCGCCGCACCGATCGCTCGATGCCCGCGGCATCCAACCCTTGCAGCGCGAGCAATTTCGCCGGGTCGCCGTGCTCGATGAAGCGATCGGGCAGGCCCAGCTGCAGCAAGGCCGTGGCGGCGCCCGCGCCCGCCAGCCACTCTCCAACCGCGCTGCCCGCACCACCCATGACCACGCCCTCTTCCACGGTGACGAAGGCCTCGTGGGTGGCCGCCACGCGCGCGAGCAGCTCCACATCGAGCGGCTTGACCCAGCGCATGTTCACCACGGTGGCATCGAGCCGCTGCGCCGCTTCGAGCGCCGGATACAGCAAGGTGCCAAACGCGAGGATGGCCACACGATGGCCGCTGCGGCGCACCTGCGCCTTGCCATACGGCAGCTCGTCGAGCTCGACCCGAGGCTGCACGCCCACGCCCGCGCCCCGGGGATAGCGCACCGTGACCGGGTGATCCTGCCCGAAGGCGGTGGTGAGCAGCTGACGGCATTCGCCCTCGTCGGCCGGACAGGCCAGCGCCATGTTCGGGATGCAGCGTGCGTAGGCGATGTCGAACGCGCCGCAGTGCGTGGCGCCGTCGGCCCCGACGATGCCCGCGCGGTCGAGCGCGAACACCACCGGCAGGTTTTGCAGCGCCACGTCGTGGATCAGCTGGTCATAGCCGCGCTGCAGAAAGGTGGAATAGATCGCCACCACGGGCTTGAGCCCTTCGCAGGCCATGCCCGCCGCGAACGTGACCGCATGCTGTTCGGCGATGCCCACGTCGTGGTAGCGGCCGGGGAAACGCCGCTCGAACTCCACCAGCCCCGAGCCCTCGCGCATCGCGGGCGTGATGGCGACGAGCCGCTCGTCCTTGGCAGCCATGTCGCACAGCCACTGGCCGAAGACCTGAGTGAAGGTCTGGCGCGGCGGCGTGGCCGGCTTGACCAGGCCGATCTCCGGATCGAACTTGCCCGGGCCGTGGTAAGCCACAGGGTCGGCCTCGGCGAGCTTGTAGCCCTGGCCCTTGCGGGTCACGACGTGCAGAAACTGCGGGCCCTTCAAGCCCTTGATGTTTTCCAGCGTGGGAATGAGCGAATCGAGATCGTGTCCGTCGATCGGACCGATGTAGTTGAAGCCGAAGTTCTCGAACAGCGTGGCCGGCACCACCATGCCCTTGGCCTGCTGCTCGATGCGCCGGGCCAGCTCCAGCAGCGGTGGCACGTTCCTGAGCACCGTCTTGCCCACGTCGCGCGCCTTGGCGTAAAAGCGCCCGCTCATGAGCTGCGCCAGATAACGGTTGAGCGCGCCCACGGGCGGGCTGATGCTCATGTCGTTGTCGTTGAGGATCACCAGCAGATTGCAGTCCGCTACGCCCGCGTTGTTCAGCGCCTCAAACGCCATGCCCGCAGTCATCGCACCGTCACCGATCACCGCGATGCAGTGGCGATCCTCGCCCTTTTGCCGCGCGGCCAACGCCATGCCCAGCGCCGCCGAAATGCTGGTGCTCGAATGCGCGGTGCCGAAGGTGTCATAGGGGCTTTCCGAGCGCATCGGAAAGCCGGAAAGACCGCCGAGCTGGCGCAGCGTTCCCATGCGCTCGCGCCGCCCGGTGAGAATCTTGTGCGGGTAGGACTGATGGCCCACGTCCCAGACCAGGCGGTCCTCGGGCGTGTCGAAGACCGCGTGCAGCGCGATCGTGAGCTCGACCACGCCGAGATTGGACGAGAGGTGCCCCCCCGTCCGGGCCACGCTTTCGAGCACGAAGGCGCGCAGCTCATCGGCCAGGATCTTGAGCTCGCCGCGCGAGAGGCGACGCAGCTGCGCCGGGTCATTCACGCTTTCCAGCATCGGGTAGTTCGTCGTCGCCATATCCTGTTCCGATAGCTGCCGGCGCCCTGTCCACGGGCCTTGCAGCCTTCTTTCGTCTCAAAACATCCGCCGCGTCAATGCGTGCGGTTCACCACCATCTCGGCCAGCGCCACGAGCGCGTGGGTGTCCACGAGACCGCTGGTGCGCAGCACCTGCCGCGCCTCGTCCAGCAGCGCCCGCGCATGGGCCCGCGCGCCGTCCAGCCCCATCAGCGACACGTAGGTGGGCTTGCCGCAGGCCGCGTCCTTGCCAGCCGTCTTGCCCAGCGTGGTGGAGTCCTGCGTCACGTCGAGCACGTCGTCCACCACCTGGAACGCCAGGCCGATGGCCGCACCATACTGCAGCAGCGCCTGACGTGCACGCACCTCGAGCGCGCCGCAGGCCGCGCCCATGAGCACGCTGGCCTGCAGCAGCGCCCCGGTCTTGAGGCGGTGCATCTGGCGCAGCTGCGCTTCGGAAAGCGTTTCGCCCACGCTGGCGAGGTCGATCGCCTGCCCACCCGCCATGCCATGAGCGCCCGCCGCCCGGGCCAGCAGGCGGCACAACTCGGCCTGCATGGCGGGCGGCACACCCTCGTCGGGCGTGAGCAGCTCGAAGGCCAGCGCCTGCAGCGCGTCGCCCGCCAGCAGCGCGCGCGCCTCGCCAAAGCGCACGTGCACCGTGGGCTTGCCGCGGCGCAGCACGTCGTTGTCCATGCACGGCAGATCGTCGTGCACCAGCGAATAGGCGTGAATCAGCTCCACCGCGCAGGCCGCGCGCAGCGCCGCGTCGTGATTGCCGCGCACCGCCGTGCAGGCGGCGAGCACCAGCAGCGGGCGCAGGCGTTTGCCGCCATCGAGCACCGCGTAGCGCATGGGCTCGCCCAGATCGGCCGGCGTGGCCAGCGGCACCCAGTCGGCAAGGGCCTGCTCCACGCGCTGCTGCGCCTGGCTGATCCAGTCGGCGGCCACGAAGGCACGGGCGCCGCTCTCCATCACACGGACGTCCACGGCTTGAGCACCCCCTCATCGAGCAGCTTGATCTGATCCTGCACCGCATCGAGCTTGCCGCGGCAAAACTGCAGCAGCTCGGCGCCGCGCTGGTAGCTCGTGAGCATCTGCTCCAGCGGCAGTTGGCCGGCTTCGATGCGTGCCACCAGGTCTTCGAGTTCCTGCAGCGCTGCTTCGTAGCTGGCGGGCTCGGACGGGGTGGGCAAAGTGGGTGGGGTGGCAGCAGCCTTGGGCATGAAAATCCGGATGCAATCGGTGGTGGGCGCGCGGGTGATTTTAGGGCGGTGCCGAACAAGTCCCCGCAGGGTGGCGTGCCCTGCATGGGGAAGGTCCCAGGGCCGCGCTACAAAGCCAGCCAGCGAAACACCAGTGGCATCAGCACCGCCGCCAGGTTATGGACAGCCACTTATAATCGCCCATTCCGCACCAACCGGCTTCGGCACACCGCGCCCGGCCGGTTTCATTTTTCCCGCTCGTGCACGCCACGCGCAACCTCCCTGTGGGGGGGCTTTAGGTCAGGACGTCCATGTCTGATTTAAGTCTTCAACTGCAGCAGGCCGCAAGCCAACTCCCGGTTTCCACGTATTTCGATGAGACGCTGCATCAGCGCGAGCGGGCACTGCTGTTCGCCGCCGGGCCGCGCTACCTCGGCCACGGCCTGAATGCGCCCGAGCCCGGCGACTACTACGTGCTGCCGCAGGAAAAGGGCGGGCGCGCGCTCGTTCGCAGCCCCGAGGGACGCCTGCAGCTCATCTCCAACTGCTGCCGCCACCGCCAGGCGCTGATGCTTAGCGGCCAGGGCAACCTGAAGGCCGAAGGCAAGGGGCACGTGGGCGGCAAGATCGTCTGCCCCATCCACCGCTGGACCTACGACAGCGCCGGCCAGCTGCTGGGCGCGCCGCACTTCGCAAGCAACCCGGGGCTGAACCTGCAGACGTGGCCGCTGCGCGAATGGAACGGCCTCATCTTCGAGAACAACGGGCGCGACGTCGCCGCCGACCTCGCCAGCATGGGCGTGGCGCGCGACCTGTCCTTCGAGGGCTACGTGTTCGACCGCGCCGAAGTGCACGAGTGCAACTACAACTGGAAGACCTTCATCGAGATCTATCTGGAGGACTACCACGTCGAGCCCTTTCACCCGGGCCTCGGAAACTTCGTCACCGTGGACGACCTGCACTGGCAGTTCGACCGCGAATACTCGGTGCAGACCGTGGGCGTGGCGCCCACCTTCGGCCGGCCCGGCACCGACGCGTACAGGCTCTGGCACGAGGTGCTGCTGCGCTACCGCGGTGGCGAAAAACCCGAACGCGGCGCGATCTGGCTCACTTACTACCCGCACATCATGGTGGAGTGGTATCCGCACGTGCTGACGATTTCCACCGTGCACCCCGTGGGGCCGCAGAAGACGCTCAACCTCGTGGAGTTCTACTACCCCGAGGAAATCCACGCCTTCGAGCGCGAATTCATCGAGGCACAGCAGGCGGCCTACATGGAAACGGCCATCGAGGACGACGAGATCGGCGAGCGCGAGGACCAGGGCCGGCGCGCGCTACTGGAGCGCGGCGTGAACGAGGTCGGCCCCTACCAGAGCCCGCTGGAAGATGGCATGCGGCATTTTCACGAGTGGTACCGCGCCCGCATGGGCGAGGCCCTGCAGGGCCACTGAAACCATAGCTGTTCACGCCCGCCAACCGGGCGTTTTCACCACTTTTCATCAAAATCCCATGCAAGCGCTGTGGATGGTTCTGGCGGCCTTCTTTTTCGCCAGCATGGGGGTGTGCGTCAAGCTCGCGGCGCCCTGGTTCACGACCTTCGAGATGGTGTTCTGGCGCGGCCTCATCAGCATGGTCGTGCTCTGGTGGCTGGCGCGCCGTCAAGGCGTGTCGCTCGCCACCCGCTACCCGGGCATGCACGCCTGGCGCAGCTTCATCGGCGTGACCTCGCTGGGCGCATCGTTTTACGCCATCATCTACCTGCCGCTGCCCACGGCCATGACCTTCGGCTACATGAGCAGCGTCTGGATCGCGGCCTTCATCGTCGGCGGCGCGATGCTGATGTGGCGCCCCTCGGGCGAGCACCCGCGCCCACCCGTGCCGCTGTCGCTCGTCGCCTGCGTGCTGCTGGGTTTCGTCGGCGTCGTCATGATGCTCAGGCCGACCGTGGACGGCCACCAGGGCTTCGCCGCCGTCGTGGGGCTGCTCGGCGGCATGTGCGCGGCGCTCGCCTACATGCAGGTGGTGGCGCTCTCGCGCCTGGGCGAGCCCGAGACGCGCACCGTGTTCTATTTCGCGCTGGGCTGCACCCTCACCGGGGCGCTGATCATGCCGGTGACCGGGGTCTCGCCCTTTGCCGGCTGGCACGCGCTGTGGCTGCTGCCGCTGGGGTTGTTCGCCGCGGGCGGGCAGCTGTGCATGACCATGGCGTTCTCACGCGCATCGAGCACACGCGGCACGCTGCTCGTGGCCAACCTGCAATACTCGGGCCTGATTTTCGCCAGCATCTACAGCATGCTGGTGTTTGGCGACTACCTGCCGCTCGGCGCCTGGCTGGGCATGGCGCTCATCGTGGCGAGCGCGATCGCCGCCGGGGTGCTGCGCGCACGGGCCGCCCCCCTGACCGCAAAGACAACATGACCCACACCTCCCTGATTTCCGCCACCGACCTGCAGGCGCTGATGCACAGCGGCGCGCCGTTCATGGTGTTCGACTGCAGCTTCGATCTGGCCGACACCGAATGGGGCATCGCCCGCTACCACGAGGCCCACATCCCGGGCGCCATCTACGCGCACCTGGACCACGACCTGAGCGCCGCGGGCGGCCCCAACGCTTCGGGCGGGCGCCATCCGCTGCCCACGCGCGAGCGCTTTGCCGCGTGGCTGTCCAGCGTCGGCTTTTCGAGCGGCATGCAGGCCGTGGTCTACGACCGCAACGGTGCCATGCCGGGCATGCGGTTGTGGTGGCTGTTCAAGTGGCTAGGACACGACGCGGCGGCGGTGCTCGACGGCGGCTTCGCCGCCTGGCAGGCCGCGGGCGGCGCGGCGGCGCAGCACGAAGAGATGCCGCGCGCGCCGGGCTACTTCGAGCCGGGCGGGCCGCTGCGCACGCTCGTCGACACCACGCGCGTGCTCGACCACCTGGGGCAGGCCGATCAAACCCTGCTCGACGCGCGCGCCGCCGAGCGCTACCGCGGCGAGGTCGAACCGCTGGACCCGGTCGCCGGGCACATCCCCGGCGCGCTCAACCGCCCGTGGACCGAGAACCTCGGCGCCGATGGCCGCTTCAAGAGCGCGGCGCAACTGCGCGGCGAGTTCGCCGCCGCCCTGCAGGGGCACGATCCGGCGACGGTGGTGCACCAATGCGGCAGCGGCGTGAGCGCCATTCACAACCTGCTGGCGATGGAGCTGGCCGGCTACGCGCCCACGGCGCTGTACGCGGGCAGCTGGAGCGAGTGGTGCGCAGACCGCGTGCGCCCCGTGGCGGCGGGCTGACACTCACTGCCCTTCGTCGCCCTCGGCCCCATCGCCAACCACCCGGTGGTGCCAATAGCGCTTGGATCGCTCGCGCTCGCAGCGCAGTTGCCCGTCCTGCGATGACCACGACGCCGCGCCGCACGCGGGACTGGCCACCAGCGTGATGCCGCGATCACGGTAGCGTTGCACCACGGGCGCCGCCGGATGGCCGAAGCGGTTGCGGTAGCCCGATTGCACCAGCGCCAGCGCAGGCTGCACGGCATCGAGGAAAGCGTCGCTCGACGAGGTCTTGCTGCCGTGGTGCGGCACCACGAGCACGTCCGCGGCCAGCGGCGCGCCCGAGCGCACCAGCGCCTGCTCCTGCGCACGCTCGATGTCGCCAGCGAGCAGCGCGGCCACGCCGTGGTCGGTGGCGATGCGCAGCACGCAGGTGCGCGCGTTGCTCGCCGAGCCGCGCAACAGCACCGGTTCGCCCGCAGGGGGGGCCTCGCCCGGATGCAGCACGGTCAGGCGCACGCCGTCCCACTGCCACGCCTGGCCCGCCACGCATGCCCGTACCGGGTGCCGTGCCTGCAACGGGTGCTCGGGCGGGATCGATCCGAGCACATCGGCCTGCGGCTGCTGCGCGATGATCGCGGCCGCACCGCCGATGTGGTCGCTGTCGCCGTGGCTCAGAACCAGCGTATCGAGCCGCTCCCCCAGGGACTGCAGCAGCGGCACCAGCACCTGCTGGCCGGCGTCGGAAGTCTCGCCATAGCGCGGCCCGGCGTCGTAGAGCAGGCTGTGCGTGGCGGTGCGCACCAGCACCGCCTGTCCCTGGCCGACGTCGACCGCCAGCAGATCGAACTGGCCCGGGGCCGGGCGTGGCGGCTGCCACCAGAGCGCGGGCAGCACGAGCGTCAGCGCCAGCGCACGCACCTGCCACGGCAGACGCAGCACGAGCACGATGCCGCCCACCACCGCGGCCACGCCCGCCCACAGCGGGGCCTGCGCCAGCGTCAGCTGAGCAAACGGCCAGGAGGCCAGCCACGACAGCCACCACGAGAGCGCCTGCACGCACCAGGCCGCCGCCTGCCACAACGGCGCCCACAGCACGCCGAGCATCGCCAGCGGCGTGACCAGCACCGTGACCCACGGAATCGCGAGCAGATTGGCCACCAGCCCCACGACCGAGATCTGGCCGAACAGCACCAGCGTGAGCGGCGCCAGCGCCACCGTGATGCACGTCTGCTCACGCAACAATGCGGCGAATCGGCCTCCAACGCCCATCCCGCCTGCGTCAGCAGCTCCACTGTCGGTAGCAAAAAGTATCCCCACCGCAACGAAGCTGAGCCAGAAGCCCGCCTGCAGCAGCGCCCACGGATCGAAGGCGACGACCACCGCGCACGCCAGCAGCCAGACCTGCGGCCAGGGCCAGCGCCGCCCCGACAGGCGCAAGAGCGTGACGGTGGCGAGCATGAGCAGCGTGCGCTCGGCCGGAACACCCCAGCCGCTGAAGAGCGCATACGCCGCCGCCAGCAGCACGCCGCCCACGAGCGCGGCCGAGGGCGCGGGATACGCCAGGCACAGCGCCGCGCTACGCCGCCAGAGCCAGCCCACGAGCAGCGCCGCCAGCCAGGCAAACATGGTGATGTGCAGCCCGGAGATGCTCACGAGGTGCGCCACGCCGGTGACCCGAAAAAGCTGCCAGTCGCTGCGCTCTATCGCCCGCTGGTCGCCGGTGACGAGCGCCGCCACCACGCCCGCGGCGCGATCGCGCGCACTGTCGCTCCCGCCGCTCGCCAGGTGGCGCACGATGGCGTCGCGCACCGCCTGGCGCGCCTGCTCCACGGGATAGCGCCACGTCTGCCCCAGCAGCCGGGGCGCCCCGAGGCGCTCGTCCAGCCGCGCGCTCGTGCGCACGTAGCCGCCGGCCTGCACGCCCTGCTCCCACATCCAGAGTTCGTAGTCGAACCCGTGGGGGTTGCGCGCACCGTGCGGCGCCTTCAGCCGCACATTCAGCCGCCAGCGCTCGCCCGCGTGCACATCGGGCACGGGCCGGGGTTCGCGCCCATGCTGGGTGGCGTACCAGCTCAGATCCAGCACCGGCGGCAGCGCCACCGCACGCCCCACCTGCCCGGTCACCTGCTCGGCCGATTCGACGGCCAGACGCAGGCGCGCATCGCCATTGTCGCGCCGCTGCGGCATGGCGGCGACCACGCCGGTCACACGCAGGTCAACGCCTTCGAGCGCCGGGGACAGCGCCTCGGCGTCAAACGCCACCGAGCGCAGTCCGGCACTGCCAAAGGCCAGCAACGCGCCCGCGATCCAGGCCCACACCACAGCCCGGCGGCCCGCGCGCCCAGGCAGCACGAGCACGGGCAGCGCCAAGCCCGCCAGCACCCCATACGCCCACGGCGGCCAGAGCGCTGCCTGCTGCAACTGCAGCGCCGTGCCCAGCAGCCAGCCGCACAGCAGCGCCGGCACAGGCCAGGCGGCAGTGGGGCTGAAACGGGGGGCGGCATCACGCATGAAACCGGCATGCTACCTGTGCAACACTTCGGGCCACGCCCGGCCGACCTGCCACACCCCGCGCAGATCGGCCGAGCGTCGCATTCACTTCTTTTTATCCAAGGAACAACGATGAGCGTCTACGACAAACTCCAGGCCCTGAACATCACGCTGCCGCCCGTGGCGGTGCCGGCCGCCGCCTACGTGCCCTATGTGCAGACGGGCAAGCTGGTCTTCCTGAGCGGCCACATCGCGCGCAAGGACGGCAAGCCCCATGTCGGTCAGCTCGGCAGGAACATGAGCACCGACGAAGGCAAGGCGGCGGCGCGCGCCATCGCCATCGAGCTCATCGGCACGCTGCAGGCCGCATGCGGGGGCGATCTGAACCGCGTGAGGCGCATCGTCAAGGTGATGAGCCTGGTGAACTCCACGGGCGATTTCACCGAGCAGCACCTCGTGACCAATGGCGCGAGCGAGCTGCTGGGCGAGGTCTTCGGCGACGCGGGCAAGCACGCGCGCAGCGCCTTCGGCGTGGCGCAGATTCCACTGGGCGCCTGCGTGGAGATCGAGCTGATCGCCGAACTCGCCTGAGTCAGAACGTCAGCACCTTGTCGGCCTCAACGATCCAGCCAGCCACCTCGATCATGCTGGTGAGCGTCACGCCGGCGATGTGTGGCAGGCCGACGAGCCCGCGCGCCTCGGCGCACTTGCTGCACAGGTGCACGCTGGCGTTGTCGGCGCTGGCGAGCTCCGTCACCAGCGTCTCGATCACGTTGCCCGCGTTGTCCTTCTGATGGGGCAGCGCGGCGACGGCCGCGTCCGACATCAGCAGGATGCGCAGCCGCTTCACGTCGTCGCGCGCGGCCAGTGCGCCCGCCACGCGCAGGCCCGAGAGACAGCGCTCGCTGCCGTGCGGGGCGGCGTGGATGATGATGACGATGTTCTGTTCAGCCATGACGGCCTTTCTTCAATGACGAGCCAACCCGTCATCGTAGACGCGCACCGCGCACGGCGTCAGAAACTCTCCCACTCGCCTCCGTCGGCGGCAGGCGCCTTTTTCACCGGCGCACTCCCGGCGGCGGGCGCCGCGATTTTCCGGGGCGCCGCGATCTTTCGGGGCGCGGGCGCCAGGCGCGCGGGCGCCGGTGCCACGGGCGGGGCCACCCTGGCGCGCGCCTGCGCGGGCGGGGCCACCGCCGCCGCGGCGGGCTTGCGCGCACCAACGGCCGCCGACCTGTCGCTGCCATCCACACGGAAGGCCGAGACCACCTGCGTGAGGTGTTGCGCCTGCTCGTTCAGGCTGTGCGCGGCCGCGGCGCTCTCTTCCACCAGCGCGGCATTCTGCTGCGTCATCTGATCGAGCTGCCCCACGGCCTGGTTCACTTCGCCAACCCCGGCGCTCTGCTGCGACGAGGCCGCCGTGATCTCGCCCATCATGTCGGACACGCGCTGCACCGACTGGACCACCTCCTGCATGGTCTCGCCCGCGCCATGCACGAGCTGCGAGCCGGCTTCGACGCTGTGGACCGAGGCGCCAATCAGCTCCTTGATCTCCTTGGCCGCCTGCGCCGAGCGCCCGGCCAGCGCTCGCACCTCGCTGGCCACCACGGCAAAGCCCCGCCCCTGCTCGCCCGCGCGCGCCGCTTCCACGGCGGCGTTGAGCGCGAGGATGTTGGTCTGGAAGGCGATGCCGTCGATCACGCCGATGATGTCGGCGATCTTGTGGCTGCTGCTCTGGATCTCGCTCATGGTGGCGATCACCTGCGAGACCACCGAGCCGCCGCGCTGCGCCACGTCGCTGGCGCTGGACGCGAGCTGGCTGGCCTGGCGCGCCGTGCCGTCGCTTTGCTGGATGGTGCTGGTGAACTCTTCCATCGCCGCGGCCGTCTGCTGCAGGCTGCTGGAAGCGGCCTCGGTGCGCGCCGAAAGATCCTGATTGCCGCTGGCGATCTGCGAGCTGGCCACCGCGATGCTGTCCGCGCTCTGGCGCACGTCATGCACCATCCTGGCCAGCGAGGCCCGCATCTCCTCCAGCGAACGCAGCAGCTGGCCGAATTCGTCGCCGCGCGTCTCCGAGCTGGCCCGGGAGCTCAGATCGCCCATGGCGATGCGCCCGGCCATGCCATTGGCCTGCTCCAGCGGCATGCGGATGCTGCGGATGAGGTAGTAGGCACCGATGATGATCAGCACGAGCAGCAGGCCCACGCCTGCCGCCGCCATCCTGACCGTATCCATGCTCGCCTGCGCGGCCGCGTCGCGGGTCGCATCCCCATAGGTCTGCTGCAGCTTGACGAAATCCGCCAGCGTCCTGAGGTAGGCATCGGATGCAGGCACATACGACTGCTTCACCTGCTGCGCCGCCTTCTCGTTGTCGCCCGCCTCCTTGAGCTTGTTGACCTGCGCGCGCTGCTCGAACATGGCCTTGCGCGCATCGGCAATGCGCTGCAGCGCGGCGCGGTCGGCATCGGAGAGCTGCAAGCCCTCGAGGCGCTTTTGCAGCTCGCTGATTTCCCTGGACGTGGCCGCCATCGCCTCCTTGAACGCGGCGGCGACCGCGGGCTCGGTGCTGATCGCGATCGCCAGCGTGCGCGCCGCGTTGGTCTCGGTCAGGCCCATCCAGCGCGTCGCGGTGGTCACGCGCAACATCACGTCGTCGCCCACGGCGCGAGACATCGCCGACGTCTGCCCCGAGCGCCAGCCCGCGCCCGCGACGATGGCGCTGAACGCAATGACGATCACGGCCACCGACAGCCACAGTTTCTGCGCGATGCTGATCTGCTTCATGTTGCCTCCTGTCTGGTTCTCCTATCAGGGTGCATTACACACGAAGACGGCGCCAGAGCATGCGGCTTACCCACCGCAATGAATCATACTAAATTGCGTTCAAAGATATAGAAGTTATCCAATCGAACCCTGTCATTGAACGGGTTCTTTCGTGGGCTGATTCAAGCGCCATGAGGCCCTTT
>MEFV01000004.1 GCA_001725255.1 Comamonas sp. SCN 67-35 | reverse complement strand
AAAGGGCCTCATGGCGCTTGAATCAGCCCACGAAAGAACCCGTTCAATGACAGGGTTCGATTGGATAACTTCTATATCTTTGAACGCAATTTAGTATGAGAACAGCGAGGCAAGGAACACCACGATCCACGGGTGGATGCCCTGGGCCATGCCCACGGGAAGCAGCAGCGTGGCCGCCATCACCATGCCCGCGGTGACGGGCAGCGCCAGCCGCGCCACCATCGTGACGACGAGGGCCAGCAGCGTGAACCAGAAGAGGTTGCCGTCGATCCAGGTGAGTCCAGGCATGAGCGCGGCGAGCATCGCCTTGTCCAGGTCGAGGTAGCGGATGGCGTCGGTGAAGCCGTCCAGGCACAGCAGGAAGAAGATCGTCGGCCAGTCGATCTTGCTCTGAAACGAGGCCTTGTCCAGCAGGCCGAGCACCATGAAACTCACGAGCACCAGGCCGGCGAGCCAGGCCGGCTGCGACTGGTGCCACTGGGGCAGGGCGGAACCCAGGACGAAAAGCACGAAGGCCAGCGCCGCCGCCCATTCCGGCGCGCGCAGGGGGCCCAGGGTCGCCAGCTGGCGCGCGATGCGATCAACGGGCAGGGGCGCCTGCCGGCCGGGCTGCCAGGCGCGGCGCATCACGCTGAAGTGCACCAGCACGAACCCCAGCGCCACGACGGCCGCGCCCACCAGCCAGGCCAGTCCCTGGAAATTGAGCCTGACCT
The DNA here is from genome assembly GCA_001725255.1 of Comamonas sp. SCN 67-35. GTDB lineage: Bacteria > Pseudomonadota > Gammaproteobacteria > Burkholderiales > Burkholderiaceae_C > Comamonas_C. The sequence continues at coordinate 195,984 of MEFV01000004.1, read as the reverse complement.
GCGCCGGCATCATCGTGAACGCCGCCAGATTGGAGGTCTTGGCCGTGAGCAGCAGGGGCGAGAACAGCGTGGCCCCGGTGAAGGTGGCGATCACGAGCGCGCTGGCCTGGGGCGAGTGGCCGGGCGTGGCAAGGCTCGCGTCCATCTCCTTGTACAGCGGCAGCATCAGCGCCAGGCGCGCGTTCGATGACGGCATGACGATGGACAGCACCATGCCGAACAGGCTGAGCGCCGAGCGGTGCCAGAAGGGCGAATCGGGCAGGCGCAGCAGCGTCCAGAGCATCAGCCGGTAGGCGAGACCCGATGCGACCACGACGGCCGAGAGCGCATACACCCCCAGCAGCAGGATGAAGGTGCGCGAATAGAACCCGTGCAGTGCCACGCGGGCGGGCACGAGCTCGATGAACAGCATGGCGACGACCGCGATCAGCGGCGGGACGTATTCATCGACCAGCGTGAACAGCCACATCAATACCGTCATCGTGAACAGGCCGAGGTAGACCGCCGCCTGCGGGGTCAGGCCTTGCTCCAGCCCCAGCCACCAGGCGAGCGGGGACAGGAGCATGGTGGCGATCCAGCCGGTCAGCGCCTTGCGGGGCAGCCGCGGGGCGGGTTGCGTCTCGGCGGCGGGGGGCAGTGGCAGCGGGGGGCAGCTCGCCCAGGGCGGTGGCCAGCTGCATCAGTGCGCGTGATTTCAGAGATGGGTTGCTGGCGAACAGTTCGCGCAGGGTGCCACGCTTGACGCGCAGCGCCGAGACGGGCGTGAGCGCATGGGCGCTCGCGAGGTAGCGCGTCTGCTCGGCCGGGCCTTCGGCAAAGGCCTCCAGCCCCAGGCCTTGCGTGGCGCCGACGGTGCGCGAACGGGTGCTGGACAGCTTGGCCGTGCCGTGCGTGATCCAGTAGTAATGCTCGGCTTGCGCACCCGCCTCGAACAGGCGCTCGCCCGCGTCGAAAGTGCATGCGGAGGTTGCCGCCAGCAGCCGGGCCTGCTGCACTGTCGTGCACCGGGCAAACAACGGATGGGCTTGCAGTTGCGTGGCGACGTCGTTTGGCATCCGTGGATGGAAAAGGGCGGTACGCGAACCCTAACACGACTTGACGCCTCGCGGCCACTCATGGGGGCGGTGAGGTGCCATGGTCTGGCCCGTGTGGCTGTGAAAGAATCCGCTCGGGGGCGGGTGGCGCATCCGCTCGTGCTTGTTTGTTTGAATGCTTCGTCTGGATATCCCATGCTGTTGACCCAAGACCAGGAAATGATCCGTGATGCCGTGCGCGAGTTCGTGCGCGAGCAGATCACGCCCCACGCGGCGCGCTGGGACAAGGAGCACCACTTCCCGCACGACGTGCACCACGGGCTGGCGCAGCTCGGCGCCTACGGTGTCGTGGTGCCCGAGGAATACGGCGGCGCGGGGCTTGACTACCTGACGCTCGCGCTGGTGCTGGAAGAAATCGCGGCGGGCGATGGCGGCACCAGCACCGCGATCAGCGTCACCAACTGCCCCTACAACGCCATCCTGATGCGTTACGGCAGCGAGGCACAGAAGCGCCAGTGGCTCGCTCCGGCGGCGCGCGGCGAGATGCTCGGCGCCTTCTGCCTGACCGAGCCGCAGGTCGGTTCGGACGCCTCGGCCATGCGCACCACTGCCACGCTCGATGGCGGCGACTACGTGATCAACGGCGTCAAGCAGTTCATCACCAGCGGCAAGAACGGGCAGGTGGCCATCGTCATCGCGGTGACCGACCCGGCCGCCGGCAAGCGCGGCATGAGCGCCTTCATCGTGCCCACGAGCGCCCCCGGCTACACCGTGGCACGCCTCGAAGACAAGATGGGCCAGCACAGCAGCGACACCGCGCAGATCCAGTTCGAGAACTGCCGCATCCCGGCGGGCAACCTCATCGGCGCCGAGGGCGAGGGCTACAAGATCGCACTCTCCGCCCTGGAAGGCGGGCGCATCGGCATCGCCGCGCAAAGCGTGGGCATGGCGCGCGCGGCGCTCGACTTCGCGCTGAACTACAGCAAGGAGCGCGAGAGCTTCGGTCAGCCCATCTTCAACCACCAGGCGGTGGGCTTTCGCCTGGCCGAATGCGCCACGCAGGTGGAAGCGGCGCGCCAGCTCATCTGGCACGCGGCCAGCCTGCGCGATGCGGGCCGCCCGTGCCTGAAGGAAGCGGCCATGGCCAAGCTCTTCGCCACCGAGATGGCCGAACGCGTGTGCAGCGCGGCCATCCAGACGCTGGGCGGCTACGGCTACGTGAGCGACTTCCCGCTGGAGCGCATCTACCGCGATGTGCGCGTGTGCCAGATCTACGAGGGCACGAGCGACGTGCAGAAAATCCTCATCCAGCGGGCACTGGCTTGAGCGCTTGCCCATGCGGTCGGCCGGATGCGCACGGCAGGCCGCTGGCGTATGCCGAGTGCTGCGGGCGCTACATCGACCATTGGGACGACACCCCGGCACCCGACGCCGAAAGCCTCATGCGCTCGCGCTACACCGCCTTCGTGCGCGAGAACCAGCCTTACCTGCTCGCCACATGGCATGCGAGCGCGCGGCCGTCTTCGGTTGAATTCGAGGCCGGCTGCAGGTGGCTGGGACTGGACGTGAAGCACCATCGCATGGTGAGCGCTGTCGAAGCCGAGGTGGAATTCGTCGCCCGCATGCGCTCGCCGGGCGGCCGGGCTTCGCGCCTGCACGAGCGCAGCCGCTTCGTCCGGGAGGATGGGCGCTGGTATTACGTGGATGGCACCCATCTACCCGGGCGCGCGTGACTGCGCGCGCCACTGCGCGGGCGCCAGGCCCGTCCAGCCGCGAAAGGCGCGGATAAAGCTTTTCTCGTTGATGAAGCCGACAGCCAGCGCCACCTGCTTGATCGGGCGCTCGCCATGGCGCAGCAGCCGCGTGGCCTGGCTCAGGCGCACTTCGTTCTTCAGTTGTTGCAGCGACGCGCCTTCCTGTTGCAGTTGCCGGTGCAGCGTGCGCTCCGACAGGTGCAGGTGCTCGGCCAGCAGCGTCGCGCCGCGCAGCATGGACGGGTCGCTGGCCAGCAGTTGGCGCACGCGCGCGGCGAACAGGCGGTCGCGCCGGTAGGGCAGCACGGTCAGGGGCAGCGCGCGGCGCAGCATCTGGCGCAGGTCGGTTTCGTCGCGCGCCAGCGGCAGGGCGAGGTAGCGCGCGTCAAACTGGATCGATGCGGCCACGGCGCCAAAATGCACGGTACCCGGAAAGAGCCGCGCGTAGACGTCGGCGTGAGCGGGCGCTTCGAAGGGGAAATCGGCGCGAACCAGCGGCAGGCGCGAGTCGATGAGCCAGCAGGCGAGGCCGTGGATGTTGCGCAGCACGGAGACGAGGCAGAACTCGCGCAGGCGGCCGTCGTCGCCGATCGGGCGGTGTTCGGTGATGGTGATGCAGGCCGTGTCGCCGATTTGGCCCAGCGTGAGGGTGATGGTCTCGGTCAGCAGACCGTGGTGGCGGCACCAGCGCGCCAGCGCCAACCCCAGGTGCGGCGCGGTGATGCAGGCGTGCGCGAGCATGCCGTAGCTGCCCCAGGGCAGGCGCCGATCGAACCAGCCCAGCGCCTCGTCGCCCAGTTCGCGCATCGCGCCGCCGCACAGCACCTCCATCTGCCAGGCGGTGATGCGAGCCTTGTCGCACCGCAGTTGATCTGGCGCAATTTGTGCCTGCTGCAGCACTGCGGCCGGGTCCATGCCACGTGCCTCGTAGGCGCACACGACGGCCTGCACAAAAGCCATGGGCGTGGCGGCCATGGCGCCGCGCACGCCGGTGGCGCGGCGGGCGGGCGGGGTGGGCAGGGCGGGGGTGTACATGGCTGGCGGCGCGGAAGTGGCAATTATTGCAACCTTGCTGTCCCCATCTGCGCACGGGCGGGACGTATGCTTTCAACGCGGCCACAATGATTGCCGGATGGATCGCCGGTTCTGTGCCGGGCCTGCGGGCGGCTCTCCGGATGGAGAGTCGCCCGATCGTTGTATGCATTGGAAAGATCGCATGATGCTTGAATCCCGTCTCAATCCCCGGTCGGCCGAGTTCCAGGCCAATGCGGCGGCCATGCGCGCGCTGGTCGATGACCTGCGGGCGCATCTGGAGAAGATCGCCCTGGGCGGCAGCGAGGCTTCGCGCTCGCGGCACGTGGCGCGCGGCAAGCTGCTGCCGCGCGAGCGGGTGCAGACCTTGCTCGATCCGGGTACGCCGTTTCTGGAGATTGCACCGCTTGCTGCGCTGAACATGTACGCCAACGCCGCGCCGTGCGCCGGGCTGATTGCGGGCATCGGCCGCGTGGCGGGCGTTGATTGCATGATCGTCTGCAATGACGCGACGGTGAAGGGCGGCACCTACTACCCCGTGACGGTCAAGAAACACCTGCGCGCGCAGGAGATCGCGGCGCAGAACCACCTGCCGTGCATCTATCTGGTCGATTCGGGTGGCGCCAACCTGCCGAACCAGGACGAGGTGTTCCCGGACCGCGAGCACTTCGGCCGCATCTTCTACAACCAGGCGAACCTGAGCGCGCAGGGCATCGCGCAGATCGCCGTGGTCATGGGCAGCTGCACCGCGGGCGGCGCCTACGTGCCGGCGATGAGCGATGAATCCATCATCGTGAAGAACCAGGGCACGATCTTCCTCGGCGGCCCGCCGCTGGTGAAGGCCGCGACCGGCGAGGTGGTGAGCAGCGAGGATCTGGGCGGCGGCGACGTGCACACGCGCCTGTCGGGTGTGGCCGACCATCTGGCGCAGAACGACACGCATGCGCTGGCGCTGGCGCGGCAGATCGTTGCCAATTTGAATCAAAACAAGGCGCAATCGCCCGCCGATATTGCGCCAGTAGCTCCCAAATACGCAGCGCAAGAACTCTACGGCGTGATCCCGAGCGACACGCGCAAGCCCTTCGACGTGCGCGAGATCATCGCGCGCATCGTCGATGCCAGCGCCTTCGATGAATTCAAGGCGCGCTTCGGCAGCACGCTGGTGTGCGGCTTCGCGCGCATCGAGGGCATGCAGGTGGGCATCGTCGCCAACAATGGCATTCTGTTCAGCGAGAGCGCGCAAAAGGGCGCGCACTTCATCGAGCTGTGCTGCCAGCGCAAGGTGCCGCTGGTCTTTCTGCAGAACATCACCGGCTTCATGGTCGGGCGCAAATACGAGAACGAGGGCATCGCGCGTCACGGCGCCAAGCTGGTCACGGCCGTGGCCACGGCGGCGGTGCCCAAGTTCACCCTCATCATCGGCGGCAGTTTCGGCGCCGGCAACTACGGCATGTGCGGTCGTGCGTATTCGCCGCGCTTCCTCTGGATGTGGCCGAATGCGCGCATTTCCGTGATGGGTGGCGAGCAGGCCGCGAGCGTGCTCGCCACCGTCAAGCGCGACGGCATCGAGCACAAGGGCGGTAGCTGGAGCGTCGAGGAAGAAGAAGCCTTCAAGGCACCGATCCGCGCGCAGTACGAGGCCCAGGGCCACCCCTACTACGCCAGCGCCCGCCTGTGGGACGACGGCGTGATCGATCCCGCCGACACGCGCCGTGTGCTGGCGCTGGGGCTCGCGGCCTCACGCAATGCGCCGATCGAGGACACCAGATTCGGTGTGTTCCGCATGTAGGACGCACGTCGCCGCACGAAGCACACCATGGACGCCACCGCTCACTTTCGCCAGCTCGCGCGCTACAACGTGTGGGCCACCGAGCGCCTGCTCCGTGCCGTGGCCGATTTGTCCGAGGCGGACTACCGGCGCGATCTCGGGCTGTTCTTTGGCAGCATCCACGGCACGCTCAACCACCTGCTGGTGGGTGAGCACCTGTTGTGGTTCGTGCGCTTTTCCGAAGGCAGTTCGCCGCGCGTGGCGCTGGACGCCGAGGCAGAGAGCGATCGTGCGCGCCTGGCCACCCGCCTGCGCGAGGGTGCGGCCCGCTGGGAGTCGCTGATCGCCGGTTGGCCGGCGGCGCGTTGGGACGGCGTGCTGTCCTACACCACCATGCGCGGCGCCCCGGCATCGCTGCCCTTTGCCGCCACGCTGGCGCATGTCTTCAACCACGGCACGCACCACCGTGGGCAGATCACGGCGGCGCTCACCGCGCTCGGTCGGCCGTGCCCGGAGCTTGATCTCGTCTATTTCCTGCGGAACCCGCATTTGCCATGAGCCAGAACCTTTCCATCACCCGACAAGGCGCGGTTGCGCGCATCACGTTGACCCAGCCCGAGGTGCGCAACGCCTTCAGCGACGAGGTGATCGCCGAACTCACCGCCGCCTTCACCGACGTCGGTGCGCGCGAGGACGTGCGCGCGGTGGTGTTGGCCGCCGAGGGGCCAGCCTTCTGCGCCGGCGCCAACCTCAACTGGATGCGCCGCATGGCGGACTATTCGCACGCGGAGAACGTCGAGGACGCGGGCAAGCTCGCCGAGATGCTGCGCGTGATGTATGAGTGCCCCAAGCCGACCATCGCGCGCGTGCAGGGCGACGTCTATGCCGGTGGCATGGGGCTGGTGGCCGCGTGCGACCTGGCCGTCAGCGTGGACAGCGCGCACTACTGCCTGAGCGAGGTCAAGCTCGGCCTGGTGCCCGCCACCATCAGCCCCTACGTGATCCGCGCCATGGGCCCGCGCGCCGCGCACCGCTACTTCCTGACGGCCGAGCGCTTCACCGCGGCCGAGGCGCTGCGCATCGGCTTCGTGCACGAGGTGGTGGTGGCCGATCAGCTGGACGCGACGGTCGATGGCTGGGTGCATGCGCTGTGCAGTGCCAGCCCCAACGCGCTGAAAGTGGCCAAGCGCCTGGTGCAGGATGTGGCCGAGCGCGAGATCGACGCTGTGCTGATTGCCGAGACCGTGCGGGGCATCGCCGACATCCGCGCCAGCAGCGACGGCAAGGAGGGCGTGCAGTCCTTCCTGCAAAAGCGCAAGCCGACTTGGCTGGCGCGCTGAAAGAGTAAGCAGCGATGGACGCGCTCTGGCTCCAGATCGTGCAGTGGCTCCACAGTGTGGTCCTGCATGTGGATGCCGGTACCGCGCAAGCGCTGGCGGGCGGCGCCGCGCAGGTGCAGCAGGGCGTGGCGCGGCTCGATATGCCCGGCCTGCTCGCACTCGCGGCGGCGCTCGGCTGGGCCAGCGGCCTGCGGCTGTACGCCGTGGTCTTTCTCGTGGGACTGGCCGGCGTGGCGGGCTGGGTGGTGCTGCCGCCGGGGCTGGCGGTGTTGCAGCATCCGGCGGTGCTGATGGCCAGCGGCGCGATGCTGTTCGTGGAATTCTTTGCGGACAAGGTGCCGTGGTTCGACAGTCTGTGGGACGGCGTGCACGCCTTCATCCGCGTGCCTGCGGGCGCCCTGCTGGCGGCCAGCGTGTTCGGCATGAACGACGCCACGATGGCGGTGGTGGCGGGGCTGCTCGGTGGCTCGCTCTCGGCCACCGCGCTGGCCACCAAGATGACCACGCGCGCGGCGGTCAACGTCTCGCCCGAACCGTTTTCCAACTGGGGGTTGTCGTTTTTCGAGGACGGCATCGTCGTCGCCGCGCTGTGGCTGGCGCTCTCGCATCCGGTGTGGTTCGGTGCGGCGCTGGCGGCGGCGCTGGTGGTGTCCGCGCTGCTGCTCGTGGTGCTGTTCAAATTCCTGCGCGCCGTGCTGCGGCGCGTGTCGTCGGTGTTTTCGGGTTCTGTGAAGGTGGCTTGAATGTTCGAAAAAATCCTGATTGCAAACCGCGGCGAAAACGGCTGCGCAGCAGACGTTTCACCAAATTGCATGGCACGCGCAGCGTGCGGCAGGCGATGAGTCGCGGAGGGCGTGATGTTTGAAAAGATACTGATTGCAAATCGCGGCGAAATCGCCTGCCGGGTGGCGGCAACCGCGCGCCGCATGGGCGTGAAGACCGTCGCGGTGTATTCCGACGCCGACGCGCGCGCCAAGCATGTGGCGGCGTGCGACGAGGCGGTGCACATTGGTGGCAGCGCTCCAGCAGACAGCTACCTGCGCTGGCAGGCCATCATCGACGCGGCCAAGGCCACGGGCGCGCAGGCGATCCACCCCGGTTACGGTTTTCTGAGCGAGAACACGCACTTCGCACAGGCCTGCGCGGATGCGGGGCTGGTCTTCATCGGCCCGCTACCGTCAAGCATCCAGGCGATGGGCCTGAAGGCCGAATCCAAGCGCCTCATGGCCAAGGCGGGCGTGCCGCTGGTGCCGGGCTACCAGGGCGAGGACCAGGACCCGGCGCTGCTGCAGCGCGAGGCCGACCGGATCGGCTACCCGGTGCTCATCAAGGCCAGCGCGGGCGGCGGCGGCAAGGGCATGCGCGAGGTCTACAAGAGCGAAGACTTCGCCGCGGCGCTGGTGTCGTGCCAGCGCGAGGCGATGAACAGCTTCGCCAACGATGCGGTGCTGGTCGAAAAACTCGTGCAGCGCCCGCGCCATATCGAGATCCAGATCTTCGGCGACACGCACGGGAATGTGGTCTACCTCTTCGAGCGCGACTGCTCCACGCAGCGGCGCCATCAGAAGGTGCTGGAAGAATCGCCCGCGCCCGGGCTCACGCCCGAGATGCGCCGCAAGATGGGCGAAGCGGCCGTGGCGGCGGCGCGCGCGGTGAATTACGTCGGCGCGGGCACGGTGGAGTTCATCGTCGAGCAGCCGGGCGGCTACGCGCACCCCGAGCAGATGCAGTTCTTCTTCATGGAGATGAACACGCGCCTGCAGGTGGAGCATCCGGTGACCGAGGCGATCACCGGGCAGGATCTGGTCGAGTGGCAGTTGCGTGTGGCCGCGGGCGAGCCGCTGCCGTGCCGGCAGGAGGATTTGCACATCACCGGCCACGCGATCGAGGCGCGCATCTGCGCGGAAACGCCGGACAACGACTTCCTGCCCGCTACCGGCCAGCTCGCGGTCTACCGCAAGCCGCTGCACGTGGGCTTCGAGCGCGCGGCGCTGCAGGGCGCGGGCATTCACGTGCGCTTCGACGATGGCGTGCGCGAGGGCGACGCGATCAGCCCGTTCTACGACAGCATGATCGCCAAGCTGATCGTGCACGGCGCCACGCGCGAGCAGGCCTTGGCGCGCTTGAAAGAGGCGCTGGCGGCGACGCACATCGTCGGCCTCGCCACCAACGTGCAGTTTCTGCGCCGTGCCGTGGCGAGCCATGCGTTTGCCAAAGCCGAGCTCGATACCGCGCTGATCGAGCGCGAGCGCGCGGCGCTGTTCCAGCAAGAGCCCGTGGGCCTGCCGCTGGCCGCCGCCGCCGCGGTGGCGCACACGCTGCTGGCCGAGCGCGCGCGCGAGACGGCCGATCCCTTCAGCCGCCGCGATGGCTGGCATTCGCATGGCACGGTGGTGCGCCGCTTTGCGCTGGACTTCGGCGGCGCGGCGCAGACGGCGACGCTGCATTACGCGCACGATGGCGCGCTGCAATTGACTGTGGGCGAGGGCGAACAGGCCGTGAGCGGCGCGCTGGTGTTCGAGCGCGTGGCGGGCGAGCGCATCGACCTGCGCTTTGCCGGCCGGCGTGAGACGATGGCGGTCTACGCGCGTGGCGGGCTGCTCGACGTGTTCGCCCCGCAGGGCGCCACGCGCATCACCATGATCGACCAACTGGCGCAGGCCGGCGCGTCGCAGGAAGAGGGCGGGCGCCTCACCGCGCCCATGCCGGGCAAGGTGGTCTCGTTCGCCGTGAAGGCGGGCGATAAAGTGAGCAAGGGCCAGGCGCTGGCGGTGATGGAGGCGATGAAAATGGAGCACACCATCGCCGCGCCGCGCGACGGCACCGTGGCCGAGCTGCTCTACGCGCCCGGTGACCAGGTGGCCGAGGGCGAGGAACTGCTTAAGCTGGCGACGGCTTGAGGTTTTTTGGAGAACTGCGATGCAATACCCCTCCCGAGTGCGGATCATCGACGTCGGCCCGCGCGACGGCCTGCAGAACGAAAAGCAGCCCGTGGCGAGCGAGGCGAAGATCGAGCTCGTCGCGCGCCTGCACGCGGCGGGCCTGAAGGAAATCGAGGTCACGAGCTACGTCAGTCCCAAGTGGGTGCCGCAGATGGCCGACAACCATGCGGTGATGAGCGGCATGCGGCGCGAGCCGGGTGTGCGCTATTCGGTGCTCGTGCCCAACATGAAGGGCTTCGAGGCCGCGCTGCTGGACCAGCCCGACGAGATCGTCGTCTTCGGCGCGGCGAGCGAGGCCTTCAGCCAGAGGAACATCAACTGCAGCATCGCCGAGAGCATCGAGCGCTTCGCGCCGGTGGTGCAGGCCGCGCGCGCGGCGGGCATCGCGGTGCGCGGCGCGATGAGCTGCACCGTGGGCTGCCCCTACGAGGGCGAGGTCGCGCCCGCGCGCGTGGAGTACCTCGCGGGGCTGATGAAGGGTATAGGCGTCGAGCGCGTGGACGTGGCCGACACCATAGGCGTGGGCACGCCGCGCAAGGTGCAGCGCGCCATCGAGGCGGCGCTCAAGCATTACGACGTCGACCACGTCTCGGGGCATTTTCACGACACCTACGGGCAGGCGCTTTCCAACACGCTGGCGGCGATGGAGCTGGGCGTGTGGAACTTCCAGTCGTCCGTTTCGGGCCTGGGCGGCTGCCCCTACGCCAAGGGCGCGACGGGCAACGTCGCGACCGAAGACGTGGTCTACCTGATGAACGGCCTGGGCATAGAGACGGGGATCGACCTGGACAAGCTCGTTGATGCGGGCGCCGCCATCAGCGGCGTGCTGGGCAAGAAGCCGCAATCGCGCGTGGCGGTGGCCATCCTGAACAAGCGGGCGGGCTGACATGGACTGGCACATCTGGCTGGCGTATTTCGTCGCCTCGTGGGCGATTGCGCTGTCGCCCGGCTCGGGCGCCGTGCTGTCGATGAGCCATGGCCTGGCCTATGGCGTGCGCCAGGCCAGCGCGACCATCTTGGGGCTGCAAGCGGGCCTGGCGATCATCCTGCTGGTGGCGGGCGCGGGCATCGGGGCGCTGCTGCTGGCGTCCGGCACCGCCTTCATGGTCGTGAAGATGCTGGGTGCGGCCTACCTGCTGTGGCTGGGCTTCAAGCAGTGGCAGGCGCCCGTGCTGCCTGCGCAGGATGCCGCATCGCCCGCGAAGACAGCGCAAGTGGCGCGGCTGAGCGCGCGCCAGCGCTTCATGCGCGGGCTGTTCACCAACGCGACCAACCCCAAGGGCATCGTGTTCATGGTGGCCGTCCTGCCGCAGTTCCTGCGGACCGACCGGCCGCTGTGGCTGCAGTTGCTGATTTTGCTGGCGACCACCATTTCCGTGGATCTGGTGGTGATGCACGGGTATGCCGCGCTGGCCTCCAGCTTGCGCCGCTGGCTCTCGTCCGAGCGCACCCAGCGTGTGCAGAATCGCGTCCTCGGCGGCGTGCTGATGGCCATGGGCGCGAGCCTGGCCTTCGTCGGCCGCGTGGCGCGCGCCGCCTGATTTCCGGAGCTTCACCGATCATGTCCGACACCGATTCCACGGCGTTTTCCGAAAGTACGCTGCGCGTGGCCGCCGCCCTGGCGGCCGCGGGCCATCCGCATGTGCCGCAGATGCTCGACGATGCCGCGCGCACCGCGCAGCAGGCGGCCGACGCGCTGGGCATCGTCGTCGGGCAGATCGCCAAGAGCATCATCTTCCGGCGCAAGAGCGACGGCGCGGCCGTGCTCGTCGTTACCTCGGGCGATCGGCGTGTGGACGAGAAGAAGGTGGGCGCGCTGGTGGGCGCGATCGGCCGCGCCGATGCCGATTTCGTCAAGGCCGCGACCGGCTTCACCATCGGCGGCGTCTCGCCCGTGGGATTCACCCAACCGCCCGTCACCCTGATCGACCGCGAACTGCTGCGCTTTGACGAAATCTGGGCGGCGGCCGGGCATCCGCACGCGGTGTTCCGGCTCAAGCCGCAGGATCTGCCACGCCTGACCGGCGCGCCGGTGGAAGACGTCGTGCAGGCGCCCAAACCGCAGACTACTTAAACCATAGCTGGTGGCGCTTTCTGGATAAGCGCCAGACCCACTTTTTACTTGAAAGTCCACGCCGTGCACGACATCACCTTTTATCTGGATTTCGTCTCGCCCTATTCGTGGCTGGCCTTCGAGCAACTGCCCAAGGCGCTGCAGGGCCTGAGCGTGCGCGTGCGCTACCGGCCGGTGCTGCTCGGCGCGCTCTTGCAGCGGATGGGCAACGTGGGTCCAGCGGCGATCGCGCCCAAGCGGGCCTGGACGGCGAGGCATGTGCAATGGCTCGGGGCCTCGCTCGGCTGCGGGCTGGACATGCCACCCCAGTTCCCGTTCAACAGCCTGCCGCTGCTGCGTCTGGCGCTCACCTGCAGCGAAGAGGGATTCATCAACCGCTACGTCGCGGGCACGGTGCTGCGCCATGCGTGGCTGGGCGGGCACGATCCGCTGGACCCGGCGCGGCTCGACGCGCTGACGCAGGCGCTGGCCGAGCAATGGCGCCCCGAGGGCGACCCCGCCGCGCACGCCAAGGCGCTGCTGCGCGCCAACACCGACGAAGCGGCGGCGCGCGGCGTGTTCGGCGTGCCGATGTTCGAGGTGGGCGGCAAGCTGTTCTGGGGGCTGGACAGCCTGCCGATGCTGCGCGCGCATCTGGAGGGGGATGCGTGGTTCGACGGCCCCGCGTGGGAGGAGGCCGCACAGCGGCCTTCGCTGATATGAATCACATTCGATAGCTGTCAGCGCTTGATGGTCAGCGATTTCCCCAGCCAGCCCATCATGATGCCCCAGGCTCACTGCAAGTGTCGTCGCAGCCACGATCAGCGCGCGGCTCGCCCAACAGCGCCGCCTGCTCTGGCGTCAGGCGCCTCGGGCGCACCACGCGCGCCAGCGCCGGATGGTTTTCAAGAAAGGATCGCATGCCCCGCTTCGTCGGCACCAGTGATGCAAGCACTGTGCTGCGCGCGCGGGGAATGGTGGAAAAGTGTTTTAGAAGGCGAGCCGCAGGGCGCTATTGCCGCTACTGTCTCCCGCACACCTGCATCTCGCGGATCACACGCCAGCGCGCCTCTTTTTCCTCTACGCTCAGCGCGATGCTGCTCGCCGACGTGATCGCATCCTTGATCTCATGCTGTGTCGGGCAGCGGCGTTCGGGGCCGCGCGTGCGCGCGCCAGTAGATGGTCCCGGGCGGTGCTGGATCGATGTCACCACGCCTGCGCGCGTGTACACGTACCAGGTCTCGTTCGGCCGCTCGTAAATCACCTGTTCGTCTTGCACGCCGCCATAGTTGTTGGCGTTCACCTTCGTGGGCATGCCCATGGCCTCCCGCAATTGCGCGCGCGTCATGCCCACCAGCGGTTCGTGCGTGCGAATCGCCTCCGCCATCTGGTTGTCCGCCTGAAGCTTCTGCACCACGGCCTTGGCGTCCTGCGCATTCTGCTCATCGGCATATCCGCTAGCTGGTCGCACTTCGATCTTCTCGCCCCGGCCCGCGCAGGGCAAGTCCTGAAACACCACTTTGCCATCCGCGCCCGTGCACTTGTTGATCGCCCAGGCCGGGGGGAAAGTCAATAGCGCGGCGACGGCAACCAGCGCCCAGGTAATCCGCGCCTTGCGCGTCCGCTCGGGTGGGGCTACGCGCGCGGATCGCCGTGCCGTGGGGTTTCCTATTGCCTCTTGAACTTTGCTTTAGATCGCGCCGCACTGTGGGCATGCCGCTGTGTCGGAGGCGCTTGCATGGGGGTTGGCGTTGCCGCGTTTTGGGCCGGTGCGCTGCATGACTGAACCCACCGTACTAAGCTTTCTGACCATCAATCATGGCTGGAACGCTTGAAATTGGCATCGTCCTGGCAATACGCCAGAGCATCAAAAACGATGCCAGAAATACGCGCCAAGTGTTCCGGTTGACCCAGCAAAATGGTGTCTCCAGTGCCCAGCTGCAGGCCCGCGCGGGCGATTTCGTGCTTGCGCTCGTCTGTCAGGGGCACGCACACTGAAATACACGGCTGGCGCTTGTCGGAGTGAAAGCGCAATAGCCACCGGTTGACCTTGTTCTGATACAGCACCGAGTAATAGCTTTCCGTGTCCTTGGTTGAAATCTCGGCCGCGTCACCCAAGATTTCCTGAACGATCTCGAACAGTCTCCGCTCCGCGTATGTCGTCACGATCCGGGGATTGGTCGGGTCGATGACGTCGGTTCTGGCTTCGCCATTGTCCTCGGGTTGCTTTTGCAGCTCGCCATCTGGTGCAGGCGACGTTAGTGCAGGTGTCTCCCGGGCGGATAGACCCGACACCACCATGTTGCTCACCGCCCGCTCTACCGCTTGCTTGACGATAGGGGCAATACCTTCCAGGAACCGGGCATTGAACTGGCGCTGAACATCGGCCCGCCCAGCCACATATTTCACAAACTCCGCATCGGGTTCGCGCAGGCTTTGGCTGATCACTTTGGTGAAGGCGTTGAGATACACCGTCTCCTCCGCCAGGGTGCGCAGCGCTTCCGGCTTGAACTCATCGTGCCGAAAGCGGTTCAGGCGTGGAAGCAAATCGACATCCATGTCCTCGAAATCCACCGTCAAAAACGGGGCTGTGTCCATCACATTCTTGTTGACCAGGTCGGTGAAAAAGCGCCATTCCCGGCCGTTGGTCACAGCGCCGATTGTCACTTCCGGCGAGGCGTTGAAGTAGCGCGAAAGCTGGGGACTGTGGTTGGACAGGTTCTCACCACGCGCCTTGGCTTCGATGAACATCACGGGTACGCCATGGCAAAAGAGTGCGTAGTCCACCCGTTCGCTGATTTTCGCACCGGGAAAATCAGCACTGTATTCCGCCTTCACCCGGGTTGGATCAAATGGTGAAAAGCCCAGAATGTCCAACAGCGGCAGGATGAGCGCCTGCTTGGTCGTTTCTTCCGTCGTGCAGTAGCTGCCCACGTTCTTGACATGCTCAGAGTGTTTGTGGAGGCGTGCGATAAAACTTTCCATGGGGTTGCGCTCCTCTTGACTGTGTTTTTTGATTGGTCTGACCACCGGCAGCAGTCTGCGTCACAGTGTACGGTCTCGCAATCATCCGATAGCTATCGCATCCCGGATGATTACATTGGCCCTAAACGCTACCCATGCTTTTCTCGCCAAACAAGGCCCGGTGCGTTTTGTTCAGCAATCCCACTCGAATCGACCGGGGCCGCCGTCTTCCGCCATCAGGACGCGATCATGGGTGGCCGTGCAGGTCCACCTTTGCCGTGACCGATCGAGGCCTCCAGCCGGTTCGCTCAAGGCTTCGGGCGTGAAAACGGCAAAGCAGGTGCAACCCGGTGCCCGGACCGATGCGTACCGGATGACCTGGATGCCCGCAACCTCGGCGGCTTCGGCCAGGCGATGGGTCTGCGCGTAGTCCCGGGGGTTTTTCCAGGCGTCCTCGAAAGTGCTCCACGGGGGAGCGGTCAGGTCGATGCACGAGCCTTCCACGCTGGCCATGAAGAAGGTGTGGCGGGTTGTGATCCTGCGTCGGGTGAGGCCCGCGCTATCGAGAATGAAGCGCATGCGCCAGTAGGCCACTTCGGCGCAGGCCGCCTCCAGCTCGCGCGCCCCGTACCAGATGCCCAGATGCCCGGACGCCCGGAAGCGGCTGGGGTGCACCGGCGTGTAACGGAACGGCGTGAAAAGCAGGAAATGCCGTTCCTGGGCCAGGCTGGGCGGTGGCGGTTTGCTCGCTTCCAGCAGCGCCTCGAGTGCATCGTGCTCGGCGTGGGAATCAACGAGCTGCAAACTGGAACTGGTGTACTGCGTTTCGACGCCGCGCCAGACGGCGGGCTCCACCAGGTGGGTGGCCGAGTCTGCGAGCCACCCGGGCTGCCACTGCGCCTGCGTCATGCTGCGGCGCGCATCCCGTCCAGATAGGCGAGGGTGCGCACCAGGCCGTCGGGCCTGAGGACCAGCTCGGCGGGGATGCCCCCGAGGGCCTTGTTGCGCGAGTGCATCCATTGCCTGCGCATTTCTGTGTCTGAGCCGATCAGCGGATCGAGCGAGCGGAAGAGGCGCACCAGCAGCAGCGCGAGTTCGCCGGTCTTGGTGGCGGGCGAGATTTCCGCGCTGCCGTTCCTGTAGCGGCTGACCGTTGCGTTGCTGACTCCGATCACCTTCGCCAGGTCGGTGTTCTGCAGGGCCAGCAGGTCTGCCGCGCGCAGGGCTGCCTTAGTCAGAACCGCCTGGGGATCGATGGCTTGGACAGCTTGGGTGGCGGTCATCGCGTGCTCCTTGCCAAACCATGAATGAGCACATGGTACAGGGTTTGGGTAAAGAAAGCATCATATGAAAATAAAAAAGGATTTTATTTCAAATGAAGTAAAACGCTGCCTATAACCCTGCATCCTTGCGACATGGGCCTCGCCGCCTAGAATTTTGGCCCCACTTCCGTGAAGGCCGCCACATGAACGAGGGAAGCATCCGCATACGCGGAGCCCGCCAGCACAACCTGAAGAACCTCGATCTGGACATCCAGACCGGCACGCTGACGGTGGTCACCGGCCCGAGTGGCTCGGGCAAGTCCAGCCTGGTGTTCGACACGCTCTACGCCGAGGGGCAGCGGCGCTACGTAGAGACCTTCAGCCCCTACGCGCGCCAGTTCCTGGACCGCATGGACAAGCCGGCGGTGGACAAGGTCGAGGGCGTGCCGCCCGCGATCGCGATCGACCAGACCAACCCGGTGCGCTCCAGCCGATCGACCGTGGGCACGATGACGGAGCTGAACGATCACCTCAAGCTCCTGTTCGCGCGCGCCGGGCGGCTCTTTGACCGCCAGACCGCGCTGCCGGTGCGCCACGACAGCGCGGACAGCATCCACGCCGAGCTGCAGGCGCGCTGCGCGCAGGCGGGCGATCCGCGCATCGTGCTGACCTTCGCCGCCGAGCTGCCAGGCGGCACCACGGCCGAGCAGATGCAGCAATGGCTGTCGGCCAGCGGCTTCACCAAGGTGCAGGCCGAGCGCGAGGTGGAGGGCCGCAAGCAGCTCGACGTGGTCGCCGACCGCTTTCGCATGAGCCGCGCCGAACGCGCGCGCGTGGTCGAGGCGATCGAGACGGCGCTCTTGCGCGGCGGTGGGCGCATGGCGGTGTATGCGCTGCGCGAGGACGAAGGTGAACCTGATCTGTGGCGCTTTTCCACCGGCCTGCACTGCCCCGAGAGCGACATCCGCTACGCCGAGCCGGTCTCGTCGATGTTCTCGTTCAACTCACCCGCGGGCGCGTGCGAGACCTGCCGCGGCTTTGGCCGCGTGATCGGCGTCGATTGGGGGCTGGTGATTCCCGACGACAGGCGCACGCTGCGCGCGGGGGCGATCAAGGCGATCCAGACGCCTGCGTGGAAGGAAATCCAGGACGACCTGATGCGCTACGGCGAGGCCGCAGGCATCCCGCGCGACACGCCGTGGAACAAGCTCACCGAGGCGCAGCAGCGCTGGGTGATCGACGGCACGCCCGACTACCGCGAGGGCAACTGGAACCGGCAGTGGTACGGCATCCGCCGCTTCTTCGCCTACCTGGAGACGAAGGCGTACAAGATGCACATCCGCGTGCTGCTCTCCAAGTACCGCAGCTACACGCCCTGCCCGGTGTGCGCGGGTGCGCGCCTCAAGACCGAGAGCCTGCTCTGGCGCATCGGCAGCAAGGCGGATGCGGATGCGGTGCTGGCGCCGCAGAAGCGGTTCATGCCGCAGGGCGTGGCGTGGAGCCGCGCGCAGCTTGAAGCGCTGCCGGGGCTGTGCCTGCACGATCTGATGCTGCTGCCGCTCGATCGCCTGCGGCAGTTCTTTGATCGGATGAAGGGCGATGCGGACGCGCGCCCGCAGGGCGATACACCGCAGCCGGGCGCGGCTGAAACGCAGGCGCTGGCCATGCTGCACGACGAGATCGCCACGCGGCTCAAATACCTTTGCGACGTGGGCATCGGCTACCTTACGCTGGATCGGCAAAGCCGCACGCTCAGCGGCGGCGAGGTGCAGCGCATCAACCTCACGACGGCGCTCGGCACCTCGCTGGTGAACACGCTCTTCGTGCTGGACGAGCCCAGCATCGGCCTGCACCCGCGCGACATGGAACGCATCACGCAGGCCATGCGCCGCCTCGTGGATGCGGGCAACACACTGGTCGTCGTCGAGCACGACCCGGCGGTGATGCTCGCGGCCGATCGCGTGATCGACATGGGGCCGGGGCCGGGCGAACGCGGCGGGCGCATCGTGTTCGACGGTCCCGTCGATGCGCTGCGCGGCGCGGACACGCTCACCGGCCAGTACCTCGGCGGGCGCAAGTCCATCGCCATGGGCTTCAAGCGCGCGGTGGTCGATGCCACGCCGCGCCTCATCCTCGAAGGTGCGCGCGAGCACAACCTCAAGGGCATCACCGTTGAATTCCCGCTGCAGCGGCTGGTGACGGTGACGGGCGTTTCCGGCTCGGGCAAGTCCACACTGATCCAGGACATCCTCGCGCCCGCGCTGATGCGCCACTTCGGCAAGACCACCGAGGCCCCCGGCGCGCACGACCGACTGCTCGGCGCCGATCACCTGAGCGATGCGGTCTTCGTCGATCAGTCGCCCATCGGCAAGACGGCGCGCTCCAACCCCGCGAGCTACGTGGGCGCGTGGGACAGCATCCGCCAGATCTTCGCCGCCGCGCCGCTTTCCTGCGAGCGCGGCTACGGCGCCGCCAAGTTCAGCTTCAACAGCGGCGACGGGCGCTGCCCGACCTGCGGCGGCTCGGGCTTCGAGCATGTGGAGATGCAGTTCCTCTCCGACGTCTATCTGCGCTGCCCCGACTGCAATGGCCAGCGCTACCGCCCCGAGGTGCTGGAGGTGCGCGTCGAGCGCGGCGGGCGGCTGCTGAACGTAGCCGACGTGCTGGAACTGACGGTGAGCGAGGCGGCGCAGCTTTTTGCGCGGGATGCCGACGTGGTGCACGCGCTCGCGCCCATCGTCGACGTGGGGCTGGAGTACGTCAAGCTCGGCCAGCCCGTGCCCACGCTCTCGGGCGGCGAGGCGCAACGCCTCAAGCTCGCGGGCTTTCTCGCCGAGGCGGCGCGCGGGCGGGCCAAGTCGCACCAGGCGCTGGCGCGCAGGGGCCAGCTCTTTCTGTTCGACGAGCCGACCACCGGCCTGCACTTCGACGACATCGCCAAGCTCATGCGCGCGTTGCGCAAGCTGCTCGACGCCGGGCATTCGCTGATCGTCATCGAGCACAACCTGGACGTGATCCGCGCGAGCGACTGGGTGATCGACCTCGGCCCCGAAGGCGGCGAGGGCGGCGGGCAGCTCGTGGCCTTTGGCCCGCCCGAGGACCTGCGCCAGCACCCCACGTCGCACACCGCGCAGGCGCTGCGCGAGTACGAGCAGGCATTGGGCGCCGAGCGCCCGGCGTTCAGCGTGCAGGAGCCGCGCCCGGGTTATCGGCTCAACACCCAGCGCTCCACCTCGATCGAGATCATCAACGCCCGCGAGCACAACCTGCAGCACCTCTCGGTCAACATCCCGCGCGGCAAGTTCAATGTGATCACCGGCGTCTCGGGCTCGGGCAAGTCCACGCTGGCCTTCGACATCCTGTTCAACGAAGGCCAGCGGCGCTACCTCGAATCGCTCAACGCCTATGCGCGTTCCATCGTGCAGCCGGCGGGCCGGCCCGAGGTGGACGCGGTCTACGGCATTCCGCCCACGGTCGCGATCGAGCAGCGCCTGTCGCGCGGCGGGCGCAAGAGCACCGTGGGCACCACCACCGAGCTTTGGCACTTCCTGCGCCTGCTCTACGTCAAGCTCGGCGTGCAGCACTGCATCCACGACGGCGCCGCCGTGCAGCCGCAGAGCATGGACAGCATCGCGGCGCACATCCTGCGCGAGTACCGCGGCCAGCACATCGGGCTGCTCGCGCCGCTGGTGGTGGGCCGCAAGGGGGTCTACACCGAACTCGCGGACTGGGCGCGCCCGCGCGGCTACACGCATCTGCGTGTGGATGGCGAATTCCTGCCGACCACGGGCTTTCCGCGCATCGACCGCTTCAAGGAGCACCACATCGAGCTGCCGGTGTTCAGCCTTCATGTTTCGCCCGCCGGCGAAGCGCTGCTGCGCGAGCAGCTCGAAAAGGCGCTGGCGCTGGGCAAGGGCGTGGTGCAGGTGCTGGGCGAGCTCGATGGTCTGGAAGATGCGCTGCGCTCGGGCGCCTCCACCGCGCAGATCGGCCGCGTGCAGGTGTTCTCCACCCAGCGCGCCTGCCCGGTCTGCGCCACCTCGTATGCCGAGCCCGATCCGCGCCTGTTCAGCTACAACAGCAAGCACGGCTGGTGCCCGGACTGCATGGGCACGGGCGTGCAGCTCACGCGCGCGCAGCGCAAGGTGATCGACGAATCCCTGCACGCCGACCGCGAGCTGGGGCGCGAGAAGACCTTCGGCGAGCCCGAGCTCGAAGACCTCGAAGACATTCCCTGTCCCACCTGCGGCGGCACGCGGCTGAACCCGGTGGCGCGCGCGGTGCTGTTCGATGGGCGGCCGATCACCGACGTGGCGCAGCTCTCGGTGGCCGACGTGCGCGCATGGGTGCAGGGCCTGCGGCTCAGCGGCCGCGAGGCCGACATCGCGCGCGACCTGCTGCCCGAGATCGAGAGCCGGCTGGCCTTCCTCGAAGAGGTGGGGCTGTCGTATCTGACGCTGGACCGCGGTGCGCCCAGCCTGTCGGGCGGCGAGGCGCAGCGCATTCGTCTTGCGGCGCAACTGGGCAGCAACCTGCAGGGCGTGTGCTATGTGCTCGATGAACCGACGATAGGCCTGCACGCGCGCGACAACCAGATTCTGCTGGATGCCCTGCACAAGCTTTCCAGCAAGGGCAACACGCTGGTCGTCGTCGAGCACGATGAAGATACCATCCGCCGCGCCGAGCATGTGATCGACATCGGCCCCGGTGCCGGCAAGCGCGGCGGGCGCCTGATCGCCGAGGGCAGCGTGGCCGACCTCGAAGCCGCACCCGATTCGCAAACCGGCCGCTATCTGCTGCACGCGATGCGCCACCCGTTGCAGGCACGCCGTTTGATCGATGCTCTTGAAAACAGAGCTGTTAGCGCACTACATAAAACGATTTCAGATATAAAACAATCTGAAAACCTTATAAATAAAGCGCAAACAGCTACTGAAACGGAAGAAGACACGACACTGCACTGGCTCACCGTCCACGGCGCCCAATTGCACAACTTGCAGCACCTCACCGCGCGCGTGCCGCTCGCCCGCCTCGTGGCGATCACCGGCGTCTCGGGCTCGGGCAAATCCACGCTCGCGCGCGATGTGCTGCTGACCAACGTCGCGGCCTGGGTCGGCCAGCGCCAGACCAGGGCGGGGCGCGACGCGATGGACGCGGGCAAGGCGCCGCCGCTCGTCGGCTGCACCGGTCTCTCGGGCTTCGAGGCGATCGATCGCGTGCTCGAAGTCGATCAGACGCCGATCGGCAAGACGCCGCGTTCCTGCCCCGCCACCTATATCGGCTTCTGGGACCTGATTCGCAAGCTCTTCGCCGAAACGCTGGAGGCCAAGGCGCGCGGCTATGCCGCCGGGCGCTTCAGCTTCAACACCGGCGCGGGCCGCTGCCCCTCATGCGAAGGCCAGGGCATGCGCACCATCGAAATGAGCTTCCTGCCCGACGTGAAGCTGCCTTGCGAGGTCTGCCACGGCGCGCGCTTCAACCCCGAGACGCTCGCCGTCACCTGGCGCGGCAAGAGCATCGGCGAGGTGCTGCGCATGGAGGTGGACGAGGCCGTGGAGTTCTTCGCCAGCATGCCGGCCATCGCCCATCCGCTAAAGCTGTTGCAGGACGTGGGTCTGGGGTATCTGACGCTGGGCCAACCCTCGCCCACGCTTTCGGGCGGCGAGGCGCAGCGCATCAAGCTCGTGACGGAACTGACCAAGGTGCGCGACGACGTCACCCGCCGCGGCCAGAAAACCCCGCACACGCTCTACGTGCTCGATGAGCCCACGGTGGGCCTGCACATGGCGGACGTGCACAAGCTCATCCAGGTGCTGCACCGCCTGGTCGATGGCGGCCACAGCGTGCTGGTGATCGAGCACGACCTGGACGTGATCGCCGAGGCCGACTGGGTCATCGACCTGGGTCCCGAAGGCGGCGCGGGCGGTGGGCGCATCGTGGCCAAGGGCACGCCCGAGGACCTGGTGCGCCTGGGTACGCACACCGGCAAGGCGCTCGCGCCGGTGCTGGCGCGCCAGTGAAAGGGCACAGACGCCGCATTCGTTATAATGCCCGGCTTCGCAGCGAATTCATGGCCCCGCGGCGAAGTTTCATACCCACCTAAGAGGCTCCCGTCCCAAGAGGAGCACCGACCGTGGAAAAGGGCCTTCAAACCCTCTTTCAAGAGAGAAACTCATGACTACTTTCAGCGCAAAACCCGCTGAGGTCGTGCACGAGTGGTTTGTGATTGACGCCACCGACAAGGTGCTCGGTCGGGTTGCCAGCGAAGTGGCCCACCGTCTGCGCGGCAAGCACAAAGCCATCTACACGCCTCACGTCGATACGGGCGATTACATCATCGTCATCAACGCATCGCACCTCAAGGTCACCGGCACCAAGTCCATCGACAAGATGTACTACCGCCACTCGGGCTACCCCGGCGGCATCCGTGCGACCAACTTCCGTGACATGCAAGCCAAGCACCCCGGCCGCGCGCTGGAGAAGGCCGTCAAGGGCATGCTGCCCAAGGGGCCCCTGGGCTACGCCATGATCAAGAAGCTCAAGGTCTACGGCGGCACCGAGCATCCGCACACCGCGCAGCAGCCCAAAGTGCTGGAAATTTGAGGAGCCGGACAATGATTGGTGAATGGAACAATGGCACCGGCCGTCGCAAATCCAGCGTCGCCCGCGTGTTTCTCAAAAAAGGCAGCGGCAAGATCACGGTGAATGGCAAGGACATTCAGCAGTACTTCGGCCGCGAGACCTCGATCATGATCGCCAGGCAGCCGCTGGTGCTCACCGACCACGTCGCGACCTTCGACATCCAGGTGAACGTCAATGGCGGCGGCGAGTCCGGTCAGGCCGGCGCCACGCGCCATGGCATCACCCGTGCGCTGATCGACTATGACGCCACGCTCAAGCCGCAACTGAGCGCCGCCGGCTTCGTCACGCGCGACGCCCGTGAAGTGGAACGCAAGAAGGTCGGTCTGCACTCCGCACGCCGCGCCAAGCAGTTCTCCAAGCGCTGAGTCGCCGCGGGCCGCCGCAGCCATGCCGCCGCACGCCTGCCCGCCTGTCGTGCACCTGCGCTGGCATGCGGGGGGCGTGCCCGACGGCTGCTTTCAGCCCCGCCTTGCACGCGCGTGGCGCGCTCAAGCACCAAAAACCGCCTTCGGGGCGGTTTTTGCGTCTCTGGCGTATGCCGATCCACCGGGGCGCCGTCTGCCGCGGCGGGTGGGCTCAAGGTTGCGCTGATGCGTCTGCGCCGTCTGCGCCGCCGATTCTTCCTGACCGGGCCGCGTCTGTCGGTGCGCCGCACCCTGCCCTGGCCGTTGCGCTGGCTGCTGGCGGCCCTGGTGCTCGGGCTCAGCGCCGCGGTGGCGCTGTGGGCCTTCGAGTTCGGCAAGAGCCTTGCCGGTCTCGATGCCGGCGCGCGGCAGGAGCTCAGGGACCTGCGCGCCGAATCCCAACGACTTCATGAGCAGATGCGCGGGCTGCAGCAGGCGGCCGCGGCCGCCGAGAGCCTGCGCGCCACGGAGCGAGCCGCAGCCGATGCGCTGGCCGGGCGCATGCGTGAGCTCGAGGCGGACAACCGCAGCCTACGCGACGACCTGGCGTTTTTCGAAAAACTCATCCCCGCCTCGTCCGCCGGGAGCGCCGCGCCGGACATCCGCGGGCTGCAGGCCGAGCTCATCGGCGATGGCGTGCAGTTGCGCTGGCAGGTGCTGGTGATTCAGCCGATGCGCAACGCACCCGAGTTCAAGGGGAGGCTGGAACTGGTGCTGGCGGGGCTGCGCGACGGCAGGCCCTGGACTTCCGATCCGCCCGCCGTGGTGCGTGAGCTGCGGCTGCAGCAGTACCGGCGCATCGAAGACGTGGTGCAGGTGCCCGCGCGGGTTGTGGTAAAAGCCGTCACGGTGCGCCTGCTGCAGGGCGCGTCGGTGCGCGCCATCCAGTCGCTGACACTGGACTGAGCGGCCTGATCCGGCGCGCTGGTGCCCTGACCCTTCCGGAGGCTGTCGATGTTTTCCCGCAAGAAGCAACCGCTGATCAAGAGCCTGATCGCCAAGGGCACGAGCGTGCACGGCAACGTGAGTTTCAGCGACGGTCTGCGCATCGATGGCGAGGTTCGAGGCGACGTGCGGGCGGGCGGCGAGCGCAGCATCGTCGTGATTTCCGACTCCGCCGTGGTGCAGGGCGCGGTGCATGCGGCGCATGTGATCGTCAATGGAATGGTGCAGGGTCCGGTGCACGCGGGGGAGCTGCTGGAACTGCAGCCGCGCGGTCGTGTCACGGGCGACGTGCACTACAAGATGCTCGAGATGCACCAGGGCGCGGTGATCGCAGGCCAGATGTTCCCCAGCGAGATGCTGCTGGAAGGCGTGCCGCAACTCAAGCTGGCGTCCTCCGCGGACTGACCGAGCACGATTTCCGGTCTTGTCTTACGATGCGGGGCCTTTCTCGGGCTTTTGACGATTTTGGGACGGACTCCATGGCAAATCCATCGATACGATTGAGCGACGACGCCGCCGCGCGCGTCAAGCACCTGGTTGCCGAGAAGGGCAACATGCAGTTGAGACTGCGCGCACACGTGGACGGCTGTGGCTGCGAGGGTTTCCAGTACCAGTTTTCGCTGGACGACGTGGTGCGTGACGGAGACGTGACGCTGGCGCAGGATGGCGCGGCGCTCGTCGTCGATCCCATGAGCTATCCGTATCTGCAGGGCTCGGAGATCGATTGCCTGCAGGGCTCCCAGGGCATGCAGTTCGTGGTGCGCAACCCCAACGCCGAGGCGGGGTGCGGGTGCTGAGCTGAATCCGGTCTGCGCCCGCGCATCCGCGATGTCGAGCCGCCGCCAGGCGGCTTTTTCGATGCGGCTCCTCCTGCAAGCGTTCTCTCCACCATGAAGCACCGGTTTCCCCAGTCGCGCTCCCGGCTGTTGTGGCTCGTGGCCGTGGGCTTTTTCATGCAGACGCTGGATGCGACCATCGTCAACACGGCGCTGCCCGCCATGGCTGCGGATCTGCAGGAGAGCCCGCTGCGCATGCAGTCGGTGGTGGTGGCGTACTCGGTCGCCATGGCCATGCTGATTCCCGCCTCGGGCTGGATTGCCGACCGCATCGGCATGCGGCGCGCGTTTTTCAGTGCCATCGTCGTGTTCGTGCTGGGGTCGGTGCTGTGCGCGCTCTCGCCCACGCTGGATCTGCTCGTGGCCTCGCGCGTGCTGCAGGGCTTCGGCGGGGCGCTGCTGCTGCCGGTCGGGCGGCTCGTGATCCTGCGCACCTTCCCGCGCGAGGAGTTCCTGGAGGCGATCAGCTTCGTCGCGATCCCGGGGCTCGTGGGGCCGCTCATCGGCCCGACGCTGGGCGGCTGGCTGGTGCAGGTAGCGTCGTGGCACTGGATCTTCCTGATCAATGTGCCCGTGGGACTGCTGGGGCTGGTGGCGACGCTGCGCTACATGCCGCGCGGCCGGCCGATCCCGTCGGGGCGCTTCGACGCGATCGGCTATGCCCTGCTGGCCTTCGGCATGGTGGCGCTGTCGCTGGGGCTCGATGGCCTGTCGGGGCTGGGCCTGCGCCAGGCCGGCGTGGTCGTGCTGATGGTGTTCGGCCTCGCCGCTCTGGCCGCCTACTGGCTGCATGCGGCCCGGGCAGCGCAGCCGCTGTTTTCGCCCAGGCTGTTCAGCATCGACTCCATGCGCATCGGCCTGCTGGGCAATCTGTTCGCGCGCCTGGGCAGCGGCAGCATGCCCTTTCTCGTGCCGCTGATGCTGCAGGTGGGGCTGGGTTATTCACCGCTGTACGCCGGGATGATGATGCTGCCGGTGGCCATCGCCGGCATCGCCGTCAAGCGCGCCGCGACGCCGCTCATCATGCATTTCGGCTATCGCCGCGTGCTCGTGGTCAACACCTTCGCCGTCGGCCTGATGATGGCCAGCCTCGCGTTGATGACCCCGGAGCAGCCGCTGCTGCTGCGCATCGCGCAGCTGGCCGTGTTCGGCCTGGTCAATTCCCTGCAGTTCACCGCCATGAACACGGTGACGCTCAAGGACCTGGGCCAGACCATGGCGAGCAGCGGCAACAGCCTGCTGTCGATGGTTCAGATGCTGGCCATGGGCATGGGCGTGGCGGCCGCGGGCGCTGCGCTGGGGGCCTATTCCGATGCGTTCGGCGCCGGCAGCACGCAGACGCTGCATGCGTTTCAGGCCACGTTCGTGAGCATGGGGCTGCTGACCCTGGCCGCCACCTTCATCTTTGCGCAGCTGGCACCCGATGAGGCGCCCGTCGCGCTTGAAATCGATATCGAATCGTGAGCCATGGCGCGGTGGTCCGCGCGGTGAGCCTGAAGGGCGGCGCTGCCGCCGTGGCGAGCTCTACGCCTGATGGATGGCACCCAGAATGCGCGGGCCGCGCGCTCCGGTGGCCGCGGGCAGATTGCCCGGCTGGCCATCGATGCACTGCTGCGCGAGCCAGGCAAAGGCGGCCGCCTCGACCTGCTGCGGGGGCAGGCCGTGATGTGCCGAGGACGCCACCGCGCAGCCTGGCAGCAGCGCCTGCAGGCGCCGCATCAGGTGGCCGTTGCGCGCGCCGCCGCCGCAGACGATGAGCTCGCGGGTGGTGGGGGCCGTCCGTCGCAGGTCCTGCGCGCAAACTTGCGCCGTCAACTCGGCAAGCGTGGCCTGTACGTCGGCGGGTGCCGCGCCGGCCGCATGCGCCAGCTGCTTCTGCAGCCAGGCGGGGTTGAACAGATCGCGCCCGGTGCTTTTGGGCGGGGGCAGGGCGAAATACGGCTCGCCCAGCAGCGCCTGCAGCAGGCCTGGCAAGGGATGGCCGCTGGCGGCCCAGCGGCCATCGTCGTCATAGGGCTGGCCGGTATGCTTCTGGTACCACTGGTCCATCAGCGTGTTCGCTGGCCCGCAATCCCAGCCCGAGGTGCTGCCGTCGCGGCGCAGCAGCGTGAGGTTGGCGATGCCGCCGAGATTGAGCACCGCGCGGTCGCGGCCCGGCTGGCCGAAGATCTTGCGGTGAAATGCCGGCACCAGCGGCGCGCCCTGCCCACCGGCGGCGACGTCGCGGCCGCGCAGATCGGCCACCACCGTGATGCCGGTGAGCTCGGCCAGCAGCGCCGGGTTGTTCAGCTGGATGGTGTAGCCCGTGCCGTCGAATTCCTGTGGCCGGTGGCGAACGGTCTGGCCGTGGGCGCCGATGGCGCACACCTGGCTCGCGGTGAGCGCCGACTCGGCCAGGAGCCGCCGCACCACGGCCGCGTAGCCTTGCGCCAGGGCGTTGGCGGCAAGCCGGGCACGGTGCAGTTCGTCGGGGCCGCTGACGTTCAAGGCCAGCAGGCTTGCTCTCAATTCAGGAGTGAATGGCGCTGCCGCGTGGCCGGCGACATGGCAATTGCTTCCGGACAGATCCACCAGCACGCCATCGATGCCGTCGAGCGAGGTGCCCGACATCAGCCCGATGAACCAGCGCGCCGGGCGGGTGTTCATGGGCGTGCGGCGCGGCGCTTCAGTTGGCCTGGGCGACGGAGAGGGTTTGCGCGGCCGCGGCCAGCTCGATGCGCATCTGCGCTGCCAGGCGGTCGAAGGCCGGGCGCTGCGCCGCGGCAACGGGTGCGGCCGCTTCGCTGTGCAGGGCCGTCGTCATGGGGTCGACCTGCTTGTCGTTGACCCTGAACTCGAAGTGCAGGTGCGGCCCGGTGGCCCAGCCGGTCTGGCCCACGGCGCCTATGGTCTGCCCCTGCGAGACGGACTGGCCCTTGTGCACGTCGATGCGACTCAGGTGGGCGTAGACGGTTTCGTGGTGGTTGGCGTGCTTGACGTAGATCACGTTGCCGTAGCCGTTTTGCACGCCGGCGAAATCGACCGTGCCATCGCCTATGGTGCGCACCGGCGTGCCCGTGGGGGCGGCGAAGTCGGTGCCCAGGTGCGCGCGCCAGGTCTTGAGGATGGGGTGAAAACGCATCTTGAACCCGCTGGTGACGCGCGTGAAGGCCACGGGTGACGTGAGGTAGGCGCGGTTCAGGCTCTGGCCGTCGAGCGTGTAGTAAGCGCCCTTGGCCGTCGGGCTGCCCTGGAACCAGACGGCATTGAAATCCTTGCCGTTGTTGTGGAAATCGGCGCTGAGCATGCGGCCGGTGCGCATCGGCTCGCCATCGGCCTCCAGCGTTTCGTAGACCACGCTGAAGTGGTCGCCCTTGCGCAGTGCACGGCGGAAATCGATGTTGCCCGAGAAGACCTCGGCCAGTTGCACGGCCACGGAGTCTGGAATGTTGGCCGCGTCGGTGGCGGCAAACAGCGAACTGGTGATGGTGCCGCTGCCCAGGCGCGAACCGACGGTGAGCGCCGCAGTTTCCATGCGCGAGGCAAAGCCGCCATCCGCCTGGCGTTCGATCACGAGGCGCTTGAAGCTGCCGCTGTCATCCGGCGCCCAGCGGGCGGTCAGGCGCGTGAGCAGGTGGTCGTTGCTGGCCTCGGCCGAGAGCACGCGGCCGGTGCGCCCCAGCAGGTTGCGCTGCGACAGCCCATCTTTGCGCAGGAAGTCCGAAGCGCCCGGATCGGCGATGCCCAGGCGCTGCAGCAGGGCTTCGGGCGTATCGTTGCTGCGCGTGACGTCGGAGCGGTAGAGCGAAAAACCGTGGATGTCGTCCAGGCTGGCCAGCTCGATGTCGGCGGCGAGCGAGGGCACGTTCTCGGTGATCGTGACCATCGGTAGGTCTGCCGGGTCGGGTCCGAAGGAGGCGACGGCGTAGGCGCCACCGCCACCGGTGAGCAGCACGGCCGCGACGGCGGCGGCCACGCGTTTGGGATGTTTGCGGATGGATTGTTCCAGTGAAGTCAGGAATGCCGCACCGGCAGTGTTCAATCCGTAGGTCAATCTCTGCCCCAAGCAATGGGCGTCCGCGCAGGTGCTTTCAGCGGGAAAGCGCTGCAGCGTGGCGCTGGTCAACGTGAGTGGCGCGGCAGCCGAGGCCGCAGGTGCGGTTGACCACTAGAATGCGCCACAGTCAAAAAACCGCGCAAGTATAGTCCCGAGGGACTTTCGCGCATGGTTGAAAACCCTTATGAATCAGCCCGTTGTTACAAGATATCCGGTCACCGACGCCGTGCGTCATGCGCTGCAGGTGTCGCTGCGGGGCACGCATGAGTTACTGCCGATCGAGGATTGGACGCAAAAGCTCGCCCGCGCCGAAGCCACGGGGCAGCCGCTGCGCATCAAGCTGGGGCTTGATCCGACCGCGCCCGACATTCACATCGGCCACACGGTGGTGCTCAACAAGATGCGCCAGTTGCAGGATCTGGGGCACCAGGTCATCTTCCTCATCGGCGATTTCACGACCCTCATTGGCGACCCTTCCGGGCGCAACGCCACGCGCCCGCCGCTCACGGCCGAGCAGATCCGCGCCAACGCCGAAACCTACTTCGCCCAGGCCAAGCTGGTGCTGGACGAGAGCCGGACCGAGATCCGCTACAACAGCGAGTGGAGCGATCCGCTGGGCGCGCGCGGCATGATTGAGCTGGCGGCCAAATACACCGTGGCGCGCATGATGGAGCGCGACGACTTCAACAAGCGCTTCAAGGCCGGGCAGTCGATCAGCGTGCACGAGTTTCTCTATCCGCTGATGCAGGGTTACGACTCGGTGGCGCTCAAGAGCGACCTGGAGCTGGGCGGCACGGACCAGAAGTTCAACCTGCTCGTGGGTCGGCACCTGCAGCAGGAATACGGCCAGGAGCCGCAGTGCATCCTGACCATGCCGCTGCTGGTCGGGCTGGACGGCGTGGACAAGATGTCCAAGAGCAAGAACAACTACATCGGCATCACCGAGGATGCGAACACCATGTTCGCCAAGGTGCTGTCGATCAGCGATGAGCTGATGTGGGACTGGTACACGCTGCTGTCGTTCAGGAGCCTGGAAGACATCGCCGCGCTCAAGGCCGAGGTGGCCGCCGGGCGCAACCCCAAGGATGCGAAGGTGCTGCTCGCCAGGGAGATCACCACGCGCTTTCACAGCGCGGCAGCGGCGGATGCGGCCGAGCAGGATTTCCAGAACCGCAGCAAGGGCGGAGTGCCCGACGAGATGGCCGAGGTGCGGCTCTCGGGCGCGCCGCTGGGCATGGGCATCGTGCTCAAGCAGGCGGGCCTGGCGCCATCGACCAGCGAGGCCAATCGCCTGATCGACGGCGGTGGCGTGCGCGTCGATGGCGCCGTGGTCAGCGACAGAGGGCTCAAGCTGACGGCGGGCACCTACGTGGTGCAGGTCGGCAAGCGCAAGTTCGCGCGGGTGACGCTGGCATGACGGCCGCGATGCTCGACGTGATCGTCATGGCCGCGGGCAAGGGCACGCGGATGAAGAGCCGGATTCCCAAGGTGCTGCAGCGCCTGGCCGGTCGGCCGCTGCTGCACCATGTGCTCGATCAGGCGGCGAGCCTCTCGGCACGGCGCGTGGTGGTGATCACGGGGCATGGTGCTCCTGAAGTTGAAGCCGCTTGCGCAGGATGGGTAAGCGCTACAGGCCAATTTGACCTGAAGTTTGCCTTGCAGCAGCCGCAACTCGGCACCGGTCACGCGGTGCGGCAGGCGCTGCCGCTGCTGGCCGATGACGCTCTGGTGCTCGTGCTCTCGGGCGACGTGCCGCTCACGCGTGCCGAAACACTGCGGGCGCTGGTGCAGGCGTGCGGGGGCGAGCGTCTGGCGCTGCTGACGGTGCGCCTTGCCGACCCCGGCGGCTACGGGCGCATCGTGCGTGCCGCCGACGCAGGGGTGGAGCGCATCGTCGAGCACAAGGACGCGAGCGCCGCCGAGCGCGCCATCGAGGAGGTCTACGGCGGCATCATGGCCGTGCCCGCGCGGCTGCTGCGCGGCTGGGTGGCGCGCCTGGCCAACGACAACGCGCAGCACGAGTACTACCTGACCGACGTGGTGGCGATGGCCGTGGCCGACGGCGTGCCGGTGGTGGCGCACTGCATCGACGACGCGCTGCAGGTGGCGGGTGTGAACAGCCCGGCGCAGCTCGCCAGCCTGGAGAGGGCCTGTCAGTTGCATCAGGCGCAGGCCCTGATGGAGCAGGGCGTGCGCCTGATGGACCCGGCGCGCTTTGATTTGCGTGACGATGAACGCAGCGGTGCGCGTGGCATGCTCAGCTGCGGGCAGGACGTGGAGATCGATGTCGGTTGCATCTTCACGGGCGCGGTCGAGATCGGCGAAGGGGCGCGCATCGGCGCCTACTGCTGCATTGCCAATGCGGTGATCGCGGCGGGCGCGGTGATCCAGCCGTACACGCACATCGACGGCGAAGCCAGGGGCGTGCAGGTGGGCGAGGGCGCGCGCGTCGGGCCGTTCGCGCGCCTGCGCCCCGGCGCCGAGCTCGGGCGCGACGTGCACGTCGGCAACTTCGTCGAAGTGAAGAATTCCAGGCTGGCCGACGGCGCCAAGGCCAACCACCTCGCCTACCTGGGCGACGCCACGGTGGGCGAGCGCGTGAACTATGGCGCGGGCTCGATCACGGCCAACTACGACGGCGTGAACAAGCACCGCACGGTGATCGAGCACGATGTGCACGTGGGCAGCAACTGCGTGCTGGTGGCGCCCGTCACCATCGGCGCGGGCGGCGTGGTGGGGGCGGGCTCGGTCGTCACCGAGGATGCGCCGCCCGGTGTGCTCACGCTGGGCCGTGGGCGGCAGGTGAGCAAGACCGGGTGGCACCGCCCGGCGAAGAAAACCCCGTGACCGAGGATCTGCGGCGCCTGCAGGCCGAGCGCGACGCGGCGCTCAGGCGTGTGCAAGAACTGTCCGCAGCGCAGGAGGAATTCTTGCGGGCGGTCTCGCACGATCTGCGTGCGCCGCTGCGGCATGTGACGTCTTACGCGACACTGTTGCGCGAGGTGCTGCAGCAGCAGCCCGACCCGCCTGCGCAGGTGCGCGAGGCGCTGGGCTTTGCCGCCACGATGCAGCGGTCGGCTCGCCGCATGGCCGCCATGCTCGACGGCCTGCAGGCGATCAGCCGCGCCGGCTGCGCGCCCTTGCGTCTGGCGGTCGTGGACGTGGACGCCATCGTGCGGCAGGAGCGTGATGCCCTGAGCGGCGCGCAGTCGGTGCGATGGCACGTGCACGGCGACCTTCCCCCGGTGCGCGCCGACGCGGTGCTGTTTGCGCAGGCGGTGAGGGAGCTGCTCGCCAATGCGGTCAAGTTCTCTCACGGGCGCGAGGCGCCGTCGTGCATCGAGGTGTCGGGCGCCGCGGCGCCAGGCGGCCGTGTGCGGCTGGGCATCGCGGACAACGGCGTCGGCTTCGCCCCCGAACATGCGCGAGGCCTGTTCGGCGTCTTCCAGCGCCTGCACCGCGACGACGAGTTCGAAGGCGTGGGCGCGGGTCTCGCGCTGTGCAAATTGATAGCCGAGCGCCACGGCGCCACGGTCACGCTGTCGGCGCGGCCCGGCGTGGGCTGCACCGTGACGCTGGACTGGCCTGCGGCCTGAGACATCCGCGGCGGCCTTGCCGAAAGCGGCCTGGGTGATCGCATGCAGGAGCTGGTCACGCCCCGACGCCCATCACTCGGGCAAGCCGAGGCGCGCGTGCAGTGCCGCGATCTGCTGGCGCAGATCGGCGACCTCTTCGATCAGGTCGGTCGCCAGCGCCGCCAGTTCCGGGTCGGCGTCGAAGGTGGTTTCCAGTTGCGCCAGCCGCCGCGCGCGCACCAGGCTGGCGCCACTGCAGCGCCACTGGCCGTGCTGCAGTTCGCCCTGCAAGACGCCCGTGGCCAGGCGTTCGGTCACCCAGGCCGTCTGCATGCGGCAGGCGTGCGCCAGGTCCTGCACGCTCAGGCAGGCCCCATCGCCCAGCAGTTCGACCAGGGTGTCGTGAAGTTCATTGCTGCGAGAGGGCATGTCAGACTCCTTGCGCCGCGCGCGGGGCAAATCCGGGGAAGGCCTGGGCGAGTGCGCGGTAGGCCTGCTGCTGCGCTTCGGTGCTGGCGGGCGGCAGCGCCACGTGCAGCTCCAGGTAGAGGTCGCCCGGCGTCGCCGCCGGGATGCCGCGCTCCTTCAGGCGCAGCTTGCGCCCGGGCTTGAAGCGCGGCGGCACCGTGACCTGCACGGTGGTGCCGGCGGGCGTCTGCACCTCGATGGGGCCGCCCAGCTCCGCCTCCCACGGCGCGACGGGCACGCTCAGGTAGACGTCGCGGTCCTGCGTGCGCCAGCGTGGGTCGGGTTTGAGTTGAACCTCCAGGAACAGGTCGCCCGCCGCCGCGCCGCCCAGTCCCGGCCCGCCCTGGCCGCTCAGGCGGATGAGCTGGCCTTCGCGCACGCCCTTCGGTATGTTGACCTGCACCTGACGCTCTTCATGCACGAGATGGCCCTGCGCATCCAGGCGCGCGCCGCGCAGCGAAAGCAGCCGCTCGCCGCCGAGGTAGGCGTCGCGCAGATCGAGCTCGATGCGCGCGTGGTGGTCGGCGCCGCGCTGCGCCGTGCCCGCGCCGCCCTGTCCGCGGGCCGAGCCCGCCGTGTGCCTGGCCCGCGCCGCGCGGCCGAACAGCTGCTCGAAGAATTCGCTGAACTGCGCCTCGTCCATGCCCTGGCCCTCGGGCGCGCCGGAGAATTCGTAGCCCGCATCCCAGTGGGGCGGCGGGCGGAAGTCCTGCCCGCCCGCCTGCGCGCCGCCGCTGCCCAGCGCGTCGTAGGCGGCGCGCTTTTCGGGATCGGAGAGCACGGCGTTGGCCTCGTTCACCTCGGCCATGCGCGCACTCGCGTCGGCCTCCTTGCTGACGTCGGGGTGGTACTTGCGCGCCAGGCGCCGGTAGGCCTTCTTGATGTCGCCGGCGCTGGCGTCCTTCGCCACGCCCAATGTCTTGTAGTAGTCCTTGAATTCCATGGAAGCTCCATGCCGCTGCGTTCACGGCGGTTCAATGCCCGAAGATGAAGGCGAACGCAGCGCAGGTCAAGGGCTGTCCGCGCAGGGCGGGTTCGGTATTCCTCAATTCATAGCTGGTTGCGCTTTGCTGGCAGGCTCTAGAGGCAGTTTCGTATCGAATTTGGCGCGATGAATCGCAAAATACGTCTTGACGTTGCGCACGTTGGCATCCTGTGTGAACAGGCGCTCGGCGAGCTGCAGGTAGTGCGGCATGTCCCGCACCTGCACGACGAGCACGAAGTCCGGGCCGGGTGAGACACGCCAGCACTGCTGCACGGCGTCTTCTGCCACGGCGCGGGCTTCGAACGCGGCCAGATGCTCGGCGCCCTGCTGGTCGAGCGAGACTTCGATGATGGTTGCGAGCCCGTGCCCCTGCACGGCCGCGAGCGCATCGTGCGAGAGCAGGGCCACCTGGCGCTCGATCAGGCCGCTCTCGTGCAGCCGGCGCACGCGCCGCAGACAGGTGGCGGGCGAGATGCCCACGCGCTCGGCCAGCGCCAGGTTGCTTTGCGCGGCGTCGTGCTGCAGCAGGTCGAGCAGTCGCAGGTCGATCGCGTCCAGATTCATATTAAATTTCATATAAGTAGAAAATATGAATTTAAATTTTATCTTTTGTCATTGATGAAATCAAATTTCAATTTTTATTCAAATTCGAATACCGATGTACCTTCTTCGCCCCTAGCATCGGCCCATCTCGTTCAGGAGCCTTCCCATGTGCGGCATCGTCGGCGCGGTCTCCACGCGCAACATCGTTCCCATCCTGGTGCAGGGCCTGCAGCGCCTGGAATACCGTGGCTATGACTCGTGCGGCGTCGCGGTGCATGAGGCCAGTCTGGGCGGCACCGGCGCGGGTGGCCTGCGCCGCGCCCGCAGCACCGCGCGCGTGGCCGAGCTGATGGCGCAGGTCGAGCACGAGCGCCTGCAGGGCGCCACCGGCATCGCGCACACGCGCTGGGCCACGCACGGCGCGCCGGCCGTCTCCAATGCGCACCCGCACGCCAGTTACGGCCCGGGCGCGGCGCCCGCGGATCTCACGCAGGCGGGCCATGTCGCCCTGGTGCACAACGGCATCATCGAGAACTACGAAACGCTGCGCGTGCGCCTGCAATCGCGTGGCTATGTCTTTGCGAGCCAGACCGATACCGAGGTCATCGCCCACCTGATCGACAGCCTCTACGACGGCGACCTGTTCGCCGCCGTGCGCGCGGCCACGCAGGAGCTGCGCGGCGCCTACGCGATCGCGGTGATCCACAAGGACGAGCCGCACCGCGTGGTCGGTGCACGCGCGGGCTCGCCCCTGGTGCTGGGCGTTGGGCAGGGGGAGCATTTTCTGGCCAGCGACGCGATGGCGCTCGCGGGCGTCACCGACCAGATCGTCTACCTGGAGGAGGGCGACCTGGTCGATCTGCAGCTCGGCCGGTACTGGATTGCCGACCGCGCGGGCCGGCCGCTGGCGCCCGAGCAGCGCCCGGTGCGCACCGTGCAGGCGCACAGCGGCGCGGCCGAGTTGGGGCCCTATCGCCACTACATGCAAAAGGAAATCTTCGAGCAGCCGCGCGCCATCGCCGACACGCTGGACGGCATCGAAGCCGTCGTGCCCGAGCTGTTCGACGGCGCGCACACCGCCGCCTGGCGCGTGTTCCAGGACATCGACCGCGTGCTCATCCTCGCCTGCGGCACGAGCTATTACAGCGGCTGCACCGCGCGCTACTGGCTCGAAGAGATTGCGGGCATCCCCACGCAGGTGGAAGTGGCGAGCGAGTACCGCTACCGCACCAGCGTGCCCGATGCGCGCACGCTGGTCGTCGCCATCAGCCAGAGCGGCGAAACCGCCGACACGCTGGCCGCGCTGCGCCATGCGCAAAGCCTGGGCATGATGCATACGCTCACCGTCTGCAACGTGGCCACGAGCGCCATGGTGCGCGAGTGCGAACTGGCCTACGTGACGCGCGCCGGGGTGGAGATCGGCGTGGCCAGCACCAAGGCCTTCACCACGCAGCTCGCCGGCCTGTTTCTGCTGACGCTGGCGCTGGCGCAAGCCAGGGGACGGCTGACGAGCGAGCAGGAGGCCGCGCACCTCACCGCCATGCGCCACCTGCCCGTGGCGCTGCAGGCGGTGCTGGCGCTGGAGCCGCAGATCATCGGCTGGGCGGAGGAATTTGCGCGCAAGGAAAACGCACTCTTCCTGGGCCGCGGCCTGCACTACCCGATCGCGCTCGAAGGCGCGCTGAAGTTGAAGGAAATCAGCTACATCCATGCCGAGGCCTACCCCGCGGGCGAGCTCAAGCACGGGCCGCTCGCGCTCGTGACCAGCAGCATGCCGGTGGTGGCTGTGGCGCCGCACGACGCGCTGCTGGAAAAACTCAAGAGCAACCTGCAGGAAGTGCGCGCGCGCGGCGGCGTGCTCTACGTGCTGGCCGATGCGGACACGCACATCGAGACCAGCGACGGCATCCACGTCATCCGCATGCCCGAGCACTACGGCCAGCTCAGCCCCATCCTGCACGTGGTGCCGCTGCAACTGCTGGCCTACCACACCGCCTGCGCGCGCGGCACGGACGTGGACAAGCCGCGCAACCTGGCCAAGAGCGTGACGGTGGAGTAGGGCGGCGCGCTCTGCGGGGGGCTCTTGGATTGACTAGTTACGCCAGGGTCGGAGTTCGCGCTGCAAGTCCGTGAGCATCCAATGCCGCCTGCATTTGCGCAAATGTCATGACATCGGCGTATTTCGCCTGTAAATCAAAAAGACTGGCGTCGTGTGGTGCGGCATGCCTGTCACCGCAAGCGTCGGCCACCACAATGGGAATGAAGCCATTTTGAATCGTGTCGAGCGCTGTGGCGCGTACGCATCCGCTGGTGCTCATCCCGGCAATCAACACGCAATCCACCCCCAGGGTGCGCAAGGTACTCGCCAGTGAAGTGCCGAAAAACGCGCTGGCATATTGCTTGGTCACGACAAGTTCATTGGGCAACGGCCGTACTGCGGGGGCAAAGTCGCCGAGCGGATTCCCGGCGCAGAACACCCTCAATGCAGGCACCTTGCGAAAAAAGTGGCCACCATTGATGCCTTGTGCGTCGTACTCCACACGCGTGTGCACGATGGTTACGGCATGGCGGCGCGCCCAATTCAGGAGGAGGCTGGCGCATTCAAGCGCTTGAGGTGCCTCGGCGTAGAGTGGGGACTCCTCCACGAAATAGGCTTGGGCAAAGTCGACCATCAGCAAGGCGTGGCGAGTCCCCGTGCCCAGGCTGGCTCCAAATGCGCCTTGAGCGGCATAGTTGTCAGTCAGGTCGTCCCTGTTCATGGCAATGGCCCGGCAACGGCTGGTGTCATGGAATGTAGAACAGCATTTTTGGCCGCGTGAATGTGGCATCGCATGACGGCCACGGCCCAATCGTGGTCGTGGGCCTTGAACGCGTCGATCAATTCGCGGTGCTGGGAAAAGCTTCGCTGCATTTGCTGGGGACTGTAACTGCGGAAGGTGCGGTGCACCACCGGCACCTCGATGGCCTTGGCCAGTACCGATACCATGCGCTCTTGCTGGCTCGCCACGGCGATGAGGTCATGGAACTCCCTGTTCAAGCGGCTCACTCGCGTCGTGTTGGCTTCGCTGTTGTCGGTGCCTTCGAGCTCTATGGCGTTCTGAAGCATGCACAAGCGCTTGATCTGGTCCTCGTTGATACGCAGCGCCGCGTCGCCGCAAATGTCGGCTTCCAAGCGCGCACGGAGGCGGAAGATTTCGAGCAGCTCCGCCACGCTCCAGGAGCGCACTACCGTACCGCTGTTCGGCCGGAAGACCACGTAACCTTCGGACGCCAGCAGGCGGATGGATTCCCGAACGGGTGTACGCGAGGACTCGAATTCGTCGGCAAAACTCTGCTCGGTCAGGCGCTGGCCTGGATGGTAGGTGCCATCGATGATCCGTTCCTTGATCACCGCATAGATGCGGTGTGGCGCTGTTAACTTGGCGTTGGACAAACCGAGGTCGGGGGCGTTCATGGGGTGTGGGGTTGGGGTGTCAGTATTTTTCGAGAAGGGAGCCGAAGCCCGCCATCTTGTCCTCGATGCCCGACGAGCGCAATGCGTCCCAGTAGATGGCCGTGTTGATGGCCACCACCGGTTTGTCAAGCCAGAGTTCTGCTTGAGCTGCCAAGCGTGCCATGGCGAGATTGGTGCCGACCTGGATGATGCCGTCGATGTCGTCGCCATCGATTTCGCGCAGGGCGTGGGCCAGCTCCAGCTCGCTGACGTGGGCAATCTTCACCGGACTTGCGCACTTGAGTCCCTTGATGCGCTTGACGCGAAAACCCGCCTCCTCAAAAAAACGAACCACGTTTTCATCGCCCACGGGGTGGTAGGGCGTAACCACGGCGATGGTCTTCATGCCCAGACGCTTGAACGCGCGGCCGCAAGCCTCCGAACCCATGGAAACCGGGAGCTGGGTGCGCGCTCCGAGTTCTGCCTTGAGGCGAACGCTGGCCTTCAGACCGTCCCAAAAGGTTTCAGCCGAAATGCCCAGCACCAGGCGGGTGGGTTCGCAGGACATCACCGCGTCGACGGCTTCGTTTTGCGCCGCCGCGATGAGCTCGATCAAACGACTGAAGTCTTCATTGGACTGCAGCGGGATGTTGGGAATGCGGATGCGGCTGATATGGTTGGTGACGCCCACCGGACGCATGGCGTCGAACTCGGGTTGTACCGAGGTGTTGGTGGAGGGAATCAGAACAGCGAACTTTTGGCGCCAGCCCAGTGAATCGGTCATATGCTCATTTCCTTGTTTTGACGAATCCAGCGCAGGCTGCATCCCCCCAAGGGGTATCCCACCAGGGTTTCGGCCACATCGATGGCCCGCACCAGTGCATCCATGCGGATCTGTGTCTCCAGACCAGCCTGCGCGCATAAAAGGGCCAGATCCTCGGTCGCGAGATTGCCTGCGGCGCCTGGCGCAAATGGGCATCCCCCCAGCCCGCCAATGCTGGCGTCAAAGCGGCGCACGCCCATCTGCAGCCCCTGCCAGGCATTGGCCAGGGCCATGCCGCGTGTGTTGTGCAGGTGCAGGCCCAACGACTGCGCGGGAAGCGACTGGAGCAAGGTCTGCAGCACGCGCTGCACGTCGGAAGGCGCAGCCGCGCCGATGGTGTCGGCCACCACGATTTCACCTGCTCCCGCTTCGGCCATGGCGGTGCTTAAGGCGTGGACCCGCTCCGTAGGCGTATGGCCTTCGAAAGGACAGGCAAAAGCCACGGCGATGTAGGCGCGTGTCGCCAGGCCTTGGGCCTGGGCGTCCCGCAAGGTGTCGCGCGCCGTGGCGATGGCCTCAGCAAGTCCCATACGGATATTCCGCTGATTCATGGTTTCGGTCGCCGACAGGACGACGGCGACTTCACGGCAGCCGGCTCGTACTGCACGCTCAAGGCCGCGCTGGTTGGGTACCAACGCTGAGAGACTGCGTCCCGCTGGCACTGTGATAGCGGGCATCAACTCATCCGCGTCGGCCATTTGAGGAACGGCCTGAGGCGACACGAAGCTCGTCGCTTCGATGGCAGGCACGCCCGCCGACCAGAGTGCCTCAATGAGGGCCAGTTTGCCTGCTGTGGGTACCAGGGTCTTCTGGCTTTGCAAACCGTCGCGTGGGCCCACGTCGGTGATGCGCACCTGCTCGGACGCCGTGATCATGCCCATACCCCGAGGGCGCCGCTGCCTGCAAGCTGGCCGATCTTGGCGTCGCTGTAGCCCAGCAGTTCGCGCAGTACCGCCTGCGAGTCTTCACCCACGCGCGGCGGCGCAGTAAGGTACTGTGCATTGGTGGAAGAAAATTTCATGGGCACCCCCGTGGTGGAAATTTCATCACCACCGACCAAGCGCACTTTCTTGACCATGTCGCGTGCAAGCACTTGCGGATCGGAAAGAGCCTGCGCGAAGTTATTGACAGGGCCGCAGGGAATGCGGTGACTGCGCAGTTGCTCCAGCCAATGGGCCGTGGTCTTGTTCCGAAATGCGACGCCTATCGCCGCGTCGATCTTTTCCTTGTCGCGCAGGCGTGCGGGTTGCTTTTCGTACTCCGGGTTTTGCAGCTCCGGCAGCGGCAGCATTTCGAGAAACCTGGCAAAGAACCCGTCGCCGATGCAGGCCACCACGACGTAGCCGTCCTGAGTGGGATAGACGTTGTAGGGCACGTGTACGAAATGGCTATTTCCAATGCGCTGCGGTACATCACCCGACATCAGGTGCATGGTGGCCATGTAGTTCAGCAGCGAGATTTGTACGTCGAGCATGGAGACGTCCACGTGCTGGCCTTCACCTGTGCGTTCGCGGGATATGACCGCTGCGAGCACGCCCATGGCGCCAAAGATGCCACCACCCAGGTCGCCGATCGGAATGCCCGAACGAGTGGGCAGGCCTGCGCCATCGCCCGTGATCGACATGCCGCCCCCCATGGCCTGCACGACCTGGTCGAAGGCAGGGCGCCTATTGTCCGGACCGGTCTCGCCAAACCCGGTGACGGTGCAGGTGATGATGCGGGGGTTGATTTTCGAAAGCGTTTCGTGATCGATGCACAGGCGTTGCGTGACGCCTACGCTGAAGTTATCGAACACGATATCGGCATGGCGCACCAGGTCATAGAAGACTTGCAATCCTTCTTGGCTCTTGAGGTCGAGCGCAACACTTTCCTTGCCGCGGTTGAGGGTCAGGAAGTACGCACCCATGCCATCGCGTGAGTACGCCGGCGTGCTCGCCAGCAACTGGCGTGTGCCCTCGCCCTTGCCTGGGGGTTCCACCTTGATCGTGCGCGCTCCCAGGTCCGACAGCGTCATGGTGCCGTAGGGGCCCGACAGCATGTGCGTCAGGTCCAGTACCACGAGCCCGGCGAGGGGGGCATTCGTTTTTTGGGTCGTCATCTTTCTCATTGCATTCACAAAAGGTGGGCCGTCGGCAGGTGCTGTTCACTATGGTGAAAAGGGCGCCGGATTGAGCAATTCGTTGCGCATTTCCTGAATCAGTGGCAGCACCTTGGGCACGAAGGCCGTCCATTCGGGCGACGCCGCCAGTTGGGCGCGGCGCTGCTGGCGGTCTTCGAAGGACGCGTAGCGCCACAGATGGATGACTTTGTTGATGCAGCCGATTTCGGTGCTGTAGAAGCCCAACAGGTTGCCCAGGGCATGGCGTTCGATGTCGATGCCTTCGCTGCCCATCAGACGCATGAACTCGGGCAGAGCGCCGGGGTGCAACACGTAAGAGCGCATTTCCACGATCACGGGCGGCTGCTCCTTCAAGCCCACAGCACGAGTCGGTTGTCGGGCATGCGCCCGACGAACGAGCCGATCGACACGCGGCTGCCGCCAGGTTTGGCGGTACCTGGTCCGATTTCGTGCGGGTTGCGGGTGTTGAAGATCACCACGTCGCCGGCGGTGGGGCGGTAGGCGAAGTGGGGTGCGCCTTCGATGAGCGTCCGGTCCAGGCCATAGCTCTGAGGGATTTCGCCCGGCACGATTTCCGGGTTCCACGGGCTGTTGTAAACCGTGGTGTGCCCGCCAGACTCGAGTTCTTCCGCAAAGAAGTTCCAGCCCAGTTGCGCGTCGATGGTGCCGATGACGTAGTCCGGGGAATTGACGGGTGCCCAGTCCACGTGCAGGTCGATCTTGTCGCTGGTGGATCGGATGATGCCGGCGAAATACTGCCGCCCGCCCTCGCTGGCCAGGGCCACCGGCTGGGGCCATACGGCGCGCAGGCGCTCCATCAGGCGCGAAAGCGCGTCAAAGGACTCGTTGAAAACGGCCCGCACGTCCGCTTGCGCCTTGACGGCATCGTCCAGAAACTCGTCCTTGGTTTTGGTCCACCGGTACTGGTATTGCGCCAGTCCGATGAAGCCAATCCGGTCGCTTACGTTGTAGTACTGCATGTTCCCTCTTTTCGCAGCTGTGGCGAAACGGGCGCATTCCTCGGGCGAAGCAAAGTCGCGAATGCGAATCGCCGCGATCTTGTTGTCGAGCAACAGGCGCAGATTTTCTTCAGTGAGTTCGTACTCCTGGGCACTGGTCCACGTGGACATGGAAGCCTCCTTGGTGGTCATGTATTTATTTGCTGGCAACGGCCTTGAGATCGGTGACCTTGCCGACGCTGTCGTTCCAATTTTTCACACAGGTTTCGCCGCAACGTGCGGCCCAACGTGGAAGAACGCGTTCCAGCAAAGCCTTGCGGCGCAGTTCCAGATCCGCCGGCTTGACGTCAACCAGTACCATGGAGGCGGCGGGACCTTCGGAGCAGTTGCCTTTACCCGTGTTGCAGGCGATCCCGATTTCGTTCTCGCGCACGTTTTGGGCGTAGATGTCCTTCTCCAGCTTGCGGTACTGATCCTCGATGAGTTTCTGTTCGGCGGGGCTGAGCTTGTTCCAGGACTTCATGTTCGCCGCGGCAAAACTCGCTGCGAAATTGATGGGCAGGCGATAGAGGTAGTGCGCGCCCTCGTACCACTTGGCCTTGTAGCCGCCCAGAATGCCGGTGATAGCGCAGTCGAGCACGCCGTTTTGCAAGGCTTGTTGCACGTCGCCAAACGGCATATTGATGCCCGACCCGCCAAAGTACGCAACGAAATCCCCTTGTGAGGAGCCGGAGACACGCACCTTGCGTC
Source organism: Comamonas sp. SCN 67-35 (assembly GCA_001725255.1). GTDB lineage: Bacteria > Pseudomonadota > Gammaproteobacteria > Burkholderiales > Burkholderiaceae_C > Comamonas_C. The sequence goes on along the minus strand of MEFV01000004.1, from coordinate 153,317 downwards.
CCTTGAGATCGGCCAAGCCGTTGAACTTGTCGCGGCAGAAAAAGACCTGATCTCCATAGCTCATCACACCCAGAACCTTCACTTGCTGGTTCTTGGCGTAGTAATCGTCGAGATAAGGGCGAAAGGCGTTCATGGCGTCCTGCACCATCTCGAGAGAGGTGGAAGCACCAGCCAGGTCCAGGGAATCGTTGATGGCCGCTTCGCCTGCTAAAAAGCCCAGTACGGTGGTGCCTACATCGAAAAGTCCCTGGCGCAGCAGTTTGATCACCTCCCCGCCCTTGAGCCCCATTTCATTCCAGGGCTTGAACGTGACTGTGATTGCGCCGCCCGAGGCCGTTGGGATGGCCTGTGTCCACATGGGGGCCTCTAGTTCTTTTGATTGGGTCGTAATGCCGAGATTGCCAACCACGTTCAATGTGACTTTTGGCATTTCTTGGGCCAGCGCAATGCCGCTGAATGCGATGCAGCTGGCAGCGAGCAGGGCACGGATCGGGAAGGTGGTCATGGCTGTCTCCTCTGGATGGTTTGGGAAAGTCTGAAAGCACGAGAGCGCCAGCCTGGGCCAGCAGCATGGGTTACGATTACTTGAGGGCGTTGTAGGTCTTGGGTAGCCAGGTGGCGAGTTCGGGGAATGCCAGCAGCAGGAAGATGACGCCCAGCATCACGGCGGCAAACGGCAGCGAGCCGAGCGCGACGTCGCGGAACCCGCCGCTGGTGCGCACCGATTGCACGACGAACAGGTTCATGCCGATGGGCGGGGTGATCAAGGCCAATTCGATCAGGATCACGAAGACCACGCCGAACCAGACCGGGTCGTAGCCCAAAGCGACGACGATGGGAACGATGATGGGCGTGGTGGCGACCATCAGCGTGAGCGTTTCCACGAAACAGCCCAGCAGCAGATAGACGGCGACGATGGCCAACATGACGTAGGTCGGGCCCCAGGTCAGGGTGCCCACGGCCTTGACGGCAATGTCGGTCAGGCCGATCGTGGACATCACGAAGTTCAGGAAATACGCGCTGATCACGATCAGCATGACCATGGCGGTGGTGCGCACCGTGCCTTCCAGCGCTGCCCACAGTCGGTCCCAGCTGAACTTGCCCGTGGTGACGACATAGAGGAAAGTCCCGACCACGCCGAGCGCGGACGCTTCCGTCGGTGTGGCCCATCCCAGGTAGATGGATCCCACCACCAGCATGAACAGGTACAGCGGAGGGCCGAGCGACCACAACGCGCGCAACCGTTCACCCCAGGGTGCGCGCGGCTTGCGCGGAGCGAGTTCGCGGTTGACGATGCAAACTACGAAAATCAGCGTGGAAAACAGCAGCGCCATCAACAGTCCCGGAATGAAGCCTGCCAGGTACAAGTCCGAAACCGATGTTTCGGATAGGGCGCCGTACAGCACCATGTTGATGCTCGGCGGAATCAGGATCCCCAGCGTGCCGCCAGCCGCAATCGATCCCAGGAACAAGGCGGGGCGGTAGCCGTGCTTGTGCATGTTCGGAAGCGACACCGTACCTATTGTGGCGGCCGTGGCCACGCTTGAGCCGGAGGTGGCTGCAAACAGCGTCGAGGCGGCGATATTGGTGTGCATGAGCCCGCCAGGAATGTGGCCTACCCACTTGTCCAGCGCATCGAACATGTTTTCCGCAAGACCAGAGCGCAGCAGCATTTCTCCCATCAGAATGAACATGGGGACTGCGACCAGCGTGAAATCGTTGGAGGTCCCCCAGGCCATTTCTCCCACACCGCGCACAAGCGGCAGGGATGAATAGAGATTCGAAAGTGTGGCCCCCAGCACGCCAATGGCGGCGCCGACGTAGAGGCTGCTGGCGATGAACAGCAGCAACAGGATCGTGGAAACAAGCAACATGTCAGGCTCCGGCGTTCGCAACGGATACAGAGCCGGCCGGGGACGTGGCGCGCGTGACTTGTACCCCGGTCCCTTCCATGGACGCTTCAACCTCTTCCGATACGGTCGCGATACCGAACATTTCTTGTACCTGCTGGTGCTGGTTGTGTGCCACTGCGCTCACCGCCACGACCAGAAGCACGCTGGCGCACACTGCAAACCAAAACAGGCCCAGTAGCCATAGCCCTTGAGGGATGGCGAGCGGCACATGCAGGGTGGAATTGGAACTCGCGCCCAGTTCCCAGTTGTCCAACGCGACGAGCGCGCCGTAGTAGACGAGCACAGTCGCGACAACCGACAACGCAGCCAGAGCGCATATGTCCAGGTAGGCGCGAGGCTTGACGCCCAGCAGGTTGTAGATGACCTCGATGCGGATGTGCGCCTTGGTGACGAGCGCCCAGGACAGGCCGAACGCGGTGGCCAGTGCGATGCCGTAACCGGTCAACTCGTAACTTTCAAAGATGGCCAGCTTGAAGACGTTACGGAACACGACGTCCAGCGACACCAGGAAGGCGCAGATGAGGATCAGCGCTCCTCCAAGTCGAGCCAGAAATCGCGATACTGCGGTGACGAACTGCACGCTTGTGTTCATGTGGCGTTCCGTTAGGGGGGGCTTACTCGCTGACCCAGGTCTTGGTGGGCGGTGACTTGATCTCCAACTGCTCGCAGTCCTCCAGCGCCTCGCTGAAATGCTCCACGCCCACGGGGTGGATCCAAGAGGTGCCAGGCCCTGCGATGAACTCTTTGCCGCCAATCACCAGACGCAGCTTGCCGCGTATCAGGTAGGCCACGGTTTCGTGATCCATGTGTTTGTGCACCGGATCGATCAGCCCTTTTTCACGGAACACGTGGAGCATGAGGATGTCCTTGCCCACCATGGCGCGGCGTACTTCAACGACGCCTTTGGGTTTAATGCCCTCGACTGCGGCAAGGCGCTCGATGGGGAGTTCGTCCTTGACGGTGAAGAAGCCTTCGGTCAGTGCGAGGGTACGGGTTGGATCGGTCATGAAACAGTCTCATTGTGTGCAATTGATAAATTGTCAAACATGAAAACAGCGAAATAAATAGTATTTACCCTAGGAAATTGAGAGGTGCACATTTTATTTGTACACAATTTGCCATTGAAGGGCCAACTCTTCATTCGTGCATGAAGGATGCGAGGGGGCGGTGCAGAGGCCGAGTGGTAGGGGTGTTTGGGCACTTATCGAAGCTAAGCTGCAAGTGCGCCTCGCGAGCTGGAAGTCGTTTCCTGCAAAGACGCATTTCGGTGGTGCGTGCGGGGCGGCGTGCTCTACGTGTTGGCCGACGCTGACGCGCGCATCGAAAGCAGCGAAGGCATGCACATGATCCGCATGCCCGAGCACTATGGCCGGCTCAGCCCCCTGCTGCACGTGGTGCCGCTGCAACTGCTGGCCTACCACACCGCCTGCGCGCGCGGCACCGACGTGGACAAGCCGCGCAATCTGGCCAAGAGCGTGACGGTGGAGTAGGGCCGAGACCTTGCGCCGTGCCACTCGATGCAGATCAGCAGTTCATGCGCACTCGGTCCGCAAACCGGTCATTCCAAAATGAAAAGGTGCACTGTCACCGAGAGCCACGGCATGCACACCCACGAAACCGGCGTCTGCCACCCATGCCGCACATTGCTTTGGATGGGGCCGGATGCCCAGCGGTGGGCCGCGGGGGGTGTCAATGTCGCTGCGCCAGTGAATCACCGACAGCGTACCGTCCGGTCGAAGCACCCGCCAAGCCTCGCGCAGCAAAGCCGTCGGCTCCTCAATATGCAGCAGGTTGAAGATCATGGCGTGGTCTTGCGTGGCATCACCCAGGCCGGTGCCCTGTTCGACGAAATCCCGCAGTTCGATGCGGACATGGTCAAGACCGGCCTTGCGCACCTGTTCCTGCACGCGGGCCACCATCGCCGGCTCGATGTCCAGCGCCGTCACCCGGCCTCGGGTTCGCTTTGCCATCGGCAGCGTGAACGTGCCATAGCCACATCCGAATTCGACCGCATCCAGCCGCTCCCGATCGGGTGGCAGCAGATGGTCAAGAATCGCCCCGGCATTGAAGAACGAGGCCCATAGCACCTCGTCCGGCATGCCGCTTTCGCGCCCCTTCATGTGGTGGCACTCAGAACACCAGCACTTTGTCGGCTTTGGCGGTCCACTGCGTCAGCTCCTTCAGTGTGCTGCGTCGGCTGTTCTGAACGACTTCCTCGTCAGTGATGCCGCGCGCATCCATGCAGGTGCCACACAGTGCCACTTCGTTGCCCACCGTGCGCACCATGTCGCCGGCGTTGTAATAGCCAGCAGGTACCTTCTGGCCGCTTTTTGCGCAGGCCACGGCGTCGCCCATCAGGAACACGCGCACCGTCTGGCCGGGCATCTTGCCGAGCGCCCGGGCCAGGCGCAGACCGTTGTAGCTGCGTTCGGTGCCATAGGGGGCGTCGTTGAGGATGAACAAGGTGTTCATGGCAGTCATTTCCGGTCAGGGGGTTGGCCTTGCTTTCCTCCGTTCTTGATGGTGGCCTTGAGGGCATCGAAGTCCTTGCGCACGACTTCCTGGAACAGCAGACCCGACTTGGCTTGCTGGGGTACGCCTTCCATCTCCAATACGTCGGCAACGATCTGGTAGCTTGCAACACCGTTGAAGTCTTTGCCATCAGCAACGATAAGCTGGTTGCCGTAGAAAACCGCCGGGGCCGGCATACCGGGCGCCAGACTCGCGGGCAGCAACTGGATGGGCACACGATAGGTGTTGGCGATCTCGGCCGCCACCTGCAGGTTGCCGTTGCAGCGTTGGCCGGGCGGGTCCTTGGCGATGAAAGTCAGTACCTTCTGACCGGCGGCGTTCTGGGCTCCTGGCACTGCCATCGATATGTTGGCTGCAGTGGCAGAGAACGCGAAGGCGGTGGCGATCAATCCGAAGACGAGCGATTTCATCATGGAGTTGCTTTCTGATAACGCTGGTTGGAACATCAATGCTCAATCGGCAGACCACTGGCTTGCCACTCGGTAACGCCGTCGGCGATCTTGTGCGCGGTGAAGCCGCGTCGGCGCAGCAGACTGACCGCCTCGTCCGACATCAGGCAAAACGGGCCACGGCAGTACGCCACGATCTGCTTGCCGGGAGGCAGTTCGGCCAGGTGCTTCCTGAGTTCGCTCAGAGGCATGGACCGGGCATGCGGCAGATGCCCTGCGGCATATTCCGCATCTGGACGAACGTCAATGACGACGATATCGCCCCTGCTGGCCTTGGCCAGCAGCGAGTCACGGCTTTCCGGGCTCAGCACATCGGGGCTGGTGGCCATCTGATCGAGCGCCAGGCGCAACTCCACAAGGTGTTCCTCGGCGACTTCGCGCACGTTCATCCACAGGCGTGCCACATCGCGATCGCTGAGGCGGTAGTGGATGAATTTGCCCTCGCGCCTGGTCTCGACCAAACGCGCCTCTCGCAGGGTGCGCAGGTGGGCACTGGCAAGGCGCATGTCCATGCCGGTCTGCATGGCCAACAGGTCAACGGTTTTCTCGCCTTGAGCCAGCAGCTCGATCAACTCCAGCCGCTTTGGGCTCGCCAACGCCTTGCCGATGCGGGCAACGTGTTCATAGAGCTGGGTTTTGGTGATATTTGGCATCGAACATTCATTCTAAAGAATATTGGATTGATTGCAATGTCCAATGTCTGTTGCACTCCCCAGGTTGGGGGAGTCGCCTCGACTGTCATGGACACTTTCGTGCCATGTCCTCAATGAAGGCGTGTGACTTGGCCTATGGACTGCTTTGCGACCGTGGGCTGTCAGCAGGCCCGTCGCTGTGAACAGCCGCAACCGCTGCATTCCAGCCTCTCAGAAATCCCAAACTCTGGAAACCGATCACAGCAGTACCCACGTCGCTCTCTCTTCAACAAACCGCATTTCGGTGCATGAGGCGCCCTGCCCGTGAGAGGTAAGGGGCTACGCCGTTCCTGTCGAGGATGACAGGCCACCTCGCCAGGCGATCAGACGTTGGCGTTCCTGGCGCTTCCAGCTGAGACTTTGAGCGACTCGGGCAAACGCCACGCCTGTCCTCGAAGCACTGATTCCGCAAAATACTGTATAAATACGCAGTATTCATCATGCCAGCTCCCACACCCCTGCCTCGTCCCGGTCTGGCTCCCGATCCAGCCGCACCGTCTTCCCGCCTTGGAAGGAGTCGGCCAGAGATCGCCGTCGCGGGCGTCTGGCGCGGCGCCGAGATCGGCCGCCAGCCTTCGGCCGTGGTGCCCACGGGCTGGGCGCAGCTCGACCGCGAACTGCCCGGCGGCGGCTGGCCCACTCGGGCGATCACCGAGGTCCTGACACCGCAGCCCGCCACCGCCGAATGGCGGCTGCTGGGCCCGGCCTTGCGCCAGGTCGCCGCGCGTGGCGGCTCCATCATCGCCGTGGCGCCGCCGCGCGAGCCCTACCTGCCTGGGCTGCAGCCGGCGGGATTGGACGAGCGCGGCTTCGTCTGGATCGAGGCGAGAACACTGGCCGAACGCCTGTGGGCGATCGAACAGCTCATCAAGGCCAACGCCTGCGGCGCCATCATCGCCTGGCTGGAGCAGGCGCGGGCCGAGCAGATCCGGCGCCTGCAGGTGTGCGCGCAGGCCTGCGAGGCGCTGGTGTTCCTGTGCCGCCCGCAAGCCGCGCGAGAGCAATCCTCGGCGGCGCCGCTGCGCGTGCACGCCAGCCCCGATCCGGATTGGGCGCTGCGGCTGCACATCCTCAAACGCCGCGGCCCCACGCTGGACCGGACCCTCACCCTGGCGTCGGTGCCCACGGGCCTGGCTGGCCTGCTCACCCCCCGGCTGCTGCACCCCAGCCGGTTGTTTTCTCGCGAGGTCCCCGCCCATGCTGTGGGCCGCCCTGCTCCTGCCCTGCGCCCCCGACGGGACACCGCCGTCCAGTGACGCGCTGCATGGGCTGGCGACCTGGGCTCTGCAATTCACCCCCCGCGTCGCCATCGCCGATGAAGCCGTCATCCTGGAGGTGGCGGCCAGCGTGCGCCTGTTCGGCGGGCGGCGGGCGCTGCACGAGCGCATTTTGAGCGAGGCTCGCACCCTCGGCGCGGTGGCGCTCGCCTGGGCCCCCAACAGCCTGGCGGCGCTGGCCTGCGCGCGCGCCGGGGTACCGGGTGCCATTCGCCTGCCCCTGCCTGGGGTGCTGGACGCGCTGGCGCTGCAGGTACTCTCGGCCGCCCGGCCGCACCAGCTCACGCTGGCGCAACTGGGCTGCCGCACGCTGGGCGAGGTGCGGCGCCTGCCGCGCGGCGGCCTCACCCGGCGCTTTGGCCAGGCGCTGCTTCAGGTCCTCGACCAGGCCTATGGCCTGCGCCCCGAGGCGCATGGCTGGGTCGAGCTGCCCGAGGTCTTCCGCGCGCGGCTGGAGCTGATGAGCCGTGTGGAGACCGCGCCCGCGCTGCTGTTCGGCGCCCGCCGCCTGCTGGTGCAACTGTGCGGCTGGCTGGCGGCGCGCCATGCGGGTATCACGGCGTTCACGCTGCACTGGGCGCACGACGCCATGCGCCCGCGCGACGTCGGTGAAGGCGGCGCGCTGACGATCCGCACGGCAGAGCCGATGCGCCACGTCGAGCACCTGCAGCGCCTGCTGGCCGAGCACCTGGCACAAGTGACGCTGGCGGCTCCCGTGGGCGACCTCATTCTGGAGGCGCTCGACGTGATGCCGCTTCAGGAGCGCAGTGCCTCGCTGGTGCCAGACAAGGAAGTCGGCAGCGAACCCCTGACGCGGGTACTTGAACGCATTGCCGCACGCCTGGGGGCCGATCGTGTGCGGCGGCCGGTGCTGCACGAGGATCATCGCATCGAATGGGCGCAAGACTGGCAACCTGCATCCCTGGCGCTGCCCCGGTCGCGCGTGGCGTCCACCGATACGCCACAGCCCACCTTCATCCTGCCCGAGCCGCTCAGGCTGGCGCTGCGCGAACACCGCCCCATCTTCCAGGGGCCGCTGATGCTGCTCATCGGTCCGCACCGCGTCGAAGGCGGATGGTGGCACCGTGGCGAGGACGATGCGTGCAGCCACCACGTCGAGCGCGACTACTGGGTGGCGCTGAGCGAGCGCGCGGGCGTGCTCTGGATCTGCCACGAGCGCCTGGCTGGCGACGCCACCGCCTGGTACCTGCACGGCCTCTTTGCGTGAGGACACGCCATGGCCCACGCATCGCCCACCCTGCCCGAGTACGTCGAACTGCAGTGCCTGAGCAATTTCTCATTCCTGCGCGGCGCCAGCCACCCCGAGGAACTGGTCGAACGTGCGAGCCAACTCGGCTACGCGGCACTGGCCCTCACCGATGAGTGCTCGATGGCCGGCGTGGTGCGCGCGCATGTCGCGGCCAAGGCGCAGGGACTGAAGCTGCTCATCGGCAGTCAGTTCGAGGTGGAAGCCGACGAGCCGCTGGCACCGTTCACGCTGATCGTGATCGCGTGCAACCGTACGGGCTACGGCGATCTGTGCGAGTTCATCACCGGGCTGCGGCGGGCCTCGCCGATCAAGGGCAGCTACCGCCTGCGCGCAGCCGACGTCGATCCGCAGGCCCTGCGCGATTGCGTGGTGCTGGCCGCGCCGCGGCGGCCCGCCACCCCGGCGCAGTTGCTTGCCATCGCGCGCTGGCTGCTCGATCGCTTCATGGGCCGCTGCTGGCTGGCCGCGCAGCTGCTGCGCCAGCTGGACGACGAGATGTGGCTGCACCGGCTGCGCGAGGTGAGCGCGCTCAGCGCCATTCCGCTGGTGGCGTGTGGTGACGTGTACATGCACCTGCGCTCGCGCGAGACGCTGCAGGACGTGCTCACCGCCACGCGCCTGGGCCAGCCCCTCACGCGGTGCGGCCTCGCGTTGCAGCCGAACGCGGAGCGGCACCTGCGCTCGCGCCTGCGTCTGGCGCAGGCTTGCCCGTCCGAACTGCTGGCCGAGACCTTGCACGTGGCGGCGCGCTGCAGCTTCCATCTGGATGAGCTGCGCTACCAGTACCCGGAGGAAGTCGTGCCGGCTGGAGAGACCCCGGCCAGCCATCTGCGCCACATCACATACGAAGGCGCTGCGCGGCGCTGGCCGGGCGGCATCCCGGCGAAGGTGCGCTTGCAGATCGAGCATGAATTGGCCCTGATCGCCGAGCTGAACTACGAGCCCTATTTCCTCACGGTCGCGGACATCGTCGCCTTCGCCCGCTCGCGGGGCATCCTGTGTCAGGGGCGCGGCAGCGCAGCCAACTCGGTGGTCTGCTACTGCACGGGCGTGACTGAGGTCGATCCGGCGCGCATGGCGACGCTCTTCGAGCGCTTCATCAGCAAGGAGCGCAATGAGCCGCCCGACATCGACGTGGACTTCGAGCACGAACGGCGCGAGGAAGTCATCCAGCACCTGTACCGCAAGTACGGGCGCGAGCGCGCGGCGCTCACCGCCGTGGTCATCACCTATCGCTTCAAGAGCGCGCTGCGCGACGTGGGCAAGGCGCTGGGGTTCGAGCCCGAGACGCTCGCCGCGCTCGCCCGCGGGCATCGCTGGCGCGATGGCCGGGAGATCACGCCCGAGCGGCTTGCCGAGGCGGGGCTCGCGCCGCAGAGCCTGAAGGTGCGCCAGCTGGTGCGGCTCACCGGCCAGTTGCTGGGATTTCCTCGGCACCTGAGCCAGCACGTGGGCGGCTTCGTGCTCACGCGCGAGCCGCTGTCGCGCATGGTGCCGATCGAGAACGCGGCCATGCCCGATCGCACCGTGATCGAGTGGGACAAGGACGACCTGGACGCCATGGGCCTGCTGAAGGTGGACGTGCTCGCCCTGGGCATGCTGACCGCCCTGCGCAAGGCCCTCGTCTTCATCGGCGCTCGCCTGGGCCGGCCCTTCGCGCTGCAGGACATCCCGCCCGAGGATGCCGCCACCTACGAGATGATCGGGCGGGCGGACACCATCGGCGTGTTCCAGATCGAGAGCCGCGCGCAGATGAGCATGCTGCCGCGCCTGCGCCCGCGCTGCTACTACGACCTGGTGATCGAGGTGGCCATCATCCGCCCCGGCCCGATCCAGGGCGGGATGCTTCACCCCTATCTCAACCGGCGCCAGGGCAGGGAGCCGGTGAGCTATCCGAGCGAGGCGCTGCGCGAGGCGCTGGGCCGCACGCTGGGGGTGCCGATTTTCCAGGAACAGGTGATGCAGATCGCGGTGCTCGCGGCGGGCTTCACGCCCGGCGAGGCGGACCAGTTGCGCCGCTCGATGGCCGCGTGGAAGCGCCACGGCGATCTGGAGCAGTACTACACCAAGCTGGTGGACGGCATGACGGCGCGCGGCTACGAGAGTGCGTTTGCCGAAGCCATATTCGAGCAGATACGGGGGTTTTCTGAATACGGCTTCCCAGAAAGCCACGCGGCCAGCTTCGCGCTGCTGGTCTATGCCTCGTGCTGGATCAAGCGCCATCACCCGGCCGAGTTCCTCGCGGCCATGCTCAACAGCCAGCCGCTGGGTTTTTACACCCCGAGTCAGCTCGTGCAGGACGCGCGCCGCCATGGCGTGCAGGTGCTCCCGGCCGACGTGCTCGCGAGCGACTGGGACTGCACGCTGCAAGGGATGGCAGCACTTCCCGCCGTGCGCCTGGGCCTGCGCATGATCTCGGGCCTGGCGCGGGCCGTGGCCGCGCGCATCGTGGCGGCGCGGGGACAAGGGCCCTTTGCGGACGCCGAGGATCTGGCGCGGCGCGCGCGGCTCGATGAGCAGGATATGCGGCGCCTGGCCGGCGCGGATGCGCTCGCCAGCGTGTGCGGCCACCGGCGCCAGCAGGTCTGGGCCGCGTCGGCGGTCAAGGCCACGCCCCGGCTGCTGCGCGATGCGCCAGTCCGCGAGACGTTTCTCGAATTGCCCGCCGCGCCCGAGGGCGAGGAGATCGTCTTCGACTACGCAAGCACCGGCCTCACGCTGCGACGCCATCCGCTGGCGCTGCTGCGGCCCCTGCTGCGCCAGCGGCGTCTGCACAACGCGCAGGAACTGCGCGACCTGCCCGATGGCAGCCCGGTGCGCTGCTGCGGCCTCGTCACGCTGCGCCAGCAGCCCCAGACCGCCGAGGGCGTGATCTTCGTTTCACTGGAAGATGAGACCGGCGTGGTGCAGGTGATCGTGTACCGGCAGGTGCGCGAACGCCAGCGCGCGGCGCTGCTGCACGCCAAGCTGCTGGCCGTGCAGGGGCGCTGGCAGCGCGAGGGCGACGTGGGCAACGTGATCGCCGCACGGCTGGCGGACCTGACGCCGCTGCTCGGGCGCCTGGCCGAGGTGACGAGCAGGGGACGGAATTTTCATTAGCGGGGGCTCAAACGTCCCCCTCCTATGCAAGGCGCTGCGAAGGCAAAAGGAACGAAATATGAGAATTCATGAGACCGTGGCGACGCCCTTCGGGGCAGAGGTCATCTGCGACCGCTGCGGCGCGAAGGCCAGGCACGACAAAGACTTCGGGCTGTCGGAATGGTAGATCCGTGGCCGTCGCTTCATTTTCAACAGCATAAATGACTGCTGTGCAGCGAGCGCGCAGGTAGGTCGCCCCACTTGTTTGCAGTCACCCGTACCGGTGGCACCATTGCGTCATGCGCGACAACACACTGGTTCGCATGCTTCCCGGTCATCGCCCCTGAACTGTTGGCCCCAGGCTGCTTCACATGGACTCGAATCTCCAATGACAAAATTTCACCACCGCGCCCACCCTGAGAGCCACCGTACTGAACACATCGGATGGCTGCGCGCCGCTGTTCTGGGAGCGAATGACGGCATCATTTCCACAGCCAGCCTGGTTGCCGGCGTGGCTGCGGCCCATGCAAGCCATGCCAGCATCATGACCACGGCCATCGCGGGGCTGGTCGCCGGTGCCATGTCCATGGCTGCTGGTGAGTTCGTGTCGGTCTATTCACAAGCCGATACGGAGAAAGCGGATTTGGCGCGGGAACATGATGAACTGAAAACCAGTCCGGAAGCAGAGCACCAGGAACTAACGGCCATCTACGTCCGGCGTGGCCTGGATCATCGACTCGCGGATCAGGTCGCCACGCAATTGATGACCCATGATGCGCTGGGCGCGCACGCGCGCGATGAATTGGGCATCTCGGAAACGTTAAGCGCTCGCCCGCTGCAAGCTGCCATGGCGTCTGCCGGGAGCTTCGCCGTGGGTGCGGCCATGCCGCTGGCAGTGGTCCTGTTGGCACCGGAGCAGAGCCTGCTCTATTGGATCGTGGCGACGGCGATTGTCTTCCTGGCCCTGCTTGGCGCTGCCGCCGCAGCCGTTGGCGGCACGCCGCTTTTTAAAAGCGCACTGCGCGTAGCGTTCTGGGGCACCTTTGCCATGGCGGTGACCGCAGGCGTGGGAGCAATGTTCGGCACCGCTATGTAGATGGCGGTACTGCTGCGTCAATTTGAAAGCAGCGATCGCCAAGGCCAGCGCAAGCCCCAGTCCGGCGTGATGCACCGTGCCACCTCCGGAATCCTTGCGCCAGAAGCGAAGGCCGATCAGGCGGCCCCCTTGGTCTGCGAGTAACTCACCCCCATGCCGGCGCGCACGTCCTGCTGGATGCCGTACTGGGCAAATGGGTAGCGCAGGCCGTTCTTGGCCAGCGCCGCCATGCCGGTCAGCGCCTTGGCGATGTCGGCCGGCGCCAGCGCCATCAGCATTTCGTCGTCCAGTACGCCGCCGTAGCGACGCTCGGCAAAGCAGGGGATTGACAGGCTGGGCTCGCGCGTCTTGAGCGCCCGGCCCCAGGAGTCGGCGCACGACGACTCGCCCACCACGCTCCAGTCGAACTTCTGGTAGCCCGACCATTGCAGGCCGTTGATGAAATAAATCATGGCGCCGGGCGTGGCGTAGAACAGCGCGATGTCGGGCTGGTCCAGCCCCTCGCCAAAGCCCGCCCACTTGGCCAGTGGCGCCACCACCAGGGCCTTGTATTGGCCCTTGGGCACCACCGTCATCGCCGCCTGGTGGCGCTTGGAGTCTTCGACGGTAGCAAACCACACGCCGGCCATTTGCCGGCCCGAATACCAGTCCTCATCCTGGCCGCCCAAGCCGATCACCGCCTGGCATTGCGGGCCCACCAGGTCGTCGGCGGTGATGCCCACCGTCCACCCCAGGCGCGTGGCCTGGGCCACGATCTGGTCGGTGGTGTGCACCGCCTGCGGCCGGCGCAGCCGGGGGATGGTGCCCAGCACATCGGCCGACTCGAACAGCCGCATGCCGATGGGGGGCACGCGCAGCTTGAGGGTGTGTTCGAGTTGCTGGGCCAAGGCCGCCAGCGGCGCTTGACCATTGGCCTGATCCACTGTGGTCATCGTGCCAACCCGGGAGGTTCGGCGGCTTCGGCGCCGGTGCGAAGCGCGTCAGTCCATGTGGCGGCCAGCCAGGCGCTGCCCGCTGGCCCTTGCGCGTGGGCATCGATCCAGGTTCCAAGACGAATGCACATGTTGTCTCCAAGAGGGTCATGCGGTTCGGCCATTAAAACGACCTATTGTCGAATATACCAACCGCCCCCCGTGGTTCTTGGCAAGGGCCTTGAGGGCTCGTCGCAAGATCGACGGCCGGTCGTGCCGCTCGGCAATCGCACCTGACTCCATGCTTGACATCAACACCATCGTGGCTCGCAACGTCGAGCGCTATCGTCCCAGCGCCGGATGTCGGCATCGCAGGTGGCTCGGCTGGCAGGCGTTTCCAAGGCAACCTTGCTGTCCATCGAACTCGGGCAATCCAACCCGACCCTGGATACGCTGCAGCGCCTGTGTGACGCGCTGGATGTCCCGCTCACCGATCTGGTCAGTGAACGGGCCACCTCGGGTGTGGACGTTCGCCGCGTCGAAGATGCCACTTGGCGCCCGCTCGAAGGGATGCAATTGCGTCCACTGGCCACGTTCTACGGCGCCGAGATGATCTATGTTTCCACCGCAACCGTGAATGCCGAGGGGCACGTGTCAGAAGCGCATGAGCCCGGCAGCGCCGAGAGCCTGCTGGTGCTGTCCGGCACAGTGATGGCCGGCCCGAACGATGGCCTCGTGGAACTCAAGGCGGGCGACTGGATCCGCTTTCCAAGCGATCGCGCGCATGCGTGTCACGCATGCGGAGGCGAAGACGCAGAGGTCCTGTTCGTGGCCGTTCGGAAAAGCATTCCAGGCGTGGACGGACTCGCCAGAACCAAGCCGGCGGCCGAGGCGCGTGCCATGCCTGTCGAATGAACCACAAATGGCACTGTTGTCTTGACGTTGGGCCGCTCGCTGTCGATTTCCACGCAAACCGTGACCCACGGACCATGCGGCGGTGTGGGTGGTCTGGATCTGTAGACCGCGTCGCTGACAGGCCCGAAGCGCGCTTGGGGAACGGGGCTCGCTACAGCAGTTCGTCGCGAACGCAATCGCGCAACGCTGCTGGCACGGACTGCTCGGGCAGCACGATGGTGCGCAGCGCGCCATCCACCGTCGCGGTGATGCGGTATTGAAATCCATCCGCCGTCGGCCTGCTGGCCGCCTCGACGGAAGTGACCTCCGTGAATTGCTGCGCCAGGGCCTGACACTCGTCCGAACTCAGCTGCGACCATTGCAGCGTGCCGCAGCTGCGGATGCGGGCCCCCGGCCCGCCGAACCCGGCAAAGCCACCGAGGCGTTCCACCGCGATCGAAGAGTCCTGGTTCATGGCCTGAAAACGGGTTGTTCGCCCTGGGGCAGGTGATCGTGGCAAGGGTCACAGTCCCACGGTCCTCCAGCCCTTGTCAACGGCGGCGAGCACCGCCGGTTGCGAAGGGTACATCTGTTCAGCCGTCTGCCGTGTCTTCTCTGCAAAGTCCGGCATGTCGAGACTGGGGCGGGCGCCCAGTGCCGTCATCGCGCGATACCACACCTGCCCGACGCTTTCCCAGCTCTTGCCCCCCAGAACCACGCAGGCCGTGCAGAAGGCCAGATTGGGCGGGCCGCTGCTGTAGTGGGGATCCATGTCGGGGGTGAGGTCCGAGTACCGGGTGGGCTGACGGGCGAGGGCCTTCCTGTCGGCGGGATTGACCATGCTGCGCAGGCAGGTGTAGCCGCGCTCCCTGGCGGCGGGGCCCAGGATGTCCGCACCGATCAGCCAGTCGGCCTGGTCCACGGTCTGTCCGGCCTGCCACTGGCGGAACATCGAACCGAAGCAGTCCGACAGGCTCTCGTTCAGGCCACCCGCGTCGCCGCTGTATTCCAGGTCCAGGGTGTACTGGGTGACACCGTGTGTCAGTTCGTGTCCGACCACATCGTTGCCAAGAGTGAAATCCAGGAACAGGTTGCCATCCCCGTCGCCGTAGACCATCTGGCTGCCGTTCCACATCGCGTTGTTGTACTTCACGCCATAGTGGACGGATGAGATGAGCGATATGCCTGCGTTGTCGAGGGAGTTGCGGCCGAAGACTTCCCGATAGAACGTTGCGACCGATGTCGTGTCCTCGAAGGCGCGCTTGATCGTCCTGTCGGCCGAGCGGCGGGGGCTGGTCACCAGCCTGCCGGGCAGGGCAGTGGTGTTTCTGCAGTTGTATACCTGCACCTTGGGTTCGGAAATCCGGGGCTTTGGACGGGTGCCCATGGCCATGTCGTGCATGAGCAATGCGCGTGATTCATTGCGCATGCGACGCAGGACATCGCTGACGCGCGCGGAGTCGGAAGCCGCCTTGCGCAGCTCGGCGCCGAACCTTTCATCCCCGGCAAGACGCTCCAACACATCTCTGGGCACGATGCTGCAGGTGCAACGGTACATGCATATCTCCAGTTCAAAAAAATGCCTGCAGCTCCCTTTTTCGGAAGGGGCGCTGCGGCTTCGGAGCGGCGTTCGGTCGGTGCCATGGGGCCGTGGTCAATTGGCTGGTGCACCGGCAATGACTTGAGCGGTGGCCGAACTGCGTCGCCGCGCTTGTTCCCAGGAAGCAGGTCGCTCTGGATCGACTAGACCACGTGCGACCATGGATCATGGTTTCCCCATGTTTCCGCGAAGGGCCTGCCCCCGTGCCTGTGCTTCAGAGGCGCTGCGCGCACAAGTCCGGGCGCAGGCACCCGCGCCTGCACACATTCGCTTTTCTTTGCTTACGACATGGGCTCTGGTTTACATCCTGCGGCGGCCTGTGCATCAATGCATCGGCCCGCCGAGCCGCTGGCTCGCCCTGGATATCGCGTAGTTCACGAGGCAGTAAAGCAGCGCCACGACGAGGTACACGGGCACCAGCGCGTGGTAGTTGGCGATGAGCACCTTGGCGTTCTGCATCAGCTCGCCGTAGGTGACGACGTAGCCGAAGGTGGTGTCCTTGACCACGATGACCAGTTGCGCGACCAGTGCCGGGACGATGTAGCGCAGGGCCTGGGGGAAGACGACGAGGAAGAACACCTGGGCTTCGGTCAGCCCCAGGCTGCGTGCGGCATCGGTCTGGCCGCGGGGCACGGCGAGGACGCCCGCGCGGTAGACCTCGGCCACCACGGCGGCGGTGGAGAGGCTGATGGGCAAGGTCAGCATCCAGTACGTGCTCAGCTTGATTCCGACCGACGGCAGCACCAGAAAACACACATAGATGAGCAGCAGCGTCGGCGTGCCGCGCAGGAACTCGATCGCCGCGCTGCTTGGCCAGCGCACGAGCCGCAGCCGCGCCAGGCGCCCCAGCACCAGCACCAGCCCGAGGGTGAGCGCGATCGCGGCGGCCATCGCCGCCGACGCCACCGTGCCGAGCAGGCCCTGGGCCAGGAAGGTCCAGGTGGTCGGCCAGGCGAAGAACGCCCAGAAGCGGGCGTCGAGCTGCCCCGCGGACTGGAACCGCAGCGCGACACCCGCGGCCAGCAGGAGCAGCACGGCCGCCGCGATCGCGCTCACCCCCCGCGTGACGGTCCGGGCCCGGGGGCTCGGCGCACCGAACAGAATGTCTTGCAGAGGGCGGCTCATCGCAGGATCCGCGCTTTCTTTTCCAGGGCGGAGCCCGCCCAGGCGATGAGCAGTCCGGTCGCCACGTACATCGCGGCGGCCACCGCGAACGCGGCCATGCCGGCGGCGGAGTCGGTGGCGATCTTGGACACGAGCGCGGTGAGCTCGCGGCCCGGAAACGGCACCTGCGACGCCAGCGAGGTCGACAGCATCAGCGCAATGAGCAGCGAGGTCATCGGCTGCACCACCGCGCGCAGCGCCTGCGGCAAGATGACCGTGGAAATGATGTGCCTCGGCCGCATACCCAGGCTGAGCGCGGCCTCGATGTGGCCGCCGGGGATGGTGTTGATGCCCGAGCGCAGGTAGTCCGCCGTGAACGCCGAGCAGACGAGCGCCAGGGTCAGGATCACGCTGGGCTCATAGTCGATCACGACGTCGAGATCGGGCAGCGCGAACACGATGAAGATCAGCAGCGCCACGCTGGGAATGTTGCGGAAGATCTCGACGTAGGCGGTCAGAGCCAGGCGCAGTGGCGGCAGCGGCAGCAGCCGCAGCACCGTCACGACCACGCCCAGCAGGAAGCCGGGCACGAAGGACAGGACCGTGAGCTTCCAGGTCAGCAAAAGGGCCTGCCCGAAGGCAGGCCCGTAGTCGGCCAGAAGCCTGGCGATGTCGCCCATCGGTCAGGGGAGGGCGGGCGGTGTCGGAACAGAGGTGCTGCCGGTGCGCTGTCCGATGGAGATGATCCAGAGCTTGGCCCAGGTGCCGTCGGCCTCGACCTTTTTCAGGAAGGCGTTGACGAAGGCCACGCCGTCCGAGCCCTTGGGCAGTCCGACGCCGTAGGGGTCCTCCGCGCCAAAGGGCGCACCCGCCAGCCGGGTGTCGCCGGTGCCGAGGCTCAGGGCGTTGAGCAGCAGGGTGTAGTCGGTCACGTAGGCGTCCACGCGGCCCTGGCGCAGCGCGTCGAGCGCTTCCTGGTGCGTCTGGAACTCCTGCACGGCCGCCTTGGGTGCGTACTGCGCCAGGATCGCGGGCCCCGTGGAGCCCGCCTGCGTCGCGACCTTCTTGCCGGCCAGGTCGCTGTACGACTGAATCGCCCGGTTGCTCGCCTTGACCAGCACCCCGGCCTGCGAGGTGTAGTAAGGGCCGGCAAACGAGATTTTCTCGGCGCGGGCCGGGGTGATGGAGTAGGTGGCGAGCACCATGTCCACCTGGTCGTTGATGAGTACCTGCTCGCGCGTGGATGAGGTCACCTGCGTGAACTTGACCTTGGCCCCGTCGCCCAGGATGTAGCGTGCGACGAGCTGGGCCAGACCTGCATCGAAGCCGCGCATCCTGCCGTCTTTCTCGTTGAGCAGCGAGAAGAGATTGGATGTTTGCGTGGCGCCCAGGCGCAGCGTGCCGGCCTGCTTGATCTTGCTGGCCCAGGTGCTCGATGCAATGGTCGCAGCGTCTGCGACGGGGCCCTGCGCGACGAGCGCGTCGAACGCCGCCGCGTCGATCGGTGTGCCCTGTGCGAAAACCGACCCACCGGTCACGAGCGCCAGTGCCACCATGGTGGATTTCAGAGTGGATTTGATCGACATGCGGTCCTCTTGGATGGTGTGTGACGGAAATCAATATATCGCAGCCGCGCAATCCGCGAACGGCTCTCCGGATCCGCTCACCGCTGTGCATGCGACTCAGCCATCCCGCCGTTCATGGCCGCCCCGTCGCCACGGCTCGAGGTTTCGGAGCATCAGGGCGACGCCCTCAACGCGCGCCTGCCGGTGCCATCGCTGGCAGTACCGTCCCCCGGCACTCCCCGAATCCGATCCGCGCCGCGCCTGGCTGCTCGCACCAGCCGCGCAGGATGACGGTGTCGCCATCGGCTAGAAACCCGCGCTGCTCGCCGCCGCCGATATCCACGGGCCGCTGCCCGCCGCGCGCCAGCTCGATCAGCGCGCCGGCTTCGCCATCGGTGGGGCCGGAGATGGTGCCGGTGCCGATCAGGTCGGCCGGCTGCAGGCTGCAGCCGCCGGCCGCGTGGTGCGCGAGCATCTGCGCCGCCGTCCAGTACTGGTGGCGAAAGCTGGTGCCCGACAGGCGCGCGGGGGCGCGGCCCGCTTCCTGCGCCTGCGCGCTGTGCAGCAGCACTTCGAGCTGGATGTCGATCGCGCCCTGCGCGCGGTTGGCGGGCGCGTCGAGATAAGGCAGCGGTTGCACGTCGTCGGCCGCGCGCGACCAGGGTCGGCGGTAGGGCGCGAGCGCGTCCATGGTCACGATCCAGGGCGAGACGGTGGTGGCGAAGTTCTTTGCGTGAAACGGCCCGAGCGGCTGCATTTCCCACACCTGGATGTCGCGCGCCGACCAGTCGTTGAGCAGGCAGATGCCGAACAGGTGCTGCTCGGCGTCGGCAAGCCCGATGGGCTCGCCCGCCGCGTTGCCGGGGCCGACCCAGACGCCCAGTTCGCACTCGTAGTCCATGGCGGCGCAGGGCGCGAACACCGGCGCGCTGGCGCCGCGCGGCACGAACTGGCCGTGCGGGCGGTGAAAGCGCTGGCCGCTCACGCCTATGGTGGAGACGCGGCCGTGGTAGGCCTGCGGCAGCCAGCGGAAGTTGGGCGTGACGTCGGCGTCGGGGTACATGATGCGCATGCAGTTGCGCGCATGGTCGAGCGAGGTGTAGAAGTCGGTGTAGTCGCCGATGCGCGCGGGCACGGCGTATTGCACGTCGGCCAACGGCAGCAGGCAGGCGCGCACCGTGTCCTGCGCGTGCGCGCCCTGCGCCAGCAGTGCGAACAGCGCGCGGCGCAGCGGCTGCCAGGCGGCAGGGCCCGCGCCCATGAAGGCGTTGAGCGTGGGCTCGGCGGCCAGCGCCAGCGCGTCGGCGGCGCTGCCGGTCACGAGGCCGGTGGCGGCCAGCGCGGCCAGGTCCAGCGCCTGGTCGCCGATGGCCACCGCGCCGCGAAAGGGCCCGTGGCTGGCGCGCGGGCGCAGCACGGCGTAGGGCAGGTTCTGCACCGGAAAGTCGCAGGTGGCGACGTTGGCCGAGGCCAGCCAGCTGCGGCGAGACGGGTCGTGGGTGGCGTCCAGTCGGGTCATTGAAGCTCTTTGGTTGATAGCTGCTTGCGCTTGATGGATAAGGGTTTGAACCGAATTCGGCTTGAAATTCAGGACACTTGCAGTGCGTCGTCGAAGATGGCCACCGCGCGTGTCCAGCCGGCCGAGGCGCCGCGGATCTTGTGCGGGAAGCACGAGATATAAAAGCCCTTGGCGGGCAGCGCCTCCAGGTTGTGCAGCTTTTCCAGGTGGCAGTAGCCGATGTCGCGCCCGGCCTTGTGGCCTTCCCAGATCAGGCCGGCGTCGTGGCTTTCGGCGTACTTTTGCGCGGTGTAGACGAAGGGTGCGTCCCAGCTCCAGGCGTCGGTGCCGGTCAGGCGCACGCCGCGTTCCAGCAGGTACATCGTCGCTTCGTAGCCCATGCCGCAACCGGCGCTGACGAAGTCGTCATGGCCGTAGCGGCTGCCCGCGCGGGTGTTGACGACGACGATCTCCAGCGGTTGCAGCGTGTGGCCGATGCGTTGGAGCTCCGCCTCGACGTCGGCGGCGGTGACGACGTAGCCGTCGGCGAAGTGGCGAAAGTCCAGCTTCACGCCGGGCTGGAAGCACCATTCCAGCGGCACCTCGTCTATGGTCCAGGCGCGCTTTTTCTCGCCCAGCGCCTTGTCCATGGTGCTGTGGAAGTGGTAGGGCGCGTCCAGGTGCGTGCCGTTGTGCGTCGACAGCTGCACCATCTCCACCGCCCAGACCTCGCCGTCGGGCAGGTCGGATTGCTTGAGGCCCGGAAAGAAGGGCGCCATCTGCTCGAACGAGTTCTGGTGGTTGAAGTACTGGATCCTGGGCGCGAAGGCCGGCGGGTCGGAGATGACGTCGTTTTCCAGGTAGATCGACAGGTCGATGAATTTGCGGGGCATGTCAGCTCTCCTTCAGTGCCAGTGAACCATGGGCAGCCCGGCGACCGGACTGCGAAAGTGGGGAATCGTGGTGCCCATCAGGCTGCCGATGTAGACCGTGCGCAGGTCGGCGCCGCCGAAGGTGATGCTGGCCATCCACGGCGCGAGGGTGCCGCGCGCGGCCAGCATGTGCTCGCTGGTGACGGTGCCCGCGGCCATGTGGGCGAGCAGGTTCTGCGACGCGGCCGGGTCGCCGTCGTCGAGCAGCACGCGCTTGTCGCCCTGGGGCGTGAGCGCGATCAGTTGGTCGACCATCACCAGCGTGCACCAGAGGTTGCCGTGGGCGTCGAACGCGATGCCGTCGGGAAAGCCGCCCAGGTGCTCGGGGCCGAAGACCTCGCGCTCTTTCAGTTCCACGCCGTGCGCGCCTTCGTGCAGGCGCATGCGGCTGATGTGCGGGCCGGTGGTTTCGACGATGTAGAGCCATTCTTCGGCGGCGTCGAGGCGGATTTCGTTGGTGAAGTAAAAGCCCTCGGCGACCACGCGCAGCACGCCGCGTTCGACCACGGCGATGTAGCCGTCGCGCACGCGCGAGGCGGCGGCCTGCGTCCACGGGTTGACGCGGGTGGAGACGGTGATCCAGATGCGGTCTTTCGAGTCGCGCAGCACGAAGTTGACCTTGCCGATGGGCTGGCCGGCTATGCGGTCGAACAGCACGCGGCTGTCGCCCTGGCGCGTCATCACTTCCAGGCAGTCGGTACCGAAGTTGCTGATCAGCAGGTCGCCATTGGCCGCAAAGGCCAGGCCGTTGGGCAGCGTGCCGGTGGTGAATTTGTGCTCCAGCTCGGCGCTGCTGGCGGCCGCGGCGTGCTCGAAGCGGGCATCGGCGCGCTGGCCAATGAAGC
Source organism: Comamonas sp. SCN 67-35 (assembly GCA_001725255.1). Taxonomy (GTDB): domain Bacteria; phylum Pseudomonadota; class Gammaproteobacteria; order Burkholderiales; family Burkholderiaceae_C; genus Comamonas_C. The sequence goes on along the minus strand of MEFV01000004.1, from coordinate 131,661 downwards.
GCTGCGTGCCGTCGGGCGCGATGCGCATTACGCCGCCGCGCGCATCGGCCGACCACAGCGTGCCGCCCCGCTCGGCGAGGATGCATTCGGGGCGCTGCAGCTCGCGGCCTATGGTGCGGATCTGCGCGCGGTCGACGGTGAAGCCGTCCAGGGGGTTGGCGGGGGACATTCGGTCAGCCTCCGGGGGATTTGAGCAGCATCAGGCTCAGTTGCGGTACGAGGATGAGCAGCAGCAGCACCGCCACCATCATCACGGTGAAGGGCGCGGTGCCGCGGAAGATGTCGCCCAGCGTGATGCGCTGGTCCTGCAGCGTGCTCTTGATGACGAAGACCGACAGGCCGAATGGCGGCGTAAGGAGCCCGATCTCCACCGCCACCACGGTGACCACGCCGAACCAGATCAGGTTCAGCCCGAGCTGCTCGGCGATCGGCAGCATCAGCGGCAGCATGATGAGCAGGATGGACGAAGAGTCGATGATGGTGCCCAGCAGGATGCAGAAGACAACGTAGATGATCAAAAAGCCCGTCGGCCCCAGGCCCAGCTGCGTCATCCATTCCACCAGGAACTGCGGCATGCCCGACATCGCCAGCATGCGCGTGTAGATGGTGGCGCAGATGATGAGAAAGCTCACCGCCACCGTCACGTGCCCGGTTTCCACCAGCACGCTCCACAGCGATTTGAAGTTGAGCTTGCGCCGCGCGAACGCAATGGCGAGCGCCACCGCCGCGCCGGTTGCGCCGGCCTCGGTTGCGGTGAAGAAGCCCGCGTACAGCCCGCCCAGCACCGAGGCGATCAGGAGCACGCTGGGCAGCAGCTTGCCCGCAAGCAGGGTGAGCGGCATCAGCGCTTCGTCCTGCACCGGCAGCGGCTCGCCGCTTTCGTAGACCGTGCGCGGCCACAGCGTGGCCATGAGCACGATGCCGATGGAATAGGCCAGCGCCAGCACCAGCCCGGGCACGATACCGGCGGTGAACAAATCGCCCACCGACTGGTTGGCGAGAAAGCCGTAGAGGATCATGAGCAGGCTGGGCGGGATCAGCATGCCCAGCACCGACGAGCCCGCCACCACGCCGACGGCGAAGCGCGGGTGGTAGCCGAAACGCAGCATCTCGGGCACGGCCACGCGCGTGAACACCGCCGCCGAGGCGATCGAGATGCCGGTGATGGCCGCGAACACCGCGTTGGACGCCACCGTGGCGATGCCCAGCCCGCCGCGCAGGCGGCGCAGCACCTGGTTGGCGACCTCGAACGCGTCCTTGCCGACGTCGGCGATGGCGACCAGAAAGCCGGTGAGCACGAACAGCGGCACCACGCCGAAGATGTGGCTGGCGATGGCGTCCTGGCTGGCCTGGGCGAGCAGGTCGGCGGCGATGCCGGGGTCTCCGCGGATCAGCCACACGCCGAAGTAGGACACCACCGCGAGCACGATGGCCACGTGCATGCCGGCCCAGATCAGGCCCAGCATGGCCAGCAGCGACAGGCCGGCGACGAGGATGGGGCTCATGTGCGTGCTCCTCGCAGCGCCCGCGCGCGCCGCAGGTCCAGCCACGCCAGCAGCGCGAAGGTGACGAGCGTGGTCACCATGCCGATCAGCATGATGAGGCGCACCGGCCAGACCGGCGCGGTGAAGTCGCCCAAAGCGCCCACGTATTCCTGGATGCGGATGGATTCCACCAGCGGCGCCCACGCGGCCCAGAGGATCACGCCCATGAGCAGCGCGCCCACCAGATGGAACAACGCCTGCAGCAGCGCCGCCAGCGCGGGCGTAGTGCGCTTCAGGCGGTCCAGCAGCACGTCGGCGCGCGTCATGCGGCCGCTGGCGAGCGTGTCGGCCAGTTGCAGGAAAACGATGCCGACGATGGACAGCGACACCAGCTCGGTCACGCCGCGCACCGGCGTGTCGAGCAGTTCACGCCCCAGCACGTCGGAGTTGATGAGCAGCATCAGCGCCACGATCCACAGCGTGCCGATGGCGTTGAGCAGCCGCGTCAGGCGCTGGAAGCCGCCGGGCAGCGGCAGGCCGTAGGAGTCCGGGGGCGCGGCCCCGGGCGCCACGGAAGGTGCGGGCGTGGTCATCGTGCGTGGCTTACCTGGCGGCCCAGTCGCGCGCCGGGTGCGCACCGGCCTTCTTCAGGCCGTCCATGAAGCCGTTGAGCACCTCGTCGCCCGGCAGGCCCTTGGCCTGCAGGTCGGCGGCCCAGACCTTGGCGATCGGCGGCAGCGTGTCGGCCCAGCGCGTGCGCTCGGCGGCGGGCAGCTCGCTGATCTTGGCGCCGGCTTCTTCCATCTTCTTGAGCAGGCCGGAGGCCGCGGCCGTCTGCGCGGCGGCGAAGCGCTCGCTGTATTCGGTGCCCACCTCGCGCATCACCTTCTGCACCTCGGGAGGCAGCTTGTCGAAGCGCTTCTTGTTGATCGCCAGGCCACCGGCGTACTGCGCGCCGAAGTTGACCTTGGTGATGTAGGGCGCCACCTCGTGCACCTTGGCGCCCCAGGCGCCGGTGGCAAAGGTGATGACGCCGTTGGACACGCCCGACTTGATGTCCTCGTAGTAGGTGTTCAGGTTACCCGCCACGGCCACGGCGCCCGTGTCCTTGATCCAGTTGGCGGCCGGGCCGGGCGCGGTGATTTTCTTGCCCTTGAGGTCGTCGACCGAGTGGATCGGGAAATTGGTCCAGATGTGATAGGCATCCAGCGCCGCGCCGCCCAGGTAGGTCAGGTTGTTCTTGCTCCAGGCCTGTCCCATGGCCGGAATACGGTCCTGCATGCCGTTGACCACCGTCGTGACGGTGCGGATGTCGTCGGTGCCGAACGGCGCGTAGTAGCTCACGTTCTGGCTCGGAAAGCGCGCGGCCTCGAAGATGGTGCTGACGAAGCCCAGGTCGGCCACGCCGTCGCCTATGCCCTTGGACTCGGCGCCCAGCTTGATCAGCGTGCCGCCCCAGGCCTTGGTCCATTCGATCTTGTACTTGTTGCCCGCGGCGGCCAGGCGCTTGTCCACCTCGGGCATGAAGAACTCATCGACCAGCTTGACCCAGAGAAACACCGGCGGGTGCCCGGCGGCGGCCGTCAGGCGGATGGTCTGCTGGGCGTGCGCGGGCAGCGTCCAGGCGGCGGCGGTGGCCAGCAGGGCGGCGGTAGCGATCAGGCGGCGGTTCATCATGATGGGGTCTCCATAGGGTCAGTGGGGTGGCAGGGTGGCATGGATGCCGGCGGTGATGAAATCGATGAGCAGCGGCGCGGCGGCCGCGTCGTTGGGCAGGTTCTCGCCCTGCGAGAGGCGCTGCACGCGGTAGTCCACCAGGTGGTGCAGCAGCGCGCCCATGGCGAACTGGTAGGCCCAGGCGGCGCGCGCGCGCGGCCACGCGGGGCGCAGCTGGTGCAGCGCGTCGATGAAGGCATGCGCCATCGGGTCGAACATCTCGGCCAGCACGCGGTCGGTGTCGGGCGTGCGGTAGACCAGCTCGCGCGCCACCAGCATGGCGTAGTACTCGCCCTCGGTGCTGGCGCGCAGCTGCAGCACCGGTTCGACGAAGGCCTGCACCACGTCGTGCACCGTGGGCGGCTGCGGCCCGTGCAGTGCCGCGTGCAGCAGCGCCAGGCGCTCGGCGATGGTGGGCAGCCAGTGCGTGAAGATGGCGTGAAACAGCTCCTGCTTGGCGCCGTAGTAGTAGCCGATCAGCGCGGGCGGCACGTCGGCCTCGGCCGCGATCTGGCGGATCGACACCGCGTGGTAGCCGTACTGCGCGAACAGCTTCTCGGCCGCCAGCAGGATGGCCGCCTTGCGGTCCGGGCGCGCGGAGGGGTCGGGCAGGTGCAGGGGCTGGGCCGAGGCGGTAGACATGCGGGAATTAGACAATCGTCCAAATATTTAGACAATCGTACAAACCCTGAGTCTGGCAGGCTTGCTCCCCGAAGCGGGTGTGTGTGTTGGAGGGGACGTCTCTTTAAATGAAGAGCCGGTGGCGGGCTCTGGTCAGGAAACCAGCCGCTGCAGATGCGTCACCAGCCCCTGCAGATTCACGAAACTCAGCTCATACATTGCCGACAGCCCTGCAGCCTGCTCATCGGTCAGGTCGGCCGCGCAAAGGATGAAGTGGCTCTTGTCCAGCCCCAGGCGCTTGCGCAGGCGCAGGTACTTGTCGATGTCGCGGCGGAACTCGCCTGACTTGCATTCGATGCAGATGGGCATCTGGCCCGCAGGCAGGCACACGACATCCAGTTCGTGCAGGTCTTCGTTGGGGAAGATCACTTTTACGCCACGTGCGCACGAAAAATCCCGGCGCTTGCCCTGCAGGTGCTCGGCCAGCGTCATGAAGGCGTACCACTCGAGCCAGCCGCCGTCGAAGAACTGGCGCACGGCGGGTGCGCTCTGCAGGGTCAGACGCACGATTTTTTCGGGCTTCTGGTAGTGGTAGCGCGCAAAGAAGGTGTGGCTGTAGAGCTGGCGGCACAGGGCATTGATGGCCTGGGCTTCTTTTTGCGAGAGTTGGCCCAGTTCCAGGTTCACCCAGCTGTGGCTCTTGCGGTAGGCCCAGCGCACGCGTTCGAGCAGATCGCCGAACAGCGCGTGGTTGGCGCCGATCATCTTCGCGGCATCGTCGAAAAAGCCGCTGGTGTCGGCCAGCGCGTAGTCGAACTGCGCCTCGATCTGGTGCTTGGCGAACCATTGCTGCAGCGGTGCGTGCTGCTCGGCCGTGGCAAGCAACTGTGTGTTGTGCAGGTTGGTGTCCTGCAGGGCGCCAGGCCCGCTGGCTGCGCTGGTCTGTGATGGCGTTTCGGGCGTTGCATCCGCTTCGTCCTGTTGCATGGCCTTGAGCTCGCGCAGGGTGGCAAAGTAGCGCTCCAGCAGCTTTTCCACGTAGAACACGGTGCCGAATACGGTCGATGCGGTGCCGCAGCGGGCACAGGGCATGGTCGAGCCGATGGCGACGCTCGCTTCCTCGGAGACGAAGCCGCATTGATTGCAACGGTAAATCGGCATGGTGAAGTTCGGCGGTGTGGTTCGGGTGGAATGTGATCAGGCAGCGGGATCGTGATTGCGCGCAAGCGCCTGCAGCAGCATCGCGTGAATGCCGCCAAAGCTGCCGTTGCTCATGCACACGATGTGGTCGCCCGGCCGCGCCACTGCGCTGATGCGCGTCACCAGCGCAGCCAGGTCGGCGCTGCAGACGGCGCGCGGGCCCATGGGGGCGAGTGCCTCGGCCGCGTCCCAATCCAGGCCGTGCGTGTGGCAGAACGCCAGATCGGCCGTCTCCAGCGCCCAGGGCAGTTGCGCCTTCATCGTGCCCAGCTTCATGGTGTTGCTGCGTGGCTCGAAGACCGCGAGGATGCGCGCGCTCGGCCCCACGCGCCGGCGCAGGCCGTCCAGCGTGGTGCGGATGGCCGTGGGGTGGTGCGCGAAATCGTCGTACACCGTGATGCCACCGGCCGTGCCGCGCAGTTCCATGCGCCGGCGCACGTTCTGAAAGCCCGCCAGCGCCTCGGCCGCCTGCGCGGGCGCCACGCCCACGTGCTCGGCGGCGGCGATGGCGGCCAGCGCGTTCATCTGGTTGTGTTCGCCCGTCAGATCCCAGCGCACGCGCCCCACCGCCTGGCCATGGTGCAGCACGTCGAAGTCGTGCGGCTCGCCACGGGCGGCAAAGTCGCTCTCCGCCGTGCCAAAGCCCTTGACCTCGCTCCACGCGCCTTGCGCCAGCACGCGCCCCAGGCTCTCGGCGCGGCGGTTCACCACCACGCGGCCGGTGGCGGGCACGGTGCGCACGAGGTGGTGGAATTGCCGCTCGATGGCGGCCAGGTCGTCGAAGATGTCCGCGTGGTCGAACTCCAGGTTGTTCAGCACCGCCGTGCGCGGGCGGTAGTGCACGAACTTGCTGCGTTTGTCGAAGAAGGCGGTGTCGTATTCGTCCGCCTCGATCACGAACAGCGGGCGCGCCTGCCCTGGCATCCGCTGGCCCAGCCGCGCCGAGATGCCGAAGTTCAGCGGCACGCCGCCGACCAGAAAGCCGGGTTGCAGCCCGACTGATTCGAGTATCCACGCCAGCATCGAGGTGGTCGTCGTCTTGCCGTGCGTGCCCGCCACGGCCAGCACGTGGCGGCCCTGCAGCACGTGCTCCATCAGCCACTGCGGCCCGCTGGTGTAGGGCAGGCCGGCGTCGAGAATCGCCTCCATCAACGGAAATTTCGGCATGCCGTCCGCCCCGTGCACGCGGCTGACCACGTTGCCGATCACGAACAGGTCGGGTCTGAGCGCGAGCTGGTCGGCGCCATAGCCCTCGATCAGCTCGATGCCCAGCGCGCGCAATTGATCGCTCATGGGCGGATACACGCCCGCGTCGCAGCCCGTCACGCGGTGCCCGGCCTCGCGTGCCAGCGCGGCGAGCCCGCCCATGAAGGTGCCGCAGATGCCAAGGATGTGGATATGCATCAGGGGATTCTACGAGGCAGGCCGGGTTGTCTGAATTTGAATCAAAAGGCGTTATAGCGCTTGTCTGGTAAGCGGTAGAAGCTATGAATAAAGGAGCTCACAACGACGTTGGTGTTTACACCGAGAACGCAGGCGATATGCTTGGGCGCACGGATGGAATCGGAGTCATGGCCAACACTCAAACCAGCGAGATTCTGCAGAACGCGGCCCGCCTCGCGGTGGATGAAGGCATGGATTGGGGCGGCGCCAAGCGCCGCGCGCTGCGCGAGCTCGGCCTGCCTGCACGCACGCCGCTGCCGGACAACCTGCAGATGGAGGACGCGGTGCGTGAGCACATCGCGATCTTTCATGCCGACACCCAGCCGCGCGAGCTGCACCTGCTGCGCGTGCTGGCGCTCGAATGGATGCGGCGCATGCAGGCGTTTCGCCCCTACCTCGGCGGCGCCGCCTGGTGGGGTACGGCGACACGGCGCAGCGATGTGGTGATCGCGTTGTTCTGCGACGACCCCAAGTCGGCGGAAATCGAGCTCATCAACCAGCGGGTGCGCTACGAACCCGGCAGAACCGTCGGCCTGCGGGGCGAACCCGTGGACGTGCTGGCTGTGCATGTGCACTCGGCGGAACTGGATGAAGATGTCACGGTGCAACTGCTGGTGTACGACCTGGACGACCTTCGGGGTGCCCTGCGTGCGGATCCGAGGGGGCGTGCGCCGCGCGGCGACATCGCCGCCGTGCAGTTGCTGCTGGGGGGCTCGGCGTCTGCTACCCTTGCACCATGACCACTTCTGACCGTGCTCCCGCGGCCGATGCCGCGGCCGTGGCATCGCGCCGCCGTGCCTTGATGCTGGGCGTGGCTGCCGCCGCAGCCGTGGCGGGCGCGGGGCTCGCCTGGTGGCGGTTCAGTCCGAAAAGTGCCGACGCACAGGCGATCGATCACTGGTGGGCCAGCGCGTTCGAGACTCCCGAAGGCAAGGCGGTGCAGATGGCGGCGTTTCGCGGTCGTCCGTTGCTGCTGAATTTCTGGGCCACCTGGTGCCCGCCGTGCGTGCAGGAGCTGCCGCGGCTCAATGCCTTTTACGGGTCGCACAAGGCCGATGGCTGGCAGGTGCTGGGCCTGGCGATCGACCAGGTGGCGAGCGTGCGCGGCTTCCTGCAGCGCACTCCGCTGGCGTTTCCCGTGGTTTTGGGCGGTGCCGCAGGCATGGGTCTGGTGCGTGACTTGGGCAATCCCAACGGTGCTTTGCCCTTCTCCGTTCTTTTTCACGCGAACGGCACCATCGCTGAGCGTAAAATCGGCGAACTTTCTGAAACCGATCTGCAGCAATGGCGGGCGTCCGTCTGATCGCCCAGGCCTCGTACCCTGCATTCAATACGCCTGATTTTGGCAATTGCATGTCAATTGCAGTAAATTAGCGCTTCATAGCCTCTTTTGGAATCTTTATGGATCTGCGAAAACTCAAGACCCTGATCGATCTGGTGTCCGAGTCGAATGTGTCTGAACTCGAGATCACCGAGGCCGAAGGCAAGGTTCGCATCGTCAAGGGCGGCACGGCCGCTCCTGTGCTGGCGCAACCCGCAGTGGCACCGCCCGTGGCGGTGGCGGCCCCCGCCATGGCTGCCGCCGCGCCTGCCGTTGAGGTGGCGGAGGGCAATACCGTCAAGTCGCCCATGGTCGGCACCTTCTACCGCGCCTCCAGTCCGGGCGGTGCACCGTTCGTCGATGTGGGCAGCCAGGTCAAGCAGGGCGATGTGCTGTGCATCATCGAGGCGATGAAGATCCTCAACGAAATCGAAGCGGAAACCGCCGGTACGGTTACCCGGGTGATGGCGGAGAACGGCCAGGCGGTCGAATACGGTCAACCCTTGTTCGTCATTGAATGATGTTCTCGGCTCCCGCCCGAGCCGGGGGTTCCGATCCATAAAATCGTAAGGACATCATGTTCAAGAAAATTCTGGTCGCCAACCGGGGGGTTCTTGCCGCAGGCAAGGCGAAGCAAATGGCACTGGCGCGCGCCAGCGCGCGGGCGATGAGCCGCGAGGGAGCCCATGTTTAAAAAAATCCTGGTCGCCAATCGCGGCGAAATCGCCCTGCGCATCCAGCGCGCCTGCGCCGAGCTCGGCGTCAAGGCCGTCATGGTCTATTCCGAGGCCGACCGCGATGCCAAGTACGTCAAGCTCGCGGACGAGGCTGTATGCATCGGCCCGGCGGCGTCGGCGCAGTCCTACCTGAACATGCCAGCGATCATCTCGGCCGCCGAGGTCACGGATGCCGAGGCGATTCACCCCGGCTACGGTTTCCTGTCGGAGAACGCCGACTTTGCCGAGCGCGTGGAGCAAAGCGGCTTTCAGTTCATCGGCCCGACGCCGGAGTCCATCCGTACCATGGGCGACAAGGTCTCGGCCAAGCGCGCGATGATCAAGGCGGGTGTGCCCTGCGTGCCGGGGTCGGATGGCGAGTTGCCGGACGACCCGGCGCAGTGGCGCAAGATCGCCAAAAGCATAGGCTATCCCGTCATCATCAAGGCCGCGGGCGGTGGCGGCGGTCGCGGCATGCGCGAGGTGCACACCGAGGCGGCGCTGGTGAATGCCGTGCAGCTGACCAAGGCCGAGGCCGAGGCGGCCTTCGGCAATCCGGCGGTCTACATGGAGAAATTCCTGCAGAACCCGCGCCACATCGAAATCCAGATCCTTGCCGACAAATACAAGAACGCGGTGTATCTGGCCGAGCGCGACTGCTCCATGCAGCGGCGCCATCAGAAGGTGATCGAGGAAGCACCGGCGCTGGGCATTCCGCGCAAGCTGATCGAGAAAATCGGCGAGCGCTGCGTCAGTGCCTGCAAGAAGATCGGCTACCGCGGCGCGGGAACCTTCGAATTCCTCTATGAAAACGGCGAGTTCTATTTCATCGAGATGAACACGCGCGTGCAAGTCGAGCACCCGGTGACCGAATGGATCACGGGCGTGGACATCGTGCGCTGGCAGATCATGGTGGCGGCGGGCGAAAAGCTCGATTTCACGCAAAGGCAGGTGCAGGTGCGGGGCCACTCCATCGAGTGCCGACTCAATGCCGAGGACCCGTACAAGTTCACCCCGTCGCCGGGGCGCATCACCAAGTGGCATGCGCCCGGTGGCCCCGGGGTGCGCGTCGATACCCACATCTACACCAACTACTACGTGCCGCCGAACTACGACTCCATGATCGGCAAGATCATCGTGCACGGCGACACGCGAGAGCAGGCGCTGGCGCGCATGCGCACGGCGCTGCGCGAGACCGTGGTGGAAGGCATTTCCACCAACGTCCCGCTGCACAGCGAGTTGATGGTCGATGCGCGCTATGTCGCCGGTGGCACCAACATTCACTACCTGGAGGAGTGGCTCGCGGCGCGCAAGCGCTGAGAGTCCGCGTAGGCTGCCGTGAGCCTGTTCGAGTTGCGCCTGGTCTGCCCCGAGGATCGCGTCGAGCCGCTGAGCGAGGCACTGGAGGCGCTCGATGCGCTCAGTGTCTCGGTGGAGGATGCCGAGGCGCTGACGCAGCACGAGCGCCCGCTGTTCGGCGAGCCTGGCATGCCCGTCGCGCAGCAGGGCTGGCGGCGCAGCCGCATCAGCGCGCTGTTCACCGATGAGAGCCAGGCTGCGGAAGCCGCGCGGCTGCTGCCCTTGCAGGACTTTTTTGCCGATTGCGCCATCATCGGCGTGGTGGCGGTGGCCGAGCAGGATTGGGTGCGTCTCACGCAGTCGCAGTTCAGCCCCGTGCAGATCACGCCCGACTTCTGGATCGTGCCAAGCTGGCACCAGCCGCCTGCCGAGGCGCGGCAATGCATCCGGCTCGACCCGGGCATGGCGTTCGGCACCGGCACGCACCCGACCACGCGCATGTGTCTGCGCTGGATCGCCGATCATGCGGCGCAGGTGTCCTCGGGGCGGGTACTCGACTACGGCTGTGGCTCGGGCATTCTTGCCATCGGTGCGGCCAAGTTCGGCGCGGGCGAGGTGGCTGCGGTCGACATCGATCCCGCGGCCGTCGAGGCCACGCGGGCCAACGCCGAGGCCAATGCCGTGCAGTTGCGCGCGGGGCTGCCCGAGCTGGCCGATGGCCAGTACCAGACCGTGCTGGCCAACATTCTGGCAACGCCCCTCAAGGTGCTGGCTCCCTTGCTGTGCGCGCGCGTGGCCGAAGGCGGGACCTTGGTTCTGGCCGGGATCCTGGAGCGCCAGGCCGAGGAGTTGCAGCAGGCCTATGCGCCATGGACGCGGCTCGAGGTGGCCGACGGCGAGGATGGCTGGATACTGATGACGGCTCGGCGCTGAGCGGCGCCGGACGGGCCATGGCGCTCCCTACAATCGATCGCCGATGAGTCAGATCACACGCTGCCCCCATTGCCAGACTTCGTTCAAGGTCGTTGCCGATCAACTGCGTCTGGCTGAGGGCTGGGTGCGTTGCGGTCAGTGCAAGCAGATTTTTGATGCGTTCGAATGCCTGGTCGATGACGAGGCATGGATTCAACCGCCGCCACCCCTGTTGTCCTTGCCGTCCGAGCTGACCCGGCCGAACGAGACCTCGGCGCCAGCTTCGCGTGAGCCTCCCGAGGCGCTTCCGCCTCCCGAGCAGTTACCGCATGTGCTGGAAGAGGGCGACGAGCGCGAGGCGGCCGAGCCTGCACAGGTTTGGCGGGAGCACGTGCATGATCTCGTCGGCGTGCCGGCAGCGATGCCGACGCGCCAGTTCGCCAGCCGTGTGTCGGAACGGCTGGATGGTCAGGACAGACGTGAGCCTGTCCTGTGGCCGCTTGCGGAGGGCGCGGCGGCCGATCACTCGGCGCCTGAGCCCGAGTTCGAGCACCTCATGCAGCCCAACCCATTGCCCGAGGTGGCGATCGGGCCGACCCCGGGACCTGAGCCTGAGCCCGAGCCCGAGCCCGAGCCCCTGGCGCTGCGGGAGCCCGCGGATGCGCTCATATCCTGGTCTGCCGTGTCTGCCTCTCATGCGGCAGTCGATGACGAGACGGATGATTTCGACTTCGTGCGTGCCGCACGACGTGGCGCGTTCTGGCGCCGGCCGCTCGTGCGCCTGGTGTTGATCGTGATGTCCCTGGTGCTCGTGGCCGCGCTCGGCTTGCAGGTGGCCGTGCGTGAGCGCGATTCACTTGCCGCGCTGTATCCGCAGGCACAACCGTGGCTGGCGCGCCTGTGCGAGCCCCTGGGGTGCACTCTGGCGGCGCCGCGGCGCATTGCTGACGTGATGATCGATGCGTCTTCATTCGTGCGCGAGCGTACCGGCGACCCCGCCTATGCCTTGCAGTTGAGCATCAAGAACGTCGCGCCGATGGCGGTGGCGACGCCCGCGTTCGAGCTGACCCTGATGGATGCGCGAGAGCAACCGGTGTTGCGCCGGGTTCTCACCGCGGCCGATCTGGGCGCGCCAGCGCAGCTGGCGGCGCGAGGAGACTGGAGCACCAGCGTGCGTGTGCGCGTGCTTGCGGGCGCAGAACAAGTGAGCGGCTACCGTCTGCTCGCGTTTTATCCTTGATGACTGGACGATGGAGACAGACGTATGGCGGCGCTGATTTGTGGATCGCTGGCATTTGACATGATCATGACCTTCGAAGGTCGGTTTTCCGAGCAGATCCTGCCGCAGCAGCTGCACATCCTGAATGTGTCGTTTCTGGTGCCCACGCTGCGCCGGGATTTCGGTGGCTGCGCGGGCAACATTGCCTATGCCCTCAAGCTCCTGGGCGGGGACCCGCGCCCCATGGCCGTGCTCGGCAGCGATGGCGCGAGCTACATGCAGCGTTTTGCCGATCTGGGCATTTCAACGGCCAGCGTGCAGCAGCTTGCCGATGTCTACACGGCGCAGGCCATGATCATGACCGACCGCGACAACAATCAGATCACGGCGTTTCATCCGGGTGCCATGATGATGGCGCATCACAACCGGATCGTGGCCGATCCGCAGGTGCGCGTGGGCATCGTCGCGCCCGATGGGCGTGAGGCCATGATCGAGCACGCCGAGCAGATGGTGCAGGCGGGCATTCCCTTCGTGTTCGACCCGGGCCAGGGCCTGCCGATGTTCGACGGCGAGGCACTCAGGCGCTTCATCGCGCAGGCCAGCTGGGTGGCGGTCAACGATTACGAAGGGAAGATGCTGTGCGAGCGCACGGGCCTGAGCAAGGCGGAAATCTCGCGCCAGGTCAAGGGCTTCATGGTGACGCTGGGCGCGCAGGGCAGTGAGGTGTGGGAGCAAGGCGAGTGCCAGGTGGTGCCGCCCGTGGCGCCCGCGCAGCTGCTCGACCCCACGGGCTGTGGCGATGCCTGGCGGGGAGCGCTGCTCTATGGACTGGAGCGTGGATGGCCGCTCGTGCGCTGCGCCGAACTGGGCAGCCGCATGGGCGCGCTCAAGATCGCGCACCGCGGGCCACAGAATTACACGGTTGATTTTGCCGTGCAGTGAATGACAAACCCCCGGAAGTCGGCCGACTTCCGAGGGTTGCAGGACGCCCCCCGCTTGATCAGGGCTTGTTCTGCGTCGGGAACGGCCAGGCCGCCTGCGGGTTGAGGGCCGTCTTGGCGGGGGCGGCCTTCTTTGCCGGGGCCTTTTTCGCCGCAGCCTTCTTTGCCGGGGCGGCCTTCTTCACGGCGACCTTCTTTGCCGGAGCGGCCTTCTTTGCCGCAGCCTTCTTTGCCGGGGCGGCCTTCTTCACGGCAACCTTCTTGGCCGGGGCCTTTTTCGCCGCAGCCTTCTTTGCCGGGGCGGCCTTCTTCACGGCGACCTTCTTTGCCGGAGCGGCCTTTTTTGCCGCAGCCTTCTTCGCCGGGGCGGCCTTCTTCACGGCAACCTTCTTGGCGGGAGCGGCCTTCTTCGCCGGGGCCGCGGCCTTCTTCACTGCCGCCTTCTTTGCAGGGGCGGCCTTCTTCGCTGGGGCCGCTTTCTTGGCGGCGGGCTTCTTCGCAGTTGCCATCATGTTCTCCTTGAGTCGATTAGCAAAGAACACTGCCTGCTTGCATGGCGCATGCAGCGATCCGTGGCAACGAGGCGTACGGCCTCTTGCCCCGAATAAGGGAACGCCCCCCGTGCCGTCCATGCGCGGGCATGGCGGGTGTGGAGGGCGTCTTGAAATCCGTTGGCGTTGGGTGTGATGTGGCCATGGCGTGGGGCGTCAAACCAGATCCCTTTTCCTGACCGAGAAGGGAGCACGGCACCACCGGTTAAGCATGGGCGTGTGGTGCATTGGAGCGATCCGATAGTGCATGGGCTTGTCTAGCTCGGATTATGAGAGCAGTGCTGCAGAATGAAAAGCAGCATGCGACGGCAGCACCGTCTTTTGTTGCTTGGATACAGCGATTTGCGTGCGCAGGAGTGCCGCGTGCGGGCGATGAACGTGCGGACCGCGCATGAAGACGTGCCTTCATGCCTGGCTCGACCGGCTTCAGCGTGTGTGCTGCGTGAGTGGCGGCAGCATGAGGCCCGAGCCTGCGAGGTGGCCAGAAAGGCGCATCCAGTCGAAGGCCGCGCCGGGGTCTGCCTTGCGACCGGGGGCGATGTGCTCATGCCCGGCCACGTAGCGTATGGGCAAGACGCGGCGCAGCGCATCGCACAGGCGCTGGAGCGTGGCGTATTGCGCCGCTTCAAACGGCTGGCCTTCCAGCCCTTCGAGCTCGATGCCGACCGAATCGTCGTTGCATCGCGCGCGGCCACGGTAGCTGGAGACGCCCGCATGCCAGGCACGCTGATGGATGTCGACGAACTGCCAGACCTTGCCCGCGCGCGTGATGAAGAAGTGGCTGGAGACGCGCAGTCCGCGGATCTGCGCGTAGTAGGGATGCGCGTCCCAGTCGAGCCGATTGAGAAACAGGGCCGCGACCGCGTCGCCGCCATATTCGCCGGGTGGCAGGCTGATGGAGTGCACGACGATCAGGTCGATGCATGCGAGCGCGGGGCGCGCCTCGCAGTTGGGAGACGGGCAGGCATGGGCCCAGCGCAGCCAGCCGCCACGCCACTGCGTCTCTTCAGCCTTGCGCTTCATCTTCTGGCGCGTCATCTGCATCGGTCAGTCCGAGGCGCTTGAGGCGGTAATGCAACTGCCTCGCGCTCAGACCCAGGCGCTGCGCCACCGAGGCCTGATCGTGCGCGCATTCGCCCATCGTGCGCGCGAGGATTTCGCGTTCACGGGCATCGAGCCAGGCCAGTAACGGGTGCGCTGCGCCCGTGGGTAGTGCCGACGGCTCTTCGATGGTGGCGGGCCGGGGGGCGGCGAGTGACGTCGCGCCGGCCTGGGTGCCTGGGGTGAACGCGGGAATCTGCAGCGGTCCTCCATCGGTCAGAGCCAGCGCCCGATGCAGCAGGTTTTCCAGCTCGCGCACGTTGCCGGCGAGGGGGTACCGCGCCAGATGCCCCAAGGCCTGGGCGTCCAGCGCCGGGGCGCTGATGCCCGATTCACGCGCCAGACGCTCGAGCAGTGCGTCGCAGAGCACGGGCAGGTCGTCCAAGCGTTCGCGCAGCGGGGCGATGAAGAGCTCGATGACATTGAGCCGGTAGTACAGGTCCTGGCGAAAGCGTCCGCTGTGCACGTCGGCCGCAAGATCGCGGTGGGTTGCGCTCACGATGCGAACGTCGACGGGCTCTTCCTGGGTGGCGCCGATGGGGCGGACGGTGCGCTCCTGGATGGCGCGCAGCAGTTTGGGCTGCATCGACACGGGCAGCTCGCCGATTTCGTCGAGGAACAGCGTGCCGCCGCGCGCCGCCTGAAAGTAGCCTGGGCGGTCCTGCATGGAGCCGGTATAGGAGCCCTTGCGGGCGCCGAAGAACTCTGCCTCGAGCAGGGCTTCCGGAATGGCGCCGCAGTTGACGGCGATGAGCGGGCCGCCTGCGCGCGGGCTGCTGGCATGCAGCGCGCGTGCCACGAGTTCCTTGCCCGTGCCGGATTCGCCGCGCACCAGCACGGGCGCCATGCTGCGCGCCACCTTGGCGATGCTGGCCTTGAGCTCGCGCATGGCACTGGAGACGCCCACCAGTTGCGCCAGCGCCGCCGGGTCCTGCGTGGAGGCCTCGTCCTGCGGTTTGCGCCGCGCGAGCTGCAGCAGCGAGGCCCCGGGCACCTGTTGCGCCGCCGAGGCCACGACGCTGCGAAACTGTTTGAGGTCCACCGGCTTGGTCAGGTAGTCGAAGGCACCGGCGCGCAGCGCCTCCACCGCGTTTTCCGCCGAGCCGTAGGCCGTCATGACGATGCAGCGCTCGCTGCGCTGCCCTTCATGCAGCACGCGCAGCAGCTCCAGTCCGAGGCCGTCGGGCAGGCGCATGTCGGTGATCACGACGTCAAAGCCGCCCTCCGCCAATTGGGCCCGCGCTTCGTGCAGGCTTCCCGCGGTCTGTACGCGGTAGCCTTCGCGCAGCAGCGTGAGTTCGCACAGCGTGCGCAGGTCGGGTTCGTCATCGACGACGAGCACGCGGGTTTGGGCGTTGGCGTTCATACCACGATGGTATCCAGCAGCGAGGCGGCGTCCGGCGGCCTGCTCGATGGACGGAAAGTGACGGTGAAGGCGTTGCCTTCGACGTGTCCGCGCGGCAACTCCAGTGTGCGCCGTGAATAGTGCAGCGTGGCGCCGTGGCGCTGGCACAGCTCGCGGCAGATGTACAGGCCCAGGCCGCTGGAGCGGCTTTCGGACGAAAAGAAGGGCTCGAACAGGTGCTGCTGCACCGATTTGTCCAGCGGCGTCCCGTCGCTCCAGATCTGGACCAGCGCCGGTCGGCCCATCGTTCCCTGCGTGTGGATCTGCAATGCATCCGCATCGCGGCTCGCGTAGCGCTGCGCATTGTCCAGCAGATTCACGAGCACGCGGCGCAGATGTTCCATGTCGAAGGCAACCTGGGTCTGCTGGGCAAACAAATTGAGCTCGATCGCGCGCTCGGGGTGGGCCGCCCGCCAGTCGTTCGCGATGCGCCCCACGGCGTCGTCGAGCGCGAAGACCGAGGAGCCCGCGTGACCCATCTGGTGCTGCACCCGGGCAATGTCGAGCACGTCTTCCGTGATGTGAGCCAGCCGTTCGGCGTTCTGGCGCACCATCTCCGACAGGCGCCGTTGCGTCGGTTCGTGCAATTCTTCCGACAGGAGCTGGTTGGCCTGTGCGATGGCCGCGAGCGGGTTGCGGATTTCGTGCGCCACCGCGGCGGACATGCGTCCCATGGCCGCCATTTTTTCAATGCGCAGGCGCGCTTCCATCTCCCGCAGATCCTGCAGGAACATCACGCACAGCAGCTCATGCTCGTCGCGCGGCGCGCGGTGGCTTGCTGTCGTGAGCCAGGTGCGCACGCGCAGGCCCATGGGGCTTTGTCCTTCGTGCAGGATGGTGACGTCCGCCGCCCGCGCCTGCGCTTCGGAAAACGTCTGGTGCGCCAGTTGCAGCAGCGGCCGCCAGCGTGCATCGGGCGTGAGCGCGAAGGGTACCGATGCCTCGGGGGCGCGCCCGATCAGCGCTTGCGCCACGGGGTTGGCCAGGCGCACCTGCCCGCGCTCATCCAGCACCAGCACGCCGTCGCTCACGTGTTCCATCACCATGTGGCTGATCGCTTCCTGGGTGCGCGCGGCGATGCGGCTTTGCTCGGCGTGCTGCTGCTCGTGCAGCAGGCGCGTGGCCAGCTCGTGGGCCAGCCAGGCGACGATGAAGTAAGCCGTGCCCGTCAGCGCCGCGCCAAGGTAGGGGCCGGTGGCGTCGGACCCTGCGCGCAGTCCGCCCCACCAGGCCAGCAGCAACAGCGCCAGCGTGGCAGCGGCAGCCGTGCCGAAGGCCACCATGCGGCTGCCGAGTACGCCCGCCATCAGTACCGAGAAGCCGTACAGCGGGGTGTAGCTCATCGAGTCCTGCGCTTGCAGCAGTTGCAGACCCGTGAAGGCGAGCAGGTCGATGCCGATGGAGGCGCGCCAGTGCCAGCCGCTGTGCTGCAGGCGCTCCGTCTGTCGCGGCAGCCAGCGCAGCGCGACGGCCGCGGCCAGATACGCGCCCGAGGTGGCCAGCAGCGCGACCGTGATGGGTTGCCCCAGCGCGAGGCCGGCCAGGTGCAGCGCCAGCAGAACCACCGCCACCAGGACGCGGGCGGAGAGAAAGCCGCGCCACAGCCGCGCGGCGTTCTGGTTGGACGGTGGCAGGTGCTGCGCGCTGTTCAAGCCGGGCCCTGATCGCGATGCGCCGCGCAGCAGTAGTGGTGCTTGCCTTCGTGCAGCGCATCGCTTTCGGGCAAGTGCACGCCGCAGCGCGCGCAGGCCACCATGTTCTGGGGCGGGCTGATGGCGGGTTTGCCCCGCGCGGCTTGCGTGGGCGTCTTGCGCCGCCCGCGCGCCGCGGCGTAGATCACGGCGATGATGGCCAGGATCAGCAGGTATTTGCTCATGCCGTTCGCCCCAGGATGACTTCAAGCACGAAGCGCGAGCCGACATAGGCCAGCAGCAGCAGCCCTGCGCCCACGTAGAGCACGCGCACCGCCTTGCGCCCGCGCCAGCCAAAGCGGCTGCGGCCGATCAGCAGGATGGCGATCGTTGCCCAGGCGAGCACGGAAAACACGTTTTTGTGGTCCCACCTGGGCGCGTGGCCGTAGAGCTGCTCGCCGAACAGCCAGCCTTCGGCCAGCGTGGCGGTGAGCAGGATGAAGCCGGCGGTGATGAAGCGAAACGTCAGGCGTTCGAGCGCGAGCAGCGGCATGCGTCCCTGCAGTTCGGCGGCCTGGCGGATGCGCTGCTCCGCCCGCCCCATGAGCCAGGCGTGCACCACGGCCGCGGCGAACAGGCCGTAGCTGGCGATGCCCAGCGTGAGGTGCAGCGCCAGCCAGGGCGAGGAGCGCTCTTCCAGAGGCAGCCCGGGGAATGCCGCGGCGGCCAGGACGACGAGCGCGGCCAGCACCGCCATGACGATGACCGCGCCGCGCGACTGCATCTGCGGCAGCAGCTGGTGCTCGACGGCGTAGGTGGCCAGCACCAGCCACAGCGTCATCGACAGCGCCGGGGCAAAACCGAAGTGCGGGCTGGCGCTCAGCAGGCCGACGGCCAGCGCGCCTGCGTGCAGCAGCCAGCCGGGCGTCATGGCCAGGCGCTGGCCAAGTCCGGACGCGCGCGGTCCCATGAGGACCGGCACCATGTAGGCGAGCGCCGCCGCGCCTGCCAGCAGCCATCCCGGCGAAGATGCGGTCGGTAGAATCATGACCCCACAGTTTAGGGCAACGCCGTTGCCCTTCGGGCCTCTGGCAGTTCTTGCCCGAAGTACCTTCACGCGAGCGCCGACGCCTCGCAGGAGCAGCTTTCTCTCATGGCTTCCGCACTCACCGACAAGCTCTCGCGCCTGGTCAAGCAGATGCGCGGGCAGGCGCGCATCACCGAATCGAACGTGCAGGACATGCTGCGCGAGGTGCGCATGGCGCTGCTCGAGGCCGACGTGGCGCTGCCCGTGGTGCGCGACTTCATCGCCCGAGTGAAGGAAAAGGCGCTGGGCCAGGAGGTGCTGGGCAGCTTGAAGCCCGGCCAGGCGCTGGTGGGCATCGTCAACAAGGAGCTGGCCGCGACCATGGGGGGCGGCGTGGCCGACATCAACCTGGCCGCGCAGCCGCCCGTCGTCATCCTGATGGCCGGCCTGCAGGGCGCGGGCAAGACCACCACCACGGCAAAACTCGCCAAGCACCTGATCGACAAACGCAAGAAGAAGGTGCTCACCGTCTCGGGCGACGTGTACCGGCCCGCGGCGATCGAGCAGCTCAAGACCGTCACCGCGCAGGCGGGCGCCGAGTGGTTTCCGTCCAGCCCCGAGCAGAAGCCGCGCGAGATTGCGCTGGCGGCGCTGGACTACGCGAAAAAGCATTTCTTCGACGTGCTGCTGGTCGATACCGCCGGGCGCCTCGCCATCGATGAGGTGCTGATGCAGGAGATCAAGGAGCTGCACGCGGTACTGAACCCGGTGGAGACGCTGTTCGTCGTCGATGCCATGCAGGGGCAGGACGCGATCAACACCGCCAAGGCGTTCAAGGAGGCGCTGCCGCTCACTGGCATCGTCTTGACGAAGCTCGATGGCGATTCGCGCGGCGGCGCGGCGCTGTCGGTGCGCGCGATTACCGGCGCACCGATCAAGTTTGCCGGGGTGTCGGAGAAAATTGATGGCCTGGAGGTGTTCGATGCCGAGCGCCACGCCGGGCGCATTCTGGGCATGGGCGACATCGTCGCGCTGGTCGAGCAGGTGGCGCAGGGTGTGGACCTGGAGGCGGCGCAAAAGCTTGCCGCCAAGGTCAAGAGCGGCGATGGTTTCGACCTGAACGACTTCCTTGGCCAGTTGCAGCAAATGAAGCAGATGGGCGGGCTCTCCAGCCTGATGGACAAGCTGCCGGCGCAGCTCGCCGCCAAGGCGGGCGAGATGGACATGGACAAGGCCGAGCGCGACATCCGCCGCAAGGAAGGCATCATCTGCAGCATGACGCCCGCCGAGCGGCGGCGGCCCGACATCATCAAGGCCACGCGCAAGAAGCGCATCGCGGCGGGCGCCGGGGTGCAGGTGCATGAGGTCAATCGCCTGCTCAATGAGTTCGACCAGATGCGCACCATGATGAAGAAGATGAAGGGCGGCGGCCTGATGAAGATGATGAAAAAGTTTGGCGGCATGAAGGGGATGAAGGGCATGCCCGGCATGCCTTTCTGACTGTTTTAGGCTTCAAACGCTTGCTGCATAAGCGCTGGCAGCTATTGAATTGAAAGGTCGATCATGGCCGATGATTTCCGGCTGGAGGCATCGCTCAAGGGCTATCCGCTCACGGCGGCACCATGTCTCGTCAGCGAAATCGGCGCGCGGGGCTGGAACGTGCTGGCGGGCGACCTGCCGCTGCCGCTCGCGGTGCTCAGGCGCGGCGCGCTCGAGCACAACCTCGCGTGGATGCAGCGCTACGTGGGCGAGCGCGGCGTGTGGCTCGCGCCGCACGGCAAGACGACGATGTCGCCCGAACTGCTGGCCATGCAGCTCGCCGCGGGTGCCTGGGGTCTGACCTTCGCCAATGTCTGGCAGGCACAGCTGGGTGTCGCCGCCGGGGCGCGGCACATCCTGATCGCCAATCAGGTGCTGCAGGCCGACGACCTGGCAGGACTGGATGCGCTGCTGGCCGCGCATGTCGATCTGCGCGTTTGGTTTCTTGTCGATTCGCCGCGCCAGATCGAACTCATCGAGGCCTGGGTGGCGCGCCACGGCAAGGGCCGGGTGTTCGATGTGCTGCTGGAGCTGGGCGTGGCGGGTCAGCGCACCGGCTGCCGCACGCATGAACAGGCGCTGCAACTGGCGAGGGCGATCGCGGCCAGTCCCGCGGTGCGGCTGTGCGGCATCGAATGCTACGAGGGGCTGGTGGCCACCTGCGACAGCGCGCACGACGCGGCGGCGGTGACCGACCTCGTGCGGCGCTGCGCGCGGCTGGCGCACGCGTGCGACGAGGCCGCGCTCTGGGCCGAGGATGAACCGCGCATCCTGCTGTCAGCCGGGGGCTCGGCGGTGTTCGATCTGGTGCTGCCGCTGCTCACGCTGCAGGGGCTCTCGCGGCCGGTGCAGGGGGTGCTGCGCTCGGGCTGCTATCTCACGCACGACCATGGCAATTACCAGCGCTTCGTGGGGCTCGTCACCGAACGCGAGGGGCTGGCCGATACGCTGCAGCCCGCACTCACCGTGTGGGCGCTGGTGCAGTCCGTGCCCGAGACTGGTCTGGCGCTGCTCAATGCCGGGCGGCGCGACCTGTCGTTCGATATCGACCTGCCCAGACCCGTGCGCTGGGCGCGAGCGGGCGAGCGGCTGGCGCAGGCCGCGCCCGCCTCATGGCGCGTGAGCGCGCTCAACGATCAGCACGCCTATCTGTGCTTTGACGGCTCGGGCGCAGCGCCCGCCGTGGGCGACCGCGTGGAGCTGGGCATCTCGCACCCCTGCACCACCTTCGACAAGTGGCGCTGGATGGCGGTGGTGGAAGACGATGGCGCCGTCAGCGGCGCCATCCACACCTGCTTCTAGCTGTGTAGGTTCACCACGTTGTGCAGCAGCAGGGCTGGCGTGGGCCGGTGCCAGCGATACGCATGCAGCAGCTATGGATTCAGGTGCGCCACGTCTCCCAGGCTTTTGCACACCCCCCAGAGCAAGATGTCATGCGGGGGCGGCAGCGCTAATTTATTACTCCAGCACGCCCTGCGCTGCCAGTTGACTCAACTGCTGTTCCAGTGCCGTCAGGTCGGGCGCAGGTTGCTCCGTGTTCTTAAACACGATGCCCGTACCGACGCCCGATGGCGTCGTCAAACGACGGATGGAAACGATTTGATTGGTCAAATAGCCGCTGGCAGTCAGTTGCCGCCCCTCGCCCTCATTGACGCTGTAAGTAAACCAATATCCGCGTTGTAGTTGGCCTTGCGCGTTAAGTTTGACGCACACGACGGTTCCAGCCAGGCTACCGCTCACTTGGTGCTCGCAACCGAACAAGCCGTCGGCGGACGCTACGATGCCGTTACCCGTGCTGGTCGATGGGCCGGTAACGGTCAGATTAACGGCATCGGACAACAGGCCCAGCGACCCCATTGAAGTGAAGCTCCAAATGCCCTTGAGGCTGGACGGCGCGAACGGATAGGCGAAGTTGAAGCGCGAAATGGCAACCTCGCCTTCATTGGGGAAAGTGATGAATCCAGTCGTCCCAGACGTGAAACGAATGCTCACGTTGCCAGGACTTCCAGCCGCCGTACCTGATTGGGCACCGCTACCGAAGTAACGGCCGCCGGTGTACTGGGTCAAAGGTGCGGTCACCTTGTTGTCAACGACGTCTCCGACCGCCAGGTAAAAGGTCGGTTGGCCGTTGCTTTCGTACGCATACATCTGCATCACGAGCGTGGTGTTTTGCACATCTATGCCGAAGCCGCGACCCGGTTTCCCGTCCACTTCAGAGGTGACAACCCATGTGCCAGTCTGTGGCGCGAAGGCGTATACCAAGCCAGTGCACATGAACAACGCTACAGCAGCCAATTTCTTGAATAACATGGAAATTCCCTTCGCTCTTGAAGGCGGATCGCCAGAGCAGGCTTTTAATGTAACGTATTGAAAGTAAAAAAACCATTTGTCTCGGAACCACTCACGGGCCAGAGACATAGGCTACAGAAGAATGACCTGAAAGAGCAGGGCCGTTAGTCACCGACTGCAGTTGCACGTCCACGCGCTGCTACGGCTTTCCCCCGTTGCGCAATGAGCTGCGAGTGACCACCGTACGCTTGGCATGGCTTCATACCAGTTCGTCGGGAGTTCTTGTCCGCTGGCCGCAGCACGGCACTTGCAGGCCGGGGTGCAGTTCAGGCCGCGGAAGGCGGCAACCGATGCGGCGGAGACTCGCTTTCGCGCATGTGTTGCACCGTTGAGGTGCCAGCATGCGCACCTCTTCCAATACGTTGTGGGCCAGCGTGCGGCCGTTTCGCTTCATACAGCGATGGGTTCGAGAGGCTCCCAGAGATCCGGCCCCCTGTTCTCTGAATTACTGACTCATGAGTAAGTCGTTGCCTCCACCGCGGCCACCTCGCCGCGCAGCGTGAAGTGCCGCGCCTCGGTGATGCGCACGTCGATCATCTGGCCGATCAGCGAGGCGTCGGCCGCGAAGTTCACCACGCGGTTGCACTCGGTGCGCCCCATGAGCTCGTGCGCGTCGCGCTTGCTCGGGCCTTCGACGAGAACGCGCTGCACCGTGCCCACGCGCTGCTCGCTGATGGCGTGCATCTGGCGGTCGATCAGGGCCTGCACCTCCAGCAGGCGCCGCTGTTTGACCTCCTGCGGCGTTTCGTCGCGCAGGCTGGCGGCGGGCGTGCCCGGCCGCGGGCTGAAGATGAAGCTGAAGGAATTGTCGAAGCCCACCTCTTCGATGAGCGCGAGCAGTTTGGCGTGGTCTTCTTCCGTCTCGCGCGGAAAGCCGATGATGAAGTCGCTGCCGATGGCCATATCGGGGCGCACCGCGCGCAATTGGGCGATGGTCTTCTTGTACTGCGCGGCGGTGTAGCCGCGCTTCATGTACGAGAGTATCTTGTCGCTGCCGTGCTGCACCGGCAGGTGCACGTGGCTCACCAGCTTGGGAATGCGTGCGTAGGCTTCGACCAGGCGCGGCGTGAAGTCGTTGGGGTGGCTGGTGGTGTAGCGGATGCGCTCGATGCCGGGGATTTCGGCGACGTATTCGAGCAGCAGCGCGAAGTCGGCGATCTCGCCGCTCTCGCCCATGGTGCCGCGGTAGGCGTTGACGTTCTGGCCCAGCAGCGTCACTTCCTTCACGCCCTGGTCGGCGAGCTGCGCGATCTCCACCAGCACGCTCTCGAACGGGCGGCTCATCTCTTCGCCGCGCGTGTAGGGCACGACACAGTAGCTGCAGTATTTGGAACAGCCTTCCATGATGGAGACGAAGGCGGTGCAGCCCTCGGTGCGTGCGGGTGGCAGGTGGTCGAATTTTTCGATTTCGGGGAAGCTGATGTCCACTTGCGGACGGTTGTCCTTCAGGCGCGCATCCAGCATCTGCGGCAGGCGGTGCAGCGTCTGCGGGCCGAAGACCAGATCGACGAAGGGCGCGCGCCTGATGATCTCCTCGCCCTCCTGGCTGGCGACGCAACCGGCCACGCCGATCAAGGTGCCCTTTTCCTTGAGGTGCTTCACGCGCCCGAGGTCGGAGAACACCTTCTCCTGTGCCTTCTCGCGCACCGAGCAGGTGTTGAAGAGCACCAGATCGGCATCTTCGGGGTCGTCGGTGGCCTCATAGCCCTGGCTGTCGGCCAGCACGTCGAGCATCTTGCCCGAGTCGTACTCGTTCATCTGACAGCCGAAGGTTTTGATGAAGACTTTCTTGCTCATGGGGGTCTCTCTGGAGAAATGCGAATGCGGCAGCGCAGGCTTTGCCGCGGGTGCGCCGGGCCGGTGCGGCTCAGCGCTTCGAGCCGGACTCGGGCAGCTGCGATTCGAACTGGAAGTTGCGCACCACCATGCCGGGTGCGGCGCGTGGCCTGGCCGCTTCCGCCTCGCTGATCAGCCAGACGGTCTGCAGCATGCGGGTGGAGTGCTCCATCACGTAATGCGCGGTGTAGGTCTTGCCGCGCAGGGTATGGCGCATGACCAGATGGTTTTTCGCGTCGAAGACGCGCAGCCCCGGTGCGCTGCGCACCGCTTCGTCGTTGAGCAGCACCTTGTTGCCGTCGATGAAGCTCACCGAGCCGCGCAGTGCATTGGCCGGAAAGCTGCGGCCCGCCCCGCCGGACGCGGCAGGCGGCTGCTGTACCTGGGCCCCCGCGGGCGGTGCGCACAGCGTCAGGCCCAGGCAGGAGAGCGTGGCGGCGAGGAGGTGGCGACAGCGGGTCATGGTGATATCCAGCGGCTGAACGTGGGCATTTTAGAGGCCACCTTGCGGCAGGCCCAGGATCGTGCCCGCGAGGGCCGGGATCGCGTCGTCGCCCAGGCTCTGCGCCGCGATGACCGTGCGTGTCTGCCACTGCCTGAAATTGCGCGCCTGCGAGCGCCCGTAGTGCGGATCGTAGTGCTGGCGCATCAGTTCATCGAACAGTGGCGCCAGCGTCTGTGCCCGCGCCCAGGCTTGCCAGCGCTGCACGGTTTCGCGCCCGTGCATCTCAGTGAGCACGGCCAGGCGCTCGGCCAGCGCCTCGGGCTCGTCGCCGAGGTAGGCGTAGTCGCGCAGCAGGTAGGCGAGGCGCACTTCGGGCGTGGCATCGATCTCCAGGCAGGGCGCCGCGCGCAGTTGCTGTACCAAGAGCGGCGGCACGGACAGGCGGCCGATGCGCGCGCTCTCACCTTCGACGTAGATGGGCCTGGCAACGTCCATACCTTGAAGGGCCGACCAGATCTGCGTCTCGAAGTGCTTTTGCGAGGGTTGTTCCACGCCGGGAAGGTTTCCGAGCAGCGAGCCCTTGTGCCGGGCCAGACCTTCAAGATCGAGCACCTGCGCGCCCTGAGCGGCGAGCGCATGCAGGATGCGCGTCTTGGCGCTGCCCGTGGCGCCCACGATGGCGCGAAGGTGCATGCGCGGCACGAAGGAGGCGATGCCGTCCATCACGTGCCGGCGGAACGCCTTGTAGCCGCCGGCGAGCTGCTCGGCCTTCCAGCCCACCAGGCGCATCCACTGCACCATGGCGCCGCTCCTCATGCCGCCGCGCCAGCAGTACACGAGCGGGCGCCAGGCGGCGGGCTGCTCGGCAAACGCGCCGCGCAGGTGCCCGGCCAGATGCGCGGCCACCATGGCGCCGCCCACGCGCCGCGCCTCGAAGGCACCCTGTTGCACGTAGAGCGTGCCCACGGCGGCACGCTCGGCGTCGTCGAGCACCGGGCAGTTGATCGCGCCGGGGATGTGGTCTTCGGCGAACTCGGCTGGCGAGCGTGCGTCGATCACCGCGTCAAAGCGCGGGATGTCCTCGGGGCGTATGGGAGTAGGGTGCGGCACGGCGGGCAGTCGGGCAGGCAGGGCGCGCTAGCGCGATCCTGCGGGAGGGCGGTATTGTCCCTCACGGTGTGGAAGCGGTATGGACAATGCAGAAACAGTAGCTGCTAACGCATGATAGGTAAGGAAATTAGGCCAATTTGGCTTGGAATTACCTCACTTTCCCAATTGGCTCGCCGCTCTGACTAGACTAGCGGCTGATTCCGAGCACCTTGATGGAGACCCGTGCATGGCCATGAACGAGCAGGACCTGCTGGCGGCGCTTGCCAGCGTGAAAGACCCGGTATCGGGCAAGCCGCTGGCAACGCCGCGATCCCTGCGCAACCTGCAGGTGGCGGGCGGCAACATTTCCTTCGAGGTGGAGATGGGCTACCCCGCCAGGAGCCTGATTCCCGGCTTGCAGAACGAACTCATCGCCGCGGCCAGGACGCTGCCGGGCGTGGACAACGCCGCGGTGCTGATCACGACCAAGGTCATGTCGCAGGTGGCCGGGCGCGGCGCGCGGCTGATTCCGGGCGTGAAGAATGTCATCGCCGTCGCCTCGGGCAAGGGCGGCGTTGGCAAGAGCACCACGGCCGTCAATCTGGCGCTGGCGCTGGCGGCCGAAGGCGCGCAGGTGGGCCTGCTGGACGCCGACATCTACGGTCCGAGCCAGCCGATGATGACCGGCACCTCGGGCAAGCCGGAGACGCGCGACGGCAAGCTCATGGAGCCCAAGCGCTCCATGGGGCTGCAGATCAATTCCATCGGCTTTCTCGTGCGCGACGAGCAGGCCATGGCCTGGCGCGGACCGATGGCGAGCAATGCGCTGGAGCAGCTCATCATGCAGACCCGCTGGTCGGATCTGGACTACCTCATCGTCGACATGCCGCCCGGCACCGGCGATATCCAGCTCACGCTGGCGCAGAAGGTGCCGCTCACGGGCGCGGTGATCGTCACCACGCCTCAGGACATCGCGCTGCTCGATGCCAAGAAGGGCATCACCATGTTCCAGAAGGTCGGCGTGCCCATTCTCGGCATCGTCGAGAACATGGCCGTGCACATCTGCAGCAACTGCGGGCACGTGGAGCACATCTTCGGCGAAGACGGCGGCAAGCATCTGGCCGAAAACTACGAGATGGCCTACCTCGGCGCGCTGCCGCTGGCGCTCAAGATCCGCGAGCAGACCGATTCGGGCCGCCCCACGGTGTTTGCCGAACCCGATGGCGACGTGGCGCAGATCTACAAGGCCATGGCGCGCCAACTCGGTGCGAGCGTGGCAGCGCAGGCGGGCAACGAGCTGGCGGCATTTCCCGACATCACGATCAGCAAGGACACTTGATACGGGTTTGCCTTCGGCCGCCTCACTTTGTTGGTTCGCCTCGCCGTGCGACAGCACTGTCTTCGGCTTCCCGCCTCGTGATCCGACCGAAGGCAAACCCGTATGAGACTTCCTACTTGCCCACCAAGCCCAGGAACTCGCGGCGCAGTGCTTCGTTGCTCAGGAACGCGCCGCGCATGATGGAGTTGGTCATGCGCGCGCCGTCGTCCTTCACGCCTCTCCAGTGCATGCAGGCGTGGCTCGCCTGCATCACCACGGCCAGGCCGTCGGGCTTGATGCGCCGCTCCAGCTCGTCGGCCAGCATGGTGATGGCCTCCTCCTGAATCTGCGGGCGGCGCATGATCCAGTCGCAGATGCGCGCGTACTTGGACAGGCCGATGAGATCCGACGCCGGGTTGGGCAGCACGCCGATCCACACCTGGCCCTCGATGGGGCACAGGTGGTGCGAGCAGGCGCTGCGCACGGTCAGCGGCCCCACCACCATGAGCTGGTTGAGCTGCGAGACGTTGGGGAATGCCGTCACCTGCGGCTCGGTCTCGTAGCGTCCGCCGAAGACCTCGTCGATGTAGAGCTTGGCCATGCGCCGCGCGGTCTCGGCGGTATTGTGGTCGTGGTCGGTGTCGATCACGAGCGAACGCAGCACCTCCTGCATCCTGGCCTGCACTTCGTCGCGCAATTCGTCGAGTTCGCCTTCCTCGATGTAATCAGCGATGTTGTCATTGGCATGAAAACGCTGCCCCGCGCACATGAGGCGGTAGCGGATGCGCTCGGAAGCGGGCACGCCGGCACCTGCCTGTTCCTTGTCGTTGTGTGACGGTTCCACGTGCATGAGCATGTCGGCTTCCTCGTTTCAGATAGGGACAGTGGAGGCGCGCTGGCGCATGCGTGGAAATACGGCATCGCCCCTCCCGCATCATTGGATGGCACTTTGCCACGCAGCGTTTCAGGGTGTGGAGCCAGCGCGCGAATGCGGCACCGCCCCTGCGCGGGGAGCCATGAGATGATGCCGCATGCGACCGAGTCGGGACCTGTCGCTGGTCGCGACGCCCGCCTCCGGGTTGAAAAATGTGGCGGATATCGTCGCGCAGTACGAAAGTGGCAAGGCGCTGACGTATGCGTCGTCCGGGCCGGGCGAAGTCCGGCACTGTGTCGATGTGATGGATCGCGTGGGCATGCCGTTCGAGGACTGAAGCAGGCCCGTCTGCCTTACCATGCGCTCTTGCTTGAAGGATGAACGCATGACGCACGAGGACAGCAGCGAGCGGCACGAGGCTGAAGAAGCGGTTGAAGAAGCTGCCCTCAGCCCCGGTGGGGCCACGCTGGCGGCGCTGGAAGATCTGCTCGAGGCGCTGCAGCGCCACCTTGAATCGGACGTGCCCGAGTGGGAATACTGCGAAGGGGTGATGACCGCGCTGCTGTGCACCCGCCGCGAGGTGCCGCAGGACGAGTGGCTGGAAATGCTTTTCGGCAGGGACGCCGACGACATTTTTGCCACGGCGGCCGGGCGTACGCAATTTCTCATGTACTGGCTCGAGCGCGAGCAGCAGCTGCGCGCCGCGCTGCAGGCACCGGTGGAGGCCCTGGATGACGAGCGGACGCTGGAGCCCGGCGTCATCGACTGGAGGGGCTATCTCGCGACCTTGACGGGTGCCGAGCGCGAGCAGATCCTGACCGAGCAGGAGCCACCGCAGTTCGCGCAAGCCTGGGCCGCGGGTTTCCTGGATGCGGTGGACTACTGGGCGGACGATTGGGCGCTGCCGCGCGACAAGGAGATCGCGGCGGACATGCGTGCCGCGGTGCAAACCATCGGCGAACTGCTCAAGGACGATCGCGCCACGCCCACCGTCAATCTTTTCGACGAATCGGGCGCGCCCACGGTGAGCGATGCGCGCCTGGAGGCCTTCGGCGAAGCCATCTGGGCGGTCTATGACCTGTATGCGATTGCGCGCAGCCTGGGCCCGCGCGTGGCGCCGGCCGTGAGCGGCAAGACAGGGCGCAACGATCCCTGCCCCTGTGGCAGCGGCAAGAAATACAAGAAGTGCTGCGGCGCGTGAAGGGCGAGGGCGGGACGTGTTCAGGAAAATCTGCATTTATGGCGTGGGCGCCATCGGTGGCTGGATGGGGGCGGGCCTCGCGGCCCTGGAAGGCGTGCAGGTCAGCGCCGTGGCGCGCGGCCGCACGCTGGCTGCGCTGCAAGCCAACGGCCTGCTGGTTCGCCGCTCGGCGGATGGCGCCGCGATGCGCGAGGCGGCGTATCCGGTCAGGGCGAGTGACGATCCGGCGAAGCTGGGCGCGCAGGATCTGGTGATCGTCGCCGTCAAGGCGCCCGCGATGGCCGGAGTGGCCGAGCGCATGGCTCCCCTGCTGGCACCGCACACCACGGTGCTCACGGCCATGAACGGTGTGCCCTGGTGGTTCCTGCAGGGTTTTGGCGGCCGGCTGGCGGGCACGGCGCTGTCGTCCGTCGATCCGCAGGGCCGCATCGCGCGGGTCATTGCTGCACATCACGTCGTCGGCTGCGTGGTGCATGCGAGCTGCTCCATCGACGAACCGGGCGTGATCCGCCACCGCTTCGGGAACGGTCTCATCGTGGGCGAGCCTTCGGGCGAGGCCACCGAGCGCGTGCGTGCGCTGCATGCGCTCTTGCAGCGCGCGGGGTTCGAAGCCACGCTCTCGCCGCAGATCCAGAAAGACATCTGGTACAAGCTCTGGGGCAACATGACGCTCAACCCCATCTGCGCGTTCACCGGGGCCACGTCCATGCAGGTGCTCGATGACGAGCTCGTGCGCGACTTCGTCACGCGCGTGATGCTCGAGGCGCGGGAGATCGGCGCGCGCATCGGCGTACCGATCGCCGAGCTGCCCGAGGACCGCCACCGGGTCACGCGCCAACTGGGCGATTTCAAGCCCTCCATGCTTCAGGATGTGCTGGCCGGCAAGGCCGTGGAGCTCGATGCGCTGGTGGCCTCGGTGTGCGAACTCGGCCAGCTCGTGGGCGTGCCCACGCCGTTCACCGATGCGCTGCTGGGCCTGGCCCGTTTGCATGCGCGAGTGCATGGCCTGTATCCCGCTTGACCGCGGACGCGGTTGCGGAGCAGGACAGGCATGAGCACTCACGCACGCGCGCTGACCCGCTTGGGGTTCGCCACCCTGGTTGTGGTTGCCCTGGTGATGGCGGCGAACCATGTGGCCGCGCGCCTGGCCTTTGACAGCGGCGCGGACGTGATGACCGCCGTCGCCGTGCGCAGTGGCGCAACCGGCGTGGCGACCGCGCTGATCCTGTTGGCGCAGCGCGTGCCGCTCACACTCAATGCCCGCCAGTGGCGCGCCCTGCTGGCGATCGGCCTGCTGATCGGGGTGCAGAGCATCTGGCTGTACTCGGCCGTGGCGCGTTTGCCGGTGGCCCTGGCCCTGCTGGCGTTCAATACCTACCCGCTGTGCACGGCGCTGTGGGCGCGCGTGCTGCTGCGCCAGCGGCTGCAGCGGCGCTTGCTCGTGGCCATGATGGTGCTGCTGGTGGGGCTGGCGCTGGCGCTGGATGTTCTGGGGGCGAGTTCCGGCCTGGGGATGAGCGGACAGTGGCAGCGCATGGGGGTGGGCGTGGCGTTCGCGCTCGCGGCGTCACTGATTTTCAGCCTCGCGCTGGTGTTGACCCAGCATGGCGCGGGCGATGTGGACGGGCGTCTTCGCACCTGCGTGAGCATGGCTGTCGCGGGCGTGGTGGCGCTGGTGGTCGTGGGGGCACGTGGCGGGTTTCACTGGCCGGGCACCCCCGCCGGCTGGTGGGGCCTGGCGCTGTTGACCCTGCTCTACGGCACCGGCATCACGATTCTGCTGACCGTCCTGCCACGGCTGGGCGTGGTGGGCAATACCGCGATCATGAACGTGGAGCCTGTGTTTGCCCTGGTGCTGGCGTGGTTCATTCTGGGGCAGGCGATTGCGCCGATGCAGGTGCTGGGCGCCCTGATCGTGGTGAGTGCGGTGCTGTGGCTGGGGGTGCGCAGGCACTGAGCGCGGTGGCCGCATCGTGCGTGGCCGCGTCCCCCGGCGTTGCGGCAGGAAGTGCCTACTTGCTCACATCCGCCACGCACAGGTACTTCATCTCCAGGTATTCCTCGATGCCGTGCGACGAGCCCTCCCGCCCCAGGCCCGATTGCTTCACGCCGCCGAAGGGGACGTGCTCGGTCGAGATCAGGCCGGTGTTGATGCCCACCATGCCGTATTCCAGCGCTTCACTCACGCGCGTGATGCGACCGATGTCGCGCGCGTAGAAGTAGCTCGCGAGCCCGTATTCAGTGGCATTGGCGGCGTCGATTGCCTCTTGCTCGGTCTTGAAACGAAACACCGGCGCCACCGGACCGAAGGTTTCCTCGCGCGCGACAAGCATCTTGCTCGACGCATCGGCGATCACCGTGGGCTCGTAGAACTGACCCTTGAGCCGGCCGCCGCCCGTGAGCACGCGCCCGCCTTTTTTCACCGCATCCTTGACGTGCTTGTCCACCTTGGCGAGTGCCGCCGGTTCGATCAGCGGGCCCACGCTCACGCCGTCATCAAAGCCATTGCCCACCTTCATGGTCTTGACCCGGGCGGCGAGCTTCTTGACGAAGGCCTCGTAGACGCCGTCCTGCACGTACAGGCGGTTGGCGCAGACGCAGGTCTGGCCCGCGTTGCGGTACTTGCTCGCCAGCGCGCCTTCCACGGCGGAATCGAGATCGGCGTCGTCGAACACGATGAAGGGCGCGTTGCCGCCCAGCTCCAGCGACAGCTTCTTCACCGTGGGCGCGCACTGCGCCATCAGGATGCGCCCCACCTCGGTGGAGCCGGTGAACGAGAGATGGCGCACGATGTCGCTCGCACACAGCGCCTGCCCGATGGCCGGGGCATCCATGCCCGTGACCACGTTGATCACGCCCGCCGGAAAGCCCGCGCGCTGCGCCAGCTCGGCCGTGGCCAGTGCAGTGAGCGGCGTGAGCTCGGCGGGCTTGATGACGACAGTGCAGCCGGCCGCGAGCGCCGGAGCCACCTTGCGCGTGATCATGGCCAGCGGGAAGTTCCACGGCGTGATGGCCGCGCACACGCCTATCGGCTGCTTGAGCACGACGTAGCGCTTGTTGCCGTCGTAGCTTGCCAGCGTCTGGCCGTTCACCCGCTTGGCCTCTTCGGCAAACCACTGCACGAAGCTGGCGCCATAGGCGACCTCGCCACGCGCCTCGGCCAGGGGCTTGCCCTGCTCGGCCGTCATCAAGCGCGCCAGATCTTCCTTGTTGGCCATGAGCAGCTCGTACCACTGCATGAGCACGGCAAAGCGCTCCTTGGCGGTCTTGGCGCGCCAAGGCCCCCAGGCGGCGTTGGCGGCGTCGATCGCGGCTTTTGTCTCCTTCGCGCCCAGGTCGGCCACGTCGGCGAGCTTCAGGCCCGTGGCCGGGTCGCTCACGTCAAAGCGCTGCCTGCCCTTGATCCAGCGGCCGTTGATCAGGCCGTCGGTGATCAGAAGGCTGGGGTCCAGCAGTTGGCTGAGGGGGGAAGTGCGTGTGTCCATCAAATATCTCCTGTGCATATGAAGTGTCCGATGTGTGTCTGCCTGGATTTGCGCAGGCGCGCATACTTGGGGGGCGTGTTCGGAGTCCTCTGCAGGCTGCGCCATCGCGCGAGGCGGATGGCCCGTGAGGCCAGCGCGGCCTGCGGAAGGTTTCGAGCATTTTCCCCAACTGTAGTGCGTCGCCGTGGTTTTCGCAGCCGTGTGCGTGAACGACCGCGACACCCAACTGCCACCAGGAGACTGTCAATGAAGATGCGTTGCGCCGTGCTGCGGCAAATGGGCCTGCCCGCGCCCTATGCCCAGAGCCAACCCGTGCATGTGCAGGAGGTCGAGCTCGATGCGCCAGGGCCGGGCGAAGTGCTCGTGAAAATCAGGGTGGCCGGTTTGTGCCACTCCGATCTGTCGGTGATCAATGGTGACCGGCCGCGCGTGATGCCGCTGGCGATGGGGCACGAATCCTCGGGCGAGGTGGTCGAGGTCGGGCCGGGCGTGGCCGACCTCGCGGTGGGCGACCATGTGGTCACGGTGTTCGTACCGAGTTGTGGCAGCTGCACCCCCTGCATGTCGGGGCGCCCGGCGCTGTGCGAGCCCGGGGCCAAGGCCAATACCCAGGGCTCGCTGTTGGGCGGCGGCAGGCGGTTGCACGCGGGCGCTGAG
Source organism: Comamonas sp. SCN 67-35 (assembly GCA_001725255.1). Taxonomy (GTDB): domain Bacteria; phylum Pseudomonadota; class Gammaproteobacteria; order Burkholderiales; family Burkholderiaceae_C; genus Comamonas_C. Next base: position 98,281 of record MEFV01000004.1, on the reverse strand, counting down.
ATGCTCAACCATCACCTGGGCGTCTCGTGCTTTGCCGAGTACGCCGTCGTCTCCACGCGCTCGTGCGTGCGGGTGCCCGTGCCGCTGTCGCACCGCGAGGCAGCGCTGTTCGGCTGCGCCGTGCTCACGGGCGCGGGTGCGGTCATCAACCGCGCGCGCATCAAGGCGGGGGACACGATCGCCATCGTCGGCCTGGGCGGCGTGGGCCTGAGCGCGCTGCTCGCGGCGCTTGCGGCCGGGGCGCGGCGCGTGGTGGCGGTGGAGCCCGATGCGCGCAAGCGTGAACTCGCGCAATCGCTGGGCGCCACGCACGTGATCGACCCCAGGACCATCAAATCCGATGCCGAATTGCTCGAAGCCGCGGGTGGCGCAGTGGACTTCGGCTATGACACCGCGGGCGTGCTCGCGGCGTTCGAGTCGGCCTACAAGCTCACGCGCCGTGGTGGGATGACGATCACCTCGGGCCTGCCGCACCCCAAGACCACGTTCGCGCTGCCGATCTCGCAGCTCGTCGGCGAGGAGCGCGAGATTCGCGGCAGTTACCTCGGCTCGGGCGTGCCCGCGGTCGATATCCCGCGCTACATCGATCTGTACCGGGCGGGCAAGCTGCCGGTGGACAAGCTGCTGGGCGAGGCGTTCACGCTCGATCAGGTGAACGAGGGTTTCGACCACCTCGCCAGCGGCGCGGGCCTGCGCGACTGCATCGTGATGGATTGATACGGCTTCGCCTTCAAGCGTATAATTGCGTTGGTTCGCCTTGCCGTGCTACAGCACCGTCTTCGGCTTCCCGCCTTGTTCTGCGCTTGAATGCAAAACCGTATGACTCAAGCCAGCCAGCGCTTGCGGCGGCGGTAGTGCTTGACGTTGTGGTAGTCCACGCGCTCGCCGCCGCCCAGGTAGAACTCCTGGATGTCGGGGTTCTGCTTGAGCACGGCGGCTTCGCCGTTCATCACGATGTTGCCGTTCTCGATCAGGTAGGCGTGGTCGGCCACGTTCAGCGCGGCGGTGGCGTTCTGCTCCACCAGCAGCACGCTCAGGCCTTGCGTGCGATTGATCTCGCGGATGATGGCGAAGATTTCCTTGACCAGCACGGGCGCCAGGCCCAGCGACGGCTCGTCGAGCATGATGAGTTTGGGTTCGGTCACCAGCGCGCGCGCGATCGCCAGCATCTGCTGTTCGCCACCTGAAAGATAGCCCGCCTTGCTGCGGATGCGCTCCTTCAGGCGCGGGAAGTAGGTGTAGGCCTGATCGCGCAGTTCGTCGAAGCTTTTCTTCGCGCCGTGGCCGCGGTAGGCGGCGAGCAGGTTTTCGTCGGGCGTGAGGTGCTCGAAGATGCGCCGCCCCTCCATCACGTGCACCAGGCCCAGGTGCACCCGCTCGGGCGGGGACAGGTGCAGGATGTCCTGGCCCATGAAGTGCACTTCGCCGCGGCGCACCTCGCCGCGTTCGGGTGCGAGCAGCCCGCTGATGGTTTTCAGCGTGGTCGATTTGCCCGCGCCATTGGCGCCGAGCAGGGCCACCACCGAGCCCTCCTCGACGTCGAGCGAGACCCCTTTGATGGCAAGGAACACCCGGTCGTAGGCGACCTCGACATTGTTCAGGGTCAAGAGGCTCATTTCTTTTCCTTGGCCTTGGCTTCGTCTTCCTTGATGAGATCCCAGACCACGTCCTGGTAGGCGTTGGCCCAGTCGCTCTTGGGCGTCCACTGCTTGCCGTTCCATTCGGAGATGATGCCCATGCCGCCGCCCTGATGGTCCTTGGCGGTGATGGTGATAGGCGGCATCAGGCCCTCGGCGTTGAAGTCCTTGAGCATCTCGAAGCCTGCCTTGAGCTTTTCGCCCGTGAGCGGCGCGCCCGCCTTCTGCACCGCCTGGCGCGCGGCCTGCACCGCGATCGCCATGCTGGCCACGCCGATGTTGTAGCCGCTCCAGCCCACGCGCTTCTTGTCGCCGCTGCCGTTGCCCGCGTTCACCACCTTCTCGACGATGCGCTTGAGGATGGGGTGGTCGGTGCCGGTGTGCACCAGCGTGACGCGCTTGACGCCCACCACCTCGCTGCCCTTGAAGGCCGACATGTCGCTCTCGGAGAGCCAGAGCACGGAATGGATGTCCTTGGGCGAGATGCCGTTCGTGACCGCGCCGCGGATCGACACCGCCTGGCCCGGGCCCGCGCCCCAGATGATGACCTTGTCCGGACGGTTCTTGCGCACCTCGCTCCAAGTGGCGGCCTGTTCCGTGCCCGGCACGGGATAGGGGTAGAGCTTGACCTCGAAGCCCTTGGTCTTGGCCACGCGGTTGAGCAGCTCGATCGGCTCCTTGCCGAAGGGCGAGTCGATGTGCACGAAGGCGATCTTCTTGCCCTTGAGCCCGCCCTCGTGCTCATCGATGTACTTGAGCAGCAGCGCCGCCTGCGAGCGGTAGATGGCCGCCGACGGGAAGACGTAGGGGAAGGCCTCGCCATCGGCCGCGTCGGCGCGTCCGTGCGCGAAGGCGATCATCGGCAGATGGTCTTCGTCGCAGCGCGGCATCAGGGCGTTGGCCACCGGCGTGCTCAGAAAGTCGAAGAACACCGCGCCCGCGGCCTTGGCCTCGTTGTAGGCGGCGATGCCGCGTTCGGGGTAGCTGGCGTGGTCCTTGATGATCATCTTGATCGGATGACCGTCGATGCCGCCTTCCAGATTGGCGAGCTTGATGTAGTCCTGCTGGCCCTGGCTGTATTCGTCGGTCAGGAAGGTGTAGACGCGCGTGAAGTCCAGCAGCGTGGCGAACTGGACCGCGGCCTTTTCCTGTGCCCAGGCGGGCAGGGTGGCGCCCAGGCTGGCGGCCGCGGCCGCCCCGAGCATCGCGCGGCGCGAAAGCGCCAGATCGGTGTGTTTCATCGTGAAGTCTCCTTTGCGTGGTTGACGTGAATGAACCCGGTGTATCAGCTTTGCGTGTGGCGGAAGGGCCAGACCAGCAGGTACTTGCGTGCGTTGTCGTAGATTTTGGCCAGACCCAGCGGCTCGAACAAGAGGAAGCCGATGATCATCGCGCCGTAGAGCATCAGCGGAATGTGCGCCATCAGCGAGGTGGAAATGTCGAGCCAGCCGCCGCTCACCATGCCGGAGATCAGGTTCAGCAGGATGATGGGCACGAGCAGCACGAAGCCCGCGCCCAGAAACCCGCCGATCACGCTGCCCAGGCCCCCCACCAGCGCCATCGCGACGAGCTGGATGGTGACGTCGAAGTTGAACTGCGAGGGCGTGACCGCCTTGTAGAAGCAGAACGCGAGGATGGCGCCGGTGACGCCGCCGAGGAACGAACTGGTGAAGAACGCCAGCAGCTTGTACTTGAAGATGTTCACGCCGATGACGGCCGCGGCGAAGTCCTTGTCGCGCACCGCCACCAGCGCACGCCCGAAGCTGGTGCGCTTGATGTTGAGGATGAGCAGCGTGACCACCACCGTCCACGCCAGCGCCAGGTAGTAGCGTGCGTTCAGGCTTTCCAGCGGGATGAAGAGAAAGCTCACCTTGGGCGTCTGCAGCGTCGCCACCGAGCCGCCCGAGATGGCGGTGACGTTGACGATGACCCAGTCGACGAGGAACTGCATCGCCAGTGTCGCCATCACCAGGTACAGGCCCTTGACGCGCAGCGCGGCAGCGCCGAATAGGCAGCCGATGACGGCCGACATGAGCCCGGCGCCCAGCAGCGCGATCTCCAGCGGCACGCCTGCGCGTGTCAGGTGGATGCTGGTGTAGGCGCCAATGGCCATGACGGCTGCAAAGCCGAAGTGCAGCTGCCCCGCCAGACCCATGAGCAGCGTGAGCGAGAGCGTGGCGGCGCTGAAGATGAGCCAGGGCAGCATGTAGCTGGACAGGTACAGGTGCGACATGTACAGCGGCGCCGCCAGCGCCAGCGCCAGCAGCAGGCCCACCTGCCAGCGGTCGGCGGGGATGGGCCAGAGCTGGCGCGTCTGGCTGTACCTGGTGTGATGGACACCGGAGAGGCGGTAGAACATGGGTTCAGATCCTTTCGATGTCTTCGCGGCCGAACATGCCGTAGGGCCGGATCAGGATGGTGAGCAGGATCACCACCGAGGTGACGACGTCGCGCGTGCTGCCGCCCACCAGCGAATCGACATAGCCCGGGATCACGCTGCCCAGGATGCCGACGATGAGGCCGCCCAGCAGCGCGCCGACGATGCTGTCGATGCCGCCCAGGATCACCACCGCCACGGCTGGGAACAGCAGCGCGGTGAGCGACCAGTCCACGCCCTGTGCTGCGCCCCACAGGGTACCGGCCGCGACGGCGCAGATGCCCGCCAGCCCCCAGGAAATCGCCACCGCGTGTTCGACCGATATGCCCACGGACCAGCTGGAGACGTGGTCGTCCGACACCGCGCGCAGCTTGGTGCCCAGGCGGGTGCGAAAGAACAGCAGCGCCAGGCCGATCAGCACGAGCGCGATGATGCCGCCCACCACGTAGGTGCGGTTGGCCAGGATGTCGCCCAGGATGAGCGGCGCCAGGCCCAGGCCGATATCGAGCTGCTTGGGCTCGGTGCCGAGCAGCCCCGGGCCGAAACCGCGCAGGAACACGTCCAGGCCCAGCGTCAGCATCACGATCATGATGATGGGCTGGCCCACCATGGTGCGCAGCAGCAGCCGCTCGATGACGAGGCCGAGCACGAACATCGCGGCGAGCGCGGCCACGGCCGCGAGCCAGATCGACAGTCCCCAGGAAGTGAAGAGCCAGACGGCGTAGCCGCCCATCATCACCAGCGCCCCCTGCGCGAAATTGAGCACACCCGAGGATTTGTAGATCAGCACGATGCCCAGCGCCACCATGGCGTACATCAGCCCGGTGAGCGCGCCGTTGATCAGCAGTTCGAAAAAGTAGCTCATGCGTTCACCTTGGCGGGCACGTCGCGGATCTTGAGATGGCGCTTGAGCACGCCCGATTCTCCGGTTTCGTAGGTGATCTGCGCGATCGATTCGACCTCGTCCTTGCCCGCGTAGATCGCCTCGATGATGTCGGCGTAGTGCTCGGCGATCACGCCGCGGCGCAGCTTGCGCGTGCGTGTGACTTCGCCGTCGTCCGGATCGAACTCCTTGTGCAGGTTCACGAAGCGCCGGATGCGCGTGCCCTCGGGCAGTTTGGCGTTGACCGAGGCAAAGAGCTGCGCCATCAGGTCGTATACGCCCGTCTGTTGCGACAGTTCGGCGAACGAGGTGTAGGCCACGCCGTGCTCCTGTGCCCAGTGGCCCACGGCGTCCCAGTCGATGGCCACCATGGCGGCCAGGTAGTCGCGGCCGTCGCCCAGCACGCACACGTCCTTGATGTAGGGGCTGAACTTGAGCTGGTTCTCGATGAAGGTCGGGATGAAGCGCTGGCGGGCGTTGGTGTAGACCACTTCGGAGACGCGCCCGAGCACGACGAGCTGGCCGTCGTCTTCCAGGTAGCCCGCGTCGCCCGTGTGCAGCCAGCCCTCCTGCAGCGACTCGGCCGTGGCCGCGTCGTCGTCGAAATAGCCGTCGAACACGTTGCCGCCGCGCACGAGGATCTCGCCGCTGTCGCTGATCTTGAGGTCGATGCCCGGAAACGGTTTGCCCACCGTGTGCAGCTTGACCGTGCCGGCCTCCTGCGCGGCGCACAGCGCCGAGTTTTCCGTCTGGCCGTAGAACTGGCGCAGCGGCAGGCCGAGTGCGCGAAAGAAGAGGAAGATTTCCTCGCCGATGGCCTCGCCTGCGGTATAGGCATGCGTGGCGCGCGAGAGCCCCAGCTGGTCCTTGATCGGACCGTAGACCACCAGCTCGCCCAGCGCCCGCATGAAGCGCTGGCCGCCGCTGGGTTCGCGCCCCTTCAGGCGCGCGCGCTCGATCTCGATCGCCAGCGGCATGAAGCGTTCGTAGAGCCAGCGCTTGAGCGGCGTGGACTCGGCGATGCCGACCTGCACGCGCGTGAGCATGGTGGACCAGGCGCGCGGCGAGGTGAAATAGACCGTGGGCGCGATCTCGCGCAGGTCGCGCTGCACGGTTTCCTGCTTCTCGGGGATGTTGACCGAGAACCGCAGCGCCAGCGCGGCCGCGATCGTGAAGATGAAGTCTCCGACCCAGGCGATCGGCATGTAGGCCATGTGCGTCTCGCCGGTCCTGAAGTAGCCGGCCTGCGCGGCACTGCGCACAGCGGAGAGCACGTGCCGGTGCTTGAGCGGAATGCCCTTGGGCGCGCCGGTGGTGCCCGAAGAGTGCAGCAGGATGGCGATGTCGTCCGCGCGCGGGCGGGTGGTCAATTCGTTGGCGAGCGTCGGTTCGGCCTTCAGGCGTTCGCGCCCGCGCCGGGCCAGCTCGGTGAAGGCCATCGTTCCTTGCGGCTCATGGCCGACGAGGCCGCGTGGATCGTCGTAGATGATCCATTCGAGGCCCTGATAGTGATCGCGCAGCGCCACGAGCTTGTCCACCTGCTCCTGGTCCTCGGCGATCACGAAGCGCACGTCTTCGCGCTGCAGCTGGCCGAGCAATTGCTCGGGCGTGAAATCGGGGTAGGCGGGCGAGGGAATCGCGCGCAGCGCGATCGCGCCCAGCATGCCGAAGTACAGCGCGGGGCGGTTGTCTCCGACGACAAGCACCTTGTCGCCCGGCGCCACGCCCAGCTGCTCCAGGCCCGCCGCGGTTTCAAGCACCTGCCGCAGGTAGTCCTGCCAGCGGGTTTCCTGCCAGATGCCGCGATCGCGCTCGCGCATCGCGACCGCGGCGCCGTGGTCTCTGGCGTTGGCCGCGAGCGCGGCGATCAGGTGGTCGCCCGGATCGTTGCCCGGGTCCCGGCTTGCGGGAGAGGCGGCGCGCATGCCGCTGGCGTCTTCACGCAGCATCGTTGGCCCCTCCGATGTAGGCGGCGATCACATCCGGGTGGTTCACGGCCTCGCGCACCGGTCCCTGCGCGATCATGCGCCCGTTGTTGAGCACCAGCGCGCGGTTGCAGATGGCGGTGATCACGTCCATGTGGTGCTCGATGATCAGGATGGTGAGGTTCAGCGCTTCCTTGGCGTCGAGGATGAAGCGCACGATGTATTCCTTCTCTTCCTGGTTCATGCCCGCCATCGGTTCGTCCAGGATCAGCATGCGTGGCTCGGCGGCCAGGGCGCGAGCGAGTTCCACGCGCTTTTGCATGCCCAGAGGAATCACCTCCACGGGCTCGTCGCGCACGCTCTCCAGTTGCAGCAGGTCGATGATTTCTTCGACCTTGTTGCGGTGCAGCATCTCTTCCTTTTCGGCCCACCACCAGTAGAACAGCGAGGCCAGGGCGCTGGGGTGCATGAAGGTGTGACGCCCCATGAGGATGTTGTCCAGCACGCTCATGCCCTTGAACAGCGCCACGTTCTGGAAGGTGCGCGCAATGCCCAGCGACGCGATGCGGTGCGGGCGCACGCCGTTGATCCGGTGGCCCTCGAAGTGGATGCTGCCTTCCTGTGGTGGGTAGAAACCGGTGATGGAGTTGACCAGCGTGGTCTTGCCCGAGCCGTTGGGGCCGACCAGGCCGTAAATTTCACCCTGCGCCACCGAGAGCGACACATCGGAGAGCGCGCGCACGCCCCCGAACCAGCGGCTGATCTTCTCGCAGCGCAATACCGGTTCTGCTGAGGGTGGCGTCGTCGTTGGCTGGCCCAAGTTCTTCTCCATTGCCGTTGTCTGCCATGGCGGCACGCTGGTGTGCGCTGCCGCAATGTCCATGTGGGCTTACGTTAGCGTCAATTCGCCCGGCTGTGTCCGGGTGAAAACCCCGGTAAATGTCTGGGGGGGCGACAGTCGCGGGTGATTTGCTCCGTTAAGGTGCGCGCTGATCCAAACACACCCGCCCGAAGGAGCCGCGATGCACCAACCCGACTACCTCACCGCCCTCGACCTGCCGCCGCCCGACACCTCGGAGCTGGACGAGGACATGCGCCGCTATTTCGAGGTCTGCCAGGAAAAGCTCGGCATCGTGCCCAACGTGCTGCGGGCGCTCAGCTTCGATCAGACGAAGCTGCGCAACTTCGCCAACTTCTACAACGAGGTGATGCTGGGCGATTCGGGCCTGTCCAGGCTGGAACGCGAGATGATCGCGGTGGTGGTCTCGTCGATCAACCATTGCTACTACTGCCTGGTCTCGCACGGCCAGTCGGTGCGCAAGCTCTCGAAAGACCCGGTGCTCGGCGAGCTGCTGGTGATGAACTACCGCAGCGCCAAGCTCTCGCCGCGCGAGCGCGCGATGCTGGACTTTGCCACCAAGCTGACCGAAACGCCCGCCAAGGTGCAGGAGGCCGACCGCCAGCTGCTGCGCGACGCGGGTTTCAGCGACCGAGACATCTGGGACATCGTGACGGCCACGGGCTTCTACAACATGACCAACCGCATGTCCACGGGCGTGAGCATGATGCCCAATCCCGAGTACCACGGGATGGATCGCTGACCGCGGGCGGCGCTTGGCCTCATGGTGAAGCGGCGGGCCGCCGGAGCACGCGTTTGCCCGTGGACGCATCCGCGGCGGTCTTGTCCGTGAGCACGCCGACGCAGGAGCAGGTGGGCAACGCCCGGTGCCCGGTCGTGGAACTCGGGCTGTAGTGGCTCGTCATCCACTGCCGCGATGCGCAGGTCTCGCTCTTGGAGTTTTGATCAAATTGGCATCAAAGGTTTGACAGCAAAGCGCAAGCAGCTATCGAAAATGTAATATTCGACTGCTCAGCCTGAGACCAGTGCCTTGAGCGCTTGCACGATATTGCCAAGCGCCACCCCGTCCGCGGCTGTCACCGCAGCAGGCAGCGCCGCGAGGGTCGCACCCTCGCGCTGCAGGCGGGCGATCAGCTGGCCCGCGTCGCGCGGCGCGTCGAACCCCGCGCTTTGCAGCAGCAGCGTGCCGTCGCCCGCGACGAACTTGAAATAGAACTTGCCGTCTTTTTCGCGGTACTGCTTGAAGTGCGGCAGGCCGGCGGTGGTGGCCTTGCCCTTTTGCGTGGCGGTCGACGTCGGCGTGAGCGGGCGCAGACCCACGGCCTCGCGCAGGCCCTGCAGGAAAGGGCGCGCCAGGGCGCGGGCGCGTTCGCCGCCCATGCGCAGCGCGGTTTCGACCTGCGCGGGGTGGGCCATCAGGTCGTCGTAGCGATCGCGCATGGGCGAGAGTTCCCGGTCCACGCGCTCGAAAAGCAGCTGCTTGGCGTCGCCCCAGGCAATGCCTTGCGCGTAGGCCTGGCGCATGGCCGTGGTTTCCTCGGGCGTGGCGAAGGCCTGGTAGATCTGAAAGAGCGCCGAGCCCTCGACCTCCTTGGGCTCGCCCGGCGCGCGCGAATCGGTGACGATGGTGGCGATGAGCTTGCGGAGTTCGGCGCGCGTGGCAAAGAGGGGGATGGTGTTGTCGTAGCTCTTGCTCATCTTGCGGCCGTCCAGGCCCGAGAGCGTCGCGACGTTTTCCTCGATCGCCGCCTCGGGCAGCGTGAAATGCTCGCCGTAAAGGTGGTTGAAGCTCGCGGCGATGTCGCGCGCCATCTCGATGTGCTGCACCTGGTCGCGTCCCACGGGCACTTTGTGCGCGTTGAACACCAGGATGTCGGCGGCCATGAGCACCGGGTACATGAACAGGCCCGCGCTCACGCCGTCGTCCGTGTCGTGTCCGGCCTCGCGGTTCCTGTCCTGCGCCGCCTTGTAGGCGTGGGCGCGGTTGAGCAGCCCCTTGCCCGTCACGCAGGTGAGCAGCCAGGTGAGTTCGGGGATTTCAGGAATGTCCGACTGGCGGTAGAAGGTGACATGCTCGGGGTCGAGCCCCGCGGCGAGCCAGCTCGCGGCGATCTCCAGCGTGGAGCGGTTCACGCGCGCCGGCTCCTGGCACTTGATGAGCGCGTGATAGTCCGCCAGAAAATAAAAGCTTTGCACCTCGGGGTTGCGGCTGGCGGCCACGGAAGGGCGGATGGAGCCGACGAAATTGCCCAGGTGCGGCGTGCCCGAAGGCGTGATGCCGGTGAGAAAACGCGTGATGGTCATAAGAAAAAATCAGTGCAGCAGGGCCACGAGCGGCGTGATGAGCCACTGGATCAGCGCGTAGCCGAACTGCATCAGCGGCATCAGCCAGTAAGTGCCCACCACCCCCGCCACGACGAGCGCCATGACGATGAAAAAACCGTAGGGCTCCGTGCGCGCCACCCATTGCGCCTGGCGCCAGGGCAGCAGCCCCACGAGGATGCGACCGCCATCGAGCGGCGGCAGCGGAAACAGGTTGAAGGCCCACATCACGAGGTTGGCGAGGATGCCGCCTTGCGCCATCTTGACGAAGAAAGGCTCGGTCACGCCCAGCGCCGCGTAGAGCACGAGCAGCAGCGCCCAGCCGATCGCCTGCGCCAGGTTGGAGGCGGGGCCGGCCAGCGCCACCCAGACCATGTCGCGCTTGGGGTTGCGCAGCGCGCCGAAGTTGACCGGCACCGGCTTGGCATAGCCGAAAAGAAAGGCGCCCGAGGTGGCGAAGTACAGAAACAGCGGCATCGCGATGGTGCCGATGGGGTCGATGTGCTTGAGCGGGTTGAGCGTGATGCGCCCCATCCTCTCGGCCGTGTGGTCGCCGAAGTGGCGCGCGGCGTAGCCGTGGGCGGATTCGTGCACCGTGATCGACAGAAGCACGGGCAGCGCGTAGATGAGGATGGTCTGGAGAGTGTCGGCGTTCACGGGGCGCGATTGTCTCAGACGCGGCCCAGGCGCTCGAAAACCCGGCGAGGCCGCGCTCGCTGGCGCTCCTATGGCTGGGCTAAGTCAAGCCGCGCACAGTCGGATCCCGTCCAAAGACCCGGAAAGGGAAACACCATGAACCGCCTGCCTGCGATTTCATCCGACGACTGGCTCGTCAAGGTGCCACAGATCACGCTGGCGTTCTGGATCGTCAAGATCCTGTGCACCACCGTGGGCGAGACCGGCGCCGACTACCTGGCTGTCGATGCCGGCCTGGGCCAGGGCTTCACGGGCGCCCTCATGGGCGCGCTGCTGCTGCTGGCGCTGGTCGTGCAGCTGCGCAGCTCGCGCTACACGCCCTGGAAGTACTGGCTCACCGTGGTGCTGGTCAGCGTGGTGGGCACCCAGATCACCGATCTGATGACCGACGGCCTGGGCATCAGCCTCTATGCCAGCACGCCGGCCTTCGCCGTGCTGCTGGCGCTCATCTTTGCCGTCTGGTGGCGGGTGGAGCGCACGCTGTCCATCCACGACATCAAGACACGGCGGCGCGAGCTGTTCTACTGGGCCGCCATCCTGTGCACCTTCGCCATGGGCACCGCCGCAGGTGACCTGGCCACCGAGGCGCTGCACCTGGGCTTCACGCGCGGCGCGATCGCCTTCGGCGGCCTGATCGCGCTAACCTGGCTGGCGTTTCGCCTCGGGGGCCATGCGGTGCTGACCTTCTGGATCGCCTACATCCTGACGCGCCCGTTTGGCGCCGCGCTGGGCGACCTGCTGACGCAGGCCAAGACCTACGGCGGCCTAGGCATGGGCGTGATGTGGACCAGCGCGCTGTTCCTGACGGTGATCGTGCTGCTGGTGGGTATGGAGCAATACACCTTGTCGAACGAGCGGCGGCTGGCCGCTGGCACCCATTGAACGCACCCGTTGTCACAGGAGCATGTCATGCCATCACTGAACTTTCGTTGTTTCCCGGCCACTGCTCTGGCAGCCCTGACCCTAGCCGCCGCGCTGGTCGGGTGTTCCAAACCGGCCGATGCCCCCGTAGCGGCGGCGCCTTCGGGCGCGCCAGCGGCCAGGGTAGCGTCCGCGCTTGGCAATCTTTCTGTCTTTCGCGCCATCGCCGCCGATGTCTCGGCGCTGGTGGACAAAAACGATCTGGCGGGTGCCAAGACCCGCATCAAGGATCTGGAGCTGGCCTGGGATTCGGCCGAGGCCGGGCTCAAGCCGCGTGCCGCAGACGACTGGCACGTCGTGGACAAGGCCATCGACCGCGCGCTCAAGGCGGTGCGCGCCGATGCGCCCACGCAAACCGATTGCAAGGCGGCGCTGGACGATTTGCTCAAGACTTTCGACCGCATGCAGGGCAAGGCCTGAGTGCGGTTCAGTCGGGGCATCATGGGAGGCATCCGCGTGGGGCGGATGTGCAGGAGGGCTGGGCGTGGATATCGCTGGATTCATTCAGACCTACGGCTACGTGGCCGTGGGGCTGGCACCTTCCTGGAAGGCGAAACCGTGCTGCTGGCCCGCCGGTGCGGCGGCTTTTCATGGCGATCTGACCTTGCCATGGGTGATCGCGGTGGCCACCGTTTGAATCTGCAACCATCATGCTGTCCATCATCTTGAATTTTGCTTCTCACGCGGCTGTACTGGCCCTGGCCCTCGCCTTGGTGGGCTGCGTCGGCTACCAGCCGCTGCAGCTGGCCGAAACGCCGACGGCCGCGCACGATCTGCGCTCGCTGGGCCTGGCGGCGCAAACACTCGATCTGCCGGGGCTCGCCTCACACGCATTCGATCCGGCCCAGCCGCTGGACATGACCACGGTAGCCATGCTGGCCGTGGCGGGCAACCCAGATCTGAAGCTGGCGCGCGCCGATGCCGGCATCGCGCGCGCCCAAGCCTTTGCCGCCGGGCTGCTGCCCGACCCGCAGTTCAGCCTGACGCACGACCGGCCCGGCAAGGCTGGCTTTTCCAATGCCTTCAATGCCGGTTTGTCGTTGGATTTCGGGTCGCTCATCACGCTTTCGGCGCGGCGCGATGCCGCCGGCAGCGACGAGCGCAAGGTCGATCTCGCGCTGCTGTGGCAGGAATGGCAGGTGGTGGCACAGGCACGCAAGCTGTTCGTCGGCATTTCCATGCTGGAGCGATCGCGCACGTTGCTGGCGCAGGGCGTGGCGCTGACCGGTGAGCGACTCTCCGCTGCCCGGCAGGCGCTCGCTGCCGGCAATCTCACGCTGGACGCGATCAGCCCCTATGAGGTGGCGCAGGCCGATGCGCAGCGCCAGCTCGATGAGCAGACGCGCCAAATGCGCCAGGCGCGCGCGGCGCTCAATGCGCTGCTCGGGCTCGCGCCCGACGTGCAACTTGCGCTGGCACCGATGCAGCCGCCGACGCAACTCGATGAAGGCGCCGTGCGCGCGGCGCTGCAGCACCTGGCCGCTCGCCGCCCCGATCTGCTGGCGCTCTCCGCAGGCTACGAGGCGCAGGAGGCGCGCTTGCGCGCGGCGGTGTTGGCGCAGTTTCCCTCGCTCACTATGGGCTTCACGCGGGCGCGCGACACCTCGCGGCTTTACACCAGCGGCTTTTCGCTGGGCGTGAGCCTGCCCGTTTTCAACGGCAATCGCGGCAACATCGCCGTCGAGACCGCCACGCGCCAGCGCTTGCATGACGAATACCAGAATCGCGTCAACGCCGCGCGTGCCGAGATCGCGCAGATCCTGGACGACCAGGCGCTGCTGCATTCGCAGCTCGGCAGCACGCGCGCCACGGTGCAGGCGCTCTCAAGCACCGCGCAAGCGGCGGGGCAGGCCTACGCCGCACGCCAGATGACGCTGGTCAGTGTCGTGGACCTACAAACCGCCCTGCTGGCCAAGCGCATGGACGCGCTGGCGCTGGAACGCACCCTGTTCGAGCAGCGCATCGCCCTGCAGGCGTTGCTGGGCGGCGAGTTGCCCCAAGTGCTGCCCGAAGCGCACGCGCCACGCACCGCATCAGAGACGATCCAACCCCAGGAGAAGAAATGAGATTAGCCATCGCAACCCTGGCGCTGGCCTGCCTTGCGAGCACCACTTTGGCGCAGGACCAGCCCACCGCGCAGGACGGGCCCATCGCCCAGGTCAAGACCGCCCCGGCGCAGCGCGCCGTGATCGCGCCCAAGACCGTGGTTTACGGCACGGTGACGCTGTCGCAGGAGAGCCAGACCGTCCTTAGTCTGCCGTATGCCGCGCAGATCACGCGCCTGCACGCCAGCGCGGGGCAAACGGTGCACCGGGGCGACGTGCTGTTTGTCGCACGCGCCGACCCTGGTGCCGTCCTGGTCGCCGAGCAGGCCCGCAACGCCGTGGTGCTGGCGCGTGGCGAAGTCGAACGCACGCGTGTCCTGCTGGCGCAACGCCTGGCCACGCGCTCTCAACTGGCCGCCGCCGAAAAGACCCTGGCCGATGCCGAGCAGGCCCTGGCTGCACAGCGCCAACTGGGCGCCGACACGGGGGAACGCCCGGTGCGCGCGCCCCATGACGGGGTGGTCGTCAAAGTGGTGGCCGCACAGGGCGACCGTGTCGCACCCGGCGCGGTGGTGTTGCAACTGGGCCACACCGGGGCTGCGGTGCCCGTGCGCGTCACGCTCGGCCTCGATCCCGCGTTGCGGCGCGCGGTGCCAGTGGGCGCGGCCGTGGCGGTCACGTCGCTCGCCGCGCCTGCGGGCGCCAGCAGTGCACCCCTGACCGGGCGCGTGCGCCGCGTGCAGGCCGCGATCAACCCGCAAAGCCGGCTGGTGGATACCTCGGTGGAGTTGGCCCCCGGCGGTGGCGCCGACCTGATACCGGGTGAGCCGGTGCGCGGCGTCATCACGTTGACGGGCGGCGAGCACTGGGTGGTGCCGCGCTTGGCAGTGCTGCAGGATGCCAAGGGCGCCCACGTCTACCAGGTAGAGGCGGGTCATGCCCGGCGCGTGCCGGTGCAGGTGCGGGTGGACGACGGGGCGCACCTGGGGGTGGACGGCGCGCTGCAAGGCGGGCAGGCGCTCGTGGTGCAGGGCAACTACCAGCTGTCTGACGGCATGGCTGTGCGCGAGGTTGGCCAATGAACCTCGGGCTGTGGATGCAGCGCCACCGGCGCTCGATTCTTTTTCTGGTGGCGCTGCTGGCGCTGGCGGGCGTGGCTTCCGCGCTGCGCCTGCCGATCACGCTGTTTCCCAAGGCCGAATTCCCGCGCGTGGTGGTGAGCCTGGATGCCGGCGACCGTCCGGCCGACCAGATGGCCATGCTCGTCACCCGGCCGATGGAAGAGGCGCTGCGCCGCATCCCCGGCGTACAGGACGTGCATGCCACCACCAGCCGTGGCAGCGCCGAGGTGGCGCTCAATTTCGACTGGAACGCGAACATGGTGGAGGTGGCCTTGCAGGTCAACGCCGCCGTCGCGCAACTGCTGCCCGCGTTGCCGGCCGGCACGCGCACCAGCGTGCGGCGCATGGACCCGACCAAGCTGCCGGTCATCGCCTACAGCCTGACCTCGACCAGCGAATCGCTGGCACAGCTGCATGATCTGGCGCAGTACCAGCTCAGGCCCTTGCTGGCCTCCGTGCCGGGGGTGGCACGCATCGAGGTGCAGGGCGGTGCACAAGAGGAATACCGCGTTACCGCTGATCCGGCGCGTCTGGCCGCGCGGGGGCTGGCGCTGGCCGATCTGGCGCGCGCCGTCACGGCGGCCAATGCCATCAGCGCCGCCGGGCGGCTGGAAGACCATTACAAGCTCTACCTCGTGGTGGCCCACGGCGCCACCGTCACGCCCGAGCAGATCCGCCGCATCGTGGTGGCTGCGTCGCCGCAGGGCGTGGTGCACCTGGGCGACGTGGCCGAGGTAGCGCGCGCCGCTGCGCCGCAGTGGATACGCGTCACCGCCGACGGCAAGGACGCGGTCCTGCTCAACATCTACCAGCAGCCAGGCAGCAACAGCGTGGCCATCGCGCAGGGCATCCGAGATCAGCTCGCGGCGGCGAACGTCAGCCTGCCAAAAGACGTCACGCTGGCCAACTGGTACGACCAGAGCGAGCTGGTCACCGCTTCGGCAGCGGGCGTGCGCGACGCCATCCTGATCGGCGTGCTACTGGCTGCGCTCACGCTGCTGGTGTTCCTGCGCAACTGGAAGATCACCTTGATCGCAGTAGCGGTGGTGCCCACCGTGATGGCCGCCACCTCGGTGCTGTTGGGTGTGTTGCACATGGGGTTCAACATCATGACGCTGGGGGGCATGGCGGCGGCCGTCGGTCTCATCATCGACGACGCCATCGTCATGGTCGAGCAGATCGTGCGCCGCGTGCGCGAGGGCGGCGCCGAGCGCTTCGACGGCGGTCGCGTGATGGCCGCCGCGCTCGAATTCATGCGGCCCCTGGCGGGCTCGTCGGCGGCCACCATCATCATCTTCGTGCCGCTGGCCTTCCTCACCGGCGTGACCGGCGCGTTCTTCAAGGCGCTGTCCATCACCATGGCCAGCGCACTGGTGATCTCGTTCCTGATCGCGCTGCTGGCCGTGCCCCTGCTGTGCGACCAGCTGCTGGGCGCGCGCGACGCCGCGCAGGACGAGGAAAAGGGCTGGCTCTTTCCCCGCCTGCGCCGCGCTTACCTGCGCCTGCTGCAGGGCGTGCTGGCGCGCCCGTGGTGGCTGCTGGCGGGGCTGGTTCCGTTGGTGCTGGTCAGTGGGCTGGCTTACGGGCGGGTGGGCTCGGGCTTCATGCCGGCGATGGACGAGGGCGGTTTTGTCATCGACTACCGCACGCCGCCCGGCACGTCGCTCACGGAAACCGACCGGCTGCTGCGCCAGATCGAAGCCATCGTGCGCGCCAACCCCAACGTGCACACCTACTCGCGGCGCACCGGCACGCAGATGGGCGGCGGCCTCACCGAGGCCAACCAGGGCGACTTTTTCATCCGCCTCAAGAGCGGGCCGCGCGAGCCGATCGACCAGGTGATGGACGAGATGCGCGCCCGCGTCGAGCACGAGGTGCCGGGCGTCGACATCGAGATGATGCAGCTCATGGAGGACGTGATCGGCGACCTCACGGCCGTGCCGCAGCCGATCCAGGTGAAGATTTTTTCCGACGACCCCGAGGTGCTGTACGCCTCGGCGCGGCGCGTGGCCGATGCGCTTGGCAAGGTGGCGGGCGTGGTGGACGTGCGCGACGGCATCAACCCCGCAGGAGACGCGATCGACATCCGGGTGCAGCCCGAGCGCGCCGCGCTCGAAGGCGTGGACCCGGCCTGGGTGGCGCAGGCGCTGTCGGACGCGCTCTCGGGCAACGTCGCGGCGCAGGTGCAGCAAGCGCCCCGGATGATCGGCGTGCGCGTGTGGACGCCCGCATCCACCCGCGACAACGACACCGCCTTGCGCACGCTGCTGCTGCGCGCGCCTGACGGCCACCTGTTCCCGCTGGAGCGCGTGGCCACGTTGACGGCAGTGTCGGGCCAGCCGCAGATCGAAAGCGAAAACTTGAAGCGCATGGTGGCGGTGACCGGGCGCATCAGCGGGCGCGACCTGGGCTCGACGATTGCCGACGTCAAGCAGGTGCTGCGCCAGCCAGGCCTGCTGGGCGCGGGCGCCTACACCGCGCTGGGCGGCCTGTACCAGCAGCAGCAAATCGCCTTTCAGGGGTTGATGGTGGTGTTTGCTGCGGCGGTGGCGCTGGTGTTCGCGCTGCTGCTGTTTCTGTACGAGCGCTTTCGCATCGCGGCGGCGGTGCTGTTGATGCCGCTGCTGGCAGTCGGCGCGGTCTTCATCGGCCTGTGGGTCACAGGCATCGAGCTCAACATCACCTCGATGATGGGCATGACCATGATCGTCGGTATCGTGACCGAGGTGGCGATCTTCTACGTCTCCGAATATTTCCTGCTGCGCGAGCACGAGGGCATGGCACTGCACGAGGCGCTGCTGGCGGCCGGCGCCAACCGGCTGCGCCCGATCGCCATGACCACCATCGCTGCCATCCTGGCGCTGCTGCCGCTGGCGCTGGCGATCGGCCAGGGCTCGGCCATGCAGCAACCGCTGGCCGTGGCCATCATCACCGGCCTGATCGTGCAGATGCCGCTGGTGCTGGTGGTGTTGCCGGCGTTGATGCGGCTGGCCCTGCCGAGCCACGAATCCCTGGAGAGCACGCCGCCATTGCTGGAAAAATCATGAATACTGCAGCATTGACGATGACATGTCCCACCTGGATGCCTTGCCATCCTCGAACTGAGTGGATTCCCCATGCGCGTACTCCTGGTTGAAGACGACCCCATGATCGGTGAAGCCGTGCACGACGCGCTGAAGGACGCCGCCTTCGCCGCCGACTGGGTGCGCGATGGCCACCTCGCGCTCGATACGCTGGCCGTCCAGCGCTACGACCTGGTGCTGCTGGACCTGGGCCTGCCGGGCCAGGACGGGCTGCAGGTGCTGGCCAGCCTGCGCGCGCGCAAGGACACGGTGCCGCTCATTATCATCACCGCGCGTGACGCGCTCGATGCGCGTCTGCGCGGGCTCGACGGCGGCGCGGACGACTACGTGCTCAAGCCCTTCGAGATGGCCGAGCTGCTGGCGCGCATGCGCGCCGTGCTGCGGCGCAAGGGCGGGCAGGCGGCGCCGGTGCTGGGCAACGGCATCGTGACGCTCGATCCGGCCACACGCGAGGCGACGATGGCCGGGGGCCAGCCGGTGCCGCTGTCGCAGCGCGAATTTGCACTGCTGCAGGCGCTGTTGCTGCGCCCGGGCGCGATCCTCTCGCGCGGCGAACTGGAAGATCGCCTCTACGGCTGGGGCGAGGAAGTGCAGAGCAACGCGGTAGAGTACCTGATTCATGCGCTGCGGCGCAAGCTGGGCGCCGAGGTGATACGCAACGTGCGGGGTGTGGGATGGATGGTGGCCAAGGGCGCATGAACCCCTCGCTGCAACGGCGCCTGTCGCGTGCGCTGCTGTTCAGCATTGCCGGCGTGGCGCTGGTGGCGGGCGTGTTTTCGTTCATGGCGGCGTACGATGAGGCGCGCGAGTTGCAGGACGATGTGCTGCACCGCATGGCGCAACTGGTCGAGCGGGTGCAGGAGCGCACCCCGGGCGCGGCGCTGAACCTGCATGTGCAGGGCGAGGAAGACGATACGCGCGTCACCATCCAGACGCTGGACGGTGCGGGCGCGTGGGAGGCTCAGCCGGGCAGGGGCCTGCCCTTGGCGCTGCCCACCGCGCTGGGTGACGGCTTGCGCACGATGGCGATCGATGGTGCGACCTTTCGCGTGCTGGTGCGCACCACCGCATCAGGCACGCGCTTTGCCGTGGTGCAGGACTTGCGGTTGCGCCGTGAACTGGCACGCTACGGCGCCTTGCGCGCGGTGCTGCCTTTTCTGGTGCTGATGGCCATTTTGCTGCTGCTGGTGGCGCGGCTGGTGCGCCCGCTGTTCGGTCCGGTCACGCGCCTGGCGCAGGAGGTGAACGAGCGCGGCGAGTCCGATCTGCATCCGATCGCAGAGGCGGGAGTTCCGAGCGAGGTGCAGCCCTTCGTCTCGGCGATCAACCGCCTGCTCGAACGGGTGGGCCAGTCGGTGCGCGCGCAGCAGCGCTTCGTGGCCGATGCCGCGCACGAGTTGCGCTCGCCGCTGGCCGCGCTGTCGTTGCAGGCCGAGCGCCTGGCCCAAGTCGAGCTGCCGCAGGCGGGGCGCGAACGCCTGGTGGCGCTGCGCTGCGGGATCGACCGCGCCCGCCAGCTGATCGACCAGTTGCTCGCGTTGGCACGGGCGCAGGCTCAGGCCGTGCCCGCGCCGGCGGATGCTTCGGTGTCGGTGCAGGCGGTGTTCCGTCGCGTGCTGGAAGACCTGATGCCGCTGGCCGAGACCCGGCAAATCGATATTGGCGTGGTCGGCGCCGAGGATGCCGAGGTGGCTGCAGCCGAACTCGATGTCTTCACCATCGTGCGCAACCTGGCCGACAACGCCATCCGCTACACCCCGGCAGGTGGCCGTGTGGATCTGGCGGTGCGAACCACCGCCAGCGCGGTCGAGATCCGCGTCAGCGACAGCGGCCCCGGTATCGCACTGGCCGAGCGCGAGCGCGTCTTCGATCCGTTTTACCGCGCCGCCGGCAGCGACCAGGTGGGCTCCGGCCTGGGCCTGTCGATCGTCCGCGCGATCGCCACGCGGCTGGGCGCACGGGTGGCGCTGGATGCGGCGGATGCCGAGCACGGCACTGGCTTGCGCGTGACGGTGGCGCTGGCCGCGCCGACGCACCGTGGTGTCATGGGTGCCCTCGGGGCGGGCTGAGTTGCCAACCCCAGTCTTTCATTCGCGCGGATCTTCGCATGTTGACAGGAGAATGACCATCACTCGATTCAAGCTTGGCATTGCCACCATCCCGATGACAGTGCCGTGGGCCATTGTCGCCACCCGGTTGCAGTCTTTCACTGGCGACGCGCCGGACGTCGGCGCCCGCGTGGCCGGCGTCGGCAACATGAGCCGCGTCGCCACCCTGCGGCCCCAAGCCCATGATCCGCGAACGGAGAAAACTGCGGCACATCCGAGGATCGCCCATGGCTTTGTGGCCGCCAGCGGTGAGCACTGAACACTCGCGCCGAAGCAGCAGCCCGATGGCACATGGCGGCTTCGGTCCTGGCGCCGAATCCAGCCCATCCGCCGTTCGCACCCTGCGCGGCTCGGCGCTCCGGCCTGGGCGCCCGAGGCGGCTCACAAGTTCGCCTGAGATGCGCGCCCTCCCAAGCCACCGACCTTGGCGCTGGCGGTTCCGGCTGCTGCTTGCCGCATTGTTGACACTGCTGCTGGTGCTGGCGGCGCTGCGGCCGCTTTCGGTTCCCGATGAAGCCCGCTACTCCGACATCAGTCGCTGGATGCTCGTGTCCGGCGATTGGCTCGTCCCCCGGCTGAACGGCCTGCCGTTTCTGCACAAGCCCCCACTCACGCACTGGGAGCAGGCCGCCAGCATGGCGCTTTTCGGGGTCACGCCGTGGGCTGCGCGGATTCCGCAGATCCTGCTCGCGCTGCTGCTGGTGGGCGGCCTCTACGGCGCCGCCCGCCGGCTCGCTGGCGTGGCGCTGGCACGGCGCGCGGCGCTCATGCTTGCGCTCAGCGCGTCCGTGCTGATTGGGGGCCAGTTCGCCAACCACGACATCGGCGTGGCCGCGTGGATCGCCAGCGCCATCTGGTGCTTCGCCCTTGCCTTCGCGCACGGCGAGCGGCCGCATGCGGGCTGGGCGCTCGCCGGCTTCGTGGCCTGCGCGCTGGGCCTGCTGACCAAGGGCCTGATCGGGCTGGCGCTGCCCGGGCTGGTGCTGGCGCTGTGGCTCACGTGGACACACCAATGGCGCAAGGCTTGGCGCCTGCCGTGGGTCAGCGGCGTGGCGCTGTTCGCGCTGATTGCCGTGCCGTGGTTCGTGCTTGTGGCACGGCGCTACCCCGGCCTCTGGAGCTATCTGTTTGGCGAGCAGCAGTTCACGCGCTACGTCGGCGGCGGCTTCAACAACGAGCAACCGTGGTGGTTTTACCTGGCTGCCGTGGTGCTGCTGCTGCTGCCGTGGTCGCTATTTGCGCTGCTCGAGGCGTTTGTGCAGGCGCGCAGCCGGCGCGCGCCGCTTGTGCAGGACGGCACGCGCTGGGTTTCGCTGTGCTGGATCTGGCTCGGCGCCATCGTGCTGTTTTTCAGCATTCCGCGCTCCAAGCTGATTGGCTACATCCTCCCGGCCCTGCCGCCCATGGCTTTGCTCGCGGCCCTGGGCTGGCAGCGCACCGTGGGCGCGCGCCCACACGCCAGTCGCTGGTTCGCGGCGCTGGCACTGCTGCCGCTGGCGCTGGCGCTGAGGTTCACGCTGTCTTTTCCCGGCATGCAGCGCGCCAAGCTGGCAGAAGGCGTTGCCGCCGAACTGGCCTGCCGCGCGCGGCCGGGCGACACCATCCTGGTGATCGGCGGCTACCCGATGGATCTGCCGTTCGTGGCGCGCACGCAAACGCCTTTGGTGGTGGTGCAGGACTGGCCGCAGCTGCGCATCAGCGAGGGTGATACCTGGCGGCGCGAGTTGCTTGATGCGGGCGGGTTCGAGCCAGAGCTTGCGGACCGCATCCTGCGCCCGCCCGCGGTGCTGCAGCAGGCCGCCCGCGAGCCCGGCCACTGGCTGCTGGCGCCGAGTCACGCGGCCAGCGATCAGGCGATCCCGCCGCCGGGCTGGCGCCAGGTGTTCGAAGGTCCGGCGTGGCGTCTGTACCAGTCGTCAGCGACGCAAAGCCCCGTGGCGCCCGGGCATGAAGGTCTGCCTGGCTGCCAGCGGCACGCGCCGGACTGATACGGTTTCGCCTTCAAACGTATCACTGCGTTGGTTCGTCTTGCCGTGCTACAGCACTGTCCGCAGCTTCCCGCCTTGTTCTACGCTTGAAGGCAAAACCGTATGAGAAGGTCGGCTCGCGTCGCTCGACGCCGCCTCAAAACCGTTTGCCCAGGGCGAAGAGCGCGATGGCGCCGAACACGGCGCCCGCATAGAACGTGAATTCGGCTCCCAGCCGATCCCACAGCAAGCCGGCGACGACGCTGGCAACCAGCATGGCCAGCCCGCTCACCAGGTTGAACAGGCCGAAGGCGGTTCCCCGCAGATCCTCGGGGGCGTGGTTGGCCACCATGGTCGCGAGCAGACCCTGCGTCATGCCCATGTGGACGCCCCACAGTGCGACGCCCGCAAGCAGAATGCTCCAGTGACCGCCGATGGCCAGGACCAGATCGGCCGCGATCAGGACGAGCAGCCCCCAGGCCAGCAGTGCCTTGTGGCTCATGCGGTCCGACAGTTTCCCGAAGGGATAGGCCGAGGCGGCGTACACCAGGTTCATCGCCACCATCACCAGCGGAACCAGGGCGAGCGCAACGCCGGTCTGCTGGGCGCGCAGAACGAGAAAGGCCTCGCTGAAACGGGCCAGCGTGAAAACCGCACCGACGCCGACCACCCACCAATACGCGCCGCTCAGGCGCCCGAGGTTTTTTCGGTTGATCGGGTTGGTGCGCCGGCTGCCCGTCTGGCGCTCGGGTTCGCGCACGCCCCATGCCAGCAGGACCACGGCGAGCAGCCCGGGAACCACCGCTACCCAGAACACGGCCCGGAAATTGTCCGACCACAGCCACATCAGCCCGGCGGCCAGCAGCGGGCCGAGAAATGCACCGACGGTGTCCAGCGACTGGCGCAGCCCGAAGGCCGCACCGCGCAGGGCCGGCGGCGTGATGTCCGCCACCAGCGCGTCGCGTGGCGCACCGCGTATGCCCTTGCCGATGCGATCGATCACGCGGGCCGAGAGAACGACACCGACCGTCGGCGCGATGGCGAACAGCGGCTTGGTGATGGCGCCCAGGGCGTAGCCGAACACCGCGAGGCCTTTGCGTTTGCCCAGGTAATCGCTGAGCACGCCGGAGAACACCTTGACGATCAGGGCGGTCGACTCGGCCAGTCCTTCGACGATGCCGACCGCCAGTGCACTGGCACCCAGCGCCGAGACCATGAACAGCGGCAGCAGGCTGTGAATCATCTCGGAAGAAATGTCCATCAGCAGGCTGACGAAGCCGATCACCCAGATGCCGGTCGGGATGCGCGGCGTTGCACGGGCTGCCGGGTCTTCATTCTGATCGCGAGGAGGTTCGGCGGGCATGAGGCAGGTCTGATCCGTGTCCGGGAAGAGGGGTTGTGCAGGGTACTTCCAACCCGGCCGAGGTCAAGTGGCCGGTGTCCGCGCGTCAGAGGCTCGGCGCCGTGCTTTCTGGTGCCGCGGGGCTGTGCGCGTGTGATGCTCGCCAGCGCCCCGCCGGAAACCGCACGCAGAATGCAGAGCCTTGCCCAGGCGCGCTCGTGATCGTGAGTTGCGCCCCGTGGCGTTGCACGACGTGCTTGACGATGGCCAGGCCCAGGCCGGTGCCGCCGCTGTCGCGCGAGCGCCCGTGATCGACACGGTAAAAGCGTTCGGTCAGGCGCGCAATGTGTTCCGCGGCGATGCCGGGGCCGCTGTCGCGCACGCAGAAGGTCGCGCTGCCGTCGGCCTGCGGCTGCCATGTGACGCGGATCAGGCCAGCGGCAGGGGTGTAGCGCACCGCGTTGCTCACGAGGTTGGACAGGGCGCTGTAGAGCTCGGTTTCGTTGCCTGCGATCTCGCCCGCGGATTGCAGCTCACCATCATCGGGAAACTGCCATTGGTGCGCGGCACTGCCCGTGGGCAGCACCCGGCGCGAAAGCTCGTGCGCTTCCTGCGCGCAGCGCTCCAGCAGCGCGCGCACGGGCGTCCATTCCTCCAGGCCCGGAGCCGGACTGCCTTCCAGGCGCGACAGCGTGAGCAGATCCTGCACCAGCGCCTGCATCCGCTGCGACTGCCGGGCCATGAGCGCGAGGTAGCGTGCGCGTTCGGCGTCGTTCAGCGAGAGCGTCTGCAGGGTCTCGATGAAACCCGCCAGCACCGTGAGCGGCGTGCGGATCTCGTGCGAAACGTTGGCAACGAAGTCGCGCCGCATGGTCTCGGCCAGTTGCAGTTGCGTGACGTCGCGCGAGAGCATCAGCATGCGTCCTTCACCGTAGGGGTGCAGGCGTATCGCAAGCTGCGTGGGCGCGGCTGTGTTGGCGGTCGACCGTGTCAGCAGCAGGTCATGCGTGAAATCCTGCGCCGCGACGTAGGCGCCGAAGGCCGGGTCGCGCACCAGATTGCCGATGACCTGCATCTGATCGCGCTGCACATCCAGGCCGAACTGCTGCGCCGCCTGCTGGTTGCACCATTCGATGCGCCCCTGCTCGTCGAGCAGCAGCACGCCGTTGGGCGAAGCCTGGATGGCCGACAGGAAGGTGTGCAGGCGCGCCTCGCTTGCCGCCAGCGCCTGTTCGTGCTGGCGCTGCAGCCGATGGGTGCGGTCCAGCGCCTCGCCCCACGTGCCGTGCAGGCGCGGGCTCGCCCCGCTGGCGCCGCCGCGCAGCCAGGCGAGCAGCCGTGCGGCGCTGGCGGCATCCCAGGCAAACCACAGCCAGGCGGCTGCGCAGGCGCCGCCCGCCGCCGCCCATGGCCCGCCCCACCAGCCACTGAGCGCGCCGCCAACCAGCTGCAGCGCGGCAAAGAGAAGCAGACGCGTGAGCATATTCAGGTAAAAGTGGCTGCAACGCTTGTCTGCATTGCGTAAACAGCTATTGTTTTATTGAGACGAGTGCGCCGTGAACCGGTAGCCTGCGCCGCGCACGGTCTCGATGAGCGCTCCCGCGTCGCCGAGGGCTTCGCGCAGGCGCTTCACATGCACGTCCACCGTGCGCTCTTCGATGTAGACGTGGTCGCCCCAGACCTTGTCCAGCAGTTGGGTGCGGCTGTGTACGCGCTCGGCATGCGCCATCAGGTAGTGCAGCAGCCGGAATTCGGTGGGCCCGAGCTTGAGCGGCGTGCCCTGCCAGATGACGCGGCGGGTGGCGGGCTCCAGCGTCAGGCCGCCGTCGGTCAGGGGCTCGTCGGCCTGTTCGGGCGCGCGTCGGCGCAGGACGGCGCGGATGCGCGCCAGCAGCTCCTGCGTCGAAAACGGCTTGGTGATGTAGTCGTCCGCGCCGGCGTCCAGCCCAGCGACCTTGTCCGGCTCGTCGCCGCGCGCGGTGAGCATCAGGATGGGAACGTGCTTGCTGCGCGGGTGGGCGCGCCACTGGCGCGCCAGGCGCAGACCGCTCACGTCGGGCAGCATCCAGTCGAGCAGGATCACGTCGGGCAGCACGGCATCGAGCGCGTGCTGGGCGGTGGCGCCATCGGCCGCGCAGACCGGCTCGAACCCGCCGTGGCGCAGGTTGACCGCGATCAGCTCGGCGATGGCGGGTTCGTCTTCAACGACAAGGATGCGGGGGCGCTGGCTCATTGCACGACGGACTCGATCTCTTGCATGGTGGTGTGGCGCACGTCCTTGCCCTCGACCAGGTAGATGATGAGCTCGGCCACGTTCTTGGAATGGTCGCCGATGCGCTCGATGGCCTTGGCCAGGAACAGCAGGTCGAGGCTGGCGGAGATGGTGCGCGGGTCTTCCATCATGTAGGTGATGAGCTTGCGCACGAAGCCGTCGAATTCCTGATCGATCAGGTTGTCCTCCTTGAGGATGGCGAGCGCCGTCTTGGTGTCCAGCCGTGCAAAGGCATCGAGCGCCTTGCGCAGCAGGCCGGAGGCGAGTTCGGCGGCGATGTGCAGCTCGCTCGACGGCAGGGTGCGCACCGCGCCGCTGTCGATGATGGAACGCACCATGCGCGCCATGCGCGCGGCTTCGTCGCCCATGCGCTCGAGGTTGGCGGTCGCCTTGGAAAACGCCATCAGCAGGCGCAGGTCGCGCGCCGTGGGCTGGCGCCGCGCGATGATGGTGGTGAGCTCGTGGTCGATTTCCACTTCCATGGCGTTCACGCGCCGCTCCAGCGCCTCGACCTGATCGGCGGCGTCCAGGCTGAAGTGCGACAGCGCCTGCACGGCCTGCCGGATCTGCGCCTCCACGAGGCCGCCCAGTTCCATGACGCGGGCCGTCACCTGATTGAGCTCGCTGTCGAACTGCGTTGAAAGATGCTTGTCGGTCATCCGAATCTCCCGGTGATGTAGTCCTCGGTCTCCTGGCGCCGCGGCTTGAAGAACATTTGTTCGGTGGTGCCGAACTCCATCAGCTCGCCCAGATACATGTAGGCCGTGTGATCGCTGCAGCGCGCGGCCTGCTGCATGTTGTGCGTGACGATGAGCACGGTGTACTCGCTCTTGAGCTCGGCGATCAGCTCCTCGATTTTCGCGGTGGAGATCGGATCCAGCGCCGAGCAGGGTTCGTCCAGCAGCAGCACCTCGGGCCGGATGGCCACGCCGCGCGCGATGCACAGACGCTGCTGCTGGCCGCCCGAGAGGCTGGCACCACTCTGGCCCAGCTTGTCCTTGACCTCGTTCCACAGCGCCGCCTTGCGCAGCGCCCACTCGACGCGCTCATCCATGTCGGCCGGGCTCAGGTGCTCGAACAGCTTCACGCCAAAGGCGATGTTGTCGCGGATCGACATCGGAAACGGCGTCGGCTTCTGGAACACCATGCCGATCTTGGCGCGGATCAGCGCCACATCCTGCCGGGCGGTGAGCAGGTCCTCGCCGTCGATCAGCACCTGGCCTTCGGCGTGCTGCTCGGGATACAGCTCGAACATGCGGTTGAACACGCGCAGCAGCGTCGATTTGCCGCAGCCCGAGGGGCCGATGAAGGCGGTGACCTGCTTCTCCGGGATGTCCAGGTTCACTGCCTTGAGTGCATGGAACTTGCCGTAGTAGAAATTCAGGTCACGCACCGAGATCTTGGGGCGTGGGCTCGCCGCCGGCGGGGCGGCGGGGTGGGGCGCATCGAGGACGACGGACATGGACGGGGTCTTTCTCTTCTCTCGGAGCGTGTTCACGCTCTTATTTGTTGCGGGTCATCACGCGCGCCAGGATGTTCAGGCCCAGCACCGCCAGGGTGATGAGGAACACGCCGGCCCACGCCAGGTGCTGCCAGTTCTCGTAGGGGCTCATGGCGAACTGGAAGATGACGACGGGCAGGCTGGCCATGGGGCTTGCCAGGTCGGCCGACCAGAACTGGTTGGACAGTGCGGTGAACAGAAGCGGCGCCGTCTCGCCCGCGATGCGCGCCACCGCCAGCAGCACACCGGTGATGACGCCGGCGCGCGCGGCGCGCAGCGTGATCGCGAGGATCACCTTCCACTTGGGCGCGCCCAGAGCGTAGGCGGCCTCGCGCAGGCCGGGCGGCACCAGCTTGAGCATGTTTTCGGTGGTGCGGATCACCACCGGGATCACGATCAGCGCCAGCGCCATCGCCCCGGCCCAGCCCGAGAAGCTGCCCATGCGCACCACCATCACCTCGAAGATGAACAGCCCGATGACGATGGAGGGCGCCGACAGCAGGATGTCGCTCACGAAGCGCGTGGCGCTGGCCAGCCAGCCGCGGGCGTTGTATTCGACCAGATAGATGCCGGCCAGGATGCCGATGGGCGTGCCGACCAACGTGGCCACGCCCACCATGGTCAGCGAGCCGAAGATGGCGTTGGCCAGGCCTCCGGCGTCGTTGGGCGGCGGCGTCGATTGCGTGAAGGTCGCCGGGGCGATGCCGCTCAGGCCCAGGCGCAGCGTCTCCCACAGGATCCAGGCCAGCCAGAACAGGCCGAAGCCCATGGCCGCCAGCGACAGCGTGAGCGCGATGGCGTTGGTGCGCTTGCGCCTTGAAAACATCGCCTGCCTGGCGCCGGACTTGACGCTAGTGCTCATGATTTCGTCCCCTCGCCCTTGGCCAGGCGTGCCAGCAGCAGCTTGGAGCAGGCCAGCACCACGAAGGTGATGAAGAACAGCACCAGCCCCAGGTAGATCAGCGAGGCCTGGTGCAGGCCGGGCCCGGCCTCGGCGAATTCGTTGGCCAGGGCCGAGGTGATGGAATTGGCGGCCTCGAACAGGCTGAGAGAGCCCAGCTGGTTCATGTTGCCGATGACGAAGGTGACGGCCATGGTCTCGCCCAGGGCGCGGCCCAGACCCAGCATGATGCCGCCGATCACGCCCGTCTTGGTGTAGGGCAGCACCACGCGCCAGACCACCTCCCAGGTGGTGGCGCCCAGGCCGTAGGCGGACTCCTTGAGCAGTGCCGGCGTGACCTCGAACACGTCGCGCATCACCGAGGCGATGAAGGGAATGATCATGATCGCCAGGATGATGCCGGCCGACAGGATGCCTATGCCCACCGGCGGGCCCGAGAACAGCGCACCCAGCACCGGCACCTGGCCGAACCAGCCTTGCAGCGGCCGCTGCACCCAGGCCGACAGGATGGGCGCGAACACCAGCAGCCCCCACATGCCGTAGACAATCGACGGAATGGCCGCCAGCAGCTCGATGGCGGTGCCCAGCGGGCGCTTGAGCCAGGCGGGTGACAGCTCGGTGAGGAACAGCGCGATGCCGAAGCTCACCGGCACGGCGATCAAGAGCGCGATGAGCGAGGTCACCACCGTGCCGTAGATCATCACCAGGCCGCCGAACTCCTGGCGCACCGGATCCCAGACCGCGCTGGTCACGAAGCCCGGGCCGAAGGCGCGTATCGCCGGCCAGGCACCGACCACCAGCGACGCCATGATGGCCACCAGCAACCCCAGCGTCAGCAGCGCCGCGCCCCGCGCGGCCCAGGCAAACAAACGGTCGGCGATGCCGGTGCGCGCCCTGCGAATGGGGGGAGGTGGGCTCATGGTGGCGTCGGACGGCCGCGCCGGGGCGGCCGCGGCAGGTTCCAGGGTGGCGGTGAAGGACATGCTGTTATACCCGTTGGCGCGCGTGTCCGGCACCCCTGCCGGGGCGCCGGACACGGCGCGGTTCGGTATTGTCGGTGACTTACTGGTAGGCGATAGCCTTGCCCGCGCCGTCCTGGATGGCGCCGAAGGCGCGCTCGCGGATCAGCGTCTTCACGGCCGCGGGCATCGGCACGTAGTCCAGCTCGGCGGCCGCGGCGTCGCCATGGGTGTAGACCCAGTCGAAGAACTTGAGCACGGTGCGGGCGTTCTCAGGCTTGTCCTGCTTCGCGTGCATCAGGATGTAGGTGGCGGTGGTGATGGGCCAGGCGTCGGCGCCCGGCTTGTTGTTGAGCACCTGGTGAAAGGATTTGGCCCAGTCGGCACCGGCCGCGGCCGCCTTGAAGCTGGTGTCACCAGGGGTGACGAACTTGCCGTCCGCGTTCTGCAACTGCACGTAGGTCATCTTGTTCTGCTTGACGTAGGCGTACTCCACGTAGCCGATCGAGTTGGCCAGACGCCCCACGAAGGCGGCCACGCCCTCGTTGCCCTTGCCGCCGGCGCCGCTGGGCCAGTTGACCGCGGTGCCCTCGCCCACCTTGGCCTTCCATTCGGGGCTGACCTGGCTCAGGTAGTTGGTGAAGGCGTTGGTGGTACCCGAGCCGTCGGCGCGGCGCACCGGGGCGATGGGCGCGTCGGGCAGCTTCAGGCCGGGGTTCAGCGCGGTGATGGCCGCATCGTTCCACTTGGCCACCTTGCCCAGGTAGATGTCGGCCAGCACGGCGCCGGAGAGCTTGAGCTCGCCCGGCTTGATGCCAGCGATGTGCACCACCGGGATCACGCCGCCCACCACGGTGGGAAATTGCACCAGGCCCTTCTTGGCCAGATCCTCGTCGGTCAACGGCGCGTCGGAGGCACCGAAGTCCACCGTCTTGGCGTCGATCTGGCGCAGGCCCGCACCCGAGCCGACCGACTGGTAGTTGATCTTCACACCCGTGGCCTTGTGGTAGTCGGCCGCCCATTTGGCATACAGCGGCGCGGGAAAACTGGCGCCGGCGCCCGTGGCCACCTGCTGCGCCAGTGCCGGTGTGGCAACCGCCGCGCACAGGGCAAGGCATGAAAGGATGTGCTTTGTCAATGGTTTCATGAGGAAGGCCTTGAACAGACGTTGTGTAAGACAGGACGAACTATCGGGGCTCAATGTGACAGCCTTGTGACAGTGTGTGGCGCCGCGCGCACGACCAAACCGGCCCGTGGCGGGCGGGATGGGTGCGCTGCCCGCCCACGGCAGCGCCGGGCCTCAGGCTGCAAGCATCTGGCGCGCCGCCGCGGCCATGTGAGCCGCGTCCACCTCGAAGTGCGCACGCAGCGCCGCACGCGTGTCGCTGCGCCCGAAACCGTCGGTGCCCAGCGTGCGGTAGCCGCGCCCCGCGGGCAGGTGCGCGCGGATGAGCTCGGGCACGCTGCTCACGTAGTCGCTGGCGGCGACGATGGGTCCTTGCGTCTGCGCCAGCACCTGCGCCACCCAGGGCGTGGCGCCGCCGGTCAGGCAGGCGCGCCCGTCGCGTGCCAGTTCGCTCCAGCTCGTGACGCTGACCACGCTCGCCGCAATGCCCTCCTGCGCCAGCAGCTCGGCCGCCTTGAGCGCCTCGGGCAGGATCGCGCCCGAGGCCAGCAGCGTCGCGTGAAACTTGAATGAAATCGGGCTTTTTCGCTCGTCCATCATGCGCTGTGAGCTCTTGAATAGATAGCAACCACGCACCACGCCTTCGTGTGCCGCCTCGGGCAGGTCGGGCTGGGCATAGTTCTCGTTCATCAGCGTGACGTAGTAGAAGGCGTCCTGCTGCCCGGTCAGCATCGCGCGCATGCCCGCGTCCACGATCACCGCCATCTCGCCGGCGAACGCCGGGTCATACGCCCTGCAGTTGGGGATGGTGCTGGCCGCCAGGTGGCTGGTGCCGTCCTGGTGCTGCAGGCCCTCGCCCGCGAGCGTCGTGCGCCCCGAGGTCGCGCCCAGCAGAAAGCCGCGCGCGCGCTGGTCGGCCGCGGCCCAGATCAGGTCGCCCACGCGCTGAAAGCCGAACATCGAGTAGTAGATGTAGAAGGGCAGCATCGCCAGGCCGTGCACGCTGTAGCTCGTGGCCGCGGCGGTCCAGCTCGCAAGCGCGCCGGCTTCGGTGATGCCTTCCTCCAGGATCTGGCCGTCGCGCGCTTCGCGGTAGGACAGGATGGAGCCGATGTCCTCGGGCGCGTAGCGCTGGCCCACGTCGCTGTAGATGCCCACCTGCTTGAACAGATTGGCCATGCCGAAGGTGCGCGCCTCGTCGGCGACGATGGGCACGACGCGCCGGCCCAGCGCCTCGTCCTTGAGCAGGCCGCCGAGCATGCGCACGAAGGCCATGGTGGTGCTCATCTCCTTGCCCTGGGCGTTCAGGGCAAAGCTGGCGTAGTGCGCCAGCGGCGGCACGGCGAGCGGCTCGCAGGCGGTCTGGCGCCGGGGCAGGTGGCCGCCCAGCTGCGCCCTGTGCGCGCGCAGGTAGCGCATTTCGGCGCTGTTTTCGTCCGGCTTGAGGAATTTGAGCTGCACCGCCTCCTCGTCGGTCAGCGGCAGGTTGAAGCGGTTGCGAAATTCGATGAGCGCGGCCTCGTCCAGCTTCTTCTGGCTGTGCGTGGTCATCCGGCCCTGGCCCGCTGCGCCCATGCCGTAGCCCTTCTTGGTGAGCGCGAGGATCACCGTCGGCCCGCCCCGGTGCGCGGCCGCCTGGGCGTAGGCGGCGTGGATCTTCACCAGGTCGTGCCCGCCGCGCTTGAGACGGTCGATCTGCTCGTCCGTCATGCCCTGCGCCAGGGCCGCCAGCTCGGGGTGCTGGCCGAAGAAGTTGTCGCGGTTGAAGCGCCCGTCCTTGGCCGCGAAGGTCTGCATCTGGCCGTCCACCGTCTCGCCCAGCGTGCGCACCAGCGTGCCAGTGAGGTCGCGCGCAAAGAGGCCGTCCCAGTCGCTACCCCAGAGCAGCTTGATCACGTTCCAGCCGCTGCCGGTGAACAGCCGCTCCAGTTCGTCGACGATGCGCCCGTTGCCGCGCACCGGGCCGTCCAGGCGCTGCAGGTTGCAGTTGACCACCCAGACCAGGTTGTCGAGGCGCTCGCGCGCGGCGAGCGTGAGCGCGCTGGTGCTCTCGGGCTCGTCCATCTCGCCGTCGCCGAACACGCCCCAGACCTTACGGCCGAGGCAGTCCAGCAGGCCCCGGTCGGTCAGGTAGTGCATGAAGCGCGCGTGGTAGATGCTGCTGATCGGCCCCAGCCCCATCGAGCCCGTGGGGAACTGCCAGAAATCCGGCATGGACCAGGGGTGCGGGTAGCTGCACAGGCCGCGCGCGCCTTCCCTGGGCGCGGTGATCTCCTGGCGAAAGTGCAGCAGGTCCTGCTCCGTCAGGAACCCTTCGAGGAAGGCGCGCGCATAGACCCCCGGCGCGCTGTGCGGCTGAAAGAACACCAGGTCGCCCCGGTGCTGGCCGGGCGCAAGCCCTTCGCGGGCGTGGAAAAAGTGGTTGAAGCCGACCTCGAACAGATCGGCGGCGCTGGCGTAGCTGGCGATGTGTCCGCCCAGTTCACCGTAGGCCTTGTTGGCGCGCACCACCATGGCCAGCGCGTTCCAGCGCATGAGCGAGCCCAGGCGCTCTTCCACCGCCAAGTCGCCGGGGAAGGGCGGCTGCGCCTGCGCGCTCACGGTGTTGACGTAGGGGGTGTTCAGCTGCGGCCGCCAGGGCACGCGGCGCTGGTGCGCGGCCTCGACCAGCGTGTCGAGGATGAAGCGCGCGCGCTCGGGCCCCTGCGTGGCCAGCAGCGCCATGAAGGCATCGCGCCACTCGGTGGTTTCCTGCGGGTCGATGTCCGGCGCGCCGTCGGCGCCGGCGAGAAGGGAGGGTGCGAGCGGTGCGTTCATGGCAGTCCTGTGCGCGGGGTCATGGCCCAAGGTGTGCCGCAATCCCTTGCGTTTGGCAAGTCACCCGGTGCGCGCCGGGCGGCGCAAGTGTCTCAGATCGTGGCCGCGCGCCCGGTCACCGCCGCCCGGCGTGGGCCCGCGCCGATGTGGGCCGCATGCACCGAGTCCAGCGCCTGCCCGATGTCGGCGAGGATGTCCTCCACGTCTTCCAGCCCGACGGACAGGCGCACCAGCCCCTCGGAGATGCCGTGCGCGGCACGCTCCTCGGGCGTGTAGGTGGAGTGCGTCATGCTCGCCGGGTGCTGCGCCAGGGTCTCGGCGTCGCCCAGGCTCACGGCGCGCGCGACGAGCGTGAGCGCATCCATGAAGCGGATGCCCGCCTGCAGGCCGCCGTGCAGCTCGAAGGCCATCATGCCACCCATCTGCCGCATCTGGCGGCGCGCGAGCGGGTGCTGGGCAAAGCTCGCCAGGCCCGGGTAATGAACCCGCTCGGTGGCCGGGTGCGCCTCGATGAAGCGCGCCACCTTCTGCGCGTTCTCGCAGTGGCGGTCCATGCGCAGCGCCAGGGTCTTCAGGCCGCGCATCACGAGGTGCGCGTCCTGCGGGGACATCACGGCACCCGTCATGTCCTTGAGGCCGACCAGGCGCACGCGCTGCGCCAGCTCGGCATCGGCAAAGATCGCGGCGCCCGCCGTCACGTCGCCGTGGCCGCTCAGGTACTTGGTCATCGAGTGCACGCTCACGTCCGCGCCCAGCGTCAGGGGCTGCTGCAGGTAGGGCGAGCAATAGGTGTTGTCCACCACCAGCTTCGCGCCCCGGGCGTGGGTGAGTTCGGCGATGGCGGCGATGTCCGCCAGGCGCATGTTCGGGTTGGCGGGCGATTCGAGGTAGACCACGCGGGTCTTGTCGCTCATGGCGGCGGCCACCTGCGCCGGGTCGGTCATGTCTACGTGGCGCACCTGTACGCCAAAGTGCCCGATGCCATGGTGCAGAAAGGCGAAGGTGCAGCCGTAGAGCGTCTGGTCGGTGAGGACTTCGTCGCCGGGCGCGAGCATGGACCAGAGCGTGGCGGTGATCGCCCCCATGCCCGAGCCGAAGACCACGGCCGCAGCACCCTGCTCCAGGCTGGCCAGGCGCCCTTCGAGCAGCGCCAGCGTGGGGTTGGAGATGCGCGTGTAGACGTAGCCCTTCTCCTCGCCGGCAAAGCAGCGCGCGCCGTAGGCCGTGTCCGGAAACACCCAGGTGGCTGAAGTGTGAATCGGCGGCACCAGTGCGCCCTGGTTGTCGGCCGGGTGGTAGCCGTGGTGGATGGCGCGGGTGGAAAAACCGGCGCCGCGCGGGGTGCTCTGGGCCATGGGAGGCTCCTGCAATGGATGTGTGATGCGCACCATTGTTTGGCGTTTGGTGCGGAAAAATTTCGCTCAATACCGCATGCAAGCGTGATAAAAGGGTAAAAATTTCCTTTGAATTCATGGTGATGAGCATGATTGACCTCGACGCCACCGACCGATCCCTGCTCGATGCGCTGCAGCGCGACGGGCGCGCCACCGTGGGCGAGCTCGCGGAATCGGTTTCGCTGTCAACCTCGCCGTGCTGGCGGCGCATCCGGCGCCTGGAAGACAGCGGCGTGATCGAGGGCTACCACGCCCATCTCGAGCGCAAGACCGTGGGGCTCGGGGTGCTGGGCTTCGTGCATCTGACGATGCAGGACCACACGCCCCAGACCATGGCCGCGTTCGAGCGCGAGATCGCCGCCGCGCGCGAGGTGCTCGCCTGCCACAACCTCTCGGGGCGCTTCGACTACCAGCTCGAAGTCGTCGCGCCCGACCTGCAGGCGTTTTCGGATTACGTGCGCACCACGCTTCGCGCGCTGCCCGGCGTGCGCGAGATTTCCACCAACTTCGTGCTCAAGGAGATCAAGCGCACGCACGTGCTGCCGCTGTAGCGGCGGTGCGCGTTCAAAGCCCCAGTGCCTGCAGGCTGCCGCGCCCCTCGCGCACCACGATGGGGTCGCCGCCCGTGCCCATGGGCGTGAGATCGAGCACCGTGGTGGGCTGCAGCGGGCAGGCGCCCGAATCGACGATGCCGTCGATGAGCTTTTCAAAGCGCTCGCGGATCTCCTGCGGGTCGTTCATCGGCTCGGTCTCGCCGGGCGCGATCAGCGTGGTGGACAGCAGCGGCGCGCCGTGCAGTTGCAGCAGCATCAACGTGGTGCTGCGTGTGGGCACGCGCAGGCCGATGGTCTTGCGCTGCGGATGGCTCAGGCGCCGCGGCACTTCCTTGGTGGCGTCCAGGATGAAGGTGTAGGGGCCGGGTGTGGCGAGCTTGAGCAGGCGGTACTGGCGGTTGTCCACGTGCGCGTAGGTCGCCAGCTCGGACAGGTCGCGGCACAGCAGCGTGAGGTGGTGTTTTTCATCGACCTGACGGATGCGGCGCAGCCGGTCGGCCGCGGCCTTGTCGTCGAGCTGGCACACGAGGGCATAGCTCGAATCCGTGGGCACGGCCAGGATGCCGCCTCCGGCCAGGAGCGCGCTCGCCTGCTTGAGCAGACGCGGCTGCGGGTTGTCAGGGTGGACTTCGAAGTATTGGGCCATGGCGGGAGGTTCAGTGGGCGTGCCGGATGCGGTGGGCCAGTGGTTCCCAGACGGGGGTCAGCCCCTGCGGCAGGGGCGGCAGCGATCCCAGGTCGGCGTGCGATTCGTCGGGGCTGTGAAAGTCGCTGCCGGTGGAGGCGAGCAGATCGAACTCGCGCGCCATGTCGGTGTAGGTGGCGTATTCGGTGCGGGTGTGGCTGCCGGTGACCACCTCCACGCCGCGCCCGCCATGCGTCTTGAACTCGGAGAACAGCGCGTATTCCTCGGTGGGGCTGAAACGGTAGCGCGCCGGGTGCGCGATGACGGCCAGGCCGCCCGCCTCGGTGATCCAGCGCACGGCGTCTCCCAGGCGCGCCCAGCGGTGGGGCACGTAGCCGGGCTTGCCTTCGGTGAGGTATTTGCGAAACACCTCGCTCACATCGGCGCACAGACCCTGCTCGACGATGTAGCGCGCGAAGTGCGGGCGAGCCAGCAGCGCCGGGTTGCCCGCGTAGCGCATCGCGCCCTCGTAGGCGCCGTGGATGCCCACGGCGTCGAGTTGCGCCGCCATCTCGCGCCCGCGCGCGTCGCGCCCGTCGCGCGTGGCTGCCAGGCCCTGCACCAGCGCTGCATTGTCGGCATCGAACCCCAGGCCGACGATGTGCACCGTGGTGTCGGCAAACGTCACCGAGATTTCCACCCCGGTGAGGTAGTCCATGCCCAGGGCGGCGGCGGCGCGCGCGGCGCGCGGCTGGCCCGCCACCTCGTCGTGGTCGGTCAGCGCCCAGAGCGTGACGCCGTTGGCGTGCGCGCGCCGCGCCACGTCCTCGGGCGTGAGCGTGCCGTCGGAAATCGTGGAGTGGCAGTGCAGGTCGGCGTGTACGGAAGAAGGCATGCCTGCATTTTGCCTCTTGATGTTTTTGCGTGGGGCGAGCCTGCCCATTGTCTGTGGGAGGAAAGGCTCAGGTCTGTGCACCTTCCACCAGCAACTGCACGCGCCGCTCGCCGCGCCATTCGTTCACGTCCAGGCGAAACGCCAGCAGCGGGCGCTCGGGCAGCGGCTCGGTGCGCGAGAACCAGATCGCGTCCACGTCCCGCCCCTGGAGCTTGAGCTTGAGCTGCAGGTGGTTCCTGGCCTCGCCCACGAGGCGCTGGCTGGTGATGCGCACCTCGTCGCTGAAGGTGGGCGCAGCGAAGCCCTGGCCCCAGACCTCGCCCGCGAGCAGGTCCGCCAGGTCGGCGCGCAGGTATTCGGGCGCCAGCGGCCCGTCGGTCTCGATGCGGCGCGTGAGCATGGCCGCATCCAGCTCCTGCTCGGCCACCTCGGTGAAGGCGCGCTCGAAGCTGGCGAAGTGCGCCGCCGCGATGGTGCAGCCCGCCGCCATCGCGTGGCCGCCGAAGCGCAGCAGCACGCCGGGCTGGCGCTTGGCGACGAGATCGAGCGCGTCGCGCAGGTGAAAGCCCGGCACCGAGCGGCCCGAGCCCTTGAGTTCGCGCTCGTGCCCCGGCGCGGTGCTGGGCGCGAAGACGAAGCTTGGGCGATGGAATTTGTCCTTCAGGCGCGAGGCGACGATGCCGACCACGCCCTCGTGAAAGCCCGCGTCGAACACGCACAGCGCCGAAGCGGGCTCGTCCAGCGCCGCCAGGCGCTCGTCGATCACCTGCAGCGCCTGCTCGCGCATGCCCCCCTCGATCTCGCGGCGCTCGCGGTTGATGGCGTCGAGTTCGCGCGCGAGTTGCTGCGCCCGGCCCGCGTCGTCGGTGGTGAGCAGTTCGATGCCGAGCGACATGTCCGCGAGGCGCCCGGCGGCGTTGATGCGCGGGCCGAGCGCAAAGCCGAAGTCGAAGGTCGTGGCCTGCGCCGCCCTGCGTCCGGCCGCCTGAAAGAGCGCGGCCATGCCTGCGGGCATGTGCCCGGCGCGCACGCGCCTCAGGCCCTGCGCCACCAGGCGCCGGTTGTTGGCGTCGAGCCGTACCACGTCGGCCACGGTGCCCAGCGCCACCAGCGGCAGCAGCGACTCCAGGCGCGGCTGGCTCGCGGCGTCAAAGGCGCCGCGAGCGCGCAGTTCGGCGCGCAGCGCCAGCAGCACGTAGAACATCACGCCCACGCCCGCGATGGCCTTGCTCTCGAAGCCGCAGCCCGGCTGGTTGGGGTTGACGATGGCCTGGGCCTCGGGCAGTTCGGCGGCGGGCAGGTGGTGGTCGGTCACCAGCACCGCCAGGCCCAGCGCGCGTGCGCGGCGCACGCCCTCGATGCTGGCGATGCCGTTGTCCACGGTCACGAGCAGATTGGCGCCGCGCGCGGCCACGCGTTCGGCAATCGGGGCGGTGAGGCCGTAGCCGTCGACCACGCGGTCGGGCACGAGGTAATCCACCTGGCGCGCGCCCAGCAGGCGCAGGCCGCGCAGCGCCACGGCGCAGGCGGTGGCGCCGTCGCAGTCGTAGTCGGCCACGATGCAGATGCGCGCGTTGCGGGCGATGGCGTCGGCCAGCAGCCGGGCGGCTTCATCCGCGCCCTTGAGCGTGGCGGGCGCCAGCAGCCGCGTCAGCGCCGGATCGAGCTCGTCGGCCGAGCGCACGCCGCGCGCCGCATACAGGCGCGCCAGCAGCGGGTGCACGCCCGCCTGCTCCAGCGCCCAGGCCACGCGCGGTGGCACGTCGCGATTCACGATTTTCATAGCTGCTCGCGCAGATCAGAAAAACGTTTGCGCTGAAAAAGACTCACAATTTTCTCGCCGAAGCCACGGTGGGCGTTGCTGAACTGCAGGGCGGAGCGCTCGCCGCAGAGCGTGAGCTGCGCCGTGCCGCCTTGCGCCGCGTGCGCCAGCAGCTCGCTCACCGCGCCGCGATCCAGCGCCTGCCACGCGGCGGTCCACGCGGTCCAGTCCTGGCGCAGCGCGGCGTCGTACAGCGACATGGGCATTTCGGGCTCGGCGGCTTCGGCGGGCAGGGTGGCGAGCGCGCCCGCACCGTGCACCCAGAAGGCGTTGACGGGCGCGATCCCCTGCGCGGCGCGCGCCTCGCTCCAGGGGTGGGTGTAGAGCAGCATCTGCAGCTCGCTGTTCAGGCGCTGCACCAGCATGCTGCGCGGGCCGCGCGGCATCCACATGCGCACGTCGCGGCCCATCACGCGGTCCACAGGCGCGCACTCCAGCTCGGCGAACAGCGGCCCCTGCACCAGCCAGCGCGTCGGCGCGAGCCAGGTGAGCGTGTGGCCGTCCTGCGCCAGCCAGGGCGCGACGATGTCCATGAGCGCGCGCGAATCGGCCTCGGTGAGGCCCAGCCGATCGGGGTGCGTCAGCGTCACGTGGTCGGCGCCGATCTGCCACTCGCAGGGCGTGAGCCAGGCGCAGCCGCTGCCGGTCAGGCGCTGGCGCCAGGCCGCCCAGGGTGTGGCGCGTTCGGGCAGGCCGAGAGCACGCGCCAGCGCGCGCTCGTGCGGCGGGGCGTAGTCGGTCTCCTGGCCGGTATCGGTGTGGGTGAGGCTCAGGCGCGAGAGCAGGCGTTCAAGTTGCGGCAGCCGCAGGCCTTGCAGGGCCTGCTCGCAACCGGGCGCCGTGCTCGCGGCCATGGGAATCAGGAGATGGCGCATGGTCGGTAT
Organism: Comamonas sp. SCN 67-35; assembly: GCA_001725255.1. GTDB lineage: Bacteria > Pseudomonadota > Gammaproteobacteria > Burkholderiales > Burkholderiaceae_C > Comamonas_C. The sequence goes on along the minus strand of MEFV01000004.1, from coordinate 59,245 downwards.
TGTCCGGGATGCCACAATCGCCCCCGCCCGATCAGGGCGACTGAACCGCCACCATGCAGATTCCCTACGAGCTGGCCCTGGGCTGGCGCTACACCCGTGCGGGCCGCGCCACGCGGCGCAACGGTTTCATCTCCTTCATCTCGGGCGTGTCCATGCTGGGCATCGCGCTGGGAGTGGCCGCGCTCATCATCGTGCTGTCGGTGATGAACGGCTTTCAGAAAGAGGTGCGCGACCGCATGCTCAGCGTCGTCGCGCACATCGAGGTGTTCGCCCCAGGCGGCGCGGCATTGCCCGACTTGCCACGCACGCTGGCCGAGGTGCGCGCCAACCCCGACGTGGTGGGCGCGGCGCCCTTCGTGGCGGCGCAGGCGCTGCTGGCGCGCGGCGACGAGATGAAGGGCGTGATGGTGCGCGGCATCGACCCGGCGCAGGAGGGCCAGGTGACCGAGATCGCCGACGAGAACCGCCACGCGATCGACACGCTCACGCCCGGCAGTTTCAACGTGGTGCTGGGCGTGGACCTGGCACGCTCGCTGGGCGTGGGCGTGGGCGACAAGGTCACGCTGGTCGCACCCAGCGGGCAGATCACTCCGGCGGGCATCGTGCCGCGCCTCAAGCAGATGACGGTCTCGGGCATGTTCCGCTCGGGCCACTACGAATACGACTCGGCGCTGGTGCTGCTGCACCATGAGGACGCCGAGCGCCTGTTTCGCCTCGAAGGGCCGACGGGTGTGCGCGTTCGGCTCAAGGACCTGCACGAGGCGCCGCGGGTGACGCAGACGCTGGCGCACACGCTCTCGGGCAATCTGCTCATCCGCGACTGGACGCAGCAGAACCGCACCTGGTTCGCCGCCGTGCAGGTGGAAAAACGCATGATGTTCATCATCCTCACGCTCATCGTCGCGGTGGCGGCGTTCAATCTGGTCAGCACGTTGGTGATGACGGTGCAGGACAAGCGTGCCGACATCGCCATCCTGCGCACCCTGGGCGCGAGCCCCGCCAGCATCATGGGCGTCTTCGTCGTGCAGGGCGCGGCCGTGGGCATGATCGGCACGCTCGCGGGCCTGCTGCTGGGCCTGCTCGTGGCCTTCAACATCGACGTCATCGTGCCCGCCATCGAACACCTGCTGGGCGTGACCTTCCTGCCCAAGGACATCTACCTCATCAGCCGCATGCCGAGTGACCCGCAGGAGGGCGACATCGTGCCGATCGCGATCATCTCGCTGCTGATGGCGCTCGCGGCCACCCTCTACCCGAGCTGGCGCGCCAGCCGCGTCAACCCCGCCGAGGCGCTGCGCTATGAGTGACGTGGTATTGCAGGCGCAGGGCCTGACCAGGCGTTATGCCGAGGGGCCGCTCGACGTGCAGGTGCTCTCGGGCGTGGATCTGCAGGTGCGCGCGGGTGAAACGCTGGCCATCGTCGGCGCCTCGGGCTCGGGCAAGAGCACGCTGCTGCACCTGCTGGGCGGGCTCGATGCGCCCACCGAAGGATGCGTGACGCTCAAGGGCCAGGATCTGGCGCATCTCGCGCCCGCCGCCCAGGGGCGTTTGCGCAACGACGCGCTGGGTTTCATCTACCAGTTTCACCACCTGCTGACGGAATTCACCGCGCAGGAAAACGTCGCCATGCCGCTGCGCATCCGCCGGCTGCCCTGGCCGCAGTGCATGGCGCAGGCCGCCGCCATGCTCGCGCAGGTGGGCCTGGCCGAGCGCCTGGCGCACCGTCCCGCCGAACTCTCGGGCGGCGAGCGCCAGCGCGTGGCCATCGCGCGCGCCCTCGTCACGCACCCCGCCTGCGTGCTCGCCGACGAGCCCACGGGCAACCTCGACCGCGCCACCGCGCAAGGCGTGTTTGCCCTGATGCTGAAACTGGCGCGCGAGCAGGGCACGGCCTTCGTCGTCGTCACGCACGACGAGCAGCTCGCCGGCCAGTGCGACAGCGTGCGCCGGCTCGTGGCGGGCCGACTAGCGTAGCGCAGGGTGTCGTGGCGGCCTGTTCGTGGTCTGGCGCGGTGGCGGGCTGCCTGTGCCAACGGCTAGAGTGCGAGGGCGGGTTCGTCCTCGGGACATGTGGGTCATCGTGAAGGAGCGTGACAATGAACAAGCGTGATTTGCTGGTCGGGGCTGCTGCCGCCGGCCTGGCATCGGCGGCGTGGGCGGCATCGCCAGGGCGATCTCCCCGGGCGCTGCCTGCCCTGCTGACCGTGAGCGGTGCGGTCGGGCGGACCAATCGGGGGCCGCTCGACCCCGTGCGCGACCAGATGATGGGCAAGCACGGCATCGCGTTCAGCCGCGCCTGGGTGTTCGATGCGCCGGCGCTGCGCCGCCTGCCGGCGTGCACCATAGCGCCGACCGTGGAATACGACGGGAAGAAGCACGTCCTGAGCGGCCCGCTGCTGGCGGACGTGCTGGCCGCCGCCGGCGTGAACGCCGGGAGCGGGATCCAGCTGGATTTGCGCGCGGTCGATGGCTACGCGGCGCCGGTGGCGCTGGCCGAGGCTCTGCAGTGGCGCATGATCGTGGCGCTCGACATGGATGGCTCGCCGTTGGAACTGGGGGGCCTGGGCCCGCAGTGGGCGGTGTACGAGGCCGACACCCTCGCCGCGTTCAGGGACAAGCCGCTCAACGAGCGCTTCGCCCCGTGCCCGTGGGGGCTGTACAGCATCGAGGTGCGCCGCGGCTGACGGCGCCGGGGCCGCGCCGCGTCACCTGGCCTGGCTCTTGGCCAGCGCCTCGTCGAAGGCGGCCACGGTATTGGCCGCGTACATCAGCGAGGGCCCGCCGCCCATGTAGACGGCCACACCCAGCATTTCGTGCACTTCCTCGCGCGTGGCGCCCAGGCGCGCGAGCGCCTGCGTGTGGTAGCCCAGGCAGCCGTCGCAGCGCGCGGCCACGCCGATGGCCAGCGCGATCAGCTCCTTGGTCTTGGCGTCGATCGCGCCAGGCGCGAGCGCGGCCTTGCCCAGCGCGTTGAAGCTGGTCATCACGTCGGGCACGCTCTCCTTGAGCTGGCGCACGTTGGCCGAGATGGCGGTGGTCAGTTCCTTGTAATTGGTGGCGGTCAGGGCGGTGCTCATGCGATCTCCTCAAGGGGGTTGCCGAAACCGCTAGCGTAGCGGAGGACGGGTGGCCCCGGCGCTTTTATGATGACTTCGATTGCATGAGGAGCGATTTCATGAGCAACGATAGACAGACCGTCTGCATCACCGGCGCGGCCGGCCATCTGGGGGCGGCGGTGGCCGCCTGGTTTGCGCGCCAGGGCGCGCGCCTGGTGCTGCTCGACCGCGATGCTGAGCTGCTGCGCACGCGGTTCGGCCACCTGCCCGATGCCGTGTTGCTGCCCGCCGACCTGCTCGATCGCGCGGCGGTGGCTGCGGCGGTGGCTGATGCGCTGGCGCGCGTGCACCACATCGACATGCTGTGCCACCTGGCGGGTGGCTTTCACATGGGCGAGCCAGTGCACGAGACGCCCGCGAGCGCCTGGGATTTCATGATGGACCTGAACGCGCGCAGCTTCATCCACATGGCCGCCGCCGTGGTGCCGCCGATGCGCGCGCAGGGGCGGGGCCGCATCGTGGCCGTGGGCGCGGCCGGCGGCCTCAAGGGCGGGGCTGCGGTGGGGGCATACGCGGCGTCCAAGAGCGCGCTGATGCGCCTCGTGGAATCGATGTCGGCCGAACTGCGCGATGACGGCATCAACGTCAACGCGGTGCTGCCCTCCATCATCGATACGCCGCCGAATCGTGCTGCCATGCCCGATGCCGATGTCTCGCGCTGGGTCGCGCCCGAGGCGCTGGCCGAGGTGATCGGCTTTCTCGCCTCGGACGCTGCGCGGGCCGTGCATGGCGCGCTGGTGCCGGTGCTCGGGCGCGTGTGAACGTCTGGATCGACACCCACTGCCATCTGGACGCGGCCGAGTTCGCGCCCGACCGCGAGGCGATGCGCGCGGCGGCGCGCGCGGCCGGCGTGGCGCACTGCGTGATCCCGGCCGTGGCGCGCTTCAACTGGGACGCGGTGCAGGCCCTTGCGCACGCCTGGGGCGACAGTTACGCGCTGGGCATCCACCCGCTGTGCACGCCCGAGGCGGGCGAGGCCGACATCGAGGCCCTGCAGGCGGCGTTGGCGCAGCGCGTGGGTGATGCCCGGCTCGTTGCCGTGGGCGAGATCGGGCTGGATTATTTCGTGGCGGGGCTCGACGGCCCGCACCAGGAACGCCTGCTGCGCGCCCAGCTGCGGCTGGCGCGGCGCTTCGATCTGCCGGTGCTGTTGCACGTGAGGAAGAGCTGCGATCGCGTGCTCAAGGCGCTGCGCGAGCGGCCGGTGGCGGGCGGCATCGCGCATGCGTTCAACGGCAGCCTGCAGCAGGCGCAGGCCTTCATCGCGATGGGCTTCAAGCTGGGTTTCGGCGGTGCGCTGACCTTCGAGCGCGCGCTGCACCTGCGCCGGCTGGCGGCCGAGCTGCCGCTCGATGCACTGGTGCTGGAAACCGACGCGCCGGACATCCCGCCGCAGTGGCTCTACCGCGACCGCGCCGAGCGCGCGCAAGGCGGGCCGCAGAGCCGCAACAGCCCGGCCGAGCTGCCGCGCATCGCGCAGGCGCTGGCGCGGCTGCGCGGCATGCGGGCGCAGGAGCTGGCCCTGGCCACCACGCGCAACGCCCGCGCCGCGCTGCCCCGCCTGGACGTCTTGCTGCCGCCGAACGGGGCAGGATTTCAAGCCATTTTGACTCCTGACCCTTGACCAGCAAGCGCATGCAGCTATAATTATAATAGCTGTTGGGACGTGGTGTCATTGCGGTGCGCCCCATTTGGGCACGCCCACGCGGCGGGCGGTCGGGCAACTTGCAGGATGCGGAGCCTGGCCAGGCCTTTCGCGCGGTGGCCGCCGGTGCACGCCCTACGGCATGACCCGGTCAAGGCGATCGCCGGGCTCAGGGATAACCCGATCCCCCCTGTGTTGACACTTATTGTGCAACGCAACAAAATTGGCTGGCTAGTATCGTCAGACCGTTCATACGAAGACAGGAGTACATCCGTGAACAAGATTTATCCCTCCGCGGCCGAGGCCCTCAAAGGGATCGTGCACGACGGCCAGTTGATCGGCGTCGGCGGCTTTGGCCTGTGCGGGATCCCGGAAGCGCTGATCGAGGCACTGTGCGATTCGGGTGTGCAAAACCTCACCGCCGTGTCCAACAACGCCGGCATCGACGGCGTGGGCCTGGGCAAGCTGCTGAACACGCGCCAGATCAAGAAGATGATCAGCTCCTACGTGGGCGAGAACAAGGAATTCGAGCGCCAGTACCTGGGCGGCGAGCTGGAGCTGGAGTTCACCCCGCAGGGCACGCTGGCCGAGAAGCTGCGCGCGGGCGGTGCCGGCATTCCGGCCTTCTTCACCCGCACGGGCGTGGGCACCATCGTCGCCGAAGGCAAGGAAACGCGCGAGTTCGACGGCCACACCTACCTGATGGAGCGCTCGCTCGTGCCCGACATCTCGCTCGTGCACGCCGCCGTGGCCGACACCACGGGCAACCTGCGCTTTCACCTGACGGCGCGCAACTTCAACCCGGCCGTGGCCATGGCCGGCAAGATCTGCGTCGTCGAGGTCGAGAAGATCGTGCAGCCGGGCGAGCTCGCGCCCGACGACATCCATCTGCCGGGCATCTACGTGCACCGCATCGTGCTCAACGCCCACCCGACCAAGCAGATCGAAAAACGCACCATCACCGAGAAAGCAGGAGCCTGACATGCCGTGGACCAAGGAACAGATGGCGGCGCGCGCCGCCCAGGAGTTGCAGGACGGGTTCTACGTGAACCTGGGCATCGGCATCCCCACGCTCGTGGCCAATTACACCGGTGACAAGGAGGTCTGGCTGCAGTCCGAGAACGGCCTGCTGGGCATTGGTCCCTTCCCGACGGAAGACAAGGTGGACGCCGACCTGATCAACGCCGGCAAGCAGACGGTGACGACGCTGCCGGGCTCGGCCATCTTTGGCAGCCATGACAGCTTCGCGATGATCCGCGGCGGCAAAATCAACCTGGCCATCCTCGGCGCGATGCAGGTGAGCGAAAAGGGCGATCTGGCCAACTGGATGATTCCCGGCAAGATGGTCAAGGGCATGGGCGGCGCGATGGATCTCGTCGGCGGCGTGCCCAAGGTGATCGTGCTCATGGAGCATGTGGCGAAGAAGAAGGACGGCACGACGGATCTGAAAATCCTGCCGCAATGCACGCTGCCGCTCACGGGCGTGGGCGTGGTGCACGAGATCATCACCGACCTGGGCGTGATGCATGTGACGCCGGCGGGGCTCAGGCTCGTGGAACTGGCGCCCGACGTGAGTTTTGACGAAATTCAGTCCAAGACGGGTGTGAAGCTGCTGCAGTAGGCTCTTCCTGCCTGATGAAGGAACCGGGCCTTGGCCCGGTTTTTTTATTCCGGATGAGGCGGATTTCGTACGCCACCGGGCAGCGGCAACACCGAAAATACGCCTCATGTCTCAAATGCCCGACTTCATCGCGCCCACGCGCCACCGCGACGCTGCGCAGGCACTGGCGCAGATTCAGCGCATCTACGCCGAGCAGACGGCCTACCTGCGCCAGGCCATGCAGGCTTTCGTCGCGGGTGACACGCCCGCGCAGCCGGTGCGTGCCTGCTACCCCTTCGTGCGCCTGCAGACCAGCACCCTGGCGCGCGCGCCCACGCATCTGGCCTTCGGCTTCGTGCAGGGGCGGGGGCGCTACGAAACCACGCTCACCCGCCCCGACCTGTTCGCGCACTACTACCTGGAGCAGTTCGAATTGCTGCTGCACAACCACGGCGTGGAGCTGGAGGTGGGCACGAGCACGCAGCCGGTCCCGGTGTATTTCGCGCTCGATGCGGACGATGCGCTCGAAGGCTCGCTCGACCGCGAGCGCCGCCTGCTGCTGCGCGACCTCTTCGACCTGCCGGATCTGACGGCCATGGACGATGGCATCGCCAACGGCACCTGGCAGCCGCGCGCGGGCGAGGCACAGCCGCTGTCGCTGTTCACCGCGCCGCGCGTGGACTATTCCCTGCAGCGCCTGCGCCACTACACGGGGACGCGCCCCGAGTGGTTCCAGAATTTCGTGCTGTTCACCAACTACCAGTTCTACATCGACGAATTCGTGCGCCTGGGGCATGCCGAAATGCAGAACGCGGGCAGCCGCTACCACGCCTTCGTCGAGCCTGGCAACGTCGTCACGCGCCGCATGGGCATGGGCGCCGAGGCGGGCGACGAGCTGGGCAGTGCCCCGGCGCGGCTGCCGCAGATGCCCGCCTACCACCTCGTGAGCGAAGGACACGGGGGCATCACCATGATCAACATCGGCGTGGGCCCGGCCAACGCCAAGACCATCACCGATCACGTGGCCGTGCTGCGCCCGCACGCGTGGCTGATGCTGGGCCACTGCGCGGGCTTGAGGAACAGCCAGCAACTGGGCGACTACGTGCTGGCGCACGCCTATGTGCGTGAAGACCATGTGCTCGACGAAGAGTTGCCGCCCTGGGTGCCGATTCCGGCGCTGGCCGAAATCCAGGTCGCGCTGCAGCAGGCCGTGGCTGACGTGGCGCAGATGCCCGAGGACCAGCTCAAGCGCATCATGCGCACGGGCACGGTGGCCAGCACCGACAACCGCAACTGGGAGCTGCTGCCGGGCAACACACCGCAGCGGCGTTTCAGCCAGAGCCGCGCGGTGGCGCTGGACATGGAGAGTGCCACCATCGCCGCCAACGGCTTTCGCTTCCGCGTGCCCTATGGCACGCTCTTGTGCGTGAGCGACAAACCGCTGCACGGCGAGATCAAGCTGCCGGGCATGGCCAATCATTTCTACCGCGAACGCGTCGGCCAGCACCTGCGCATCGGCATTCGGGCGATCGAGCTGCTGCAGCAGGGGGGCGTGGCGCGGCTGCACAGCCGCAAGCTGCGCAGCTTTGACGAAGTGGCTTTTCAGTGAATCAACCAGAGGAACCCAGCATGAGCATTTCCACCGTAGGCATCATCGGCGCCGGCACCATGGGCAACGGCATCGCGCAGGCCTGCGCCGTCTCTGGCATCGCCGTCGTGATGGTCGACGTCTCGGACGCGGCGGTGCAAAAAGGCATTGCCACCGTCGCAGGCAGTCTCGACCGACTGATCAAGAAAAAGAAGATCACCGAGGCGGACAAGGCCGCGGCGCTGGCCCGCATCAAGGGCTCGACGAATTACGACGACCTGAAGGCCGCGCAGCTCGTGATCGAGGCGGCGACCGAGAACCATGAACTCAAGAACAAGATCCTCAAGCAGGTCGATGCGCTGATCGCGCCCGAGGTGATCCTCGCGACCAACACCTCGTCGATTTCGATCACGCAATTAGCGGCGGTCACGGGCCGGGCCGATCGCTTCGTCGGCATGCACTTCTTCAACCCGGTGCCGATGATGGCGCTGGTGGAGATCATCCGCGGGCTGCAGACGAGCGATTCGACGCACGCCGCCGTCAAGGCCTTGGCCGAGCGCCTGGGCAAGACGCCGATCACCGTGAAGAATGCGCCGGGCTTCGTTGTCAACCGCATTCTCGTTCCCATGATCAACGAGGCCTTCTTCGTGCTGGCCGAGGGCCTGGCCACGCCCGAGGACATCGACGCGGGCATGAAGCTCGGCTGCAACCAGCCGATCGGGCCGCTGGCGCTCGCGGACATGGTGGGGCTGGATGTGTGCCTCGCGGTGATGGAGGTCTATTTCAAGGAATTCGGCGACAGCAAGTACCGCGCCTGCCCGCTGCTCAAGGAATACGTGGCCGCCGGGCGGCTGGGGCGCAAGACGGGGCGGGGCGTTTACAGCTACTGAAGGACATTAGCACCCTTGTGCAGGGCGCCGCAAGGCGCCTTTTTCATGGGGCTCTGAACGGCGGCTGGAACAATGTATATAAATTGTGTGCAATTCAATTGCGTGCAATAATACAAGCCATGACGACATCCCGTTTGCCGACAGACCCGAGCCCCGAGGCGCTGCGGCTCGATCGCCAGCTCTGCTTTGCGCTGTACTCGGCTTCGCTGGCCATGACGCGGCTCTACAAACCGCTGCTCGATGCGATCGGGCTCACCTATCCGCAGTACCTGGTGATGCTGGTGCTGTGGGAGCGCGACGGCCTGACCGTCTCCGAACTGGGCGAGCGCCTGAGTCTCGACTCGGGCACGCTCACTCCGCTGCTCAAGCGGCTGGAGGCTGCGGGGCTGCTGCAGCGCGAGCGCGACGCGCAGGACGAGCGCTGCGTGCGCGTGGCCCTCACGCGCGCCGGCCGGGCCCTGCGCGCGCGGGCCGAGCCCATTCCGGCGTGTCTCCTGGCGCGCAGCCACCTGCGCCCGGCCCAGGTGCAGGCGCTGGCACGGCAGATTCGTGCCTTGCGCGACCAGATCGGGCAGTGAGCGCTTCTCCCTCGTTTTTTCACCGCCCCGCGGCAGGGGCCTTCACTTCCCGAAAGGAATCACCATGACCACCCTGGACAAAGTTCTCTACACCGCGCGCGCCCACACCACCGGTGGGCGCGATGGCGCCGCGCGCAGCGATGACGGCCGCCTGGAGGTCGCGCTCTCGTCGCCGGGCGGCGCAGGCGCCGGCACCAACCCGGAGCAGCTCTTCGCCGTCGGCTACTCGGCCTGTTTCATCGGTGCACTCAAGGCCGTCGCGGCGCGGCAGAAGCTCGCGTTGCCGCAGGACGTGGCCATCGACGCCGAGGTGGATCTGGGCAGCATTCCCAACGCCTACGGCATCGCCGTGCGCCTGCACGTGCACCTGCCCGGCATGGACCGCACGCAGGCGCGGTCGCTGGTCGATGCGGCCCACCAGGTCTGTCCCTACTCGAACGCCACGCGCGACAATATCGATGTGACCCTGACCGTCGCGGTCTGAGGGCCGCCGATTTCCACTATCAAAATGGAAGAAAGAGGCGATGGATCGACGGGTGCTGGAGTACCATTTGATCCATGCCATGCGCCGCCGACTCCGCCCGCCACTTCGCCCGCCAGCATGAGGGTCTGGAGGCGCAATTGCATGCCCACCTGCTCGACGTGGTGGGCGGCGATTTCACCCAGGCCGAGCAGCATCTGCGGCAATGGCGGACCCATCTGGCGCGCCACATCGAGGTGGAAGAGCAGGAGCTGCTGCCGCAGCTGCCCGAGGGCGCGCGCTGGTCCGCGCGGGTGTATGGCCAGGAGCACGAGCGCATCGCCCTGCTGGCCGACGAGTACGGCGAGCGCCTTGCGCAGGTGCTGGCGAATCCGCCCGCGACCGAAACCGAGCGCCGGCACGCCGCGCTCTGGCTGATCGATGCCGCCCATGCGCTGCGCCATGTGCTCGACCACCATCACCAGCGCGAACACACGGCGCTGGCGCTGGAGCTGCCCGAGGCGCTGCAGGAGCGCGTCTGGCGCGAGCACGGGCTGGCGCAGGAGCTGGAACACCAGGGCAGGCGGTGACGCAAGACATCGACACGCAGCAGCACCCTTACGCCGCGCTCACGCCGGACGTGGTGCTTGATGCGCTCGCCGCCGTGGGCCTGCCGGGCGATGGCCGCCTGATGGCGCTGGGTTCGTACGAGAACCGGGTCTATCAGGTGGGGCTGGAGGACGGCTCGCGCGTGGTCGCCAAGTTCTACCGCCCCGGGCGCTGGAGCGAGGCGCAGATCCTGGAGGAGCACGCCTTTGCCGCCGAACTGGCGGCGGCCGAGGTGCCCGTGGTCGCGCCGCTGGTGCTGCAGGATGAGACCTTGCACCACCACGCCGGATTCGCGTTTTCGGTGAGCCCCTGGCGCGGCGGGCGCCAGCCCGAACTCGATGACTTCGAGGTGCTCGAATGGCTGGGCCGCTTCCTCGCGCGGTTGCACGTCGTGGGCAGCCAGACCGCGTTTGCCCAGCGCCCGACGCTGGACGCCGACACCTTCGGCGGCGCCTCGCGCGACTGGCTGCTGGCACACGACGCGGTGGCCCCGGAGGTGCGCGGCGAATGGCGCGGCCTGTGCGAAGATGCTCTCGCGTTGATAGCTGACCACGCAGACCTGTCAAACGCTACAGGCCGATTTGGCTTGAAAGATGCAGCAGTCATCCGCGTGCATGGCGACTGCCACCCGGGCAATGTGCTGTGGACGCCGGTGGATGGGGTGGGCAGCGGCCCGCACATCGTCGACCTGGACGATGCGCGCATGGGCCCGGCGGTGCAGGACGTGTGGATGCTGCTCTCGGGCGACCGGCGCCAGCGCACGCTGCAGCTCAGCGCCCTGCTCGACGGCTACGAGCAGGTGCGCGATTTCGACCGTCGCGAGCTCGCGCTGATCGAGCCGCTGCGCACGCTGCGCCTGATCCACTACAGCGCGTGGCTGGCGCGGCGCTGGAGCGATCCGACCTTTCCGATCCACTTCCCGTGGTTCGGCTCAAGCGACTACTGGCGCGGCCAGGTGGCGATGCTGCGCGAGCAGATCGAGGCGATGCAGCAGGAGCCGTTGCTGCTCTGATCCGCCGTGGGGCGGCTCATACGGTTTCACCTTCAGACGCATAACTGCGTTGTTCGCCTTGTTCTACGCTTGAATGCGAAATCGTATCAGGAGGTTTCGATGCTGCGCACCCAGTTACACCAGCGTGCGACCACGAGAGCCTGCGGGTCCGTGCGCTCGCGCAGTTCGGCCGGCCAGCGGCGTTCGCAGCCGTTGACGATGCTGGTCAGCTGCCAGAGCGCTTCGCGGACCACGAAGGAGAGCTCGGACAGGTCGACCTCGTCGCCTTGCAGGTGCTGGAGGGCGCCGGTCTGCATGCCCGCCTCGATCAGTGCGCGCTCCAGGATCAGCAGGCGCTCCTGCACAAAGGTCATGGGCCCCGCGCGCGCCGCCGGTTCTCGGGGCAGACCGTCCTGCGCTTTCGCCTGTTCCCATTGGGTGAACGCCTGCGCCAGGCGGTGCACCAGGGCCTGAAGCTGTTCCTGTGTCTGCGTGGCCGGCGCGCTGCCGCTGGCGCCGGTGGTGTTCAGCAGTGCCAGCACGTGCGCAGTCAGCGCCTTGGGGAATTTCCGGTGGTTGAGCCGCAGCACCAGCGAAAGCTGCTGGAACGCTTCGTCGGAATACTTTTGCGCGAAGGCCGCCACCACCTCGGCCATGAGCAGCACCTGCCCGAGCGGTGAAATCGCGTCCCCGGCGCACCCGCGCGGGTAGCCCGTGCCATCCATGCGCTCGTGGTGCTCCAGAATGGCCGCTTCCACGCGGGGGCCGTAGACCTGCGCATCGCGCACCACCAGCATGGCCGTGATCGGGTGGGCCACCAGATGGCGGCGCTCGGCGCCGGTCACCTTGTGGCTCGCGTCGCGCCACACCGGGTCCATGTGCAGCACGCCCAGATCGTGCAGCAGCGCCGCCGCGGCCAGCCGGTTGCAATCCTCGTCGGGGATGGCACTCGCCAGCGCCAGGTATTGCGCCGTCAGCATCACCTCCAGGCTGTGCGTGAACAGATCGGGAAGCTGCTCGCGCATCACGGTGAGCTTGAAGGCGATGCGTGGCGTGAGCGACAAGGCCTTCAGCGGCGCCACAAGGCGCGCACTGCCGCCGAGCGACTGCGCCAGCAGCCTGGGCAAATGGCTGGCGCGCAGCAGATGCGCGGCCTGCTGCTGCAGGTAGGCGCTGTTGACGGCATCTTCCACCGTCAGGTGCTGGTCCACCGGGCCGCGCAGCTTGTGCCGCACCAGGCGGTCATGCATCCTGGCGTCGATGCGGGTGCCTTTTTCAACGAGTTTGACGCCTCCTTCGCTGAAAATCGCATCCTGCGCCATCACCCTGCGCCGCTCAGCCATCTCGGTCACGGTGCGCAGGTAGTGCGCGCTGTTGTCCGTGCCGTCTTCGTCTGGTGACTGGGGTTCGCTCATGAATCCGCGCAGAGTCCGTTGAGCGCCAATATACCCGCGCCTCGCGTTCGACAGCGGCTGGCCGGTGCCGATGTCGCGCGGCCTTGAGCCAGCGCAAGGTCGGGCTCCCTCTCGTCGCCCGCGGGAGGGCATCGGCAAGGGCGTTACTTGCCCCAGGAGTCCTTCAGGCCCGTGATGCGGTTGAACACCAGCCGCCCCGGCGCGTGGTCCTTTCGGTCAGCAACGAAGTAGCCGTGGCGCTCGAACTGGAACTTGTCGTCCGCCTGCGCCCTGGCAAGGGTCGGCTCGACCCAGGCGGTGACGGTCTTCAGGCTCTCGGGGTTGAGCAGCGCCAGGTAGTCCTTGCCGCCTGCATCGGGCTGCGGGTCGGTGAAGAGGCGGTCGTACAGCCGCACCTCGGCAGCCACGCCGTCGTGCGCACCCACCCAGGTGATCGCGGATTTGGCCTTCACGCTGTCCGCGCCCGGCGTGCCGCTCTTGGTGTCGGCAATCACGAGGGCCTGCACTTCAGTGATGACGCCATTCGCGTCGCGGGCGGCACCGGTGCATTCGATGACGTAGCCGCCCTTCAGGCGCACCTTGTTGCCGACGAACAGGCGCTTGTAGCCCTTGGGCGGCACCTCGGCGAAGTCTTCGCGTTCGATCCACACCTCGCGCCCGAGCAGAAACTGGCGCTGCGGCACGGTCTGCCCGGGCTCGGCGTGCGGCAGCGCGGGCAACTGGCAGGGCTCCAGGTGGCCCGCGCCCATCACCTCGTCCCAGTTGGTGAGCACGAGCTTGACGGGGTCGAGCACGGCCATCGCGCGGTGCGCGAAGGGCTCCAGGTCCTCGCGCAGGCAGCCTTCGAGCGTGGCGTAGTCGATCCAGCTGTAATCCTTGGTCACGCCGATGCGCTCGCAGAACGCCCGGATCGCCGTGGGCGTGTAACCGCGCCGACACAGGCCGACGATGGTGGGCATGCGCGGGTCGTCCCAGCCGCTCACGATGCCGCTGTCCACCAGGTGCTTGAGCTTGCGCTTGCTGGTGATCACGTAGGTGAGGTTCAGCCGCGCGAACTCGTACTGGTGCGGGCGCGGCGTGGCGATCAGGCCGCCTTCGGCCAGTTGGTCGAGCAGCCAGTCGTAGAACGGGCGCTGGTCTTCGAATTCGAGCGTGCAGATGCTGTGCGTGATGCATTCCAGCGCATCCTCGATCGGGTGCGCGAAGGTGTACATCGGGTAGATGCACCAGCGGTTGCCGGTGGCGTGATGCTCGGCGCGCTTGATGCGGTAGATCGCCGGGTCGCGCAGGTTGATGTTGGGCGACTGCATATCGATCTTCGCGCGCAGCACCATCGCGCCGTCGGCATGCCTGCCGTCCTTCATCTCGCGAAAGCGCGCGAGGTTCTCGGCCGGGGCACGTTCTCGAAACGGGCTGTTCACGCCCGGTTTGCCAAAGTCCCCGCGGTTCGCGCGCATGGCTTCGGCGCTCTGCTCGTCCACGTAGGCCAAGCCCTGCTCGATCAGGTATTCGGCCGCGCGGTACATGAAGTCGAAGTAGCTGCTCGCGTAGTACAGGTTTTCGTGCCCGTCCGGATCGCGCCAGTCAAAACCCAGCCAGTGCACCGCGTCCACGATGGCGTTGACGTACTCGATGTCTTCCTTTTCGGGGTTGGTGTCGTCAAAGCGCAGATGGCAGACGCCGCCGTAGTCGCGCGCCAGGCCGAAATTCAGGCAGATGCTCTTGGCATGACCCACGTGCAGATAGCCGTTGGGCTCGGGGGGAAAGCGTGTGCGGATGCGTGCCGCATCCAGGGCCCCCGCAGCCTGGTGGTTCGCGTCACCTGGGCTGCCGGCCCAGCGCTTGCGGGCATGCGCGCCCTGGGCCAGGTCGCCTTCGATGATCTGGCGCAGGAAATGGGTCGGTGGCGTGGTAGGGGTTGCGGGCGTGCTCATGGCGCCGATTCTAGGTGGCGCCAGCGCATGGACGTTACGTTCTGAAGCCATCACCACTACGTTCGGACACAAGATAAACACCTTTGCATGACATCCTGAACGTCATGTCGTGCGTTGTAGGGGCAGTTGATCGGCTCCGGCTGTGTTCATGAAGGAGAAAGCAATGACTATTCATCGTTCCTGGAAGGCCTTGATGGCCTCGGCAGGCGTGGCCATGGCTTTGATGCTCGGTTCTGGCGCCGCACAGGCGCGTGGCGACGTGGCCTGGTCGGTCGGCATCGGTGTGCCGGGCGTGGTGGTGGGGGCCAGCAACTTCGGCCCCACGGTCTATTCGGCGCCCCCCGTGTATTACGCGCCCGCGCCGGTCTATCGGGTGGCGCCGCCCGTGTATTACGGGCCGCCGCCCGTGGTCTATGGGCCGCCGGTGTATTACACGCCGCGCCGGTATTGGCGCCGTGGACACTGGGAGCACAGGGGACGCCACGGGCACCGTGACTGGGACGATGATTGAGCTGCACCCGGCTGCGTCACGCGAGGGGCACGCATAATCGGTCATCACCCCGCCTGATCGCGCAGCCATGCCTCGTACCGTCCACGTTCTCAACGGCCCCAATCTGAACCTTCTCGGCACGCGCGAGCCGCAGGTCTACGGCGCGCAGACGCTTGCCGACGTGCAGCAGCTGTGCGAGAGGGCCTGCGAGCGCCATGGCTTGCGTCTGGTGTTTCAGCAGAGCAACCACGAAGGCGCCCTGGTCGATGCGATCCACGAAGCCGGACGTGAGCATGCGGCCGGGCAATTGGCGGGCGTCGTGCTCAACGCCGGCGCCTACACGCACACCAGCGTCGCGCTGCTCGATGCCATCAAGGGCACGGGCGTGCCGCTGATCGAGCTGCACATCAGCAATGTCTTTGCGCGTGAAGCCTTTCGGCATCGCTCCTGGATTTCTCCTGCCGCCCGTGCCGTGATCTGCGGTCTGGGCGTGGCGGGGTACGCGCTGGCCATCGACGCGATCGCCGCGTGGTAGAGCGGCCGCTGCCCACGGCGGCGCACGAGCTGCTTGCACAGGCGCGGCGTGTGCGTACCGCCCTGGGCAGGGGCCCGGGCACCATGCTCTGGACGCAATGGGGCATGCCGCGGGCTGGCGTGCCCCCCGTGGTGCTGCTGCACGGAGGCAGTGGCAGCTGGATGCATTGGCTGCGCTGCATTGCGCCGCTGGTGGAATCTGGCCGCGAAGTCTGGGCACCTGATCTGCCCGGCTGTGGTGGTTCGGATCTGCCCGCGGGCGCGCGCGACGCCGACGATCTGGTCGAGCCCCTGCACGCGGGGTTGCAGGAGTTGCTCGCTGGCGCACCGTGTGATCTGGTCGGCTTTTCGTTCGGTGCGCTCACGGGAGCTCTGCTTGAGGCCGCGCACCCGGGCACGGCGCGGTGCCTCGTGCTCGTGGGCGCGCCTGGCCTCGGGGTACCGGCCGAGCATCTGCCCCTGCGCGCATGGCGTCATCTCCCGGACCCGCAGGCTCAGGACGCGGTTCACCGCCACAACCTGGCCGTCCTCATGCTGTCCGATACCACCGCCGTGGATGAAACGGCGTTGCAACTGCATGCCTGGAACGTGGCGCACGACCGCCTGCAGCGGCGCAGGCTCTCCAGCACCGATGCACTGGCGCGGGCGCTGGCGGCCGTGGCCTGCCCGGTCTCGGTCATTTATGGCGAGATGGATGCGCTGTATGCCGGGCGCGTGGCGTCGCTGGAGGCCGTGTTTCGTGCCACCGGGTGCGATCTGCGCCGGTTTGCCGTGATCCCCGGCGCGGGGCACTGGGTGGCGTATGAGCGACCGCAGGCTTTTCTGCAGGCGCTGGAAACGGCCTGGGGCTCAGCCCCGCCGAAGTAGCACGGCGCCGATGGCCACCACCACACAGGCCATCGCCGCCAGATCCTGCCAGTGCGGCCATTCGCCGATGATGAAGGGCGCGCTCAGGATGCCGACGATGGGCACGGCCATCACGCTCATGGCGCTGGTGGTGGCGGGCAGCACGCGCACCAGCGCGAACCAGATCACCTGCGCCAGGCCGTAGTTGATGAGCACGCCCCACACCAGGCTGGCCCAGACGGGCGCGCTGAAGCTGAAGCTCTGGGGCGGTTCGAGCCAGATCGCCAGGGGAACGAGCGCCGCGGTCGCCAGCACCATCATCCACACCAGCAGCGTCTCGGCCGGCAGGGTGAGGCGCGCGCGGCGCATCCAGATCGTGCCCAGCGCCCAGCTCAACGCCGCGCCCTGCATCCAGGCGATGCCGGCCGGGCGCCCGGCGATCTGCGCCAGTTCGTTCCACAGCAGCAGCGTGATGCCCGCCAGCACCGCGACGACGCCGATCATCAGTCGCGCGGTGAGCTTTTCGCCGTAGAACAGCACCGAGAGCAGCACCGTCCACACCGGCATCGTGAAGCCCAGCGTGGCCGCGCGCCCGGCCGGCAGCTGCGCCACGCCGATGATCGAGAGCGCGTGCCAGCCGAGGATGTTGGGCAGGCCCAGCGTCACCACGGCACGCCACTCGCCCCATCCATGCGGCAGCAGCCGCAGCCCGCGCGTGCGAAAGTACAGGGCCAGTGCCAGCGCGCCCAGCCCCATGGTCAGCGCGCGAAAATACAGCGGCCCCATTTCGCGCAGCGCCACCTTCATCACCGGCCAGTTGATGCCCCAGGCGAGCACGAGCAGGATCAGGCCGATCGTCTGTCGGCGCGAGAGCAGGGGCATGGAATCCTTGTGGCGGTATTGGAGAGGATGCATCGATGGTAACCACGGCGCAGGCGCTGGAGCGCGAGGCACGGATCACGGCCGTGCGCGCGCAGGGCGCGGGCGGGCAGAACGTCAACAAGGTCTCCAGCGCCGTGCACCTGCGTTTCGACGTGGCCGCGTCCTCGCTGCCGCAGGAAGTCAAGCAGCGCCTGCTGCTGCTGCGCGATGCGCGCATCACCGAGGGCGGCGAGGTGATCATCAAGGCGCAGCGCTACCGCACCCAGCAGGCGAACCGGCTCGATGCGCTGGCGCGGCTGCTTGAGCTCGTCGAGAGGGCGGCGCGGCCCGCCAAGCCCCGCAAGGCGACGCGTCCCACGGCCGCCTCGCGCGAGCGGCGGCTTCAGGCCAAGCGCGTGCGCGGCAGCGTCAAGGCACAGCGCCGACCCGACGAAAATTCATGGTGAATCCCGGCGCTCCCCTTATCCATCCAGCGCTGGCAGCTATTGCCACGATAGCGGGATGATCATCGGTCATTGGGTGAGGCCACGATCGCTTCCAGGCCCTTGCCATCGAGGATGCGCACATGGCGGTGCCGCACTTCGATGAGCCGCTCCTCGGCAAACCGTGAAAAGGTGCGGCTCACGGTCTCCAGCGTCAGGCCGAGGTAGCTGCCGATTTCCTCGCGCGTCATGCGCAGCACCAGCTCGGCCTCGGAAAACCCGCGCGCGTGCAGGCGCTGCAGCAGGTTGAGCAAGAAGGATGCCACGCGCTCCTCGGCGCGCATGCTGCCCAGCAGCAGCATCACGCCATGCTCGCGCACGATCTCGCGGCTCATGATCTTGTGCACGTGGGTCTGCAGCGCGGGTACTTCGCGCGAGAGGTCTTCGATGCGTTCGTACGGCATCTCGCAGACCTCGGCGTCTTCCAGCGCCAGTGCGTCGCAGGTGTGCAGGTCCGAGACGATGCCGTCGAGCCCCATGATCTCGCCCGCCATCTGAAAGCCCGTCACCTGCTCGCGCCCGTCGTTGGTCGTCACGCGCGTCTTGAAGAAACCCGAGCGGATCGCGTACAGTGCGGTGAAGCGGTCGCCGCGCGAATACAGCGGCGTGCCGCGGCGGATGCGCCGACGTATCGTTACCAGGGTGTCGAGGCGCTCCATGTCGGCCGCCGTCACGTCCACCGGCATGCACAGCTCGCGCAGGTTGCAGCGGGAACAGGCGATCTGGAGGGCTCGATGGGGCATGGCTTGGTTCGTGACAACCGAGGATGGCCGATTCTAGGCGGCGGGGGGAATTTCTTGATCGTGATCAAGGACATGGCAGATCAATCCGGCGACAGTCCCGCGTTCTAATCGGAAGGCCGATTGACTGCACACGACCGCCCATGCCCACGATTACTCCAGAGCTCATTTCGCGGTTCGATGTCCCCGGACCCCGCTACACGTCCTACCCCACGGCCGATCGCTTCGTCGAAGCCTTCGGCGAAGAAGATTACCTGTACGCCCTGGCCCAGCGCCAGATGGGCACGAGCCTGGCGGCACAACCGCTGTCGCTGTACGTGCATCTGCCGTTTTGCGAGTCGCTGTGCTACTACTGCGCCTGCAACAAGATCATCACCAAGCATCACGAACGCGCCGCGCCCTACCTGGGCTATGTCGAACGCGAACTCGATCTGCACGTCAGGCACCTGGGCGGCCCCGGCCAGGGCGTGAGCCAGCTGCACTTCGGCGGCGGCACGCCCACGTTCCTGAGCGATGAGGAGCTCAGTGGCCTGATGGACATGCTGCGCAAACGCTTTGCCTTTGCCCCCAAGGGCGAGTATTCGATCGAAATCGATCCGCGCACCATCAGCGCCGAGCGGCTGCAGGTCATCCGCGAGCTGGGCTTCAACCGCCTGAGCTTCGGCGTGCAGGACTTCGACCCCGAAGTGCAGAAGGCCGTGCACCGCGTGCAGCCGGCCGAGCAGGTGTTCGCGCTCGTGGCCGCCGCGCGCGAGATCGGCTTTGATTCGATCAACGTGGACCTGATCTACGGCCTGCCCAAACAGACGCCTGAATCGTTTGCCCGCACCATCGCCCAGGTGGTGCAGCTGCGTCCCGACCGCATCGCGCTCTACGCCTACGCCCACCTGCCTGCGCGCGTGAAGTCCCAGCGCCACATCAAGACGGACGACATCCCGGTGGCCAACAACAAGGTGATGATGCTCTCGCATTCCATCGCCGCGTTCGAGGCCGTGGGCTACGTCTACATCGGCATGGATCACTTCGCGCTGCCCGACGACTCGCTGGCCGTGGCCAAGCGCCAGGGGCGGCTGCACCGCAACTTCCAAGGCTACAGCACGCAGCCCGACTGCGACCTGATTTCGCTCGGCATCTCCGCCATCGGCAAGGTGGGCGCGACCTACAGCCAGAACGCCAAGGATCTGCTGCAGTACCAGGACTTGATCGACCACGGCCACCTGCCCATCGTGCGCGGCGTGGCGCTCTCGCGCGACGATGTGCTGCGCCGCGCGGTGATCAACGCGCTCATGTGTCAGGGCAGCGTGCAGTTCGAGTCCGTGGAGGCGGCGCACCTGATCGATTTTCGCGCCACCTTCGCCAGCGAACTGGCGCGCCTGCGCCCCATGCACGACGACGGCCTGGTGCACCTCACGGCTGACTCGATCGAAGTCACCCCCATGGGCTGGTTCTTCGTGCGCGGCATTGCCATGGTGTTCGACAAATACCTGCAGGCGCAGGAAAGCCGCGCGCAGTACTCCAAGATCCTCTGATTTCCAGATGTTAATCGGGTTTTCTCTCATTTGATCATCGTTTACAGTGATGGCATCTCGCCATGAACCTGTATCGAGCATCACTTGTCTGCGACCCGTGAGCCAGAGCACGAACGCCACTCGTGGTGGCTGCTGGCGTTGGTCTGGTTGCTGCTGGGCGTGGTGCTCGCGGCGGATGTGTGGCAGACCCACCGTGATCTGCACCAGCGCGAGCGCGAGCGGCTGAGCCACCAGGCCAGCACCCTGGCCGACAACCTCGTGCCGCAGCTGGATGCGGTTAACCGTGCGATGCAGGGCCTGTCGGCCGAGCTGCCGCGCCTGCGCGGCGAGGCCGACGGCCTGGCGCAGCTGACCGTGCGCCTGAAGGCCTATTCCGACGCGATGACGGCCGTGCGGTACATGAGCCTGCTCGATGCCCGGGGCACCATCATTGCAAGCAGCGAGCCTTCTCTCGTCGGACTCGATTCCGCCAGCCGCTCCTATTTCAAGGCCGCGGAGCAGGCATCATCATCCGACACGCTTGTGGTCTCGCCCCCGTTTCGCGGTGGGCTCGGCGGTTGGGTCATGGTGCTGGCGCGCAAGGTCGTGACCCGCGATGGCGGTTTCGCCGGCGTGCTCGCCGCGGCGATCGATGCCAACAACTTTCGCACGCTGCTGCAGTCGCTGCGCTACGCACCGGACGTGTTCATCAGCGTCTCGCATGGGGATGGCCTGCGCTTTCTTGCCGTGGGCCACCCAGGTGCGCGCGAAGGGGTGAGTCTCGATTACCCCGGCAGCCCCTGGCTGGCCCATCGCCGAAGCGGTGCGTCGGCCAGCCTGCTCACGGGCAGCATGCGTCCGTCGGATGCGAGCATCCAGCTCGTGGCGCTGCGCACCGTGCAACCGGCTGAACTGCACATGGACCAGCCGCTCATCGTGGCCGTGGGGCGCGATGTGCCGGCCATTTTTGCGATGTGGCGGTCGCACCTGTGGCGCGCCGTGCTCGGCTGGCTGCTCGTCGGCGCTGCGGCCGCCGCGGCGCTGACCTGGCAGCAGCGCAAGAGCCGACAGCTGCAGCAGCGGCAAGAGGCCCTGGAGACGCGGGAAGAGGAAGACAAGGCGCGCTGGGACGCGGTGCTGAGCGCGACCGAACTCGGGTTGTGGGATCATGACGTGGCGAGCGGCGTCACGACCCACTCGCCGGGCTGGTATGCCATGCTGGGCCATACGCAGGAATCGTTCACGCGCACGCACCGGTCGTGGCAGGAACTCGTGCACCCGGATGACCGGCAGATGCTGCCGGAGCAGTGGCAGCCGTTCGTCGAGGGCCGCGCGGCGCAATTCGAGTGCGTGCTTCGCCTGTGCGCTGCCGATGGCGCCTGGAAGTGGTTTCTCTGCCGGGGCCGGGCCATCGCGCACGATGCGGACGGACGGCCCACGCGGGTGTTGGGCACCTTTCTGGACATGTCGGAGCGCCATCAGCAGGATGAGAGGCTGCAGCACCTGACCGAGAACGTGCCTGGCCTGCTCTACCAATACCAGCTCGACCCCGATGGGCACAGCCACTTTCCCTACACCAGCCCGCGGGTGACGGAGGTTTACGGTTTTTCGTCCGAGGAACTGCGTCGTGATGCCGCGCCGGTGTTCGAGCGCATTCGCCCGAGTGACCGGCGGCGCGGCATGGACGACATCCGCGCCTCCGCGCGCGATCTGACCGAGTGGACGGCCGAATACCGGTTCGAAATCCCCGGCCGTGGCCAGCGCTGGCTCTCGGGCCATGCCCGGCCCCAGCGCCTGGCCAGCGGCGCCACGCTCTGGTATGGCTACATCAACGACATCACAGAGGCCAAGGAGCAGGCGCTGCGGTTGCAGGCCACCGAGCGCATGCTCAAGCAGCTCATCGGCGACATGCCGGTGGCCTTGTGCCTGGTTGATATACATCTGCGGATGTATTACCGCAACCACCGGTTTCTGGAGCAGCTGGGCTACACCGAGCAGGAGGTGCCCACGCTGCGCGAATGGGCGCTGCGGGCCTACCCTGACCCGGGCTACCGCGCCGAGGTGGCCCGGCGCTGGAGGCAGGCCAAGGCCCAGGCGGTGGATGGCCGGATCGCCTCCAGCTCGTATCGCATCACCTCGCGCGATGGCTCGCACCACGTGATGGATGTGTCGGGTCTGCTCGTGCGCGGCACGCTGCTCGTGACCTTCGAGGACCACACCGAGCATCAGGCGCAGGCCGAGCTGTTGCGCAAGCTCGCCTATGTCGATGGGCTGACCGGCATCGCCAACCGGCGCAGCTTCGACGAGATGCTGGCCAACGAGTGGAGCCGTTGCGCGCGCAGCCGCTCGCCATTGGCGCTTCTGATGATAGACATCGATCATTTCAAGGCCTACAACGACCTGTATGGGCACCAGAAAGGCGACGCCTGCCTGCAGTCGGTGGCCGACGCGCTGTCCGGCTGCATGGCACGGCCCCATGATGTCGTGGCGCGTTATGGTGGCGAGGAATTCGTCTGTCTGCTCCCTGAATGCGATCTGGCGGGCGCCCGTGTGGTGGCCGAGCGGCTGTGCGGTGCGGTTTACGGACAGGCCATTGCCCACGAGAGCTCGCCCGTGGCCGCCGTGGTCACCATCAGTATTGGCGTGGCCTGCGGCATGCCCGAGATCGGCACGGAGCCGGCCGTGCTCGTCGAGCAGGCCGACGCACGCCTGTATGGCGCCAAGAAGGCAGGACGCAATGGCATCTTCGATGGAACAGTTCAAAAAACATAGCTTCTCGCGCGCTTTCCATCAAGATTTGACCGTGTTTTTGCCATAATTCATCGTCATGATGATCGAGAAATCACCCACCCAGCTGCCTGGCGCCGATCCGCTCGATTGGCCCGTGGCTGCGGGCTGGGTGCCGTTGGTGCGGACGTTTTTCGCCGAGGCCGCGGGGCAGGCCCTGCTGGCCTTTCTGCGCGAGCGGCTGGCGGCGGGCGCCAGCGTCTTTCCGCCCCGGCCCCTGCGGGCGCTGGAGCTCACGGCGCCCGAGGACGTGCGCGTGGTCATATTGGGGCAAGACCCCTACCATGGCCGCGGCCAGGCCGAGGGACTGGCGTTTTCCGTGGCGCCGGGCGTGGCGCTGCCGCCGTCGCTGCGCAACATCTTCAAGGAACTGCAGCGCGACCTGGGCACGCCGTGGCCGAACTTTCCCGAGCCCGGCGGCTCGCTTGTGAAGTGGGCGCGCCACGGCGTGCTGCTGCTCAACACCTCGCTGACCGTCGAGGAAGGGCGGCCCGCGAGCCACGCCGGCAAGGGCTGGGAGCAACTCACCGACGCGGTGATCCGCCAGGTGGCCGAGGGCGATCGCCCGGTCGTCTTCATGCTCTGGGGTAGCCACGCGCAGGCCAAGCGTGCGCTGATCCCTGCCGATCGCGGCCATCTGGTGCTCTGCGCCAACCATCCTTCGCCGCTGTCGGCGCTGCGTCCGCCCGTGCCTTTCATCGGCTGCGGTCACTTTGGCAAGGCCAGGGCCTTCCGGCTCGCGCACGGGGGCTGATGGATGGCGCCCGCGGTCGGCCCCGTCACGGTCTGAAACGCTTGAATCGCCCACGGACGCAGTAAGCTTGTGCCCGTTACAGGAGTTGCCATGCCATTGCGAGACCCCACTGAATTGCGCCCGCCACGAACCCGAAGCCGCTGGGGCCTCGTGCTGCTGGCGCTTCTGATTGCGGCGGCTGCCGGTTTCGGCTGGTACTGGTGGACGGCGCGCCATGCCCCGCAACCCGTGGCGGCGACCGCACCGGCGGCCGCGGTGCAGACGGCGCCGGTGCAACAGCCCGCCGAGCCCGAGGCGCCGCCACCTGCCGCGGCACCGGCGGACAGCGGTGCGCCGCAAAATCCGATCGAAGAGCCTGAGGCACCCCAGCCTGCGCTGCCCGCGCTCGCCGATTCGGATGCGACAGTCGGCAAGGCGGTCAAGGAGCTGCTGGGTGCGCAGCGGGCCGAAGCCTTCCTGCAGCTCGATGGTTTTGTGCGCCGTGTCGTGGCCACGGTGGACAACCTCGCGCGCGAGCAGGCGCCCGCGCGGCTGTGGCCCGTGCACCCCATGCAGGGACGCTTCACCGTTGACGAAGCGGGGGGTGCGCAGCAGATCTCGGCGGCCAACGCCGTGCGCTACGACGCCTTCGTCTCGTTTGCCGAGGCCGTTCCCGTCGAGGCGGCGGCGCGCCTGTACACACAGCTGTATCCGCTGTTTCAGGTGGCCTATGAGGAGCTGGGCTTTCCCGGCAAGTATTTCAACGACCGGCTCGTGGCCGTGATCGATCACCTGCTCGCCGCGCCCGAGCCGCAAGGGCCCGTGGCCGTGCACCTGGTGCAGGTGGCGGGACAGGTGCCCTCGTTGCGGCCCTGGGTGCGCTACGAGTACGCGGATCCGCGGCTGCAGGCGCTCTCGGCGGGGCAGAAGATCATGGTGCGTGTGGGCTTGAAGAACGAGCAGCGTCTGAAGGCCGTCCTATCCAAGGTGCGCGCGCGTGTGGCCAAGGCCAGGCCGCAGGGCGGCCGGTAAGCGCATGCTCCGCTTTGCGGCCAACCTGTCCATGCTCTATGGCGAGCATGCGTTTCTTGAGCGCTTCGCCGCGGCGGCGGCCGACGGTTTCGAGGGTGTCGAGTATCTGTTCCCTTATGCCTTCGAGCCCGCCGAAATCGCCGGGCGTCTGCAGGGTGCAGGCCTGACGCAGGTGCTGTTCAATGCCCCGCCGGGCGATTGGGGCGCGGGTGAGCGCGGCATTGCCTGCCTGCCCGGGCGCGAGGCGGAGTTTCGCTCCGGCTTTCTTCAGGCCCTGGCGTATGCGCACGAGCTGCATTGCACGCGCGTGCACGTCATGGCCGGCGTGACGCCCGCGCAGGCGCCAAGGCCTCCCTTGCGCGACCGCTACCTGGCCAACCTGCACTGGGCCGCCGAGCAGGCGCGGCCCGCCGGTGTGCAGGTGCTGATCGAGCCGATCAACCGGCGCGACTTCCCGGGCTATTTCCTCACGCGCCAGGACGAGGCGCATGCCGTCGTGCAGGAACTCGGCTGCCCCAATCTCAAGGTGCAGATGGACCTCTACCACTGCCAGGTCGTCGAGGGCGATGTGGCGATGAAGATTCGCGACTACCTGCCCACGGGCCGGGTCGGCCATTTCCAGATCGCGGGCGTGCCCGAGCGCCACGAACCCGACGAGGGCGAGCTCGACATTCGCTACCTGTTGGCCGTGATCGACGAAGTGGCCGCTGCGAGCGGCTGGGACGGCTGGCTGGGCTGCGAGTATCGCCCACGTGCAGGAACGCGCGAGGGCCTGGCCTGGCTGCGCGAACTCAGGGCGCAGGGTGAAAGAACGCGTCCAGCAGCGGCGTGAGTGTGGGAAATTCCTGCTTGAAGCGCGTGGGGTCGACGAAGTACGCCTCGCAGGCCACGGCGAAGAATTCCCCGGGAGCGCTGGCGCCATAGGCATCGAGCCACGGCCACTCGCCGCCAAAGCGTTCGGCCATCGTCACCTGCTCGCGAAATTGCGCGTAGACCGCGCTCCATGTGCGCCGCCACAGGCGCCGACCCTCGCGCACCGTCTTCGTTGCCATGAACCCGGGCGGCAGCGGCGGGCAGCCGTCGGCGTGCCCCGCCTTCATGTCGATCTTGTGCATGAATTCGTGGATCACGACGCTGCTGGCGCGCTGACCGGCCCCCTGCACGGCGGGCCAGACGAGCATGACCGGGCCATGCTCCATGGCTTCGCCCAGCAGCACTTCGTTGTAGTGGTGCACCACACCCGCGGCGTCCATGGTTTCGCGATGCGCGAGGGCCTCGGTCGGGTGCACGACGATGCCCACGAAATCGTCGTACCACGACAGCGCCTGGCGTGGAGACCCCCAGTGCAGCAGCGGCAGGCAGGCCTGCGCGGCGATCGCCACGGCCATCTCGTCCGTGATCGCGAGGCCACGCGCGCCGGTGAACTCCTTGCGGCGCAGAAAGAGAGCGGCGAGCGCGCGCAGCTTGGCCTGATCCTGCAGGGGCAGCGCCGCGAGAAACGGGTAGTGCGCCACCGTCGGCAGCCACAGCGCGTCCCTGATGGGGTGCACGGGCGCCACCAGCGCCACCAGCCGGTGCAGCAGGCGTGCGGCGGCGGGGTGCACTACGCTGCCTCTGGCGCCAGCCGCTGCGCGCCCTGGGCGGACAGGCGCAACACCTCGGCACGCGGCGCTGCGTCGTCCAGATCCCAATCGGTCAGTACATGGCGCACCAGGTCTGGCGCCAGCAGGTGGTCCGCCGGGCGGTGCGTGTGGCCATGCACGAGCGCCTGGGCGTGGGCGGCCTGGAGCCAGGCGAGCGCCGCGTCGCGGTCCGCATCCGCACAGGTGACCGCGGCCCGTTTGCGCGATTCGCTTTCGCTGCGGATGCCGCGCGCCTGCGTGCGCCGCGCCGCCAGCGGCTGGGCGAGCCACTGCGCCTGCCAGTCGCTGGCGCGGACCATGCGGCGAAACTGCTGGTAGGGCAGATCCTCCAGGCACAGCGCGTCGCCGTGGCTGAGCAGCCAGCGCAGGCCGTCGAGCGCCAGCGCGGTGGGGTCCGCCAGCAGCGTGATGCCGGTGGCCCGGACGAAGCCGTCCGCCACCAGGAAATCGCGATTGCCGTGCATGAAAAATGTCGGGCGGCGCTCGGCTGCATCGCGCAGCAGGGCGCAGACCCGGCCCTCGAAGCTGCCGGGCTCGCGCAGCGCATCGTCACCGACCCAGACTTCAAACAGATCGCCGAGGATGACCACGGCATCGGCCCGTGTGGTCTCCAGATAGCTCTGCAGCGCCCGCAGCGTCGCCGGGTGGGCGGCGTCCAGATGCAGGTCCGAAATGCAATCGACCGCGCGCCATGCGTCCGGTGCCACCAGCTCGGCAATGGGCGGTGGCGCGTCGGTCATGTTCAGAGCGCGACGGCCTTGTCGATCACCACCGCGTCGAACGGGACGTCGTCGTGGTAGCCCTTGCGCGTGGTGCGCACCTTGCGGATTTCATCGACCACGTCCTGGCCCTGCACCACCTTGCCGAAGACGGCGTAGCCCCAGCCCTGGCCCGTGGGTGCCGTGTGGTTCAGGAAGTCGTTGTCCACCACGTTGATGAAGAACTGCGCCGTGGCGCTGTGCGGATCGCCCGTGCGGGCCATGGCAATCGTGTACTTGCCGTTCTTCAGCCCGTTGGCCGCTTCGTTCTGGATCGGGGCATCGGTGGGTTTCTGCTGCATGTCGGCGGTGAACCCGCCGCCCTGGATCATGAAGTTCTTGATCACGCGGTGAAAGACCGTGCCGTCATAGTGGCCCTTGTTCACATAGGCGAGAAAGTTGGCAGTCGATGCCGGCGCCTTCTCGTCGTCGAGCTCCAGCACGATCACGCCGGGCGTGGCCGTGTCGGCCACATTGAGGGTCACGTTCAATTGGACTTGGGGGTGGCTCATGGGGTTTCCTTAAGGGAGGAGAGTGGCAGATTCGATGATGACGGGCGTGGTCGGGACGTTCTGATAGGGGCCACGGTTGCCCGTGGCCACCGCCTTGATCTTGTCCACCACGTCCTGGCCCTGCACCACCTTGCCGAAGACGGCGTAGCCATGGCCATCGGGGCTGGGGGCGTTCAGGCCGTCGTTGTTCTTGACGTTGATGAAGAACTGCGCGGTGGCCGAGTCCGGATTGCCGGTGCGGGCCATGGCGATGGTGTATTCATCGTTCTTCAGGCCGTTCTTGGCTTCGAGCGGGATGGGCGCCCGCGTGGGCTTTTGCGCCATGTCGGGCGTGAAGCCGCCGCCCTGGATCATGAAGCCGTTGATCACGCGGTGAAAGATCGTGCCGTCGTAGTGCTTGTCCTTGACGTACTGCAGGAAGTTCTCCACCGTCTTGGGGGCCTTGGCCGGATCGAGCTGCACCACGATGGTGCCCAGGCTGGTCTTGAGCTGGACCTTGGGGGTGGCCTGCTCTGCCGCGTGCAGCGGCAGAGCCAGCGCGCCTGCCGTGGCCGTGAAAAGGGCCCATGAGGCCATGCGTCGGTTCATCATCCAATGATTCCTTTAATGAAAATGCGCCAGGGCATGCCATGGCGCGTCCGGTAGGGGTAGTGTGCCGAACCCGTGCGTGGGCCGCTTTCGGATATCCGGCACGCCGCCTTACTTGGTGGCGGCATCCGGCGCGGCCGGCGCCGCCGCAATCGGGGCAGCCGCGGTCGTTGCCGATGCGGCTGCGCCGGTGCGCGCGGAGAACAGTTCGCGGATCAGGGCCAGCTTGGGCTTGATCGCCTCGCCGTGCCCGGGATCGAGCTGCAGCGCCTTGTCGTAGGCCTGGGCGGCCAGCCTGGCGTAGATATCGCCCAGGTTCTCGTGCGCCGTGGCGTAGCCGGGGTTGGTGCGGATGGCCATTTCGAGGGCCGTGCGCGCCTTGTCGAGCTGGTTCCCTTGCGCGTACAGCACGGCGAGGTTGTTGTAGGGCTCGGGCAGCTCGGGGTAATCGCGCGTGAGCCCGGTGAAGGTCTCGATGGCCGCCTGGGTCTGCTTGCCTTCGCTCTGGGCCACACCGCGCAGAAAGCGCAGTTGCGGATCCTTGGGTGTGATGGCCAGGCGCTGCTCCACCTGCACCAGGGCCTGCGAGGCCTTGCCGTCCTTGAGCAGCGCGGTGATGTCGTCGTAGCCGTCCGCATGCACCGCCGATGCAGTGAGCAACGCAGCGGCCGCGGCCAGTTGCAGGAAGCGGATCAGCGAGAAGCGGGAGGCAGGCATGGGAGGACGGCGCGCAAGGCGGCGGTGCACCAGCGATTTATACTGCGGCGATTCTATCCGAGGGGGTGTTCCCGAAGCAGCGAGCGTGCCGCAGGCGGCGGGCTGCACTGGCGGAGCCTCGTGAACGTTCCATGAGTTTGCGTATCTACAGCACGCTGGCGCGTGCGGTGCAGCCTTTTGTCCCGATCGAGAGCGGTCACGTGCGCATGTACGTGTGTGGCATGACGGTGTACGACCTGTGCCATCTTGGCCACGCGCGCTCGATGATCGCCTTCGACGTGGTCCAGCGCTGGCTGCGCGCGAGCGGCTACCGCGTCACTTATGTGCGCAACATCACCGACATCGATGACAAGATCATTCGCCGGGCGGTGGACAACGGCGAGAGCATCCGCGACCTGACCGACCGGATGATCGCCGCCCTGCATGAGGATGCGGATGCGCTCGGCATCGAGCGCCCCACGCATGAGCCGCGCGCCACCGATTACGTGCCGCAGATGCTTGCGATGATCGGTACGCTGGCCAACAAGGGTCTGGCCTACCAGGCGGCGGAAGGCGGCGATGTGAACTACGCCGTGCGCCGGTTTCCGGGCTACGGCAGGCTTTCGGGCAAGTCGCTCGATGAACTCAACGCGGGCGAGCGCGTGGCGGTGCAGGACGGCAAGCGCGACCCGCTCGATTTCGTGCTGTGGAAATCCGCCAAGCCCGAGGAACCGGACGAGGTGAAGTGGCAAAGCCCCTGGGGCGCCGGGCGTCCGGGTTGGCATATCGAATGCTCGGCAATGGGCTGCGCGCTGCTGGGGGAGAGTTTCGACATCCATGGTGGCGGCGCGGATCTGGCCTTCCCGCACCACGAGAATGAAATTGCGCAGAGCGAGGGTGCGACCGGCCAGCCCTTTGCGCAGGTCTGGATGCACAACGGCTTCATCAACGTGGACAACGAGAAGATGTCCAAGAGCCTGGGCAACTTCTTCACCATCCGCGACGTGCTCAAGGTCTACGACGCCGAGACGGTGCGCTTCTTCGTCGTGCGCAGCCACTACCGCAGCCCGCTCAACTACAGCGATGCGCATCTGGACGATGCGCGCGCCGCGCTCAAGCGCCTGTACACCGCGCTGGCAGAAGTTGCGCCGGCGCCCGCCGAGGTGGATTGGCGTGAGCCGCATGCGGCGCGGTTCAAGGCGGCGATGGACGAGGACTTCGGCACGCCCGAGGCCGTGGCTGTCCTGTTCGATCTTGCGAGTGAGGTCAACCGCAGTCGCAGCGCCGCCGCGGCCGGCTTGCTCAAAGCCCTGGGCGGCCATCTTGGTCTGCTGCAGGCAGACCCTCTGGCCTATTTGCAGGCGGGCAGTCGGCTCGATGAGGTGGCGATTTCCGAGCAGATCGCTGCGCGCGCGGCCGCCAAGGCCGCCAGGAACTGGGCTGAAGCCGACCGCATTCGTGAGCAGCTGCTGGCGCGGGGCATCGCGCTCAAGGATGGCCCTCAAGGCACGACCTGGGAGGTCATTTGATGATTAAATTCCATTGTAAGGCTTGCCGTTCAAGCGCTGAACGCTATGAATAAGAGAGTGGTTGACCCTGTGGCAGAGCAACCCGACTACTGGTCCGAGGCCTGCAGTTATCTGATGAAGAAGGACAGGGTGCTGCGCCGCCTGATTCCACGGCGCGCGGACGATGTCCTGCGGCCCAAGCCCGATCCGTTCGCCACGCTGGCGCGCTCCATCCTCGGCCAGCAGGTGTCGGTGGCGGCGGCGCAGCGCATCTGGGAGCGCTTTGCCGCGCTGGCGGGCGAGATCACGCCCCAGGGCGTGCTGCGCCTGAAGGTGGACGACATGCGCGGTGCAGGCCTGTCGGCGCGCAAGGTGGAATACCTCGTTGATCTGGCGCTGCACTTCGACGGCGGGCAATTGCATGTGGACGCGTGGCCGTCGATGGACGACGAGGCCATCGCGCAGGAGCTGATGGCGATACGCGGCATCGGCCGCTGGACGGCCGAGATGCTGCTCATCTTCCACCTGGCCCGGCCCAATGTGCTGCCGCTGGATGACGTGGGGCTGGCACGCGGCATCAGCCAGCATTATTTTTCGGGTGAAGCCGTGAGCCGCAGCGAAATCCGCGAGGTGGCGCAGGCCTGGGCACCCTGGTGCAGCGTGGCGAGTTGGTATATTTGGCGGTCATTGGATCCGCTGCCGGCCTGAACATCCGGCAAGCGGCGGGCATGGCCTGTGCCAGCCGCCCGAGGAGAGAACAACTTGGCAAAAAAAACCTTCCTGGATTTCGAGCAGCCGATTGCGGAGCTTGAATCCAAAATCGAGGAACTGCGCTACGTGGACAGCGAGAGCGCGGTCGACATTTCCGAAGAGATCGGGCAGCTCACCAAGAAGAGCCTGCAACTGACCAAGGACATCTATAGCAGCCTCACGCCCTGGCAGATCACCAAGATCGCGCGCCATCCCGATCGCCCGTACACGCTCGACTATGTCGCGGAAATTTTCACCGACTTCACCGAGATGCATGGCGATCGCCACTTCGCCGATGACCAGAGCATCATCGGTGGCCTGGCGCGTTTCAACGGCAATGCCTGCATGGTGATCGGACACCAGAAGGGCCGCGGTACCAAGGAGCGCACGGCGCGCAACTTCGGCATGACGCGCCCCGAGGGTTACCGCAAGGCGCTGCGCCTGATGAAGACGGCGGAAAAATTCAAGCTGCCGGTGTTCACCTTCGTCGATACGCCCGGCGCGTTCCCCGGCATCGATGCGGAGGAGCGCGGCCAGTCCGAGGCGATCGGGCGCAACATCTACGAGATGGCGCGCCTGGAGGTGCCCATCATCACGACCATCATCGGCGAAGGCGGCTCGGGCGGCGCGCTGGCCATTTCGGTGGCCGATCAGCTCATCATGCTGCAGTACTCGGTCTACTCGGTCATCAGCCCCGAGGGCTGCGCCTCCATTCTCTGGAAGACGAGCGACAAGGCCCAGGACGCGGCCGAAGCCATGGGCGTGACGGCGCATCGCCTGAAGGCCCTGGGTGTGATCGACAAGATCGTCAACGAGCCCGTGGGCGGTGCGCATCGCGACCCCAAGCAGATGGCCGCCTATCTCAAGCGCGCGCTCGGCGATGCCTACCGCCAGCTGGCGGACCTCAAGGTCAAGGAACTGCTTGAGCACCGCTACGAACGTCTGCGTGGCTACGGGCGCTTCTCGGACACCAAGGCCGACAGCCGCTGAGCGGCTGCGCGTGAGCGTATGCCGCGATCGCGCCTCATGACCTCATGGCGTGTTGTGCTCCCCACGCCGGTGCCGCGGTGCCAGGTGCCCGATGACACAGTCGTTTGAGGCGGCGATCGCCGACTTCACACCGGATTTGCCGCTTGCCATCGGCTTGAGCGGGGGCGCCGACTCCACCGCCTTGCTGCTGGCCTGCGCGCGCCGCTGGCCCGGGCAGGTCCATGCCTTTCATGTGCACCATGGCCTGCAGGCGGCGGCGGACGATTTCGTGCGCCGGTGCGAGTCGTTGTGCGCCGCGCTGGCGGTGCCGCTCGCCGTCCGGCACGTTGACGCGCGCCACGCATCGGGAGAGAGCCCGGAAGCCGCTGCCAGGCATGCGCGTTATGAGGCTTTTCATGACATGGCGCTTGCTGGTCAAGCGCAACCAGCTATTAAAAACATTGCGTTGGCGCACCATGCGGACGATCAGGTGGAAACGCTCCTGCTGGCGCTCTCGCGCGGCTCTGGCGTGGCGGGGCTGGCGGCCATGCCCGCGTGCTGGCAGCGCGGCGGCATCACCTGGCATCGCCCCCTTCTGAGGGTGGCGGGCAGCGAGGTGCGTGCGTGGCTGTGCGCGCAAGGGGTTTCGTGGGTGGAGGACCCGAGCAACCAGGACGAGCGCTACACGCGCAACCGCATACGCCAGCAGCTGCTTCCCGTGCTCCAGCGGGTCTTCCCCGGGTTCCGCGACACCTTTGCGCGCTCCAGTCGCCATGCGGCGCAAGCGGCCGAACTGCTGCGCGACCTGGCCCACGCCGATCTGCAGGCCGTGGGCGTTCCGCCGGCTCTCGCGGCGCTGCAGGGCCTGAGCCCGGCGCGGCAAGCCAATGTGCTGCGCCACTGGCTGCAATTGCACCACGGCACGACGCCCAGCAGCGCCCAGTTGCAGGCCTTGCTCTCGCAGATCGGCGCTTGCACCACGCGCGGCCACCATATCGACATCAAGGTGGGACAGGGTTTCGTGCGCCGCAATGGTGCGAACCTGGATTGGTACAATCAAAAGCTTTTCTGATTTCACTGCAGGCGCTGCCACATCGCGTGATCAGTGCCGACTGACGCACACTTTCATGGCCTTGTACGTTCATAAATACGGTGGTACCTCGATGGGCTCCACCGAGCGCATACGCAATGTGGCGCGTCGCGTCGCCAAATGGGTGCACGCTGGCCATCAGGTGGTGGTGGTGCCCAGCGCCATGAGTGGCGAAACCAACCGTTTGCTGGGCCTTGCCAAGGAAATCTGGCCCGGCAAGGCGAGCGATGCCTACCACCGCGAGCTCGATCAGCTTGCTGCCACGGGCGAGCAGGCCTCATCCGCCCTGCTGGCGATCGCGTTGCAGGGGGAAGGCCTGGCGGCGGTGAGCTTTGCGGGTTGGCAGGTGCCGGTGCGCACCGACAGCAGCTACACCAAGGCCCGTATCGAGTCGATCGACGACAAGCACATCAAGGCTGAGCTCGATGCCGGCAAGGTCGTCATCGTCACGGGGTTTCAGGGCATCGACGCGGGCCACAACATCACCACGCTCGGACGTGGCGGCTCCGATACCTCGGCCGTGGCCATTGCCGCGGCCATCAAGGCGCACGAGTGCCTGATCTATACCGATGTCGACGGCGTCTACACCACCGATCCGCGCGTCGTGCCCGAAGCCAGGCGCCTGAACACGCTGAGCTTCGAAGAGATGCTGGAAATGGCAAGCCTGGGCAGCAAGGTGCTGCAGATCCGTTCCGTGGAATTCGCGGGCAAGTACAAGGTGCCGCTGCGCGTGCTCTCGAGTTTCACGCCGTGGGACATCGACATCGACGTGGAAGCCAGGTCCGGCACCTTGATCACCCTTGAGGAAGATGAGCAAATGGAAAAAGCGATCGTCTCCGGCATCGCGTTCTCGCGCGACGAGGCCAAGATTTCTATTCTGGGCGTGCCCGATCAGCCGGGCGTCGCCTACCGCATCCTTGGCGCCGTGGCCGACGCCAGGATCGACGTGGACGTGATCATCCAGAACCTGAGCAAGGACGGCAAGACCGACTTCAGCTTCACCGTGCCGCGCGGGGACCTCGATCGCGCCGCGACGCTGCTGCGCGAAAAGGTCTTGCCCGAATTGGGCACCGACGAACTGGTGACCGACGCCAAAATCGCCAAGGTCAGCATCGTCGGCATCGGCATGCGCAGCCAGGTCGGTGTGGCGAGCACGATGTTTCGCACGCTCAGCGAGGAAGGCATCAACATCAAGATGATTTCGACCAGCGAAATCAAGACCTCGGTCGTGATCGACGAGAAATATGTTGAACTGGCCGTGCGGGCATTGCACCGCGCGTTCGGATTGGATCAGTAGCCCGCGGCGCTCCTTCCACAGGGCGGAGCGCTTGGAATTTCAGGCATAATGCGCAGTTCCTGGAGACGTGACCGAGTGGCCGAAGGTGCTCCCCTGCTAAGGGAGTATGGGGTGTTGAGCCTCATCAAGGGTTCGAATCCCTTCGTCTCCGCCAGTCTTGATCTGGAAATGCCGCAAGCATAGCTTTGAAGCCGCTTGCGGCTTTTTTTTCGTCCTCGTTCTCCGACTGTTCGAGGTCTTCGGCCATCGCGGCCATGAATGCGTGCTCCGGCGACTCGCCGAGGATGGCGCGCAGCTTCCCCCGTATGCGCCAGTTTGCCGGGCGCTTCCCCTGCTTCATTTCTGTTAAGTGCGCGTGATTCATTTCGAGAAGCGCGCCTAGTTTTCGTTGGCTTCCCACGACGGTCGAAGCTTGTTCGATTAGGCTTTTCACGTTCATGATGTTCCCTTTTCGGGTCCATTGGTGTATGGTTCGCGAACCCGTTTTGGGTACGTTCCCAGATAGGGAATCTTAAACCAGCCTGAAAGAGAGCACCCATGATCAAGATTCGAGTCCTGAGCGACAAGCTGAACATCCTCAAGGGCACCGGCAAGGAATCCGGCAAGCCCTACGAGATGCACATTCAGACCGCCTACGCCTACACGGTGGACGACGCCGGGGCGGTGGCCGAAATCCCCGAAAAATTCGAGTTTGTTCTCCCCAAGGATGCGGACGGTTTCATCAGCAAACCTCTGGCCCGTGGCGACTACACGCTGAGTCCCGCCGCCGTCTACATCGACCGCAACGGTCGCATGTCGATCAATCCCCGGCTCATTCCTGCGCAGGCCGCCAAATGACTGGCGGCCTGACCGACTCGGCCCGGTTCGAGGTCGATCAACGCATCGCGCAGGCTGAGGTTGCCAAGGCCTTGGTTCTGCTGCTCGCGCTGCATGAGTCCGCCGACAGTGTCCAGCTTCGCGCGGTTTTCACGAAGGGATTCGTTGAATCGTTTGACGTCTCCTACTCGGCCAAGGGTGAGCCGCTCGGGGGGTGGGGGCTATGACAGCGCGGGAGCGTCACCTGCTCATTTCCTACCAGCGCAGTTGTGCCCGTGCCTATGCAAGCGCGGCCCGTGCTCGTGAGCTGGGTTATTTCTGGCATGCATCGCGGCAACAGGCGGCAGCTGCTGATTTTTCAGCGCATGCCCGGGCCGTCCTCGCTCGTTCTTCGGTTGGGGTGGCGCAATGACGGTCGCGACGATGACGGGGCGGCGTCGGCGCGGGGCTTGTCCCTTCTAAAACAAAGTGCCCGCGCACTCTCGGCGGTCAGATTTCTCAACATCCAGAAGATGTTTTCGCGCGTCGTTTCGGTCGCATGCGTTCGTCCATCTGGTGTGCTGGTCAGGGCCACGCAGAGAAATTCTCGGGCTGGTACGGCGCACGCGCATGGTTCGTCACGTTGACCTATCGCCCGGGCGTTGAGTGGTCTGCCGATCACATTCGCGATGCGATTCATCGTTGCCGCAAGTGGCTTGCCCGTCAGCACGGCGGAAAGCTCCGCTACGTGTGGGTGGCCGAGCTTCAAAAGCGTGGCGCGGTGCATTACCACCTGATCGTTTACCTGCCCAAGCGTCTGAGCATGCCCAAGTGGGACAAGCAGGGATGGTGGCCGCATGGGATGACGAACACGCAAGTGTCTCGCTCAGGCGTCGGCTACCTCATGAAATACGTTTCCAAGTTCTCGCCGTTCCATGCCTTCCCCAAGGGGATGCGCCTGTACGGCATTGGGGGTCTCAATGAACAAGCGCGAGCAATTCGCTCCTGGCGAAACCTGCCCACTTGGGCCCGTGACCAGTTCGGAGTTGGGGAACTCACGCGGCGCGCGTGTGGCCTTGTGGTGCGAGCAACAGGGGAAATTCTTGAATCACCTTGGGCCGTCCTGCGGGGTGCCGGGGGCCTGTGGCTGTACCTCGTGGGAGACCTACCGCCGCGATATGCAGACGGGCCTTATTCCGCGCTCGACGGTCGGCCATGCGGTGCTTGAGAGGGTCGGTCTTACCTGAGATTTCAGCCTTGAGCGTTCGCGGTGTGCGCTCACGGCTGCAATTTCGCAGCGTCTCATGGAGAGAACTATGAAGAAGTCTGTTGCCCTTCGTCTGGCCGCTATCCCGGCCTACGTCTTGGCTGTTTCTGGCTCGGCTCACGCCGCGCTTCCCACGGAAGTGACCGCCGCCATCACGGCTGCCGGAACCGACATGGTTACCGCCGTGACTGCGATCATCGTCGCGTTCGTGGCGTTTTGGGGCCTGAAAAAGCTTGGCTCTAAGCTGGGCTGGCTCTGATCCCGGTTGGTCGTTGAAAGCTCCAAGGGCTTCGGCCCTTGGGCAAAAACACCATCATGCAGTGCGTTCAATTTGACAGTGCCGGGGCGGTCGTTTCTGACCCCACGTGCTCCGCAGGCTTCGTGATCCAGACATCGGCGGAAGTGTCCGGCGTCCAGGTTGATCCGGGCCGTATCAGCGACATGACCGCGCTGTTTTATGCGTTCCTCGTGGTCTTCGTCGCCGTGTGGGGCGTAAAGCAGCTGCTCAATCTTTTTTCCGGCGACACGTCGAGGGATTAACCATGATCGCAAGCCCTGTCGAATACATGTTTGCAGCGGGCCTTTGCCTGATTCTTTTCATCGCCTTCAAGTGAGGTCTGCCGTGATTCCTGACGAAACCGTTTACATCTCTCAGGCGCTCGCCGCTGCCTCGTTTTATTGGGGCGTGCTCGGTGGCCTTGCGGGCCTCGCCGTCGCTCGCGTGATGGGCCTTCTTGCCCGGTGGATTTATCGGGCGGTGCGCTGTGCGTAGGCTCGTTCGCGTCTTGGCGTTGTTCGCGCTCACGGTGGTCGGTTTTCCTGCCTTCGCCTTCTATGGTCAAGTGGTGCCGCCTTCCTCATTTCAAACGATTGATGGCACGCCGCAGATAGTTCGGCAGGGGGCGCAGTACACGACGCGCGTCGCTGGCGGCTATGTCATGACTGAGGCGACTATGAGCGTCGGCGCTCGGTCGGTGACTATTCCTGTCGCGTTTCGCATTGCTGGAAATGCTGCGGCCTTCGCGGTTTCTAAGCTCAATCCGTGGCTCATGGGCGCGCAGCTTTTGGCCGCTGCGATCCCCTATGTCATGGACTGGCTCAGTCGTTCGGGCAACGGTCTGGAAGTTAGTCCAGAGGGCGTGATTCAGGTTCCCGCGCAGCCTGCCACGGCGGGCGGTGCAATTGACTATGACCAGACGCGCATTGAGGATGGGCGCACGCTTCGCGTTGCGTTTGATGCTGACGCAGCCACCGGAAACTATGGTTTCAATGATCCCTATAACCAGCCTCTGCAGACTCTCTCCGGGCAGGATTCCATGTGTACGTGCGTTGCGTTTTGGGAGTCTGGTTACTGCAAGTCGCGCCCTGCCGTAAAGATCATGTCGCGCGTCGGCAATACGCTACGTTATTACTGCACCGGGAACAATCCGATCGTTGAGACTGAGGGCATGCCAGCGGTGGGGCCGCGTCATGCGTCGATTGACGAGCTGGGAGCTTTGCCCACAACGCCGATCAATCCGGCGCTCATGCCTTACTTGGATATGCCGATTCCGGTCGATCCTAAGCCGGTGATCAATCCGATCACGCAACCGGTCGGCGATCCTCTTGTGGGGCCGGACGTGAACCCGGCGCCCGAGTTGATGCCTTCGCCCGATCCGTTGATGTACCCCGATGGTGATCCGGTTCCTATTCCGAACAGCAGCCCGCAGCAGTACACGCAACCATGGTACCGGGTGCAGCCGTCTCCAACCGTGAGCGATCCATGGCGGGTCGATGTGACGCAGGTCACGACGGTGACCAATGATCCTTCTCCGGTACCTGATCCGACGCCAGCGCCGGACAACTCGCCGCGCCCGGTGCCTGATTTCTACACCGACTGCGACAAGTATCCCGGCTCTCTCGGCTGCATGAATCCCGGCGAAGCTCCACCAGCCGAAGCGATCCCGTCTGAAACCCGGCAGATCACGATGCAGCAGGGGCCGACCTTCGGCGGTGGAAGCTGTCCGGCCAATCTCACCCTGACGATAGCGGGGACCACGTTCACAGCGCTGGACATGGCCCAGCCGTGCAGTTGGATTTCCAACCTCATGAGGCCGATTATTTTGTTGTTGGCGGCCATCTCTGCCGTGTTCATCGTCGCACCACGTCCCGAGGGTTGATCATGCCTTTCGCCGCTCTGTTGATGTCGTTGGTACAGCCGATCATCGCGCGCGTGATGATTGCTTTGGGTCTGTCTCTGGTTACTTACGCGGGCATGGATTTGATGATCAATCAGGTCATCGGCTCGGCGCAATCGGCGTGGGGTGGCCTGCCTGCTGGCATCCTTCAACTTGCTGGCCTTGCAGGCATCGGTCAGGCCCTCTCCATCATCTTCGGCGCGATCCTCACGCGGGTGCTGATCTGGAACATCACCAAGGCCAGTCGCATCCTCTCGGCTAACCCATGATCACGCTGATCACCGGCACGCCGGGGGCCGGGAAAACGCTTTACGCTATCAGCAAGCTCCTGCGCGATCTGGTCGGCTCGGTGGTCAAGAGCACCGACCAGAACGGTCAACCTGTCGAGACTCCGCGCCGCATCCTGACGAACATTCCGCGGCTCTTGCTCGATCATGAATTGATCGGGCCGGACGCTGGCGGCGGTCTTGCTGACTGGCAACAGTGGTGCCAGCCGGGCGATGTGATCGCCTATGACGAAGTGCAACGTTGCTGGCCTCCGCGTGCCAATGGCTCGAAGGTGCCCGACTACATCAGCGCGCTTGAAACGCACCGCCATAAGGGCGTCGATTTCATCCTGATTACGCAGCATCCGATGCTGCTGGATCGCAACGTGCGCGCTCTTGTCGGGCGTCATCTGCACGTGCGCCGCATCGGCGGAATGGGTGCATCCATCGTCTACGAGTGGGATCACTGTTCGCAGTCGCTGATGTACTCAAAGGCTCTGAAAAAATCGCCGTTCAAGTACGACAAAAGCGCCTTCAATCTTTATCTGTCTTCCGAGCTTCACACGAAGCCGAAGACCTCCATTCCTCCGCTGCTCTACGTGGTCGGCCTTGCCCTTGTTGCTGCCGCCGTGCTGGTGCCCACGCTCATGAATCGCATAGCGTCCAAGGGTGCGCCCGCTGCCGAAAGCAAACCCGCATCGTCATCTGTTCCCGGTGCCTTGCCTTCCAAGTTGAAGGACAAGCCCATCGCGTCCGGTGGCGGGTCGGCTGGTGGCAAGCCCTACGATGTCTCTGAATTCGTCCCTGTGGTCTCTTATGAGCCGCGCTCGGCCCCGATTTATGACGCTCTGCGGCAGGTTGTGACTATGCCTCGCATCGTCGGGCAAATATGCGTGGGTGAGGCCGATTGCTACTGCATGACTCAGCAGGGGACAAGGGTCAATGATGCGGCCTGCGCTGAGTGGGCGGATATGTCGCGTCGTCGCTTCGATCCCTACAAGCCTGATTCAGGTTTGCCCGCTGCCGATCCCTCCCGGCCTGTGGCTTCGCTGGCTCGAGGTGGCGGGGTAGACTGATCGAATGCCAGCAGATGACCGTGATTGGTACAGAGATTTTTGGCGCAAGCGCACGGGTTACGTCGAGCGTGCTCCGTTTCGCATGTCGGCGGCTGAGGTCGGGCTACGGCGGCGGCTTCGTGTGCGTCGCGCGTGGCGCATTGCAATGGCTGCGGCTATCGTGGTTGAGATTGCTGTGCTGCTGGCGGTGTACTTATCGCGGCGGTGATCGGTCTTCGCGCGGACGCCGGTATTGCTTCGGGTTGTATACCGTCTCTCTCCAATCGCGTTCGGTGCGCCTTGATCTGGTGCGCCGTGAGGGCGATCTGCGCAGCAGCCAGAAGACCACCAGCCAGAGGATGACCATGGCGAGTGCAGTCCACCACGGATGCACCGAGGCCGCTTGTAGCGCTTCTGTGATCAGGCTCATCTCTCCATTGTGGCAGGCCGTTCAGCTCATTCACTTTTTGGAGACGGTGGGCCCCGAGAGCGGAGAGCTTGTCTCGTAGCGGTGGGGTCGGGGCATGGGGTGATAAACCCCATGGTGACGGTTCGCGTGCCCCGTGCCCCGTGCTTCTTGCCGATTGATCTTCCTTTAAGGAGGATTTATGCGATTCGTTGGTTATGCCCGGGTTTCTACGCAGGAGCAAGACACTGCGCTGCAACTCGATGCCCTTGTGAAACAGGGCTGCAAGGTGATTTTTCAGGAGAAGGCGAGCGGTGCATCTCGGGCTGGCCGTGTAGAGCTGGCCCGTTGCCTTGCAAGCCTGCGCCATGGTGATGTGCTGGTGGTCTACAAGATTGACCGCATCGCCCGCAGCCTCTTTGATCTGCTGGCGATCCTGCGTCAGCTTGAGAGTGTTGGGGCGAACATCAAAAGCGTCACCGAGCCGTTGGACACGAGCAACAGCATGGGCGTGTTTGTCATCCAGATTTTGGGAGCCGTCGCCCAGCTTGAGCGCTCAATGATTCGTGAACGCTCTATTGCGGGTCAGCTCGCCGCAAGAGAGCGCGGCCGTATGC
This sequence comes from Comamonas sp. SCN 67-35, assembly GCA_001725255.1. Lineage (GTDB taxonomy): Bacteria > Pseudomonadota > Gammaproteobacteria > Burkholderiales > Burkholderiaceae_C > Comamonas_C. The sequence goes on along the minus strand of MEFV01000004.1, from coordinate 17,991 downwards.
CTGGCCGTGAGCGTGCAATGTCACCGAAAGACGAAGCGGCAGCGGTGGCCGAGTATCTTCGAGGTGGTTCCGGCTATGGAGGGCTGGGCAAGAAATACGGTGTCTCGGCGTCCTCGATCAAGCGTGCCGTCTACCGCGTCACGAAGTCGCAGGACTACAAAAAGCGTAGCAAGGTATAACGCAAACATTCGTCTCCGCCAGGCCCATCCCCCGGCAATTTGCATTGGTGGAAAAGTAAAACACCCAGCCCTACCGGCTGGGTTTTTTTGTGGTCACATGCGGACCCCTGGAAGATGATGCCTTGACTCCGAGGCGCGCGGCAGTCGGCGGTGGAGGTCGCATCGGCTTCATGTCCTGCTGCCAAGGACCGGCAAGGGACGCGAACGGGTGCGGGCTTTCAGTACATGGGCACGGCTGGGTCACGTTCAAGTGACCATGCGTGGATGCCTCCGGCGAGGTTTGTCACGTCCTCGAAGCCGTGATGCTCCAGAAACATCGCCACCTGCATGCTGCGTCCGCCAAGGTGACACAGGCAGGCGATGGGGCGGTCTTTTTGCAGTTCGGCCAGACGCGCGGGAATCGCTGCCATCGGAATGCTCACCAGTTCGAAACCACTGACCTTCACATGGGCGGTTTCGATCTCCCAGGGCTCACGCACGTCGAGCACGATGGGCCGGGCGCCTTGATGCTGCTGCAGCCAGCTCTCCAGGTCGGCTGGGCGGATTTGAGATATCACGGCAATGCGGACGTGTTCAGAATTTGAACTGCGAGGGTTCCGGAAAATTGCGCAGCCGCGCGGTCACCACGTCCCATGGCTCGGATGAAGCAAAGCCTGTTGCGGTACGCTGCATGATGGTCGCGCGCATCACGGGCTTGAAGCCGACGATGGCACCAAGCCGTCCACCGTCGGGAAGCAATTTCAGCAGCGCAGGCGGTACCTGAGCGACCGAGCCGCTGAGCACGATGATGTCGAATGGCCCGCCGGTGATCTCATGGGATCCGTCGGCATGCAGCACCTTCGCGTTCGCAATGCCGGCCTTGGCGAGATTGGTGCGCGCCGTTTCGGCCAGCCGTGCCTCGATCTCCAGCGTGATGACTTCGCTCGCGAGGCCCGCGAGCATTGCGGCCATGAAACCCGAACCGGAGCCGATCTCCAGCACGCGGTCGGCGGGCTTGATTTTCAGGTCTTGCAGCATGCGCGCTTCCACCCGGGGCGCCAGCATGATCTGTCCCAGGCGGACCGCCTCCAGGGGGTCGTCGTTCAGGGGGATTTCCATGTCGGTGAACGCCAGGTCACGATGCTGCGGCGGTACGAAATCTTCGCGGTGCAGGCGCTCCATCAGCTCCAGCACCTGTTCATCGGAGACATCCCACGGACGAACCTGCTGCTCGATCATGTTGAAGCGCGCCTGTTCAAGGCGGTCACTGGTGTCCGCGAGCGTATTCAGGGGCAGGTTCATGAGGTACTCCGAAGGCCAGCCACGACAGTGTGGCAAACCTGCTATTTTATGCAGTTGCGGCGTGCTCTTGCGAGTCATTGCGCTCCAGGGCGAGGGGCCGGCATGCTTGTGGATGGAGGTCATCATGACAGGACAAGAGACGATCACGCTGGGCGGCGGATGCTTCTGGTGCACCGAGGCCGTGTTCGAGCAGGTGCGTGGCGTCACGGCGCTGCAAAGCGGGTACGCGAACGGACACCTGTCGCGTGCTCCGAGCTACGAGGAAGTTTGCACGGGCGGCACGGGTTGCGTTGAAGTGGTGCAACTGCGCTTCGATGCCGGCGTGATCAGTGTGCGTGAGGTGCTGGAGATCTTTTTCGCCACGCATGACCCGACGCAGCTCGACCGTCAGGGCAATGACGTGGGCACACAGTACCGCAGTGGCGTGTACTACGGCGAAGCGGCTCATGGCGATCTGGCGCGAGCCATGGTGCAGCAGCTCAACGCTGAAGGCCGCTTTCCGGCACCGGTGGTTACCGAGGTCCAGCCGCTGACCCACTTCTGGCCTGCGGAGCAGTACCACCAAAAATACTACCGCAGCAATCCGCGCCAGGGTTATTGCACGGTGGTGGTCGCCCCCAAGGTCGAAAAATTCCGCAAGACGTTCAAGCGTTACTTGAAGGAGGGCGCTTGAGCGCCCGGGGGAAGTTGGTCAATCTTCGCCGAGGCGTGCGTAGAGTGCGTCGCCCGTTCGACGCATCGTCCTGAGCATCTGCACTGTCAACGGCGCAATGAGGCGCAGACCGCCCGTGCGACCGGTGCGTACCCGGTAGGCCTCGTCCAGCTTCTGCCACTGGACGAAGAAGTGTTCGGTGAAGCGCTGCATCAGCGCCAGCTGCAGCGACAGCCGACCGGGTTTGACACCCAGCACGGTCAGCGGACGCAGCAACCACTCCAGTACGTCGATGATGTCGCTCGTGCGCGTGGTCACGGTGAAGGCGATGCCGATGAAGCAGGCGCTGGCCAGGCGCAGCGCGCTCGCCAGTCCGGATTCCCAGGTTCCCATCCACACATGAAAGATCGCCACCAGCGTGGCGGCGGCCAATACCGACACGAGAAGCCGCCGCGCAGCCTGGGTGGCGGGTCCCAGCGTTGCATGGACCAGCGCGCAACCCATGCACGCGAGAGCGAGCTGCCACGGAGCGCGCAATGCGAACAGCGCCATGCCGAGGAAAGACAGCAACAACAGCTTGCGCCCGGCGCTCCAGCCGTGCAGCCAGGTCGGGTGCTCGCTGTACAGGCTGCCCATGCTCATTCGCCTCGTGCCGCGTGAAAGGCGGCGCGCGCATCGACGTCATAGGCGGGGCAGACTTCGCGCCCTGGACCGTCGGCGCGCACGCGGCCGTGCTCCAGCCAGATCACCCGGGGAAAGTCGAGCACGGGCCACAGGACGTGCGTCGCGATGACCACTTGTTGCCGGGACAGCTTGATATCGGCGGCAAGGCGCAGCTGCCCGGGCAGGTCGAGACTGGCGTAAGGCTCGTCAAGCAGCAGCACCCTGGGCGCCGCCAGCAGCATGGCGAGCCAGCATACCCATTGGCGCTCCCCCTGGCTGAGCGAGCCGACGGCGCGAGATGCCCATGCACGCAGGCCGCGCTGCTGCAGGAATTCCAGCACGCCCGCCTGCGCCGCCTTGCGGTCGCCACCATGGGCGCTCTGCCACGACAGCTGCAATTCTTCCTGCACCGTCGGGAAGATGATCTGGTCATCCGGATTCTGGAACATCAGGCCGGCAAGGCGCTGGCCCGTGGTGGGAGTCTGTGCGTGGTGGGCCCTTTGACCGGCCCACAGTACCTGTCCCTGCGAGGGTTCTTCAAGGCCGATCAGCAGCCGCAGAAGGCTGGATTTCCCTGCGCCGTTGTGCCCTATGAGAGCGATGCGTGGCTCGTCCAGCTGCAGGTTCAGCCCGCGGAAGACGTCGCCCGCGCCGCGGCGCAGGTGGATGTCCTGCAGCTGCCAGCCTGACGGGATCGCGGTCACTGGGGGGTCAGGCTGTGCGGCGTGATTGATGGTTGCCTTGAATCGGCCGCGCTGCGCTGGTGCGCTGCGCCCCGAAAATTGCTGGCGGAGAGAGGGGGATTCGAACCCCCGGTGGGCTATTAACCCACACACGCTTTCCAGGCGTGCGACTTAAACCGCTCATCCATCTCTCCGCGAAGCCCGTGATTGTAATCGGTCGCACGCATTGTCCAGAGGGCCTCACCGGTCTGGATCTGCACCGGCATCTGCGGGGACGCTGTCCCCGGTTTTCAGGTCGGCCGCTCGCCTGCTCGTCACGGCGTGTAATCGACCCATGCACTCTTGCCGGTGCGCATCAGGTATTTGCCGTCGGGCTCGCGCATCATCACCACGTCGTCGTTTTCCGCCACGAAGGTGGTGGTTTGCAGATTCTTGAGTCGGTCGGCGAGTGACGGGCTGCCCGCTGCGAAGGGGCTGCGCTGCAGCATGTCAAGCACCAGGGCGTTGATGTCGAAATAGCTCACCGGCCGATCGACGACCACGGTATCCGCGTGCTGGCCCTTGGGCAGACCGATGATCTTGAGCGCCGCCGGAACCTGCGTGATGCGCGGGTTCGGGATTTCACGCATGCCGGAGATCTGGAACCGGTCTCCGCGCAGCCCCGCGCCGTGCTCGGGAATCATGAGCAGGACGACCGGTCGGTCGGTGGTTTCAAGTTCGGTGATGAATTGGTCGAAATCGGCCAGCAGCCTGGTCAGGCGCGGTTTGTAGGTATCCAGGCTGGAGCGAGAGGCGACACCGTCGATGCGATTGCCATCGTGCAGCGTGATGGTGTTGTAGTACAGCGCCGCCGGCTGGGCTCCCTGCGCCAGCCGCTGGTGCCACCAGCGGCTCAGCAGGGGCCCGTCGGCATAGATCGGCGAGCCGTCGAAGCTGTGCATCGTGACGGGCACGCCCGAAGGCAATTCAAGCGTGCCTGCCAGGCCTGCGCGCGTCTCCAGTGTCTTGGCGAAGTCATCGAACGCACCATCATGGTTCAGCAGGCCGTGGGTGTGGTAGCCGAGCCGTTCCAGGCTCGGGAACAGGTAGCAGGCCGGATCGGCCCCTTCATACAGGTCGTGATGCGAAACCTGTCCGCAGGCGCCCCGTGCCAGGCGCAGCGCGGCGGGTCCGCTGTAGCTGGCGGCGCTGTTGAACCGGGAAAAAACCGCGTCGAAGCGCTTGAACAGAGGGTTGTCGCGCATGCCGACCAGGTCCAGATCGTCCCACGAAAGCGAGCAGACTTGCAGGACGATGATGTCAAATGGCGGTGTGGCGCCGTTGGACGACAGGTGCAGCGTGCGCCGCGCCTCCGAAGCGTAGAACGCTTGCAGTTGCGAGTCGGGATCCTGCGTGGCCGTGGGGGTGGTTGCGCCTGCCGTTCCAGGTGCGGAACTCGCCTGGGTGGTGGTGCTGCCGGCGGACACCGGAGACAAGAGCAGTGTGTTCGACAGTGGCACGCTCAGGATGCCGACGAACGCCACCGTCGCGAAACGGATGCGCCGTGCCAGCAGCAGGTAGATGGCAAACGCCGCGAGCGCGCCAAGCACGGTTCTGCCCTCGATGGTTCGGCCCAGCAACTCACCGAGGTAATCCAGCCGAAAGTTCGTCAGCGCCGGGATCTGGGCCAGCACGCGTCCAATGGGTGGAAGGTAGGAGTCGTAATACAACAGAGCCAGCGCCAGGGGCCATGCCAGCCAGACCCGCCATGTCTTCATTCTTCCGGGAGCGAGTGGCCACAGCAGCGCGAGCGCCAGCAGCAGATTCAACTGCCAGTGAAAATCCAGCCGGCCCGCATGGAACAGGCCCAGTTTGGCAAGGAAATAAAAACTCCAATGGCTCATGGCTTGGCAACCGCTTGAGAAAGTTTGAAGGCGGGAAGACGAACGCGAATGGCGAGCCACAGTGCGGAGCCCAGCGTGCGATAGCCCCTCAGGCCGAGCCGCGTGATTTCCTGCAGTCCGAGCAAGGGACGGTCTTCTTCCTGGCCGTCGTTCCAGTGCGTCCAGGAGTCGGGGCGGGCGAACGTGCACTGCACCAGGGCGATCTGCTCGTTGCGCGTGAGTTCGCCGAACTGCACACCGATGGAACCCCGACCGTGGTCGAGCATGACGGTGGCGGGGAGCGCGCATTCGTGCTCATCCCACCACAGGCCCACGTGCACTGGCTCGCCCACAGGCAGTTCTTGCCAGTCCTGGTCCGCTGCGAGCTCCAGTCCCAGGCCGGTCATCGAATAGTCGGTGCATGTGGCGTGCAATGCGCGCCCGTCCTGCAGATACAGGACGGCCGGCAGGCGTACGGCGACGCGGTGCATGCGCCGTACCTGGCGTGACTCGGCCGCCACGCCCATGGCCGCACCCAGCATCAGCACGCTGTAGCCGGTCCACACCAGGTTCAGCAATACCGTTGCAGTTTCGTCGGTGTTCCACCAGAACAGTCGCACGGCGCCGAAAGCGAGTGCTGCCAGATTCAGGATCACGAGCGCCGTGTAGGGCAATGCGGTGGACCAGTCGAAGTAGGAGCGCTCGATGAGACCGCCCTTGGCGGTGACGTTGAACTTGCCGACCTTGGGATTGATCATCGCCAGCGTTGTCGGCAGCGCGATGTACCAGGCCAGGACGGTTTCGTATACCTCGGCCCAGAACGTGTGGCGGAACTTGCCCTGCAAGTGCGCGTTGGCGATGCTTGACTGCAGGATGTAGGGCAGAACGTAGAGGGCCAGCAGCGCGGCGTGCGCGTGGATGATGTAGATGTGGAAGAACAGATAGGCCATCGGTGCGGTGAGGAACACCAGCCGTGGCAGTCCGAAGAAGAAATGCAGCATCGCGTTGCCATAGCAGATGCGTTGCCACAGCGTCAGACCGCGGCCGAGGAAGGGGTTGTCGGTGCGGAAGATCTGTGCCATGCCACGGGCCCAGCGCATGCGCTGGCTGACGTGCGCGGACAGGCTTTCCGTTGCCAGGCCGGCGGCCTGCGCTTCGTTGATGTAGGCCGTGGTGTAGCCGCGCCGGTGGAGCTTGAGCGCGGTGTGCGCGTCCTCGGTCACGGTCTCGACGGCAATCCCGCCGATTTCCATCAGGGGTGCGCGGCGAATGATGGCGCATGAGCCGCAGAAGAAGGTTGCGTTCCAGAAGTCGTTGCCATCCTGCACCAGGCCGTAGAAGAGCGCTCCTTCATTCGGAATGCGCCGGAAGGTTCCGAGATTGCGCTCGAACGGGTCGGGCGAGAAAAAGTGGTGCGGCGTCTGCAGCATCGCGCAGCGTGGGTCGCGCTGGAACCAGCCGACCGAGGTTTTGAGGAAGGCGCGCGTGGGCACGTGGTCGCAGTCGAAGATGGCGACCAGTTCACCGTCGGTCTGTTGCAGCGCATGGTTCAGGTTGCCGGCCTTGGCGTGGCGGTTGTCGGGACGGGTGATGTAGTGCACGCCCACCTCCTTGGCGAAGGCGCGGAATTCATCGCGCCGCCCGTCGTCCAGGATGTACACGTTCAGGCGCTCGTGCGGCCAGTCCATGGCCAGCGCGGCCAGCACGGTGGGACGCACCACCGACAGCGGTTCGTTGTATGTTGGAATGAAAATGTCCACGGTCGGCCAGTGCGAGGGATCGCCTTGCAGCGGCGCAGGTTGGCGTTTGAGCGGCCATGCGGTCTGGATGAATCCGAGGACGACAATCAGCCAGGTGTAGGCCTCGGCCGCCAGCAGGCCGTAGCCGAGCAGCGCCTGGGTCCACGTATCGAATTCCAACGTGGTCGTCATGCGCCACCAGGCGTAACGGCCCATGGCCGTGAGGCTGATGGTGGCCAGCGCCAGCGCAGGAAAGCGCCCTGGCAGGCGGCGCAGGATCATCGACAGCATCCACGCCAGCAGCAGGAACGCGAACTGGCCCAGCCAGTTGAAGGGGGTCGTCATGACCACCAGCGCCGCCAGCAGGCCGCCTGCCAGGATGCACCAGCGCATGCCCGGCAGGTGCAGCAGGGGAGCCAGCGCGTGATCGACGCGTGCGCCGATGGCTGGTGCGTCCAGCCGCTCCGCCAGACGGTCAAGCGCGCGCATCAGCATGCGCAGCGGCCACAGCACGGCCCACAGCAGCGCGCCAGCCAATGACCACAACGTGCTCGCGCCGCGCCCGAGCAGTGCCAGCACGGGCCAGCCGCGCGGTCGTTGCGCCATGGGCAAGACCAGCGCGCGCCAGGGCCAGTGCCACCACGGCGCCGCACGGGCCACGCCCAGCATATGTGCAAGCCCGGCCACCGGATCGGGTACGTGTTCGGATTTCATGGCGCGCGCGTGCGTTCCCGGCGCAGGCTTGACGAAGGCGCTCCACAGCCAGGATGACCATCGCGCAGGCTCGCGCACCTGCCATGCCTCGGCCAGCCAGATCAGTGCCGCGTGCAGCATCAGAGTGCCCCTTGTCTGCCGGTGGGGGCCGGGCCCAGTGCCTCGCTCACCCATGCGGCGATGCCCTGCAGGTCATGCGCTGCCTGCGCCTGCGGCATGCTTTGGTGCACGCACAGCGCGCGCTCCTGCGCCTGCGGCACATGCTCGTCCTGATGCAGCGCATAGGGCAGCAGGCGTTCGCCCCACTGGGCACGCAACCGTGCCAGCGTGCCGCGGCGTATGGCGCTGCGCGGATCGACTCCGTTGAGCGCCACGGCCCAGCGCTGTGTCGGCTGCAGCCGACCGATCCAGCTTTGCCACGTGGCGTGGACATGCACCGCGCGAGGCGAGACATCCAGCACCAGCACGACCAGGTCGGCGCACAGGAGAGCTTGCTGCGCCATCGGGGCAGGCAATGTCGGTGTATCGAGCACGGCCACGCCATCGGTCGGCAGGTCCAGGAGGGCCAGTTGTTCGGCGAGCCACCCTTGTGGTTGGGAGGTCCGGTGGGCAAGGGTGCCATGCGGCAGCAGGCGCACGCCGGCAGAGTTTTCCAGTGCCGCCTCGCCCAGCCAGCCGCCGTCACGTACCGCGGCCTGCCAGCCTTGTTCGGGTGGTGCGGACAGCCCCAGGTGCAGGCCAAGCGTGTTCTGGGGGCTCAAGTCGAAGGCCAGCACCGGCGTGCCCGATGCGGCCAGCAGGGTGGCGCAATGCGCGGCCAGAGTCGTTCGTCCGACGCCGCCCAGCGGAGAAACAAAGGCCAGGCACCGCATGTCAGTCCTCCTTGCGCGCGGCACTGTGCGGAGCGCGATAAGGCTGCAGATAGCGGGGCGAGCGCCGCAACGCCGCCGAAAGCCCGAAGTGCCATGCCAGGGCACCGCAAACAATGCCGAGACTCACGCTCAGTACCCAGTCGATCCAGCTCATGGGGTCACCTGCAAGCTTGCCGCCGCGCCACGGCGTGCAATGGGGCGCGCGTGCACACGTGGCGCGCCGGGGAGTTCCTGATCCTCGGCACGCGCCGTTTTCAGGACAGGAGCGGTCGTTGGCGGCGGCTCGGGTGTGGCCGGCCGTGGCACTGCGGTCGACGCGATTGCCGTGGTCAGCCCGCCGCCGTAGTCGGGAAGGCCCGGCGCCTGTGCGCGCAGTCTCTGCAGAACGGCCGCGATGCCGGACTCGGTGCTGTCGATGACCTGCGCCGAAAAGAGTTGTTCCAGCGCCAGCGTGAACATGTGGCTCAGGGTCTGCGGCACGTCCGGCGCACTGCAGGCAAAAAGGAAAACCCAGATGCCGGAGGCGTCGGCACTGACCAGATCGCCATCGCGCAGCACCCGGCATGATCGCAGTGCATCCAGATGCGCCACGCGTGGCAGCAATTGCAGATGCACCAGCGTGTGTGCGAGCTGGACCGCGCCCCGGCGTTCGTACACCGTGCGCACGGCACGCTCGAAAGCCACCGGGGCCAGGTAGCCGCGCATGGGTGCGGGTCGGAAGGCTTCGAGGGTGCGCTCCAGATCCTGCGCGGGCGGCTGTGCATGCACGATCTGACGGCTTGCCTCGACGAGGCGCATCAGACGTGCAAACCCGAGCTCGCGGTAGGCCACGGTGGTGGCACCCAGGTGCAGCAAGGCCTGCTCGCTGTGGGCGCGCAGCTTGCCTGTTGTTTCGCGCACGATGATTTTCAGGCTGGACGGGCAGCTGCTGCGCAGGCGGTGCACCAGCGCGCCCAGCGCATCGAACTGCTGCGGCTCTCCCGCGTCGAGCAGTGCCGTCGCCCCCACTGCATGGCGCGCAGTCTGTTCCAGTTCATCCCACGTCGACACGATGGTCCAGTTCGCCGGCGGCTCGAACGATGGCGGAAGGCAGGCCTGTGTCGCGTAGACGAGGTCCATGTCCGGTGCCTGAATCAGCGTCGGCTCTTCGCCCTGGGAACAGCTGCCGGCGTATGCCAGCCCACCAGCATCCTCCTGCAGGGCGTAGCGCATGTGAAACACCGCGCCCTGCGCGCCGTCCCAGCTGTGCAATGTCAGCACCGACCCGTTCGGTTCCTTTGCCAGAGTGGCGATGTGGCTGATGCCCAGCGTGCCCGAGCGCGCCGTGGCCGCCAACCGCGCGCCTCCCGTGTATGGGGCGTCATCCATGGCTTGCACCAGTGGCAGCAGCAGCACGACAGGCCATGACCGGCGGGATGCAAATCGGTGCAGTTGCGCTCCAAGACGCCGCAATTCGGTCATGGAAGCCCCGGACAGCAGCGCGCGTGCGTCCAGCAGGCACAGGCTGGCCCCTGCCGTCAGACCCGAGCGGCGCAGTTCTTCGGTCCAGTGCATCAGACCGTCGCGGCGCAACCGTGCCTGGGCGGGCGGTGGAAAAAGTGCCACGCGCAGTCGCCCGGCGTCGTAGGCCTGGCGCAGCGGGATGTGTTCCCAGAGCGCGTCGACGTCCTGCGCGCGGGCCGCCAGCAGCAGGACCGGGCCACAGGCCAGCAGTTCCATGATGATCATGGGCGCCCATTGCCTGGCGCTTGCCTCGTCCTGCGCCAGCAACAGTGCGGGCGAGCCGATGGGCAATTGGCCAATATCCTCGGGCAGATGGCGAATGCCCAGTGTGGCGGGCCGTGCCGGACGCCTGGGGTGTCGGCGCAGGTCGTCCCCGAGGGACTGCAACTGACTGCGCACAAAGGTGACAAGGGAAGACGATGCGGCCATGTCAGAAGTCCGAATACGGTTGCACCGGGCGTGGCCGGTCGGTCTGCGGTGGTTGCGCCGGGCCGAGAAGCCAGCGCAGATACACGAGTGCGGTGGTGGGCGCGTAGTAGGCGGATCGGTCGAGCGAGAGCTGCGCGCCCAGGGTCAGGTTGGGCGCGGCCTGATATTCGATGACACCGCGCAACGAGCGACCGAATCCCGAGCTGGCGCTGGCGGCATGGACGGGGCCGTTTCCGAGGCTCTGCGCCTGCGCCTGCAGCGCCGCGTTGCCGGGAAAATAGTCGCTTGCCCCGCTGGAGCTGCGTGAAAACGAGAGCGCGCCGCGCAGCAGCCAGGTGAATTTCCCATGGCGTCCACCCCATTCGATGGGCAGGCCGACCGAAGCATAGTGGCGCGGGCTGTAATAGCCGCCGTGGCCCCAGCTGTATTCGGAAAGGTCCTTTGCATAGTGCCACAGCGACAGGGTGAGGCCGACGTTGACGCTGCCGTGGGTGCCGTGCCAGACGTCGCGGTCGATGGCGGCGCGCAGCTGCAACCGGGTGTTGTTTTCCACGTTCTTGCCCTGCAGCAGGGCATAGCCTGCGGACAGTGAAGCGTTGTAGAGGCCGAACGGGCGTCCGATGCGCCCGGACACGCCGGTGGCGACGACGCCGCCCCAGATCTGGCCGCTGATCGGATCACGCGCGCCAGCGTAGGACAGCAGGCTGCCCGTGAGGGGGCGGCGCGAGAATTCCACGCGGTAGTTTCCATCCTCGCGCCACTCGCCATGCGACACGCCGCCGACCAGATTGGTCACGGGCATGCCCAGGCCGATGGCGCCGATGTCCCACTCGAGGCCAGCGCCGCGATAGCCGAATCCCAGGTTGGTTCCCTGCCCGCGTGGCGTACCCGGAGCGCCCGGATAGTCGCTCGCGGGCCAGGCGGCAACCTGCCCGTATTGCAGCGCGTCTGCCTGCGCCGACGGCAGGGCGCCGGCGTCGAGCTGCACACGGTCCACATGCAGAAAGTAGTTGCCGTCGTAGCCCCTGGGAATCCACGCCACCATCGGCAGCTCGTAGCCGTGCAGCGAGGAGATGCCTTCGGTCGAGGACTTGGAGATGCGCACCAAGCCAGTCTCGATCCAGGAGCGACGGCGCGCCTGGATGGCCTCGATGCCCCTGGCAATGTCGGCTTTCGTTTCCTGCGCGTTGCCGTCTTGCTCCTGTGCCTGGCGAAAATAGGCCAGAGCCTGCGCGTAGCGGTCCTCCGAGCGCTCGAGTCGGGCCGCATGCAGCAGCACCTGCGTGTCGTTCGGATATGCCTGCAGCAGGCGCGTCGTCAGGGTGCGCGCGGCCTCCGTCGCGGGGATGCGCTGCAGCAGTCGCAGGAGCGCAAGCTGGTCGTCGCGTTCGCTCGTTGGCACATGGGTGCCCAGCCACAGCGCCTGTGTGTAGGCCTCGTCGCGCCGGCCCAGGCGCGACAGGGTGTTGCCCAGCGCCAGATGCACCTCGCTGTGGTCCGGCTGGAGGACGAGTGCGGTATTCAGCGCCTGTTCCGCGCCGCTCCAGTCTTCGGCCGCCATCCGCAAGCGCCCCCGTGCCAGGTCGGCTTCACCCGGCGCAAGGTGCTGCGTGCCCCACAACGGAGCCTGCGCCAGTTCCCGGGCTTCGGCCCGGTCGCCGGCGGCCATGCGGGCCTTGATGAGGCGCTGCAGGTACTCGGCGTTCAGCTGCGCCAGGCGCCGTGCCTGAGCCGCGTCCCAATCGGACGCTGCCTGCAGCACGGGCAGCATTTGGCCCAGACGCTCGTCCATGCGCGCGCGTGAGAGGAGCGCGGCATGGTCGAGTCTCGCCTGCGCGGGCAGTTGCGCCTGGCCGCCCTTGCGCGCGGCCAGGCGGTCGAATACAGCGACGCCGTGCGTTGGCTCGGCCCGTGCGAACCAGGCGTTGGCGACGATCCACAGCAGTTGTGCGTCGTCACCCGCTTCGTGTTCGGCGCGCGTCAGCAGTCGTTGCGCGTCTGCGGCGGCGCCCGTGGCCTCGGCCACGCTGGCACGCACCGACGCGGACTGCAGCAGCGAGCGCATGCCCTCGCTGCGCTGCGCGGAGGCGATGCGCTGCAGGTCTCGCAGGGCGCCCGCATCGTCGTTCGCGGCGCTGCGGATCAGCGCGCGCGCGAAACGCATGTCGGCGTCCGAGCCGACAAGTGCCACGCCTTCGTCCATGACGTTCAGCGCTTCCCTGGGCTGGTGCAGTTGCAGATACACGCGTGCCAGGCGGTGGCGCAGCCAGGGGTCTTCAGGGGAAAGGGCGACGGCGTCTTCCAGCAGGCGCAGGGCAGGCCCCAGGTGGGCACCGACCAGTTGCTCATCGGCCTGTGCGGCAAGCACGCTGGCGCGCAGCTCGGTACGCAGCGCGCGTTCGCCGTCGTCGGCGGTGGGCGCGGCCAGCAGCGTGAGTGCCGCGTCATGGCGGTGGGCGCGCAGAGCCAGGGCGACCAGGCCGCGCAACGCGCCGGGGTGCCCCGGCTGTGCGGCCAGTGCCTGCTCAAAGAGCGGCTGGGCCTGTACGTCCCGCCCTTGCAGGACACGGATCTGCGCGAGAGTGACGAGTGCCTCGGGGTTGTTCGGCTGCATGTGCAGCGCCTGCGTGGCGAGATCGGCCGCGACGGCGAGCCGGCCCGCATCACGCTCCTTGCCGGCCTTTTGTATCAGGCCCCACAACTGCGCGGTCAATTCCAGATCACGCCACTTCTGCAGTTTCGTGCTGCTCGCGGCGTTGGCGAATAACTGTCGCGCCTCGTCGTAGTTCGCCTCTCGCAGGCGTACCAGTCCGAGCAGGCCCAGCGCATCGGCATCCTGGGGTCGCAGCGCGAGCGCGGCTTGAAGCCGGTCTTTGGCGCGCGGCAGATCGTTGGTATCCAGCGCCTTCTGCGCGGCCACCAGGGCCAGCCGTGCCGGGTCATGCGCCCAGCGTTCGGCGCGTGCCAGGGCCGTGCGCCGGGTGGCGAGCAGCTGCGCAATATCGGTATCGCCGGGGTAGCGTTGCAGATAGGCTTGAAGGTGGGCCAGCCCCGTCGTGTTGGTTGGCACACGCTCGAGTACCCGGCGCCACAGGTCACGCAGGCGCTGCTGATCCACGCCGGGCACCTGCGCAAGCTGCTGCAGCGCCAGAGCGAGCGCCGGCGCCGGTGCGTTTTGCGCCTGCCGCGCTTCAAGCTCGATCAGGCGGTAGTTGGGATCATCGGTGCGTGTGGCGAGGTCTTGCAACGCGCTGCCGGTCCCGGTCCCGCCGTGGGCATCCGCCGCCGCGACGATGCGGTAGTACTCGAGGCCGAGCACGCCGGTTTCAGGAGGGCCGTCGGGAAAGAGCTCGCGCGCGACCTTGGCGGCCTCCTGCTGGCGCCCGGCACGCGCCAGCAGGCGCATGCGTGCCAGTTGCTCCTGGCCTTGCCCATGGACCCTGACCAGCGTCTGCAAATCGCGCGTGGCCTGTGCCTGTGGATCGATTTGGCGCAATCGATCGAGCAGGCGCTGAGCCTCCTGCGGCTGGTGTTCCTGCAGCGCCAGGTTGCCGAGTTCGGCCAGTGCCTGTGGCATGTCCGGGCTGATGGTCAGCAGTTTTTCCACGGTCTGGCGCGCCAGGTCGAGACGCCCGCGCTCGATCCAGCTGCGGGTGTTGCGCAGCAGGTCGCGCTGGACGTCGGAGAGGCTTTCCGTCTGCGCCAGCGCGGCAGTACCCGCCAGCAGGCCCAGCGTCACCACGAGCGGCGCCCAGCTTCTCCTGCACCTCATGCGGCGCCTCTCCATTTCACGGAAAGTCGGCCATCGGCCTCGAACCGGTAGGCGCCCTGCATCCATCCTTCGCCGAAAAGCAGCAGGCATTGCTGGTAATACGCGTCCTTGCCGGGCGGCTGCGTCTGCAGGCGCCGTTGCTGCTCCTGCAGGGCCTCTCGTGCGCCGCTGGCTTGCAGCAGCGGCAATAGCGCGGCGGAAAAACCCGCTTCGGCAGTGCCCCGCACGGCACCCGTGACGCTATCGACGGCTTCGGGCGGGTAGCCCAGTTCCGAGACGCAGCGCACCATCGGCGAGAGCGCGCGCAGCAGCGGCGCACGAGCCGCGTCCTCGGCGCCCAGCATGCCTGCCCACAGGTAGACGCGGATCGCGTTGTACGAGCCTTCGGCCGGGCGTTCTCCATCATGGTCCGGCTCGAAACCCTGGTCTGCCAGGTACTGCACCCAGTCGGGAGCGAAGCCGCGTGGCGCCGACTCGATGATGACGCGCCGGGCGCTGGCGCTCAGGCTCTTCCAGGCAGGTTCCGCGGTGGCCTGCGCCAGGCCATGCAGCACCTGCAGTGGCATGTAGCTGGGATTGAGACGCCAACGCTTGTCGGCCTCCTTGATGAATCCCCGGGGACCGGGCAGAAGAGTCAGACCGAGACCGGGCAGCACGGCCGTTTCCTCGTTCACGATGCGTTCGGCAAGCACTGTGGCGAGCGCGCGGTAACGGCGGACGTCCCACAACCGGCCAGCCTGCGCAAGGGCGTAGGCGATCCACAGGTCCGCATCCGATGCCGCATTGGGATCGACCACGCCCCATTGGCCGGTGGCTTGCCTGCCCCAGAGCCAGGCGGGCAGCCGCGCGGTCAGATCGCCTGCGCACAGGTTGTCTTCGGTCCAGCGCAGGACGAGTTCGAAGCGGGCGCGGTCATTGGCGATCAGCGCGAACATCAAGGCATAGCTCTGCGCCTCGGAATGTGTCTGGCCTTCGCTGTTGGCCACGATACGGCCGTCGGCCTGCATGAACTGGCGAGCGAAGTTGTCCCACGCCGACCACGCCGAGGCGCCCGGCCTTTCCTGCCGCGCCTGCGTCCAGGCGGGGAGTGCTCCGCCGATCAGCAGCAAGGCGCCTTGGAGCAGGTTGCGCCGCGCGGCGTCACCGACCCCCGCCTCAGGCATCGCGGCCTTCCAGGCGTTGCCGTGCCAGGGCTCGCAGGGCGCCGTACACCAGGAGTGTCAATACCAGGCCCGCAAGGACCCCCAGCAGTGCGAGCAGCAGCGGATGGCTGTGCAGTTGAAACCACAGGCGCTTGTACCAGGGCAGGTCGCCGATGTAGTAGACGGGGTTGATGCGGTAACTCTCGATCGTGTTGCCCCTGAGCAGGCTCAGGTCACCGTGCACCTGCTCGACCTTCGCACCATCGTTGAGGCTGCGGCTGATCAGGCGCATGGCATCCGGATCGGTGGCGGTGAGCGCGATGACGCTGCGCCCTGAAGCCAGCGGCGACTGCAGCCCCACGATGGCCGCCAGCGGCCCGTCTCCCTGCAGGACGGTGGCGCCTTCGCCCGGCTGGGTGGGCGCGCCTTCGGGCATGCGGAACAGCTCCGAGAACTGGTTCAGCGCGCGCTCCAGCGGCTGCACCGAGCGTTTGCCGGCGGCGAGCACCGCAGGCATGTCGGCCTTCCATTGGTGCAGCAACCCGCTGTCGCTGCCATGGGCGATGACGAGGATGTCGCGATTCCTGGCCTGGTCGATCTGCCCGGGTGACAGCAGGATGAAGCGCGTGCCCGCGTAGCCGGTGGACGACGCCATGCGTGCGACCGCGGTGAGATAAGTCTGCACGGCCGCTGTCGTGGGTGGGTCGGGGAGCACGATCGCGGTTTGTGCCAGATCGGCGTACGTGGTGAACGGGTAGCCGCTGTTGGCGAATGCCGCGAGGTTGGGCATGGCGATGTAGTGATCGAGCCCGGTCAGGTCGATGCTCGATTCCGGATCCAGCGCCGCGCGCAGCTGCACCGGCTGCGTGGCGGTACACCGGCCGAGGTCCGCCGGCGGGATCTGGAAGGTGAACTCCATCTGGTTGTCGCCGCCCACCATGAAGGCGGGGATCGTCATGTTCGAGCGGGTCTGTCCCGGCGCATCGCCCACGAGCGGAAGCAGCGCGTTCACCTTCCCTTGGCTGTCGCCGCTGGCATGAAGCGGATAGGACTTGAGGAACTGGCCGTTGAGCGCGACATTGAGCGCGCCGCGATCCGAAAATGGCGTGGGCGTGTAGCGGTACTGAAGATGCAGCGGTATGCCCTTGGCGTTCCAGGTAAACAGGTCCGGCGCCATGCGGGCGTTGATGCGCACCGTGTCGCGCAGCTGCGTGCCGTGCAATTGCAGCTGCGACGGGCGATCGACCAGCGTGCCGAGCGGCACCGCGCGCTCGCTGGAGATCCAGCGCGGTGCATCGTAGGCCTTGCGTGGCGGCGCACGCTTGAGATCGGTCACGTGTACCGTTTGACCCGATAGCGCGGCGGTGTTCAATGCCAATGCTTCGGCGGCCTGCTGGACCTGGGCGTCGTCCTTGCCCAGCACCAGCAGCAGTTGCGCGCCGGGCAGATCGGGGTGCGCCATCATCGACAGGGTTGGCTCCTGTACCGGCGCCAGCTCGCGCAGGAAATCGGGACGGTGGGCGTTGCTGGCGATGACAATGGCCGAGCCCGGCGGCAGGCTGTTTTCAAACACCTGGAAGCGATTGCCGCGGTAGGCGGCCAGCACGCCCAGCCAGCTGGCCACCGAGCCTGCGGCCTTGAGTTCGCCCAGGCTCGGGGTGGCGCCGTAGACCACGGGCACATTCACCTGCCGGTTGTCGCGCGGATCGAAAAACGGTGTCGGCAAAAGCGCCAGGTCGCTGCGCAGCGGCAGGCGCCGCAACCCGAGGTCGAGCGTGCTCTCGGCGCTGATCTCGGCCCACAGGCTGGTGTGGTTCAGGTCTTCGCACTCCAGCGTGTAATGCCCGATGAATTCGAACTGCAGCCGGTTGTAGTCGGCGAAGTACGCCGGGGCTATGTCCAGATCGACCGCCTGAGGCTGGCCCAGACGCTCCTTGGGGAGGACGATGGTCTGGATCACTTGATCGTTGAACGATACCTTGAGGTGCGAAATGGCGGGCAGGAGCGCGGGCGAGAGCGTGAACCGCAGGTGCAGCCGCGCCGACTCGACCTGCTCGTCGCGGCGTATGCCAACGCCGACACTGGCCTCGGCCTGCGTGCCGTGCAGGCGCAACGGGCCGCCCAGCCCCAGGTCGAGCAGGCGTGGGTTCCAATGCGACAGCACCGATGGGCCGCCGCTCGCCCTGCCTGCCTGTGAGGTTCCGTGGACAAGGGGCATCGTTTCCTGGCCCAGAACCTGAAGCGACAGTGCTCCCAGGGCAAGCAATGCGCACGCGCGCGCCGTATACGACGAAAAACGGGGTTTCGCGGACATAGGGGGATTCAAGTGGGAGGGGTCCGCCAGAGCGCGGGGAAGGGCATGGAAACGCAGTACCGTCATGTGTCCGGTGCGACTCCATCCGAGTTGGAGAGGGCGCTAGCGTCGGTTATACGGGGCAAGTTTGCTACGTTTTTTGATGTTTCTGAGCGATTCATAATGTCAATTAAATAATTCATTTAA
>MEFV01000003.1 GCA_001725255.1 Comamonas sp. SCN 67-35 | reverse complement strand
TGACGTTGGTGCTCGGGTACATTGGCTATTGCTGGCTGTCCATGGCTCGCACTGGACCTGCTCGGAGCGCGCGTTGACCAAGGGTGGTTTTTCAGTCCATAATCATGTCCATCTCGGTTCGCCGAGTGCGGAAAACTCGTTATCAATCAACGAGTTGGGAACACGATGAGGTTCCCTTCACCCGCTCCAGATTCACGCGCAAGCCATGTGCGCGCTCTCAGTTCACTGTCAACCAGGGCCCGGGAAAGGGGCTGCGGCTCAACGTGGACAGCCTCCGGGCCGGACTGCGGCCCCGCGACATTCCGCATGAGCCGGGCAGGCCCCGCCGTCAAGCACGAAGCCGTGATGGCGCAGGTGACCGGTTGACTTCATCGACGTATCAGCGGAGTCACCATGCCCGTCCAGACCCTTGAGCCTTTGGTCCAGCGCGTGCGCTACCCGTTTGCCGCGCGCCACGTGCAGTTGCTCGCGCGTGAAACCCTCAGCCCCGGTTTCGTGCGTCTGACGCTCGGCGGGCCCGATCTGGCGGGCTTTGCCAGCCCGGGTTTTGACGATCACGTCAAGCTCGCCCTGCCACAGGAAGGGCGCGACAAGCCCAACCTGCCGGTGCTCGTCGACGGCATTGCGCGACTACACGCCGCTGCACCACGACGGCGCCCGCCATACCGTGCAGCTCGAATTCGCGGTGTACGGCGACGGCCCGGCCGCGCACTGGGCGCGCACGGCGCCCCTGGGTCAGTGGGTGGGGCTGGCCGGGCCGCGCGGCAGCATGCTGATTCCGCTGGCGCTCGATTGGCACCTGCTGTTGGGCGATGAATCGGCCATGCCCGCGATCGAGCGCCGCCTCGCCGAGCTGCCCGAGGGCACGCGGGCGATCGTGCGCGTGCAGCTCGCTGACCCGGCCGACGCACGCGCCTGGCGCAGCCGCGCGGCGCTGGACTGCGTGTTCACCGATTCACTGGCCCGGGCGGTGCAGCAGCTGGCCCTGCCCGCCGGCGCGGGATTCGTCTGGGGTGGGGGCGAGCATGCGCTGATGGCCGCGCTGCGCGCGCCGCTGCTGGGCAAAGGCGTGGATGCCGGACGCATGCGCCTGTTGGCCTACTGGAAGCGCGGCGCGGCCGGGCACCGTGAAACGATCAAGAGTTGAATGCAGTGGCGGGCGCGCGGGCCGTTTGAAATGGGGCGCTGGGTACAATTTCACCCCTCTGTTTCGCCAGGATGGCGCGGGCGCCCGGTTTGAGCGCCTGTTCTTTTTGGTGAGACGGACTGGCGTGTGATTGCCGCCGTGATCACTATCAATGAGAGAGCTGTCATCACTTGATGAATAAGCGTTTGAGGCCAAAAACACCATGAATTACAAGACGTCCCTCACCACCGTTGCCGAGATTCGCCAGACCTTCCTCGACTTCTTTGCGGCGCGCGGCCACACCGTGGTACCGTCGAGCCCGCTGGTGCCCGGCAACGACCCGACGCTGATGTTCACCAACAGCGGCATGGTGCAGTTCAAGGACGTGTTCCTCGGCACCGACCAGCGCCCGTACAAGCGCGCCACCAGCGTTCAGGCGTGCCTGCGCGCCGGCGGCAAGCACAACGATCTGGAAAACGTGGGCTACACCGCGCGCCACCACACCTTCTTCGAGATGCTGGGCAACTGGAGCTTTGGCGACTACTTCAAGAAGGAATCGATAGCGTGGGGCTGGGAGCTGCTGACGCAGGTCTACGGCCTGCCCGCCGACAGGCTGCTGGCCACCGTCTACCACGAGGACGACGAGGCCTATGACATCTGGACCAAGATCATCGGCCTGCCGCCCGAGCGCGTGATCCGCATCGGCGACAACAAGGGCGGCAAGTACAAGAGCGACAACTTCTGGATGATGGCCGACACCGGCCCCTGCGGCCCGTGCTCGGAGATTTTTTATGACCACGGCGCCGACATCCCCGGCGGCCCTCCCGGTTCACCCGATGAAGACGGCGACCGCTTCATCGAGATCTGGAACCACGTGTTCATGCAGTTCGACATGGCCGAGGATGGCTCGGTCACGCCGCTGCCCGCGCCCTGCGTCGATACCGGCATGGGGCTGGAGCGCCTGGCCGCCATCTTGCAGCATGTGCACAGCAATTACGAGATCGACCTGTTCCAGGCGCTGATCCATGCTGCCGCGCGCGAGACGGGTTGCACCGACCTGACCAACCCCTCGCTCAAGGTGATTGCCGACCACATTCGCGCCACTGCGTTTCTGGTGAGTGACGGCGTGATTCCCGGCAACGAGGGGCGCGGCTACGTGCAGCGGCGCATCATCCGCCGTGCGATCCGCCATGGCTACAAGCTGGGGTGCAAGACCCCGTTCTTTCACAGGCTCGTGGCCGACCTCGTGGCGCAGATGGGCGAGGCCTATCCGCGTCTGAAAGAGCAGCAGGCGCACATCACCAGCGTGCTGCAGACCGAGGAAGAGCGCTTCTTCGAGACGCTGGCGCATGGGATGGAGATATTAGATCTTGCGTTGGATTACGAGTTTGCGAAACGCTGGATAGCGATTAATAAACCTGGATGGACGCACGGTGGTCGTGACAGTTCATCCGGGAGAAGCTACATACCCCTTTACGACCAGCGCGGCTTCGTGAGCGCCTTGGTACTGGTGGATGATCCAGCTTTTTTTGAACGGACCTCTACATCTCCTGAACCTATTGAGTTGGCAGAGTCAACCTATTTTGAGCTCCGTGATTGGAGGGGGTTGACTCTTTCAGGTGACGTGGCCTTCAAGCTGCACGACACCTATGGTTTTCCGCTCGACCTGACCAATGACGTCTGCCGCGAGCGCGGCGTGAGCGTGGACGAGGCGGGGTTTGACACCGCCATGCAGCACCAGAAGGACACCGCGCGCGCGGCCGGCAAGTTCAAGATGGACCGGGCGCTGCACTACGAGGGCGCGGCCAATACCTTCACCGGCTATGAACACCTGAGCGAAGCCGCGAAGGTCGTGGCGCTGTATTTCGAGGGCGAGAGCGTCACCCAATTGAAGGCCGGGCAGGCGGGCGTGGTGGTGCTCGATACGACACCGTTTTATGCCGAATCGGGCGGGCAGGTGGGTGACCAGGGCGTGCTCACCGCCGACGGCGTGCGCTTTGCCGTGCACGACACGCAGAAGGTCAAGGCGGGCGTGTTCGGCCATCACGGCGTGCTGGAAAGCGGCAGCCTCAAGGTCGGCGATGCGCTGCAGGCGCAGGTCGACACCGCGCGGCGCGCCGCCACCATGCGCAACCACAGCGTCACGCACCTGATGCACAAGGCGCTGCGCGAGGTGCTGGGCGCGCACGTGCAGCAGAAGGGCTCGCTCGTTGATCCCGACAAGACGCGCTTCGACTTCGCGCACAACCAGCCGGTGACGGCGGCGCAGATCAAGGAAGTGGAGCGCCGCGTAAACGAGGAGGTGCTGGCCAACACCGCCACGCAGGCGCGCGTGATGGACATCGAGAGTGCGCAGAAGACCGGCGCGATGATGCTCTTCGGCGAAAAGTACGGCGAGAGCGTGCGCGTGCTCGACATCGGCACCAGCCGCGAGTTCTGCGGTGGCACGCACGTGGCGCACACGGGCGACATCGGCCTGTTCAAGATCGTGGCCGAGAGCGGGGTGGCCGCGGGCATCCGCCGCGTGGAAGGTGTCACGGGCATGAACGCGCTGGCCTGCATCCAGTCGCTCGAAGCCACGGTACACGATGCGGCGGCGGCGCTCAAGGCACCGGTCGCGGAACTCACGCCGCGCATCGTCGCGGCGCAGGACCACGTGAAAACGCTGGAAAAGGAAATCGCCCAGCTCAAGGGCAAGCTCGCCGCCAGCCAGGGCGATGAGCTCGCGAGCCAGGCGGTGGATGTCAAGGGCGTGAAGGTGCTGGCCACCGTGCTGCCCGGCGCCGACGCGAGGACGCTGCGCGAAACCATGGACAAGCTCAAGGACAAGCTGAAGAACGCCGTGGTTGTTCTCGCCGCGATCGATGGCGACAAGGTGCAGCTCGCCGCCGGCGTGACCCAGGCCGAGACCGCGAAGGTCAAGGCGGGCGACTTGGTGAACTTTGTCGCTCGGCAGGTCGGCGGCAAGGGCGGCGGCAAGCCCGACATGGCGATGGCCGGCGGCAGCGACACCAAGGCCTTGCCCGCGGCGCTGGCGGGCGTGCAGGCCTGGGTGGCCGAGCGGCTGTGATGCTCGATCGCCGCGCGCTGCTGGCGGCGCTGCTCGCGGGCGGGCTACCGCTGGCGGGCCAGGCGCAATTCCGGCTGCAGCGCTGGCCGGCCGGCACCCCGGCGCCCGCGCTGCCGCCCACCGACATTCAGGGCGGCGAGCACCATCTGGCGGCGCTCAGGGGCCGCGTGGTGCTGGTGAACTTCTGGGCCACGTGGTGCGGCCCGTGCAAGGAGGAAATGCCCACGCTGCAGACGCTGGCCGAGTTGGAGGGCGAACGCATCGCGGTGCTGGCGGTCAACTCGCGCGAGCGCCCGGCTACGGTGCGGCGCTACCTCGCGGCCACGCAGCTCAAGCTGCCGGTGCTGCTCGACCCCCGGGGCGAGGCGACGCGCGCCTGGCAGATCGAGGCGTTTCCCACCACGATCCTCATCGATACCTCGGGTCAGCCGCGGCAGGTGGTGACCGGCGCCGTCGACTGGACCGGCCAGGACGCCGCCCGCTGGATCGATGCGCTGGGCGGGCGCCGCGCCTGAGCCCGCGGCGAGCCACGCGGCCTGCCGCCGGATTGCCGATAATCACCCTCGCTTGCGCCCGGTCGGGCTGCAAGTCACCTGCCTTCGAGGCATTGGCGTTTGCGGACTGATCCCACACAACGCCTCTCATGCGCCGACAGGTGTATTCACTGCATGAAAGGGTTCTCTGAATGAACTTGCATCGCCGCTCCATCGTGGGGCGCGCGGCCGCCATCGGCATGGCCGCCGCGCTTCCCGTCACCTGGTCCGCCGCCGCGCGGGCGCAAACCTCCAGCCGTCACTTCGCGCCGCAGGCGGGCGATTGGCGCACCTTCGATGTCACCACGCGCGTCGATCTGCCTACCACCACCAGCGCCACGCGCGTGTGGGTGCCGCTGCCGTCGGTGCAGACCGGCTGGCAGCTGCCGATCAATGACACCCTGGACAGCAACGGCAGCGCCCGCCTGGCGAGCGACGGCGCACAGGGCGTGCGCATGGTGGTGGCGGAATTTGCCGCCGGCACCGCGCAACCGCAGGTGCGGGTGACCAGCCGCGTGCGCACGCAAAGCCGCGTGCTCGGCGGCCTGCGCGAGCGCGACGGCGCGGACACGCTGCGCCATGCACTGCGGCCCACGCGCCTGCTGCCCACCGACGGCATCGTGCGCGCCACCGCGCTCAAGGCGACGCAGGGCGCGCGCGGCGACGAAGCAAAAGTGCGGGCACTCTATGACTGGGTGGTGGCCAACGCCTGGCGCGAGCCCGAGGTCAAGGGCTGCGGCGAGGGCGACATCAAGACCATGCTGGAGACCGGCAACCTGGGCGGCAAGTGCGCCGACATCAATGCGCTCTTCGTCGGCCTGTGCCGCTCGGTGGGCGTGCCCGCGCGCGATGTCTACGGCATCCGCGTGGCGCCGTCGAGCTTCGGCTACCAGCAGCTCGGCAGCAATTCGGCCAAGCTCACCGGCGCGCAGCACTGCCGCGCCGAGGTCTATCTGCAGGCGCACGGCTGGACGGCGATGGATCCGGCGGACGTGGCCAAGGTCATGCGCCAGGAAACGCCGGTGTGGATCAAGAACCTGAAAGATCCGCTCATCGCACCGGTGAACGCGGGCCTGTACGGCGCGTGGGAAGGCAACTGGATGGCCTACAACACCGCGCACGATGTGAAACTGCCGGGCAGCCGGGGCGACGCGATCGGCTTCCTGATGTACCCGATGGCCGAGGACGCCGACGGCTGGTTCGACCACTACGACGCGGCCGGGTTCAAGTACCAGATCAGCGCCGCTCTGGTGCAGGCCTGAACGGAGCAGGCATGGAGACGATCACCTGGGACGATTTCAGCCGGGTCGAACTGCGCGTCGGCCGGGTGGTCGCGGCCGAAGTGTTCGGCCAGGCGCGCAAGCCCGCGTACAAGCTGCAGGTGGATTTCGGCCCCGGCATCGGGGTGAAGAAATCCAGCGCGCAGATCACGCAGCGCTACACGCCGCAGGACCTGGTGGGGCGCCTCGTGGTGGCGGTGGTCAACTTTCCTCCCAAGCAGATCGGACCGCTGATGTCCGAATGTCTCGTGACCGGCTTCCATGATGCTGAAGGGCATGTGGCCCTGTGCGTGCCCGATGCCGAGGTGCCGCTGGGCACGCGATTGCTCTAACCATACCTGTACCCATGAGGCGTGTTTTTCTTCTTTTGATAGTGGCTAGCGCTTTATCGGCCTGCGCTGGAGGCCAAAATCGTGTTGAATCCACGAACCATGGCGTGGCACAGACCCATGTGAACCCCGCCTGCCCCGAGCTGGCACGCTGGCAGGCACGCCAGCTCTATGGCCGCTGGAGCGTGGAGCTGCCACGCCTGGGCGAGCACGGTACGCTGGTGCTGCGCCAGCACCCCGAGTTTGCCGCCAGCCTGCGCGGCGAATTCACGCTCGGTGGCGTGAATTCGATCGCCTCGGGCGATGTGGAAGAGGGTGATTTCAACCTCGACGAATCGCGCGACGGCAAGACGCTGACCGCGTTCTGGACCGGGCGCCTCGATGACGCGAGCTGCGGCCGCGAGATCCACGGCACGCTGCAGCGGCTCGACCGCCCGGGGCAGCCCGGCGTGGACACACCCTTCGTGCTCAGGCGCGCCGGCGTCGCCAGCGGCTGGTAGGCGGCAGGGCCTTCCGGGTGCAGTCACTCTATAATTACATAGCCAAACTATGTAATTGAGATGACCGTGTCTCCATCCGACCATGGCCCGGGGGGTGCCGCCGAACTGCTGGATGTGGTCGTGCGGCTCAACCGCTGGGTCACGCACCATTCCGACTGGGCGCTGCCGCTGGCCCAGGTGCGTGTGCTCTCGCAGATCGACGAGTGGGGGCAGGCACGCACCGGCGACCTGGCGCGGGTCGAGCACTGCAGCCAGCCGACGATGACCACGCGCGTGCAGCGCCTGCAGGCCCGGGGCTGGGTGGCGCGCGCCAGTGACCCGCTCGATGCCCGGGCCACCATGCTCACCCTGACCGAGGAAGGCCGCGCGGTGCTGGCCGACGCGCGCGCCACGCGTGCCCGGGTGCTCCAGGCGCTGATGGCGCACATGGATGCGCCCGAGCGCGAACGCGTGCAGGCGGCCACCCGCACCCTGGGTGCCTTGCTCGAAATTGCTTACGCCAACCACCGGCACGAACAGAACAAGACCTCATGAATTTTCTGCACCAACCCAAGGCCGTGCTGGCCGTCGCCTTTGCCTGTGTCATCGCCTTCATGGGCATCGGCCTGGTGGACCCCATCCTCAAGCCGATTGCCGACTCGCTCGGCGCCACGCCGTCGCAGACTTCGCTGCTTTTCACGAGCTACATGGCCATCATGGGCCTGGCGATGCTGATCACCGGCGTCGTCTCCAGCCGCCTGGGCGTCAAGCGCACGCTGCTGCTGGGGCTGGCGGTCATCATCGTGGGCGCGGGCCTGGCCGGCGCGTCCGATTCGATCGCCGCCATCGTCGGCTGGCGTGCGCTCTGGGGCCTGGGCAATGCCTTGTTCGTGGCCACGGCACTCACGGCCATCGTCAGCAGCTCGCACGGCTCGGTGCGCGAGGCCATCGTTCTTTACGAGGCCGCGCTCGGCGTGGGCATCGCGGCCGGGCCGCTGATTGGCGGCGTGCTCGGCGCCATCTCCTGGCGCGGGCCGTTTTTTGGCGTTTCGGTGCTGATGGCCCTGGCGTTGCTGGTCACGGTCTTCCTTCTGCCCGAGACCGCGACGCGCCCTCAACCGAGTTCGCTGCGTGACCCGTTTCGGGCGCTGCGCCACCCAGGCCTGCTGGGCGTGGCGCTCACGGCGCTGCTCTACAACTTCGGATTCTTCACGTTGCTGGCCTACACGCCGTTTCCGTTGAACATGGGGGCGCAGCAGGTGGGTCTGGTGTTCTTCGGCTGGGGCGTGGCGCTGGCGTTTGCGTCCGTCTTCGTCGCTCCGCGCCTGCAGGAGCGCTTTGGCACGCTGCCCTCGGCCCTGATGGCCCTGAGCGGTTTTGCGCTGGTGCTCGTCGTCATGGCCATCTGGACCGGGAACCAGGCGGTGCTCGCCGGTGGCGTGGTCGTGGCGGGGCTGTTTCTGGGCATCAACAACACCCTGGTGACGGAGACCGTGATGAATGCCGCGCCGGTGCAGCGTGGCGTGGCCTCGGCCGCCTACAGTTTCGTGCGTTTCGCGGGCGGAGCGGTGGCGCCCTGGCTTGCGGGTTTTCTGGGCGAACGCATCAATGACCACGTGCCCTATTGGGTGGGCGCGGCGGCGGTGTGCGCCGCCGTGGCCATGCTCGCATCGAGCCGTCGCCACCTGCGTCACATCGACGCGGTGCTCACGCACGCGCCCGCCTGAGCAAGGGGCTTACGCGGGGTAGGCCATGCACGTCCCGTGCACAATGAGGTTGCCTCGCGCATCGCGCGCGGGCGCCTGCAACGTGGGCATGCGAAGGCGCAGCGGCAGGTCGTTGGCCACGAGGCTCACGACGGTGTGGTCGCCCCGGAAGGAGTGGTGCAGCACCTGCGCCGGAACGCCGCCTGGCGCGGGGCTCCAGCACAGCTGTTCGGGGCGCAGCATCGCCTGCACCTGGCCGTTCAGGCCTCGGACTTCCTCGTGCAGCGTCAGCTCTCCCAGGGCGCAGTGCACGACACCATCGCGTGCCTTGCCGGGCAGAAAAATCGTCGAACCCGTCAGGCGCGCCACGGTCGCGTCCGCCGGGCACCAGTACACGCCCTGGGGGCTCGCGCACTGGCGTATCGCACCCGCCTGCATCACCGCCACCTGGTCGGACGTGGCAAAGGCTTCCACCGGATCGTGCGTCACGAGGATGGTGGTCGCGCCGGTGCCGCGCAGCATCTGCACCACCTCTTCGCACAGGCTGTGGCGCAGATCCAGGTCCAGGGCGTTGAAGGGCTCGTCGAGCAGGATCAGCGAAGGCTGCGGGGCCAGTGCCCGGGCCAGCGCCACGCGTTGCTGCTGCCCGCCCGAGAGCTCGTGCGGATAGCGCCCGCCCAGGCCCTGCAGGCCGGTGAGTGCAAGCACCTCTTGCAGGCGCTCCTGGCAGTTGCAGCGCCGGTTCAAGCCATAGCGGATGTTTTCCTCTACCGTCAGGTGCGGGAAAAGAGCACCTTCCTGCGGCACGTAGCCGATGCCGCGCCGCTCGGGCGGCACGAAGTGGCTGGCCGATGCCACCACGCGCCCGTCAAACGTGATCGTGCCGTCATCGACCGGCTCGAAGCCCGCGATCAGGCGCAGCAGCGTGGTCTTGCCGCAGCCCGACGGCCCCAGCAGCGCGAGCACCGAGCCGGACTGGAGGTGCAGATCGATGCCGCGCAGCACCTCGGTGGTGCCATACGTCTTGCGCAGCCCCTGCGCCGCGACCGTACTCATAGCGACTGATGCAGCATGCGGCGCGTGAAGACCCACACCGGCACGATCGACAGGACCACCAGCATGGCGGCAAAGGGCGCGGCGGCGGCGTATTCGCCATCGTTGGTGTAGGCCCAGACTTCGGTGGCCAGCGTCGTCGTGCCCGTGGGCGCGAGCATCAGCGTGGCGGTGAGCTCGCGCACCATCTGCAGCGACATCAGCGCCAGCGCCGCGCCTACGCCCGGTGCGATGTTGGGCAGCACGATGGAGAAGAACACCTGATGAGGGCGCTTGCCGAGGCTGCGCGCGACGCTTTCGATCTGCGGAGGCAGCAGCTCGATGGAGCCGCGCAGCGACGATTGCGCCAGCGGCAGGAACAGGATGGCGTAGGCGACGAGCAGCACCAGCAGGCTCTGGTAGAGCGCGGGCACGAGGCGCAGCGAGAGAAACACCAGCGCCAGCGCCACCACCACGCCCGGCAGGCCGTGCACGATATAGGGCAGGCGTTCGGCCGCCTGGGCCCATCTGCTGCGCTGGCGCACCGCCAGCAGCACCAGCGGGATGGCGAGCACGCTGGTGAGCAGCGCGCCGCTGCCGGCAAAGGTGATGGAGCCGCGGATGGCCGGCCAGAGCGCGTCGAAGCCGCCGCCGGCCGAGCTGCCCGTGACCAGCCAGTAGCCGAGCGCCGCCAGCGGCACGCCCAGAGACAGCACCCCCAGCAGCGCAAACGCGCCGAGCACGCCCAGCAGTCGCATGCCCCGCAGCCGCACGAGATGGGGCACACGCATCGCGCCGCGCCCTACGCGCGCCACGCGCCGCTGGCCGCGCAGGCGCATTTCCAGCCACGCGGCGGGCAGGCACAGCAGCATCAGCACGATGGACAGGGCGGCGGCGGTCGAGCTGTCGAAATGCAGTTCATACGATTCGAAGATCGCCGTGGTGAAGGTCTGCACCCGCAAAAAGGCGAGCGCGCCGAATTCGGCGAACATGTGCGTGAGCACGAGCAGCGCGCCGCCACCCAGCGCCGGCAGGAGCTGGGGCAGGAGGGCGCGCCGAAACGTGCGCCACGGCCCAGCGCCCAGCGAGCGGGAAATGTCCTCGAAAGCGGGATCGGCGCTGCGCAGCGCCGCCGCCACGGGCAGGTAGACCAGCGGGTAGCTCGTGAGCGCCAGCACCATGATGGCACCGCCCAGGTTCTGAAAGCCCGTGCCGATGGACGCCCAGGCGTAGCTTGCGACGAAGGCCGGCAGCACCAGCGGCAGTCCGGCCGTGATGCGCCAGAAGTTGCGCAGTGGCAGGTCGGTGCGTTCCACGCACCAGGCCACGCCCAGGCCGATGACCACGGTTGCCAGCGTGACGCCGGCGCCCAGGCCCACCGTGTTCAGCAGCAGCTTCAGCGTGCGTGGGCGCAGCAGCTCCGAGGCGACATCGGCCAGGCCCGCCTGGGCCGTGCGCAGCCCTACGTAAACGAGTGGAAGGAGTATCAGCGCGACCGGCACCATGGCCGCGATCAGCAGCCAGGGCACGCGCATGCGCCGACGCTGCCCAGCCCAGCGCAGGCCGGGCCGCGCCAGGGCAATGGCGCCGTTCATGGCGAGCCGCGCGGTCCGCGTGCCCATGTCATGCCGGAGCGGGCATCACGCCAGCCCGGCTTCCCGGCGCAGTTGCAGCGCTTCTTCCTCGCCCTTGAGGTTCGCCGGGTTGACCTTGGGCGGGTGCAGGTCTTCGAACGGCTGCAGGCCGAAGCCCGGCTTGACCTGCGGGTTCATTGGCCATTCGGCCACCGCCTTCGCGAGGATTTCCTGGCCGGCGGCACCGGTGAGGAACCGGGCCAGTGTTTGCGCCGCCTGCGCATTCCTGGCGGTCTTGAGCACACCTACGCCAGAAACCGTGACCAGCGCCCCCGGATCGCCCTGGCCGGAGAAATGCAGCGCCGATTGCATTTTGTCCACGCCTTTTTCCTGCGCCAGGTTGTACCAGTAGTAGTTGTTGATGAGCGCCGTGGCGATGTCGCCGCGCTCCACGGCTGCCAGCGCCGCCTTGTTGCTGCCATAGGCCTCGCCGTGGCGCTTGAGACCCTTGAGCCAGTCGAGGGCCGCATCGCGCCCCTTGATGCTGCTGATGGCCACGATCTGCTGCTGAAAGGCGCCGCTCGTGGGCACGTAGGCCACGCGGCCTTTCCAGGCCGGCGTGGCCATGTCCAGGATGGAGTCGGGCAGATCGCCCTTCTTGATCATGGACGTGTTGAACGCGGTCACGCGGCAGCGCGCGCTCACACCACTCCAAAAGCCCTTGGGGTCGCGGTAATCCTGGCGCACCTGCGCCAGCGTGGCGTCTTCCAGCGGCGCGAGCAGTCCGCGCTCGGCCAGCGCCGCCAGGGGCGGGCTCTCTTCGGAATAGAACACGTCGGCGGGCGAGCGCTCGCCTTCCTCGATGATCTGGTTGGCCAGCTGGATGCTGCTGCCCTTGCGGCTTTCCACGCGGATGCCGGTGGCCGCGGTGAAGGCATCGAGCAGCTTGAGCGTCGTCGCCTTGTGCTGGCCGTTGTAGACGATGAGTGGTGGGTCCTGGCTGGCGGCTTGCGCCAGGCCCGGGAGGGTGGTGGCCAGTCCCAGCGAGAGGCCGTGGTGAAGAAAGGAGCGGCGGGCAAGTTTTTTGGGCATGCGGGTCGTCGATGGTGGTGGGTTTGCCGCATTCTAAACGAAAATAATTCTTGTTTGCTATCGTGTTGTTCCCCGGGTTCCGCAACCCTCAGCCCGGGACGGTAAGCGGGCCGTTCTCCTTGATTTCTTCCATCACCACATAGCTGTTGCTTTGCGCCGGCACGGGAATCTGGCGCAGGATGTGCCCCAGCAGTTCGCGGTATTCGCGCATGGCGGTGAGGCGCACTTTCACTAGATAGTCGAAGCTGCCCGAAATCAGGTGGCACTCCAGCACGCGCGGCTCCAGCAGCAGCGCCTGGCGCACGGCGTCGAAGATCTGGGTGGATTTGGACGAGAGCGTCAGCTCCACGTAGACCAGCAACGTGCGCCCCAGCGCCTCGGGGTTCACGCGCGCGTGGTAGCCCTCGATCACGCCCTCGCGCTCCAGGCGCTTGACGCGCTCGGTGCACGGCGAGGTGGTCAGGCCGATGCGCTGCGCCAGCTCGGTCATCGGCAGGCGGCCTTCGCGTTGCAGGGCATCAAGGATTTTCCGGTCGATTCGGTCAATATCAGCCATGTTTGCTTTTTAGTCGGAGGTTGATAAGTGATTTTCACTGAAAAATTAAAAATTGACCACTCAATTCGGTGAGACTTTCTGAGCCTGTCTGCCTAAACTTTCAGCATAGCAAAAGGCTGGAAAGTTCCGGAGGCAATCATGAAGGTTTTGGTTCTCGGTGGTGGCGTGATCGGTGTCAGCACGGCGTATTACCTGGCGCGTGGCGGGGCTGACGTGACGGTGCTCGAACGCGAGGAGGGCGTGGCCCTCGAAACGAGCTTTGCCAACGCCGGCCAGGTCTCGCCCGGCTACAGCACGCCGTGGGCTGCGCCCGGCATTCCGATGAAGGCGCTCAAGTGGATGTTCCAGAAGCACGCGCCGCTGGCCATCCGCCTCGACGGTTCGCTGTTCCAGCTGCGCTGGATGGTGCAGATGCTGCGCAACTGCACCAGCGAGCGCTATGCGGTCAACAAGGAGCGCATGACGCGCATCGCCGAGTACAGCCGCGATTGCCTGCGCCAGTTGCGCCAGGACACGGGCGTCGAGTACGAACAGCGCACCATGGGCACGCTGCAGGTGTTTCGCACGCCAAAGCAGCTGGCCGCCGCGCACCGCGACACCGAAGTGCTCGATGAATGCGGTGTGCCCTACCGCATGATGACCGACCCTGCCGCGCTCACCGAATACGAACCCGCGCTGGCGCATGCCCAGGGTCTTGTGGGCGGCCTGCAACTGCCCGGCGACGAGACGGGCGACTGCCAGCGCTTCACCACCGCGCTGGCCGACAAGGCACGTGCCTTGGGGGTGAAGTTCCGCTTTGGCGTGCGGATTGCCGAAGTCCGCCAGCGCGGCGGCCAGATCAGCGGCGTGCGCCTGGAGGGCGAGGCCAACGAGGTGCTCACCGCCGACCGCTACGTGATGGCGCTGGGCAGCTACAGCCGTGCGATGGCCGAGACGCTCGGCCTGGATCTGCCGGTCTACCCGGTCAAGGGTTACTCGCTCACCATCCCGCTGGTGGATGAGTCGCGCGCGCCGCGCTCCACCGTCATGGACGAGACCTACAAGGTCGCGATCACGCGGTTCGACCAGCGCATCCGCGTGGGCGGCATGGCCGAGCTCGGCGGCTTCGATCTGCGTTTGAACCCGGCGCGACGCGCGACGCTGGAGATGGTCACCAACGGCCTGTTCGCCGGTGGCGGCGATGTGCCCGCGGCCACGTTCTGGACCGGCCTGCGCCCCATGACGCCGGACGGCACGCCCATCGTCGGCGCCACGCGCATTTCCAACCTGCTGCTCAACACCGGCCACGGCACGCTGGGCTGGACCATGGCGGCGGGCTCGGGCAAGCTGGTGGCCGACCTGACCCTGGGCCATACGCCCGACATCTCCACCGAGGGCTTGGGCCTGAATCGCTATGGTCGTGATAGTGGGCAGCGCTTGGTGGGCGCGGGCCACAGGCCAGTTCATGCCTGAAAGAGCTGACGGGCCTCAGGCGGCGGGCGCCAGCAGCGCCAGCGCCTGAGTCGCGGCCATCCATTCCTCGTTGGTCTTTTCCACGCCCACGAGCACGCGGCTTGCGGGCATGGAAATCGTCGCGCCATGGCGCGCATTGGCCTCGGGGTCGAGCCGCACGCCCAGCCACGCAAGCTGCTCGCAGATGCGCGCGCGCAGCACGTCGTGATGTTCGCCGACGCCGGCGGTGAAGATCAGCATGTCCAGGCCCCCGAGCACGGCGGTGAGCGCGCCGATCTCGCGCACGATGCGATGCACGTACAGCTGCAGCGCCGCGTGCACGCGCGGGTTCGTCGCCTCCAGCGGCAGCAGGTCGCGCGGGTCGGGTGACACGCCGGAAACGCCGAGCAGGCCGCTGTCGTGGTAGAGCATCTGCGCCACGGCCTCGGGCGTGAGGCCATGCTCCTGCATCAGATGGATCACCGCGCCGGGGTCGAGCAGCCCGCAGCGCGTGCCCATCATCAGGCCGTCGAGCGCGGAAAAACCCATGGTGGTGGCCCTGCTTTGCAGGTCGTTCATCGCGCACAGGCTGGCGCCGCTGCCCAGGTGTGCGACGATGGTGCGCCCGCGCGCGGCGTTGCCGTGGCGCTCGGGCAGCGCCTGCGCCATGTACTCGTACGACAGGCCGTGGAAACCGTAACGGCGCACGCCGCTTTCCCACGCGGACCAGGGCAGGGCGAACATCTGCTCCACCTCGGGCACGGTGCGATGAAACGCCGTGTCGAAGCACGCCACCTGCGCCGTTTTCGGGTGCTGGCCCAGGATCAGGCTCATGGCCTTGAGCGGGAAGGGCTGATGCAGCGGCGCCAGCGGAATCAGGCGGCGCAACTCGTCGATGACCTCCTGGGTGATGCGCGTGGGCGCGAAGTAGTGCCGGGCGCCGTGCACCACGCGGTGCACCACGCCCATGAGCCTTGCGCCCTGCAGCCGCTCGTTGATGCGCGCCAGGATGATCTGCAGCGCGGCGGTCGTGGGGTGCTCGGCGTCGAGCGAGATCGCCTGAGGCGCATGGCCCGCCTCTTCCAGCGTGGGATGGGCCTGGCCTATGCCCTGCACCTTGCCGCTGAATCCGGGCGCGCGCGGCAGGGGCTGTGCGCCGGCATCGAACAGCGCGAACTTGATGCTCGACGACCCGCAATTGAGCGCGAGGATGCAGCGCTCCGGCACGGCCTTGCGGGTGTGATTCATGCGGCGGTGTAGCCGCCATCCACCACAAGGGTGCTGCCGGTCATGAAGCTCGCGCCATCGCTGAGCAGAAAGGCCGCCGCGTGCGCCACTTCCTCCGCAGTACCGAGGCGGCCGATCGGATGCAGCGCGGTGAGCGCCGTGTGCGTGGCCTCGTCGAGCACCTTGAGCAAGGGTGTTTCGATGTAGCCCGGGTGGATGGAGTTGATGCGTATGCCCTGGCTGGCGTAGGCGAGCGCCGCCGAGCGCGTGAGCCCCGTCACGCCATGCTTGGCGGCGACGTAGGCGGGGGCGCTGGGACTGCCCACGAGACCGAGGATGGAGGACATGTTGACGATGGCTCCGCCTCCGGCCGCGAGCAGGGCGGGAATCTGCGCGCGCATCGCGTGCTGCACGCCGCTCAGGTTCACGTCGATCACGCGCTGCCAGTCCTCGGTGGAAAGTT
This sequence comes from Comamonas sp. SCN 67-35, assembly GCA_001725255.1. Classification (GTDB taxonomy): domain Bacteria; phylum Pseudomonadota; class Gammaproteobacteria; order Burkholderiales; family Burkholderiaceae_C; genus Comamonas_C. The sequence goes on along the minus strand of MEFV01000003.1, from coordinate 172,610 downwards.
CGCCGCTGGGCGCGAGCTGCCCGGCAATGCCGGCATTGTTGAACGCCATGTGCAGCGCGCCGAACTGCTGCTGTGCGCAGCGCACGGCCGATTCGGCGTCTGCGGGCCGGGCCGTGTTGCCGGTGTGCGCCACCGCCTGCCCGCCGGCCGCGGCGATCGCCTGCGCCACGCGCTCGGCCGCGTCGCGGTTGATGTCGGAAACGAGCACGCTCAAGCCGTTGGCGCCGAGCAGTCTGGCCGTGGCCTCGCCTATGCCCGAGCCCGCTCCGCTCACGAGTACGACATGGCCCTTGAAGCTGTAGTGCATGGTGGTTCCTCCGTGGTGAAAAGGGGGTTCATGGGGGATCGAGGCGCCAGCGCTCGGCCAGCATGAGCGCGATGGCGCACGAAGCCAGGCGCGTGACGCGCGAGTCGGAGCGGCTGGTGAGCACCAGTGGCACGCGCGCGCCCATCACGATGCCCGCGCTCTCCGCTCCGCCCAGGTATTCGAGCTGCTTGGCCAGCATGTTGCCGCTCTCCAGATCGGGCACGACGAGGATGTCGGCCTGGCCCGCCACCTGCGACGTGATGCCCTTGACGCGCGCGGCCTCGGGCGAGACGGCATTGTCGAAGGCCAGCGGCCCGTCGAGCAGCGCGCCGCTGATCTGGCCGCGGTCGGCCATCTTGCACAGGGCCGCGGCGTCCAGTGTCGCGGGCATGTGAGGGTTGACGGTTTCGACGGCAGCGAGGATGGCCACCCTGGGCTGAGCCACGCCCAGCACGTGGGCCAGGTCGATGGCGTTGCGCACGATGTCGGCCTTGTCCAGCAGCGTGGGCGCGATGTTGATGGCCGCGTCCGTGATGATGAAGGGGCGCGGATAGCTTGCGGTCTGCATCACGTAGCAGTGCGAGAGACGCCGCTCGGTGCGCAGGCCCACTTCGGGCGCGAGCACCGCGCCCAGGTATTCATCGGTGTGCAGGCTGCCCTTCATCAGTGCCTGCACGTCACCCTTGCCGGCGAGCTGCGCGGCCGCGGCGGCGGCGGCATGGCTGTGCGGCACGTCGAGCACGTCGCAAGCCGAGATGTCGAGACCCGCCTCGGCCGCGACGCGTTCCAGCCGGGCCCGTGGCGCCACGAGCACCGGCGTGATCAGGCCGGCGGCCTGCGCGTCGATCGCGCCGCCCAGGCTCAGCGCATCGCAGGGATGGACAACGGCGGTGCGTACCGGCGCCATGCCGTGCACATGGCTGAGCAGGCGCTTGACGCCGTCCTTCAGGATGGGCGGGGGAGTGGTGGGCATGGGACTGCTTTCGTTCGGAGCCAGACCGCATGCTAGCCGCATGGCGTCAGGATTTGAACAATTGATTGAGTTCGCGCCCGGGCGCCGCGCCTTCGAAGCCGTCGAAGCGCCCCTGCTCGGCCAGTTGCCGGGCGGCGCGCATGAAGCCGCCCCAGGCCGCGCGCGCCAGGCCACCGCCCACGCTCACGCGGCGCACGCCGAGCTCGGCCATGTCAGCCATGGTGAAGGCGCTGGGGCCGCCAATGAGCACGTTGACCGGCTTGGGCGCGCAGGCGGCCACCACGGCGGCGATCTGCTCGCGTGTGTGGATCGCTGGCGCGTACAGGCAGTCGGCGCCGGCGTCGGAGTAGGCGCGCAGGCGCGCGATCGCGTCGTCGATGTCCGGGCGGCCGACAAAGAAGTTTTCCGCGCGGCCGATCAGCATCACGTCCTGGCCGCTGGCATCGATCGCCTCGCGCGCGGCGCGCATGCGCTCCGCGCCCAGCGTGATGTCGAACAGCGGCGCGTCGGGCTGGCCGGTCGAGTCTTCGATCGACACGCCCGCGATGCCGGTGTCGATCGCCTGGCGCACGTGGCGCGCCACCTCCTGCGGGCTGCGGGCGAAACCGTTTTCAAAATCGGCGTTGATCGGCAGATCGGTGGCGGCCACCATGTCGCGCAGATGGGCCAGCACGGCGTCAAGCGCCATGCCGCCGTCAAAGGTGCCGTGGGCCCAGGCGCAGCCCGAGCTGGTGCTGGCCAGCGCCTTGAAACCGAGGTGCGCGAGGTATCGGGCCGAGCCGAGATCCCATGGGTTGGGGATGGCAAAGCAGCCCGAGGCATGCAGTTGGCGGAACGTGGCGCGGCGCGCCTGAATCTGCGCGGGAGTGGGTGTGGTCATGATGGGTGCCTCCTGCGGGCCATCGTAGTGCGCTTTGGTCCCGTGCGTTCGCGCCGCCGGCAAGTTTCCATGCCCGCTGATCAAATGCTAGCTGCAAGCGCTTGTCCTGCGGGCGCGAGAGGCCGATTTGCGCCGACAATCACGCCATGACCCGGCAATTGCTCATCGTCTACCACACGCTCACCGGTGGCACCTTGCAGATGGTGCAGGCGGCGCAGGCGGGGGCCTGCGCCGAGACGGACGTGCGGGTGCGCGTGCTGCAGGCGCGCCAGGCGCTCGTGGACGATGTGCTGGCCGCCGATGGCTATGTGTTTGCCACGCCCGAGAATCTGGCCAGCATGAGCGGCATCATGAAAGATTTCTTCGACCGGACGTACTACGGCGCGCTTGGACGCATCGAGGGGCGTCCGTATGCGAGCCTGATCTGCGCGGGCAGTGACGGGGAAGGGGCGGCGCGACAGATCGCGCGCATCGCCCTGGGCTGGCGCCTCAAGGCCGTGGCCGAGCGGCTGATCGTCTGCACGCATGCGCAGACCCCCGAGGCGATTGCCGCCCCCAAGCAGATCGAGGCGCCAGACCTCGAACGCTGCCGGGCGCTGGGCGAGGCACTGGCCTGCGGGCTGGCGCTGGGAATTTTCTGACGCGCGGCAATGCACAGGAAACGAGACATGAAGCAGGATTGGCGCGGCATGAGTCCGCGGCGGCGCGGCGGCTGGCTGGGCCCGATGTCGGCGCAGCGCGCGGTATTGCTGCTCACGCTCTACCTGTTGCTGGTCGCGAACTGGCCATTGTGGTTGTCGCTCGCGCGCATAGGCGCCAATTCCAGCGCCGCGTTCGGGCTCATCGCCCCCATGCTGGGCCTGCAGGTGGCCGCCACCGTGGCCATGCTGGCGGCGCTGGCATGGGCGCGCGGCGTGCGGTGGCTGTGGTGGCTGATGGTGGCGGTGGCCGCGTTCGCGCAGTACTACATGCTCACCTACAACGTGGCGATGGACCCGGGGATGCTCGCCAATGTGCTTCAGACCGACGTGCGCGAGGTGCGGGATCTGATTTCGTGGCGCATGGCCGCTGCCGTCGTCGGCGTGATGCTGCTGCCCACCTGGTGGCTGTCGCGCGTGCGCATCGTGGTCATGCCATGGTGGAAACAGCTGCTTGCCAACGTCGGGCTGCTGGCGTTGGCGCTCGCGCTGGCGGCCGCCACGATCACCCTGAGTTCACGCAACCTGGCGCCGCTCATGCGCAACCACGTGGAAGTGCGCTACCTGATGAACCCCGCGGCGCCGCTGTTTTCCACCGGCGTGGCCGTGTACGAGCACTGGTTCAGCCGCCCGCGTGTGCTGGTCAAGGTGACCGAGGGGGCGGCGCTGGGGCCGAGCTACACCCATGACAAGCGGCCGCTGCTGTTCGTGCTGGTGGTGGGTGAGACGGCGCGGGCCGACCACTTTTCGCTCAACGGCTATGCGCGCGACACCAACCCCGAACTTGCGCGTCGGGACGTGCAAAGCTGGCGCAATGTGTTTTCGTGCGGCACGAGCACTTACTCGTCTTTGCCGTGCATGTTCTCGCCGCTGGGGCGTGAAGCCTTCGTTTCGCGCAGCGAGGACTACGAGAACCTGCTGGATGTGGCGCAGGCCGCGGGTCTTGCGGTGCTGTGGCTGGACAACCAGAGCGGGTGCAAGGGCGTGTGCGATCGCGTGCACCATGCGCAGGCGATCGAGGGCTTGAATGCCGAGCAGCGCAAGGCCTTGTGCGACGGCGGCGAGTGCAGCGACGAGGCGATGCTCGTGGGGCTGGATGCGCGCATTGCCGCGTTGCCCGAGGCACAGCGCGCGCGGGGTGTGTTGCTGGTGCTGCATCAGATGGGCAGCCACGGACCGGCCTATTACAAGCGCTCGCGCCCCGAGCAGAAGAAGTTCGGACCCGAGTGCCGCACCGAGGTGCTCTCCGATTGCGATCAGCAGGCACTGCTCGATGCATACGACAACTCCATCGTCGCCACCGACGCCTTCCTCGCCAGAACCGTGGACTGGCTGCAGACGCGCTCGGCGCATGACGACACCGGCCTGTTCTACGTGAGCGACCATGGCGAATCGCTCGGCGAATATGGCCTGTTCCTGCACGGGATGCCGTATGCCATCGCGCCGGACGTGCAAAAGCACGTGCCCATGGTCACCTGGTTCAGCAAGCCGCTGCGTCAGCGCCTGGGGCTTTCCGAGGCATGCCTGCGCAAGGAGCTCGATGCGCCGCTCACGCACGACAACCTGTATGCCACCGTGCTCAGCGCGCTGGATGTGCGCTCGCCCAGCTACAGGCGTGCGCTCGATGCCCTGGCCTCGTGCCGCTCGGGCGATTGAAGGGTTTCGGGTAATCCTGTATTGACGCTGGTGATGCGGAGCAGATACTGCGACGCGTCACCCGCCCGACTCGCGCCGGACGTGTAGGCACGGCATGGGGCGCACACGTCCAATCAGCGTGCACACCTCTTCACGAAACCGATTTCGGATCGAGGAAGATACATGAGTCTGGATCAAGCCATTTGCGCGGCGCTGACGCGTCGCAAGGTCTTGCAAACCACCGCTGCCATGGGTGCGGTGACGATGGGGTTTCCCGCGATCGTGCGTGCGCAGGGCGATCAACCGGTGAAGCTTGGCGTCGACAACCCGCTCACCGGCACCTATTCCATCACGGGCCGCAATGAACTGCACGGCATGGAATTGGCGGTCGAGCAGATCAATGCCAAAGGCGGCATCCTGGGGCGGCCGGCCAAGCTCATCGTCGAGGATTCGACCAGCGGCGACGCGGGGGTGGCGGTGCAGAAGGCACGCAAACTCATTGACCGCGACAAGGTGGATTTCCTGGTCGGCAACGTGAATTCCGGCCTCACCATGGCGATATCGTCCGTGGCCTACGAGAAGGGCGTGTTCCTGATGGATCCGGGTGGACACGCCGACCCGATCACCGGCAAGGAGTGCCACTGGAATGTGTTCCAGGTCGATCCTTCCACCACGCTGCTGGTCAATGCCATTGCACCGTCGCTGATCAAGCGCTTTGGCAAGAAGTTCTACTTCCTCGTGCCCGATTACGCCTTCGGTCATGGGTTGCTGGAAGCCTACAACGCCAATCTCAAGAAGTACGGCGCCACCAACGTCGGCACCGACCTGATTCCCCTGGGCACGACGGAATACTCTTCCTACCTGATCAAGGCGCAGGCGGCCAGTCCGGATGTGATCGTCATTCTGCAGAACGGCGAGGATCAGACCAACGTGCTCAAGCAGGCGGTGCAATTCGGGCTGGACAAGAAATTCCACATCGCAGGGGCCAACATCGAACTCGAAACACTCGAGGCGCTGCCGGAAAACGCCCGCATCGGCAACTGGGTCATCGAGTGGTACTGGAATCAGCCTGGCGTGGCGCATGTGAACGAATTCACGGAGGCGATCAGGAAAAAAACCGGCCGCGTGCCGACCGCGCGCACCTGGTTCGGTTTCACCGCCATCCACGCTTGCGCACTGGCTGCCAATACGGCCAAATCCCTGGTGCCGGCGAAGATGGCGCGCGCGCTCAACGGCTTCACGCTGCCGCCCGAGGTCGCGCTGCAGCCGCATCCCGCGGCCTTCCGTGCCGAGCAGCACCTGCTGATCGGCACGCTCTGGGCTGGTCACGCGCAGGCCTCGGGCAGTACGCCGGACGACCTGTTCAAGATTGACGAAGTGATTGAAAGCAAGACCATCGCGCCTTCGGTGGAAGAGACCGGTTGCAAGATGACCTGGCCGACTTGAGCGCCGCGCGTACCTGAGCATGGCGTGGCGCGGCCCATGGCGGCCCGCCCTGCATCGTCGCGGCGGGCAGCGATCACGTTGCGAGCCGCGCTGCCTTGGTCCGACGGAGTCTCTGCGTGACGCAACTCATACTTCTGAACATCTTCAACGGGTTGGTGATTGGTGCTTTCTATGCCCTGATGGCGCTCGGGCTGTCGCTGATCATCAACCTGACGAACGTCATCAATTTTGCCCACGGCGGTTTTCTGGCCGTGGGGGCTTACCTGGCATACACGCTGCAGCCGTATCTCGGGTTCTGGGGCGCGCTCATCGTTTCGCCCTTCCTGACGGCCCTGCTGGGCATCGTCGTCGAGCGGGCATTGATTCGCCCGCTCTACAGTCGCGACCCGCTCTACAGCCTGCTGCTCACCTTCGGGCTGGCGTTCGTCATCCAGGATTCGGTGCGCATGATCTGGGGCGCGCAGGGCCTGCCCGTGAAGGTGCCACAGGCGTTGCAGTCCCCGCTCAGTTCGACGCTGTTTTTCCTCACCGGCTACCGGGTGTTCATGGTGGTGCTGGTGGCTGCTGTCGTGATCGCGCTGTTCATTATTCTGAAGAAGACGCGGCTGGGCATGCGCATACGCGCGGGGACGCTCGACCTGGAAATGGTGTCGGCCCTCGGAGTTGATGTGCGCATCCTGCGCAATCTCAACTTCGGTCTGGGCATCTTCTTCGCCGGCCTCGCCGGCGTGCTCGCGGCCGGCATGCTGGGCCTGACGCCGACGATCGGTGACCAGCTCATCATGCCGAGCTTCGTCGCGGTCATCGTCGGTGGCCTCGGAAGCCTCGTCGGGACGCTGTTCGGCGGGCTCCTGATCGGTGTCGCTGCCGGTGTCGTGACGGTGTTTTTCCCGTCCGCGTCCGAAGCCACGATCTACGTGATGATGGCGCTGGTGCTGCTGTTCCGGCCCTACGGCCTGTTTGGTGAAGAGGGCGGGACCAAGCTGTGAGCACGATGAATACCCGCAATCTCGTTCTGAGCGCATTGCTCTGGCTGCTCCTGCTGACGGTGCCGCTCTGGGTCGTTGCCGCAGGAGGCTATGTCGATCTGGCCTCGCGCGTGCTGGTGATCGGGCTGGCCGCGCTGGCAACCAATCTGCTGGTGGGGCATGCGGGGGTGATGGCCTTCGGCCATGCCGCCTACTTCGGCATCAGCGCCTATGCAACCGGTCTGGTCATGAAACATCTGGTGCCGAGCACGCCCGTCGGGCTGCTGGCGGGCATCGTCGTCGGCACGGCTGGCGGTGCCGTCATCGGCTACTTGCTCGCACGCCTGCGCGGCATCTACTTCGCGCTGGCGACCATTGCCTTTGGGCAGGTGTTCTTCTTCATTGCGTTCCGCTGGAATGCCGTGACAGGGGGTGACAATGGCCTCACCTTTCAACGCCTGCCGATCGACTTCGGACTCGAGCAGCTGAATCTGACGTCAAGCACCGTCTACTACTACTTCGTGCTGGCCGTCTTTGCCCTTTGCGCCGTGCTCATGGCGGCGTTCCTGCGCTCGCCCTTCGGTCACACGATGCTGGCGATGCGGGAAAACGAGCGCCGAGCCCGGTTCCTCGGGATTCCCGTGAATCGCCACCTGTGGATCGCCTACACGGTTTCCTGCCTGTTCGTTTCGGTCGCAGGCGCGCTCTACGGTCTGCTCAACAATTTCGTCAATCCCCACGACCTGCACTGGACTCAATCGGGCGATTTCGTGCTGATGGCGGTGATCGGCGGCATGCGCTCGTTCTGGGGGCCGTTGATCGGCGCGGCGATTTTCGTGATCGCGCAGGACTCGCTGTCCAGCATCACCGACAACTGGATGTTCTACATCGGACTGATCTTCGTGTTCGTGGTGCTGTTCCTGCCCCGCGGAATCGCCGGGCTGCTGCAAAGGAAAGCGTCATGAGTTTGCTCGAAGTACGGCAGGTGACGCAGCGTTTCGGTGAGCTTGCGGCCGTCAGGGATGTCTCTCTGAGCGTCGAGCCGGGTGAATTGCACGCGATCATCGGTCCCAACGGCGCCGGCAAGACCACCTTCTTCAACATGATCAGCGGTTTTTACCGGCCTACCGCCGGCAGCATCGTGTTCGACGGCGTCGATGTCACCGCGGTCGCGGCGAACCAGCGTGTGGCGATGGGCATGGCGCGCACCTTCCAGATCACCGAAGTGTTCCCCGAACTCACCGTGCGCCAGAACCTGCGCATTGCCGTCGAGGTTGCCGAGGGGCAGCGCCTGAAGTTCTTTGCCACGCGCTCGCAGAGATCGGCCACCGAGGCGCGCGTGGACGAGCTGCTGGAACTGGGAGCGCTGGGGGCGCATGCCGAGCGCCATGTGGGCGAGTTGGCGCATGGCGACCAGCGCACGACGGAAATCATGATGGCGTTGGCCACGCGGCCCAAGCTGCTGCTGCTCGACGAGCCGGCTGCCGGCATGGGCACCAAGGAGACGTTCGATACGGCGGTGCTGATCCGTCGTCTGCACCGGCGGCACAAGCTCACCATCGTGCTGGTGGAACACGACATGCGCGTGATCTTCAATCTTGCCGATCGCATCACCGTGCTGTCCGAGGGCGAGGTGCTCGACCGGGGCACGCCGGATGAAATTGCTGCGAGCGAAAAAGTGCAGGTGGCCTATCTGGGGGAAAAGCGTGAAGGCACTTGAAGTTCACCAGCTCAATACGTTTTATGGCAAGAGCCATGTGTTGCATGGTGTCGACCTGGAGGTTGCCGAAGGCGAACTCGTGACACTGCTGGGGCGCAACGGCGCCGGCAAATCCACCACGCTGCGCAGCATCATGGGGTTGACCCCGGCGCACTCGGGCCACGTCAGGATCTTCGGTACCGATGCGACGCGTCTGCCGCCGTTTCGTGTCGCACGCCTGGGCGTCGGCCTGGTGCCCGAAGGCAGGCGCGTGTTCTCGCACCTCACGGTCGAAGAGAACCTGAAGGTTCCCGTGGATCGGCCCGGACATTGGAACATTGCCCGCATCTATGAGCTTTTCCCGCGCCTTGCCGAGCGCAAGTTTCATCAAGGGCGCCAGCTCTCGGGGGGCGAGCAGGAGATGCTCTCGATCGCGCGCGTGCTGCTGCTCAATCCAAGGCTTCTGCTGCTCGATGAGCCGTCTCAGGGGCTTGCACCCATCATCGTGCAGAACGTCTTCAACGTGATCAAGGCGGCGCGCGATGCCGGCACCTCGGTGCTGCTCATCGAGCAGAACGTGCGTGCTGCCACGCAGATCGCCGACCGTGCCTACGTCCTGGATCGGGGAACCATCACGTACAGCGGTCCGGCAGCCGAGTTTGGCCAGGACGAAAAGCGCGTGCAGGAACTGGCCGGAGCGAGCGCGCAGAAATGGGAATTCCCCGAAGATTGAACCGGACCGTGCCTCGTGCCGGCCGCCAGCCTTCAGCTTCCGTTGCGCACCCTCACGCCTTTTTCTCGCGAGGCAGGCGTCCCATGAGGTAGAACTCCGGGTTGGGCATCATGTTCGCAAAGCTCGCCATGCGGTTGGACAGGCCGAAGAAGGCGGTGATGGCGGCGATGTCCCAGATGTCTTCGTCGTCGAATCCGTGGGGATGCAGTGCCTGGAAATCCGCGTCGTCGATTTCATTGGAGTGCAGGCAGACCTTGAGCGCGAAGTCCAGCATCGCGCGCTGGCGCGGCGTGATGTCGGCCTTGCGGTAGTTGACCGCCACCTGATCGGTCACGAGCGGCTTCTTCTCGTGGATGCGCAGGATGGCGCCGTGCGCGACCACGCAGTACAGGCACTGGTTGGCGCTGCTCGTGGCCACCACGATCATCTCGCGCTCGCCCTTGGTGAGGCTGCCTTCCTCCTTGAGCATCAGCGCGTCGTGGTAGGCGAAGAACGCACGCCACTCGGCCGGTCGGCGCGCGAACGCGAGGAAGACGTTGGGGATGAAGCCGGCCTTGTCCTGGACTTCGAGGATGCGCGCTCTGATGTCTTCGGGCAGACTGTTCAGGTCGGGGGCGGGGTAGCGTTCGGTCATGGGTTTCTCACGGGCGTGGCGCCAGCCTGTGGCGGCGCGTAGATGTATTCGCGGTTGAATGGATATTCGGATCGGGCGCCGGCCAGGGCGGTGTCATGCCGCTGCGCATCGGGGTGGGCCATGAGGATCTGGTGCAGCGCCACCCAGCCCTGCTCGAATCCCAGCGCGCAGCCGGCGAGATACAGGCGGTAGGCGCGCAACACCTTTTCACCTCTTTCGGCACCGTGCTGCGCGGTGAGTATGTCGCGCGCCCTGGACAGTTGGGCTTCCAGCGCGTCGGACCAGGCCCAGAGCGTGCGTGCGTAGTGCGGCCGGATGTTTTCGGTATCGACCATCTCCAGGCCAGCCTTGCCGATTTCGTGCAGCGCCACGCTCACGTGCAGCAGCTCGCCGCCAGGAAAGATGTAGCGGTCGATGAACTCGCCCATGCCCGCGCCCAGCTCGGTGTTGTCCACGCCGCCCGCGGTGATGCCGTGGTTCATCGCCAGGCCCCCGGGCTTGAGCAGGCGGCGCAGCGTGGCGAAGTACGTGGGCATCTGCGCGCGGCCCACGTGCTCGAACATGCCGATGGATGAAATCTTGTCGAAGGGCTCATCCACCTGCAGTTCGCGGTAGTCCTGCAGCAGCACGCGCACGCGGCCCGTGAGGCCGCGCTCTTCTATGCATTTCTGCACGTAGGTGTACTGGTTCTTCGAGAGCGTGATGCCGGTGCCGTCGATGCCATAGTGCTCGGCCGCCCACAGCAGCATGCCGCCCCAGCCCGAGCCGATGTCGAGCAGCCGCTCGCCGGGCTTCAGGCGCAGCTTGCGGCAGATGTGATCGAGTTTGGCCTCCTGCGCCTGTGCCAGGGTGAATCCGGGTTCACGGTAGTAGGCGCACGAGTACACGCGGTAGGGGTCGAGCCAGAGCGCGTAGAAGTCGTCCGATACGTCGTAGTGGAACTGGATGTTCTGGGAATCTTTGGCGGTGGTATGGCGCGCCTTGGAGACATACCATGAAAGCGCCTGACGCCACCAGGCCGTGTGCTCGTCCTGCGCCGGATCGGTCTGCAGCAACGCCTGGGCCGCAGCCATCAAGTCCCGGACACTGCCATCGAGCTGCACGCGCCCTTCGACGATTTCAGCGCCCACGGTGCCGATGGCTCCGGTGGCCAGGGCGGCGGCGGCGGTCTGGTCGTGCAGCGTCAGCCTGATCGCGGCGTTGGCCGGGCCGATGAGATCGCCGCCAGGCAGCACGATGGAGATGGGGATGGGGGATTTCGCAAGCCGAGCCTCAAGTGAGTCATAGGGCGGCCTCATTGCCAGACACTCCTTCTTTCGTGGGTATTCGTTCGAGTATCGCCCTCTTCGCCGCGGGCGGGAAAAGGGAATAACCCTGAGCAGGATCCAGAATTCCTGATCCTGCCACGGAATGCGTGGCGATGTGTTGAGGTGGCTCAAAATGCAAGAGGCCGCGGAGCCTGAGCCCCGCGGCCTCTTGCCAACCAGCGCAGGGGCTGGATTACTTGAGCGAGAGAATCCAGTCCACGAGCTGTTTGGCTTCGGCCTGGTTCACGTTCTTGTTGGCGGGCATGGGGATCGGGCCCCAGACGCCCTTGCTGCCTTCCATCACGGCCTTGATCAGCTGGGCTTCAGCGTCCTTCTGGCCGGCGAACTTCTTGGCGACATCCTTGTAGGCCGGGCCAACCACCTTCTTGTCCACGTTGTGGCACGACAGGCAGTTCTTGGACTTGGCCAGCGCGGAGGCGTCTTGGGCGAATGCTGGTGCGGACGCGGCGAACGCGAGAGTCAGCGCAATCAGGGCAGCTTTCATGGAGTCTTCCTTCAAAAGGTTGGTGGAAACATGGTTGAGACAACGCTATTCTAGTAACCTCAGTTGACTTGATCGATAAATTCCCCTGATCCTTGACCCGAGGTGGCTTGTGTATACATTGATTCTGGGCGTGATTCTTGTGGCTTTGAAGTACCTCGAGATCGGCCCCGTGGCCACCTGGTCGTGGTGGTGGGTGCTCGCGCCCTTCGCGGTAACGGCTGTCTGGTGGGTCTGGGCGGACTCGACCGGCTACACCAAGCGCAAGGCGATGGAAAAAATGGATGAGCGCAAGCGCGAGCGCGTGGAGCGGCAGAAGGAATCGCTGGGCATGGCGCCGCGTCGGCGGCGCTGATGCCCGGCGGTTGGACTCAGTCGAAGGCGTCGAGCACGGCGCCGCGGCTGGCCGTGGACGCGTTGCGCGCAAACTTGGCCAGCACGCCCCGGGTGTAGCGCGGCGCGGGGGCCTTCCAGGCAGCGCGGCGGCGCGCGATTTCCTCTTCGCTCACGTTCAGCTGCAGCAGCAGCTGGCGCGCATCGATGGTGATCGAATCCCCTTCGTGCACCAGGGCGATCGTGCCGCCCACGGCCGCCTCGGGCGCGACGTGGCCGACCACCATGCCCCAGGTGCCGCCGGAGAAGCGCCCATCGGTGATCAGCCCCACGCTCTCGCCCAGGCCCTCGCCGATCAGGGCGCCGGTGGGCGCAAGCATCTCGGGCATGCCCGGGCCGCCCTTGGGGCCGAGGTAGCGCAGCACCATCACGTCGCCGGCCTGGATTTTGTGATCCAGGATGGCCGCGAGCGCCGATTGCTCGTCGTCGAACACGCGCGCCGGGCCGGTGATGACCGGGTTCTTCAGACCCGTGATCTTGGCCACGCATCCTTCCGGGCTGAGGTTGCCCTTGAGGATGGCGAGGTGCCCCTGCACGTACAGCGGCTTGTTGATCGGATGGATCACGTCCTGGTCCGCGCGCGGCTCGTCGGGGATGTCCTTGAGCGTTTCGGCGATGGTCTTGCCGGTGATGGTCATGCACTCGCCGTGCAGCAGGCCCGCATTCAGCAGCATCTTCATCACCTGCGGGATGCCGCCAGCCTTGTGCAGATCGACCGCGAGGTATTTGCCGCTGGGCTTGAGGTCGCAGAACACCGGCACCTTCTTGCGCATGCGCTCGAAGTCGTCGATCGTCCACTCCACGTCCGCCGCATGCGCGATCGCCAGGAAGTGCAGCACCGCGTTGGTCGAGCCGCCCACGGCCATGATCACGGCCACGGCGTTCTCGATGGACTTGCGCGTGACGATGTCGCGGGGCTTCAGGTCTTTCTTGATGGCCTCGACCAGCACCCTGGCCGATTCGCGCGCCGAATCGACCTTCTCGGAATGCGGGTTGGCCATGGTGGACGAGTAGGGCAGGCTCATGCCCATGGCCTCGAAGGCGCTGCTCATGGTGTTGGCGGTGTACATGCCGCCGCACGAGCCGGTGCCGGGAATCGCGTGCTGCTCGATCTCCTTGAGCTGGCCGTCGCTGATCTTGCCCGCGGCGTTCTCGCCCACGGCTTCGAAGACGCTGACGATGTTCAGGTCGCAGCCGTTCACGCAGCCGGGCAAAATGGTGCCGCCGTACACGTAGATGCTGGGCACGTTGGCGCGCAGCATGCCCATCATGCCGCCGGGCATGTTCTTGTCGCAGCCGCCGATGACGACGCAGCCGTCCATCCACTGACCCTGCACGCAGGTCTCGACACAGTCGCTGATGACTTCGCGGCTGACCAGTGAATACTTCATGCCCTCGGTGCCCATGGCCATGCCGTCGCTGATGGTCGGCGTGCCGAACACCTGCGCGTTGCCGCCCGCCAGGTGGATGCCTTCGATGGCCGCGTCCGCCAGGCGCTGCAGGCCGCTGTTGCACGGCGTGATGGTGCTGTGGCCGTTGGCCACGCCGACCATGGGTTTCTTGAAGTCGCCTTCCTTGTAGCCCATGCCGTAGAACATGGAGCGGTTGGGGGCGCGGGCCTTGCCTTCGGTAATATGGGCGGAGCGGTGGTTGATGGCTTTGGGATCGGTCATGGCGAAGCGGGGGTGGCGTGTCGGCCACGGGTTGAAGGACACGCTGTCAAGTGTAGTGCGGCCAACGTTGCCCGCCGCGGGGGCGGACATGGCAGGCCTGTGGGCCGCAATGGCTTTTTAGAAGGACGAACATGGATGAACGGCATGCGCGCGTGAGCGCGAGCTTCGAGCGGCAAGGGCTGATGAAGACCCTGGGTGCCCGCCTGGCGAGGGTGGCCGATGGCGAGGTGGACATCGGCATGCCGTTCGGCGGCGCGCTGTCGCAGCAGCACGGCTATGCGCATGCCGGCTCGATCACCAGCATTGTGGACAGCGCCTGCGGCTATGCGGCGCTGACGCGCGCGCCCGCGGGCCACGGCGTGGTGACCGTGGAGTTCAAGGTGAACTTCCTGCGTCCCGCGATCGGGCAGCGCTTTCTTGCGGTGGGCCGCGTGGTCCATGCCGGCAGGACCATGGGCGTGTGCACCGGCGAGGTGCGCGCGTTCACCGGCGAGGGTGGCGACTGCAAGGTGGTGGCGCTGATGCAGGCCACCGTGGCGTTTGTCAAGGAAGGTGCCTGAGGCAAGAAAATGCCCAGGCCGGTGAACCCGGCCTGGGCGGCTGCAAATGTTCAACGGGGTGCGAATACCCCGTGTGTGGACTCAGAAGTTTGCGTTTTGCAAGCCGGAGGCGCCGGCGAAGCCGTGCCGCACCTGCGAGGCGGCCAGCGTCTGCTGTTTCACTTGCGCGCGACTCAGTGCGGGGCTGTCGGACGCATGCAGGGCGCTGGCGTTGTGGATGCCCGCGGCCGGAGCGTTCCTGATCGCGGCGGCTTCGACGGCCGAGCGCTGCAGCGTGCCGGACTGGGACATGTCGATGGACGCGAACGGCTGGTTACCGGCGTCCGGCTGGGCCGTTGCCGCGAATGCACCGGCGGAAAGGGAAAGCAGCAGGGCTGAAGCGCCAGCTGCGGTCAGGGTGGTGAATTTGTTCATGATGAACCTCCATGCGTTCACGCGGAACAGCCCGTGTGGATGACTTTTCAACGAGCGGGTCAACCGACCTGTTCTGCTGCATTGGATGCGGCGCCTGGCGGCCGCGTTTCAATGCGCCGATGGCCGTATGGATGAAACGGGGCGGCGGTGCGCGGTCCGTGACCGTGGTCACTGCGGATCGTGACGAGCGGCACTGGCGCGTGCCGACGAGGCTGCCTATCGTGGCCTTCATGCCCGATGACATGTGCTTGTCATCCCTTTGAAGACGGCCCGCGGGCATCGCCGGGCGGTCTGGGGACTGCGTTCATGATGCGTACAAGTCAGTTTCAAATTTTTTCATCTCGCGTGCTGGCGCTGGTGGCGGCGCTGGGCATGGGCGGCGTGCCTTGTGTACCTGCGCATGCGGCGACCGCGACTGCGTCGTCCAGGGCCGTGCACAAGGAAAGCCCCGTGAAGGCGCAGGAGGATGTCACGCTGTTCACGGCCGTGCCCGGCGCGGTCTATCTCAATGGCGGCATCGGTCAGGACGAGCAGATGAGCATGCGCAGGGACGCCAGCCACTGGCCGCTGCGCATGACGTTTTCGGACAAGGCGAACGACGAGTTCGTCGCCGATGTCGGACTCAAGGTGTTCGACGCCCATGGCCAGGCCGTCCTGCGCCTGAAGGACGCCGGCCCCATGACCTATGTGCAGCTACCCCAGGGCGAATACCACATCACCGCCAGCTACAGGGGCGACACGCTCACGCGCAACGTGCATGTCGGACCCAGGGGGCTGGACGCGAATTTTCACTGGGCCGGCTGAGTGCCCCGGAGAGAGAGCCGCATGCCGCACACGATGCACGGCGCGATCGATGGCGCAACGACGGTGCTCGTGCTTCAGGGGGGGCGGTGCGCTGGGCGCCTACCAGGCAGGCGCTTATGAGGCGCTGGCGAGCCAGCCACTGGACTGGGTGGCCGGGATTTCGATCGGTGCGATCAATGCCGCGCTGATCGCCGGCAACCGGCCCGCCCGGCGCGTGGCGCATCTGCGCGCCTTCTGGGAGCGCGTGAGCCTGGCGCTGCCGGTGCGGCCAGACCCGCGGTGGATCGCCCCGGTGCGGGGCTGGTGGGACGACGCCATGGCGCTGTGGGGTGCCGCGACGGGTGTGCCCGGCTTTTTCGCGCCGCGCCCCGCGCTGGCCTGGTGGCCGACGCCGCCCGGGAGCTTCTACGACACGCGTCCGCTGCGCGAGACCCTGCTGGAGCTGGTCGATTTTGATCTTCTGAATGACGGGCCCATGCGCTTTTCCGTCGGCGCGGTCGACGTGCAAAGCGGCAATTTCACCTATTTCGACAATCGCCACGAGCGCATCGGAGTCGAGCACGTCATGGCCAGCGGCGCGCTGCCGCCGGGCTTTGGCGCGGTGCAGGTCGATGGGCGCTGGTACTGGGATGGCGGACTGGTGTCGAACACGCCGCTGGCGTACGTGATGGAGCATGTGCATGGACACCCCGAGCGTCCGGTCACGGTCTTCCAGATCGACCTGTTCAGCGCGCGCGGCTCCTTGCCACAAACACTGGCCGATGCGGCCGAGCGCGAAAAGGACATCCGCTATTCGAGCCGCACGCGCTTCGTGAGTGACCTGGCGCGTGAGCGCCACGCGTGGCACCGGCGCCTGAAGCAGCTGGCCCGGCTGCTGCCCGAGGCGCAGCAGCAAAGCCGGGAAGTGCGCGAGCTCCTCAAGGGCGCGTCGGACCCCGCGGTCACGCTCGTGCATGTCATTCATCGACGCAAGGCGTGGGAGACGCAGACCAAGGATTACGAATTTTCCCGCTTGTCGATGCATGAGCACTGGCTGGCGGGCAGCGCCGACATGACCGCGTCGCTGCAGCTTCTGGCACGCCAGGGTGCGCCCGAGCCTGGTGAATTCCGGGTGCTCGACCATCATCCGGACGCATCCATGGCGCGCCGCACGCCGTCCGAAATTTCGCAACCATAGCCGCAGGCGTTCGGCAGGCAAGCGCTGCAGCCCCATTTGATTCATCATCACGTCATCCAGAAGGAGAAAGACCATGACCCATTCCCTCATCCAGGCCAGCACCACGCTCAGTCTCAAGGGCAAGAACGCGTTCATCACGGGCGCCGCCAGCGGCCTGGGCAAACGCATCGCCGAGCTTTATGCCGACGCGGGTGCCAACATCGTCATTGCCGACCTGAAGCTGCAGGATGCGCAGGCCACGGCCGACGCGATCGCGAAGAAGGGCGTCAAGACGCTGGCCGTGGCGATGGACGTGAGCAGCGAGCAGGCCGTCGACGAGGGCTTTGCGCAGGCGCAGAAAAGCCTGGGCGCGGTGGACATCCTGGTAAGCAACGCGGGCATCCAGATCGTCGCGCCGATCGAGGAATTTTCGTTCGCCAGCTGGAAGAAGCTGCTCGCGGTGCACCTGGATGGCGGCTTTCTCACCTCGCGCGCGGCGGTGCGCCAGATGATCGCCTCGGGGCGCGGCGGCGCCATCATCTTCATGGGGTCGGTGCACTCCAAGGAGGCGTCCAGGCTCAAGGCGCCCTACGTCACGGCCAAGCACGGCCTGGAGGGCCTGGCCAAGGTCATCGCCAAGGAAGGCGCGGCGCACAACATCCGCAGCAACGTGATCTGCCCCGGCTTCGTGCGCACGCCGCTGGTTGAAAAGCAGATTCCCGAGCAGGCGAAGGAGCTCGGGATCAGCGAAGCCGACGTGATCAAGACCGTGATGCTCAAGGACACGGTGGATGGCGAATTCACAACAGTGGACGACGTGGCGCAGGCCGCGCTGACCTTTGCCGCCTGGCCGAGCAATGCGCTCACCGGCCAGTCGCTCGTAGTGAGCCACGGCTGGTTCATGCAGTAGCGCGGCAGAGCTACCCGGCCGGGTGCGTGGTCTTCATCGCCAGTTCGATGCGGCTGCGCGCATGGCACTTTTCCATGATGCGGCTCACGTAGTTCTTCACGGTGCCTTCGGCCAGGAAGACGCGCTCGGCGATCTCCTTGTTCGAGAGGCCCCGCGCGATCAGCGTCAGCACCTGCTCTTCTTTTTCGGTCAGCGGGTCCTCGTGTGGCTCCTCGTGCGGCTGCGGCGCCGCGGCCGCCGTGATGGCGGGCGTGGCCGCACCGCGCGTGGCCAGCGAGCGCAACTGGTCCAGCACCTTGCGCGCGATGCTGGGCGACAGGCGCGACTCGCCGCGGTGCACGGCGCGCACGGTCTCCAGCACCTCGGCCTCTTCGGCGTCCTTGAGCAGGTAGGCCTGTGCGCCCGCGCGCACGGCTTCGAACACAAGCTCGTCGTCATCGAAAGTGGTCAGCACCACCACGCGCACCTGCGGCAGTTCCTGCGCCAGTTGCCGCGTTGCGGCGACGCCGCCCATGCGCGGCATCTGCAGGTCCATCACCACCACGTCGGGGTTCAGTGCGTGCGCCAGCGCCAGGGCCTGCTGCCCATCGGCCGCTTGGCCCACCACCTTGATGCCTTCTTCCGCGCCCAGCATCAGCGCCAGTCCCCGGCGGATGAGGGGCTGGTCGTCGGCGATCAGGAGGCGCAGCGTGGGTGTCATGCCCGATGGCCTCGGGTGCCGCAGCACAATGGGCGAATGGCGATGTCGAACTCCAGCATGGATCGCAGCTTAAACCACTCCTGCGCTGCCTCCGGCGCCCCGTCCCGTGTGTCGTTCTGGCAAGGCCTGAACCCTCTGCGCCATTTTGCCGCCGCGCTCGGATGGGCGATGTTCGCGCTGGTGGTCTTGGGCGCGCTTGCCGCGGCGGAGTGGGCGGCCAACGTGGCCGAGCGCGAGGTGGCGGCCAGCGCCCGGGCGCGTCTGACGCAGACGGCCAACCAGGCGGGCGACGCGCTGCTGGCGCAGGTGCAGATGCGCCTGGCGGCCATGGGAGCGGCCGCCGGGCAGTGGGCGTCGGGCGATGGTCAGGCGTTGCCTGCCATGGCAGGACGATTGGCGGCCTTGCAGGCACGTCAGCCCGAATTGAGCTGGCTGGGCGTGCTCGGGGCACAGGGGCAATGGCTGGGGATGACCGATGTCTGGCCGGGCGCGCAGGCCCTGCCCGGGCAGGCCTGGCTGGCGCAGGCCGCGTCGCGCGCCGTGGTGGCCTTGCACCACGCCAGCGCAGCCGATGGCGCAGAGGACGCGCTGTTGCTGGCCGTGCCGCTGGCAAGTGGCGGGGCATCCCCGGCCGGGGTGCTGGTGGCGCGCCTGCCCTGGCTGTGGTTGCAGGCCCAGCTGGATGCGCATCTGCGCGCCATCGGTTCAGGCGTGTCGTTTGAACTCATGTTGCTTGGGCCGGATGGCGCTCTGCTGGCCGGCTCGCACGCGGTGCGCGGGCACCCTGCGGGGTTTGACTGGAGCGAAGGCGGGCGTTATCTCGTGGGGCAGGCTGGCGCGTTCTTTTCTCCCGTGACGGCGCCAGGCGCGGTGTCGGGCGCCTGGCAGCTCAGAGTGCGCGAGCGTGCCGAGCGCGCACTCGCTCCCGCGCGGCAGACGCATCGCGCGGTGCTCGTCGGCGTATTGGCGGTGGGCCTGCTGGCCGCATTGGCGGCGGCGCTGGTGGCGCATCGGATGCTGGCCCGCCTGGATGCGCTGGCGCGCCAGGCGCGTGCCGTGCATCGGGGCGAGCGCACGGCGATCGACGTTCCGGGCGGGCGCGACGAGGTGCACGCCATAGGCGCCACGCTGGCCGATCTCGTGGCCGGCGCGCAGCAGGAAAAGGCAAGGCTGGCCGAGCTCAACGCCGAGCTGGATGCGCGCGTGCTGGCGCGCACGGCGCGCATCGAGCGCCTGGCCGAGGATGCGCGCCATGCCGCCGTGACGCGCGAGCGACTGCGCCTGGCGCGCGGGCTGCACGACACGCTGGCGCATTCGCTCATGGCGCTGCTCACGCAGATACGCGTGCTGCGCAAGCTCGGGCCGGCGTGGAGCCGCGAGCAGCTCGACGCCGAGCTGGCGCAGACCGAGCACGTGGCCGCGCAGGGCCTCGCCGAGGTGCGCGCTGCCATCGGCCGGATGCGCGAGCCCAGCGTGCACGACAGCGGCCTGGGCCCGGAACTTCAGGCGCTGCTGCAGCGCCTGGCCGAACGCAGCGGCGTGCAGATTGCGGCGCACATCGACCTCGCGGCGGCACAGCTCGTGAGCGAACGCGCCGCCAGCGTGTTCGCCATCGCGCGCGAGGCGCTGCGCAATGCCGAACACCATGCGGGGGCAGGCCATGTCACGCTGGATCTGCAGGTGCTTTCCCCGCCGGATGAAGACGGCGATGCATCGGCGCGCTGGCAGCTGGTGGTGGCCGACGACGGGTGCGGGTTTGATCCCGGGCAGCCGTATCCGGGCCACTACGGCCTCACGGGCCTGCGCGAGCAGGCGAGGCAGATCGCGGGCGAGCTCTGCATCGACAGCGCACCGGGCCGCGGGTGCCGGGTGCGGCTGCGTTTCACGGCCTGAACCCGCCATCCGGCTGCGGCACAATCGCCGCCATGTTGATGTACCCCCATATCGATCCGGTGGCGCTGCAGATCGGGCCGCTGGCGATCCACTGGTATGGCCTGACCTATCTGGCCGGTTTTGCGCTGTTCATGGGGCTGGGCACGCTGCGCCTGAAGCACCAGCCCTACGCCTCGCTCAGCGGCGAGCAGGCGTGGTCGCGCAAGGACGTGGAGGACATCCTGTTCCTCGGTGTGCTCGGCGTGATCCTCGGGGGGCGGCTCGGCTATTGCCTGTTCTACAAACCCGAGTACTACGCCACGCACCTGCTGGAAATCCTGCAGGTCTGGCACGGCGGCATGAGCTTCCATGGCGGCCTGCTGGGTGTGGCCGTGGCGATGATCTGGTACGCGCATTCGCGCCACCGGCCCTGGCTGCAGGTGATCGATTTCATTGCGCCGTGCGTGCCCACGGGCCTGGCTGCGGGGCGCATCGGCAACTTCATCAATGGCGAGCTCTGGGGACGCTTTGCCTCGCCCGATCTGCCCTGGGCCATGGTGTTTCCGCAGAGCGGCTCCATGCTGCCGCGCCATCCGTCGCAGATCTACCAGTTCCTGCTCGAAGGCCTGCTGCTCTTCGTGCTGCTGTGGCTGTACGCGCGCCGCCCGCGCCGGCGTGGCGAGGTGACGGCGGCCTTCCTCGTGGGTTACGGCGTGCTGCGCTTTATCGCGGAGTTCTTTCGCGAGCCCGATGATTTCCTCGGCATCCTGTCGCTGGGCATGAGCATGGGCCAGTGGCTGTGCCTGCCGATGATCGCGGCGGGCGTGGCCTTGTGGTTCTGGGCGCGCCGCGCCGGGGTAGGGCATGCCCGGTAGCATCCTGCTGCAGCCGGTGGATGACGCGGGCATCGTGCGCGTCACCCTGCGCCATGCGGGGCGCCTGAACGCGATGACGCGTGCCATGTGGCGCGAACTGCGCGCCGTGTTCGAGCGCATTCAGGCCGATGCGGCGGCGCGCTGCGTGCTGGTCAAAGGGGAGAGCGAAGGCGATGGTGCGGCCTTCTGCGCCGGGGGCGATATTTCGGAATACCCGGCGTTTCGCTTCGACGCGGCGCGGCTGCGCGACTTCCATGAAAGCGAGGTCTGGGGCGGCCTCTCGGCCATGCTCGCGTGCGACGTGCCCATTGTCGCGGCGATCCGCGGCGCCTGCATGGGCGCGGGCGTGGAGATCGCGAGCTGCTGCGACATCCGCATCGCCGAAGAAGGCGCGCGCTTTGGCGCGCCGATCGCGCGCCTCGGTTTTCCCATGGCACCGCGCGAAGCGGCGCTCGTGGCCTCGCGCGTGGGCGATGCTGCGGCGCGGCAGATGCTGCTGGAGGCGGCCGTGCTCGATGCGCCGCAGATGCTGGCGCGCGGCTTCCTGAGCCGCGTGGTGCCAGCCGACGTGCTGATGGATGAGGCGCGGACCACCGCCGATCGCATCGCGCGGCTGGCACCACAGGCCGCGCGCCTGACCAAGCAGACGCTGCGCGGTGTTTTTGAGTCAAAAGTGGCTGAAACGCCCGACAGACAAGCGCGAGCAGCTATGGATGTTGATAGCTCCGACCCTTACGCCTACGCCGACAGCGCCGAGCATCGCGAGGGCATAGCGGCCTTTCTCGCCAAACGCAAGCCGCGGTTTTGATCGCCCTGTGAGATGACCCCGATGCAGTTCCCTTCGCAAAATCTGTACAGCGCCTTGCGCGCCGCCTTCCCCGAGGATCTGGACCAGACGGCGGTCTTCGCCACCACGCCCGATGGCGCGCCACTGAACTACTCCTGGCGCGACCTGGAACGCGCCAGCGCCTGCATCGCCAACCTGCTGGAGTCACTCGGGCTTCCCGAAGGCAGCCGCATTGCGGTACAGGTCGAAAAGTCCGTTGAAGCCCTGCTGCTGTACCTGGCGACGCTGCGTGCCGGTTTCATCTTTCTGCCGCTCAATACCGCCTACCAGCAGGCCGAGATCGAGTACTTCATCGGCGATGCCGAGCCCGCCGTCGTCGTCTGCACGCCCGGCAATTTCGGCTGGGTCTCCAAGATCGCCTTCAAGGCGGGCACGCGCCATGTCTTCACGCTGGGGCAGGACCGGGACGGCAGCCTGCTGGAGCGCGCCGCGCACTGCAGTGATGTGCACACGCCCGCCCGGCGCGCCAGGGACGACCTGGCCTGCATCCTCTACACCAGCGGCACCACGGGGCGCAGCAAGGGCGCAATGCTCACGCACGGCAACCTGCTCTCGAACGCGCTGGTGCTCAGGGACTACTGGGGCTGGAGAACGCCCGAGCAAGGCGGTGACGTACTCATCCACGCGCTGCCCATCTATCACGCGCATGGCCTGTTCGTCGGCGTGCATGGCGCGCTCATCAACGGCAGCCCCATGATCTGGTTCAACAAGTTCGATGCCAAGGCGACGATCGCCGCGATGGCGCGCGCCACGGTCTTCATGGGCGTGCCCACGCTCTACGTGCGCATGCTGGCCGAGAGCAGCCTCACGCGCGAGGCGGCGGCGCACATGCGGCTCTTCATCTCCGGCTCGGCGCCGCTGCTCGTCGACACCTTCGCCGCGTGGCAGAAGCGCACCGGCCACACGATTCTGGAGCGCTATGGCATGAGCGAGACGGTGATGCTCTGCTCCAACCCCTATGCGCCTGACGCGCGCCACGGCGGGCAGGGCGAGCGCCGGGGTGGCACGGTGGGCTTTCCGCTGCCGGGCGTTGAGCTGCGCGTGGTGAACGATGCGGGCGCGGCCTTGGGCGCGGGCGAGATCGGCGCCATCCAGGTGCGCGGCCCCAACGTCTTCAAGGGCTACTGGCACATGCCCGAAAAGACCGCGCAGGAATTCGCCGAAGGCGGCTGGTTCAAGACCGGCGACGTCGGCCAGCAGGACGCGCGCGGCTACGTGACCATCGTCGGGCGCGGCAAGGACCTCATCATCAGCGGCGGCTTCAACGTCTATCCGGCCGAGGTCGAGAGCTGGATCAACGAGATGCCGGGCGTGGCCGAGAGCGCCGTCGTGGGCGTGCCGCATGCCGACTTCGGCGAGGTGGGCGTGGCCGTCGTCGTGCCGCGCGCGGGCGCAAAGCTCGATCCCGAGGCCGTCATCGCGCGCCTGCGCGACACGCTGGCGCACTTCAAGGTGCCGCGCCGCTGCTTCATCGCGAGCGAGCTGCCGCGCAACAGCATGGGCAAGGTGCAGAAGAACCTGCTGCGCGAGCAGTACCGGGGTTTGTTCCTGAAAGTGTAGCTGCTTACGCTTGTCTGGCGGGCGTTTGCGCCGGGTTTTATCTCAATACCAGTACCGGAATTTCAGAATGCGTGAGCACGTTCAGCGTCTCGCTGCCGAGCAGCACGCGCTTGACGCCCTTGCGCCCGTGCGAGGCCATCACGATCAGGTCGCAGTCGTGCTTCTTGGCGGTGGCGATGATGGCTTCGGCCACGAGGTCGGACTTCACGACCAGCGTCTTGACGAGCACGCCTGCCCGCGTACCGTCGTCCCTGACCTTGCGCATCAGCGCGTGCGCCTGCTCGGCCCAGTCGTCTTCGATGCGCTTGATCTCCAGCACATCGAGCGGCAGGCCACCGTCAAAGAATTTGCGCGGATAGCGCGGAATCACCTTGATGGCGATCGCCCTGGCGTGCGCCAGCGCGGCCAGCTCCAGGCCGCTGGTCACGGCCTTTTCCGAAAGGGGCGAACCATCGGTGGCGATCAGGATGCGTTTGTACATGGCGAGACTCCCGGTTGAACTCTCGGGCGCCGGCGGGCTCTGTACAGGCCACACGACGCCACGGCCCGAGGATAACCAGACCGCTCGCCAATGGCGTGAAAATCCGCCTGCTTTTCACAAGAGAAAGAACAACGTGCTGTTTTCCTGGATCGATCAATCTCCGCGCCGCGTGCTGGCGCTTATCAGCGCGGCCTGTGTCGCCATGCTGGCGTTCGGCCTGTACCTGCAGTATGGCCAGGGGCTGGAACCCTGCCCGATGTGCATCGTGCAGCGCTATGCCCTCATTGGCGTGGCCGTCTTCACGGGCCTGGCCGGCAGCCGTGCGGGCCTGGTCTGGCGCGTGCTCTGGAGCCTGCTGGCGCTGGTGACGGCCGGCTTCGGCGCCTTCGTCGCGGCGCGCCAGAGCTGGCTGCAGTGGTACCCGCCCGAGGTCGCCACCTGCGGGCGCGACTTCTACGGCATCGTCGAAAACTATGCATTGAGCCGCGCCATTCCCATGATCTTTCGCGGCTCGGGCGATTGCACGGTGGTGGACTGGCGCTTCCTCGGCGGCTCGATCGCCAACTGGTCCTTCATCTGCTTCACGTTCTTTGCCCTCTTGCTGATCACCCTGCTGGTGCGCGCCGCGATGGGGCGGCGGGCGTGATCGAATCTGTGCTACAGTAATTCTCATGAATTCGCGCGCCATCCTGCATTCACAGACTCCCGCCCTCGTTGCGGCGGCTCTGCTCGTGCTACTGGCGCTACTGCTATCGGTGGCGGGCTAGGCGCATTCGTTTATTTTTTCCAGTCGAATACCCAACGGCCCGCTTGCTCCAGCAGCGGGCCGTTTTCATTCACGTTGCTGGTGGTCTCACTCACAGGGGCACAACCCATGACCGACAAACTCATCATCTTCGACACCACCTTGCGCGACGGCGAGCAGTCCCCCGGCGCTTCCATGACGCGCGACGAGAAGCTGCGCATCGCGCGCCAGCTCGAACGCCTGAAGGTGGACGTGATCGAAGCGGGCTTTGCCGCCAGCAGCAACGGTGATTTCGAGTGCATCCAGGCGATCGCCCGCGCGGTCAAGGATTCGACGGTGTGCTCTCTGGCGCGTGCCAACGACCGCGACATCGCGCGTGCGGCCGAGGCGCTCAAGGACAGCGGCAATGCGCGCATCCACCTCTTCATCGCCACCAGCCCGCTGCACATGGAAAAGAAGCTGCGCATGACGCCCGACGAGGTGTTCGAGCAGGCGAAACTCTCCACGCGCTTCGCGCGCAACCTGCGTGACAACATCGAGTTCAGCGCCGAGGACGGCTACAGGAGCGACCTCGACTTCCTGGCCCGCATCTGCGAGGCCGTCATCAAGGAAGGTGCCACCACCATCAACATCCCCGACACCGTGGGCTACGGCATTCCCGAACTCTATGGCAACTTCATCAAGACCTTGCGCGAGAAGGTGCCCAACAGCGACAAGGCGATCTGGAGCGTGCACTGCCACAACGACCTGGGCATGGCCGTGGCCAACAGCCTGGCGGGCGTGAAGATCGGCGGCGCGCGCCAGGTGGAATGCACCATCAACGGACTGGGTGAGCGCGCGGGCAACTGCTCACTCGAAGAAGTGGTGATGGCCGTGAAGACCCGCAAGGATTACTTCAACCTGCAGGTGGGCATCGACACGACGCAGATCCTCGCCGCCAGCAAGCTCGTGAGTTCCACCACCGGTTTCGTCGTGCAGCCGAACAAGGCCGTGGTCGGCGCCAACGCCTTCGCGCACGCCAGCGGCATCCACCAGGACGGCGTGCTCAAGGCGCGCGACACCTACGAAATCATGCGCGCCGAAGACGTGGGCTGGAGCGCCAACAAGATCGTGCTCGGCAAGCTCTCGGGGCGCAACGCCTTCAAGCAGCGGCTGCAGGAACTGGGCGTGGAGCTCGAATCCGAGGCCGAAACCCTGGCCGCCTTCTCGCGCTTCAAGGAGCTGGCCGACCGCAAGAGCGAGATTTTCGACGAGGACATCCTGGCTCTCGTGAACACCGGCGTGCGCCCGGCGGAACATGAGCAGTACGGCTTCGTGTCGCTGTCGCAACACAGCGAGACCGGCGAGCGCCCGAAGGCGGACATCGTCTTCACCGCGGGCGGCAAGGAGGTGCGCAGCAGCGCCGAGGGCAACGGGCCGGTGGACGCCTCGCTGCGCGCGATCGAGGCGCACGTCAAGAGCGGCGCGGAGATGACGCTGTACTCGGTCAACGCCATCAACGGCTCGACCGACGCACAGGGCGAAGTGACAGTGCGCCTGCAAAGCGGTGGGCATGTGGTCAATGGCTCGGGTGCCGATCCGGACATCATCGTCGCCTCGGCCAAGGCCTATCTGAGCGCGCTCAACCGCCTGTACCATGGGGGCGACAGGGTGGCCGCACAGGGGTGAACTTCAGTTCAAATGCTTTTTAGGTGTGCCGCGCAAGATATTGTCCTTGCGCGGCTTTTTTTGTGTCTGTACACTTGCATACAGTCTCGGTCGGTTTTGGGAGTCCTTTCATGCGCACCTGCCTGCGTTCTGGTTCGCGTTATCTGCAATGGATAGCGGTTGTGCTCATCGCGTTGGCCCTGGCGGCGCCGGGCGCGCAGGCCGCAGGCAAGAAGACACATCATCCCAAAAAGGCGGTGGCAAGCAGCCAGGCCAAACCTGCCCCCTCCAAGTCCGCGCACAAGACGGTCGCCAGGCGCAAGAGCGCTCCCACCAAGGCAGCGCGCCGCGGCAGGACGGCGGCGCAGGTGGCCGCCGTGCCTGCGGTGCTGTCCGTGGGCCAGAAGATGGGTTTGCATGCCTCGTCGGATCCGCTGGACCTGGCCTCCAGTGTGGCGCTGGTGGTCGATCAGGATACGCACGAGGTGCTGCTCAGCAAGAACGACGAGGCGGTGCTGCCCATCGCCTCGCTCACCAAGCTGATGACCGGGCTGCTGGTTTCAGAGGCGCACCTGCCCATGGACACGCCCATCACCATCACGCAGGACGACGTCGATACCGAGAAGCACAGCCGCTCGCGTCTGTCCGTCGGTGCCACGCTCACGCGCGGCGAGCTGTTGCACCTGGCGCTGATGTCCAGCGAAAACCGCGCCGCGCACGCCCTGGGGCGCACGTACCCGGGCGGGCTGCAGGCCTTCGTTCAGCACATGAATGCCAAGGCGCAGTTGCTCGGCATGCACGACACGCACTACGTCGAGCCCACGGGCCTGTCCAGCAGCAACCGCTCGAGTGCGCGTGATCTGGCGCGTCTCGTGGGGGTGGCCTACCACGACCCGCTGCTGCGTGAACTCACCACCTCGCCCGGCTATGAGGTGGAAGTGGGCAAGCGCACACTCCAGTACAACAACACCAATCGCCTCGTGAAGAACCCGTCGTGGGACATCGGCCTGCAAAAGACCGGCTACATCTCCGAGGCCGGGCGCTGCCTCGTGATGCAGGCGGAGATCGCGGGGCGCAAACTCATCATGGTGTTCCTCGATTCGACAGGCAAGTTCAGCCGTCTGGCCGATGCCGAGCGCGTGCGCTCCTGGGTGCAGAAGTTGCCGCACTCAGGCGACCGCACCGCGGTGAGCACTTTTGCCGCGAACGGTTGAACTCCACGGAACTTGAAACGGCATGGCCCCGAGGGGCCATGTTTCATTTCGGCGCCAGGCGAATCGCCCCATCGAGGCGTATCACCTCGCCGTTGAGCATGTCGTTTTCGAAGATGTGGCGCACCAGCTTGGCGTAGTCCTGCGGCGTGCCAAGGCGGCTGGGGAAGGGCACGCCCGCGGCCAGCGCATCCTGTACCTCCTGCGGCATGCCGAAGAGCATGGGGGTGCCGAAGATGCCCGGAGCAATCGTCATGTTGCGGATGCCGCTGCGGGCCAGGTCGCGCGCGATCGGCAGCGTCATGCCCACCACGCCGCCCTTGGAAGCGGAATATGCCGCCTGACCGATCTGTCCATCGTAAGCCGCGACGCTGGCAGTGGAGACGATCGCACCGCGCTCGCCCGTGGCTTCGGGTTCATTCTTGCTCATGGCCTCGGCCGCCAGGCGGATCATGTTGAACGTGCCGATGAGGTTCACCGTGATCGTTTTGGTGAAGGTCGAGAGCTGGTGCGCGCCGTTCTTGCCCACGGTCTTTTCCGCAGGTGCGATCCCTGCGCAGTTCACCAGCCCCATGAGCTTGCCCAGAGAGACCGCCTTGGCGACCACGGCCCGGCCGTCGGCTTCGCTGCTGACGTCGCAGCGCAGGAAATGTCCGTTGATCTCGCGCGCCACCGCCTCGCCCTTGTCTGCCTGCATGTCCGCGATCACGACGGTCGCGCCCAGTGAGGAGAGCATGCGTGCCGTGCCTTCGCCCAGGCCGGAAGCGCCGCCGGTGACGATGAAAATCTTGCCTTTGATGTCCATGGTGTCCTCTTGAGTTTGACGTAAACGTCAATTATGGCTTGAGCATGCCCGGCTCCTGTCCTGGAGCCAGTTCACAAGCAGGCTCTTGTCGAGCGGGTTGGATCCAGGCAAAAAAAAGCCCGGTACGAGACCGGGCTTGAAGGGATCCAGAAATTGACATTTCGTGAGGATCCAAGGAGACAACCGAAACAATGACCTGGCAACCAAGTCACATGGGTCAATGATAAGGGAAAACCCTTGTACTGATCAATGACCCTGTTGTATTTCTGCGATCAGCGCTTGCGGCCGGCAGCGGCCACCTTGCTGGCGGTGGTGGACACGGCGTTGAAGTTGGCTTCGGCCATGTCGGTGGCCTGCTTGACCGCCTTCTGCACCGATTCAAACGCGTTGTTGGCGGCCGACACGGCGCTCTTGAACACGGCGACGGTGGTTTCGGTACCGGCCGGGGCGTTCTTGGCGGTGCTGTCGACAAAGTTGGCGAACGTGCGCTGGGCTTCGGCGGTCTGGGTTTCGAAAGCCTTGCCGAAGGCGGTGCCGGTGCCGGTGGCGATGTCGTACAGGTGGCGGCCGTAGGCCAGGGTCTTTTCAGCCAGGGGCTGGAACAGGCTGGCTTGCAGCGTCAGCAGCTCTTGCGCGTCCTTGGCGGACAGCACGGCCTGGGCGTGGGCATTGGCTTCCGCCAGAGCGGCGCGCGAGGCGGTCACGTTCAGTTCGATGAGCTTTTCAACGCCTTCGAAAGCCTTGCTGGTCAGGCCGAAAACGGTTTCGAGGTTGGCCTTCTGAGCGGCCAGAATTTGTTCTTGCGGCAGGGACATGAGGAACTCCTGATCAAAGATATCGCCATCATTGGCGATGGTTCATGGAACTGCTCTGATCAACTTATGTTGCAGTGCAGCATGGATCGAATTATAGGGACGTTTCGGCCGATTGCAAGAATTATTTGCTGCAATGCAACATTTTTTGTTGCCACATGTTTTTCATGCCATGCCGCCAAGGGGCACGGGCGGCGGTGCGCCTGCTGGCAAAATGCCTGACTCATGGCTTCTTCCTCTGATACGGCAGCGGCGGCGAAGGTTGCATCTTCGCGTCCCATCGCACCGCTGCGCAGCAGCTACCGTGCGTTCAGATCCATCGGCACGCGCTGGATGGACAACGATGTCTACGGCCACGTCAACAACGTCGTCTACTACAGCTGGTTCGACACGGCGGTCAACGCCTGGCTGATCGAGCAGGGCGTGCTGGACGTCCATCGGGGCGACACCATCGGTCTCGTGATCGAGACGCATTGCAACTACTTTGCCTCGGTCGCCTTTCCGCAGACGGTGGACGCGGGCCTGCGCGTGGCGCATCTGGGTACGAGCAGCGTGCGCTACGAGGTGGGGCTGTTCGCGCAGGGTGAATCGCAGGCCGCGGCGGCGGGACATTTCGTCCATGTCTACGTGGGACGCCAGGATCGCCGACCCCGGCCGCTGCCGCACAAGCTGCGCGAGGCCCTGCAGGCCCTGCGCATGCCCGATTGAATGTGAAACCCGATGATCATCCAGAGCCTGCTTGACACCGACCTGTACAAATTCACGATGATGCAGGTGGTGCTGCATCACTTCCCCAGCGCCCAGGTGGAGTACCGCTTCAAGTGCCGCACGCCCGGGGTGTCGCTGGCGCCCTATGTGCAGGAGATCCGCGACGAAATCCGCGCACTGTGCAGCCTGAAGCTGCAGGATGCGGAGCTCGCCTATCTGGGGTCGATGCGCTTCATCAAAAGCGATTTCGTGGACTTTCTGGGCCTCTTCAAGCTCAACGAGAAATACATCCACGTCACGCCCCTGTCCAATGGCGAGATCGACATCACCATCATCGGGCCGTGGCTGCACACCATCCTGTTCGAGATTCCGGTGCTCTCCATCGTCAACGAGGTCTACTTTCGCAACCAGCATCCCAGGCCCGACCACGATGAAGGCAGAAGGCGCCTGGCGATCAAGGTGGACCAACTGCATGGGGCAGGCCTGCAGGAGCTGAAGATCGCGGACTACGGCACGCGCAGGCGCTTTTCGCGTATCTGGCATGAGGAATTGCTGCGCACGCTTGCGGACAAGCTGGGGGTGGAAGACAAGCACCGGGGCGTGACGGGCAAGTTCGCCGGCACCAGCAACGTGCTGTATGCGATGAAGCTGGGCCTGACGCCGCTCGGAACGATGGCGCATGAGTACCTGCAGGCCTGCCAGGCGCTGGGGCCGCGCCTGCGCGACACGCAGGTCTATGGCTTCGAGGTCTGGGCCAAGGAATACCGCGGCGACCTGGGCATCGCGCTGTCGGACGTGTACGGCATGAACGCCTTCCTGCGCGACTTCGACCTGTACTTCTGCAAGCTCTTCGACGGCGCGCGCCACGACAGCGGCGACCCCTTCTCCTGGGGCGAGCGCATGCTGCAGCACTACCGCGACAACCGTGTCGATCCGCTGTCCAAGGTACTGATCTTCAGCGACAGCCTGACGGTGCCGCGCATCATCGAGCTGTACGAGCGCTTTCACGGGCGCTGTCAACTGGCGTTCGGCATCGGCACCAACCTCACGAACGACCTGGGCTACGAGCCGCTGCAGATCGTCATCAAGATGACACGCTGCAACGGCCAGCCCGTGGCCAAGCTGTCGGACGCGCCGGGCAAGAACATGTGCAATGACGAGAAATACCTCGCCTACCTGCGACAGGTGTTCAACATCGCGGCGCCGGTGTGAGCGCAGAGCAGAAGAATCAGGGACAAGGAGGCGGCAAATGGGATGGATGAAGGCGAGGCGTCTGTGCGCCCTGGCGTTGCTGGGGCTGCTGCCCCTGATGGCCGGTGCGGCCGAGGTCGATGGCAGCCAGTTGGCGCCGTGGTGGGGCGTGCCGTTCGCGGGCGTGCTGCTCTCGATCGCGGTGCTGCCCATGCTTGCGCCCATGGTCTGGCATCACCACTACGGCAAGATCACGGCCGGCTGGGCGCTGGCGTTCTTCGTTCCGTTCGGGCTGAGCTTTGGCTGGGCCAGCGCGGGGCAGGGACTGGTGCATGCGCTGGTGGCCGAATACCTCCCGTTCGTGATCCTGCTCACGGCGCTGTTCACGGTGGCGGGCGGCATCTACATCCGCGGCAATCTGCGCGGCACGCCCGTGCTCAACACGGGCATTCTCGCCGTGGGCGCGGTGCTCGCGAGCTTCATGGGGACGACGGGTGCGTCGATGCTGCTGATTCGCCCCCTGATCCGCGCCAACGACGACCGCAAGCATGTGGCGCACGTGGTGATCTTCTTCATCTTCATCGTGTCCAATGCCGGCGGTTCGCTCACGCCGCTGGGCGATCCGCCGCTGTTCCTCGGCTTTCTGAAGGGCGTGACGTTTTTCTGGACCGCGCAGCACGTGATCTTCGAGACGCTGTTCCTCGTCGCGGTGCTGCTGGCGCTGTTCTTCGCGCTCGACAGCTGGTACTTCCGCCAGGCGGGCGAGATCAACCGGACCGACCCCACGCCCGACTCGGGTCGTGGTGGCCTGGGGTTCGACGGCAAGCTCAACTTCGTCCTGCTGGCCGTGATCGTGGGCCTGGTGCTGCTCAGTGGCGTGTGGCAGTCGGATATCCGGTGGGAGATCGCGGGCACCGTGGTGGATCTGCCCTCGCTGGTGCGCGACGTGGGCATGGTGGCCGTGACGATGATCTCCATGGCCATCACGCCGCATGCGGTGCACGAGGCCAACCAGTTCAGCTGGGGGCCGATGCAGGAGGTGGCCAAGCTCTTTGCCGGCATCTTCCTCACCATCATCCCGGTGATTGCCATGCTGCGCGCCGGGGTCCACGGGCCGTTCGGCCCCATCGTCGCCGCCGTCACGGGCGCCGACGGTCAGCCGATTCCGGCCATGTATTTCTGGGCTTCGGGGGCGCTGTCTTCGGTGCTTGACAACGCGCCGACCTACCTCGTCTTCTTCAACACGGCAGGTGGCGACGCCGCCACGCTCATGAGCACGTACGCGGCCACGCTCGCGGCGATCTCGATCGGCTCGGTGTTCATGGGTGCCAACACCTACATCGGCAATGCGCCCAACCTCATGGTGAAGTCCATTGCCGAAGACCGTGGAGTGAAGATGCCGAGCTTCTTCGGCTACATGCTGTGGTCGTGCGGCATTCTGGTGCCGCTGTTCATCGTCATTACCTGGCTGTTTTTCTGAGGGTTTCGCCGTGTCCAAACCGCGTGTGCTCGTCGCCTGTGCCGTCTTTCCCCAGGTGTTGCAGCGCCTGAGGGAGCATTTCGACGTGCAGGCCATTGCCGAGGGCGAGACCTGGCGCCAGGACGAGTTCACGCGGCGCCTGGTGGATCAGCAGGGCGCCTTCATCACGGGAACGCATCGCATCGACGCGTCGGTGCTGGCGTCCAATCCGCAACTCAGGATCGTCGCCAACATGGCCGTGGGCTACAACAACCTGGATGTGGCGGCGATGCGCGCCGCGGGCGTGGTGGGCACGAACACGCCCGACGTGCTGACCGAAACCACCGCGGATTTCGGCTTCGCCCTCGTGATGGCGGCCGCGCGGCGCATGCTCGAAGCCGAGAAATTCCTGCGTGCGGGGCTGTGGAAACGCTGGCGCTACGACATGTTCGCGGGCTCCGAGGTGCATGGCAGCACGCTTGGCATCCTCGGCATGGGCCGCATCGGCCGCGGCATCGCCCGGCGCGGTGCGCACGGCTTCGGCATGAAGGTGATCTACCACAACCGGCACCGGCTCGATACCGACGTGGAACAGGCCTGCGGGGCGCGCTTTGTCGGCCTGCAGGAGCTGCTGGCCGAGTCCGACCACCTCGTGCTCGTGCTGCCCTACACGAGCGAGGCGCACCACATCATCGGCGCGGCGGAACTCGCGTGCATGAAGCCGACGGCGACGATCGTGAACATCGGCCGCGGTGGACTCATCGACGAGAACGCGCTGGTGCTGGCGCTCCAGGCAGGGCGCCTGGCGGCCGCGGGGCTGGACGTGTTCGAGGGCGAGCCGCGCGTGAATCCCGCGCTGCTCACGCTGCCCAACGTCGTGCTGACGCCGCACATCGCGAGCGCCACCGTGCCCACGCGTCTTGCGATGGCCGATCTGGCGGCGGACAACCTGATCGCTTTTTTTGAGGGCCGTGGGGCGCTTACACCTGTTTTTTAATGGCAAAAAGTGCCTTTTACGCAATGCTGGAAAGCGCTATAAGCTATTGATATGATAGTATTTCATGTCTTTTGAATGGATCGTTGCGCTGGTGCTGCTCGCGCTGGCGCTGCTGCTGCTCATCGCGCTGCTCGTGCGTCGCCCGCGCGTGAGCCTGCCGCCCGAGTGGCCCGAGCGCCTGCAGGCGCTGGAGGCGGCGGTGCAGTCCACGCAGCTCGCGGTGGCGCGCAACGATGGCGCGCTGGCGGGCATGGGCGAGCAGTTGCGCGCCTTCACCCAGACCACGCAGGGAATGCTCGACGAACGCCTGGCCCAGGCGCGCGAGGACGCGCGTGCCAGCCGCGGCGAGTTGCAGGCCGCCTTCGGCCATCTGCAGATCCATCTGGAGCAGTTGCTCACGCATGCGCGCGGCGAGCAGACCCAGGCGCTGGCCGCGTTTCGCGCCGAGCTCTCGGCCACGGCGCAGCAGCTGGCGGCGGACAGCGTGCAGTCGCGCGAGGGCGTGGCCGCGAGCACCCAGGCCATGGGCCAGCGTGTGCAGGAGCGCTTCGACGCGCTTGCCGAGGCCATGCGCGGCACGCTCGATTCGCTCAAGGGTGACCTGCACGCCCAGCTCGGCGCGATGTCGCTGGCGCTGAAGGATCAGCTTGGGCTGACCACGCAGGAACTGACGCGCCAGCTCTCGGGCCTGGTCGCGAGCCACCAGCAGGGCGGCGAGGCGCTGCGCAATGCGCTCAACGAGCGCCTCGCCGCGATCCAGACCGACAACGCCGCCCGGCTGGAGGAGATGCGCCGCACCGTCGATGAAAAACTGCACGCCACGCTGGAGCAGCGCCTGGGCGAATCCTTCAAGCTGGTGAGCGAGCGGCTGGAGCAGGTGCACAAGGGCCTGGGCGAGATGCAGACGCTCGCGAGCAGCGTGGGCGACTTGAAGCGCGTGATGACCAATGTGAAGACGCGCGGCACCTGGGGCGAGATGCAGCTGGGCACCATCATCGACAACGTGCTCACGGCCGAGCAGTACGCGCGCAATGTCAAGACCGTGCCGGGCAGCGATGAACTGGTCGAGTTCGCCATCCGCCTGCCCGGGCGCAGCAACGAGGCGCCGGTGTGGCTGCCGGTGGATTCCAAGTACCCGGTGGAGCACTACCAGCGGCTCATGGATGCGCAGGAGTCGGCGGACAAGGCCGCGATCCAGGCCGCGGGCAACGCCTTCGAAACCTCGATCCGCGGCGAAGCCAGGAAGATCCACGCCAAGTACGTCGCGCCGCCGTACACCACCGATTTCGCCGTGCTCTACCTGCCCACCGAAGGGCTCTTCGCCGAGGTCATGCGCCGCCCGGGCCTTGTGGAGGCGGTGCAGAACGAGACGCGCGTGATGATCACCGGCCCGGCCAATTTCGCCGCCATGCTTAGCAGCTTGCAGATGGGCTTCAAGACACTGGCGATCGAGAAGCGCTCCTCCGAAGTCTGGGGCGTGCTCGGGCAGGTGAAGACCGAGTTCGCCAAGTTCGGTGAGGCGGTCGATGCCACGCGCAAGTCCATCGACGCGGCGGCGCGCAAGTTCGAGCAGGTGGACGTGCGCACGCGAGCCATCCAGCGCAAGCTGCGCGATGTGCAGGAGCTGCCCGCGCCGGACCCCGCGGCCGTGCCGACCCTGCCCGCCGAGGACGCTGACGACGTCCAGGCATGACAGAGGGGCAGCACGTGCCCCTTTGAATCGGCGCAGCTTCGGTGCTCAGGCCAGCGTATCGGCCCAGATGTTGCGTGCCCAGGCGAGCGCGAAGCGCCCCTCCATTTCGCTGGCTGCAGGCGACACCCCGCC
The DNA here is from genome assembly GCA_001725255.1 of Comamonas sp. SCN 67-35. GTDB lineage: Bacteria > Pseudomonadota > Gammaproteobacteria > Burkholderiales > Burkholderiaceae_C > Comamonas_C. Next base: position 137,183 of record MEFV01000003.1, on the reverse strand, counting down.
CGAGCCCGGCACGGTGAGCATGGTCTTCTTCTCGGCGTCGTAGCGGTGCACGCTCGCCACGTGCACCACATCCGTGGCGCTCACGAAGCTGTAGCAGGTGTTGTTGTAGATCGGCAGGCTGCCCGGCGCCTTGCCCGAGAGCAGTGCCACGATGGCCGCGGCCGCCACCTTGCCGTGCTGGTTGGCCATGTGGCCGGACTTGGGCATGAGCGGCGCGCTCTGCGTGCAGTCGCCCAGGATGTGCACGCCCCTGGCCTGGGCGTGCTCCATCGTGAGCCAGTCCACATCGCACCAGCGCTTGTTGGCCGTGGCCAGGCCGGCCTGCGTCACCACGTCGCCCGAACGCATCGGCGGGATCACGTTGAGCACCTGTGCCTTGACGTCATCGTTGAACTCGAACTTGAGCGTGTTCGTCGCGACGTCCACGTCCACCAGAGGGTGCTTGGGGCGGTATTCGATGAGGCCCTTGTAGCGATCCGCCCAGGCTTTCTTGAACAGCGCGCCCTTGGAGGTCACGTCGTCGTTGGCATCCAGGATCAGTACCTTGGATCTGGGCTTGGCCTGCTGGAAGTAGCTCGCCACCTGGCAGGCGCGCTCATACGGCCCGGGCGGGCAGCGGTAGGGCGACTGAGGGATGCTGATCGCGAACACGCCGCCGTCGGGCATGGCCTCGAGCTGGCGGCGCAGCGCCAGCGTCTGCGGGCCGGCCTTCCAGGCGTGCAGCACCTTGTCCTGCGCACCGGGCCTGTTCATGCCGGGGAGCTGCTCCCACATGAAATCCACGCCGGGCGAGAGGATGAGCCGGTCGTACGCCAGTGCGGCGCCGCCGGCGAGCCGGACCTGGCGCTTGTCCATGTCGATGCCGCTCACGCGGTCGCGCACGAGCTTCACGCCGTGGCGGGCGCCGAGGTTGTCGTAGGGCGTGGTGATGTCGGCCAGGGTCTTGCTGCCGCCCAGTACCAGATTGGAAATGGGGCAGGAGACGAAGGCGGCGTTGGGTTCGACCAGCGTGACCTCGACCCTGCCTTCAGACCACATGCGGATGTACTTGGCGGCCGTGGCGCCGCCGTAGCCGCCACCGACGACCACGACCTTGCCGCCCGCACCGCCGCTCACCGAGGCGCAACCGGCGGTGAAGCCCAGGGCGGAAACCACTGAAGCAGCCGAACCGGCACGGATGAATTGACGACGATCCATGGGGGGCCTCCTTACTTCTTCTGTGCCGACAGATAACCGGCAATGGCTGCCAGCTGATCGTCGGAGTAGCCCTTGGCGAGCTGCTGCATGATGGTGGACGGGGCCGCGCCGCTCTTGTAGGCGAGCAGCTTTTCCGTCATGTCGGCGCGGCTCTTGCCGGCCAGCGGCGGCATGCCCTGTTCGGCATGGCCGTTGGTGCCGTGGCAATTGGCGCAGCCCGCGGCCCAGCTGCGCACCTGCAGCGGGTCGTCTTGCGCATGGGAATGGCCGGCGGTTGCCAGCAGGCCGGCCGCCAGCGCGGCGTAGAGCACTCGTGTCATCTTGGGTCCTCCTCTGGACGGTTGGGGGGCGGAAGGTGGGCGAACATGCGTGAACGCTGATGGATGGTAAGAGCTCGGTGCCATCCCGAGGTGGGGGTTTGCCCGCGTAGACAGGAGGGCGTGGATGTCGGAAAAACCTGAGTTGGCTGCGGGGTGGCTGGTTTTATGCGAGGCGATGCTGTGACATAGTCGGGTTTTCCCGAGGTGCCATGAACGATTGCCAGACCATCGATTGGGATGTGCGCAGCGACGACGTGCAGCGCAACCAGCTCGCCGCGTATGACCGCTTGCGTGAGTCGCACGGTGTCGCCCGCTCCGAGGCGCTGGGCGCCTCGGTCTTCAGGCATGCCGATGTGCTGGCCGTCGTGCAGGATCACGCGCGCTTCAGCAGCGTGGTTTCCAGCCATGTGGCCGTGCCCAACGGCATGGACCCGCCACAGCACACCGTCTATCGCAGGCTGATCGACCCTTACTTCGCGCCGGCGCGCGTGGCGGCGATGCGGCCGGTGTATGAGGCCGTGGCCGCCGCGTTGATCGGCGAGGCACGCCGGGTGCATGGCGCGGCGCCGTTCGATTTCATCGCCGAATGCGCCTTGCCCTACGCGGCGCGCACCCAGTGCGCCTTTCTCGGCTGGCCGCAGACGCTCGAGGCGGAGATGGCCGCATGGATCGCACAGCACCACCGGGCCTCCCTGGCGCAGGACCGTGCGCGCCTGGGCGAACTCGGCCTGCAGTTCGAGGCGCTGATCGATCGCATGCTCGATGAGCGCAGCGGCACGGGCGATGCCGCGGTGCGCGACGCCACCGAGGCGCTGATGCATGAAGTGGTCGATGGCCAGCCGCTTTCGCGCGGCGCCATCGCCAGCATCCTGCGCAACTGGACGGTGGGCGAGATCGGCACCATCGCCGCGTCGGTGGGCATCATCGCCGAGTGGCTTGCATGCCATCCGGACTGGCAGCAGCGTTTGCGCGGGCAGCCCGAGCTGCAGGCGGAGGCGATCGAGGAAATGCTGCGCCTGCACGGGCCGCTCGTCGTCAACCGCCGGGTGGCGAGCTGCCCGGCGCATGTCGGCGGGCACGAGTTCGAAGCGGGCGAGCGCGTTACCGTGCACTGGACCGCCGCCAACCGTGATCCGCGCGTGTTCGAGGCGCCCGAGGAGTTCCGCCTGGGCCGCGACCAGAGCCGCAACCTGCTTTATGGCGCGGGCATTCACGTCTGTCCCGGCGCCCCGATGGCGCGCGTGCAGCTCGCGGTCTGGCTGCGCGCCATGCTCGATGCCACGCGCGCGATTGCGCCGGCCCGGGCCGATCAGCCGCGCGAGTACGCGCGCTATCCGGCCATGGGCTTTGCGCGTTTACCGCTGATCTTGAACTGGATCTGATTCACATCTTGTAGAACGTGCGGATGATCTCCCACGCCTCGTGCGGATCGTCCGTGACGTGAAAGAGCTCTAGGTCTTCGGCCGAGAGCGTGCCCTGTTCCACCAGCACCTCCAGGTGCAGCGCCCGCGTCCAGAAGCTGCTGCCGAAGAGCACGATGGGCACGGGCTTGGTCTTGTGCGTCTGCACCAGCGTGAGCACCTCGAACAGCTCGTCAAAGGTGCCGAAGCCGCCGGGGAACACCACCAACGCCTTGGCGCGCATCATGAAGTGCATCTTGCGCAGCGCGAAGTAATGGAATTTGAACGCCAGCGACGGTGTGATGTAAGGGTTGCAGCTTTGCTCGTGCGGCAGCGTGATGTTCAGGCCGATGTTGGGCGCGCCCACATCGTGCGCGCCGCGGTTGGCCGCTTCCATGATGCCCGGGCCGCCGCCGGTGCAGATCGTCAGGCGTTCGGCCGGCGGTTTGTTCAGGCTGTATTCGGCTACGTAGCGCGCAAAGCGCCGGGCCTGCTCGTAGTCGCGTGAGTTGCGCACGTCGCGTTCGGCCAGCGCGATGCGCTGCGCGTCACCGCTGGCACGTGCGCTTTCGAGTTTTTTCGCGGCTTCATCTGGCGCCAGGGTGCGGGCGCTGCCGTAGACCACCACCGTGCTCTCTATGCCTTGTTCGATCAGGTTCAGGTCGGGCTTGAGCAGTTCGAGCTGAAAGCGGATGCCGCGCGTCTCGCGCCGCTGCAGGAATTCGGGATCGACGAAGGCCAGCCGGTAGGCGTTGGGCTTGAACGGGTCGCCATTGGTGGTGTTGCGGTGCAGTTCGCCCCACATCTCGATGAGGCGGGCGTCCTGCAGTTCGGTATTGGATTCCATGGTGATTTCAGGAAAATGGGGCTCTGGCCCTTTGCAGAAAAGCGTCAGGCGCTATCGCAAGAATAGTATCAGGCTCAGTTCGAAGCGGTTTTGACGAATCCGGCGAGGCTGTTCAGGCCCAGCCAGGTCATGGTGAGCGAACCCGCCAGGTGCAGCATGGCCACGACCAGCGCATGCCCGAGGCGCCCTTGCGTGAGCAGCCCCACCACCTCGGCGGAGAAGGTGGAGAAGGTGGTGAGCGCGCCCAGGAAGCCCGTGACCACGGCCAGCCGCCAGATCGGGTCGAGCTGCGGCAGCGCCTGAAGCACCGCGATCACCAGCCCGATCAGGTAGCCACCGATCAGATTGGCCGCCAGCGTGCCCCAGGGAAGAAAGGCCCCCGGTGTGTTGAGCCAGATGCCGAGCCACCAGCGCGAGAGTGCCCCCAGGCTGGCGCCGATGCAGATGGCGGCGATCGCCGCAAGATTCATCATCGCGGGTGGGCGGGTTGGAAGATTTCGAGCAGGCGATCCAGCCCCCCTTCGTCGATCGCCACATGCGCCTGCGCGCGCACCGCAGGCTTGGCGTGGTAGGCGACGGACAGTCCCGCCGCGCCCATCATCGGGAGGTCGTTGGCGCCGTCGCCCATGGCCATGGCCTGAGACGGCGCGATGCCCATGAACGAGGCCAGCTCCAGCATCGCGCGGCGTTTTTCGGCGCCGTCGCAGATGTCGCCCCAGGGCTGGTCCACCATCCTGCCCGTGAGCCGCCCGTGCTGCACCTGCAGCACGTTGGAGCGCGCGAAACGAATGCCCAGCTTGTTCTTGACGCGGTCCGAGAAGAAGGTGAAGCCGCCCGAGACCAGCAGCGTCGTGATGCCGGCCGCGTGCACGGCATCCATGAGCCGTTCGGCGCCCGGATTGATGCGCAGGCGCTCGGCGTACACCGTCTCCAGCTGTTCCACGCTCACGCCTTCGAGCAGCGCCACGCGCTGGCGCAGGCTTTCCTTGTAGTCGCTGATGAGGCCCTGCATCGCCGCCTCGGTGATCGCGGCCACCTCGGCCTTGCGGCCCACGACGGCGGCGATCTCGTCCACGCATTCGATGCTGATCAGCGTCGAATCCATGTCGCAGGCCAGCAGCTTGAAATCCGAAAGGCGCAGCGGCACGGTAATGCCCCGCACGACGAGGCCGGGCGCGAAGGTGCGCGGGTTGGCGGTGTTGGTCATGCGCCGATTATCGAGCGGTCAGGCGAAACGCTCGAAGACCTCGCCCAGCTGGTCGCGCCAGCGCGATGTGTCGCCGGCGTCGGCGAAGCTCGCCTCGAAACTGTGGGCCGCGAGCTGCCATGCGTGGTGGCTGTTCATGCCGGTGGCGGCGCACACCTGCGTGAGGGTGTCGTTCATGTAGCCGCCGAAGTAGGCCGGATCGTCCGAGTTGGCCGTGGCCACCAGCCCCGCGTCCAGCAGCGCCTTGAGGTTGTGCTGGCGCAGATCGGGGAAGACCTGCAGCTTCTGGTTGGAGAGCGGGCAGACGGTGAGCGGGATGCGCTCACGGGCCAGGCGCTGCATCAGCGCGCTGTCGTGCACCGCCTGCACGCCGTGATCGATGCGCTCGGCCTTCAGGAGGTCCAGCGCCTGCCAGATGTAGGCGGGCGGCCCTTCCTCACCCGCGTGCGCCACGATGTGCAGGCCCAGCGCGCGGCAGCGCGCGAACACGCGCTCGAATTTTTCCGGCGGGTGGCCGAGTTCGCTCGAATCGAGCCCCACGGCTATGAAGTGCTCGCGCAGGGGCAGCGCCTGCTCCAGGGTTTCGAACGCCTCGCGCTCGGAGAGATGGCGCAGGAAGCTCAGGATGAGTGCCGCGCTGATCCCGTGTTTTTCCCGTGCATCCCGGCAGGCGCGCGCAAGGCCATGCACCACGGTTTCCATGGCGATGCCGCGCGCGGTGTGCGTCTGCGGGTCGAAAAAGATCTCGGCGTGCACGACGTTGTCCGCGGCCGCCCGCGCAAGATAGGCAAGGGCCAGGTCGTAGAAATCCTCTTCCTTTTGCAGCACGCCCGCGCCCTGGTAGTACAGGTCGAGAAAGCTCTGCAGATCGGTGAACGCGTAGGCGCTGCGCAAGGCGTCCACGCCGGGCCAGGGCAGGGCGATGCCGTTGCGCGCCGCCAGTGCAAACGTCATCTCGGGTTCAAGCGAGCCTTCGATGTGGATGTGCAGCTCCGCCTTGGGCATGGCGGCGAGCAGCGCGGGAAGGCGTTCGCTGGCGATGGTGGGATGAGGGGTGGACAAGGGCGGTCTCCGTCTGGCAATGGTTCGCTGGAACATAACATTGCCAGACGGTGCCGCAGCGAAGAGATGGCCGCGTGTCTCGCATAGACCTTATCGATGCCGGCCCGCAACAAAGATGCACGTGCGTGCGAGCACTCGATCCCGTCGGCGGGCAGCCCGCCCGCCTCGGCGCCTGGGGTAGGCGGTGTGCTATTTAAAAAAGAGCTTATGACGCTTGTTGCATAACGAATGCAAACCAAAAAATATTTTGGATTGGCTTGCAACAAGCGCAAGCAGCTATCTTTTTAGAACAAACCTCAGTTGGCAAACGCGGCGATGCCGGTCTGCGCGCGGCCCAGGATGAGCGCATGCACGTCGTGCGTGCCCTCGTAGGTGTTGACCACCTCCAGGTTCACCAGATGGCGCGCCACGCCGAACTCGTCGCTGATGCCGTTGCCGCCCATCATGTCGCGCGCCATGCGGGCGATATCGAGCGCCTTGCCGCAGCTGTTGCGCTTGATGAGCGAGGTGATTTCCACCACGTTCTGGTGCTCGTCCTTCATGCGGCCCACGCGCAGGCAGGCCTGCAGGCCCAGCGTGATTTCGGTCTGCATGTCGGCCAGTTTTTTCTGGATGAGCTGGTTGGCGGCCAGGGGCCGGCCGAACTGCTTGCGGTCCAGCGTGTACTGGCGCGCGGTGTGCCAGCAGAACTCGGCCGCGCCCAGGGCGCCCCAGGCGATGCCGAAGCGCGCGCTGTTGAGGCAGGTGAACGGGCCTTTCAGGCCGCGCACCTCGGGGAAGGCGTTCTCCTCGGGCACGAACACATCGTCCATGACGATTTCGCCGGTGATCGAGGCGCGCAGGCCCACCTTGCCGTGGATGGCCGGGGCGGTGAGGCCCTTCATGCCCTTGTCCAGGATGAAGCCGCGGATGGGGCCGACAGCGCCGCCCTCGGACACTTCCTTGGCCCAGACCACGAACACGTCGGCCACCGGGCTGTTGGTGATCCACATCTTGCTGCCCTTGAGCCTGTAGCCGCCATCGACCTTGTAGGCGCGCGTGGCCATGTTGCCAGGGTCGGAGCCGTGGTCGGGCTCGGTCAGGCCGAAGCAGCCGATGAATTCACCGCTGGCCAGCCTGGGCAGGTACTTCTGCTTCTGCGCTTCGGTGCCGAATTCGTTGATGGGCACCATCACCAGCGAGCTCTGCACGCTGGCCATGGAGCGGTAGCCCGAGTCCACGCGCTCGATCTCGCGTGCCACCAGGCCGTAGCTGACGTAGTTCAGGCCGGCGCCGCCGTACTGCGTGGGGATGGTCGGGCCCAGCAGGCCCAGTTCGCCCATCTCGCGGAAGATGGTGGTGTCCATCTTCTCATGGCGGAAGGCTTCGAGCACGCGCGGGGCCAGCTTGTCCTGGCAGTAGGTGGCGGCGGCGCCCTGGATGGCGCGTTCGTCTTCGGTCAGTTGCTGGTCAAGCAGAAAGGGGTCGTTCCATGGGAAAGCGGCGTGGGCCATCAGGGTCTCCGGTGATGTCAGAAAAATAAGGGGATGGTTCAATCAGGGATGAGTCATGCATGCGTCACAAGCATGAATTGGCCGAGTGCTTGCATGGTAAGACAACATATTTCCTTGCGACAAGCGACGAGTTTTCATGCAGGAATGCGTTTCATGAATATATGGGATATTCTGCGGCGCTCACGCACCTTGCAGTCATCCGCCCATGCGCCGCCACATTCCGTCCACCCAGGCACTGGCCTGTTTCGAAGCCGCCGCACGGCACGAGAGCTACACGCGTGCCGCGCAGGAGCTGGCACTCACGCAAAGCGCCGTCTCGCGCCAGATCATTGCGCTGGAGGAGCAACTGGGCGTGCCGCTGTTTCGCCGCACGCGCCATGGCGTGCAGCTCACCGCGGCCGGCGCGCACTATGGCCGCCAGGTGGCGCGCTGGCTGCAGGGGCTGGAGCGCGATACGCTGGACATGATGGCGCACCAGGGCCAGGGTGGGGCCTTGTCGCTGGCGGCCGTACCCACCTTTGCCACGCGCTGGCTGCTGCCGCGCCTGCCGCAGTTTGCCGAGCGCCACCCGGACATCGTCGTGCACATCGACACGCAGACGCGCCCCTTCCTGTTCGCCGACACGCCCTTCGATGCCGCGCTGTACGCCGGCACACCCGAGCAGGTGGCCCAGTGGCCGGGCACCGAGGCGCAACTGCTGATGCATGAAGACGTGGTGCCCGTGTGCAGCCCGCGCCTGCTGGAGGCTGCCACCCCGCGCGGGCGCGGGCGGGCCTACCCGACGCTGGCGCCAGAGCAGCTGGCGGGTTTGCCGCTGTTGCAGCAAAGCACCCGGCCGTACGCCTGGCGCCAGTGGTTCGAGGCCATGGGGGTGCAGGCGCCGGGCGCGCTGGACGGGCCGCGCCACGAGCTCTTTTCCATGCTCGCCATGGCGGCGGTGCATGGGCTGGGGGTGGCGCTCATCCCGCCGTTGCTCATCCAGACCGAACTGGCGCAGGGCGAGCTGGTCATGGCCTGCGCCCAGCCTCTGCACAGCGGGCGGGCCTACTACCTGGTGCGCCCGACGCGGCCCGCTTCGCCGGTGCTCATGGCGTTCGGGCAGTGGCTGCAGGAGGCCGCCGCCGCGCCGTGAATCCGCGCCACCATGGGTCATGGCATGCGGCGCCTATGCGCGGTGCTCTTCGTGCCCGTCGATGCGCAGCGCCACCTTGCCGAACTGCGCGCCCGATTCCAGCCGGTTGAGCGCCGCATGCACGTCATCCAGGGCAAATTCGCTGTCGATCACCGGGCGCAGGCCCGTGCGCTGCACGAAGCCGAGCAGGTCGTGAAATTCGCCGTAGCTGCCCAGGCTGGAGCCGAAGATCTGCAGCTGGCGCACGAAGAGACGGCGCAGATCGGCCCCGGGCTGGTCGCCCGTGGTGGCGCCGCAGGTGACGAGCCGGCCGCCGCGCACCAGCGACTTCATGGCCGACGACCAGGTGGCCGCGCCCGTGTTCTCGAACACCACGTCCACGCCCCGGCCGCCCGTGAGGGCCATGGCCTCTTTCGCCACGTCATGGGTCTTGCCATTGATGCCGTGGTCGGCGCCCAGAGCGCGCGCGCGCTCGAGCTTGGCGTCGTCGCGCGAGGTCACGATCACGCGCGCGCCTATGGCCTTGGCCAGCTGCAGCGCGGCCAGCGACACGCCGCCGCCGATGCCGAACACCAGCACCGTCTCCCAGGGCTTGAGGCGCGCCTTGGTGAACAGCATGCGCCAGGCCGTGAGGTGGTTGACCCCGAGGGCGGCCGCCTCGGCAAAAGTCAGATGGGCAGGCTTGGGGAACACCTGCGCCGCTGACACCTGAATCCACTGGGCGAAAGTGCCGTCGCGGTGCTCGCCCAGGAACTGGATGCGCGTGCACAGCGCGTTGTCGCCGCGCTGGCAGAACTCGCAGCGGCCGCAGGCCACGCCGGGGTGAATGACCACCTCCTGGCCCGGGCGCAGCAGCGGGTCGGCGTCGTCGCAGGCGTCCACCACGCCGGCCGCGTCCAGGCCCAGGATCTGCGGCAGGCGGTGGGTGATGCCGGCGCCGCTGGCGCGCATGTACAGATCCACCTGGTTGAGGGTGGCGGCCTGCACGCGCACGCGCACCTCGCCGGGCGCGCGCTCGGGCAGGCGGTGCTCGCGCACCTGAACCACTTCGTTGCCGCCATGGCCGGTGATGAAGGCTGCTTTCATGGTGAGTCCTTGTGAAGTGCTGTCAGGCCCTGCCCGGGCCGCCAAGGTCCAGCGTCTTGGCGTACGCGGCGAAGAAGTCCAGGCTGTGCGGGTTCTGCATGGCATCCGGGCTGGCCACCTGGGACAGGTTGGCGCCCAGCAGCAGTTTGCGCACCGGCACTTCCATCTTCTTGCCGCTGAGCGTGCGCGGAATCTCGCTCACCTGAACCACCGCATCGGGCACATGGCGGCCCGATGCCTTGGTGCGGATCTGCTGCCGGATGCGTTCGATCAGGGGCGCATCCAGGGTCACGCCCGGCTGCAACACCACGAACAAGGGCATGAAGGAGGGCCGCCCCAGGTACTCCAGGTCCACGACCAGGCTGTCGAGCACCTCGGGCAGTTCCTCCACCACGCGGTAGATTTCCGCCGTGCCGATGCGAATGCCATAGCGGTTGATGGTGCTGTCGGAGCGGCCATAGATCACCGAGCTGCCACGGGGCGTGAAACGGATCCAGTCGCCGTGGCGCCACACGCCGGGGTACATCTCGAAGTAGCTCTTGCGATAGCGCCGCCCGTCGGGATCGTTCCAGAAGTACAGCGGCATTGACGGCATCGGCTGGGTGATCACCAGCTCGCCCACCTCGTCGATCACCGCCTGGCCCTGTTCGTTGAAGGCGTAGGCGGCCACGCCCAGCTCCGCGCACTGGATCTCTCCGGCATGCACCGGCAGGGTGGGCGCACAGGCGACGAAGCAGGCGGCGATGTCCGTGCCGCCGCTGACCGACGCCAGCCAGACATCGGGCTTGACGTCGCGGTACACCCATTCAAACGCATCCACGGGCAGGGGCGAGCCGGTGGAGAGGATGGTGCGCAGCTTCTTCAGCGGTGCGTAATCCCGGGGCCGCAGCCCGTCCTTCTTGTGGGCGAGGAGCACGGCCGCCCCCGTGCCGAACACGGCGACTTCCTGCTCGTCGATGAAGCGCCAGAGGGCATCGCCGCTGGGCCAGGAGGGATGGCCGTCGTACAGCACGATGGAGGCGCCCGTGACCAGCGCGCCCACGAGCAGGTTCCACACGGCCCAGCCGGTGCTGCCCAGGAACAGCAGGCGGTCGCCGGGGCGCAGGTCGTTGTGCAGCGCCATTTCCTTCAGGTGCGTGAGCAGGATGCCGCCATGGCCGTGCACCATCGCCTTGGGCAACCCCGTCGTGCCCGAGGAGTAGACGATCCACAGCGGATGGCTGAACGGGAGGCGCTCGTAGCGGGGTGCGGCATCCCGGGCCACGGCCGCCTGCCAGCCCGTGCACTGGCGCCAATCGACCGCGCGTTCCTGCGCCAGCGGCCCCTGCACCTGCACGACGTGCTGGACGCTGGGCAGCTCGGCCAGCAACTGCGTGACTTCCCGGGCCCGGTCGTGCGGCTTGCCGTTGTAGCGGTAGCTGTCCACGGCGAACAGCACCTTGGGTTCGATCTGGCGCAGGCGGTCCAGCACGACGGGCGCCCCCATGTCGGGCGCGCAGCTGGACCAGACGGCGCCGATGCTGGCGCAGGCCAGAAATGCGATCACCGTTTCGGGGCGGTTGGGCATGTAGCTGGCCACGCGGTCGCCCGGCCCCACGCCCCAGCCGCGCAGCGTGGCCGCCAGGGCGGCGGTGGCGCGTTCCAGCTCGGCCCAGGAAACAGGCTGCAGCGGCACATCCTCGCTGCGCGCGATCATGGCCGGCCGATCCGGCGTGGCATGGCGGAACACATGCTCGGCAAAATTCAGCCGCGCCCTGGGAAACCACTCGGCGCCCGGCATGCTGCGCCGGCCCAGCGCGGGCTCGCGTTCGCCATCGGCCTGGACGTCGAAGAAGCTCCAGATCGACTGCCAGAAGTCGTCCAGATGCTCGACCGACCAGCGCCACAGCTCGGCGTAATCGTGGGTCGCAACGCCTTTTTCCCGTGCCAGCCAGTGCTGGTATTGCGCCAGGCGGCTGGACTGCAGTTGCTCGGGGCCCGGGGTCCAGAGAATGTCGGTGGTGGAGGGCGTCAGGGTATGGGTCATGGCAGACAGTCGATCATGGGTGTGTCAGCCCCGCGGCGGCGACCACCGCGGTGCCGGTGAGCCGGGTCTCGCCCGTCTGGCTGCGCGCGGCCAGGGCCAGGGTCAGGCGGGCTTCGTCGTGCTCGATGCGCCGGCCGCTCACCCGGGCCTGGCAGTGCACCTCGTCGCCGATGTGGGTGATGGCTTCAAAACGCACGCTCAGGCGCCGCAGCGCCGCGGGTTCGGCCCAGCGGGTGAGCACGCGGGCCAGGTACGCGGCCGACAGCATGCCGTGCGCGAAGACATCGGGCATGCCCGCCTGGCGCGCGTAGTCGATATCGATGTGCAGCGGGTTGTAGTCGCCCGATGCGCCGGCATACAGGCCCAGCTGGTGCCGGGTGATGGGGCCCGCCACCAGGCCGGGCAGACCGCCCTCCGCGGCGGGAGCGGCGGCGCGCGGGGCAGGGTGCCCGCCCGCTTCAGGCCGCGGCGGGCGGGCGATCACCACGCTGCGCAGATCGGCCACGGGCGTGCCGTCGCCGGCCTCGACCCGGGTCTCCCAGACGATGAAACCCAGGGCGCCGCCCTTTTTTTCGTAGAGATCGGCGATGCGCGGCTTGAAGTGCAGCGTCTCGCCGGCAAAAGCCAGGCGGTGATAGACGAAGTGCTGCTCCCCGTGCAGTACATGCGCGTAGTTGACCCCCAGGCGCTCGTACACCTCCATCGGCCGGGGGCCTGCCATTTCCAGGCAGAACAGGAAGGTGGGCGGCAGCGGCAGCGAAGGGTAGCCACGGGCCTGCGCCACGGCCTCATCCCGGAACAGCGGGTTTTCCTCGCCCGTCACCTGGGCGAAAAAGCGCAGGCGGTCGCATTCCACCCGGGCGTCGAACGCCGTGAGGGCCGTGCCCTTGAGCGAGGTATCCAGCATGGTTCTCCTTGGATCGTCAACACGCTTTTACTGCGCGAGCCGGCCGCCGTCCATGGCCCGGGCCACGCCGCGCACATGGGCCGGCGCGGAAGTTACTTCCACAGGGCGCAGCGCGACTCGGCCTTGGTGGTGAAGACTTCCTCGCCCGGCATGGTGGCGACCATCTTCACGTAGTCCCAGGGCGCGGTCGATTCGGCCGGTGACTTGACCTGCATGAGGTACATGTTGTGCACGTAGCGGCCATCGGCGCGCACGTGGCCCTGGGCGTAGAAGTCCTTGAGCGGTGTCGTCTTGAACCACCCCATCACCTTGTCGGCATCCGTGGTCTTGACCGCCTGCACGGCCTTGAGCCATTGCATGGTGGCCGAGTAGTCGGCCGCCTGCACGTCGGTGGGCATGCGCTTGGCCTTTTCGAAGAAGCGGCGGCCGAACTGGCGGCTTTCGTCGTTCAGGTTCCAGTCCCAGCTCGTGGTGAACAGCAGGCCCTCGGCGTTCTTCAGGCCCATGCTGTGCACGTCGATCAGGAACAGCATCAGGCTCGCGACTTTCATGCTCTTGTCGATGCCGAACTCGCGCGAGGCCTTGAGCGCGTTGATCATGTCGCTGCCGCCGTTGGCGATGCCCAGGATCTGCGCCTTCGAGTTCTGCGCCTGCAGCAGGTAGGACGAGAAGTCCGACGCCCCCAGCGGGTGCTTGACGGCGCCGATGACCTCGCCGCCATTGGCCTTGATCACGCTCGTCGCGTCGCGCTGCAGGGCCTCTCCGAAGGCGTAGTCGGCCGCGAGGAAGAACCAGTTCTTGTAGCCCTGCTTGAGCAGCGCGCCCGCCGTGCCCTTGGCCAGGGCCGTGGTGTCCCAGGCGTAGTGGATGGTGTAGGGCGAGCACTGCTCGTTGGTCAGCGCCGAGGTGCCGGGGCCGTTGGCGATGAACACGCGCTTCTTCTCTTGCGCGAGCTTGGCCACGGCCAGGGCGGCGGCGGAGTTGGTGCCGCCCACAATCATGCTGACGTTCTGGGTGTCTATCCACTCGCGCGCCTTGGAGGCGGCGATGTCGGCCTTGTTCTGGTGGTCCGCGCTGATGAGTTCGATGGGCAGGCCGTTGACCTTGCCGCCGAAATCGTCGATGGCCATCTGGATCGCCATGGCGCCGTTCTTGCCGTCCAGGTCGGCGTAGGCGCTGGACATGTCGGTCAGAAAACCGATGCGAACCTTGTCCTGCGCCTGTGCGCTGAAGCTGGCGAGGGTGCCCAGGGGCAATACGGCCGCCAGTGCGGCCGCGGCGAGCATTTGATGCATTTTTGTGGTCTTGAACATGGCTGTCTCCTGAAGAAAGTACCGGAAATGGTCCGGCGGCCGGGTTCTCCTGCGTTGCACCATCGTGTGTGGTTCGATGTCCTTGAGGCCCTCGCACGGGTTCTTCACGGGGCCATGGCCTTGCCGATGGCGCGTGGCAGGCGCTGCAGGCCTGCCTGGCCCTGCGCCTGGATCGTGCTGTGCGTCATGCCGTGTTCCGCTCAGGCGGAGTGCATCAGGTCGCGCAGCTTGAATTTCTGGATCTTTCCTGACGGCGTGGCGGGCATGGCGCCGAGGATTTCCAGGCGCTCGGGGATGTACTGCAGCGCCACCTTCTGCGCCTTGAGGTAGTCCACGACGGTGGGCAGGTCCAGCGTTTCGCCGGGCTTGAGCACCACCACGGCGCAGGCGCGCTCGCCCAGGCGTTCGTCGGGGTAGGCCACGATGGCCGCCTGCGCCACGGCGGGGTGGCGGTAGAGCAGCGTCTCGATCTCGACGACCGGGATGTTCTCGCCGCCGCGGATGATCACGTCCTTGCTGCGGCCGGTGATGCGGATGTAGCCCTGCGCGTCGATGCGCGCCAGGTCGCCGGTTTCGAGCCAGTCGTCGGCATCGGTGCCGTTGAGCTGCGGGCGCTTGAGGTAGCCGCCGAAGTTGGAGCAGGCGCGCAGCAGCAGGCGCCCGGACTCCCCGATGGGCAGCGCCTGGCCGTCGCCGTCCACCACCTTGACTTCCACGCCGGGCAGGGGGCAGCCGTCGGTGGAGGCCGGGCGCGTGTCCGGGTCTTCCGGGAGGGTGAGCGTGACGGCGCCGTTTTCCGACATGCCCCAGGCCGAGACGATCCTGGCTCCCAGCGCGCTGCGTGCCTGCTCGACCAGCGGCCCGGGAATGGGCGCGCCCGCGCACAGGAAGGTGTGCAGCGTGGGTACGCCGGCGCCGCCGGCCTTCACGTCCTCGCCCACGGTGCGCGCCAGGTCGGTCAGGAAAGGGGTGGAGGCCATGGTGAACGTGACGCGCTCGCCGCGGATGAGTTCGATGGCCTTTTTGGGCTCCCAGATGTCCTGCAGCACGGCGCTCGCCTTGAGCATGATGGGCATCATCAGCCCGTACATGAAGCCGGTCTGGTGCGCCATGGGCGAGGCCATGAGGATCACGTCCTCGGCGTCCAGGTGCAGGCGCTGGGCGTAGGGGATGATGTTGGACATCAGCGTGTTGGCCGAGTGCATCACGCCCTTGGGCTCGCCCGTGGTGCCCGAGGTGTAGATGAGCTGGGTCACGTCGTCCGGGCCGGGGCGGCTGCGCGTGAGGATGTCCTGCGCATCGGGGGCGTTTTCCCATTCGGGGCCGCTGAGCAGCGCCTCGAAGCTGTTGGCGCCCTGGCCGCCCACCGCCACCACATGCTGCAGGTGCGGCAGGCTGGGCTTGAGGTCGGTGATCATCTTCTCGAAGTCGAATCCGCGGAAGACCTTGGGCGCGATGACGACCTTGGCCTCGCCGTGCTGCAGCATGAACGAGAGTTCGCGCTCGCGGAAGATGTGCATCAGCGGGTTCATCACCGCGCCGATGCGCGAGCAGGCCAGGTAGGTCAGCGTGAACTGCCACCAGTTGGGCAGCTGGCAGGCGACGATGTCGTTCCCGCCCACGCCCAGGCGCGTCAGGCCCACGGCGATGCGGTCGGCCATGCGCGCCAGTTCGCGGTAGGTGAAGCGGCGCAGCTCGCCCGTCTCCACGCGCAGCGCCGTCAGCGCCAGCTTGTCGGGGCAGGCGGCAACGCAGGCATCCAGGTTGTCGTTGATGGTGCGGTCGTGCCAGAGGCCCTGGGCGATCATGCGCGCGCGGCGCGGGGGCAGCAGGACGGCGTCGAAGTGCATGGTGTGTCTCCTGTCGGTTTCTTCAATAAAGAGAGCTACTCGCGCTTGTCAGACAATGTTTTCAAGGTGTTTTGTTTTTGAATCGAGACGGCCAAGGGTTTTGCGCCTGCTCAGGCGGGCACGAACTTGCGTCCGGCCCGGGCGCGGGCGATGATGGTTTTCATGATCTGCGCCGTGCCGTCGCCGATCTGGAAGCCCAGCACGTCGCGCAGGCGCTGCTCCATCGGGCCGCGGTCGTAGCCGCCGTGGCCGAAGCACAGCAGGCACTGGTGGATCACGTCGTAGGCCAGCTTGGGGCCCCACCACTTGGCCATGCCGGCTTCCGTGGTGTGCGGCAGGCCCTTGTCCTTGAGCCACAGGCCCTGCAGGCACAGCAGGCGTGCGCTCTCGACCTCGGTGTCGTACTGCGCCAGCGGGTGCGTCACGCCCTGGAAGGCCGAGAGCGGCTGGCCGAAGGCCTGGCGCTCGGTGATGTACTGCCAGGTTTCCTCGAGTGCCACGCGCGCCACCGCCAGGCAGCTCAGGCCGATGAGCGAGCGTGAGAAGTCGAAGCCGTGCATGACCTGCACGAAGCCCTTGTTCTCGTCGCCCAGGCGGTGGCTCACGGGCACGCGCACGTTCTCGAAGAAGATCGAGCCGCGGCCGATGGCGCGCTGGCCGTGGCAGTCGAAGCGGCTGGTGCTGATGCACGGGGTGTTCATGGGTACGAGCAGCGCGGTCACGCCATGGGCGCCGGATTCGGGTGCGCCAGTGCGTCCGAACACCACGGCGATGTCGGCCTGGTCGGCCGCCGAGATGGAGGTCTTCTCGCCGTTGAGCACGTAGTCATCGCCGTCGCGTTCGATGCGCAGCTGCAGGTGGGCCGCGTCGGAGCCGCCGCGCGGCTCGGTCAGCGCGATGCAGCAGATGGCCTCGCCGCGCACCAGCCCGTGCAGCCAGGGGCCGACGATTTCGGGATTGCCGTAGCGCGACAGGATCTGGCCGTTGAGCGAAGCCAGCAGGTTCAGGTAGGAAAAACTCAGGTCAGCGCGGGCGATTTCCTCGTGGATCACGCCCGTCGCCAGGCAGCCCAGGCCCAGGCCGCCGAACTGCTCGGGCAGCTCGGGGCAGATGAACCCGAGCCCGCCCATTTCGCGCAGCAGCGCGCGGTCCAGGTCGCGGGTCTTGTCGCGCACCAGAAAACCGGGCGCCACGCGCTCCTCGGCAAAACGGCGGGCGGTCTCGGCCAGCGCCTGCAGGTCCTCGTCGATGTAGGGGTTCGGGTTCATCGCGGGATTCCGGCGTGCCTTACTTGGCGTACTTGCGGAACTCGGGCTTGCGCTTTTCCTTGAGCGCCTTCACGCCCTCGCGCGATTCCTCGGTGTCGTAGAACAGCTTGAGCGCGTACATGCCCAGACCGGCGATGCCGGCCTGGTGCGCCGTGTCCATGTTGAAGCTGCGCTTGGCGATGGCAATGGCCGTGGGGCTCTTTGCGCAGATTTCTTCGGCCCACTGCTGCACGGTCTCGTCCAGCTTGTCGTGGGGTACACAAATGTTGGCCAGGCCCATGGTCACGGCCTCCTCGCCGCTGTACCGGCGGCACAGATACCAGATCTCGCGCGCCTTCTTCTCGCCTACCACGCGGGCCAGGAAGGCGGTGCCGTAGCCCGGGTCCACCGAACCCATCTTGGGGCCCGCCTGGCCGAAGATGGCCTTGTCCGAGCAGATGGTCAGGTCGCAGATGGTGCACAGCACGTTGCCGCCGCCGATGGCGTAGCCCTGCACGCGCGCGATCACGGGCTTGGGCACGTCGCGGATGGCGGTGTGCAGCTCTTCCATCGGCAGGCCGATGGTGCCGCGCCCGTCGTAGTTGCCGTCGTGCGCCGACTGGTCGCCGCCGGTGCAGAACGCCCGCTCGCCTGCGCCGGCCAGCACGATGGCGCCCACGCTCTTGTCATAGCCGGCCTTGTTCAAGGCTTTGATGAGCTCGTCGCAGGTGGTGCCGCGAAAGGCGTTCATCTTGTCCGGACGGTTGATGGTGATCCAGGCCACGCCGTTTTTCACTTCATACAGGATGTCTTCGAATTGCATGTGTTTCTCCAGAAATGGGATGGGGACGGTCAGCCGTGCATGGTCAGGCCGCCGGAGACGCTGAGCACCTGGCCGGTGACAAAGCTGGCGTCGTCGCTGCCCATGAAGGCGATGGCCGAGGCCAGGTCGTCGCCCTGGCCCAGGCGGCCCAGGGGAATGGCGCTCTTGAAGGCTTCGATGAGCTTGGCCGGGTCGCGCGCGCCTTCGGCCACGCCGGCGAGCAGCGCGGTGTCCGTGGGGCCGGGGCACACCGCGTTGACGGTGATGCCGTGGCGCGCATGCTCGCGTGCCAGCGTCTTGGACAGGGCCACCAGGCCGCCCTTGCAGGCCGAGTACACGGCCTCGCCCGAGGAGCCGCCGCGCGCGGCGTCCGACGCGACGTTGACCACGCGGCCGTACTTGCGCTCGACCATGCCGGGCAGCACGGCATGCAGCATGTGCAGCGCGCCGGTGAGGTTGATGGCGATGAGCTTGTCCCATTCGGCGGGCACGGTTTTGACGAAGGGCTTGAAGATGTCCCAGCCGGCGTTGTTCACCAGCACGGCCACCGGGCCCAGTTGTGCCTGCGTGGCGGCCACGGCGGCGTCCACCTGGGCGCGGTCGGTGATGTCGCACTGGAAGGCGGCGGCCTGGCCGCCGGCCGCACGGATCTCGGTTGCGATCTTTTGCGCCGCGGCCAGATTCATGTCGTACACGGCGACCTTCGCGCCTTCCGCGGCGAAACGGCGCGATGTCGCGCCACCGATGCCACCGCCGCCACCCGTCACGATGACGGTCTTGTCCTTGAATCGTTGCATTGCGTTTTCCATGGTTGCCAGGCGTGTTGCCGTGGGTTGTTGGCGCCGCTTCCCTGCGTCGCCTCTTGTGTGTCTATTTAGGTAAACGTATTGTCATATCTGTTTTCAAGGTGCGCAAGTCTTTCGCCGCATGTTTTTACAAAAATAATGGTTTTCCCTAGGTTAAAATGGTTAGATACCTGCGCGAATCGGATTGGCGGGTCTTCTGTTGCTCGACTTGATGTGCAAACATGTTGCTTAAACAGGGTTGTCGAAGATGAGGCTGCAGGGGGTGCGCGGCCCGGAAGCCCGGCCTGCGGCGCAGGGACCATCGCGGGCTTTTCGGTGAGCGCCGTCGCCACGCGCCGCGGCACCTGTTTAGGTGGCGGAGGACAGGCGGCGCATCGGCAGCGCGCGTGGCGCTGGCGAAGAGACCGAAGGGGAGGAGGCCGCTTCCTGAGCAAAGTGCCCCCGGGCTGCCGCGCGGACCGGACCGCAGCACGGGCCCGCGTGCGCTGATCAGGCCGGTGGCGGCAGCTGGCGTGCTTTTTGCAGCAGGTAGTCGATGCAGGTGCGCACCGCGTGCGTCTGGTAGCGGCCCGGCATGTACAGCAGGTACATGCGTGTGCCGAAGATGCTCAGGCGCCAGGCGTCGAGCGTGGTGAGCACCTCGCCCGTGGCGATGGTGTCCTGCACCACGTAGTCGGGCACCAGCCCCAGGCCCAGGCCCGCCAGGATGCCCTGGCGCAGGAACGGGAAGTGCTCGGAGATCAGCGTGGGCTCCAGCATGACCTCCTGGCGTTCCTCGCCCCGGTAGGCGCTCAGGCGCAACTGCTTGCCGACCACGCTGGACGTGATCAGGGGCGCCGAGCGCAGCTCCTCCAGCGTGCCGGGCAGTCCATGCGCTTCAGCGTAGACGCGCGAGGCGCAGGCGAGATAGCGCACCGGGCCCAGCTCGCGGGCCACCAGTGCGGGCGGGGGCTCGGGCATCACGCGGATGGCGATGTCCACCTCGTCGCGCAGGTTGTCGGCACGGTTCTCGAAC
Organism: Comamonas sp. SCN 67-35; assembly: GCA_001725255.1. GTDB lineage: Bacteria > Pseudomonadota > Gammaproteobacteria > Burkholderiales > Burkholderiaceae_C > Comamonas_C. Next base: position 117,452 of record MEFV01000003.1, on the reverse strand, counting down.
AGCACGTCGAGCACGATGCCGGGGTACAGCCGCTTGAATTCGATCAGCCAGTCCGACATCACCATCTGCCCGTAGCCGCTGGGCACGCTAAGGCCCACGCGGCCCTGCAGGCTCTGGCCCAGGGTGGTGATGGTCTCGCGCGCGGCGAGCACCTCGTTCTTGATGTTGCGGCCGTGCTCGACCAGGCGCAGGCCCACCTCCGTGGGTTCCACGCGGCGCGTGGTGCGGCGCACCAGCTGCACGCCCACCGACTTTTCCAGCTGGTTCAGGTGGTAGCTCACGTTGGCGCGCGTCATCTTGAGATTGCGCGCGGCCTGGCTCAGGTTGCCGGTGTCGACGATTTCCACCAGCAGTGTCAGGGAGGCGAGATCCATGGTGTTTGTATAAATATATTTGACAGTCTGTCAATGGTTAATGCAATTGTCAAGATTGTTTGTCCACACAACAATCGGCCACCATTCCAGTGACCGGAGACCCCCCATGCGCATCGAAACCGAGGCTTCCGTGGACAGCTCGCAACAGGAGGGCCTGGCCCATGCCCTCTTCGCCGAGCGCGAAGCCGCGAACATCCCCGAGGCCAGCGCCGCCGCGCCGCGCCCCGTTGCCGCCATCGCCGTGATCGGCGGCGGCACCATGGGCGCGGGCATCACCGTGTCGGCGCTGGATGCGGGCCTGCACGTGACCATGATCGAGCGCGATCAGGATTCCCTCGCGCGCGGCCAGAAGAATGTCGAGAAGGTCTATGACGGCCTGATCGCCAAGGGCCGCATGACCCCCGAGGCCAAGGCCGCCACCCTGGCGCGCTACACCCCCAGCACCGCGTACGGCGACATCCAGGACGTCGATCTGGTGATCGAGGCCGTGTTCGAGGACATCGAGGTCAAGAAGGCCGTGTTCAAGGAGCTCGACCGCGTGTGCAAGCCGGGCGCCGTGCTGGCCACCAACACCTCCTACCTCGACATCGACGCCATCGCCGCCGTCACGGGCCGCCCGCAGGACGTGATCGGCCTGCATTTTTTTAGCCCAGCCCACATCATGAAGCTGCTGGAGATCGTGGTGCCCGCGCGGGTGAGTGCTGACGTGGTGGCCACGGCCTTCGCGCTGGCGCAGCGCATGAAGAAGATCCCCGTGCGCGCCGGCGTGTGCGACGGCTTCATCGGCAACCGCATCCTGGCCGTGTACAAGCAGGCCGCCGACTACCTCATGGAAGACGGCGCCAGCCCCTACGAGATCGACGAGGCCGTGCGCGGTTTCGGCTACCCCATGGGGCCGTTCCAGGTGACCGACCTGGCCGGTGGCGACATCGGCTGGGCCACGCGCAAACGGCGCCGTGCCGCGCTACTTGCATCGGGCGCCCCGAAGGCGCGGTACGTTGAAGTGGCCGACCGCATCTGCGAGCGCGGCTGGTTCGGCCAGAAGACCGGACGGGGTTTCTACCTCTACCCGCAGGGCACGCGCGTGGGCCAGCCCGACCCCGAGGTGCTGGCCATCGTTCAGGCTGAGCGCGCGAAGAAGGGCGTCACGCCGCGCCAATTCACGCCCGGGGAAATCATGCGCCGCTACATGGCCGCCATGATCAACGAAGGCGCCAAGGTGGTGCAAGAGGGCATCGCCCTGCGCCCGCTCGACGTGGACGTGACCTTCCTGTCGGGCTATGGCTTCCCGCGCCACCGGGGCGGCCCGATGAAGTACGCCGACATGGTGGGCCTGCCCCGGGTGCTGGCCGACCTGCGGGAGTTCGCCCAGGAAGACCCGCTGTTCTGGAAGCCCGCGCCGCTGCTGGAAAAGCTGGTGGCCGAGGGACGCAACTTCGACAGCCTGAACGAGGCCTCCTGATTCAAAAACAGGAGCTGACAGCGCTCTATTGGCATTTGTTTCGGTATGGAAATATGCTGAAAACCAATGAAATCAAGCGCCACGAACTATCAAAAATCAAGCATTGATACGAGGCACCCACGCATGGATCTCCAATTCACCCCCGAAGAGCAGGCCTTCCGCGAGGAAGTCCGGTCCTTCCTGAAGGACAGGCTGCCCCAGCACATTGCGGGCAAGGTCAAGGCCGGGCAGCGCCTGTCCAAAGCCGACCAGGAGGAGTGGCACGCCATCCTCAACGAGCGCGGCTGGCTCGCCAACCACTGGCCCAGGGAATACGGCGGCCCGGGCTGGGGCGCCGTGCAGAAGTTCATCTTCGACAACGAGTGCGCGCTGGCCGGCGGCCCGCGCATCGTGCCCTTCGGCGTGAACATGCTGGGCCCGGTGCTCATCAAGTTTGGCAACGAGCAGCAAAAGCGCCACTGGCTTCCGCGCATCCTGAGCGGCCAGGACTGGTGGTGCCAGGGCTATTCCGAACCCGGCGCAGGCTCGGACCTGGCCTCGGTCAAGACCACGGCCGTTCGAGTCACGGACGCAACAGGCGAGCACTACATCGTCAACGGCCAGAAGACCTGGACCACCCAGGGCCAGCACGCCAACATGATCTTCTGCCTGGTGCGCACCAACAAGGAAGCCAAGGCGCAGGCCGGCATCAGCTTCCTGCTGGTGGACATGACGGCGCCGGGCGTGGAGCTGCGCCCCATCCGCACGCTGGACGGCGACAAGGAAGTCAACGAGGTGTTCTTCACCGACGTGAAGGTGCCCGTGGAGAACCTCGTGGGCGAGGAGAACAAGGGCTGGACCTACGCCAAGTACCTGCTGACCTACGAGCGCACCGGCATCGCCGGCGTGGGCTTCTGCGTGGCGGCGCTGGCCAAGCTCAAGGTGATCGCCGCCAAGGTGATGAAGAACGGCAAGCCGCTGGACCAGGACCCGTTGTTCGCCGCGCGCATGGCGCGCGTGGAGATCGACCTGGAGAACATGAAGACCACCAACCTGCGCGTGATCGCCGCCGTGGCCGGTGGCGGCGTGCCGGGCGCGGAAAGCTCCATGCTCAAGATCCGTGGCACCGAGATCCGCCAGGAAATCCTCTCGCTGATCCGCCGCGCCATGGGGCCCTATGCGCTCCCCTTCATCGAGGAGGCGCAGTACGCCGGCTACGCTGACGAACCTGTGGGCCCCAGGGAGGCCGCCACGGCCGCGGCCAACTACTTCAACTACCGCAAGCTGTCGATCTTCGGCGGCTCCAATGAAATCCAGAAAAACATCATCTCCAAGATGATCCTCGGCCTGTAGACATGGACAACCCCCTGAGCCGCTGCACGGCTTCCCCCTTCTCTCGGCTTCGCCGGGAAGGGGGACACCGCCAGCGCGGCGGGGCGGCCCTTGCGCGGCGGTTGCTGGCCTGGGCGGCGCCCGTTGCAGGGGCCCTGTGCCATGCCAGCCCGCGAATAACTGATTCCAGAGGAAAGTGGAAATGAACTTTGAACACACTGAAGACCGCCGCATGCTGGCGGACACCCTGAACCGCTTTGTGGCCGAACAGGCCGGCATCGAAACCCGCAACCGCATCGCCTACGGCGACACCGGCATGGATGCCGCGCTGTGGGCGCAGTTCGCCGGGCTGGGCGCTATTGGCGCGCTGTTCCCCGAGCAGGATGGCGGCTTGGGCGGCGCCGGCTTCGACATCGCGGTCGTCTTCGAGGCCCTGGGACGCGGCCTGGTGGTCGAACCCTTCCTGGGCGCGCTGGTGGTGGGCCGGGCGCTGAGCCTGGCGGGCACCGCCGCGCAGAAGGAGCGCATCGCCGGCCTGATCGACGGCAGCACCGTGGCCGCGCTGGCGCACGATGAACCCGGCTCGCACTATGCGCTCTCGCGCGTGGAGACCCGCGCCGTGCGCAACGGCGATGGCTGGCTGCTCACGGGCCAGAAGGCCGTGGTGGTGCAGGGCGACCAGGCGCAGTGGCTCCTCGTGAGCGCGCGCACCTCGGGCGACGTGGACAGCGAGACAGGCATCTCGCTGTTTCTCGTGCCCGGCGATGCGACGGGTGTTGTGCGCCGGGGCTACGGCCGCATCGATGGCGGCCATGCGGCCGAGATCGTGCTGGATCATGTGCAGGTCGGTCCGCAAGCCCTGCTGGGTGCGGAAGGCCAGGGTTTCGCCACGCTGGAGCGCGCGGTGGGCTACGGCATCCTGGCCGTGTGCGCCGAGGCGCTGGGCGCCATGGAGGTGGCCAAGGCGAACACGCTCGAATATCTGCGGACGCGCAAGCAGTTTGGCGTGCCGATCGGGAGCTTCCAGGCCCTGCAGCACCGCATGGCCGACCTGCTGCTGGAGGTGGAGCAGGCGCGCTCGGCGGTCATCAACGCGGCGGCGGCCATCGACAGCAGCGACCGCACCGAGCGCGAACGCGCGCTGTCAGCCGCCAAGGTCAGCATCGGCCGCATCGGCACGCTGGTGGCCGAGGAGAGCATCCAGCTGCACGGCGGCATCGGCATGACCTGGGAACTGCCGCTGTCGCACTACGCCAAGCGCCTGGTCATGGTCGACCACCAGTTTGGCGACGAAGATCACCACCTGGCGCGTTTCATCGCGCTGGGCCGCGCGCATTGACCCCCACTGCATTCGAGGAGACCCCATGAACCAAGCCTTCATCTGCGACGCCATCCGCACCCCCTTCGGCCGCTATGGCGGCGCGCTGTCCAGCGTGCGCACCGACGACCTCGGCGCCATCCCGCTGCGCGCCCTCATGGAGCGCAACCCCGGCGTGGACTGGGCGGCCTTGACCGACGTGCTCTACGGCTGCGCCAACCAGGCCGGCGAAGACAACCGCAACGTCGCCCACATGGCCAGCCTGCTCGCGGGCCTGCCCCTGGAAGTACCTGGCGCCACCATCAACCGCCTGTGCGGCTCGGGCCTGGACGCCGTGGGCACGGCCGCGCGCGCCATCAAGGCCGGCGAAGCCGGCCTCATGATCGCCGGCGGCGTAGAGAGCATGAGCCGCGCCCCCTTCGTCATGCCCAAGGCGGAAAGCGCCTTCAGCCGCGCCAACGCCGTGTATGACACCACGATCGGCTGGCGCTTCGTCAACAAGCGGATGAAGGAGCAATACGGCGTGGACTCCATGCCCGAAACCGCCGAGAACGTGGCGCAGGAGTTCCACATCGAGCGCGAGGCTCAGGACCGCATGGCCCTGCGCAGCCAGCAGAGCGCCGCGGCCGCGCAAAAGGCCGGCCACCTGGCGCGCGAGATCGTGCCCGTGACCATCCCGCAGAAGAAGGGCGGCGCCATCGTTGTCAGCCAGGACGAGCACCCGCGCGAAACCAGCCTCGAAGCGCTGGCCAGGCTCAAGGGCGTGGTGCGCGAGGGTGGCACGGTGACGGCCGGCAACGCCAGTGGCGTGAACGATGGCGCCTGCGCGCTGCTGCTGGCCAATGAGGCCAGCGCCGCCCGGCACGGCCTGACGCCCAGGGCCCGCGTGGTCGGCATGGCCGTGGCGGGCGTGGCGCCGCGCATCATGGGCTTTGGCCCCACGCCTGCCACACTCAAGGTGCTGGCGCAGACCGGCATCACGCTGGAGCAGCTCGACGTGATCGAACTCAACGAAGCCTTCGCCGCCCAGGGCCTGGCCGTGCTGCGCGCCCTGGGGCTGCAGGACGACGATGCGCGCGTCAACGCCTGGGGCGGCGCCATCGCTCTCGGTCACCCGCTGGGTGCCAGCGGCGCGCGCCTGGCCACCACGGCCGTGAACCGCCTGCACGCCACGGGCGGGCGCTATGCGCTGTGCACCATGTGCATCGGCGTGGGGCAGGGCATTGCCGTCGTCCTCGAGCGGGTGTGAGCATGACCCCGCTGGGCATCCTCGCCCAGCCGGGCCTGCGCTGGTTCATGAGATGAGGTGTCGTGGTGGCGATGTGGGTACCTGCGCATCGCCGCGGTATCCATGCCCCGTTTCCCCAATGAAAAAGCCCGTCAGGTGATGATCCTTGACGGGCTTCGTCTTTACTGTGTTGGTAGGCGCGATTGGACTCGAACCAACGACCCCCACCATGTCAAGGTGGTGCTCTAACCAGCTGAGCTACGCGCCTGTCCTACCAAAGCACGCGATTCTAGCAAGAAATCGGCAGTTGCCCGGCAAATTTCAGCGCCGCCGTGCCGAGCGCACGCCATCGACCGCGCCGACGATGGACAGCACCCTGTTCAGCCGCTCGGCATCCGTGATCTCCACGGTGAAGGTCATCCAGGCCGTGCCCTTGACGGACTGGGTCTGGACACCGATCACGTTGGTCTTCTCTCGTGTGAAGACGTCGGAGATGTCGCGCAGCAGCCCCTGCCGGTCGGCGGCCTCGATCGCGACGTCCATCGGGTAGACCTCGCGCTCGGGGCTCGCTTCGCTGCCCCAGGCGACGTCGATCACGCGCTCTTCGTGGCGCGCGGCCAGTTCGCGGAAGTTGCTGCAGTCGGCGCGGTGCACGCTCACGCCCTTGCCGCGCGTGACGAAGCCGCGGATCTCGTCCGGCGGCGCGGGCTTGCAGCATTTGGCCAACTGCGTCATCAGCGAGCCCACGCCCACGACCAGCACCGCGCCCTGGCCGGTGTCCGCGGCGCGCGGTTTCTTGCGCGCGGGGGCCTCCTGGGGGGCGGCCGTCGGCTGCCCGGGGTGCAGCAGTTGCTCGATGGAGCGCAGCGACAGCTCGTCCTTGCCCACCACTTCGAACAGCGCGTCCGCCGTCTTGAAGCCGAGCTGCGCGGCCAAGTCGTCGTGCTTGAGGGAGGTTCTGCCCTCGCGCTGCAGGAGTTTTTCGACCAGTTCGCGCCCGCGCGCGATGGTGCCTTCGAGCTGCTCGGCGTTGAACCACGCCCGCACCTTGGCCCTGGCGCGCGGGCTGGTGAGGTAGCCCAGCTCGGCGTTGAGCCAGTCGCGCGAGGGGCGCCCTTCCTTGACGGTGGTGATCTCCACCGTCTGGCCGTTCTGCAGCGGCGTGTTCAGCGGCACCATCGCGCCATCGACCTTGGCGCCGCGGCAGCGGTGGCCCACGCTGGTGTGCACCGCGTAGGCGAAGTCCACGGGCGTGGCGCCTTGCGGTAGCTCGATCACCGCCGCGTCGGGCGTGAGCACGTAGATGCGGTCCTCGAACAGGTTGCTGTGGCTGGCGCTGCCGGCCAGGTCGCGCTCCCACGCGAGCAGCTGGCGCAGCACGGCGATCTTGGCGTCGTAGTCGCTGGCGGCCGAGACGCCGGCATAGCCTTTGGTGCCTGCTTCCTTGTAGGCCCAGTGCGCGGCCACGCCGCTTTCGGCGTGGTCGTGCATGGCCTGCGAGCGGATCTGGATTTCGATGGCGCGGCCGTCCTTGTCGCGCACCACGGTGTGCAGCGACTGGTAGCCGTTGGGCTTGGGCTTGGCGATGTAGTCGTCGAACTCCGCCTCGATGGACTGGTACTGGCTGTGCACCCAGCTGAGCGTGGCGTAGCAGTCCTTGACGCTGGGCACGATCACGCGCAGCGCGTGCAGGTCGTATACCTGATCGAAGGGCAGCGACTTGCCGCGCATCTTCTTGACGATGCTGTAGATGTGCTTGGGCCTGCCCGAGACCTTGGCCTGGATGCCCTGGGCGCGCAGGTCCGCCTGCAGGCGCGCGCGCAACTGCTCGACGAAGGCCTCGCGTTCCACGCGCTTTTCATCGAGCAGGTGAGCGACGTCGCGGTAGGTGTCGGGTTCGAGCTCGCGAAACGCCAGGTCTTCGAGCTCCCACTTGATCTGCCAGATGCCCAGGCGGTTTGCCAGCGGCGCGAAGACCTGCATGGTCTCGAGCGCGAGCGCGGGAGAGGCGCGCTTCTTGGTGGCCGCGTAGTAGCGCATGGTCTGCAGGCGCGAGGCCAGGCGCAGCAGCACCACGCGCAGGTCGCGCGAGAACGCGAGCAGCATCTTGCGCACGTTCTCGGTCTGCAGTTGCGCGCTGTCCACCTGCATGCGCGTGGCGTGCGCCTCGCGGGCCACGCGCTGCACGCGCATCAGTTTCGTCGTCTCGATGGCGAGCTGGGCGAAGTTCGGGCTGAAGGCCTTGGCGATGACTTCTTCGGGGCGCGTGAGGTGCGGGCAGGTGTGCACGAGGTAGATGGCCGCCTGCATGATCTCCGAGCTGCCCAGGCCTTCGAGGATCCGGGCGACCGCGTCGGCGTGCGCCAGCGTGCTCTCTCCCGAGTCCAGCGTTTCGCTGGCGAGCAGGGGCTCGGCGAAGGCCCGCGCGCGGGCCAGCGCTTCGCGCGGGTGCAGGTCCAGGTCGGTGACGGCATTGGCCGTGGCCGCGATCAGGTGCGGCAGCGGCTCGCGCGGCGGGGCCGTCGCGGCCGCGCCGGAGGGCGGGGCGTAGAGCGTGTTGCTTTTCATGCCGTGCCCGTGCCGGTGGGCGCGAGGAGGAACCGCGTGACGGCGGCGACCTGCTCGCTGGCCATGAGCGTGGGCGCGTGCCCCACGCCGTCGAACTCCACCATCGCGGGATGCGGGCCGCGTGCGCGCATCTGCTCGGCGGTTTGCGCCGTGAGCAGGTCCGACTGCCTGCCGCGCAGCAGCAGCACTTGGGCTGTGATCTGGTCGTAGAGCTGCCACATCAGCGCTTCGCCTTCCTGGGCCGCCTGCGGGGTGAGTGCCTTGAAGGGGACGGCGATGGCGGGGTCGTAGTGCAGCCTGAATCCGCCTTCGGGCGCGGGCCGCAGCATGGGGCGGCTGAGCGCCAGCCATTGCGCGGGCGTGTGCGGGCCGAACGAGGTGGAGATGGCCCAGAGCGCGTTGGCCGCCTGCTGCTCGGTGGCGAAGCGTACCGGCTCGCCCAGGTATTGGCCGATGCGCTGCAGCGCCTGCCACTGCAGCACGGGCCCTACGTCGTTGAGCACCAGGCGGCGCACGGGCGCGGGCAGCGGCAGGCCCGGCTGCCCCGCCAGCAGCATGCCGATGAGGCCGCCCATGCTCGTGCCCACCCAGTCCAGCGTGGCGATGGGGCCTTGCTGGTGCAGTTGGGCCAGCAGGGCCAGCATGTCGGCGGCGTAGAGCGGGATCTGGTAGCCCTGCGGGTCCGCGAGCCAGTCGCTTTCGCCGCGGCCCACCACGTCCGGGCAGATCACGCGGGCATGCGGCGCCAGCGCGGCGGCCAGCGTGTCGAAATCCCGGCCCTGGCGCGACAGCCCGTGCACGCAGACGATGACGTGCGGATGCACCGGGTCGCCCGTGGCGTTCCATTCCCAGTAGGCCATGCGGTGGCTGTCCGCCTGGCCCTGTGCTGCCGCGCCAGGGCAGGTGACGTGGTGGAGCGTGGGTTGGAGTGCAGTGTTCATGTTGCAGCGCAGCGCCGGATAATGCCTGCGTTGCATCCTAATTCATTCGGAGATTTTGTCATGTTGCAGGGGAAGACGGCGCTGGTCACGGGCTCGACGAGCGGCATTGGCCTGGGGATAGCCCTGGCGCTGGCGCGCCAGGGCGCGAACATCGTGCTCAACGGTTTCGGGGACGCCGACGGCCCGCGCGCCCAGGTGCTCGAGGCGGGCAGGGCGGCGGGCGTCAGGGCGGGCTACCACGGCGCGGACATGGGCAAGCCCGCGGACATCCAGGACATGATGGACTACGCCGCGAAGGAGTTCGGCCGCGTCGACATCCTGGTGAACAACGCGGGCATCCAGCACGTGTGCCCGATCCAGGATTTCCCGGTCGAGCGCTGGGACGCGGTCATCGCGATCAATCTCTCCAGCGCGTTCCACACGACGCGCCTGGCGCTGCCCGCCATGCTGGCGGCGGGCTGGGGGCGCGTCATCAACGTCGCCTCGGTGCACGGCCTCGTGGCCTCCGCGCAGAAATCGGCCTACGTCGCGGCCAAGCACGGCATCGTCGGCCTGACCAAGGTCGTGGCGCTGGAGACGGCGGCCACGGGCGTCACCTGCAATGCGATCTGCCCCGGCTGGGTGCTGACGCCGCTGGTGCAGAAACAGGTGGACGCCAAGGCCAGGGAGCACGGCGTTTCCAACGAGGAGGCCCAGAAGCTGCTGCTGGGCGAGAAGGAGCCCTCGATGCACTTCACCACGCCCGAGCAGCTCGGCGAGCTGGCCGTGTTCTTCTGCTCGCCCGCGGGCGACAACGTGCGCGGCGCGGCCTGGAACATGGATGGCGGCTGGGCGGCGCAATGAGAAAGGGGCCGCGGCACTCGCAAAACCTGTAACAGTGAGTCAATCCGGGCTGCGGCCCGGGCACTTTTGACACGTTTACGGGCCAGAATCGGCGTTGTTACAAATGGCCGGAGGCCGCATCCATGACACCAGGCACCAACCGCACCGACAAAATCCTCGTCGTCGATGACGATGCCCGCATCCGGGATCTGCTGCGCCGCTACCTGACGCAGGAAGGCTTCGAGGTCATGGTGGCCGAGGATGGCAAGGCGCTCAACCGCCTGCTGCTGCGCGAGACGGCGGACCTCATCGTGCTCGACCTGATGATGCCGGGCGAGGACGGCCTGTCCATCTGCCGGCGCCTGCGCGCGGCGCACGACCGCACGCCGATCATCATGCTCACCGCCAAGGGCGAGGACGTGGACCGCATCGTCGGGCTGGAAGTGGGGGCGGACGACTACATCGGCAAACCCTTCAACCCGCGCGAGCTGCTGGCGCGCATCCACGCGGTGCTGCGCCGGCGTCCGCCGCAGGAGGCGCCCGGCGCGCCCTCGGGCGAGAACGAGGTGGTCACCTTCGGGCCGTTCACCTTCGATCTCGGGACCCGCGCCCTGCAGAAGAACGGCGAGGAGCTGCCGCTGACCACGGGTGAATTCGCCATGCTCAAGGCGCTCGTGCGCCATCCGCGCCAGCCGCTGTCGCGCGAGAAGCTGGCGCTGCTCGCGCGCGGGCGGGAGTTCGAGCCGTTCGACCGCAGCCTGGACGTGCAGATCTCGCGCCTGCGCAAGCTGGTCGAGCTCGACGCCGCCTCGCCCCGTTTCATCCAGACCGTCTGGGGCGTGGGCTACGTGTTTGTGCCCGACGGCGGGAATTGAGCCGGCGTCGGCGCAAATCCATGGCAGTGAATCAGGATTCGGCCTTTGCCGAGGCGTTCGCCGACAGCCAGGCGCAGGCGGGCATGGGCGGCGAGCGCCGGCGCGTGCCGCGCCGGCGCGTCGGGCTCAATCTGTTCTGGCGCACCTTCTTCCTGCTGCTGCTGCTGCTCGTGGGCAGCATCCTCGTCTGGATGCAGACCTTGCGCGCGCTGGAACTGGAGCCGCGCACCGTGCAGGCGGCCCAGCAGATCGCCTCGCTGGTGAACCTGAGCCGGGCGGCGCTGACGCATTCGGATGCGATCGCGCGCGTGGCGCTGATCAAGGCCATGGCCGACCAGGAAGGCGTGCGTCTGGTGCCGCGCGAGCCGGGCGACCGCTTCGACCTGCTGCCGCCTTCGCCGCTGGCGCAGCGGCTCACCATCGAGCTGACGCAGCGCCTGGGTCCGGGCACCATCGTGGCCAGCCACGTCAATGGCGAGTCGGGCCTGTGGGTGGGCTTCACGATCAACGGCGATCCGAACTGGCTGCTGCTCGACCCCTCGCGCCTGACGATGGCCGGCGGCGGCACCTGGCTCATCTGGCTGGCCACGGCCGTGGTGCTCTCGCTCGCGGGCGCGGCGATGATCGCCCGGCTCATCAACCGGCCGCTCAAGCAGCTCTCGCGCGCCACCAACCGCGTGCGCCGCGGCGATTTCGCGGCCAGCATGCTCGACGAGCGCGCGGTGACGAGCGAGGTGCGCGAGGTGAACATCGGCTTCAACCGCATGGCGCAGATGCTGGCCAAGCTCGATCAGGATCGGGCCGTCATGCTCGCGGGCATTTCGCATGATCTGCGCACGCCGCTGGCGCGCCTGCGGCTGGAAACCGAGATGAGCGTGAACGACGAGGAAGCGCGTACGCACATGGTGGAGGACATCGCCCAGCTCGATGCCACGATAGACAAGTTCCTCGATTACGCGCGCCCCGATTCGGTGGCGCTCTCGGCGATCAACCTGCATTCCGTGGTCTCGACGTGCGTGCATGCCCTGCGCAGCGAGGGGCAAATGCAGATCAGCACCCACGTGGCCGAGGACCTCTTCGTGATGGCCGACGAGATCGAGCTCGCGCGGGTGGTCTCCAACCTGCTGGAAAACGCACGCCGCTACGGCAGGACGCCCGGCGATGAGACCACGGTGCTGGACATCACGGCCGAGGCCACGGATACATGGGTGAATCTGCAGCTGCGCGACCACGGGCAGGGTGTGCCGCCGGAACAAATTGCGCGGCTGATCCAGCCGTTTTTCCGGGGGGATGCCGCGCGCACTGCGGCTGCGGGCGCGGGACTGGGGCTTTCGATCGTCGACAAGACCGTGCAGCGCATGGGAGGCGCCTTCGCGTTGTTCAATGCCGAGCCGGAATCGGGGGGCGGGCTGGTCGCGCGGGTCGAACTGCGCCGTGCAAATCCGCCGGCGGACGAGGCACGAGGCATGCGGAATCAGGCCTGACGCAGAGGGCGGTGGCCCCGCGGTCGGAACAACGAAAAGGGCTTGCCAGCGGCAAGCCCTTTTTGTATGAAGCAGCGCCGGATCAGACGCGCTTGCGGTATTCGCCGGTGCGTGTATCGATTTCGACGCGGTCGCCCTGGTTGACGAAAAGCGGCACGGCAACTTCGAATCCCGTAGCGATCTTTGCAGGCTTGAGCACCTTGCCCGAGGTGTCGCCCTTGACGGCCGGCTCCGTCCAGGTGATTTCGCGCTCGACGCTGGTGGGCAGTTCCACCGAAATGGCCTTGCCGTCGTAGAACACCACTTCGGCCGCCATGCCGTCTTCCAGGTAGTTGATGGCGTCCGTCATGTTCTCGGCTTCCACCTCGTACTGGTTGTATTCGCTGTCCATCCAGACGTACATCGGATCGGCGAAGTAGGAGTAGGTGCAATCCTTCTTGTCCAGGATCACGTTGTCCATCTTGTCGTCGGCGCGGAAGACGAGCTCGGTGCCCATGTTGTTGAGCAATCCCTTGAGTTTCATGCGTACCGTGGCGGCGCCGCGGCCACCGCGGGCGTATTCGGTCTTGAGGACGATCATCGGGTCCTTGCCCTGCATGATCACGTTGCCTGCACGGATTTCTTGAGCGATTTTCATGGCCTGTGGGGTCCAGTGTGTGGTGCCGCTCCTGAGCTGGGGCGGGTAGGCCTGGAAAGCCGGCCTTCCAACCCCGGAGGGCAGGAAGCCGACGGGGGGTGCTTGCAAGCGCACTGCGCGTGAAGCACAAAGATCGCAATTCTAGCTTTTTTCTCTCACGAACCGAAAGAGTTGCGTGACAAGGTCGTCCTGCGCCAGCAGGCGCTGGCGCGCGGCTTGCACGCAGGCGGTCCATTGCCCGTGCAGCCTCGCGTCCAGAACGTCGGGCATCGCGCCCCGCCGCATGCCGTTCCAGAGGTGGTGCATCGCTCTCATGGAGGGCGGCGCATCCAGCCAGTCGAGGAAGGCATCGAGTTTGGCATGGTGGGCGTTGTCGTGCTGCGGGTAGATGTGCCAGAGCAGCGGCCGACCGGCCCAGAGCGCGCGCACGAGCGAATCTTCGCCGCGCACGCAGTTGAAATCGCTGGCCCAGAGCAGTTCGTCGAATTCGGGCTGGCTGCATGGCGCGAGATCCTTGATGAAGGGCCTTGGCCTGCCGCCTCGCGCCGCGTGCACGGCCGCGCTGGCGCGCCCGGGCGTGACCAGCAGACGCGCGTTCTCGTGCTGCGCCAGATCGCCCAGCCAGTCGGACAGAGTCGCGGGCTCGTAGCAAAACAGGCTGATCGCGAACTGCGCATCGCCGATGCCGTGGCGGGCGCGCCATGCGACGCGGTCGAACCGGGCCTGGCGCTGCAGCAGGTCGCTCTCGCGCAGCAGGCCGCCGGTGCGCTCGGTGAAGCCGGGGTAGAAATACCAGCGCACCAGGCCCTGGCCCGCGCCGCTCATCACGGGCGAGGGCAGGCCGTGGCTGCGCTGCACGTAGGCCTCGGCGCTCAGGTAGTCGAGGTTGATCCACGGGGGCGTGCGCTGGCCTGCGTGGTTCGCGCGGGCGAGCGCCGCCGCGAATGCCTCGGGGAGATCGCAGCCGAAGGTTTCCACCACCACGTCGCCGATCCCGCCCGGCGGCAGGGCATCGGGCCATGGCAGCACCTGAACGCCCGGTGTGCCCTGGGGCGCCATCCAGGCGAGGGCGCTGGCATCGTCTGCCCAGAGCCGTACCTGCTGGCCGCGTGCGGCCAGGTCGGCGGCCAGGCGCCAGCACACGCCCATGTCGCCCCAGTTGTCCACGACGCGACAAAAGATGTCCCACAACGATGCCATGCGGGCGATGGTAATGTGCGGTCTGTCTGTCGGGAAACTGTGAAACGATCATGCAGGAGAAAAACGAATCGCCGCTGCCGCTCGCGGGCGTGCGCGTGGTGGAAATGGGGCAGTTGATCGCCGGGCCGTTCTGCGGCAAGACGCTGGGCGACTTCGGCGCCGAGGTGATCAAGATCGAAGCCACGGGCACAGGCGACCCGCTGCGGGGCTGGCGCCTGATCAAGGAGGGCACCTCGGTCTGGTGGCAGGTGCAGTCGCGCAACAAGCGGTCGGTGGCGCTGGACCTGCGCCAGGCCGAGGGGCAGGAGATTGCGCGCCGTCTGATCGCCGAGGCGGACGTGCTGATCGAGAACTTTCGCCCCGGCATGCTGGAGGCCTGGGGCATGGGGCCCGAGGTGCTGCAGGCGGCCCATCCGGGACTGGTGATCCTGCGCATTTCGGGTTACGGCCAGACGGGGCCGTACCGCGATCTGCCGGGCTTCGGCCTGATTGGCGAGGCCATGGGGGGGCTGCGCCACCTGACGGCCGAGCCGGGCCGCGTGCCGGTGCGCGTGGGGGTGTCCATCGGCGACACGCTGGCCGCGCTGCATGGCGTGATCGGCATCCTGATGGCGCTGTACCACCGCAAGGCCCATGGCGGCGCGGGGCAGGTGATTGACGTGGCGCTGTATGAAGCCGTGTTCAACTGCATGGAAAGCCTGATGCCGGAGTACGACGCGTTTGGCGTGGTGCGCGAGCCGGGCGGCAGCGCGCTGCCGGGCATCGCGCCGAGCAACGCCTATCCCTGCGCGGACGGCTGGGTGCTGGTGGCGGGCAATGGGGACAGCATCTTCAAGCGCCTGATGACCGCGATCGGCCGCCAGGACCTGGGCGATGCGCCCGACCTCGCCCACAACGCGGGCCGGGTGGCGCGCGTGGCGGAAATCGACGGCGCGATCGCCGACTGGACGCGCACGCGCACGGTGGATGCGGTGGTGCATGCCATGGCCCAGGCGCGCGTGCCCGCAGGCAAGGTCTACACCGCCAGGGACATTGCGCAAGATCCACACTACAAGGCGCGCGACATGCTGCTGGAGCAGCCCACGCGCGACGGCTACAGCGTGCAGGTGCCGGGCATCGTGCCCAAGCTCTCGGCCACGCCGGGGCGCGTGCGAACGAGTGCGCCGCACCTGGGCGAGGACACCGATGCGGTGTTGACGCAAATGGGCATCACGCCCGAGCAGATCGCGGCGCTGCGCGCGCGCGGCATCGTCCAATAGGGCGGTGTCCGATTCGATTTTCATTCCAGGAGGTGCTCTTGAAATCGCTGATTCACAGCCTGCGCGGCATGTGGCTTGCCGTCGCAGGCGCCCTGATGGGCCTGGCCACGGTGGCCGCGGCCGCGTCGCCGGACTTCACCATCGTTTCGCCCGAGCCGGGAACCACCGTCAGAAGCCCGGTGGTGCTGCGCACGACCGTGGTCGATGCCGAGCTGGGTTCGCCCAGGGATGGGCTTTATCACCTGCACTATTCGGTCGATGGTGGCGAGGAGGTGGCGCTGTACCGCCAGCAGGATGTGTCCATCCCGCTGCGGCCGGGCATGCATGTGATCACGGTGGAGCTCGCCGGCCCCAATCACCGCGCGGTTCATGTGGCCAAGAAAGTGGCGTTCATGGTGAGTGAATGAAGGAAGCAGCGCCGCCGCGGGTGCTGCGTCACACGCTGGCCGCGCGCCTGGGCCATGGCGCGGCGGCGTTCAGCGTGGCGCTGCTGCTGCTCACGGGGTATGCGCTGGCCGAGGCGCTGTCCCCGCGGGTGACGGGCTGGCTGGGTGGACATGCCGTGGTGAGCGGCGTGCACGATGCGTGGGGGCTGGGTTTTGCCGTGGCTGCCGTGGCGCTGCTGGCCGTGCGATGGCGCGCGAGCTGCCGCTGGCTGGGACGCCTGTGCCGCGTGCGGCGCCAGGATTTCATCTGGCTGCGCGATTTTCTGCATGATTTTTCCGGTGTGCGTGAGCCCAGGGCGTGGCACGCGGGGCGGCTCGACCCGCTGCAGCGCTGGGTCCTCGCGCTGGTGCTTGTCATGCTGTCCGTGGTGACGGTCAGCGGCATCTGCCTCTACCTTGCACCGTCAGAATGGCGCTGGGTCTTTGTCGTTGCGGTCAGGGCGCACATTTATGCCAACGAAGTGCTGCTGGCGGCTTTGGCTGTGCATGTGCTGGCCGGGCTGGGCATTTTGCCGACGCATCGTGGTATCTGGCGCAGCATGTTCGGCGATGGCACGGTTCCCCTGGCCACGGCGCAGCGCCTGTGGCCCGCATGGACGGCGGAGCAATCTGGTGTGCCGCGTGGCGAAGGTGCGGACAGGCAACGTGGCCAGACCTGATCGGGAAGGACGGGTGGCGCACGGCCATTGCGAGATCAGGCCACGGCGCCGGCCTCACTGTCGCGCCGTCTCGGCCTGGCCGATGCCGTGGCCGTCGAGCGGCTGCAGATCGACCGCCGCGCAGCGGAGAGCCGCCCGGCACCGTGGGGCGGTGGGCCAGTGCGAGGCGGAATCGAGCAGGGTCTTGCCGATGCGGGCGTGGGTCGTGGAAGTCTCTCGGGGGTGGCAGGATATCCCGTTTTGATAGCTGCTCGCGCTTGTGGGGAAAGCGCTGGATGCCTATTTGGCTTGAACTTCCACCTCTCCCTCCAGGGGAGGGGGTGAATCGGATGCGCCGCTGCGTCCCAGGATCAGGTCGGCCGCGCGCTCGGCGATCATGATGGTGGGGGCGTTGGTGTTGCCGCCGATCAGGCAGGGCATCACGCTCGCGTCGACCACGCGCAGGCCCTGCACGCCGCGCACGCGCAGTTCGGGATCGACGACCGAGTCGGCGTCGGCGCCCATGCGGCAGGTGCCCACCGGGTGGTAGATGGTGTCCACGTGCGCGCGCAGGAAAGCTTCGATGGCCGCGTCGTCCTCCTGCCAGTCGGGTTCGGCGTCCAGCGGCACCTGGGCGTACAGGCCGAGCGCCTTGGTGCGCAGCAGGTCGGCCGTCTTGCGGGCCGCACGGGTGAGCGCGGCCACGTCGTCCGGGTGCGTGAGGAAGGCCGGGTCGATCAGCGGTGCGGCCAGCGGATCGGTGCTCGCGAGCTTCACGCTGCCGCGCGACTGGGGGCGCAGGATGCAGGCGTGCAGGCTGAAGCCGTGGCCCAGGTGGCGCTTGCGGCCATGGCTGTCCACCATGCCCATCACGAAGTGCCACTGCGCATCGGGCCGATCCAGACCCGGCTGCGTGCGGAAGAACCCGCCGCTTTCGGCATAGTTGGTCGAGAGCATGCCGCTCTGGTCACGCTTGTACTGACCCCAGGCGCGCCAGAGCGTGCGCGCGCCTGCGAAGCTCAGGCCGAACAGCCGCGTGTCGTTCACGCGGCGCGTGAGGATGGCGTCGGGGTGATCCTGCAGGTTGGCGCCGACCTGCGCGCGCTCGGCCACGCAGGCCAGCCCCAGGCGCTGCAGCTCGTCGCCAGGGCCGATGCCCGAGAGCTGCAGCAGCTGCGGGCTGCCGAACGAGCCCGCGCTCACGATGACTTCGCGGCGCGCCGTGAGCTGGCGCTTGCTGCCGCCTTCAAGGATCTCGACACCGCTGGCGCGTTGTCCCTCGAAGCGGATGCGCGTGGCGTGCGCGTTTGCCATCAGCACCAGGTTGGCGCGCCCGCGCACCGGGTCGAGGTAGGCGCGCGCCGCATCCGAGCGCACGCCGCGCTCCTGCGTCACGTGGTACAGACCCACGCCGTCCTGCACCGCGCCGTTGAAGTCGTCGTTGCGTGCGTGGCCGCATTCGACGGCCGCGTCGAGCACCAGCCGGTTGAAGCCGCTGGGCGAGCGCAGTTCGCTCACCTTGAGCGGCCCGTCGAAGCCGTGCACGCTCGCGTCCGCGTCGGGCACCAGGCAGCCTTCAGCGCGCTTGAAGTAGGGCAGCACCTCGCTCCACGACCAGCCCGTGCAGCCGTTCGCGGCCCAGCCGTCGTAATCGCTCGCGTGGCCACGGATGTAGCACATGGCGTTGATGGCCGAGCTGCCGCCCATCACCTTGCCGCGCGGCTGGTAGCCCCGGCGCCCGTTCAGCCCCGCCTGCGGTACGGTGTCGAAGGCCCAGTTGAGCTTGTGCGTGGGCACGGTGCCGATCAGCCCCGCCGGAATGCTGACCCAGCGCCCGCCGCTGGCGGGACCGGCCTCGACCAGCGCCACGCGAATTGATGGATCGCTGCTCAGCCGATGGGCCAGCACGCAGCCGGCCGAGCCGCCGCCGATGATGACGTAGTCGAAAGTGAGTGCCTCGTCCATCGCCTGCCCCTTTTTGTTTCAACGTGCCTTACTGTGCCACGCTCGCGGCATCGACCACGGAAAAGGCGCTGCTGAAGCGGTCCGGCAGACGGAAGAAGCGCGCGAGCAGGCCCCACGTTGTCCGCGAGCTGTTGGCGCCGAGACGCTTGCAGCTTGCGGCATCGTGGCTCGACGATGTTCCTGCAGGCCCATTCATGACCACATGAAAAAACCCCTGACTCTTGCGAATCAGGGGTTTGCATGTGGTGCCGGAGAGAGGAATCGAACCCCCGACCTTCTCATTACGAATGAGCGAATACACGGTTTCGCTGGTGTTGATTACTGTTGATAATTTCCTTACATATCAACAATTTACAGCGGGTGTAGCTATAATTTGCGTTGATTGATATTCGCCAAAATAGCCCGTTTTTGGCTACATGGTGGCTACATGGTGGCTACATGGTGGCTACACGGAACCCGAGGAGCACACAAATGGCACGACCGAAAAAGACCGATGCCCCCGACCTGTCGGCACGGGTCAACCTGAGCATGGGGGCTATCGAGCGCCTGACCTGCCCGCCGGGCAAGACCCAGGCATTCATGCGCGACACCGAGGCCCCAGGCCTGCGCGTGCGTGTCACTGCCGCCGGTGCCAAGTCTTTCGTATTCGAGCGCAAGCTGAACCGGCGCACCGTGCGCCGCACCATAGGCGACGTGCGCAGCTGGACTATCGAGGCGGCACGCAAGGAGGCCAACCGCCTGGCAGTGCTGATCGACGATGGCGTCAACCCTGCCGAGCAGGAGCGCGAGCAGCAGGCAGCGCAGGAGGCGCAGCGCGCAGCAGACGCCGCGCAGCAGATCACCGTGGGCGACCTGTGGCCGCAGTACCTGCAGGAGGGCCGCCCCAGGCGCCGGGAGGCCTGGAAGCCGCGCTACCGTGCCGACCTGGAGGCGATGGCCGCACCCGGAGGCGTGCCACGCAAGCGAGGGCAGGGGGTTACACGCCCCGGCCCGTTGTACCCACTGATGGCACTGCCCTTGGCATCCATCGACGGGGATGCGCTCTCGGAGTGGTACGAGCGCGAAGCCAAGGCGGGCAGGTACCAAGCGGCGCGGGCCCTGATGATGTTTCGCGGCTTCCTGCGCTGGGCTAGCGGCAAGCGGGACTACCGCGAGCTGACCGACCGCGACGCGGGCAAGGCCGAAGGTATCGCGGACAACCTGCCACCCCTCAAAAAACGCACCGATCACCTGGAGGCCACCCAGGTGGCGGCATGGTGGGCGGGGTGCGGGCAGGTGGGCAACCCCGTGGCTAGCGTGTACCTGCGGGCGCTGCTGCTGACCGGCGCGCGGCGCGAGGAGATGGCCGCGCTCAAGTGGGCAGACATTGATTTTCGGTGGCGCAAGCTGACGATCGCCGACAAGGTGGAGGCCACGCGCACCATTCCGCTGACGCCGTACTTGGCGCAACTGCTGGTGACACTGCCCAGGGCGGGGACGTTCGTATTTGCCAGCACCAGCAAAACCGGGCGCATCAGCGACGCCCGGGCAAGCCATGCCAAGGTGCTGGAACACGCCGGAATTGAGCACCTGACAGTGCACGGCCTGCGCCGCTCCTACTCGTTGCTGGGAGAGGCTGCAGGGGCGCCAGCGGGAGCCATCGCCCAGATCATGGGCCACCGCCCCAGTGCCGTGGCCGAAGGCTACAGGCCCCGCAGCATCGACGCCCTGCGCCCCTATGCTGAACTGGTGGAGGCGCACATTCTGCAGCAGGCCGGGGTGCAATTCGATGCCACCAGCGAGCCGGGCAAGCTGCGCGCCGTGCGTTGAACTGCCCGGCTAGCAAAATATACAAAGATCAATATAATTCAACGATGAAGCCTATCGAGTTCAGGGCTAGCGCGTTGGACGACCTGCGGGCATTTCCCGTCACTGCCATGCGCGAGGCCGGGCACCAGCTGGACAAGGTGCAGCGCGGCATGAGCCCGGACGACGCCAAGCCGATGGCGACGATAGGCCCAGGGGCATGGGAGCTGCGCATATGGGATGAAGCCGGGGCGTTTCGCGTCGTGTACGTCGCCAAGCTGGCCGATGCCGTCTACGTGCTGCACTGCTTCCAGAAGAAGACGCAGCAGACTGCCAAGCGCGATATTGACCTGGCACGGACGCGCTACAAGGCACTGATGAAGGAGCTTGCACCATGAGCACAAACCAACGATTCGCCAGCGTGTGGGACGCCATCGAAAACACCCCGCAGGAAGCTGCCAGCATGCGCGCACGCTCTGAGCTGATGATGCACCTTGCCGAGGCCATCCGCGCCCAGGCCATGACGCAGGCACAGGCCGCCGAGCTGTTCGGCGTCACACAGCCGCGCATTTCCGACCTGGTGCGCGGCAAGATCAACCTGTTTTCCCTGGATACGCTGATTGACATGGCCGCCACCGCAGGCATGGCGCCCGTGGTGAAGGTGAACGCACCCAAGGCACGCAGGCGCCGCGCGAGCCCTGCCGCTGCGCACGCATGAATGATTGGGAGCCCCGGCATGAAAACGCTGAAAGACATCAAGGGCCAGCTACTGGCAGACCCGCAGACCCGTGCCGAGTACGAGGCGCAAGCGCCTGAATACGCCCTTGCCCGCGAGCTGATCGCCGCCCGCGCCCGCGCCGGGCTCACGCAGGCCGCCGTGGCGCAGCGCATGGGCACCACGCAGGGGGCAGTGGCCCGCCTGGAGGGGGGCAAGGCCACGCCATCGCTGCGCAGCGTGCAGCGCTACGCCCAGGCCGTGGGGGCGCGCGCCGTGGTGCACTTGGTGCACGCCTGACAGGAGGTACGCCATGCCTGATGAACAGCCGCCCACCATAACGCCCGAAGACCTTTGGCGCGAGCTGGCGATGAAGCTATTTGCCATCGCTAATGAGGCAATCGGGATGCGCGAGTATTGGCACCTGCGCGCGCTGATAGCCATCGACGAGCGCATAAAGGCACTACAAGTGCAACGGGAGCCACAGCTAGAGCTGGAGCGTGCAACGCAGCGCCCCCGGACACTCACCAACGAGCAGCTGATACGAATGGCCCGGGCGCGCACGAGGGCGATGGACGCCGCGCAGGCACAGGACAAGGGCGATGCCACCGAGCGATAAACCTGCGAGCGGCAGGAAGCGCGGGCGCCCGGGCTGGTGGGAGTTCGTGACCGACCAGAACGGGGAAGCACGTCGCGCCACGCCCGAGGAACTGCAGGGGCTTGATGCGCGTTTGCGGGATAAGGCGGGGGACGTCAACGAGCGCGACGGCATCACGCCCGAGGCACTTACAGCATGGGAGCGGGAGGAACGCCGCGCGCGGCTAGCTTCAGATGCTGCGGGTGAACTACGCGCCAGCGCCGCCGCAGTGCGCGACAACGTGAAAGAGCGCCACGAGCGCACGACACAACTGCGGGAGCTGATCGAAGCGAGGGGCTATCAGAGACGGCCCGCGTCATGGATAGCCCAAAGGCTAGCACCTGAGCTGAAGCGCAGCGTAAACACCCTGCGCCTGGACATCGGGGAGCTACGGCGCGGGGTAAAAAGTTGATGGGCTATCACCCTTGAAAAATTGTCCGCGTTGATCCTTCACACATGCCGTTTTTTGGCATTCATGGAGAGTCAAAAATGCAGACCCAACCCCGCGCCGTCGCCCCATATTTCCCGCCGCTTGAAACCGTAACGCGGGATTTCATCCCAACCGACCACGCCGCCTATTACGTTGGCCGCAAGCCCCAGACCCTGAGGGGCTGGGCTTGCGGGGCGGTAAAAAGCCCCATCCGCCCCCGCCGCATCAACGGGCGCTTGGCATGGCCCGTCGCTGACATCCGCGAACTGCTCGGAGTCACTGCTGATGCGTGAGCAGCTACCCGACAACAGCGCCACCGGGCGCACGCGGCGCCTGGCCGTCTGCCTGGCTGCTGACCCATGCGCGCCGCTGGAACACCTCGCCACGCTCGAAGGCATGCCCCCGGCTGAGCTGAGCGCCTTCATGGCTGAGCACCGCGACGAACTGCGCACCGAAGTGGCACGCGCCCGGGCAGACGGCGCGGCCATCAAGCCCGTGGCGAGCCGGATCATCCTGGCAGGGCTTGAACGTCTCGGGCGTGAGCTGCCTGACGCTGAGCTAGAGGAAGTCATTGAAATCCTGAAGGTCGCAAAGAACACCAAAGAGGCCGAGGTGCGCGAAGAACTTGCCCAGGCCGACGATGGCGACAAGCTGCCCATGATTTACGTCAACTTCGGGCGCAGTGGCATGGCCCTGGCAGTCGAGGAGCCCGAGGTGGTCGACGTGCAAATGAGCACCCCCGGGCGCACGCTGCCCGTGGTCGAGGAGCAGGCGGACGAAGCCCCCGCCGTGCGGGCGCGCAAGCCACGCCGCGCTGCCCTGCTGGAGGGTTTCGAGCCCGACGAAAGGGCAGACCGTGAATGACCGCACCACCGAGCAGGAGGAGCAGGCCGCACGCCTGGACTACCTGCACGCCCAAGTGGCAGACAAGCGCGAGGCCGTGCAGCGCTCGCACGCCGCTATCAACCATTGCACCGCGCTGCTGGTGTCGTCCCTGAACGGGGAAACCGTCACCGAGAGCGGCCAGCGCCTGAGCGTGGCAGACGTCACCAAGGGCGTGGACGCCATCCGCGCCATGCATGTGCTGCTCACCAACGAGCTGGCGGAACTGGAAAAGGCCCTGAGGGCGGAGCGCTCGCGCAACCCCCCGAGGGGCAAGGAGCTGATGGACACCGTGGAGGCGCTGAGCGCAGGAAAACGCAAGCGCTGAGGCCAAAGAAAAAGCCGCGTGGGGACGCGGCTAGAAGGGATGTATCTGTGCGAGATTGTACAACACCCAAGCTAGCGTGGGCAAGGGAAATGGCGCCGCTGCTGGGGGCGGCGCAAGAGTTGAAGCCGGAGGATTTTCTCCGGGGTATCCTGCCCAAGCACATCGAAGGCAGCATGCCCTACGCCGTGCTATCCAACGCGCAGGGCGTGCCCAACAGGCTGGCGATACCCAAGCTCGGAGAGGACTACGCCGCATTTCTGGCGCGAGTCCTGACGGGGCAGTGTGGGGCCTACTTCACCCCTGCCACATTCCGCGCGGACAAGGACGGCAAGCGCAGGCGGGGCAAGCACTTCGCTGTGGCGCTGCGCGGGCTATGGGTGGACATTGAAGGCACCGAGGCCAAGGGCGGATACAACGGGCAGCGCCCCGTGTTGCAGGCGCTGCTAGCGTTCTGCAAGGCCACCGGGCTACGCCCCACCATGATCGTGCTCACCAGCTCGGGCGGGGCGCATGCCTACTTCACCACCACCGAGAACATGGACCCCGAGACGTGGCAGGCGGGGGCCGATGCGCTGGTGAACCTGGCGCGGGCGCACGGCTTCAGGATCGACATTGAGGTGACACAAGATCGCGCACGAATCCTGCGCATGCCGGGCTCGATACACCAGAAAACCGGCGGCCTGGTGCGCGCGTACCGCACGGGCGAGCCCTACGAAACACCCCACCTTTTCAAGCTGCTGAACGTGGGCGCCGGGCACCCCGACGCCGGCCGATTCGCCGCCTATGTTGGAGTGAACGACGAGCTGGGGCTTGATGACGAGGAGCCCAGGCACGCGCCGTTTGACATGCTGCAGGTGGCTCGCCACTGCGCCGCCATCCGCCTGGCGATCAGGGACAACGGAGCCCGCACGCCCTACGGCCCCTGGCTGCTCGCCATCCGCACCGCCGCGCTGTCTGTCGAGGGCGACGCCCTGGCGCACGAAGTCAGCAGGGGACACCCCCGCTACGACCCCGAGGAGGTTGACCGCAAGCTGTCCGGCCTCACCGGCGGGCCGCCGTCGTGCGACACGTGGCATGCAGCATGGGGTAGTGAATCGCCATGCACGACATGCACCCACTGGGGCGGCCTCACAGGGCCCGGGGCGCCTCATTTTCCGCATCACCTTGGCGTCGTGGGTCAGGCCCCCGCCGCGCAGACCTACACAGCACGAAAGGGAGAGAAATGACAGAAAAGAGCGCAACACCATTCACAGCAGTGAAGGGAGGCGCCACGCTGCGCCCCGGCGCTGCGCCCCCAGCGTCAGCACCGACCGCGAGCGAGCCGGGCAACCGCACCAACGTGGAACCTGCGCCGCAGCGCACCGTGGCCGGGCATGAGCTGATGGACACAAAGACCCTGCATGCGCTGCTGCCGGTATGGGTAGAACGCGACGGAGTGAAGGTCAAGCCCCGGCCCGTCACTGCAAACGTGGAGGCGATCGCGCTGCACCACGGCAACATCATTCGCTACAACGAGATGGTGCGCACGGTGGAGATTTCGATTCCATCCAAGGAGGTGCCCGCCGACGACCTGAATACCAAGCTAACCATGCTGGGCGACCTCATGGAGAGCTACGGCATAAGCCGCGCCATCGTGCCCGAGGCTGTCGAGGTCATCGCGCGCCGCAACGCATACCACCCCGTGATCGTTCGGATTGAAGGCACACCGTGGGATGGCATCGACCGGCGCATGGAGCTTTTCAATTCCCTGGACCTCGCAGCCCCCGCGCAGAAACCGCTAGCGGCGCGGCTCCTCAACAAGTTCATGCTGCAATGCATCGGCGCCCTGTACGAGCCGGGCGGCATCAGCGCGGCGGGCATGCTGGTGCTGGCGGGACCGCAGGGGTGCGGCAAAACCCGATGGGTTCGGGCACTCGCGATGGGCGTTGACCGCGCCATGCTTGAAGGGCTCACGATAGACCCACGGGACAAGGACACGCTGATACGGGCACTGTCCACCTGGATAGCCGAGCTAGGCGAGCTGGACGGCACGATGCGCAAAGCCGACATTGCCGCGCTCAAGGTGTTTATCACCGACCGCCTGGACACGCTGCGCGAGCCCTACGGGCGCAAACCTGTGCAACGGGCTCGACGCACGAGCCTTGCGGGCACCGTCAACAACCTGCAGTTTCTTGTGGACGACACCAGCAACCGCCGATTCTGGGTGATCGAGGTTCGGGCCTGCCACCCGATCGACCCGCAGGTTATGCAGCAAATCTGGGCGCAGTACCTGGTCAGATACCGCGCGGGCGAGCGCTGGTACTTGGAGCCCGAGCTGATGCAGGCACTCAACGAGGCCAACCAGATGCACGAGGTGTCAGACCCCATATACGAGCGCGCCGCAAAGCGCTTCCCGTGGGAGACGGTTGACGTGCAATTCATCACCGAGGAAAACCGCACGCGCCACCCGCAACTGTGCTGGCTGACGGCCACCGAAGTTTGCGAAAGGGTGGGCATCTTCGAGCCCACGAAGGCGGACGTAACGCGGGCCGGAACGGCCATTCAAAAGCTGTGGAGTGAGCGGCTTAGTGTATGGAAGGCAACAGTGCCACCTACAGCGCAAAACCCCCAAAAAAGTGCCACCTCCACCCTGTTTACCCGCAGGTCGGGGGGGGGGGGCGCCTGGTAGCTGTGCCAAAAAGTGCTGCAGACGCACCTACAGGACGTGCCACCCCCGGGTCACCTAAGGGCCACCTTCAGGAAATTTTGACGAAGGTGGCACAGAAAAATCCAAACTAATTTACCCCGGGCAGTTGTTCTACCGAGCAGGGTGTCTAAGTGCCACGTGACAAGCAATATCTAAAAAGAGTAGTAGATATATTTTCTATAGCTATATGGAAATCATGGTCACTGCTGGGCACGTGGCACTTTTTCCCATTTTTGCCCCTGCCGCCCCCCGCCATCAACCTGCCACCGCTAGCCAATTTGTTTATATCTGGAGCCCCCCATGCAAACCGATGATTTTGATGATGACGTCGTCTGGAACTGGACACCCGCCGCGCCTGCCGGGCACCCCCCGGCGTCTGCCCCCACCCCTGCCGCAGCTAGCGCCGAGGATGACGACATCGATGCCCTTCTGGCAGACCTGGACGCCGCCATGGCCGAGCACGCCATGCTAGCCAAGCCCACCCCGGCACCTCAACCGCAACCTGCCCGCCGCACTCGCGTGGAGACCGTCAACACCCTGCCAGACCTGCGCCGCCTGCTAGCCGAGCTAGGCCCGCACCGCCTGGTGGAGTACGACCACGATCACGTTGATCCGCTCGGGCCGTTTAACCCATGCATGCCGCTGCTCAACGTCGTAGCCACCGAACATGCCGCACGCTGCACAGGTTCCATTGCCATGAACAGCCTGCTCAACGCCGTGCTGCAGGCCTTGGACTCGGGCGCCTGCCCGGCCTTTCCCCCGGACGCCACTGCAGGCTTTGCGCTAGCTGCGGCAGCGCATCGCATGCTGACTGCGGCCATGTGCGGCACTTCTGTTCCAACGCTTGGTGAGGCGCTGCGCCCGCACTATCGCCTGGGGGTCGATACGCGGTCAGTCTTTGCCCTGTGGCTTGCCCAGATGTATGCCGTGGAGGTGCAGGTACATGGCGCGGATGCTCTGCGCCCCCGCGACCGCTGCAGGGCGCCCGCGATTGCCCTCGCCACCATCGACGCCACGCCCAACTGGCATGAGTACCGCCCGATGCTAGCGTGGCTGGTCTCCTACGTGCACGACGTGTACGCCACCAAGGCCCAGGCAGACCTCCGCAAGGCCCTGCAGGACGCCCGCTACAAGGAAGGCGCGCAAGTGCCCAAGCACCTGCAGCGTGTGCTGTATGCACTGGACGTTGGCGACCCAAGCCACGACCTGCGGGACGCCGCCGGGGCGCTCTTGAACCCGTCGCTAGCGTGGCCTGAAGATGCCGCGTCAAATTCAAAACCGCTTTTCCGTTAAGAGCCGAACCTAAGTGATATGGGGGGAGGGGTGGCCTCTGGGCCCCACCCCCCGGGGGTGCCCCGGGCAGGGGGGTGGCCTGGCTAGCGGCGCTGCCCACGCGCGACAGAACTACCCGGCTAGCGCGGCGGCGTCTGTAGTTTCCCTGATAGCTTTAATTTGCTCAAACTAATTTATAGAGGTAAAGTAAAGACTCAACTCAACCACTGAAGGAGTTTTTCCATGACCGCCAACACCCGCCGCGCCGCATACCTTACGAAGCACCTGCAAAGCTGGGCCGCGTTCTTCACGCATGACGAATGGATGCACACCCTGCGCGACCTGCCCATGGCCGATGCCATTGAGGCCGTGCTTGGAGCCGCCCCCGCGTGGGTGGAGCCCAACCCCCTACCGCGTCGCACCTACAACCTGTTCACCTTCGCCCCCCTGCTCGATGATGCGCTTGACCTTAACGACCCCGCCGTTAACGCGCTGGCTGACCGCTGCTACAACTTGTTTGAGGCATACAAATGCCGCCAAGACGAAACCCGGCTAGCCGCTGCCGCTTATGTCGAGCGTGAGCAGGCCGCGCTAGCCCATTGACCCCTGCAGCGCTCGCAAGGGCGCTACCACCCCCGCCCCCTTGCCCGGGGGCTTTCGCATTTCAGGAGAATCGCCACCATGCCCCGCACAGCACCCGACACCACGCCACGCCACGCCGATCGCACGCCCAACGCTGCAGAACGGTCAGACATAGCCCGCCGTGCCCTGGCCGCCTACCTGCGCACCCCCGACGCCCACAGCCACGCTAGCGACCCCCTGCAGGCGCGCACAGCCACCAAGACGCGCCGCAGCAGCGCGGGGGTGTCCGTACTCACCTATGGCGTTGTGCACGCTCAGGGGGCCGTTTTGGCCGTCTACCGGGCCCGCCCACTGCCCGAGGGCTGGATGCTGCGCCGCCTGACGCGCTGGCCTGCCGACCTGGTGCGGCTGAAACCGGGCAGCGACGGGTAATTTTTTGTGGCCGCAGCGGCCCTTAACCCCGCGCTGCTGGCTACATGGTGGCTACATGAGCCCGAAAAAGAAGAAGCCCGCTATGCAAACGCTAGCGGGCTTTCCTTTGCTGTCTTGGTGCCGGAGAGAGGAATCGAACCCCCGACCTTCTCATTACGAATGAGCTGCTCTACCGACTGAGCTACTCCGGCCAAGCCCGCGATTATATAGGTATGGTGGCGAGATTTGTGCCCTTCGCGCGGCGGATCGCGATCAGGTGGCCGGCAGGCTCACGATGAGCCCGCGGATGCCGTCCCAGACGATCTGCACGCCCACGGCCAGCAGCAGGAAGGCCATGAGCCGCAGGAAGACGAGCTGGCCGACATCGCCAAGCTTGCGCAGCAGCGCAGTGGCGTAGCGGTAGGTGAGCGCGACCACGGTGCCGACGATCACGATGCCGGCAAGGGCACCCGCGAGGCTGGCCAGGGTTTCGGTGATGCGCGGGGTGCGCAGGCTCGCGCCCACGGCGATGGCGGCGGCGAGCGAGCCAGGGCCGCAGGTGATGGGAAACGACAGCGGGTAGAAGGTGTCGGGGCGCGCGTTCTGGCGCGTCAGCGTCTGCGCCATCTGCGAGCTGTCGTCGTGCGCCGGCTCCTGGGTGTTGAGCATGAGCCAGGCGTTGTAGGCGACGATGATGCCGCCCGCCACGCGCACCACGGGCAGCGAGATGCCGAAGAGATCGAGCACCAGCGAGCCCAGCACCATCGTGCTGGCGAGCAGCAGCGTGACGTAGCGCCCGACCGTGAGGGCCAGGTGGTTGCGTTCGTCGCTCCCCATGCCCTGCGTCCAGGCGACGAAGATCGGGGCCGTCGCCAGCGGATTGATGATGGGCAGGATAGCCGCGATGGCGAACAGCAGGCTCTTGCCGGCCACGGCCGCCAGCGCAAGCAAGGTAAGTTCCATGAAGCCGAACGGCGCGCCGCGTTCAGTTGGAGGTGTGGTAGCTGGTCACGCGCTCGACTTCGTTCTTCGAGCCCAGGATCACGCTCACGCGCTCATGCAGCTGGCTCGGCTGGATGTCGAGGATGCGCTGCCTGCCGTTGGTGGCGGCGCCGCCCGCCTGCTCGATGAGCCAGCCCATGGGGTTGGCCTCGTACATCAGGCGCAGCTTGCCGGGCTTGTGGGGCTCGCGCTTGTCCCAGGGGTACATGAAGACGCCGCCGCGCGTGAGGATGCGGTGCACGTCCGAGACCATGCTGGCGATCCAGCGCATGTTGAAGTTCTTGCCGCGCGGCCCTTCGGCGCCGGCCAGGCACTCGTCGATGTAGCGGCGCACGGGCGCGTCCCAGTGGCGCATGTTGCTCATGTTGATCGCGAATTCCTGCGTGTCCTCCGAGATGCGCACGTTCTCGCGCGTGAGGATGAAGGAGCCCTGCTCGCGGTCCAGCGTGAACATCGCCACGCCGTCGCCCACGGTGAGCACCAGCGTGGTCTGCGGGCCGTAGACGCAGTAGCCGGCCGCCACCTGGCGGTTGCCCGGTTGCAGGAAGTCGGCGTCGTGCACGCCGGGATGGCCTTCGGGCTTCCTGAGCACGCTGAAGATGGTGCCTATGCTCACGTTCACGTCGATGTTGGAGGACCCATCGAGCGGGTCGAACATCAGCAGGTATTCGCCCTGGGGGTAGCGGTTGGGCACGATATAGATGCCCTCCATCTCCTCGCTAGCCATGGCCGCGAGATGCCCGCCCCATTCGTTGGCTTCGATCAGGGTCTCGTTGGCGATGATGTCCAGCTTCTTCTGCATCTCGCCCTGCACGTTCTCGCTGCCGGCGCTGCCCATGGCGTCGCCCAGCTCGCCCTTGTTCACGGCGTAGCTGATGCGCTTGCACGCGCGCGCCACGACTTCCAGCAGCAGGCGCAGCTCGGAGGGGATGTGCCCGTGCACGCGCTGCTGCTCGACGAGGTAGCGCGTGAGGCTGATGCGATGGTCCACCATGGCGTTTCCTTTCAGTCGGCGAGGGCGTGCGTGACGAGTTCGCGCACGTCGTTCGATAGCTTGGCTTGCGCGGCCACGCGCTCGATCGCGGCGCGGGCCTGCTCGCGGTAGGGCTCGGCGAGCTTCTTCCAGCGGTCGAGCGCGCGGGCCAGGCGCGCCGCGACCTGCGGGTTGAAGGCATCAAGTGCCAGCACCTGATCGGCCCAGAAGGCGTAGCCCGCGCCGTCCCGGCGGTGAAAGGCCCCGGGGTTGGCGCTGCAGTAGCTGAACACGAGGCTGCGCGCGCGGTTGGGGTTCCTGAGGGAGAAGTCGGGGTGCTTCATGAGCTGCCGCACCGCGGGCAGCACGTCGCCGCCGCGATCGGTGCGACCGGCCTGCAGCGCGAACCACTTGTCGAGCACGAGGGCGTCGTCCTTGAAGCGTTCGTGAAAGCGCGCGAGCGCCGGCTCGGCCAGTTCATGCCCGCTGCCCACGAGTGCGCCGAGCGCGCTCAGGCGGTCGGTCATGTTGCCCGCATCCTTGAAGCGCTGGTAGGCCTTGCCCGGCCAGATCGGGTCGCCGCTTTCGCGAGCGGCCAGGCACAGCATGGCGAGCGCCAGGCTCGCGAGCGCACGGGCGCCGCTGCTGGCGGCATCGGGCCGATAGGCGCCGCTGGCCTGGTGCGATTCGAAGGCCCAGACCCAGTCGGCCTGCATCTCCTGCGCCAGTTGCAGGCGCAGCGCCTCGCGTACCGCATGGATCCGCTGCGGATCGACGACGCCCAGTTGCTCGGCGATGTAGGTCTCGGAGGGCAGGGTGAGCACCAGTTCCTTGAAGGCGGCATCCAGTTGCGGGTGGCGCAGCACGGCGCGCAGGGCTTCGATGATGCGTGCGGGCATCAGGGCATTTTGGTCTTCTGCGCTTGTTCCACCTGCGTGAGCAGCTATCGATTTGATGGCGACGCGCAGCAGCAGGCGCTGGCCCGCTTCCCAGCGGTTGAAGGGGTCGCTGTCGTGCGCAAGCAGCGTGAGCAGGGCGTCGTCACTGTCGTCGCAGTCGAGGATGACCGGGGCGCTGAAGCCGCGCAGCAGCGACGGCACCGGCGCGCTGGCCACGTTCACGAAGGTGAACTGCTGGCTGGCCTGGGTCAGCACCAGCGTGCGCTCCGTGCCGCCGGCGACGGCTTCGCCTTCGAGCTGCAGGGCCAGTTGCGTGCCATCTTGCGCGACGAGGCCGAGCGCCACCGGGATCACGAAGGGCAGCTTGTCCGGTTGGCCGGGCGTGGCCGCGCAGCTCTGGCTGAGCGTGAGCGTGTATGTTTGCGCGGCACTGTCGTAGTGGCCCTCGGCCTTCACGCGCGGCGTGCCCGACTGGCTGTACCAGCGCTTGAACTGGTCGAGGTGCGTGGCAAGCGCGCTGCCGGGGTTGGCGTCGGCAATGGCCTGCGCGAAGTCGTCGCAGGTGACGGCGTGGCCGTCGTGGCGTTCGAAGTACAGCTTCATGCCGCGGGCGAAGCCCTCGTGGCCGCCGACCAGCGTGCGCTGCATGCGCACGACCTCGGCGCCCTTTTCATAAACCGTGACGGTGTAGAAGTTGTTGATCTCGACGTAGCTGTCGGGGCGCACGGGGTGCGCCATGGGGCCCGCGTCCTCGGGGAACTGCGCGGTGCGCAGCACACGCACGTCCTCGATGCGGCGCGTGGCGCGCGCCGAGGGGCTGCCCGCCATGTCCATCGAAAATTCCTGGTCGCGAAAGACCGTCAGGCCCTCTTTCAGCGAGAGCTGGAACCAGTCGCGGCAGGTGACGCGGTCGCCGGTCCAGTTGTGGAAGTACTCGTGGCCGACGACGCCCTCGATGTTGGCAAAGTCCTGGTCCGTCGCCGTGGACTGGCTTGCCAGCACGTACTTGGTGTTGAAGATGTTCAGGCCCTTGTTCTCCATCGCCCCCATGTTGAAGTCGCTGGTGGCGACGATCATGAAGCGGTCCAGATCGAGCGACAGGCCGAAGCGCGTCTCGTCCCAGGCGATGGCGGCCATCAGCGAGTTCATCGCGTGCTCGGTCTTGCCGAGGTCACCGGGACGCACCCAGACCTGCAGCAGGTGGTCCTTCCCCGCGCGGCTGGTGATCTGCTGCTCGCGCGCGACGAGCTGCCCGGCGACGAGGGCGAAGAGGTAGCAGGGCTTCTTGTGCGGATCGACCCATTTGGCGAAGTGCCGGCCGTCTTCCAGCGCGCCCGATTCGACCAGGTTGCCGTTCGAGAGCAGCACCGGGTAGCGCTTCTTGTCGGCGCGCAGCAGCACGGAAAAACTCGCCATCACGTCGGGGCGATCGAGGTAGTAGGTGATGCGCCGAAAGCCCTGCGCCTCGCATTGCGTGAAGAAGGTGCCGTTGCTCACGTACAGGCCCATGAGCTGGGTGTTCTTCTCGGGCGCGCAGGTGGTGAAGATTTCCAGCTCGAAGGGTTCGTTGCCCTCGGGCAGGTTTTCCAGCACGAGCTGGTTCTCCTCGATCTTGAACGAGGTGCCCGCGCCGTTGACCAGCACGCGCGCGAGGTTGAGATCCTCGCCATCGAGGCGCAGCGGCTGCGGCGGCACCTCGGGGTTGCGGCGCAGGCGCATCCTGTTGAGCACGCGCGTCTTGGCCGGGTCCAGGTCGAAGCTGAGATCGACGGTATCGACCCAGTAGGCCGGCGGCTGGTACTGCAGGCGGTAGACCGTCGTGGGGCTGCCTTCTCTCATCATTTCGTGTTCCTTTCTTCAGAGCCCGCAGGCTCTCAAACGCCTTGCTTGAGCGAGGCTTCGATGAAGACGTCCAGGTCTCCATCGAGCACCTTTTGCGTGGCCGAGACCTCGACATTGGTGCGCAGATCCTTGATGCGGCTGTTGTCCAGCACATACGAGCGTATCTGATGGCCCCAGCCGACATCGCTCTTGGTGTCTTCCAGCGCCTGCTGCTCGGCCATGCGCTTGCTCATCTCCAGCTCGTAGAGCTTGGAGCGCAGGCGCTGCCAGGCCACGTCGCGGTTGGAGTGCTGGCTGCGCCCGTCCTGGCAGATGACGACGGTGTTGGTGGGGATGTGCGTCAGGCGCACGGCCGAATCCGTCTTGTTGATGTGCTGCCCGCCCGCGCCCGACGCGCGGAAGGTATCCACGCGCACGTCCGCCGGGTTGATGTCGATCTCGATCGAATCGTCGATCTCGGGGTAGACGAAGAGGCTGGCAAACGACGTGTGGCGCCCGCCCGAGCTGTCGAACGGGCTCTTGCGCACCAGCCGGTGCACGCCGGTTTCGGTGCGCAGCAGGCCGTAGGCGTATTCACCCTCGATGTGGATGGTCGCGCCCTTGATGCCCGCCACGTCACCCGGCGTTTCTTCATCGACCGTGGCCTTGAAGCCCTTGCGCTCGGCGTACTTGAGGTACTGGCGCAGCAGCATGCCGGCCCAGTCGCAGGCCTCGGTGCCACCGGCGCCGGCCTGGATGTCGATGTAGCAATTGAGCGGGTCCGCCTCCTTGTTGAACATGCGGCGAAATTCCAGCTCCTCGATCAGCGGCTTGAGTTTTTCGACCTCGCCCTCGATGGTGGCGAGGCCCGTCTCGTCGCCTTCTTCCTTGCTCATCTCGTAGAGCTCGGTGTTGTCGGCGATCTCCTGCGTGAGCTTTTGCAGCGTCAGCACCACGCCGTCGAGCAGCTTCTTTTCCTTGCCCAGCTCCTGGGCTTTCTTCGGGTCGTTCCAGACGTTCGGGTCTTCCAGCGCGGCGTTGACGGTTCTCAGGCGTTCGTACTTGGCATCGTAGTCAAAGATACCTCCGCAAGTCCTCGGTGCGCGCGCCGAGGTCTTCGAGGGTGGTGCCGATGAGGTTGATCTGTTCCGCGTCCATGGGGGAATCCTTTGGGTGTGTGTTCGAGATAACTTCGTATTTTCTCACGCAGGGTCGCGCGCGTCCTGGCGGCTGCCGGCGGCGCGAGGAAGGGCGATCGGCGATCGAGGGGCCGCCGGGCCGGGCGCGCTCAGCGCTGCCCGGGTCGCGTGAACGGCGTCAGCGCAAGCATGCGCCGCAGCGGCGGCCCGAAGCGCGCGCGAAATCCCGGGCTGTGCAGGCACAGGCCCCCGATGAGCCCCACGAAGCTGCCCAGCACCGTGTCGAAGAGCCTGGCCTGGATCAGCGTCGTGATGGGCGCCTCGCCCAGCCGCGCGGCGTCGGCCAGCAGGATGGTCAGCGGCGTGATGAAGATCGCGGCCAGCGCGTAGTGCCTGACCACCAGGGTTTCGATCAAGAAGGTCAGGGCCATCATCGCCAGCGAGATGGTCCAGACGTTGAGCGGCAGCAGCAACAGGCCCCATGCGACCAGGAGCCCGGCGGCCGTCCCCAGGATGCGATGCAGCTGCTTGTTCCAGACCGCGCGCAGCGACACGCCCTGGATCACGGCGACGCAGCTCACCGGCACCCAGTAGGCCCGCTCAAGCTGCAGGAGCTGCGCGATGGCCAGGGATGCGCCGACGCACAGGCCGATCACGATGGAGTCGAACACGACGAATTCGAAGGTGGGCCGTGGCAGCGGGGCTATCGCCTGAGGGTCGTGCCGGCGCAGCATGTAGACGCTGTAGGCGAATGCGATGAGCCCGGCCAGCGTCGAACCCATCACCATGAGCCCCGTCATCCGCGGCACCTCCAGCAGTTCGAGCGGCGAGTACACGCCGATGGCCGCGGCCATGACGAAGAAGATGCTGCCCGGCGGCCCCACCGCGTACAGGCGGCAGAGCATGGTCACCAGGGCCGTGATGAAGATCAGCGCCGGCACCATCAGCACCGGGACGAAGTGGCTGAGCGCGCCGAGGGCGTAGCAGGCCGTCATCGCGAAGGCGCAGGCCATGAACTGCACCATGCGGTGGTACAGCGGCGTCGCCGGCAGGTAGAGGAAGGCCAGCCCGCCGATCGACGAGACCAGCCCGAAGTCCATCCGGCCAAAGCAGGCCCCGACGACCAGCGGCAGGCCGGTGGCCAGCGCCGCCGCCAGCGGCATCTGCCACGGGCGGTCGCTGTGGTTCATCCGCGTCAGGTGCCCCATTTCATTGCGCAGGGCGCTGCGCGCCGACGCCAGGGCGTGAGTCAGGTTCATGGTTGTGGATGCTCTGGCTTGCGTGGTGCCGCCGCGGTCAGAGCGTCTTCTTGTTCAGGAAATTCTCGATCAGCCGCGCCACCCTTTCGGGCTGGTCATGGTGCAGCATGTGGCCGCAGTCGGCCACCGTGGTGCTGCGCACATCACGCACGTGCGACAGGCGCTGATGGTATTCCTCGCGCGTGAAGCGCTCGCCCCACCACTGGCCCAGGCTGTCGCCTTCGGCCTCGACGTTGAGCACCGGTGCGGTGATGGAGGCGTAGAGGGCGATGGCCTCGTCCGCGCGAAAGAGCTGTGCGCTGGTGACCTTGTGCGCGGCGTCGCCCAGGATGCGCCAGCGCCCGTCGCTGCCTTGCCGGGCCCAGTGCCGCGCGAGCCACGCGGCCTTGTCGGGCGCCAGGCGCGGGTTGGTCTTCACGAGGCGCTGCGCCACGCCCTCCACGCTGTCGTAGTCCTTGAGCGCGATCTCGCCGCGCCGCAGCTGGCGAACCTCGTCCATCCACTGCGCGTAGCGGTTGGGCGCCTGCGCGGGCCGCGTGGCGGGCAGGCCGAAGCCTTCGAGGTTGACGAGGCGGCGAACGCGCGCCGCCCGCGCGCCGGCGTACATCATCGCCACGTTGCCGCCCATGCTGTGGCCCACGAGGTCCACGGGCTGCGCGTCCGCGTAGTGCTCGATGAGCTGATCCAGGTCTGCCAGGTAGTCCGGGAAGTGGTAGCAGTCGGTCGGCGCCTCGGGCATGGACAGGCCGAAGCCGCGCCAGTCGGGCGCGATGACGAGGCGGCCCTGCATGAAGGGCTTGCCCAGGGCGTCGATGATGAACTGCCACGACGCGCCCACGTCCATCCAGCCGTGCAGCAGCACCAGCGGCGGCAGGCGGGTGGGCGCAGCGCCCCACAGGCGCACGTGGTAGGCGATGCCGCGGATCGGCACGGACTCATGGCGGGCGGGCAGGCGTTCCTGGTGCATGGCGCCCGATTATTCCCAAGAGCGGGGCTTGCCGCCACTGCGGGCCGCCTGCGGGACGATGTCGGATAATCTGAATGAAATCCGACTCCAGCCCTTGTGTGGAAAGCGCGAGCAGCTATCAAACCAGAATCATGGCCAGAAAAGACAAGACCCCCCATGTGAGCGAAACCCCCGCCACGCAGATGCTGCGCGCGCACGGCGTGGCATTCACCGAGCACGCCTACGACTACGTGGAGCACGGCGGCACCGGCGAAGCGGCGCGCCAGCTCGGGCTCGACGAGCATGCGGTGGTCAAGACGCTGGTGATGCAGGACCAGGATGCGCAGCCGCTCATCGTGCTGATGCATGGCGACTGCAGCGTCTCCACCAAGAACCTGGCGCGCGCCATGGGTGCCAAGCACGTCGAGCCGTGCAAGCCCGAGGTGGCGCAGCGCCACAGCGGCTACCTGGTGGGCGGCACCTCGCCCTTCGGCGTGAGGAAGGCCATGCGGGTGTACATCGAAGAGAGCATCCTCGCCCTGCCGCGCATCGCGATCAACGGGGGGCGCCGCGGCTATCTGGTGCAGCTCGATCCGCAGGTGTGCGTGCAGCTGCTCGGCGCCCGGCCGGTGCATTGCGCGCTCAGTGACGCACCCCATTAGGGTCAGTCACAGGCCCTAGGCGCCACCCATGATGGCCACCCTCATCGTCGGCATGCTCTGCGTGCACCTGCTGTGCTTTGCCGTCATGTTCTGGCTCATCAGCGCGCGCCTGCAGGGCGACAAGCTGGGCATGAACGCCTTTGCCGCGGGCAATGCCATGCTGGGCCTGGCCTATGTGCTGCAGCTGCTGGGCGGGCCGCCGGGTTGGAATGCATCGAGCGTGCTCAATCACACGCTGACCCTGTCGGTGCCGCTGGTCTACGTAGTGGGCGGTCTGCGCTTTTTCGGCCGCGCGGTGCCCTTGCTCAGGCCGCTGGTCGCGTGGGCGCTGGCCTATACGGCGGCGCAGGCGCTGGTGCAGTGGCTGGCCGGGCCGGTGGCGCGCTACGCCATGCTGTCGTTCGTCTCGGCGCTGGTGTTTCTGGCGATGACCGCAGCCGTGGCGCACGCCATGCGTGAGCTGGCGAAAGACCTGCGTGTGGAAATGGCGCTGTTCGCGCTGCTGATCGGCGGGCTGGGCGTGCTCAACGCCATCAAGGGCGTGCTGGTGGTTCGCGACGGGCTGCAGGCGCTGGACATGGGGCAGCGCTTTCAGATCGGGTTCTACATCTACATGTCGTTCCTCGCGACGGTGCTCGCGCCCTCGATGATCTGGCTGGTGCTGCGCCGCCTGACCGATGCGCTGCGCGACGCCGCCGGGCGCGATCCGCTCACGCAACTGCTGAACCGGCGCGGCCTGCTGGCCGGGCTGCAGGGGCATTTCAGCTCGCGCACGGCTGCACCCGCGCGTCTGCTGGTGCTGGACATCGACCATTTCAAGCGCATCAACGACACGCACGGCCATCAGGTGGGCGACACGGTGCTGAGTCAGGTGGCCGAGGTGCTGCGCCAGACGCTGCGTGGCGGCGACCTGGCCAGCCGCACGGGCGGCGAGGAGTTCGTCGTCGTCTGCCTGGACGCGGACGAAGCGGGCGCGATGCGCCTGGCCGAGCGCTTGCGTTCGGCCGTCGAGCAGCTGGCGGTGAGGGTGCCGGGCGCGCCTAAGCCGTTGCGCTGCACGGTGACGCTCGGTGTCTCGCTCGCCTTCGATGGCGTGCATGGCTTCGACGCGGCCCTGCGCGAGGCCGACATGGCGCTGTACCGCGGCAAGGAGGGAGGGCGCAATCGCATCGAGCGGGCGCGCGCCGGGTGGCAAAATGCGCCACCGCGATCGTGAGCGCGTTTCGGTTCGGCCTTCCGAGCGGCTTGATCGCCCTTGCCCATCGCCTACTTTCGAGAGAGCCGTCTCGTGTCCCTTGCCTATTCCGCCCTGGCCATCATCGCCGCCTATCTGCTCGGTTCCCTGTCGTTCGCGGTGATCGTGAGCCGCGTCATGGGCTTGTCGGATCCGCGCAGCTATGGCAGCAAGAATCCGGGCGCGACCAACGTGCTGCGCTCAGGCTCCAGGGTGGCCGCGGTGGTCACCCTGCTGCTCGATGCGGCCAAGGGCTGGCTGCCGGTGTTTCTGGTGCGTGTGTTCGGCGCGCGCCATGGCCTGGGCGAGGGCACGGTGGCGCTGGTGGCGCTCGCGGCGTTCGCCGGGCACCTGTGGCCGGTGTTCTTCGGCTTCAAGGGCGGCAAGGGCGTGGCCACGGCACTGGGCGTGCTGCTGGGCATCAGCGGCTGGCTGGCGCTGGCGACGCTGGCCACCTGGCTCATCATCGTCGCGTTTTTTCGCTGGGTGTCGCTCGCTTCGCTCGTTGCCGCGGCGTTCGCGCCGTTCTTCTACGTGCTGACGGCGGGCGTGGTCTGGGAGATGCATCCCGGCATCGCGCTGGCCATCACGGTCATGGCGGGGCTGCTCGCCTGGCGCCATGCGGCCAACATCAAGCGCCTGCTGCAGGGCAAGGAGCCCAGGCTGGGCGCCGGCAAGAAGGCTTGACGGCCCTCAGACGATGGGCGGCGGGGCCAAATCGCGCACCGGCAGCTGGTTGGTCACGCGCGCGGCGTACAGCCCCAGGCGCACCATCATGTGGTGGTTGATTTGCGTGGTGACGGCCGAGCGCGCCAGCGCGGCCTGCACCTGCGGCTGGCCACGCACGGTGTGGTAGAGCATGGGCGCGTCCAGCGGCTCGCCGTCGGCGCGGGCGACGCTGGCGACCAGAGGAAAGTTGACGCGCTCGCTGCGGCGCAGCACCACGGCCGTGTCACCATTGGTCAGGCGCACGAAAGTGCCGGGCGGGCACAGCCCGACGGTGCGCATGAGCGCCACCACCACGTCATCCTCCTGCTGTCCGGTGTGGCCGATGATTTCCCGCACGGAATCGCTCGCGGTGCGTCCCGAGCGCGATTTGCGCGGCGAAATCATCGCCGCGTAGCGGTCTATCGTGGAGAGGATGTGCGCCAGGCGCGTTTCCGTCGGCAGGCTGGAAAGCGCGGTGTGCGGGGGTGGCGCGTTGTGGTGCGCGGCCACCACGTCCAGCCACAGGTCGTCGCGGATGTCGAGCTCTTCCAGCAGCGTGACGCTGTCTTGCGGGTGCACGCCGATGGTGTCCTTCTGAGCGGCGCTCAAGGGCTCGCTTTGCAGAGCCAGCTCGTTTTGCAGCGTCGTCATGCTGATGTTCATCGTGATGGCGGCGCGCACCAGGCTGTCGCGCTCGTGGCGCTGCAGTTGCAGCTCCTGCGCGAGGATGTGGCACAGGGTCGCGCATACCAGCGCGTGCGAGGCGCTGTAACCCACGGTGGAGGTGCTCGCGAGCTGGAACATCAGGTACAGCGCCGCGTCGTTGTCGTGCCCGACGATGTCCTGCAGCCATTGGTCGCACAAGCGCGTCTTGGCCGTGAATTCGAGCACCAGCCTCGGGTGCGTGAGCAGCGCCGAGAGCGCGGCCTCCAGGTCGAGCCACTGGGCGAGCAGGTCTTCGTAGTCGTCGTCGGCGGGTTGGGCGGCCATGGTCTCAGCGGCTTTGCAGGGTGAGCTCGCCGCCCTTGCGCGTCATTTCGTAGGGCTGCAGAAAGCTGTTGCCCAGCAGCACGTAGGGCATGGGTTCCTGCGTGACGATGGCCTGCACATCGTGCTGCTCCAGCGGGCCGATACGCACGCTCGCGAGCTTGACCAGCCAGCCCTGCGTCGTGCCGTTGGCGGTCTGCATGCGCACGGACTTGCCGTCCTGCAGCTTCACGCCCAGGCGTTCGGCTTCGGCGCGGCCGATGGATACGGCGGTGGCGCCGGTGTCCACGATGAACTGCATCGGGCGGCCGTTGATGCTGCCGCTGTCCACGAAATGCCCACCCGCGTTGGCATGGAGCACCAGGCTGGCCCTGGCGCTGGTGCGCGCGCCCACGCTCACCGGCCCGTCGCCCAGGCGCAGCGTCTGGCGCTCGCCACCGGCTTCGATGCTAACCTCCTCGCGTCCCACGGCCAGCACGCGCACGCCGTCCACCGATTGCCCCACCGCCACGGCCCGGGGCGCGCCCGCGCCCATCACCAGCAAGGCCTTGCCGCCCAGGATGCCCGCGAGCTGCACGTTCTGCGCCATGGCGGGGGCACCGCACAGCAAGGCGAGGCACAGGGCGACGGCAGGTTTCATCGCGGCGTCAATCGCGGAAGTTGTCGAAGGACAGGGGCAGGTCCGCCACGTCCTTGCGCAGCAGCGCCATGGCTGCCTGAAGATCGTCGCGCTTGGCGCCCGAGACGCGCACCTTGCCGTCCTGGATGGCGGCCTGCAGCTTCATCTTGCTGTCCTTGATGAGCCGCTGGATCTTCTTGCCCTGCTCGGCGTCGATGCCGTTCTTCACCTGGATCAGCTGCTTGAGCTTGTCGCCCCCGGCCTTCTGCGGCTTCTGGATGTCCAGAAAGCGCACATCCACGCCGCGCTTGGCGAGTTTGGCGCGCAGGATGTCCTGCAACTGCTGCAGCTGGAAATCCGCGTCGCCCGTGAGCGTGATTTCCTTGTCCTTGAGCTCGATGGCGGCCGACGTGCCCTTGAAATCGAAGCGCGTGCCCACCTCCTTGACGGCGTTGTCCACGGCGTTCCTCACTTCGACGAAATCGGCTTCACAAACGGTATCGAACGATGACATGGCTCTCCTTTGACTCGCGCCGGCTGCGGCGGCATTCTTGCGCAGGGCCGGTGCGACAATTCCCGGGATGTTAGTCGAGAAAAACGTTTCGTTGCAAAGCGCCAACAGCTTCGGCATCGCCGCGCGCGCCAAACGTCTGGTGCGCGTGCGCAGCCAGGACAATGTGCGTGAAGCCGCCACGCGTTTCGATCTGGCGCGCAAGCCTTTTTTCGTTCTCGGCGGCGGCAGCAACACGGTACTCACGTCGGACGTGAAGCCCATCGTGCTCAAGGTGGAAATTCCGGGCATGGCGTTGGTGCGGGAAACCCCCTCATCGTGGATCGTGCAGGCGGGCGCGGGCGTGGTCTGGCATGAACTGGTGGCGTGGACGCTCGAGCAGGGCTGGCCCGGGCTGGAAAATCTGGCCATGATCCCCGGCACGGTGGGCGCCGCGCCCGTGCAGAACATTGGCGCCTACGGCGTGGAGCTGCAGGACCGTTTTCATTCGCTCACGGCCGTCGATTGCCTCACGGGCGACGTCTTTGAACTGGACGCCGCGCACTGCGCGTTCGGCTACCGTGATTCGG
Source organism: Comamonas sp. SCN 67-35 (assembly GCA_001725255.1). Classification (GTDB taxonomy): domain Bacteria; phylum Pseudomonadota; class Gammaproteobacteria; order Burkholderiales; family Burkholderiaceae_C; genus Comamonas_C. The sequence continues at coordinate 75,867 of MEFV01000003.1, read as the reverse complement.
TCTTCAAGCATGCCGCCCCGGTGGCGCCGGAAGGCGCCGGCTGGCAGCGCGGCATGGGCCTGGCGGGGCGCGCCGTCATCACGCAGGTGTGCCTGGCGCTGCCCAAGGCCTGGCGGCCCGTGATCGACTATCTGGACCTGCAAAGGAAGTGCGAGGAAACGGGTGTGGCCCAGCCCGATGCGCAGCAGATTTTCGACTGGATCTGCGCCATCCGCAGCGCCAAGCTGCCCGACCCGGCGGTGCTGGGCAACGCGGGCAGCTTCTTCAAGAACCCTACGGTCACGCCCGAGCAGTGCCGCGACATCATCGCGCGCGAACCGAAAATCGTGCACTACCCCATGCCCGACGGCAGCATCAAGCTGGCCGCGGGCTGGCTGATCGACGCCTGCGGCTGGCGCGGCAAGACCGTGGGCCGTGCCGGTGTCTATGAAAAGCAGGCCCTGGTGCTGGTCAATCGGGGCGACCGCAGCGACCCGCAGCTGAGCGTGACCGGCGGCGAGGTGATGACGCTGGCCCATGCGATAGAGACCAGCGTGTACGAGCGCTTCGGCATCCGGCTGCAGCCGGAGCCGGTGGTGGTCTGATGGCCGCCTGCGCGAGCGCTGGGCTGCGGCGCGCGCGAGGGAATTATTTTGCGTTGCCTTTGGGGTTGACCATTGAGGTCGGCCTCTTGTCGTCGATTCCCCGGGGCTGGAACCTGGCCGCGGGGGCTTGTTCAGTGTCGCCTCAGGTGGGGGTGAAGCAGGCCGCGAGGAAGGCCTGCATGCCGCGCATCGTGGGCTTGGAGCGGTGCCGCACCACGCGCAGCCAGCGCTCCAGCGGCGCCAGGCCCGTGGCGACTTCCACGAGCTGGCCGGAAGCTAGCGGCGCGGTGACGATGCTGCGCGAGAGGCAGCTCAGCCCCAGGCCGGCGGCGACGGAACGCCAGATGGCCTCGGAGTCGCCCAGTTCGATGTCCACGTTCAGCTCGCCGATGCGCGCGAGCAGGGAGCGCTCGACCTCTTCGCGCGTGCCGCTGCCTGCTTCGCGCAGCAGCCAGGGTGCGGCGGCCAGTTCGGCGCGCGAGGGCCGGCGGCTGGCGAAGGGGTGGCCGGGCGGGGCGATCACCACCAGTTCGTCGAGCCGCCAGTTGTGCACCAGCAGGTCGGGGTGGTGGCAGGCGCCTTCGATCAGGCCGAAATCCACGTCCATGGTGGCGACGGCTTCGACGACGTCGGCGGTGTTGCCGACTTTCAGGCGCACGCGGGCACCGGGGTGGGCCTGGCGAAAGCGCGCCAGTTCGGTGGGCAGCAGGTAGTTGGCGATGGTGGTGCTCGCGCCCAGGTGCAGCGAGAGGGCGCCGCCGGACAGCAGCGTCTGCAGCTCCTCGGCGCTGGCGAGCAGCGCGCGCGCCTGCGGCAGCAGGAGGCGGCCGTTTTCGTTGAGCGTGAGCGAGCGCCCGTGCCGGTCGAACAGGGACTCGCCCAGACCCCTTTCCAGTTGGGCGAGCGCCTGGCTGGCCGCCGACTGGCTCAGCGCCACCTCCTCGGCGGCGCGCCCGACATGCTCGTGGCGCGCAATGGCGCAGAACACTTCCAGCTCGCGCAGGGAAAAGCGCAACATAAATCAGTAATTCTGATTGGTTATATCAATATAATCCATTTTACTTCTTGTTGGCGAATGCGCACCATGCGCACATGCACACCACCGCCACCCAAGCCCTGTTCCATCCCGGTCTGCGGACCCGCCTGCCCGGCCTGCTGCTGGTTTTCGTGATCGCGGGGGCTTCGGCCGCGCTGGCGGCCCAGCCGTGGGCGGCCGGGCTGGGCCTGTCGGCGCTCACGCTGGCCATTGTGCTGGGCATGGTGATAGGCAATACCGGCTACACCCGCGTGCAGCCGATTTGCGCGCCCGGCGTGGACTTTGCCAAGCAGCGCCTGCTGCGCGCGGGCATCGTGCTGTTCGGCATGCGTATCACCTTCCAGGACATTGGCGCCGTCGGCTGGTCCGGTGCGCTGGTGGACGCGATGATGCTCGCGAGCACTTTCATGCTGGCGCTGCTGGTGGGCCGACGCTGGTGGGGCATGGACGCCAGGAGCGTGCTGCTGATCGGCGCGGGCAGCTCGATCTGCGGCGCGGCCGCGGTGCTGGCGACCGAGCCCGTGGTGAAGGCCAGGGGCGAGGACGTGGCGGTGGCGGTGGCCACGGTGGTGGTGTTCGGCACGCTGGCGATGTTCGGCTACCCGCTGTTGCACGCCCTGGCGCAGAACTGGCACTTGAGCGATGCGGCCTACGGGCTGTACGTGGGCTCGACGGTGCACGAGGTGGCGCAGGTGGTGGTCGCGGGCAGCGCGGTGAGCGAGGCGGCGGCCGCCCATGCGGTGATCGCCAAGATGATCCGCGTGATGATGCTCGCGCCCTTCCTGCTGCTGTTGTCGGCGTTCCTCGCGCGCGGCGGTGCGGCAGGGGGCCAGGCGGGCGGCGCGCGCAAGATCACGGTGCCGTGGTTCGCGCTGGGCTTCATCGCGGTGGCCGGGTTCCATTCGCTGCAATGGCTGCCCTCATCGTGGGTGGCGACGCTGGTGGCGCTGGACAACCTGCTGCTGGCGATGGCGATGGCGGCGCTGGGCCTGAGCACGCACGTGGGCGCGATCCGCCGTGCCGGTGTGCGCCCGCTGCTGCTCGCCCTGGTGCTGTTCTGCTGGCTGATCGTGGGTGGCGCGCTGGTCAATGGCCTGCTGACCGGATGGTGGAGATGAACCTGTTTTGATAGCTTGCAGCGCTTTACAGGTAAGCGCTAGAGCCATAAAACACTTGAAATTCGCTGCGGGTACAATCGCCCGCTCCATGGGTTCCCTCGCCCCCATTCGTCAAAAAGGATGCACATGCCTGTTCCCTTCGCGCCGCACCCGCGCGTGCCGCTTGCCCTGTCCGTGCTGGTGGCGCTGCACATCGCCATCGTCATCGCCAGCAATTACCTGGTGCAACTGCCGATGCAGCTCTTCGGCTTTCACAGCACCTGGGGGGCGTTCAGCTTCCCTTTCATCTTTCTCGCGACCGATCTCACGGTGCGCCTCATAGGCAAGCACAGCGCGCGGCGGGTGATAGGCCGGGCCATGCTGCCCGCGCTGCTCGCCTCCTATGTGGTGGGCGTGCTGTTTCGCGATGGCGGCTTCAATGGCCTGGCGGCGCTGGGCGAATTCAATACCTTCATCTTCCGCATCGCGTTCGCCAGCTTTGCCGCCTACGTGCTGGGGCAGTTGCTGGACATCCAGGTGTTCGACCGCATCCGCCGGCGCCATGCCGCCTGGTGGCTGGCACCGGCCGCCTCGGCCGTGGTGGGGCAGTGGTTCGATACCGCGGCCTTCTTCTCCATTGCCTTCTGGCACAGCAGCGATGCCTTCATGGCCGCGCACTGGGTGGAGATCGCCTGGGTGGACTACGCCATCAAGCTGGGCGTGAGCCTGGCGGTCTTCGTGCCGGCCTACGGCGTGGTGCTGGCGGCCGTCATGCGCTGGTTGCGGTCGGCCCAGCCCGTGGCCGTGGCGCCGTGATGCCCGATACGCGCCACGCGCTGGTGCTGTTGTCCGGCGGGCAGGATTCGGCCACCTGCCTGGCCTGGGCACTGGCGCATTTCGCGCGGGTAGAGACCGTGGGGTTCGACTACGGGCAGCGCCACCACGTCGAGCTCGATTGCCGCGAACGCCTGCGTACGGGCATGCAGGCGATGCCGTGGCCCGGCACGCTGGGCGCGGACCATCTGCTGCACGTCGATGTGCTGCGCGAACTCGGCAGCAGCGCGATGATCGACGAGGTGGCGATCACGCTGCAGGCCGACGGCCTGCCCAACACCTTCGTGCCGGGGCGCAACCTACTGTTCTTCACGCTCGCGGCGGCGCTGGCGTACCGGCGCGGCCTCACCGTGCTGGTGGGCGGCATGAGCGAAACCGATTATTCCGGCTACCCCGACTGTCGCGACAACACGCTCAAGGCCTTGCAGGTGGCGCTGAGCCTGGGCGTGGATCGCCCGCTGGTCGTCGAAACCCCGCTGATGTGGCGGGACAAGGCCGCCACCTGGGCGCTGGCGCACGCGCTGGGCGGCGATGCGCTGGTCGAGCTGATCAGGCGCGACTCCCACACCTGCTACCTCGGCCAGCGCGGCGTGCTGCACGACTGGGGTTATGGCTGCGGCCAGTGTCCGGCGTGCGAACTGCGGGCGCGTGGCTGGCGCGCCTGGGCACAAGGGAACGCCAGCGTGTGAGCTGGCGTTTTTGATAGCTGCACGCGCTTGGTCGGCAAGCGCTGGAGCTGCTTTTGATGTTTTTTCTGGCGCCGCGTGGCGCGGTCAGAACTTCACGTCAGCCCGCAGCCAGAGCGTGCGCCCCGGCTCGTTGATGCGCACGCCGCCGGGGTAGCCGAAGCCGGCGTTGCCCGCCAGGTTCAGGTGTTCGGCATAGGTCTTGTCAAAGACGTTGTCGATGCCGAAGGCCAGTTTCAGGCGCTGGTTCACGCGGTAGTCGGCGTGCAGCGAGAACACGCCGAAACCGGCGCTGGGCCCGAGGTCGCGCCCGACGACGTTGCCCTGGCCCAGGGCGTAGCGGCGCTGCGCGGCCACGAGGCGCCACAGCACGCCGGCGCTCCAGGGGCCTTGCGCGTAGTCCAGGCCCAGCCGGGCTTCGAGCGGCGGCATCTGCGGCAGTGGGCGCTGGTCGGTGGTGTTGCGTCCCCGGCTGTAGGCCAGCGTGCCCTGCAGCGTCCAGGCGGTGTTCAGGCGCCGGCTGCCGCCCAGCTCGAAGCCCATGGTCTGCGCGTTCACGTTGCGCACGCTGGAGCCCGTGCCCTGGTAGTCGAACAGGATGTAGTCCTGCACCCGCCCGACGTAGGCCGAGCCCCAGAGTTGCCAGTCCTGGCCCTTCCAGTTCATCCCGGCGTCGATCTGCGTGGTCTTCTCGGGCTGCAGCGTGGCGAAGGCGTTGCCGCTGGCCGCCGCGCTGTTGCCGGGAGAGATCAGCTCCCAGTAGTCCGGAAAGCGCTGCACGTGGCCCAGGCCCACGTAGGCCGTGGTGCCCGGCTGCAGGGTGTGCTCCCAGCGCACGAAGCCGCTGGGCAGGGCCGAGCGCGCGCGGTGGTTGTCGTCCGCCGAGGCAGGCATGCCCATGCCGCCCATGCCTGAAGTGCTGGCGGGATAGCGCCAGGCCTGCGAGTGATCCAGACGCAGGCCGCTCACCCAGCGCGTGTCGGGCCGGATCTGCCAGGTGGCTTCGGCGAACACGCCCAGGTTGTCGAACTTGGCGTCGCCCTTCCAGGGCTGATCGGTGTAGGGCATCGTGGGTTTGCCGCGGCGCGCCTCGTGCGGGCTGCGCGAAAAGTCCAGCCCCGTGACCAGCGACAGATCATGGGCGGGTTGCAGGGTGGCGGCCAGGCGCCCCCCGGTGGTGGTGCGCCTGACGTTGCTGGCCATGCCGCCGGCCATCATCCCGGTGGTGGGTGGCGTGCGCAGCGTGAAGTTGTCCATCACGTGGTCGGCCTGGTTACGGTAGAGCTGCGCTTCCAGCTTGGAGAGCCAGGGCGTGAGGTGCTCTTTCTCGAAGCGCAGGCCCAGGCTGTCGCGGCGGAATTGGGTGCCGTCCATGCCGCGGCCGCCGTAGCGCGCCTGGCCGTCGCCCGTGCCTGCGCTCAGTTCCACCAGCGTGTGGGCATCGGGCGTCAGGCCCACGGCCACGTCGGTGTTCCATTTGTCCCAGGCCGAAGGCACGCGCCGGCCCTGGCCGTCCGCGTAGTCCTGGCTGTGGGAGTGATTGGCCGTGGCACGCACGTACATCCGTTCGTTGCCGGCTTCCAGATCGGCCGTCTGGTCGTTGCGCCCCGCGCTGGCGCCCAGCAGGCTGCCGCTGAAATGCACGCCGCCCTCGCTGAAATCGGGCCGCTCGCGGTCGAAGCGCACCAGGCCGGCCGAGTTTCCCGGCCCCCAGATGACGGTCTGCGGCCCCTTGACTAGGGTGAGCGTGTCGAAGGTCTCGGGCGAAATGTAGGAGCTGGGCGAGTCCATGCGCCCCGGGCAGGCGCCCAGCATCAGCGTGCCGTTGGTGAGCAGCGGCAGGCGTGAGCCGAACTGGCCGCGAAACACCGGATCGCTGTTGGAGCCGCCGCTGCGGATCGCCGAGAAGCCCGGGATCGTCTTGAGGTAGTCGGCCGCGTCGCTGGCCGGCACCGGCTGGCGTGGCTGTCTGGGGTCGGCCACGACATGGGCCGGGGAATCGTCGTGCACGGCGGTGACGACCACCTCGGGCAACGCGTTCGCGGTGGATGGGGGATCGTCGGCCGCCGTGGCGGGGCCGGCCAGCAGCAGCGCGCAGGCGAGTGCGCACGGGGTGAGGGCGGGGGGCAAAGCGGGACAGGCGCGCGCGCCCGTGGAAAAAAAGGTCGAGGTCATGAAAGGCATCCACGCCCGAACACCGGCCCTGCGCGCAGGCGCGGGCCGCGTTCGGACAGACAAAAAGAGAACTGCGCCGGGCCGCGAAGGCCTGGCACGAGGCGAAACGTCAGGCGTGGAAGAAGGTGGGCGGTCCGCGCGCGGGCAGCGGTGCCTGTGCGCGCCAGGCCAGCGTGGCCTGGGTGGGGCTGCGGCGGTCCTGGTGGGCCGCCGGCACTGGCGAGCGCCAAGCCGCCAGCGCGAGCGCGGGTGGCGTGGCCAGCCCGATGCACAGCAGGCAGTCCGGCGCGTGCTGGTGCGTGTACCCGGAGGACGCATCCGCATCGCCGCTCTGGCCGTGCGGCGCATGCGCATCCTGCGTGGAGCATATGTCGGCCGGCTGCAGTTGCGCCAGTGCCGCGCGGGTCTGCACGCCCGCGAGCATCGCCACCAGCCACGCCAGCGCAAGCACCGTGAAAACCGCGATGTGCAGGCTTCGGCGTTGGCGCAGGCGCAGGAGCATGCGGGAATTATCACCGCACGTGAAAGCCCCCGTCTGCACGGACGGGTGGTGATTTCTTTTTTTTGATGGCTGGTGGCGCCGCACATCGCCATCGTCATCGCCAGCAACCGGCTCGGTGTGAGCCTGCTGCTCTTCGTGCCCGCGTGTGGCGTGTTGCCGGCGGCGGTGCCGCCCGATGCGCGCCGCGCCGACTTGACAACTTTGGTAGATTCAAGCCATGCACGCTCACCGTCTGCGCTCACGTGGTCTGGCCTGGCTGCTGATGGCCGCCCTGGTGGTGGCGCAGTGGCTGGGGCTGGCGCATGGCGTGCTGCATGCCCGCGCCGAACTGTCGGGCGCGTCGGCGTCGGCGGCAGAGGTGGCGTTGCGCGTGCGCCCGGCCGCGCCGGTACTTCAGCGCCATGCGTGGCTGGGCGATCTGTACGGCGCGCACGACCACGCTGGCGAGTGCCGCCTGTACGACCAGTTGGCCAGTGGCGGCCACGCGCCGCCGATGGCGCAGCCGAGCCTGCCACCGTCATGCACGCCGCAACTGCCGCCGCGCTGGGCGCAGCGCGTCTGGGCGCAGGTGCCCGTGCCGCTGTTTCATGCGCGCGCTCCGCCCGCGCTGGGTTGAACCCCTCTCCTCTTTCCTGCGCTCCCCGCACGCGATCGGTTTGATCGCGGCCGTGTGCCGCGCTGCTTGCCAGCGCGGCGGGCCATCGGCGCGGAGCGCCGTTCAACCCCGTATAGCTTGTTTGTTCCATGTTCATTTTTTTGTCTCTTTTTCGCCGCCGTGGCGCGGCAGGCGCGGTGCTCGCGCTGGGCGCCGCGTGCGCCGCTGGCGTGCATGCCCAACAGGCCGATGCATCGACCTCGCCCGCGAAGGGAGCCGATGCGGCGCTGCCAGAGCTCACCATCACCGGCAATCCGCTGGGCGAGGCCCGGACCATCGCGCCCGCTAGTGTGCTGACGGGCCAGGAGCTGCTGCTGCAGCGCGGCGCCACGCTGGGCGAGACCCTGGCCGAACAGCCGGGCGTGGCCAGCTCCTCGTTCGGCCCCAACGTCGGACGGCCGGTGATCCGGGGGCTCGATGGCGACCGCATCCGCATCCTGAACAACGGCGGCGCCAGCATCGACGCCTCGTCTCTCAGCCAGGATCACAACACGCCGATCGACCCGCTGGCGATCGACCGTGTCGAGGTGCTGCGCGGCCCGGCGGCGCTGCTGTACGGCGGCAGCGCGCAGGGCGGGGTGGTGAACGTGATCGACAACCGTATTCCGCGCGAGCCGGTGGCCGGCCCCGAGGGCGGCGTGACCGGCCGCGTCGATACGTCCTATGCCAGCGGCGCGCACGAGAAGAACGCCGCCGTGCTGCTGGAGGGCGGCAACGACCGCTACGCGCTGCATGTGGATGCCTTCGGCCGCCGCGCGGGCGACACCGCCGTGCCTGTGACGCTCGATTGCGCGCGGCCTGGCTCGCCCGCGCAGGCGCGGAGCATCTGCAATTCGGCCAACCGCGTGAGCGGCGGCGCGGTGGGCGGCACGGCCTTCTTCGATCGCGGCTACCTGGGCGCATCGGTGGCCGGCTACCACAGCGACTACGGCACCGTGGCCGAGGACGACGTGAGCATCGGCATGCGCTCCACCCGCACCGCGCTGGAGGGGCTGTGGCGCAACCCGGGCGGATTGATCGAGAGCATCCAGGGCCAGTTCAGCCATGGCGACTACCGGCACACCGAGTTCGAGGGCGAGCAGCCCGGCACCACTTTCAAGCACCGCGGCAACGATCTGCGGCTGCAGGCGCGTCACCGCGCCTTCGGCAGCCTGCGTGGCGTCTGGGGCCTGCAGACCGAGGACAGCGACTTTTCCGCGCTGGGTGAGGAAGCCTTCGTGCCGCCCAGCCGCACGCGCTCGCTGGCGCTGTTCGCGCACGAGGAACTGGGCACCTCCTGGGGCAAGCTCACGTTTGGCGCGCGCGCCGAGCGGGTGCGCGTGACGTCGCTCGCGTCGGCGGATGACGAGCGCTTTGCCTCCGGCGAGCGGCGCTTCACGCCGGCCAGCGCGGCGGTGGGGGCGCTGGTCGATCTGGCGCCCGGCTGGCAGCTCACGGGCAACCTCGGCTATACCCAGCGTGCGCCCAAGGATTACGAGCTGTTCGCCAACGGAGCGCACGTGGCCACCGGCGTCTGGGAAACGGGCGATCCGACGCTGGGCACGGAAAAATCCACCAGCATCGACCTGGGCACGCAGTGGCAGGACGGCCCCCGGCGCTTTGCCGTCACCGCGTTCGCCAGCCGCTATGCCAGCTACATCGGCCTGATGCCGACCGGGACGACGAAGGGCGATGCGGACTTGCCGGAGTACGCCTACACCGGCGTGAAGGCGCGCTTCGTCGGCCTGGAGGCCAGCGCCACCACGCGCCTGCTGGGCGCGCAGGGCCTGGCCGGCCGCGCGGGCGCGTCGGTGCTCGACCTGGACCTGCGCGCCGACCTGGTGCGCGCCACCAACGTCAGCACCGGCGAGCCGCTGCCGCTCATCGCCCCGGCGCGGCTGGGCGCCACGCTGCGCTGGGCCATGGGCGCCTGGGGCGCGCGCCTCGGCTTCGATCACTCGATGGCGCAGCACCGCGTGCCCGAGGGCAGCCGCGAGACTGGCGCCTACACGCTCTGGAACGCCGCGCTCACCTACCGCCAGAAGGTCAGCCGCGCCGAGCTGCAGTGGTATGTGCGCGTGGACAACCTGACCAACCGGCTGGCCTACAGCGCCACGTCGATCCTCACGCAGACGGCCTTCCCCAAGGCGCCGCTGCCCGGTCGCAGCGTGCGCGTGGGCGTGCAGGCGATGTTCTGAGCGGGTTCATCCGCCCGGCCTAGGGCTGGGCGGATGCCCCTGATAGCATAGCTAATAACGCTTGATGAATAAGCGTTTCAGGCCTATTGGGCGTTTATTTCTTGCCGCCTTCGCCTTCGAGCTGCGCCAGCGCTGCATTGCCGCCCAGCGACAACAGCCCGGCCTTGGCGTAGACGCCGAGCTTGCCGCGCGTGTCCGAGATGTCGAGGTTGCGCATCGTCAGTTGCCCGATGCGGTCGAGCGGCGAGAACGGCGCATCCTCCACTTTTTCCATCGACAGGCGCTCGGGCGCATAGGTGAGGTTGGGGCTTTCGGTGTTCAGGATCGAGTAGTCGTTGCCGCGGCGCAGTTCCAGCGTGACGGTACCGGTCACGGCGCGCGCCACCCAGCGCTGGGCGGTTTCGCGCAGCATGATGGACTGCGGGTCGAACCAGCGGCCCTGGTACAGCAGGCGCCCGAGTTTCAGGCCGTTGCTGCGGTACTGCTCTATCGTGTCTTCGTTGTGGATGCCGCTCACCAGGCGCTCGTACGCGGTGTGCAGCAGCGCCATGCCGGGGGCTTCGTAGATGCCGCGGCTCTTGGCTTCGATGATGCGGTTTTCGATCTGGTCGCACATCCCCAGGCCGTGGCGTCCGCCGATGCGGTTGGCCTCCAGGAACAGTGCGACCGGATCGCCGAATTCGCGGCCGTTGAGCGCCACGGGCTGGCCTTCCTCGAAGGTGACCGAGACTTCCTCGCTCTTCACCGCCACGTCATCCTTCCAGAAGGCCACGCCCATGATGGGGTTGACGATGCGGATGCTGCTGTTCAGGAACTCCAGGTCTTTCGCCTCGTGCGTCGCTCCCAGCATGTTGGAGTCGGTCGAATACGCCTTCTCCGCGCTCATCTTGTAGCCGAAGCCCTCGCGGGTCATGAAGGCGGACATTTCGGCGCGCCCGCCCAGCTCGTCGATGAAAAGCTGGTCCAGCCAGGGTTTGTAGATCTTGAGCGACGGATTGGTGAGCAGCCCGTAACGGTAAAAACGCTCGATGTCGTTGCCCTTGAAGGTGGAGCCATCGCCCCAGATGTGCACGTCGTCTTCCTTCATCGCCGCCACCAGCATGGTGCCGGTCACCGCGCGGCCCAGCGGCGTGGTGTTGAAGTAGGTGGCGCCGGCGGTGCGCACGTGAAACGCGCCGCACTGGATCGCGGCAATGCCTTCGTGGGCAAGCTGCGTGCGGCAGTCCACCAGGCGCGCGTTCTCGGCGCCGTATTCCATCGCCTTGCGCGGGATGGCGTCGTAGTCGGATTCGTCGGGCTGGCCGAGGTTGGCGGTGTAGGCGTAGGGCAGGGCGCCCTTGTTCTTCATCCAGCGCAGCGCGGCGCTGGTGTCGAGGCCGCCGGAGAAGGCGATGCCGACCTTCTGGCCGACGGGAAGCGATTGCAGGATGGTTGCCATGGCAGCTTGCACGGCACGCCTTGCTGGCGTGCCGCGGGTGTCGTTGGAATGAAAGCCGCCGATTTTAGGGCGGCCCCGGACAGGCGCCCCGTGAGGCGGTGTGCCCGCCCGCGGGCTTTCAGCGCCAGCCGCGGTGGCGGCCGCGATCCCAGCCGCCGCCGTCGCGGTACTCGATCGTCGCGCCGATCGCCGGGGCCGGGTACACGGGCGTGGTGTAGACCGGCATTTCCGTCACCACCACGGCAGGCTGGGGTACCTCGTAGTAGCTGTAGCCGGGCTGGTAGCTGGGCGCGGGCGCCACGGCGGGCTGCACCGTCACGGGAATCCACTGGCCCGGATCGGACTGTGTGCGCGTGGTGTACTGGCGCCCGCCGTATTCATAGACCACGTCGTAGCCGAGAAACTGGTTGTCGTAGCGCGTCTGCGTGGTGCAGCGCTGCACGTTCTGATAGCCGGGGCTGCCGCTTTCCACCTGGTTGCCCAGCATGGCACCCCCGATGACGCCGACACCGGTGGCCAGTGCGCGCCCGCTGCCGCCGCCGATGGCATTGCCCACGAGTCCGCCGGCCACGGCGCCCAGCACCGCGCCCGCGCCGGAAGTCTGACGCCCGCCGCTGTAGACGGTTTCGTTGTTGCACACCTGCTGCGGCACGGCCACCTGCTGCGAGACCGGCGTGACCGAGAGCACGCGGCCCATTTCGCGCCCCTGCGGCTGGGCCTGCGCCTGCAGCGAAAGCGCAGCGGCGCTGGCGATGAGTGCGAGCGTGAGGATTTTGTTCATGGCGAAAACTCCTTTCGGATGGTGTCGACGTCTCGACCACTTAACGTTGGAGTGTGCCAAAAGGTTGAGGTTGCATGCGTCAAGGCTTGTGAGTGACAGGGTAAAGCTGAGTAAAGGCAGCGCCGAATGTCACGAGATGCGTGTGGCCCATCGGGGCGCGTCGAATCCGACGGTCACGGCCTCGTCCCATTCGACCACCGGGCGCTTGATGAGCGATGGCAGTGCCTGCATCAGCGCGCAGGCGCTGTGTTCGTCGCGCACGCTGGCCTGGACGTCGGCGGCCAGCCCGCGCCAAGTCGTGCCGCGGCGGTTGAGCAGGCTCTCCCAGCCGACCGCCTGGGCCCAGCGGTGCAGGTGCTGCGCATCCACCCCGCTTTTCCTGAAATCGTGGAACGTGTAGGGCACGCCGCGCTCGGTGAGCCAGGCGCGCGCCTTTTTCACCGTGTCGCAGTTCGTGATGCCGTAAAGGACGATGGGCTTGGGGGTACTCATGGGCATGATCATCGCCCAGCCCCGCGTGCACGACAATCTGCGGTTCCATGAAAAATCTACCCGACACTCTGGATGGCTGGCTGCACTATTGCGAGCATCTGCATCCACACACGATAGAAATGGGCCTGGACCGCGTGGCGCTCGTCAAGGAGCGCCTGAGCCTGCACCTCGACTGCCCGGTGATCACCGTGGCGGGCACCAATGGCAAGGGCTCGACCTGCGCCATGATCGAGGCGGTGGCGCTGCAGGCGGGCTACCGCCCGGGCGTGTACACCTCGCCGCACCTGGTGCATTTCGAGGAGCGCTGCCGCATCCATGGCGAGACCGTCAAGCCCGAAGAACTGCTGCCGCATTTCGAGGCCGTGGAGCGCGCGCGCACCGAGGGCAGCGAGGTGCAACTCACCTATTTCGAGTTCACGACGCTCGCCATCCTGCGCCTCATCAGCCAGGCCCGGGTGGACGTGGCGGTGCTGGAAGTGGGCATGGGCGGGCGGCTCGATGCGGTCAACGTGATCGACGCCGATTGCGCCGTGATCACCATGATCGACGTGGACCATGCCGAATTCCTGGGGCCGGACCGTGAAAGCATCGGCCGCGAGAAGGCGGGCATCATGCGCCCCGGCCGACCGGTGGTGGTGTGCGACCCGGTGCCGCCCGAGAGCGTGATCGAGCACGCCAAGGCGATCGGCGCCACGCTCTGGCGGTTTGGCACCGATTTCAACTATTCGGGCGACAAGCTGCAATGGTCCTGGGCCGGGCGCGGGCGGCGCTACGCGGGCATGTCCTACCCGGCGTTGCGCGGCGCCAACCAGCTCTTCAACGCGTCGGGCGCGCTGGCGGCGCTGGAGGCGATCCGCGAGAAGCTGCCGATTTCCGCCCAGGCGGTGCGCGCGGGCCTCGCCCTGGTGGAGCTGCCGGGGCGCTTTGAAGTGGCGCCGGGCCAGCCCGTGGTGGTGCTGGATGTGGCGCACAACCCGCATGCCGTGGCCACGCTGGCCGCGAGCATGAGCACCATGGGGCATTTTCGCCTCACGCACGCGGTGTTCGGCGCCATGGCCGACAAGGACATCACGGGCATTTTTGAAAAGATCGGCCCGCTGATCGACCGCTGGTACTTCACCGATCTGCCGACCCCGCGCGCCGAAACCGCGGCCCACTTGCAAGAGCGCTGGGAGCGTTTTCACGCGCAGCAGGAGGCGCTGCAGACGCCGCCCGCGGTGGTGCAGGACGATGCGCCGCGCATGGATCTGGCCGAGGCGGTCAAGCAGCAGGACGACAAGCCGCACCTGTCGGTCACGCGCTCGCGCCGCGGCAGCAGCGGCGAGGGCGGCGGCGGGCGGCGCATCGTCAAGAGCGAGGTGTTCGCCGATCCGCAAACCGCGCTCGATGCGGCGGTCGCGGCCTCCAGGCTCACTGATAGAATTGTCGTCTTTGGATCGTTTTACACGGTGGGCGGCATCCTCAAGAACGGCATGCCGCAGATGCACGGTAAACACTTCGATCTCTGACCTGGCGAGCCCCCGGTTGACATGGCATTTTTCAAGTTTCCCTGGGCGAATCAGCCGCAAGAACCAGCCAAGAGCTCATCCGGACGAAGCCGCGCGCCGCGGGGCGAAAGCATCGAGGAGTTGCGCCGCCGCGCGCGTCAGCGCCTCATCGGGGCGGTGATCCTGGTGCTGGCGGGCGTCATCGTGTTTCCGCTGATCTTCGATACCGAGCCGCGCACCGTGCCCGTGAAGGTGGCCATCGACATTCCCGACCGCAGTGCCAGCACGCCTCTGGTGGTGGAGGGCGCTTCGGCGAAGCCGGACGCGAGCAAGGTGGTGCCCGCCGACGCCAGCCTGGTGGCGGGCGAGGAGCAGGTTGGAAGCAACGCGCCCAAGGCCGCGCCCGCGCAACCCCAGGCCAGTGCGGCGACGCCGACAGCTGCGCCGGTCGCCGTGGCCAAACCCGAACCCAAAACCGAGACCAGACCGGTGCCGCAACCCGAGCACAAGGCCGAGTCCAAACCCGAGCCCAAAGCCAAGCCCAAGGCAGAGGCGCCCCCCGCGCCGGCACCCGCACCCCCCAACGATGCGGCGCGCGCACGTGCCCTGCTGGAGGGCCACGCGCCGAAGACCGCCGTGGCGGCGGCTCCCGCGGCCAGCGCGCAGGGCGAGCGGGTCGTCGTCCAGGTGGGCGCGTATGCCGACCAGGGCAAGGTGCGCGAGGTGCGCGCGCGGCTGGAGCGCGCGGGCATCAAGACCTATGCGCAAGAGATTCAGGGCAAGGATGGCACACGTACGACGCGCGTGCGCGTGGGTCCGTTTGCCAGCCGTGCCGAGGCGGCCAAGGTCCTGGGGCGCATCAAGGGCCTGGGGCTCGACGGCGTCGTCCTGGCACTGTGATGCGCGGTGTACGCGGCAAAGCCCATGGCTGCACTTGACTGGGGCTTGCTGGCGGTGTTGGTGGTTTCTCTGGTGCTCGGCGCGTGGCGCGGCCTGGTGTTTGAAGTCCTGTCGCTTCTCGGCTGGGTGCTGGCCTTCGTGGTGGCGCGCTGGTGGGCGGTGGAGGCGGGCGCGCTGCTGCCCTGGGGCGAGGCGCAGGCGCCGTGGCGTCCGGTGGCGGGGTTCATCCTGCTGTTCATCGTCGTGGTGTTTGCCTGCGGCCTGCTTGCCGCGCTGGCTCGCAAATTGATCACCGTGGCCGGATTGCGGCCGGCCGACCGTGCACTGGGCGCATTGTTCGGCGTGGTGCGGGGGCTGGCGCTGCTGCTCGTCATCGTCTGGGCTGCGGGCTTCACGCCCGTGCCTGCCGAGGCCTGGTGGCAGCAGTCGCGTGTGGTGCCCGCGCTGCAGGGTGTGCTCCAGGGTCTTGGGCCGGTGTTGCCGCGCGAGTGGGTGAGCGTGCGGCCCGTGTGAAGCGTGAGGGCGCCGCGCAGGCCGCCCACAAAGGAAAAAACCATGTGTGGAATCGTCGGTGTCGTCGGTCGCAGTGCCGTCAACCAGCTCATCTATGACGCCTTGCTGCTGCTGCAGCACCGGGGGCAGGACGCGACCGGCATCGTCACCGAGCAGGGCCGCAAGTTCTTCATGCACAAGGCCAAGGGCATGGTGCGCGACGTCTTTCGCACGCGCAACATGCGCGCCCTGCCGGGCACGAGCGGCCTGGGGCAGGTGCGCTATCCGACGGCGGGGAGCAGCACCAGCGAGGAAGAGGCGCAGCCGTTTTACGTCAATGCGCCGTTTGGCATCGTGCTGGCGCACAACGGCAACCTGACCAACGCCAGCCGCCTGCGCCGCGAGCTGTTCGACAACGACCATCGCCACACCAATACCGGCAGCGACTCCGAGGTACTGCTCAACGTGCTGGCGCATGAACTCGGGCGCGCCACGCAAGGCGTCCAGCTGCAGGCCGACGAGGTGTTTGCCGCCGTGCGCGCGGTGCACCGGCGCGTGCAGGGTTCGTATGCCGTGGTGGCGTTGATCGCTGGTTTCGGCCTGCTGGCGTTTCGCGACCCGTGGGGCATCCGCCCGCTGTGCATGGGCAGCGGCGACGACGGCACCGTGATGGTGGCGAGCGAATCCGTGGCGCTGGAAGGCACCTCGCTGCATCTCGTGCGCGACATCGCGCCGGGCGAGGCCGTGCTCGTGCACGAGGACGGCCGCGTCGAATCGGCCCAGTGCGCCGAACACGCCGAACTGCACCCCTGCATCTTCGAGTATGTTTATCTGGCGCGCCCCGATTCCATCATGGACGGAATCTCGGTCTATCAGGCGCGGCTGAACATGGGCGAGACGCTGGCCAAACGCGTGATCTCCACCGTGCCGCCGAGCGAGATCGACACCATCATCCCGGTGCCCGAATCGAGCCGCCCCAGCGCCATGCAGCTGGCGCAAAAGCTCGGCATTCCGTACCGCGAGGGCTTCGTGAAGAACCGCTACGTGGGCCGCACCTTCATCATGCCGGGGCAGGCCACGCGCAAGAAATCGGTGCGCCAGAAGCTCAACGCCATCGGCAGCGAGTTCAAGGGCAAGCGCGTGCTGCTGGTCGATGATTCCATCGTGCGTGGCACCACGTCCCGGGAGATCGTGCAGATGGCGCGCGACGCGGGCGCGACCAAGGTCTATCTGGCCTCGGCCGCGCCGCCGGTGCGCTTTCCCAACGTCTACGGCATCGACATGCCCACGAGCGAGGAGCTGGTCGCCAACGGACGCACGGTGGAGGACATCCGCGCCTACATCGGCTGCGACGCGCTGATCTACCAGGATCTGGAGGCCATGAAGCGCGCCATCGGGCAACTGCGACCCGCCATGGCGGGGTTCGAGGCCTCGTGTTTCGATGGCGTCTACATCACGGGCCTGACCGAGGCGGATCTGGCCCAGCTGCGCTCCGAGCGCACCCGCGAGGCCGGCGCCGACGAAGCGGACGATGCGCAGGAGTCGCGGCTGTCGCTGCCCAATGCGGAGGCTTCATAAAAGTGAGTAGCCAGCGCTTGTCAGTGCTTGATTCAAGATGCAAAACATTCAGAACCCTATGTGGACAGGGCGTTAACAGCTCCTGTTTTTGAAAACCATGACCCAGGAACGATCCGATTTGCCCGAGGGACTGCACCCCGAAACCTACGCCGTGCGCGAGGCGGTGGCGCGCAGCAGCTATGGCGAGCACAGCGAGGCGCTGTTCCTCACCAGCAGCTTCGTGCAGCACGACTGCGAAAGCGCGGCGCGCCGCTTCGCGAAAGAGGAGCCGGGCTACACCTACACGCGCACCGCCAACCCCACGGTGGCGAGCTTCGAGCAGCGCCTGGCGAAGATGGAAGGCACCGAATGCGCGGTGGCCACGGCCACCGGCATGGCCGCCATCCTGCTCGTGGCGCTGACGGTGCTCAAGGCGGGAGACCATGTGATCGCGTCGCAGTCGATGTTCGGCTCCACCATGAAGCTGCTGGGCAGCGAGATGGCGCGCTTCGGCGTGCAGACGTCCTTCGTCGCGCAGACCGATGCGCAGGCCTGGCGCGCGGCCGTGCGGCCGAACACCCGACTGCTGTTCGCCGAAACGCCGACCAATCCGCTCACCGACCTGTGCGACATCGCCGCGCTGGCGGACATCGCGCACGGCGCGGGCGCCTTGCTCGCGGTGGACAACAGCTTCGCCTCGCCGGTGCTGCAGCGCCCGGTGGAGTTCGGCGCCGATCTCATCGTGCACTCGGGCACCAAGCTCCTCGACGGGCAGGGGCGCGTGATGGCCGGCGCCGTCTGCGGCACCGAGAAACTCGTCGATGGCGTGATGGGCACCTTCTTGCGCAGCGGCGGACTCAACCTCTCGCCGTTCAACGCCTGGGTGGTGCTGAAGGGTCTGGAAACCCTGGCGCTGCGCGTCAAGGCGGAAAGCGCCGCCGCGTTGCAGCTCGCCACCTGGCTCGAAACCCACCCCAAGGTCGCGCGCGTGCACTACCCGGGCCTGGCCAGCCACCCGCAGCATGAACTGGCGATGCGCCAGCAGCGCGGCATGGGCGGCACGGTGCTCGCGTTCGATGTGGTCGGCACCTCGCCCGAGCAGCTGCGTGCCAACGCCTTTCACGTGATCGACCGCACGCGCGTATGTTCGGTCACCGCCAACCTCGGCGACGTCAAAACCACCATCACCCACCCGGCGAGCACCTCGCACGGGCGCCTTTCCGAAGCGCAGCGCCAGGCGGCGGGCGTCAAACAGGGCCTGATCCGCATCTCGGTGGGCCTGGAACACATGGACGACCTCAAGGCCGATCTGCTGCGCGGTCTGGACACTTTGCAATGACCCAAGAAAAAGTACGCACCCGCTTCGCCCCGTCGCCGACGGGTTTCATCCACCTGGGCAACATCCGTTCGGCGCTCTATCCGTGGGCGTACGCGCGCGCCATGAAGGGCGACTTCATCCTGCGCATCGAAGACACGGACCTGGAGCGCTCCACGCAGGAAGCGGTGGACGTCATCCTCGAAGGCATGCAGTGGCTGCAGCTCGACATCGACGAGGGGCCGTACTACCAGATGCAGCGCATGGCGCGCTACAAAGAGGTGCTGGAGCAGCTCAAGGCCGGCGGCCACGTCTACCCCTGCTACATGAGCCAGCAGGAGCTCGACGCGCTGCGCGAGCGCCAGATGGCTGCCAGGGAAAAGCCGCGCTACGACGGCACCTGGCGCCCCGAGCCGGGCAAGGTGCTGCCGCCCATCCCCGAAGGCGTGCAGCCCGTGTTGCGCTTCAGGACGCCGCAGACCGGCGTGGTCGGTTGGGACGACCAGTGCAAGGGCCGCATCGAGTTCCACAACAGCGAGCTCGACGACCTCGTGATTGCCCGCCCCGACGGCACGCCCACCTACAACTTCTGCGTCTGCGTGGACGACATGGACATGCGCATCACGCACGTCATCCGCGGCGACGACCACGTGAACAACACCCCGCGCCAGCTCCACATCTACGAGGCGCTGGGCGTCAAGCCGCCGGTCTTCGCGCACCTGCCCACGGTGCTCAACGAAGACGGCGATAAGATGAGCAAGCGCCGCGGCGCCAAGCCCGTCACCTGGTACCGCGATGCGGGCTACCTGCCCGACGCCATGGTCAACTACCTCGCGCGCCTGGGCTGGAGCCACGGCGACGACGAAATCTTCAGCCGCGCGCAGTTCCTTGAATGGTTCAACCTCGACCACCTGGGCAAGAGCGCCGGCCAGTTCGACGAGGCCAAGCTGCGCTGGGTCAACGCCCAGCACCTGAAGGCGCTGGACGAGGCCGAGCTGGCGCGCCTGGTCACGCCTTTCGCCGAGCAGGAGGGTGTCGCCGCCGCGCGGCTTGACGAGCGCCTGCCGCGCATTTGCGCGCTGTTCAAGGACCGCTGCGAGACGCTGGTCGACCTGGCCCGCTGGGTGCGCCTGTTCTACGTCGATGCGATCGAATGCAATGCCGAAGACGCCGCGCAGCACCTCACGCCCGCGGCCGAGCCGCTGCTGGCCGCGTTCGCGCAGGCGATCCACGACGTCGAGTGGACGCGCGAGGCGATCAACGCCGCCATCAAGGGCGTCTTGAAGGCGCAAGGCGCCAAGATGCCGCAGCTCGCCATGCCCGTGCGCGTGCTCACGATGGGCGTGGCGCACACGCCTTCGGTCGACGCGGTGCTCGAATTGCTGGGCCGGGAAAAAATCCTCGCGCGACTCCAAACACGCTGAAATTCCACGCTACAATGCGCGTCTTTCCTGATAACGATCAGATCGCAATTCAGATCGAAGCGCTCAGGAGAGAAAGAACGAAAGTTCCTGGGAATTTGACCCTATCGTCTAGAGGCCTAGGACATCACCCTTTCACGGTGAGTACCGGGGTTCGAATCCCCGTAGGGTCGCCAAGTTGTACGGCACTTGGCTGCTTTGTTTATCAGAGCAGCAAAAGCTGTGCTGGAGTGGTAGTTCAGTTGGTTAGAATACCGGCCTGTCACGCCGGGGGTCGCGGGTTCGAGTCCCGTCCACTCCGCCAACATTGGGGGTATAGCTCAGCTGGGAGAGCGCTTGCATGGCATGCAAGAGGTCAGCGGTTCGATCCCGCTTACCTCCACCAATGCTAAAAAGGCCAACCGTTCGCGGTTGGCCTTTTTTTCATCCGCCTGTGCGCACCGTGGTCGTGTGCCTTCACGGCAGAGATGGAACTTTTGCGCGGCGTATGCGTTGATGGTGCCAATGCCTGCATCAAGTCCTCCTGATGAAACCGACTGCATTGCCCGAGCCCAGCGCGGTGAGGCTGCGGCGTTTTCCGAGCTGGTGACCCGTTACCAGGATCGCATCTACCGTTTCCTGGTGCGCATGACCCGCTCGCAGGAGGATGCGCGTGAGCTGACCCAGGAGACCTTTCTGAGCGCCTACCAGGCCATTGCGCGCTGGCGCCCGGAGGCGCGCCTGTCCACCTGGTTGTTTCGCATCGCGCGCAACCAGGCGCTGGATCGGCTGCGCCGTGCGCGGCACGTGGAGTTCGTGGCGCTGGACGAGGTGCTGCACGAGCAGCTGCCGGCGGACACGCCCACGCCCGAGGCCGTGCTGCAGGCACGCCAGCGCGTCGCGGCGCTGGAGGCCGCGCTGGCGCGGCTGTCGGTCGAGCACCGCGAGATCCTGCTGCTGCGCGACATCGAGGACATGCCCTACGAAGACATCGCGGAGGTGCTGGGCATCAGCCTGGGCACCGTCAAATCCCGCATCGCCCGTGCGCGCACCGGGCTGCTGCAACACATGCCACGCTGATCGCAAGGAGCCATCATGACCTGCCCTCGCACCGAAGACCTTTCCGCCTATGCCGACCAGGCCCTGCCCGCACGCCGGCAGGCCGCGCTGCGCCAGCACCTGCTCGGCTGCCCGGCGTGCCGCCAGCAGCTCGATGCGCTGCAGGCGCTGCGCCAGCAGCTGCGCGCGCTGCCTTCGCCCACGCTGGGCTTTGATCTGGCGGCGCAGCTGCAGGACCGGCTGCCGCGGCGTCCCCCCAAGCCCCGGCGTGTCGGCTGGAGCCTGCCGAACTGGCTGCCCGCGGGCGTCGCGACCGGCGCGGCCCTGGTGTCGGGCCTGTGGCTGGGCGGCTTGCTGCTGGGCACGGGCGCGGCCATTCCCACGACGGCCGTGACGACCGGCACCGCGATGGCCCGCGTGTTCGATCCCGTGCCACCTGGCGGGCTGTGCGCCGCCGCCGAAATTTGCCGACTGCCGAGGAACCTGCCATGAAACACCCCGCCTGGATCCGCACCCTGCTGGCCGTCTCACTGGCGCTCAACCTGGGCGTGCTCGCGGCGCTGGCGTTGCGCCCCGCTCCGGTGGCATCGCCGCCATCAGCGAGCCAGCCGGCCGTGCACCTGCCCGACTACCTGCAGCTCACGCCCGAGCAGCGCGCGCGCTGGGACGCTCTGGAGGCGCCTTTCCTGCACGACCTGTCGGCCAATTGGAGCGACATACGCCGCCACCGCGACGCCCTGGTGCGTCACATCTTCGCCGCCACGCCAGACCGCGCGGCCATCGACGCCGAGCAGGCCACCATCGGCCGTCTGCAGGCCGCGCAGCAACAGCGCGTGATTGCCCAGCTGCTGGCCGAGCGCGCGCTGCTGGAAGAAGGCCAGCGCGAGCGGCTGCTGCAACTGCTGCTGAGCCGCTACGCCGAGGAGGCGACGGAGGAGGAGCTGCTGCACCGCAAATGAGATCTTGAGTACGTTTGCAGGCGCCAGCGTCAAAAAACGCAAAACAGATGGAACATTCCCGCGCGCCCTTCGTTGAAGACAGCAAGGCCGCCACGCAACCCGCGTAGCCGCCTTGCATCGTTCAACTTTCAACGGAGCGTTTCCATGAAAAAATTCACCGCACTGCTGCTGGCCGCCGCCCTGGCCGCCCCCCTGGCCTCCATGGCCGCGACCGCGCATGACCACCACGGCAGCGCCGAGACCCATCAGTTGCAGCTCAACGCCGGCGAGAAATGGGTCACCGACGCGCCATTGCGCCAGGCAATGACGGCCATTCGTCAATCGACCACGCAGATCCTGCCCGCCGCCCACGCGGGCAAGGTGACCGCGGCCGACTACAACGCTTTCGGCGACGCCGTGGGCAAGCAAGTCACCTTCCTGGTGGAGAACTGCAAGCTGCCCCCCGAGGCCGACGCCCAGCTGCACCTCATCGTCGCCGAGCTGGTGGAGGGTGTGGAAGCCGCGCAGGGCAAGCGGGGCGACGCCAAGCGCGCCGCGGGCGTGGTGCAGATCGCCCAGGCCTCCAACGCCTACGGCAAATATTTCGACCACAGCGGCTGGAAGTCCATCGAGCTGCCTCACTGAGTCATCGACAGGATTCCGAGGAACAGAGGGCAGACAAGGGTCGAACCGGCCGCCCTCTGAGTTTGCGTAAGGACCGTTCTCGGCTTCAAGCATCAGGCCATGCAGCCCTTTTACATTAGCGCTAATGTAAAATGGCTGCATGAACACCAAAACGATGTCCGGTCTGGGCGAACTGCTCAGATACGTCACTGAACTGGTCGATCAAGGTGCTGAAGAGCATTACCGCGACCTGAGCCTCAGCTATCGCGCCCGCTACACCCCGGTTTTGCGAGCCATTGCGGCTGGAGCGGAAACCGTCACCGACATCACGGGAGCCACCCACCTGACCCAGGGTGCAGTGAGCCAGACCGTCGCCCTGATGGTTGCCGATGGCATCCTGGTCAAGCGTCCTATGGACGATGCCCGCAAGAGCGGCGTTCGCCTGACGCCGGACGGTGCCGCGCTGCTGGGGAGGTTGCAGCCACATTGGGAAATCACTTTTGCTGCGATTGCGGTGCTAGAAGCTGAAATTGGCTATCCATTGCGACGGGTGCTGGGAGCTGCTGCGGGGGCGCTGGAACGCGAAGGCTTTGCCGACCGCTTGCGCCGCGCTGCCGACGCCGCCCCGGTCCCGGCGCCCCTGGAGGAGAACGCCCATGGCGAATGAGGCCAAAGGCGCCCGAAACTGGTTCGACCAGGGAGGCCGCGCCTACTCGCGCTTTCGGCCCGAATACCCGCCCGAGCTGGCACGGTTCCTTGCAAGTGTGTCTCCGGACACAGTGCTGGCGGTCGATGTCGGCTGCGGCAATGGTCAGCTGACGGGTCAACTGGCCATGCACTTCGACAAGGTGCTGGGCCTGGACCCCAGTGCCGACCAAATTGCCCACGCCAGCGCCCATCCTCGTGTGGCGTACGCCTGCGCCCCTGCGGAGCAACTGCCCGTTGCCGACCATGGCGCCAGCCTGATCACGGCGGCCCAAGCCGCGCACTGGTTCGATCTGCCGCGCTTCTACGATCAAGTGCGGCGGATCGGGGCCGCGAACGCGGTGCTTGCCCTGATCAGTTACGGCGTACCGCGGTTGGACGATGAGCTGGCTCCTCGTTTCGGGCACTTCTACTGGCGCGAGATCGGTCCCTACTGGCCGGCCGAGCGCAAACTCGTGGATACCGGCTATGCGGATCTGCCATTTCCTTTTGCCGAACAAACGGCTCCAGCCCTGGAAATTCGCAAGGACTGGAATCTGGAAGAGCTGCTGGGCTATATCTCCACATGGTCGGCTGTTCGCAGCGTGCGCGAAGCGTCGCGCGAGGGCATCCTGCAAAGCTTTGCGTCAGATCTGACGGCGCTCTGGGGCGATCCAACGCATCTCCGCGCGGTGCGCTGGCCCATCAATATGCGACTGGGCAAATTATGAGTACATCAACCCCTTTGCCAGCCTCGCTCCCTGGCTTGCGTCACTCGGAGCACATGGTGGTCACCGCGGCCCATGCCGTGCCGCAGGTAGGCCACTGGCCCGGCTTTGCGGACATGCCGCAAGTCTTTGCCACGGCCATGATGATCGGATTCATGGAGCAAACGTGCATCCAGGCGCTGCGGCCCTACCTCACGGACAGCCAGCGAACGGTGGGCACACGCGTGGACATGAACCATGTGGCGGCTACTGCGGTGGGCATGAAGGTCGTGGCGCAGGTGGAGCTGGTCGAGGTCAAGGGCAAGTCGCTGACGTTCAAAGTGAGATGCAGCGACGATGCTGGCCTGATAGGCGAGGGCATGCACCAGCGGGCCATCATTGACGTGCAACGCTTCCAGGAGCGTCTGGCAAGCCGGGCGGCTGCGGTTTGAGGGGCCGGTGTCTGGAGGCGGGCGAAAAAAAACCAACCTGGAACGGTTGGTTTTTTTTGAATGGTGGTGGAGAGGAGGAGGATCGAACTCCCGACCTCCGCATTGCGAACGCGGCGCTCTCCCAGCTGAGCTACCCCCCCACAAAGGATGGCTATTCTAGCCTAATTCAGACCGTCTTTTGGGTGTGTTTGGTGTGAGAGGTGACGAGCCTTACCCCCGGCACTGGTTCCACAGTTGGGGCTGCTTGGTTCCCCACCTGACCCGGTTGGCTGCTTCGCCATGCGGGGAGGCCCGTCGGGGTCGATTGTATGCGGGTGGGGACATCGCCGGGGTAACGGAGCCACATAGAATCCCTGCCATGTCCTACCTCGTGCTCGCCCGCAAATACCGCCCCCGCAATTTCTCGGAGATGGTCGGGCAGGAGCACGTGGTGCGCGCGCTCACCAACGCGCTCACGCAGCAGCGCCTGCACCATGCCTACCTGTTCACCGGCACGCGCGGCATCGGCAAGACGACGGTCTCGCGCATCCTGGCCAAGTCGCTCAACTGCATCGGCGCCGATGGCACGGGCGGCATCACCGCCACGCCTTGTGGTGTGTGCCCCGCCTGCACGGCGATCGACGCCGGGCGTTTTCCCGATTACGTGGAGCTCGATGCCGCGTCCAATCGCGGCGTGGATGAGGTGCAGGGCCTGCTGGAGCAGGCGGTCTACAAGCCGGTGCAGGGGCGCTTCAAGGTCTTCATGATCGACGAAGTGCACATGCTCACCAACACGGCGTTCAACGCCATGCTCAAGACGCTGGAGGAGCCGCCCGAGTACCTCAAGTTCGTGCTGGCGACGACCGACCCGCAGAAGGTGCCGGTCACCGTGCTCAGCCGCTGCCTGCAGTTCAACCTGCGGCCGATGGCGCCCGAGACCATCCAGGAGCATCTGGTGCAGGTGCTGCAGGCCGAATCCGTCAGCGCCGAGGCGCAGGCGCTGCGCCTCATCGCCCGCGCGGCGCGCGGCTCGATGCGCGATGCGCTCAGCCTGACCGACCAGGCCATCGCCTTTGGCAGCGGCAGCCTGCAGGAAGCGGCCGTGCGCCAGATGCTGGGCAGCGCCGACCGCGCCCATGTGCTGGCGCTCATCGATGCGCTCGCGCGCGGCGACGGTACGGCGGTGGTGCGCACTTCGGACGAGCTGCGTGTGCAGGGCTTGTCGGCCGCATCCACCTTGCAGGAAATGGTGGCGGTGCTGCAGCGCATGGCCGTGCAGCAGGTGGCGCCGGATGCAGCGTCTCCGGCGGACGACGCCGACCCGGATGGCGCCGAGATCGCGCGCCTGGCGCAGGCCATGCCCGCCGATGAAGTGCAGCTGCTCTACAGCATCTGTCTGCATGGCATGGATGAGCTGGGCCTGGCGCCCGACGAATATGCCGCGCTCACCATGGTGCTGCTCAGGCTGCTGGCATTCCAACCCGCGGACGCCGAAAAAAAAAAGCTGACGCCGCCTGAAGCGCCAGCCCTTGCACCCGTTGAGGAGGCGCTGGTGCAGCAGGTACCTCGGCCGGCGCCGCCAACGCCGCCGGCACCGCTTCGCCTGCCGGTGCGCTCGGCCGAGAATTTCAAGGAAAAACAGGCTCCAACGCCCGCCAGTAAAGCGCGAGAAGCTACTGAAACCATAGAAATTCCGGTGCACGAGTTGCCCCCACAGCCCGAGCCCGAGGCGGCCGCATCAGCGGTGCTTCCCGGCCGGTACCGTGGCACGCAAGAGGGCACGTTCTGGCATGAACTGGTGCAGCAGATGGTGGCGCAGCAGAAGATCAGCGCCCTCACGCGCGAGCTGGCCCTGCAGTCCGAGCTGCTGGCGCGCGATGGCGATCACTGGCATCTGCGCGTGGAGAGCGCCTCGCTCAACCAGCCGGCGGCGCGCGAGCGCCTGTGCGCGGCCCTGCAGGAGGCGGGGCAGGCGCGCGAGATCAGCGTCGAGGTCGGCCCCGTGGCCGACAGTCCGGCGCGGCGCAATGCGCAGGTCGCCGCCGAGCAGCAGGCACGCGCCGAGGCCATCGTGCGCAACGATCCGCAGGTGCAGCAGCTGATGCGTGATTTCGGGGCGAAAATCGTGCCCGGCAGCGTCAGGCTGGCATAGGCATTTTTGGAACCCACAAGGAAAGACTCATGTTCAACAAAGGGCAGCTCGCCGGTCTCATGAAGCAGGCGCAGGCCATGCAGGACAACCTCAAGAAGGCGCAGGAAGAGCTCGAACACATCGAGGTCGAAGGCGAATCGGGCGCAGGCCTGGTCAAGGTCGTCATGACCTGCAAGCACGACGTCAAGCGCATCACCATCGACCCCAGCCTGCTGGCCGACGACAAGGACATGCTCGAAGACCTCGTCGCCGCCGCCTTCAACGCCGCCGTGCGCAAGGCCGAGGACACCTCGCAGGAGAAGATGGGCAAGATCACCGCAGGCATGCCCGGCCTGCCGGGCGGCATGAAATTCCCGTTCTGATGCGGCGGCCACGGTGTTCGACGTTTGGTCTGGACCGGTTCTGACGCCGTGTCCGATCTGACATGAACGACACCCACAGCCTCGACGCGCTGATCCAGGCGCTGCGGCGCCTGCCCGGCGTGGGCGTGAAGTCCGCGCAGCGCATGGCGTTTCACCTGCTGCAGCACGACAGGGCAGGCGCGCTCATGCTCTCGCGCGCGCTACAGCAGGCGGCCGAGCACACCGGGCATTGCGAGCGCTGCCATACCTTTACCGAAGGCCGCATCTGCGCCATCTGCGCCGATGCCGAGCGCGACGCCACGCGCCTGTGCGTGGTGGAAACGCCCGCCGACCAGGCGGCGATGGAGCGCACCGGCGCCTTCCACGGCCTGTATTTCGTGCTCATGGGGCGCCTGTCGCCGCTCGATGGCGTCGGCCCGCGCGACATCGGCATGCAGCCGCTGATGGAGCGCGCCCAGGACGGCGTGGTGCAGGAGGTGATCCTCGCCACGAGCTTCACCGCCGAGGGCGAGGCCACCGCTTACGCGATCTCAGAAGCCTTGCAGCGCCGGGGCGTGCACGTCACGCGCCTGGCGCGCGGCGTGCCGGTGGGCAGCGAACTGGAGTACGTGGACCTGGGCACGATCGCGCACGCGCTGGCGGATCGGCGGTAGGCAACCGTGAGTCAGGCGCTGGCCAGCGTTTTGACGAACGCCCGCGTGCGCTCGTCCCTCGCATTTTTGAAGATGGCTTGTGAATCGCCCGCTTCCACGACCGCGCCGTCCTGCAGGAAGACGGTGTGGCTCGCCACCTGCGCCGCCAGGCGCAGGTCGTGGGTGGCCATCAGCATGGTCATGCCTTCGCGTGCGAGGTCACTGAGCACGGCGACGACCTCGGCGGCCAGGCCCGGGTCCAGGGCCGAGGTGGGTTCGTCGCACAGCAGCACCGCCGGCTCGGGCGCGAGCGCGCGGGCGATGGCCACGCGCTGCTGCTGGCCGCCCGAGAGGTTGGCGGGCCAGGCGTCGGCCTTGTCCTTCAGGCCTACCTTCTCCAGCAGCGCCAGTGCACGCGCATGGGCGCGGGCCTTGTCCCAGTGCTTGACGGTGACGAGGCCCTCCATCACGTTCTGCACCGCGCTCTGGTGGGCGAAGAGCTGAAAGTTCTGGAACACCATGCCGGTCTGCAGTCGGACGCGCTGCACCGCCTCGTGGCTGGGGCGCGTGCCGGGGGTGAAACGGATCTCTTCCTGCCCCAGCGTGAGGCGGCCCGCGTCGGGGATTTCGAGCAGGTTCACGCAGCGCAGCAGCGTGCTCTTGCCGCTGCCCGAGGGGCCGATGAGCGCGGTGACCTGCCCCGGCGCGATCTGCACGCTCACCGCGTGCAGCACCTCGTTGCCCGCGAAGGCCTTGCGGATGTCCTGCAGGGCGATCATCGCTGGCCCTCGGCGAACACCGCGTGGCGGCTGAAATGGCGCTCCAGCCGCACCTGCGCCGACGAGAGCACCGAGCACAGCACGAGGTAGATGAGCGCCGCCTCCACGTAGAGCACCAGCGGCTCGTAGGTGACAGAGGCGATGCGCTGCGCGGCCTGGAAGATCTCGGGCACGGTGATGACGGCGGCGAGCGAGGTGTCCTTGACCAGCGCGATGAAGGAGTTGGCTAGCGGCGGCACCGCCACGCGCGCGGCTTGCGGCAGGACGGTGCGGCGCATGGCCTGCGCGCGCGTCATGCCGATCGAATAGGCGGCATCCCACTGGCCGCGCGGGATGGCCTCGATGGCGCCGCGGATCACTTCGGCGTTGTAGGCGCCGATGTTGAGCGAAAAGCCGATCAGCGCCGCCGTGAACGGATCGAGCACGATGCCCAGGCTCGGCAGGCCGTAGAAGATCACGAAGAGCTGCACCAAGAGCGGCGTGCCGCGGATGAGCCAGATGTAAAAGCGCACCAGCAGCGCGACGGGCGCGGGCGCGAACAGGCGCGCGAGCGCCGCCCAGAAGGCCAGCGCTAGCCCCGCCGCGAACGACAGCAGGGCCAGCGGGACGGTGAACTTGATCCCCCCGACCAGCAGCGGCCAGAGGGATTGCCACATCAGATGGAGCCAGTCGGGCACGATCCTCGTCAGGCGGGTTCTGGCGCTGCGTCAGTGCAGCTTGGTCGAGAGGTCTTCGCCGAAGTAGCGTTCGGAGATCTTCTTGTAGGTACCGTCGGCGATGATGTCGGCTATCGCCTTGTCGATCGCGGCCTTGAGTTGCGCCTGGCCCTTGCGCATCAGGATGCCCGAGACGCCGAACTCGGCGCTGTCGTCGCGCGCGACCACCTTCACCTTGGCCTGCGGCTGCTGTTTCTTGAAGTCGAGGTAGGAGAGGTAGT
The DNA here is from genome assembly GCA_001725255.1 of Comamonas sp. SCN 67-35. Taxonomy (GTDB): domain Bacteria; phylum Pseudomonadota; class Gammaproteobacteria; order Burkholderiales; family Burkholderiaceae_C; genus Comamonas_C. The sequence goes on along the minus strand of MEFV01000003.1, from coordinate 46,954 downwards.
CGTTGACCGTGGCGTCCACACGGCCCGCCAGCAGCAGTGCGACGGCATCGTTGAAGCCCTGCACCGCCACCACCTGCGCGCCGTTGCGCTCGGCGAGCTTGGCGAAGTTGCTGCTGATGCTGTTGGCCGAGCGCTTGCCCTTGAGGTCGGCGAAGCCCTTGATGCCGGCGTTGTCCTCGCGCACGATGAGCGCGGCGGCCGAGGCGATGTAGGGCCGGGAGAAATCGTACTTGGCCTGGCGCTCGGCCGAGATGCCGACCTGGTTGATGACCACGTCGTAGCGGTTCACGTTCAGGCCGGCGATCAGACCGTCCCACTTGCCCTCGACGAACTCGGCCTTGACGCCGAGCTTGGCGGCCACGGCGCGGCCGATGTCCACATCGAAGCCCACGAGCGCGTTGTCCGACGCCTGGTGGAAGGTGAAGGGCGCGTAGGTGCCCTCGGTGCCGATGCGGATCGTGCCGGCCTTCTGAATCGCGGCGAGGTCGTCGGCGGCCATGGCGGGCGCCGGTGTCAGCAGGGGCAGGGTGGTCAGGAGGGCCAGACCAGTCGCCAGCCAGAATTTTTTCAGCAGTTGCATGGTTTCAACCTTGGAGCGCGCGTGGCACGCGAGAGGGGTTCAAGTATGCGCGCGATGGGCGCCGAGGCGGGTGGGAGCACAGATACTTTGCGCATGTGCTTATGGCAACGCTGAATCCATCCCCGTCGCGGGGCGGGTCGCTCCGGCCCCGTCGCGCGACAGGATGCCTTGCAGGATGGTTCGCAGCAGCGGCTGCAAGGCGGTGTCGGACGCGGATCCGGTGCGCAGCGCGCTGTTCAGGGCCGCCCAATGGACCGCCACGGCGGCCACGGCCTCGGCGTGCCAGTGCGTGCCCAGCGCATCGACTTGCGCCGCGGGCATGCGCCCCAGGTGGGCCAGCACCAGATAGCGCGTGCAGGCGTCCTCGGTCATGCGGCGCAGCAGCTCGTCGGTGCTGCCCTTCTGCCCCTCCTTTTTCTGCAGCGTACGCATGGCCCAGGCCGCGGTGCCGCCCAGCAGCGCGCCCAGCACCGTGCCCACGCCCAGCGTCAGGCCGCCCGTGCCGACGTCGATCATCGCGCCCACCTTGGCGCCGGCGGCCACCCCCGCGGCCGCGCCGGCCGAGGTGCCGACGGCCAGCGCGGTGGTGTCACTGCCGGGTGTCAGCGTGCTCCGCGCGGGCGGCGGCAGGGCCCTGGGCGCTGCGGCCGCCTCGGTGTCGTGCGGCTCGTGCAGGCCATGGAGCTGTTGCAGCGCCGCGTCCAGCGTTTGCAGCAGCTCGGCGTAGCGGGTGGCGCTGTCGGGGTTTTGGGCGCCTGGGGCGCTGTCGCCGGTGTGCACCAGCGCGGCGCAGGCGTGCAGGTGCTCGGCCAGCCGCTGCAGCGCCTGGATGAAGAGGGCCTCGTTGCGCGCCTGCCAGGCCTGGCTCAGGCGTTGCAGCGTGTGCTGGCGCGCGGGCAGCAACGCGGCGAGGCGCTCGAACAGCGCCTCGTCACGCAGCCAGTTGGCGCCAAACGCCGCGCTGGCGAGTGTGAGCATGGGCGCCTGCCGCCAGGCGGGCGGCAGGGCGGGCGCCGGCCCGTCGCCCCAAAGCACCACGGCATCGACGGGCGCGGCGGCATCCGCGGGCTCCAGCAGGCGCAGGCGGTCGCCTTGCGCGCTGGGGATGGCGCCATCGTGCCCGGCGTGCTGCGCCAGCAGGCGGGCCAGGGTCGGCCGCAGCGCGGGCGTGGTGCACGCCAGGCCGATCAGCAGATCACCCGGCAGTGCCTGGCGCAGCGTGTCGAAGTCGCTGCCGCGCGTATCGAGCGTGCACTGCCGCGCCCACTGCACCTGGCGCCAATGGGCCCAGGCGGCCAGCAGCAGGCGCGGCAGCACCACGACCAGCGCCAGCAGGCCCACGTACATCCACACCCAGCGCGCGCCGGCCACGCCTTCGCCGGCGAAGTTCTGCGTGGCGGCCACCTCCTGCGGCGAGAACGGCGTCAGGCCGAACAGCAGCGTGAGCGGCGCGAACAGCACGCCGACGATGGCGTGCACCTGCGTGGCGTCCAGGAACGTGCTTTCCCAGCCGAAGCGGTAGCTCACCACCAGGCCGCGCAGCAGCAGCGACAGCGCGATGCCCGCGGCCCAGGCGGCGGCGCACAGGTGCAGCACGGCGGCGGCCTGCTGCGTGAAGCGCGCGCGCGTGCGCTCGGACCAATGCGTGATGAAGTCGGTGGCAACGCGTGCCGCCAGCCCCCGGCGTGCGCGCCGACCCGCGTGCGCCTGGCGGCGCAGCAGCCACTGGTGCAGCGCGGACGGCGAGGCTGGCGGCTCGTGCGTGGCGGGCGCGTGGCGGGCGTGCCAGGCGTGCCAGAGCAGCAGCGCATAGACGATCAGGTTCCAGCCCAGCACCAGCAGCAGCGGCGGCGAGAGCAGATCCACTTGGTGCGCGTTGGCGACGCGATCGAGCACCAGCCCCAGCAGCAGCGCCAGCAGCGGCAGGCCGCGCGCCAGCCAGCGCGCCTGCGTGCCCGCCTGCCGCAGCAGGGCGACGGTGGTGTCGCGCCCGGCGGCGCGGTCGACGATGGCGGCGGCGCGCGGCACCACCACGTCGGCCACGCCCACGCGCAGCACGCCGCGGCCGCGCGCGGCATCGACGGCCTGGCGCGTGGCCTCGTCCCACTCGGTCTGGCTCACCAGGGTGCGCGCGTCGTCGGCCCGCTCTATGGCCTGCGCCAGCGTCACGTCGCGCAGCTCGTGCGGGCTCAGGCGCATGGCGTGCTCAGTCATGGCGCCAAATTCTGCACCGCCGCCAGGCCGTGCCGCACGGCGCCTTCCAGCGTGGCGGGCCAGGGACCGGCGACGTAGTCGCCGCAGGCCTGCAGGCCGGGCGCGATGGTGCGCGGCGGACGCGCGAGCGCGGGCGCGCAGATGAAGGCGGCGCGTTTTTCCACCACGGTTTGCAGTGGCTGCAGCGCGCGCAGGCCCAGCTGTTCCCGGGCCTGCTGCAGCACCTGATCTGATAGCGCGTCGCGCTCTCCGGCAAAGGCGCTGACGACGAATGCAAGCACGCCCGCCGGCCCCCCCAGGCGGGCCCGGTCAAAGACGAACTGCGCGGGTCGCGTGGCCGTGGCGCGCAGCGCCAGCATGGCGCGCGCCAACAGTGGGGCGCTGGCGCCGGGCTGTTCGGCATACACGGTGGCGATGGCGCCGAAGTCCAGCGGGTCGGCCGCGCTGGCCCAGGCCTGCAGCGGCGCGCGTGGGAGGGCCGGTACGTCGGCTTCGCGCACGAGCCGCGCGGCCTCGGTGCTGGTGCAAGCCAGAAGCACGGCGTCGAAGGGCTCGTCATCGACTTGCCAGCGGCCCTCGTGCATGGCAAGCCGCCGCACGCGCGAGCCCAGGCGCACCGCGTGGCCGTGCCGCGCGAGCCAGTGCAGCGCGGGTTCCGGCAGCAGCGCGCCCAGCGGCACGCGCGGCAGCAGCAGGTGCGAGCCGCCGCGCCCGGCAAACAGGCTGTCGCGCAGCACGGTGAGGAATACCTGGCCGCTGGCGGTCTCTGGAGGCGTGTTGAGCGCGGAGACGCACAGCGGCGCGATGAATTCATCGGCCAGCCGCCGGGGCAGGCCGGCGCAGAGCCGCGCGACGGTGGTGCCGGGCGCGCAGCGAAAACCCAGCATGCGCCAGCGCGCGGCGCGGCTCAAGAGCGCGAGCTTCTCGCGCCATGACCAGCCGCGCGCGCGGGCGATGCCCGTGAGCGCATCCCAGGGCGGCGCCAGGTCGGGCAGGGCGAGACCGCTGCCGTCGGGAAAAGTAAGCGCCAGCGGCTCGCGGTGCAGCGCGACTTGCGGATCGACGCCCACCAGGCGCATGAGGCGCAGGCACTCAGCGTACGCGCCGATCAGGATGTGCTGGCCGTTGTCCAGTTCCAGCGTGCGGCCGTCCGCGCGCGTGACGGTCAGGGTGCGGGCGCGCCCGCCGGGGTCGCGAGCGGCTTCGATCAGCGTGACCTGGTGGCCGTCCTGTGCGGCCTGTAGCGCGGCGGCGCAGCCCGCCCAACCGGCGCCGACGATGGCGACCTTCACATCTTCCCCAGCGCCTGCACCTTCCACGCGAGCCAGAGCTTGCGCAGCGGCGTGAGCGCGATGCGCTGGTGCAGCACCTGAAAACCGTCCGCCTCGATTTCTGTGAGTAGCGTGCGGTAGATGCTGGCCATCATCAGGCCGGGCTTCTGGCTGCGCCGGTCCACCGCGGGCAGCATGGACAGTGCCTCATCGTAGGCTTGGTGCGCGCGCTCGGCCTGAAAGTGCATCAGCTGCGTGAACGGCTCGCCATAACGGCGCTGGGCAATGTCCTCAGGCTTGACGCCGAACTGGCGCAGTTCGGCCTGGGGCAGGTACACGCGCCCGCGCCGTGCGTCTTCGCCCACGTCGCGGATGATGTTGGTCAGCTGCAGCGCCAGCCCGAGCTTGTGCGCGTAGTCGCTCGTGGCCTGGTCCTGCTGGCCGAAGATGCGCGCCGACACCTCGCCGACGACCCCGGCCACGTAATGGCAGTAGTTGGCCAGGCCCTCGTAGTCTTCGTAGCTGTCGTATCGGAGGTCCATCTGGCAGCCTTCGATGATGTCCAGCAGCTGCTGGTGCTCAATCTGGTAGCTGCCCACGTGCGGCATCAGCGCGACCATCACAGGGTGCGTGGGCTGCCCGCCAAAGGCCTGCGTGACTTCGCTGCGCCACCAGTCGAGCTTGGCGCCGGCCACGCCCGGGTCGCGCACCTCGTCGACCACGTCGTCGACCTCGCGGCAGAAGGCGTAGAAGGCGGTGATGGCGGCGCGCCGCTCGCGCGGCAGGAAGAGGAAGGCGTAGTAGAAACTGCTGCCGGAGGCGGCGGCCTTGTTCTGGACGTACTGCTCAGGGCTCATGGGGGCGTGATTGTCCCATGCGAACGCCTGTCCGCCCTGGGTTTGAGGTTTTAAGCCAAATTGGCCCGTAACGCTTATCTGGCGGTCGCGATCAGCTATCAATCGAGGATTACATCGCCACGGCGCGCCCCAGCATGAGCGGCAGGTGCCAGGCGCGCAGGCGCGGGCGCTGCAGCAGGCTCGCACCGTGCAGCGCCTGTACCCGGCCCAGCACCGCGAGGCCTCCCTGCACCACAAGACGCAGCTCCCAGGCCATGCGCCCGGGCAGCCGGTGCACCAGCGGCCCGCCTTGCAGCATCAGGGCGCGCGCCCAGGCGGCGCAGTCCATGATGAGCGCGTCGCTGGCGGGCGTGCGCCGCTGCGCCGCCAGATCGGCACGCGCCACGCCGTGCGCGGCGCAGTCGGCGTCCACCAGATAGTGGCGCCCGCGCGGCAGGTCCACGCTCAGGTCCTGCCAGAAGTTGATGAGTTGCAGCGCGGTGCAGATCGCGTCGCTCTCGCGCAGCGCGGCCTCGGCTTGCACGCCGTACAGGTGCAGCAGCAGCCGCCCGACGGGGTTGGCCGAGCGGCGGCAGTAGGCCAGCAGCGCCGCGCGATCGGGGTAGGTGGCGCCGCGATCCGTCATCTGCACGTCCTGCGCGAAGGCGTCCAGCAGGTCGGTGAGCAGCGGCATGGGCAGCGCGTGGCGGGCTATCGCCACGGCCAGCGGCGCAAACACATGGGCCCAGCGCGCGCTGGTCGGCTGCCCCTGGGCGCAGGCGAGCAGATCGGCGCGGTAGGCCTGCAGGTCCGCCAGGCGCTGCGCGGCCGTGGCCTTGCCTTCGTCGGCCAGGTCGTCCGCCGTGCGCGCGTAGTGGTAGATCGCGGCAATGGGCGCACGCAGCCGCGCCGGGCACAGCCACGAGGCGACTGGAAAGTTCTCGTAGTGCGTGACGGGCGCGGCGGTTGCGTCAGGCACGGCGCAGAAAGTCGCGCAGCGCCATCGTGGTTTCGTTGGGCGCTTCCGTCATCTGGTGGTGCCCCACGGGCAGATGCTGCACCTGCACGGCCCGGCCCGCCGCGCGCGCGGCGTCGATCAGGGGCTGCGCGGCCCCAGGTGGCGTCATCTGGTCGAGCCTGCCCAGCAGGAACAGCACCGGGCAGGTGATCGCGGCCATCGCTGCCGGCCCGCCCGTGTATTGGTCGCAGGCGACGAAGCCGCGGTGAAACACGTTCACCGCACGGTTGCCGCGCATCACCTTGCGCCCCAGCGCCGTGCTCGCGCCGTACACCCACAGGCCCGCGCCGGTGGGCGAGGCGAGCGTGCTGCGCGAAAAGACGTTGATCATCTTGAGCGCCGCCTCGGGGTCGCTCTGCGAGGCTTCGATCAGCGCCGGCGAGACCTTCATCGGCGCGGCGGTGCCGATCAGTGCCAGGTGGCTGATGCGCCCCTTCAGGTGCACGGCCGCTTCCATCGCGATGAGCGAGCCCCAGCTGTGGCCGACGAGCGCGGCCTTTTGCGCACCTGCGGCATCGAGCAGCGCGGCGATGGTGGCCGCGGCCAGCTGCACGCTGGCGGGCGCCTCGCCGCCGCTCCTTCCATGGCCGGGCAGGTCGATGGACAGCACATTGAAGCCGTGGTTGGCCAGGTAGCGCGCCTGCCAGATCCAGACGCTGTGGTCGCCCAGCACGCCGTGGATCAGCACCACCGTGGGTTTGGCCGCGTCAAACGTTTTGTCGCCGGTGTAGCAGAAGAGCGGCGCGCCTTGTACTTCGTAGAACATCACGCACCCGCCTTTCCGTCGAACTTCTCGGCGGCCTTGAGCGCACGCTTGAGGTCGTCGATCAGGTCGTCGGGGTCTTCCAGGCCGATGGAGAGCCGGATCGTGCCCTGCGTGATGCCGCCCGCGAGCAGCGCCTCGTCCGTCATGCGAAAGTGCGTGGTGCTTGCCGGGTGGATCACGAGCGAGCGGCAGTCGCCCACGTTGGCCAGGTGGCTGAAGATTTTGAGCGTTTCGATGAACTTCTTGCCCTGCTCGCGGTTGCCCCTGAGGTCGAAGCTGAAGACTGCGCCCGCGCCACGCGGCAGCAGTTTTTGCGCGATCTTGTGGCTGGGGTGGCTTTCCAGCAGCGGATGGCCGACACGCGCGACGAAGGGGTGGCTGGCGAGGAATTGCACCACGCGCTCGGTGTTGCGCACGTGCCGTTCCATGCGCGCGCCCAGCGTTTCCACGCCCTGCAGGATCAGCCAGGCGCTGTGCGGGCTCATGCAGGCGCCGAAGTCGCGCAGGCCCTCGCGGCGCGCGCGCAGCAAAAAGGCGCCGACGCTCGATTCCTGCGCGAACACCATGTCGTGAAAGCCGTCGTAGGGCGCGGCCAGCTCCGGGAAGCGCCCCGAGGCGTCCCAGTCGAAGCCACCGCCATCGACCAGCACCCCGCCCATCACCGTGCCGTGGCCCGAGAGGAACTTGGTGGCCGCGTGATAGACCATGTCGGCCCCGAGCGTGAGCGGGCGCATCAGATACGGCGTGGTGAAGGTGGAGTCGACCAGCAGTGGGATGCCCGCCTCGTGCGCGATCTGCGCCACGGTGGGAATGTCCAGCACCTCCAGGCCTGGGTTGCCCACGGTCTCGCCCAGGAACAGCTTCGTGTTCGGCCGGATGGCCGCGCGCCAGGCGTCCACGTCGGTGGGCTTGACGAAGGTGGTCTCGATGCCGAAGCGCCTGAGCGTGTAGTTCAGCAGATTCTGCGAGCCGCCGTACAGCGCCGTGCTCGCCACGATGTGGCTGCCCGCGCCCATGAGCGTGACGATGGCCAGGTGCAGCGTGGCCATGCCGCTCGCGGTGGCGATCGCGCCTGCGCCGCCTTCGAGCGCCGCCACGCGCTGCTCCAGCACGTCGGTCGTGGGGTTGGAGAGGCGCGAATAGACGTGGCCCGGGCGCTCCATGTTGAAGAGCGAAGCCGCGTGGTCGCTCGACTCGAAGACGAACGAGGTCGTGAGGTAGATCGGCGTGGCGCGTGCGCCGGTGGTCGGGTCGGGCCGCGCGCCCGCGTGCACCGCGAGCGTGTCAAAGCCGGGATCGGCGTAGCCGGGCATTCCTGGTCTCCCTTGTCATGCGTGAAGCCATGCATTGTGGGCTATATTTGCCGGTGCTCCCGTACACGCCACCAGCCCATCAGCCATGAAAGTTCGCGACATCCTGCGCCTCAAGGGCGGCACGCTCTATACCATCACGCCGGAAGACACGCTGGCGGACGCCGCGCGCACCATGTCGGACAACGACATCGGCTCGCTCGTCGTCATGGCGCACGAGCGCGTGGTGGGCATCCTCACCTTCCGCGAGGTGATCAACGCCACGGTGAAGAACGGTGGCCGTTTCGACGGCCTGTCGGTCTACCGCAGCATGGACCCGGGGCCGCTCATCTGCACGATGGAGACCGAGCTCGATGAAGTGCGCCGCATGATGCTCGACCGTCACGCGCGCTACCTGCCGGTGATCGACAACCGCCAGCTCATGGGCGTGATCAGCTTCTACGATGTGGCCAAGGCGGTGGTTGACAGCCAGAACTTCGAAAACAAGCTGCTCAAGGCCTACATCCGCGACTGGCCCGAGGAGTCGGCGGTTTCCGAGAAGAAGGCATGACGCCGGTCGCCAGCCCGGCACGAACGACCGCTGTGTATCGCAAATCACAGGATCATTCATGAGCGGCAGCACCCTCGGCACCCTGTTTTGCGTCACCAACTTCGGTGAATCCCACGGCCCGGCCATCGGTTGCGTGATCGACGGCTGCCCGCCGGGCATGGCTCTCGATGCCGCCGACATCCAGCACGATCTGGACCGGCGCCGCCCCGGCACCAGCCGCCACGTCACGCAGCGAAATGAGCCCGACGCGGTGGAAATCCTCTCGGGCGTGTACGAGGGCAGGACCACCGGGACGCCGATCGCGCTGCTCATCCGCAACCAGGACCAGCGCAGCAAGGACTATGGCGACATCGCGCTGCGGTTTCGCCCCGGCCATGCGGACTACACCTACTGGCACAAGTACGGCCTGCGCGATCCGCGCGGGGGCGGGCGCTCGTCGGCGCGCCTGACGGCGCCGACGGTGGCGGCCGGGTCCGTCGCCAAAAAATGGCTGCGCGAAAAATTCGGCACGCAGTTGCGCGCCTGCATGACCCAGCTCGGCGAGTTGCCGATTCCGTTCGAGGGCTGGGAGCACGTGGCGCAGAACCCGTTTTTCGCGCCCGTGGCCGATGTGGCGCGCTATGAAGCCTACATGGACGAGTTGCGCAAGGCGCACGACTCCTGCGGCGCGCGCATCCGCGTGCAGGCCAGCGGCGTGCCGGTGGGGCTGGGTGCACCGCTGTACGACAAGCTCGACGCCGACATCGCCTACGCCATGATGGGGCTGAATGCCGTCAAGGGCGTGGAGATCGGCGACGGTTTCGCGAGCGTGGCGCAGCGCGGCAGCGTGCACGGCGACGCGCTCATGCCGCAAGGTTTTGCCAGCAACCACGCGGGCGGGATGCTGGGCGGCCTGAGTACGGGGCAGGACATCGAGGTGAGCCTGGCGATCAAGCCGACGAGCTCCATCCTCACGCCGCGCCCTTCGATCGACATCCATGGCGAGCCGGTGGAGGTGTCTACCCGTGGCCGCCACGACCCCTGCGTGGGCATACGCGCCGCGCCCATCGCCGAGGCGCTGCTGGCGCTCGTGCTCATGGACCACGCCCTGCTGCACCGCGCGCAGTGCGCGGACGTGCGTCAGGCCGTGGGGCCCATTCCTGGAAATATGGATTGAATCTGGCTGTAGCGCCCATCCATCAAGCGCAGACAGCTATGGCGAAGATAGCGGACTACTCACCCACGCGATCGACCAGTGCCTTGAATTCGTCGATGTGCTCGAAGCTGCGGTAGACGCTCGCGTAGCGTACGTAGGCCACCTTGTCCATCTTCTGCAGCTCGTTCATCGCCATCTCGCCGATGCGGTTGGAGAGCACCTCGCGCTCGCCCAGCTGCAGCAGGCGCTCCTCGATGCGCTCGATGGCCGCGTCCACCTGTTCGGTGCCCACCGGGCGCTTGCGCAGCGCGATGCGAAATGACCCTTCGAGCTTCTCGCGCTTGTACTCGACGCGCCGCCCGTCCTTCTTGACGATGGCCGGGAAGTTCACCTCGGGCCGTTCATAGGTCGTGAAGCGCTTGTCGCAGGCGGTGCAGCGGCGCCTGCGACGTACGTACTCGCCGCCCTCGGACTCGCGGGTCTCGACGACCTGCGTGTCCGGGTGGCTGCAGAACGGGCACTTCATGGCAGCGCCTTCGCGGGCTGGCGTTCAGCGGTAGACCGGGAAGCGGCTGGTCAGCGCCTGCACCTTGGCGCGCACGGCCGCGATGTGGGCCTCGTCGTGCGGCTTGTCCAGCACGTCGGCCATGAGATTCGCCGTCAGGCGCGTTTCATCTTCCTTGAAGCCGCGCGTGGTGATCGCGGGCGTGCCCACACGCACGCCGCTGGTCACGAAGGGCTTTTCCGGGTCGTTGGGAATCGCATTCTTGTTGATCGTGATGTGCGCCAGGCCCAGCGCCGCCTCGGCCGCCTTGCCGGTGATGCCCTTGGCGCGCAGATCGACCAGCATCACGTGGCTTTCGGTACGGCCGCTGACGATGCGCAGGCCGCGCTCGGTGAGCGTCTGCGCGAACACCTGCGCGTTTTTCGCCACCTGCCGGCCATAGGCCTTGAACTCGGGCGAGAGCGCTTCCTTGAAGGCCACGGCCTTGGCGGCGATCACGTGCTCCAGCGGTCCGCCCTGCAGGCCGGGGAAGATGGCGGAGTTGATGGCCTTCTCGTGTTCGGCCTTCATCAGCACGAAGCCGCCGCGCGGGCCGCGCAGGCTCTTGTGCGTGGTGGAGGTGACCACGTCGGCGTGCGGCACCGGGTTGGGGTATTCGCCCGCCACCACCAGGCCCGCGTAGTGCGCGATGTCCACCCAGAAAATCGCGCCGATTTCCTTGGCAACCCTGGCCATGCGCTCGAAATCGATGCGCAGCGCATAGGCCGAGGCACCGCCGATGATGAGCTTGGGTTTGTGTTCGCGCGCCTTGGCCTCGAAGGCGTCGTAGTCGATCTCTTCCTTGGCGTTCAGGCCGTAGGAGACGACGTTGAACCATTTGCCGCTCATGTTCAGCGCCATGCCGTGCGTCAGGTGACCGCCCTCGGCCAGGCTCATGCCGAGGATGGTGTCGCCGGGCTTCAGGAAGGCCATCAGCACCGCCTGGTTGGCCTGCGAGCCCGAGTTGGGCTGCACGTTCGCCGCCTCGGCGCCGAAGAGCTGCTTGACGCGGTCGATCGCGAGCTGCTCGATCACGTCCACGTTCTCGCAGCCGCCGTAGTAGCGCTTGCCGGGGTAGCCCTCGGCGTACTTGTTGGTGAGCTGCGAGCCTTGCGCCGCCATGACGGCGGGCGAGGCGTAATTCTCGCTGGCGATGAGCTCGATGTGTTCTTCCTGGCGGCGGTTCTCGGCCTGGATGGCGGCCCACACTTCGGGGTCGGTCTGTTCCACGAGGATATTGCGTTGGTACATGGCAGGTGATAGCGGTGTCTTTCCCTTGGCATGCAAGGGCTGCCCAGGCGAACGACAAAACGCGCCACGGCTTGTGCCCGCGCGCGGTACGCTTCCCCGTGGTGTTGTGCCTTTTGCGGCGGTGCCCCACGTCAGTCGCGCCGCCCGGGCAGGGCGACCGCGGACCTATCGCCAGTCGCGTACCGCGCGAGTGTAGCGCGCCACCCAGCGGGTGGGCGGTGTCTTCTCAGAGGCCGCTGGTAAGCAGCGCCACCTTTTGCACCTGTTGCGCCGGGGTCGCGGGAGCGGCCTTGGTGGCCACGACCGGCGATTTGGCTGCGGCACTGGCCGCCTGGCGCAGCCGCTCGTGCTCGGCCAGCACCTTGGCGGCGTAACCTGTGTCGTCGGGCAGGTTGGTCGCGCCCACATAGGCACGCAGCCCGCCCTCGACGGAGCCTGCGCGGGCGATGCATTCCTGCAATATCTTCACGCCCACGCGCAGATTGGCCACGGGGTCGAAGGCCGCAAAACGGCCGCCGAAGTCTTCGTATTTGTCGGTGTGCACGCGCGTCATCACCTGCATCAACCCCTGGGCACCCACATCGCTCTGGGCGAAGGGGTTGAAGCTCGATTCCACGGCCATGACGGCGAGGATCAGTGTCGGATCGAGCTTGGTGCGCGCCCCGATCGCGTAGGCCTCGCTCACGAGCACCGCGAGCGGCTCGGGCGCCACGCGGTACTTCTTGCTCAGCCAGTAGGTCACCGCGGCCTGTTCGCGCGGCAGATCCTTGGGATTGCTGGCGGTGGCGCGCTCGCTGGCGAAAGGCTCGGTGGCAAAGCCGTCCATGGCCACTTGCTGCTCCTGCAGCCAGCTCATGAGCTGCTGTTGCCCCATCTCGCGCAGGTCGGGGCGCGCGGTGAGCGTGATGAGGGCAAAGGCGACCGCCAGGCCCAGCAGCGCCAGGCTGTTGTGGGTGATTTCAAAGAAACCGGCGGCAACGTCGCCGGTGAAGGTGCGCAAGCCAGAGACGGCACGCAAGCCTGCCTTCTGCATGGAGGACCCTTTCGGTTTGAGGCGGTCTGCCATCTGTCCGAACCGGGCAGATCCGCTTTGTGGGACCGGACACACGGTCCGGCGTTACGCCATCCAGGCTGTTCGGAAGGGAATCGACGCGTTCGGATCGTGCCGATGCGATGGATGGCGCCTGCGGTGATAAGGGTTTGTACTGACTTTTCGTGGAATTGGGCGGATTCTATGGAGTCTCAAAATACCAAGTCAATACTAAAGAATTCTAGTATCAGATAAATAAGTAATTGTTGTGACATGATTCGCGCTGAATTTTCCGCGCCATGGCCGAACTTGTACGGCCAGAAACCGCAGCGTGGTTTTGCAAATGCAACACTGCTTGCAGCGCGTTGCAAATTGCAACGTGCCCATGGCCACTTCGCCTCAAACCTGATAAGGTGGCGTTGCCTGCACGACGCAGGCATCTGCTTCGGGGCGCGTACCCGCGGCGGGCGAGGCGCGAAGCGCCAGCCAGGTCGCCGTGTGCAAGCTCCGGGGCCCCAAAGGAGGCAATCATTTGCCTCCGGTACGCCGGACAGCAATCTCCGGGGTGCCCAGGGTGGACGGGCTGTCATGCCTGCCATCAAGCCCGGCGCTCGGGGCTCCCCCGCCGCCGGGCTTTCTTTTGCAATTGTTGCGATTTGCCTTGCAACCTGGCGTGCACAATTTCCGCTTTGTCGTTGCCGTGTTGGTGGTGGTTTGATGCAGCTCAGGAGCTGGATGAAGGCGCACTCCATGGGGGTGCGGCGTGCGGTGTGGTCGGCAGCGGTTGTCCTGCTGCTCTATGTCCTGGCCTGGCTTGCCGTGCCGCCCATCGTGCGATCGCAGTTGCAAAAGCAGGGCACCGCGGTGCTCGGGCGGCAGGTGACGGCTGCCCAGGTCACGTTCAATCCGTGGACGCTGGAGCTCACGGTGCGCGATGTGGCGGTGGCCGGTCCTTCGGGAAAGGCGCCACAACTGCAGGTCGCGCGCATTTACGTCAACATGGCAGTGCAGTCCCTGTGGCGGCTCGCGCCTGTGATCGATGCCCTGCAGATCGACGACCCTGTGCTGCGGCTGGCGCAAACCGCGCCCGGCATGTTCGATGTGGACGATATCGCGCAGCGCTTTGCAGACCACGGCGGCACGGGCGAGCAGCCGCCCTTGCACTTTGCGCTCTACAACGTGCAGCTGCGGGGGGGCGCGGTGGATTTTGATGATGAGACGGTGCATGTGAAGCATGAATTGCGCGGTCTCACCCTGGATCTGCCCTTCCTGAGCAACCTGCCTGCCGATCGCGAGGTCAAGGTCTTGCCCAGGCTCGCCTTCGAACTCGATGGAAGCACCTTCGATACGTCGGCCCAGGCGACGCCGTTTGCCGATACCCACCAGGCACAGGTGCGCCTGCGGATCAGGGATTTCGACCTTGCGCCACTGGCGGCCTATATCCCCGCGTCCCTGGGCGTGAAACTGGATTCGGCGAAGTTCAACGCCGATCTCGGGCTGGATTTTTCCGCGCAAGCCCATACCCCCGAGGTCAGGCTCTCCGGCAGCATGCAGCTTGATGGTGCGAGCGCATCCGACGCTCAAGGCGAGAAATGGCTCGCGTTTGACGCTTTGAAGGTCACGCTGGGCGATGTGCGCCCCTTGGAGCGGCAGGTGGAGATCGCGTCCATTGAACTGAAGGCGCCACACGCTTACCTGCGGCGCGATGCGTCGGGGAGCATGCATCTGCCGGGCCAGGCACGGGGGCAGGAAGCGCCACCGGAGCCGAAGGCAACGACCTCGTCCGCGGCATCATGGAAGTTTGCCCTCAGGCAGTTCGCAATGACCGATGGCGCGCTGGACTGGCGCGACGAGACCTTGCATGGGGCTGCGGCCGAGGCCACCTGGCAGGTGCGCGACTGGCAGGCGCAGGTGCATGACGCCGTCTGGCCGCCCGTCCAGCCGGCACGGTTCAGCTCGACACTGCGCCTTGGCGGTGGCGCGGCGGGCGGTGAGCCGTCGAGCATCGAAGTGCAGGGACGGGCATCGGGCAATGCCGTGCAGGCCTCGACCAGCGCGAGTGGCGTTTCACTGGCGCTTGCCGCGCCGTATCTGGCGCAGTATCTCAGGCCGGTGATCGCGGGCACGCTGGATGCCAAGGTCGGTCTTGAGCTGGAGGGGGATGCGCTCACGCTCAAGCTGCAGCAGCTGCGGCTGAGCCAGGTGAGCGTCTCATGCGCGGTGCGCAAGGGCTGCGCCACGCTCAGGCAGGCCGGCGTGGCCGGTGCGCCAGCCAATGAGCAGCTGGCGCTCGGGCAGCTGGAGGTGGCCGATGCCACCATTGATCTGCGCCGCCACCAGGTGCAGGTCGGGCACGTGGCGCTGACGGGGCCTCAGGTGCTGGTCGAGCGCGACAAGGCGGGCGCCTGGGTGTTCGATGACTGGCGGGTGCCTGCCCCCGCCGGGCAGGCCCGTTCCCAAGGTGATTCCGCCCCGTGGAGTGCGTCGGTGCGCGAGGTGCAGCTCAAGGACGGCACCGTGGCATGGCGCGACGCGGGTGCGCGCAGCCCCGTCTCGCTCAATGTCTCGGCACTCCGTGTGGATGCGCACGATCTGGCGTGGGACAACGGCCGCCTGCCCGCGTTCGGCCTGCGTGTGCAGGCCCGCGTGGGCGCGGGCAAGGCCGATCCCGGCCAGCTGAACTGGGACGGCTCCATCGGGCTTGCGCCTGAATTGCGCGTGAAGGGCAGCCTGCGAGCCAGAAATCTCCCGCTGCAGGTGGTGCAGGCCTATCTGCCCGACGAACTGAACGTGGACGTGTTGCGTGCCGACGGCGATTTTTCGGGTGACGTGAACCTGGCGCAGGCGAGGGAAGGATTGAGCGTGGGCGTGCAGGGCGACGCGGCGCTCGGGGACGTGCAGGTGCGCCTCAAGCCGCGCGCAGGCGCGGATGAGCCCGATATCGGAAACGGCGAACAGCCGGGCGCTGACCTGCTGCGCTGGAAGACCCTGTCGCTGCGCGGCCTGTCGCTGGCGCTGCAACCCCGGCGACCGCTCGCGCTGGACGTGCGTGAGACGGCGCTCACGGATTTTTTTGCCCGCGTGATCGTGCAGGAAAACGGCCGCATCAATCTGCAGGACATCGGCCGGGTGGCCAGCGCCGATGCGGCCGGACCGACGGCCGCGGCGCCGAGTCCGCAGGCCGATGATGGCGCCGCGGCGGCGCGCATCCACTTCGGACCGGTGGCGCTGGTCAATGGCACCGTCGATTTCACGGATCACTTCATCAAGCCCAACTACTCGGCCAACCTGACCGAACTCACGGGCGGGCTGAGCGCGTTTTCATCCGAGGCCTCGGGGCCGGGCGCGCCGCCGCAGATGGCGCAGCTTGAGCTCAAGGGCAGGGCGCAGGGGACGGCCACGCTGGATATTTCCGGACAGATCAACCCGCTGGCCAAGCCGCTGGCGCTCGACATCGAGGGGCACATGCGCGACCTGGAACTGCCCCCGCTGTCGCCCTACAGCGTGAAATACGCCGGTCACGGCATCGAGCGCGGCAAGCTCAGCGTGGATGTGACCTACAAGGTGCAGCCCGACGGGCAATTGACGGCAAGCAACAAGCTCGTGCTCAAGCAGCTCGCGTTTGGCGACGAGGTCAGCGGCGCGCCCAACAGCCTGCCGGTGCGTCTGGCCGTGGCGCTGCTGGCGGACCGCAATGGCGTGATCGACGTGGACCTGCCCATCAGCGGCTCGCTCAACGACCCGGATTTCAGCCTCGGGCCGGTGATCATGAGGGTGATCGGCAATCTCATCATGAAGGCCGTCACCGCGCCGTTTTCGCTGCTGGCCCGTGCCTTCGGTGGCGGTAACGAGTCGGGCGATGTCACCTTTGCCCCTGGCAGCAGCACGCTCTCGGCCCAGGCGCACGAGCAGTTGGGCGCCATCGCCCGGGCGCTGGCCGACCGGCCGGCGCTCAAGGCCACGGTGGTGGGCTGGGCCAACCCGGATTCGGAGCTGCAGGGCTACAAGCATGAACGCCTCATGGACATGCTGCTGGCCGAGAAGCGCCGTGAAGCGGTGCGGGCCGGGCAGGACGCGACCCAGGTCACACAGGTGGGCGACGGTGACTATGCGGTGCTGCTCAAGCGCGTCTACCAGCGCGCGGACAACATCAAGAAGCCGCGCAACGTGATCGGCTTCGCCAAGGACATTCCCCAGGCGGACATGGAAAAGCTGCTGCTCTCCAGCATCACCGTGCCCGACGATGCCATGCAGCAGCTGGCCCTGGCGCGCAGCGTGGCCGTACGCGACTACCTCGCGACCCGGAGCGTTCCCATGGATCGCCTTTTCATTGGCGCCAGCAAGCTCTCCTCGTCGGCCGGAACCGGGCAGGGCGGTGCGCCGCACGTGCAGCTGGAACTGGCGGTCGATTGACGCTTGTGCGGCGTGGGCCGCAAACCACGCCACAATAGCCCCCTTGTCTGCTCACGCGCATTGCGTGGCGGGATGAGGGTGGCGCGTGCCATCCGGCTTTTTTCCCTTTGCCATTCATGTTTCCCTTTTCTACCTCCAGCCCCGTACCCGAGCCTGAAGCCACTGCGACCGGCGGCAAGCCCGCCGTCACGCATCCGCTGGATGCCCTCACGGGTGGGGCCTTCTCGGCGGCCACCTCTGGCGAACGCGCGGCGCGCATCCGCGACTGGCTTGCCACTGACCCCCCCACAGCCCAGCTGCAGGAGGTGTTCAAGGAGCTGAGCGCGCGCGACAAGGGCGCGGCCAAGGCGATCCGCGAGCGCCTGGACGAACTGCGCCGGGCGGTGGCGCAGGAAGCGATTGCCGCCGATTGGGCGGCGAAGGCGCAGGCGCTGCTGGCGGCCGCTCGCCTGAACATCGCGGATGCCCTGGCCTGGCAGCGCGACGCGGCCAAGGCCGGTGCACCGCTGTCGCGCGAGCCTCTGCAAACGCTCAAGGGTGAGCTGGCCGAGCGCGTGAAGGCCGTGGAAGATCTGCAGCATCGCGTGCAGGTGCAGCGCGAGGCGGCGGTGCTGATGGCGCAGCGCATCGAGGTGCTCTCCACCAAATCGTGGCGTGATGCCCAGGCGGCGTTTCAACCACTGTCCGACGATGTGACGCATTGGCGCACGCAAGCCGAGGCGATCACGCAGGACGTGATCTGGCCGAGCGTGGATCTGCGTTTTCCGCCGCAGCTGGAAGCGGCGCAGACGCAGCTGGGTCTCGTCTGGGAGGCGTTTGGCGCGGCGCTGACGCAGGCTGCCGCGGCCAGCGAGGACGCCAAGGCCCCACTGCCTTCCGTGCCGGTGTGGGCCGATGAATTGCGCGCGGCCCGGGGTGAGGCGGTGGCCGCAGCCGAACCCGCGCGCGCGCCGGTGGATCCGCAGCGTGCGGCCCAGGCCGTGCAGGCGGTGACCGAGGCATTGACCAAGCTCGAGACCGAAACGGCGCAGGGCCACGGCAAGGCCAGCGTGGGCGCGGCCGCGCAGCTGCGTGCGGCCTGGAAGAGCCACGGGCGCTTCGTCGATGCCGCGCTGGAGGCGCGGGTGCATGCCGCCCTGGTGACGGCGGGCGAACTCGAAGGCTGGCAGCGCTGGAGCGCCGACCAGATACGCGAGGAACTTCTGGCCAAGGCCGAAGGCCTGCTCAACCGCCCCGAAGGCCAGGCGCTGGGCGGGCGCAAGCTGCAGGAGATGCTGCGCCAGCTGCGCGAGCAATGGAAGCAGGCGGATCAGGGCGCCGTGGCCAACCACGCGCTCTGGAAGAAATTCGATGAAGCGTGCAACGCCGCGCACAAGGTGGTCGAGGCGTGGCTGGAAAAATCCCGCGCCGAGGCGCAGGAGCACAAGGCGCAGCGCATGGCGCTGATCGAAGAGGTCAATGCCTGGGCCAGCGCGCATGCGGACTCGGGTGACTGGAAGGCCCACATTCGCGCCCTGCATGACTTCGGCGAACGCTGGCGCGCCGGTGGCCATGTGGGTGAAAAGCTCTTCACCGAACTGCAACCGCTATGGAAACAGGCGATCGCCACGGCAGGCGCGCCGCTGGCCGCCGCGCAAAAGAGCAACCTGGAGCAGCGCCACGCGTTGATTGACGAGGCCGCCGCCCTGGGGGCGGCCCCGGCCTTGCGCATCGACGCCGTCAAGGCGCTGCAGCAGCGTTGGCAGCAACTCGCGCAGGCGGTGCCGCTCGAGCGCCGCCACGAGCAGAAGCTCTGGGACGCTTTTCGCAAGCCGATCGACGAAGCGTTTGCACGCAAGACGGAGGAACGCGAGCGCGTGGCGGCGCAACTCAGCGCCCATGATCGCGCCGTGCTCGATGCATCCAGAGCGCTGGAAGCGGCCAACGCCTCGGGCGAGGCGGGCAAGATCCAGGAGGCCATGCAGGTGTTGGAACTGGCGCTGCGCGGTGAGTCGGCACCCGTTTCGACCGAAAAATCTGAACAAAATAAGGTTCAAACGCTTTCTGAACAAGCGCAGGAAGCTACACCTTCGATAGCGAACGAATCCGAGCCCTCGTCCGCCTCTGAGACGGCCGCGGCACCACGGCCGCCGGTGCGGCGTGTGGTGGCGGTGCGAGGCGACGACCGGCCGGGCGCCAACAAGCCCGGCCCCGCGTCGGGGCGAGCCCCCGAGCGCAAGGACCTGCGCCCGCGGCGGCCGGGTCCGGAGCGCTTTGAGCGGCCGGGCGGCGCGGACCGCGGGCCGCGTGCCCCGCGTCTGGGCGATGCGGCGTTCCGGGCGCAGCGCGACGCGCTGGAGCAGGCCCAGGGGGCGCTGCGCAAGCTGGCCGCGCAGGCGCATGGCGAAGCGCTGTCGCATCTGGTTCAGGCCTGGGAAAAGCGCGACGCCGCCCTGTTGCCCGCCGCGCGCGAGCTGGGCCGCCAGTTCAATGCCGCGGCGCATGCCGCGTGGACCCGGGCGCTGGGCGGTGAGCCCGTGGCGGCCAATCCCGAGGCGCTGCTGCGCCTGGAGATTGCGGCGGAAGTGCCCACGCCGGCCGAGCACCACGAGGCGCGCCGTGCGCTGCAGCTGCAACTGCTGACGCGCCGCAACGATCCGTCGCCGCAGCAGACCTGGGTGCAGGACGCGGCGCAGGTGCTGGCGGCGACGGCCGATCCGGCGAGCGAGCGGCGCCTGCAGGGCGCGCTCAAGGTGCTGCTGCGCAAGTGAATTGCGGCAGCAGCAACAAAAAAGGCCGCTGCGCGAAGCAAGCGGCCGATTTTCATTTTCATTGCCAAGTGTTCTTCTACACTTGGTGCCCAGGAGAGGACTCGAACCTCCACGGAGTTACCCGCTAGTACCTGAAACTAGTGCGTCTACCAATTCCGCCACCTGGGCATTTCAGGAAGTCGCAGATTGTATAGCAAAAAAAACGAAATTCAGAACACTGCCAACGAAGAAATTGAAGGCAGCGTTCAAGGTCACCGCGATGGTCACGGCTTTGTCATCCGTGACGACGGTGAAGGAGACATTTACCTGCCTCCGAATGAAATGCGCGCCGTGCTGCACAAGGACAGGGTGCGCGTGCGCATCGTGCGTCAGGACAGGCGCGGACGGCCCGAGGGGCGGGTGCTGGAAATCATCGAACGCCCGGCGCAGCCCATCATCGGCCGGCTGCTGCACGAAGCCGGCATCTGGCTCGTGGCGCCGGAGGACAAGCGTTACGGGCAAGATGTGATGATTCCCAAGGTCGCCACGGGCAACGCTTCGGTGGGGCAGGTGGTGGTCGTGCAGCTCACCGAGCCGCCCGCGCTGTACGGCCAGCCGGTGGGCCGGGTGGTGGAGGTGCTCGGCGAGGTGGACGACCCGGGCATGGAGGTCGAGATCGCGGTGCGCAAGTACGGCGTGCCGCACGTCTTCTCCGATGAGTGCCTGGCGCAGACACAGGCCTTGCCCGATGCGGTGCGCGTGGCCGATTGGCGCCAGCGCGTGGATCTGAGCGATGTGGGTTTCGTCACCATCGACGGCGAGGATGCGCGCGACTTCGACGACGCGGTCTACTGCGAACCCACGCGCATCGGCCGCGCCAAGGCGTGGCGGTTGCTGGTGGCGATCGCCGACGTGAGTCACTACGTGGATTCGGGCGGCGCGATCGACACCGACGCCTACGACCGCGCCACCAGCGTGTATTTTCCGCGCCGCGTGCTGCCCATGCTGCCCGAAAAGCTCTCCAACGGCCTGTGCTCGCTCAATCCGCTGGTGCCGCGCCTGGCGATGGTGTGCGACATGGTGGTGACGAGCAAGGGCACGGTGCATGCCTATCAGTTCTATACCGGGGTGATCGAAAGCCACGCACGACTGACGTACACCGAAGTGGCGGCCATCCTGGCCAACACCCGGGGTCCCGAGGCGGGCCGCCATGCGGACCGGGTCAAGGACCTGCTCAATCTGTATGAGGTGTACCGCGCCCTGCTGGCCGGACGTCATGCGCGCGGCGCCGTGGATTTTGAAACCACCGAGACCCAGATCGTCTGCGACGACAACGGCCGCATTGACAAGATCGTGCCGCGCGTGCGCACCGAGGCGCACCGCCTGATCGAGGAGGCCATGCTTGCCGCCAACGTCTGCGCGGCCGACTTCATCGGCGAAAACAAGCGTGCCTGCCTGTACCGGGTGCACGAAGGGCCGACGCCGGAAAAGCTCGAGATCCTGCGTGGCTATCTCAAGGCGCTGGCCGTGCATGCGCAGCTTCCCGACGATCCGCCCCCGAGTGCCTTCCAGGCGATCGCCGAAGCGACCAAGGACCGACCCGACGCAGCGCAGATCCACAGCATGCTGCTGCGCTCCATGCAGCAGGCCATCTACACGCCGGTCAACAGCGGGCATTTCGGCCTCGCGTTCGAGGCCTACACGCACTTCACGAGCCCGATCCGGCGCTACCCCGATCTGCTGGTGCATCGTGTCATCAAATCCATCCTGGCGGGCAAGAAGTACCAGCTTCCGCCGCTGCCCATGCCGGGAGAGGCTCAGCACAAGCTGGCACGCCAGTGGGCTGCCAAAGGGCGGCAGGAGACGCCTCCCGGCGCAGGTGCCGCGCCTCGCGACCAGCAGGGCTGGGAAGCCGCGGGCCTGCACTGCAGCGCCAATGAGCGCCGCGCGGACGAGGCCAGCCGCGACGTCGAGGCCTGGCTCAAGTGCCAGTACATGCGCGAGCATCTGGGCGAGGAGTACGGCGGCATCGTCAGCGCCGTCACCAGCTTCGGCATCTTCGTGACGCTCGATACGCTGTACGTCGAGGGGCTGGTGCACATCACCGAATTGGGCGCAGAGTATTTCCGCTTCGACGAGGCGCGCCAGGAACTGCGCGGCGAGCGCACCGGCGTGCGCTACGGCGTCGGCACGCGCCTTCGCGTGCAGGTCAGCCGTGTCGACCTGGACGGGCGCAAGATCGATTTCCGCCTGGTGCAGGACGATGCGGGCGATGCCAGGGCGCTCAAGGCACCCGCAGCCAAGGCAGAGCGTGGCAGCGGTGGCGGCAAACGTGATGCCGCAGGCGGAAAGTCCGTCAGAAACGCGGAAAAGAAGCAGCTCAAGGACAAGCCCCCTCGCGACAAGCATGGGCGGCACGCAACGCGACGGAAACGCTGATGAATACGGGTGCAGGGAAAATCGCCGTCGTCACCGGCGCGGGTTCGGGCATCGGCCGCGCCGCGGCGCTGGCGCTTCTGAAGGCCGGTTGGAGCGTGGCACTTGCCGGACGGCGGCCCGGGCCGCTGCAGGCCGCCGCGGATGCAGGCGGCGCGGGTCAGCGTGCGCTCGTCGTGCCCACGGACGTGGCGGACCCCGCCGACGTGCGCAGGCTCTTTGATGCCACTGTGCAACGTTTCGGGCGTGTGGATCTGCTCTTCAACAACGCCGGTACGGGCGCGCCTGCCGTACCGCTGGAAGAGCTGACCACGGAGCAATGGGCCCAGGTCGTGAACGTCAACCTGAGCGGCATGTTCTATGGCATCCAGAACGCTTTTCGCGTCATGAAGGCGCAGAGCCCGCGCGGCGGGCGCATCATCAACAACGGCTCGATTTCCGCGCACGCGCCGCGCCCCCATTCCATTGCCTACACCGCCACCAAGCATGCGGTGACGGGCTTGACCAAATCGGCCGCGCTCGATGGTCGCGCCTTCGACATCGCCGTCGGGCAGATCGATGTGGGCAATGCCGACACGCCGCTGGCGCACCAGCTCACGCAGGGTGTCCTGCAGGCGCACGGCGTGCTGGCCAATGAGCCTCTGATGGACGTGGACGTCGTGGGTCAATCGGTGCTCTACATGGCTGAGCTGCCACTTTCGGCCAATGTGCTGTTTCATACCGTGATGGCAACGAAAATGCCGTTTGTCGGCCGAGGGTGATCGTCGTGCGCTCTGTTTTGCGTAGCATTGCGCTGCCGCTGCTGTTGTGCGCGACGTTGGCACAGGCGGGTGGCCAGGCACCTTCGGACATGACGGACAGAGTTTTGCCCTGCACCGCCTGTCACGGCAAGGAGGGGCGCGCCACGCCCGATGGTTACTTTCCGCGCATCGCGGGCAAACCCGTGGGTTATCTGTACAACCAGTTGCGCAATTTTCATGAGGGGCGGCGCAGCTACCCGCAAATGGCGCATCTGCTGACCTACCTCACGGATGACTACCTGTACGAGATGGCCGCCTGGTTTTCGGCGCTGCGCCTGCCCTATGCCGCGCCGCCGCCCTCCGTGGTCAGCCCGCGCATGCTGCGCGAGGGCGAGGCCCTGGTGCGCCATGGCGACACGGCGCGCAAGATTCCCGCGTGCGTGCAATGCCACGGCGAGCAATTGACCGGAGCGGCTCCTTTCATTCCGAGCCTGCTGGGCCTGTCGCACGACTACCTCGGCAGCCAGCTGGGTGCATGGCGTACCGGCCAGCGCCATGCGCAGGCGCCCGATTGCATGGCGGACATCGCCCGGCGCCTCTCGCTGGAGCAGGTGCAGGCCGTGATCAGCTGGCTGTCGGCGCAGCCCGTGCCCGGCGATGGCAGGGCGCAAGAGCGCACGCCGGACAAGCTGCCGCTGGACTGTGGCAGTCTGGACGCGAAGCTGCCGCAGCCCCCCACGGGGAGTGCGCGATGAACGTGCGCCGCCTGATCATGGCCAGCGTGCTGGCTGCCACGCTGGTGCTGGCGCTGGGCGCTTATGCGGTGACGGCGTTCAACCGTCTGGATGAGACACCGATCGACCCGCAGGCGGCGGTCTCCGGGTCACCTGAACTGATCATGCGCGGCGCTTATCTGGCGCGTATTGGCGACTGCGTTTCGTGTCATACGCGTCCCGGTGGCGCAGCCTATGCCGGAGGCCGTGCGGTTCAGACGCCGTTTGGCGCGGTGTTTGCCGGCAACCTCACGCCCGATGACGCGACCGGCCTCGGGCGTTGGAATGCCGATGAATTCTGGCGTGCCCTGCACCATGGTCGGTCGCGCGACGGGCGGCTTCTGTACCCTGCGTTTCCTTATACCGACTACACGCATGTCACGCGCGGCGATGCCGACGCCATCTTCGCCTTCCTGCGCAGCCTGCGGCCCGTCACGCAGCCCACGCCTGCGCCGACGCTGCGCTTTCCCTACAACACGCAGGCGGCGCTGGCCGTCTGGCGTGCGCTGTACTTCCGTCCGGCGAAAACGGATGTGGCGCTCGATCGCGGCGCCTATCTGGTCCGGGGCCTGGGGCACTGCGGCGCCTGCCATACGCCGCGCGATGCGCTCGGTGGCCCGCTGAAGGGTCGCCCGCTGGCCGGGGCCCTGGTGCAAGGCGAGAACTGGTGGGCGCCGTCCCTGGCTTCGAGCCGTCAGGCGGGCATGGCCGATTGGCCTGTAGCAGACATTGTTGCGCTGCTCACCGACGGTGTTTCGCCGCGCGGCGGCGTGTCGGGCCCGATGGCGGAAGTGGTGTTCGCCAGCCTGCAGCATCTGACGCCGCAGGATGCGCGGGCCATGGCCGAGTGGCTGCGGGCACTGCCGCCTTCCGGCGATCCCGTCGCGAAGAGCAAGGTCGCCCCGGCCGCCGTGATGGCGCGCGGCGGCGAGGTGTACCGCGACCAGTGCGCGCAGTGCCACGGAGATGAAGGGCTCGGCAAGGCCGGAGCCTTTCCCGCATTGGCCGGCAACCGGGCGGTGCGCATGGCCGAACCGCTGAACCTGATCCAGATCGTCCTGCACGGCGGCTACCTGCCCGCCACCCGGGGCAACCCGCGGCCTTTCGGCATGCCGCCATTCCGTCAGACCCTGAGCGACGTGGACGTGGCGGCCGTCCTCTCGTTCATCCGCGGCAGCTGGGACAATCGGGCGGGGCGTGTCGATGTCGTGGATGTGCACCAGGTGCGGGAACGTCGCGGATGACTGAAATGTCCGGTCAAGGCTGGGTGGTGTGCCTGTGCGCGCAGTGGTGCAACGTCTGCCGCGGCCTGCGCGAAAATTTCGATGCGCTGGCGCTCGCCTTGCCTGGCGTGCGGTTGGCGTGGGTGGACGTGGAAGATGAGGAAACCCTGATGGGGGATTTCGACATCGAGACTTTCCCCACGGTCCTCATGGGCTCGGACACGCAATTGCGCTTTGCCGGAGCGGTCCAGCCGCAGGCCGCCGTGATTGCCCGGCTTGCGACGGGCCTGCTGGGCCCCGACGGCCTGGCGCTCGACAACGAGGAGGCGCTGGCGGTGCTCAGGCGCGTGATCGCGAGCCGCGCCTGATCGCACCTCATCCGGCGTCTTCAAGACGTCGCAAGCCGTTGAAATGTCGGGCATTTCACACTACAATAGCGGCTTCACGACCAAAACGGGCGGGTTGCAACCGCCCGTTTTTTTTGGTCGATCGGTTTTGGGCAGCAGGGGGTGCGCCGAGCGCGGCGCCAAGACACAGCAGTGGCATTGCAGCAAGTCGTACAGCAGACCGTCAGCGGTCTCGGTTTTGACCTCGTGGAGATCGAGCGCTCCGCGGGAGGGCTGCTGCGCGTCACCATCGATGTGCCGTGGCAACCGCTCGAGGCTGGGCGGGAGTCCGTGCCCGAGCGCTTCATCACGGTGGACGACTGCGAGGTCGTCACGCGCCAGCTGCAGTTCGCGCTGGAAGTCGACGGGGTGGATTACCAGCGGCTGGAGGTCTCGTCCCCGGGCATCGATCGGCCGCTGCGCCACGAGGTGGACCTGCAGCGCTTCGAAGGCGAATGGGTGGACATCACGCTCAAGGCGCCGCTGGGCGCGGCGGCGGGCGGGCAGGTGGCGGCCAATCGCAAGAAATTCCGGGGGAAGCTGGCGCATGGCGCCGAGGGTGGTTGGCAAGTCAGCTGGAGCGACGAGCCGGCGCCCCGCCCGGGGCAGCGTGTGAGCAAAAAGCGTGAAGCCGCGCCGCTGCAGGTGCTCGGCTTCACTTGGGACGAAGTGCGTGAGGCGCGTCTGGTGCCGGTCGTGAACTTCAAGGGGCGCACGCCGCGCAAGGCGGCGCCCGATGACAACACATGAATGGTGAGGTGGCCGTTGCGTGGGCTGCCGGAATTATTTGAAAACAGGAGTGCCTTGGCATGAATCGCGAGTTGTTGATGCTGATCGAAGCGATTTCGCGTGAGAAGAGCGTGGATCACGAAATTGTGATGGGAGCGGTGGAATCGGCTCTGGCGCAGGCGACCAAGCGACTCTACGAGGGCGACGTCGACATCCGCGTGGCCATCGATCAGGAAAGTGGCGATTACCAGACCTTCCGCCGCTGGCTGGTCGTGCCCGACGAAGCCGGACTGCAGAACCCCGACGCGGAGGAACTGCTCATGGACGCGCAGGACCGCGTGCCCGGCATCCAGGTGGGCGAGTACATCGAGGAGCCCGTGGATTCGGTGCCCATCGGGCGCATCGGCGCGATGGCGGCCAAGCAGGTGATCCTGCAGAAAATCCGCGACGCGGAACGCGAGACCCTGCTCAACGACTTCATGAGCCGGGGCGAGAAAATCTTTTCCGGCACCGTCAAGCGCATGGACAAGGGCGACATCATCGTCGAGAGCGGGCGCGTGGAAGGGCGTCTGCGCCGCGGCGAAATGATTCCCAAGGAAAACCTGCGCACCGGCGATCGCGTGCGCGCCATGATCATGGATGTGGACCTCACGCTGCGTGGCGCGCCCATCCTGCTCTCGCGCTCGGCGCCCGAGTTCATGATCGAGCTGTTTCGCAATGAAGTGCCGGAGATCGAGCAGGGTTTGCTCGAGATCAAGAGCTGTGCGCGTGATGCGGGCAGCCGCGCCAAGATCGCCGTGCTCTCGCATGACAAGCGGGTCGACCCGATCGGCACCTGCGTCGGCGTGCGCGGCACGCGCGTGAATGCGGTTTCCAACGAATTGGCGGGAGAGCGCGTGGACATCGTGCTCTGGAGCGAGGACCCGGCCCAGTTCGTGATTGGGGCGCTGGCCCCCGCGAATGTGCAATCCATTGTCGTTGACGAGGAAAAGCACGCGATGGACGTGGTGGTCGACGAGGAAAACCTGGCGATCGCCATCGGCCGGGGCGGGCAGAACGTGCGCCTGGCGTCCGAGCTCACGGGCTGGAAGATCAACATCATGGATGCGGCCGAGTCTGCCCAGAAGGAGGCCGACGAGACCAGCGAGGCGCGCCAGCTCTTCATCGACAAGCTGGATGTGGATGAGGAAATCGCCGATATCCTGATCCGCGAAGGTTTCGAGAACCTGGAGGAGGTGGCCTATGTGCCGCTGCAGGAGATGCTCGACATCGAAGGCTTCGACGAGGACATCGTCGAAGAGCTGCGTACCCGAGCCAAGGATTCCCTGCTCACGATGCAGATAGCGCGCGAGCAGATGGTCGGCAAGGTGAGCGAGGACCTGCGTGAACTCGAAGGGCTCGATGCGGAGCTCATTGCCAAACTCGTGGCCGGCGGCGTGACGAAGCGGGATGACCTCGCCGATCTTGCCGTCGATGAATTGATGGAACTCACTGGCCAGAGCGAGGAAGACGCCAAGGCCTTGATCTTGAAGGCTCGCGCACACTGGTTTGCCGCGGGTGATGAATAAGGCCGGGGAGGACCAAACCGAATATGTCGAGCATTACCGTCGCCGAGTTCGCTGCTGAACTCAACAAGACACCCGAAACCCTGCTGGCGCAACTGCGCTCTGCGGGCGTGCCCAAAATGACCGCCACCGATACCGTCAGCGAGGCCGACAAGCAACAGCTGCTGGCCCATTTGCAGGCCAGCCACGGCACGGCCGTGAACGAGCGCCGCAAGATCACGCTGGTCAAGCGTTCCACGAGCGAAATCCGCCAGTCGGACGCCACCGGCAAGGCGCGCACCATCCAGGTCGAAGTACGCAAGAAGCGCACTTTCGTCAAGCGCGAGGGAGGGCCTGAAGGGACCGTGGAGGCACCCGTGCAGGCGCCGATCGCGCCAGCGGTGGAGGAGGCGGAACTGGAACGTCGCCAGGCCGAAGCCGCGCGCCAGAACGAACTGCTGCGCCGCCAGCAAGAGGACGGTTCGGCCGCGCGCGAAGAGCGTGAGCGCAAGGAGCGCGAAGCCGAGGAACGTGCGGCCGCCTATCTGGCCGAGCAGCGCGAGAAGAAGGAGCGCGAGCAGGCCGAGGCCGAGGCTGCGCGCCGCGAGGCATCCAGGCACGCGGCCGAGCGCAAGGCCCAGCAGACACAGGCCGAGGAAGCCGCCGTCACTGAAGCCGACACCAAGGCGGCCGAAGAGGCCGAGCGCGCCGAGGACCATGAGGAGCGTCGGCGCAAGGCGCTGGCCGAGGCCGAGGCCATCCGTGCCATGATGGCCGCGCCCAAGAAGGTGCTGGTGGCGAAGAAGCCCGAGGAAGCGCGCCACGCCAAGGACAAGGACGCCGCCAAGACCGATGCCAAGAAGGGCACGCTGCACAAGACCACGGCGCCGACGGCGCCCTCGGCCAGCAAGGAGGTCAAATCCTCCAAGCTGTCCTCCAGCTGGGCAGGCGACAGCGAGAAAAAGAAGGGCATCAAGACCCGTGGCGACACATCGAGCGGCGTGGGCGCCAATCGCTGGCGGGCTGGCGGTGGCCGCAGCGGGCGCCGCGGCGGTGGCCGCGAGGACCGCCATCAGCATCAGTCGGCGGCGCAGGTGGAATTCCGCGCGCTGGAGGTGCATGTGCCCGAGACGATCACCGTGGCCGAGCTGGCGCACAAGATGGCCGTCAAGGCCTCCGAAGTGATCAAGGTGCTGATGAAGATGGGCCAGATGGTCACGATCAACCAGCCGCTGGACCAGGATACCGCGATGATCATCGTGGAGGAAATGGGCCACACGGCGATCGTCGCGGCGCTGGACGATCCGGAAGCCTTCACCGCCGAGGAGGTCTCGAGCCACGACGCCGAGGCGCTGACGCGCGCTCCCGTGGTCACCGTCATGGGCCACGTGGACCATGGCAAGACTTCACTGCTGGACTACATCCGCCGCACCAAGGTGGCGACGGGCGAGGCGGGGGGCATCACGCAGCACATCGGCGCCTACCACGTGAAGACGCCGCGCGGCATCGTCACCTTCCTCGACACCCCGGGCCACGAGGCCTTCACGGCCATGCGCGCCCGCGGCGCGCAGGCCACCGACATCGTGATCCTGGTCGTCGCGGCCGATGATGGCGTCATGCCGCAGACCAGGGAAGCGATCAAGCACGCGCGTGCGGCCAAGGTGCCGATCGTCGTGGCCATCACCAAGGCGGACAAGCCCGAGGCCAACCCCGACCGCGTCAAGCAGGAGCTGGTGGCCGAGGAGGTCGTGCCCGAGGAATACGGCGGCGACGCACCGTTCATCGCGGTGTCGAGCAAGACCGGCATGGGCATCGACAGCCTGCTGGAGAACGTGCTGCTGCAAGCCGAGGTGCTGGAACTGAAGGCGCCGATCGACGCCATGGCCAAGGGCCTGGTGATCGAGGCGCAACTCGACAAGGGCCGCGGCCCGGTGGCCACCATTCTGGTGCAGTCGGGCACGCTCAAGGTGGGCGACATCGTGCTCGCGGGCCAGACCTTCGGCCGGGTGCGCGCCATGAGCGACGAAAACGGCCGTGCGATCAAGGAAGCGGGCCCCTCGATTCCGGTGGAAATCCAGGGCCTGTCCGAGGTGCCTCAGGCCGGCGACGAGTTCATGGTGCTCGGCGACGAACGCCGCGCGCGTGAAATCGCCACCTACCGCGCGGGCAAGTTCCGCAACACCAAGCTGGCCAAGCAGCAGGCGGCCAAGCTCGAAAACGTCTTCGCCGACATGCAGGCGGGCGGCGTGCAGCACCTGCCCATCATCGTGAAGGCGGACGTGCAGGGCTCCCAGGAAGCGCTCTCGCAGTCGCTGCTCAAGCTCTCGACCGACGAGATCAAGGTGCAGCTCGTGTACGCGGGCGTGGGCGGCATCAGCGAAAGCGACGTGAATCTGGCGATCGCCTCCGGGGCGATCGTGATCGGCTTCAACGTGCGCGCGGACGCCAATGCGCGCAAGACGGCCGAGATGAACGACGTGGACATCCGCTACTACAACATCATCTACGACGCGGTCGATGAGCTCAAGGCCGCGATGTCGGGCATGCTCGCGCCCGAACAGCGCGAGGAGGCGATCGGCACGGCCGAGATCCGCACCGTGTTCGTCGCGACCAAGATCGGCACCATCGCCGGCTCCTACATCACGTCGGGCCAGGTCACGCGCGGCTGCAAATTCCGCCTGCTGCGCGATCACGTGGTCATCTACACCGGGGACGTGGAGTCGGTGCGCCGCCTGAAGGACGACGTCAAGGAAGTCAAGGAAGGCTTCGAGTGCGGCATCAAGCTGCGCAACTACACCGACATCAAGGAAGGCGACGAACTCGAGTTCTTCGAAGTCAAGGAAGTGGCGCGCACGCTGTAATCCAGCGGGCATCTGGCACACAGGCTGTCATGAAGAAGCATTCCGGCCCCCACCGCGACCTGCGCATCGCCGACCAGATCCAGCGCGATCTGGCCGAGCTGATCCGCGGGCTCAAGGATCCGCGCGTCGGCATGGTTACGCTGCAGGCGGTGGACGTCACGCCCGATTACGCGCATGCCAAGGTCTTCTTCAGCGTGCTCGTGGGCGATGGCGAGGCCTCGCAGGAGGCGCTGAACCAGTCCGCCGGTTTCTTGCGCAACGGCCTTTTCAAACGCCTGCAGATCCACACCGTGCCCACGCTGCATTTTGTCTATGACCGCACCAGCGAGCGTGCGGCCGACATGAATGCGCTGATCGCGCGCGCCGTGGCCTCGCGCTCCAAAGACGAGGACGCATGACGGTGGCTGCCCCTCGCATCCGGGTGCAGCGGCGCCCGGTGCATGGGGTGCTGCTGCTGGACAAACCCCTGGGCCTTTCGAGCAACCAGGCGTTGCAGAAGGCCAAGTGGTTGCTGCGTGCCGAAAAGGCCGGCCATACCGGCACGCTGGACCCGCTCGCCACCGGCGTGCTGCCGCTGTGCTTTGGCGCGGCCACCAAGTTCAGCGCGCTGCAGCTTGAAGCGCCCAAGCGCTACCACGCGGTGGCGCTGCTGGGCGTGACGACGAGCACCGGTGACGCCGAGGGCGAGGTGCTGTCCCGCTCGGCCGTGGACCCCGCCGCGCTCACACCCGAGCGTCTTCAAGCCGTGGCAAGGCAGTTCACCGGCCGCATCCAACAGGTGCCGCCCATGCACAGCGCACTCAAGAAAGACGGCAAGGCCTTGTACGAATATGCCCGTGCGGGCGTCGCGGTGGAACGTGCGGCACGCGACGTGGAGATATTTGAACTGAATCTGGCCCCGGCGCTTACCAGTCAAGCGCAACCAGCTATCGAAATCGAAGTTTCCTGCAGCAAAGGCACCTACATCCGCACGCTGGCCGAGGACATCGGCCAGGCCCTGGGCTGCGGAGCGCATCTCACACGGCTCAGGCGCACCGAAACCGGCGGCATCGACCTCACGCGCTGCATCACGCTGGCCGCGCTCGAAGCCCTGCCGCAGGAAGAGCGGCTTGGCGCACTGCTGCCGGTCGATGCGCTGCTCGCCGATCACGTCCCGATCACGCTGGCCGAGGAGGATGCGGGCCGCTTTCTTTCCGGCCTGCGCCGCCGCGGCCCCTGGCCCGACACCCGTGCTGCCGCCGTCTATGGCGAGCGCCCGGGCGCGCTGCTGGGTGTCGGCCACGTCGCGGCGGGCGAACTCATCCCGGACCGGCTCCTGAGCCCCATTGAAATCCAGCAAATCCTGCAAGAAGAAGCACTGACATCATGAGCAAGCACATCCGCAACATCGCCATCATTGCCCACGTGGACCATGGCAAGACCACCATGGTCGATCAGCTCTTGCGCCAAAGCGGCACCTTCGCCGCGCACGAGAAGGTCGTCGATACGGTGATGGACAACAACGCCATCGAGCGCGAGCGCGGCATCACCATCCTGGCCAAGAACTGCGCCGTGACCTGGAAGGGCACGCACATCAACATCCTGGACACGCCCGGCCACGCCGATTTCGGCGGCGAGGTGGAGCGCGCCCTGTCCATGGTCGATGGCGTGGTCCTGCTCATCGACGCGCAGGAAGGCCCGATGCCGCAGACGCGCTTCGTCACCAAGAAGGCGCTGGCGCTGGGCCTCAAGCCCATCGTTGTCGTCAACAAGGTGGACAAGCCCGGCGCGCGCCCCGACTGGGTGGTCAATGCCGCGTTCGACCTGTTCGACAAGCTCGGCGCCAACGACGAGCAGCTCGACTTTCCCGTGGTCTATGCCTCGGGCATCAACGGCTGGAGCTCGCTCACGCAGGGCAACCCGGGCGAGCAGTGGGGGCCGGACATGTCCGCGCTGTTCGAGACCATCCTCAAGCATGTGCCGTCGGTGCAGGGCGACCCGAACGCCCCCTTGCAGATGCAGATCTCGGCGCTGGACTATTCCACCTTCGTCGGTCGCATCGGCGTGGGGCGCATCAACCAGGGCACGCTGCGCGCGGGGCAGGACGTGCTGGTGATGGCCGGGCCGGACGGTGAGAAGTACAAGGCGCGCGTGAACCAGATCCATCAGTTCCAGGGGCTGGACCGTGTGCAGGTGAGCGAGGCGGGGCCGGACGAGATCGTGCTGATCAACGGCATCGAGCACATCGGCATCGGCGAGACGCTGACCGACCCGGAAAACCCGCAGCCGCTGCCCATGCTCAAGATCGACGAGCCGACGCTGACGATGAATTTCTGCGTCAACACCAGTCCGCTGGCCGGGCGCGAGGGCAAGTACGTCACCAGCCGCCAGATCTGGGATAGGCTGCAAAAGGAGCTGCGCTCCAATGTCGCGCTGCGCGTGAAGGAGACGAGCGAGGACGGCATTTTCGAGGTTTCGGGCCGGGGCGAGCTGCATCTGACCATCCTGCTGGAGGAAATGCGCCGCGAGGGCTACGAACTGGCCGTCTCCAAGCCGCGCGTGGTGTTCAAGGAGATCGATGGCGAAAAGTGCGAGCCGATCGAGCTCGTCACCGCCGACGTCGAGGAGCAGCACCAGGGCGGCGTGATGCAGGCGCTCGGGGAGCGCAAGGGCGAGCTCGTGAACATGGAGAGCGACGGGCGCGGGCGCGTGCGCCTCGAATACCGCATTCCGGCGCGCGGCCTCATCGGTTTCACCAACGAGTTCCTGAACCTGACGCGTGGCACCGGGCTGATCAGCAACATTTTCGACAGCTACGAGCCGCACAAGGGCGAGATCGGCGGGCGCAAGAACGGCGTGCTGATTTCGATGGACGCGGGTGAAATCTTCACCTACGCGCTGGGCAAGCTCGACGACCGCGGCCGCATGTTCGTCAAGGCGGGCGACCCGGTCTACGAGGGCATGATCGTCGGCATCCACAGCCGCGACAACGACCTGGTGGTGAACGCCACGCGCACCAAGCAGCTCACGAACTTTCGCGTCAGCGGCAAGGAAGATGCGATCAAGGTCACGCCGCCCATCGACCTCACGCTGGAATATGGCGTCGAATTCATCGAGGACGACGAGCTGGTGGAGATCACGCCCAAGAGCATCCGCCTGCGCAAGCGCCACCTGAGCGAGCACGAGCGCAAACGCGCGGCGCGCGAAGACCGCTCCGAGTAAGGCATCCACTCAAGGAGACCGCATGGACCAGCCGGAAGTCCTCACCGAAGTACGCGGCCAGATCGGCTGCATCACGCTCAACCGCCCCAAGGCGCTGAATGCCCTGTCGCTGGGCATGGTGCGCGCGCTCTACGCCGCGTTGCGGCAGTGGGAGCACGACCCCGGGGTGCTGGCCATCGCGATTCGCGGCAGCAACAGGGAAGGGCCGTTCGGCACCTTCTGCGCCGGGGGCGACATCCGCTTTCTCTACCAGGCGGCCAGGGAGGGCGACCCGCGCGTGGAGGATTTCTTCACCGAGGAGTACATCCTCAACCACCTCACGCACCACCTCACCAAGCCCTACATCGCCTTCATGGACGGCGTGGTGATGGGCGGCGGCATGGGCATCAGCCAGGGCGCGAGCCTGCGCATCGTCACCGAGCGCACCAAAATGGCCATGCCCGAGACCGGCATCGGCCTGTTCCCGGATGTGGGCGGTGGCCATTTCCTCTCGCGCTGCCCGGGCCATGCGGGCGAATGGCTGGCCTTGACCGGCGAGACCATCGCCGCGGGCGATGCGCTGGCGCTGGGCCTGGCCGATGCCCTGCTGCCCTCGGAAAAACTCCCTGAGCTGTGGGAGGCACTGGCGGTTCAGACCTTTGCCGATGGCGCGGCGTTGCAGCGTTGGATTGATTCATATTCCATAGCTGCAAACGCAGACCATGCAAGCGATAAAGCCAGAATTGACCACTATTTTTCACTGCCGAACGTGTCTGCCATCGTCGCGGCGCTGGAGGCGGCCGAGGGCCAATGGGAGCGCGCCACGGCGGCCTTGCTGCGCCAGCGCTCGCCGCTGATGCTGCACGTGGTGCTGGGGCAGATCCGCCGCGCACGCGCCATGACCCTGGCCGAGGATCTGCGCATGGAGCGCGATCTGGTGCGCCACTGCTTTCATCTGCGCCCCGGCCAGAGCGAAACACTCGAAGGCATACGCGCGCTGGCCGTGGACAAGGACCGCAGCCCGCGCTGGAACCCCGCGCGCATCGAGGACGTCGATCCGCAGCTTGTCGATGCGTTCTTCGCAAGCCCCTGGCCGGCCGCCCTGCATCCCCTTGCTGCCCTGGTGTGATCCGGCATCCGCCTATCATTCGCCGAGGATGAAAGGGGGTATCCGTGCAGACCTCTGACCATGTGTTTCCCGAATGGGATGTCTCGCGCTGGTTCAATACCGATCACGCCCTGCGCCTTGCGGACTTGCGCGGGCAGGTGGTGCTGGTGGAGGCCTTCCAGATGCTGTGCCCCGGCTGTGTTTCCTACGCGCTGCCCATGGCCAGGAAGGTGCACCAGCTCTTCGGTGCGCAGGGCGTGGCCGTGATCGGCCTGCACACCGTGTTCGAGCACCACAGCGCGATGCAGCCGCATGCGCTCGAGGTGTTTCTGCACGAATACCAGATTCGCTTTCCCGTGGGGGTCGATGCGCCGCTCGAAGGCAGCACCACGCCCACGACCATGGCGCGCTGGCAGCTGCAAGGCACGCCCAGCACCCTGCTGATCGACAAGGCCGGGCGTCTGCGCGCCCATCACTTCGGCAGCATCGATGAATTGCAGCTCGGCGTGGTGCTCGGGCAGTTGCTGTCCGAGGGTGTTCCGTCCGGGGACGCAGCGCCGCTGCCGGGCGCAGCTTCATCTTCCGCCTGTGGAGAGCAGGCCTGCGCTGCGCCTGGCGCGAGCAAACCGTCCTGATGCCCGCCGGGCCGGCGGGCCGGGGCGCCCGCCATGGACCTGATCTTCAGCGGTCAGCGGTGGCGGCTTTTCATGGCGCGCTCCACCTCGCGCTTGCCCTCGCGCTCCTTGATGGTGCTGCGCTTGTCGTGCTCGGCCTTGCCCTTGGCCAGCGCGATCTCGCATTTGGCGCGGCCTTCTTTCCAGTAGAGCTTGAGCGGCACGAGCGTGTAGCCCTTCTGTTCCACCTTGCCGATGAGCCGCCGGATCTCGTCCTTGTGCATCAGGAGCTTCTTGGTGCGCGCGGCCTCGGGATTCACGTGCGTGGACGCGGTCTTCAGCGGCTGGATCTGGCAGCCGATCAGGAACAGCTCTCCGTCACGGATCACCACATAGCCTTCGGTCAGCTGCGCCTTGCCTTCGCGCAGGGCCTTCACTTCCCAGCCTTGCAGCACGATGCCGGCTTCGTGGCGTTCCTCGAAGAAATAATTGAACGCGGCCTTCTTGTTTTCGGCGATGCGCGGAGAGGGTTCGGGTTTCTTGGCCATGAAAAGGTGCATGGGTAGCGCCACTAGAATCGGCGCTGCCTGAGGGGCGCCCATTTTAGGCTGGCGCCCCGTGCTCTCCGCGCATGAAGACCGTCCACAAATCCGTCCTGATCTGGTACAGCCCCCAAGAGATGTTCGATCTGGTGACGGACGTGCCCAGCTATCCGCAATTTTTGCCGTGGTGCGACCGCGCCGCCGTACGCAGCCGCGACGAAACCGGCATGGTGGCTGAAGTGGGGATCGCGATGGCCGGCGTGCATAGGACCTTCGTCACGCGCAATACCCACGAGCCGGGCCGGCGCGTGCGGATGACCCTCGTGGAAGGGCCGTTTTCGCAGCTCGATGGCGACTGGCAATTTCACTCCGTGGGCGACGGCAGCCAGCGCGCCTGCAAGGTCGAGCTGCAATTGCACTATGGCTTCAGCAGCCGGACACTGGCCGCGCTGGTCGGCCCCATCTTTGACCGCATTGCCGCCTCGCTCGTGGAAGCCTTCGTGGCGCGGGCCGAAAAGGTCTATGGCTGAGATGATTTCCGTGGAGGTGGTCACGTCCGCCGCGCCCCGGCAGACGCAGGAGTGGCAGTTGCGCCTGCCCGCCGGCGCGACCGTGGCCGATGCGCTTCGTGCCTGCGGCCTTCAACCCGATGATGCACACCACATGGCTGGTATCTGGGGGCGGGCCGTCGCGCTGGAGGCGGCCGTGCGAGAGGGCGATCGCATCGACTGGTGCCGCCCCCTGAAGGTCG
The DNA here is from genome assembly GCA_001725255.1 of Comamonas sp. SCN 67-35. Taxonomy (GTDB): domain Bacteria; phylum Pseudomonadota; class Gammaproteobacteria; order Burkholderiales; family Burkholderiaceae_C; genus Comamonas_C. Next base: position 10,420 of record MEFV01000003.1, on the reverse strand, counting down.
ACCCCAAGGTGGCCCGGCGCCAGCGCTTTGCAAGCCAGGGTGCGCGCACGGCAGGCCTGTTTGCCAGACGGCGCGGCTGAACCCGATCGCCTATTTGCAATCCCTTTGAATGATCTGCTCGGCGCGCTGAAGCTCCGCGGCGCGCGTGGCGTCGTCCATGTAGGCGCGTTCGCCCTTGGCATTGGTGGTGGCCACGAGGCGCCCGGGCTCCAGCGTGACCTTCGCCTGCCGCGCGCGCTGGCAGTTGTCGGCCCGTGTCTGTGCATCCTTTTGGGCCTTGGCTTCTTCTTGCGCCTTCTTTTTGGCCTTTTCCTGCTCTTCTGCCTTGGTCTTGGCTTCTTCCAGCGATTTGTCCGTTCCCGATGCGCTCGTCGTGCCCGTGCCGGTTTGCGGCGGCGCACCGGGGGTGTCGCCCTTGGCCTGCGGCTCGGCCGCCGCGGTTGCCGGTGCTGCCGTGTTCGTGCGCGCGGGTGTCAGCGCCCTGGGCTCCTTGAGGATGTTCTTTTGCGGGACATCCATGGGCGGTGGTCGATCGCTGAACACCTTGCGCCCGTCCTTGTCCACCCACTGATATTGCGCCGAGGCGGCGGCTGCCCAGGTGCAGGCCAGCGCCAACAGAAAAAGCCGATGCAGAGTCATGCGCGCAGTGTAGCGGCGAGTGCCAGCGGCGACTAGGAGTGCGAGCGGCAGACGGGAAATCCCTGCTGCCTGGGGATCTGCCCGAGCGTTCAGCGAACGTGGCCATCAGCCGGCAAGCCGTACAAACCCGATGTGCAAGGTCTTGCGACTGCGGTAACTTGTGGTTAAGCAAACAACTGCCGTGCCTGGAACGCCAGGGCTGCCTGCCAGGGCGGATCCCGGCCAGGCAGGGCTGTCCGTCCCTCACTGACTGTCCGACCGCTATGAACGTTTCCGCTTCTGGCTTTTCGTCGCTGATTGCATGGGTATTTGCCGGTACTTTGGGCGCGGTGGCCGCGCTGGTGCTGTGGACGGCCTGGGTCGTACCCGATGGCGGCGGCCGCGTGGCACTCTTTTTGTGGGGTGTCCTTTGCCTGGCCGCGCTGTTTTGGCTGGCGTGGCTGGCACGCCGTCATCTGATGGTGCCGTTGCGCCTGGCGACGCAAGCCGCGCAGCGCATCAGCCAGGGCGACCTCGGCCAGGCCGTTGGCGCTGGAGAGCAGGAATCCGATCCACTGCTGCGCGCGCTTGAAGAGTTGCGCCTGCAGACCTTTCGCATCGTCGGCGACGTCCGCAGCCGTACGCTGGCCATTGCGGCTTCGGCAGGCTACATCGGTACCGACCAGGCCGCCTTTGGCGGCGAAGTGCGCAGCCAGGCCGATGCACTGGAGAGCACCGCCTCTTCCTTCGAGCAATTGACGGCGGCCGTCGAACAAAACGCCGACAGCGCTCGCCAGGCGCAGCGCCTTTCCACGTCCGCGCTGGATCTTGCTTCAAACGGTGGAGCGGTCATGCAGCAGGTGGTGCAGACCATGGGCGCCATTCGCAGCGGTTCGCGCAAAATTGCGGACATCATCGGCGTGATCGACGGCATTGCTTTCCAGACCAACATCCTGGCACTGAATGCCGCCGTCGAGGCCGCCCGGGCCGGGGAGCAAGGGCGTGGCTTTGCCGTGGTGGCCAGCGAGGTGCGCACCTTGGCGACCCGCTCGGCGGAAGCGGCCAAGGCCATCAAGGCGCTGATCGAGGAGTCGGTGCGCTCGGTCGATGGTGGCGCCGGTCAGGTGGAGCAGGCTGGCCGTGCCATGGAGGACATCGTGCAGAGCGTGCGCAATGTCAGCGAGATCATGACGGGCATGTCCGAGGCAGCGTCCGAGCAGAGCGTCGGCATCGCCGAAATCAACAAGGCCGTGGTCGAGATCGATGCGGCAACGCAGAAGAACGCGATGTTGATAGAGCGGGCCGGGGAACCCGTCAAGGCGCTTCATGCCTTGGCGGTCAACCTGACCGAGGCGGTGTCCTATTTCCACCTGGGCGAGCATGAATTCGCCAGCGAGGGTGATGCGGCAAAGCTGGTGCGGCAGGGCGCCGAGTTCGTGCGCGAGCATGGCGCGCAGGCGCTGCTTGACGATGTGAACCGGCGTGAGGAGGGGCATTTCCTCGACCGGGACCTGTACCTCAGCGTTTACAGCAGCGACTACCACGTCATCGCCCATGGCACGAACCCGAGGCTGGTCGGGGTGGATGGCCGCCACATGAAGGATACCGACGGCAAGCTGTTCCTGGCGGAAATCGTCGATCAGGCGGTCGCCGCGGGCAAGGGCTGGCTCAGCTACAAGTGGGTCAATCCACTGACCCAGAAAGTGGGGCTGAAGACGGCGTACTTTGAAAAGCACGACGGCATGGTGATCGCCTGCGGTGCCTACGCGGGCGCTGCCTGAATTGAAGCTGTCGCAGCATGGGTACAATCCGTTTTTTGGAGCTTTCCCATGCGCCTTCTAGGAAAAGCGCTCACCTTCGACGATGTGTTGCTGGTGCCCGCATATTCCCAGGTCCTGCCCAAGGACGCCTCTCTCGCCACGCGCCTCACGCGCAACATTTCCCTGAACATTCCTCTCGTGTCCGCCGCGATGGACACGGTGACCGAGTCGCGCCTGGCGATCGCCATCGCCCAGGAAGGCGGGATCGGCGTCGTGCACAAGAACATGACGGCCGAGCAGCAGGCGGCCGAGGTCTCCAAGGTCAAGCGCCATGAATCGGGCGTGGTGCACGACCCGGTCGTGATTACCCCCGAGCACACGGTGTTGCAGGTATTGCAGCTCTCCGAAGAACTGGGCATTTCGGGTTTCCCGGTGTGCGACGGCGGCAAGGTCGTCGGCATCGTCACCAGCCGCGACGTGCGCTTCGAGACGCGCTACGACGTCAAGGTGCGCGAGATCATGACGCCGCGCGAGCGCCTGATCACCGTCAACGAGCACGGCGGCACCACGCCGGCGCAGGCCAAGGCGCTGCTCAACAAGCACAAGCTCGAACGTCTGCTGGTCGTGAACGATGCCTTTGAACTCAAGGGCCTGATCACCGTCAAGGACATCCACAAGCAGACCACCTTCCCGAACGCGGCGCGCGATGGCGCGGGCAGCCTGCGCGTGGCGGCGGCCGTCGGCGTCGGCGCGGGCACCGAAGAGCGCGTCGAGCTGCTGGCCAAGGCGGGCGTGGATGCCATCGTCGTCGATACCGCGCACGGCCACAGCCGGGGCGTGATTGATCGCGTGCGCTGGGTGAAGAGAAATTATCCGCAGGTCCAGGTGATCGGCGGCAACATCGCCACCGGCGCCGCGGCCATTGCGCTGGTCGAGGCGGGCGCGGACGCGGTCAAGGTCGGCATCGGCCCTGGCTCGATCTGCACCACGCGCATCGTTGCCGGCGTGGGCGTGCCGCAAATCATGGCGATCGACAGCGTGGCCACCGCGCTCAAGGGCACGGGCGTGCCGCTGATCGCCGACGGCGGCATCCGTTTTTCGGGCGACATCGCCAAGGCGCTGGCCGCGGGCGCCAGCTCGGTGATGATGGGGGGCGTCTTCGCGGGTACCGAGGAGGCACCGGGCGAGGTCATCCTGTTCCGGGGCCGCTCGTACAAGAGCTACCGCGGCATGGGCTCGATCGGCGCGATGCAGCAGGGCAGCGCCGACCGCTACTTTCAGGAATCGAGCAGCGGCAACCCCAATGCCGACAAGCTCGTGCCCGAAGGCATCGAAGGCCGTGTGCCCTACAAGGGCTCGATGGTTTCCATCGTCTACCAGATGACGGGGGGCGTGCGTGCCTCGATGGGCTATTGCGGCTGCGCGAGCATCGCCGAGATGAACGACAAGGCAGAGTTCGTCGAGATCACCGCTGCGGGTATCCGCGAATCGCATGTGCACGATGTGCAGATCGTCAAGGAAGCGCCGAACTACCACGGCAACTGACCTGCTCCCGCAAAGGCCCGAGCCCGCAAGGCGTTCGGGCCTTTCCTTTCCCTTTGTGAAGCACCATGGCCCACGACAAGATTCTCATCCTCGATTTCGGCTCCCAGGTCACACAGCTCATCGCGCGGCGCGTGCGCGAGGCGCACGTGTATTGCGAAGTGCATCCGTGCGATGTCAGCGACGAATGGCTGTGGGCCCAGGCAGAGGGGGGGCATCTCAAGGGCGTGATCCTCTCGGGCAGCCATGCCAGCGTCTATGAAGAGAGCACCGATCGCGCGCCGCAAGCGGTATTCGATCTGGGTGTGCCGGTGCTGGGCATCTGCTATGGCATGCAGACCATGGCGCAGCAGCTGGGCGGCGTGGTCGAAGGCGGTCATCAGCGCGAGTTCGGCTATGCCGAGGTGCGCGCGCGCGGCCACACCGCGCTGCTCAAGGACATCGCCGACTTCACCACGGCCGAAGGCCACGGCATGCTCAAGGTGTGGATGAGCCACGGCGACAAGGTCTCGGCTTTGCCGCCAGGCTTCAAGCTCATGGCCAGCACCGAGTCCTGCCCGATCGCGGGCATGGCCGACGAAGCGCGCCACTTCTACGGCGTGCAGTTTCACCCCGAGGTCACGCACACCGCGCAGGGCAGGGCGATGCTCGAACGCTTCGTTCTTGGCATCTGCGGCGCGCACGCCGACTGGGTGATGCACGACCACGTGGCCGAAGCCGTTGCCCGCATCCGCGCGCAGGTCAGAAACCGGCATGTGCTGCTGGGCCTTTCGGGCGGCGTTGATTCCAGCGTGGCCGCGGCGCTGATCCACCGCGCCATCGGTGATCAGCTCACCTGCGTGTTCGTTGATCATGGCCTGCTGCGTCTGCACGAGGGCGACATGGTGATGGCCATGTTCGCGGACAAGCTGCATGCGAAGGTGGTGCGGGTCGATGCGGGGCCGCTTTTCATGCGTGAACTCGCCGGCATCCGTGATCCCGAGCAGAAACGCAAGACCATAGGGCGCCTGTTCGTCGACGTGTTCAAGGCCGAGGCGCAAAAACTGAAGGCGAGCGGCGGCGCGGACATCGCATTCCTGGCCCAGGGCACGATCTACCCCGACGTGATCGAGTCGGGCGCGAGCAAGAACGCCAAGAAGGCCGTCACGATCAAGAGCCACCACAATGTCGGCGGTCTGCCCGAGCAGCTCGGCCTGGAGCTGCTGGAACCCCTGCGCGACCTGTTCAAGGACGAGGTGCGCGAGCTGGGCATCGCCCTCGGCCTGCCGCCCGAGATGGTGTATCGCCACCCCTTCCCCGGCCCGGGCCTGGGCGTACGTATCCTGGGCGAGGTCAAGCCGGAATACGCCGACCTGCTGCGCCGCGCCGACGCCATCTTCATCGAGGAGCTGCGCGCCTGCATCGACGAGAAGACCGGCAAGAGCTGGTACGAGCTCACGAGCCAGGCCTTCACCGTCTTCCTGCCCGTGAAAAGCGTGGGTGTGATGGGCGATGGCCGCACCTACGACTACGTGGTGGCGCTGCGCGCCGTGCAGACCAGCGACTTCATGACGGCCGACTGGGCCGAACTGCCCTACAGCCTGCTCAAGAAGGTGAGCAGCCGCATCATCAACGAGGTGCGCGGCATCAACCGCGTGACCTACGACGTCAGCTCCAAGCCGCCTGCGACGATCGAGTGGGAGTGATTCGGCGTCTGGCACTGGCTGGTACTGGTTGGCACCAAATCATTCATAACTTGTTGTTAACATTTAATTTTCTTTCGAGATGTTCAGAATGGGCTGGCAACTTCTGGCATCGTCAAGCACTGTTTTTTCATGGCATGGTGAGTGGTACTATCCCTCTCTGATGCCATGAGATGCTTTCGATACCATGAATCCGCTTTGCGGCTGTTCATGGTATTGAAAGTGCGTAAACCTTTGATTTGTATTGATTTTTTCTGCTTTAAGGGTTGACGTGCGGGTCATGGTATTTGAACTGACTCAGGACGAACGCCATGCTGACCGATACCAAGCTGCGCAACCTCAAGCCGAAGGACAAGCTCTACAAGGTGAACGACCGTGACGGCCTCTATGTAGCCGTCACACCGGCCGGGGCGATTTCGTTCCGCTACAACTACGCCATCCACGGTCGGCAGGAGACCATCACCTTCGGCCGCTATGGTGTCGGCGGCATCACCCTTTCGGAAGCTCGCGAACGGTTGGGCGAGGCCAAAAAGATGATCGCGGCCGGGAAGTCACCGGCCAAGGAAAAGGCGCGGGACAAGGCCCGCGTCAAAGATGCCGAGACGTTCGGGGCCTGGGCGGAAAAGTGGTTGCGCGGCTACCAGATGGCCGATTCCACCCGTGACATGCGTCGCTCAGTCTATGAGCGCGAGCTGAAGCCAAAATTTGGCAATCAGAAGCTGCTGGAAATCACCCACGAAGATCTGCGCGCGCTGACCGACGCCATCGTGGAGCGCGGCGCACCGGCAACCGCAGTGCATGCCCGCGAGGTGGTGTTGCAGGTCTTTCGTTGGGCCATCGAGCGCGGCCAGAAGGTCGAGAACCCGGCAGAGCTGGTGCGGCCGACGACCATCGCCAAGTTCGAGCCGCGCGACCGTGCGCTGACGCCCGACGAGATCGGCCTGATGTACCAGTACATGGAGCGCATCGGCACAACACCATCCATCCGGGCGGCGGCCAAGCTGCTGCTGCTCACGATGGTTCGCAAGAGCGAGCTGACAAAGGCGACGTGGAGCGAAATCAGTTTCAGCGACGCGCTTTGGACGATTCCGAAGGAGCGGATGAAGCGGCGCAATCCGCACCTGGTGTTTCTGTCCCGCCAGGCACTGGACATCTTCATTGCCCTGAAAACCTTTGCGGGTGGATCGGACTATGTGCTGCCGTCGCGGTATGACTCAGACACGCCGATGAGCAGTGCCACGCTCAACCAGGTGCTGACGCTGACATACCGGCTGGCACAGAAGGAAGGGAAGCCGCTTGCCAAATTCGGGCCGCATGACTTGCGGCGCACGGCCAGCACGTTGCTGCACGAGGCCGGCTACAACACCGATTGGATTGAGAAATGTCTGGCGCACGAACAGAAGGGCGTCAGGGCCGTCTACAACAAGGCCGAGTACCGCGAGCAACGCACGGCGATGCTGCAAGACTGGGCGGACATGATCGACGAATGGACACTTAAACGGCCGCGGCCAGCGGAGTGAATCCGGGGCGCGTAGCCTGGATACCCGACGACCTGCGTGCCTCAATCCATTCCTCGACCTCGGCCAAGTCCCAGGCGACGTTTCGGCTGGTGAGTGTGATGCGGCGCGGGAACTCCCCGCGCTGCTCCATGTTGAAAATTGTCCGCTCAGACAGCGGGATCATCGCCAGCAGCTTCTTGCGATTGATGAGGGTCTTGCTCTTCGCCTCGATCTGCATACGGTAGCTTTCATTCGATTACGTTCGATGATCGAAGAATGCCCCGAAGCACAAAAAATAGGGCGTACAAAAGTTAGATTTTGGTTGTCAATTAACCGCCATAGGCTTCTGTGATCGCCGCTTAATGGCAGCAGAGACAGCCTGGCGCGATACGCCGAGCCGGCGCGCGATTTCAGCCTGGCTCATGGTGCCCTGGGCCAGCAGGTCATCAATCAAGCGCGTGGGAGACTTGTGTGCTTGGAGCTGGCGATAGGCTTCCCTTTTGACGTGTACATGGGCTTCGATGTCCCACGCCAGCAAGTTGCCGGCTTGCGCCGTCCAGATTTTTTCGATCAGCTCGTTGTACTGCGGAGCGAATCGTTTGTCGCGTTGGTAGGCGCGGCGGGCTTCATCGCTTCGCCTGGGGTTGTGCGCTTCGCAGTAGAGCTTGCTGGGCTTCGCTGCCCCTTTGGGCTGGCCGGGTAGCCTCGTGACTGCAAGTAGATTGCTGTGGCGTGCCCAAGCGGCAATGAGTGCTCGCTGCTCAACGTGCTCCCGAAATGCTTCCACTGAACAATCACCGCGCATTTCCACGATGTCACAGTAAGTCGCCACCATTCGACCAGGCTCATAGGGGCCAAATTCGCCTTTCCAGGCCCGCTCATAGCGTGCCACCAAGGCATCGGCTTCCTTCTGCGCCTCAACGCGTATGGCGTCCGTCAAGGGCACCGCATGGGCGTTCTCCCGGCGCGGGCGTTTGAAGAACTTTCGCGCTCCAACGGCTGTCGCGTATTCGGTGGAGCGCCAGCACAGCTCACAGAGACACCAGTCGTAGGCGTCGGTCAGCTTGGCGCGGATGCGATCGGACGAGGTATCGCGCTCGGCCACCAGCTCGTTAAGCAGGGGGTCGAATACTCGCCGTGCTGTTCCGGGTTTTGCCATTTCAAAGCGCCTGTACGTGATGCACGCAATGATAGCAGGTGACGACAACTAAATTCTAACTTTCGTACAGCCTATTTTCGGTGCCAGTGGGCATTCTTCGATCACCCAATGCGTAATCGAAAGAAAGCCACCGTATGCACATAGAAGAGGCACTGACAGGCCAGTACGGGCCGCTACTCAGCATGGCCCAGCTTGCAAAAGTGCTGGATCGCTCGGCCGAAGGGCTGCGGGTCAGCCTGCGAAATGACACTGAATGGGCGAGGCAGCTCAACGCAGCCAAGATGAAGCTCGGGCGGCGGGTGTACTTTCGCACGGCAGAGATTGCAAAGTTCTTGGGTGGCGAGTAAGAGGCTGATGCTGACCTCGCTTCGCCTCAGGAGCTGCCTTTCTCAAAATGAGAAGCTCCTTTTGCGAGCCTTTGAGATTGCAGACAAGCCGCCATCCGGTGAGGACATGGCTTTCACCCACTCCGTGCTGTGCCAGGTCGGTTTGCCCCGCGCGAAGGTCGAGGGCCGCGAGTTCATGCGCCAGTCCGGCGCAGCCTGGGTGAATGTGCAAGCCGGCTGGCTGGATGAGGGGAAGGGGCCAGTGCAGCAGTCCATCCCCTACGGTGTGATGCCGCGCCTTGCCCTGGCCTGGGTTTCGACCTACGCAGTGCGCCACGGCTCGCGGGAAATCCCCATCGGAGATAGTGCGGCCGAGTTCCTGCGCCTGATGGACATGGACAAGGACGGTCGCCGCTATCTGACCTTGCGCAAGCAGATGCACGCTTTGGCTGCGTGCCGCTTGCAGCTCGGGTTCAAGGGCCACACGTTCAACGGCCAGCCCGTCGAGCAGTTCGACGCCTGGGTGTCCAACCGCGACAGCCAGCAGAGGCCGCTATGGCCGGGCGTCCTGACGCTCTCAGAGCACTACTTCAACGAGCTGCGCGATAGTGCCGTGCCGCTGGACAATCGTGCTCTGCACGCGCTGAAAGGCTCCGCGCTGGCCCTGGACGTGTACTGCTGGCTGGCCCATCGACTGCACCGCATCGAGGGTAAAGGCGTTACGCTGCACTGGAAACCCCTGCGCGAGCAGTTCGCCCAGGAATACACGGGGAAGGATGCGGATAAGGACTTCAAGAAGAAGTTTGTTCCCGCCTTGCGCAAGGTGCAGGCCGTCTATCCGGCCGCCAACGTCAAGCAGGTGACGGGCGGGCTGCTGTTGCTCGGCTCGCCGCCCCCCATCCCGAAGAAGCTCACGAAGTAGGCGCACCCTGGCGATGTCAGGGTCGGGCTTTCGTGCTGTGCATCGAGCCAGCCGGCGCCGCCGGCAGTCTCGCCCCCTTCGAGCGTCAATACCTTTCGTTCCGCCGCTCCGGTGGCCGTGGTGACACCGCATCGAGCTGGCCAGCTCGGCCGCGTCACCATCGTTCGTGAAATCGGCCCCCGCACGATTTCGCCCGGAGCCAGCCGGCATTGGCGACAGATCAACGCGACCAGGTGCGCGAGGTGTCGCCATCGAAAACCGCGCAGAACCCTGTGGATGGTGGCACTTATCCACGTGAAATCGGCCCCCCCTACAGTGTGAAATCAGACCCCCCCGATGGCGGTTATCCACGTGAAATCCGGCCCCCCTTGTTCGTGAAATCCGAACCGATCAGCCCCTTTGCCGAGCTTCCGGGAGAGATCGACAGGCTGCGTTGGCTGACCGGCCAGCCCCAGCTTGCGCCGAGCGTCGAAGCCGAGGCGGAAGAGGACGGGCGCCTGTGGCTGCTGATGTCCGAAGTGCCGGGCCGTGACCTCGCCAGTTCCCCCGATCTTTCCCCGTTGAAGATCGCCGAGATCGCTGCCGATGCGCTGCGCGAGCTCCATGCGCTCGACGTCGCGCTCTGCCCGTTCGATCAGCGGCTCGCCGCCAAGCTCGCTCAGGCCGAAGCCAATGTCGCAGCCGGGCGCGTGGATGAGGAGGAGATGGACGACGAACGGCTTGGGCGGACTGCGGCGAGTGTCCTCGAAGAGGCGCTTGCACTACGTCCCGCCACGGAAGACCTTGTGGTCGCGCACGGCGACGCCAGCATGCCCAACCTGATGGCCGAACATGGGCGCTTCACCGGCTTCATCGATTGCGGCCGTCTCGGCGTGGCCGATCGGCATCAGGATCTGGCGCTGGCCGCCTGGA
>MEFV01000002.1 GCA_001725255.1 Comamonas sp. SCN 67-35 | reverse complement strand
GAAAAGGCGACCCCACGGTCTGCGACCCTTCGCTGGCGCTCAGGGCAACCTGCGTCGGCGCGTTTGCGGCGGGTGCCGCGGAACTCACTGCGCGCCCTTTGGGCGCTCCGTTCAGACAGCCGCGGCAAGCATGATGACGAAGCATGCGCGCACTTGCGCGCCTGCGCCCGCTGCAAACACCCCGACACAGGCGCAGCCCAAGGGGATTGGGGACCGGACACGGGCCATCGCTGCGCTCGGCCTCGCGTTTCCGGTTCCCGTACCCGCTCCCGGCTCAAAAGCCCTTTTGGCCGTGCCGAGAAGCGCAGCGCAGGGGACACGGACAGCCGGGTCGCCTTTCTTTTGGGTACTTTTCTTTGGCGAAGCAAAGAAAAGTGCCTCGCCCGCCGGGGCGAGACCCGGCTCCCGCCTCATGCAAGGCTCGGGGCAACGCAAAAGCCCTCACTCCCGCAGCCACCCCCAGCACGCCCGCATCACCCGCGCATCAAACGCCAGCTGCACATGCCCCAGCCCATGCAGCGCGTGCTTTTCGCTCCCTTCAAGCCATGCCGAGCCCGGCGGATAGACCACGTTGTCGCAATCGGTCTGCCAGCACTCGAAAAGCGCGCGGCGCCCCGGCGGCTCGGCTTCGGCCAGCGCGCGCAGCCACGGGCTGCCCGGTCGCATCTGCCGGCCATTCACGCTGAAGGCGAAACGCGCCGCCTGCGTGCCCCGGTGCGGCGTGCCCAGCGTCACCACGCGGTGCACCCGCGCGTCGGCATCGGGCGTGGTGCGCATCCACGCGCGCACCGCGAGGCCTCCCATGCTGTGCGCCACCACCAGCGGCGCCAGGCCGGTTGCGCGGGTGACATCGCGCACGGCGGCATCGATGCTCGCGCAGCCGCCATCGATGCTGCCCAATGGCGGTTCGAGATCGACGGCCACGAAAGCCCGACCTTCGCGGCGCAGACGCCGCAGCCACGGCGTCCAGAACCCCCGGTTGCAGCCGAAACCGTGCACCAGCACCATGCCGCGTCCGCGGGCGGCCGGCTGCAGCCCATCGCCCACCACGCCGCGGCGAAACGGCTGCCACCAGCCGAAGACCCAGGCGGCCCAGGTTCCTTCCCGCCACCAGGCGCGCAGCCAGCTCGCCCAACCCGGATGCGCGTGCGGCGCCTGCGCTGCGCTCGCGCGCGCCGCCAGGGCGAACTGCAGCGCCAGCGGCAGCCGCGCGCACAGGGGCATGCCCACCAGGACCGCCACCGTCGCCTGCCAGCCCCAACGCAGGCTCCACCACAGCAGCAGCGCACCCAGCAGCAGCTGCAGCACCACCATCCACCGCTGCCAGCGCGCGATCGTCATGGCGTCAACGCCCGGGGCGGATGTCGCCACGCGGACTTCACCGCCAGGCGATGTGCACTACATTGCACGATGTTTTTCCATGGTCTGAGCTCTCGGAATTCATAGCGCATGACGGACACCCCTGCAGCGCTGCCGCCAGAAGTTACCGTATTTGAACGCGGCTGGCTGTGCGCGAACAACATTCTCTTCACCGGCCCGGCCGAAACCGCGGTGGTCGACACCGGTTACCACACCGGCGCGGCCGAGACCGTACGGCTGGTGGGACAGGCCCTGGGTGACAGGCCGCTGGACCGCATCCTCAACACCCACCTGCACAGCGACCACTGCGGCGGCAACGCCGCGCTGCAGGCCCGCTGGCCCGCCGCGCACACCGCCATCCCGCCCGATCAGCTGGCACAGGTGCGCGACTGGGACCCGGTCGCGCTGACCTACGAACCCACGGGCCAGTACTGCCCGCCGTTTCGTGTCGATGCCGTGCTTGCTCCGGGGCGCACCGTCGAGCTGGGCGCGCGCGCCTGGCAGATCCACGCCGCGCCCGGCCACGACCCGCATGCCATCATCCTGTTCGAGCCTGTCTCGCGCACGCTGATCTCCGGCGATGCGCTCTGGGAGAACGGCTTCGGCGTGGTGTTCCCCGAGCTCGAAGGCCGCCCGGGATTCGCCGACGTCGCAGCCACGCTCGATCTGATCGGACAGCTTGCACCGCGCATCGTCATCCCCGGGCATGGCAAGGTGTTTTTCGACGTGCCGCAGGCGCTGGAGCGCGCGCGCACCCGGCTCGCGTTCTTTCGGGCCGACCCCGTGAAACACGCGCTGCACGCCGCCAAGGTGCTGCTCAAGTACAAACTCATGGAGTGGCAGTCGCGGCCCGTGGACGCCGCGTATGCCTGGCTGACACGGACGGCATGCATCCAGCAGGTGCATGCGCGCTTCTTTGCCGCCGAAGACAAGCGCCAGTGGTTCGATGCCATGGTCGAGTCGCTCGTCCGGTCCGGCGCGCTGCGCCTGGAGGGCGACGTCCTGCACGACGCCTGAATCTCCGGGCCACACCGAACAAGCCCCGGCGCACCGCGCCTGAGCGATCCGGGCGCGCGGCAGCGGCGCCTCGGGTGCCGTGCGTTGCAGTGGCGCAACGCCACACCGCCCTCCCGGCTTCTTGAACCCGATTTTCACGAGATTTCGGGCTGTTTTTTCATTTCATTTGCAAATGCGAGTCATTCTTAATAATAATACGCACACGCTTTGTACTTGTATTCACCTTCCATCGCCATGACTTCTGCCTCCCGTTCCCTGCGTCCTTCCAGCCTGCGCCTGGCTACCCAGGTGGCCGCGCGCCTTTCGGCCGCCGCCCTGCTGCCCCTGGCGGCCCACGCGCAACAGGCGGGCGCCAACGCCCCGGCGGCGGGGGCGGCGCTGCCCACGGTCACGGTGCAGGAAGAGGCGATCGACCCCAACCCGAATGCCGAGGTCGGCGCGCCCTACAAGGCCAGGACCTCGGCCGACGTGCGCCACACCAAGCCGCTGGCCGAGACCCCGGCCACGATTTCCGTCGTGACCAAGTCCGCGATCGACGACTCGGGCGCGACCGACCTGAAACAGATCCTCACGGCGCAGCCCGGCATCACGCTGGGCACGGGCGAGAACGGCAACATGTTCGGCGACACCTACTTCATCCGCGGGCAGGCGGCCAAGAGCGACGTCTTCGTCGACGGCCTGCGCGACACCGGCATGACCACGCGCGAGAGCTTCGCCATCGAGCAGGTGGAAATCTCCAAGGGTCCCGATTCGAGCTTTGCCGGGCGCGGCACCGCAGGCGGCGCGATCAACGCCATCACCAAGCAGGCTACGCTCGATTACGACTTCACGCGCCTGAACCTGGGCCTGGGCAGCGGCAGGTACCGGCGCGCCACGGGCGACGCGAACCGGGTCTTCACCGACAGGTTCGCGCTGCGCGTGAACGCGCTGTACGGCAACGAGGACGTGCCCGCACGCGCACCCTCCGCGCGCGAGCGCAAGGGCCTGGCGCTCTCGGGCCTGTGGCAGGCGAACGACGACCTCTCGGTGACGCTCGACTACTACGGCCTGCGCGCCGGAGACAAGCGCCCCGATCTCGGCGGCTGGCTCACCGGCGCCGTGCCCAACCGCGTGCCCGCCGCGCATGTGCCGGTGTACGCGCAGGCCGATGACTTCCTGCAGTCCGACGTGGACACCGTGACGGGCCGCATCAAATACCGCTTCGCCCCCGATCTGCACCTGACCAGCCTCACGCGCTACGGCACCTCCAGGAACGCCTACGCCATGACCGGGGCCAACAACAACGCGCTCGATACCGGCCACAGCCGCTGGCAGGACGTGGACTACTTCGACCACCAGGACAACCTGCGCTGGGACACCGTGCTCGGCGGCATGGACCATGCCTTCATCTTCGGCTTCGAGTACACCGATCACAAGGTGCGCCAGGGCACCTACCAGGCCAGCGACGCCAACCCCACCAACTGCACCGTCAGCAGCCGCAACGGCCCCCGGCCCGGCTACTGCCTGACCGGCCCCGACGGTTCACCCATCGCCGACCTGGGCCACCTCGCGGGCCGCAGCTGGTCGCGCCTGGGCAGGAACCTCGATTGGCACGCCAAGACGACCTCGCTGTACGCGATGGATGGACACGGTGGACATCGACGAACGCTGGACGGCGTTCGGCGGCGTGCGCGCCGACGCGCTCAGGCTGTCCATCCAGAGCTTCGCCAACACGGGCGCGAACGCGGGCAGCCGCACGGGTGACTATGGCTACAACGACACGCTGATCAACGGCCATCTGGGCCTGAGCTACAAGATCACCCCCCAGGGCATGGTCTACGCCAGCTACGCCACTTCGCAGGACGTGAACGGCGGCGAGCCCGACGCCGGCACCAACGCGGGCTACGGCGGCATCGTGCTGGTCAACGGCGCGTACGTCGATTCCAAGCCCGAGCGTTCGCGCAACTTCGAGCTCGGCACCAAGTGGAACCTGCTGGACGACAAGCTGCTCTTCACCGCCGCGGCCTTCCAGACCACCAAGTCGGGCGTGATGGAGGCGCTCTCCACCGAGGAATACGCCACCGAAGGCAGCACCAACACCGGCAGGAACCGCGTGCGCGGCGTGGAGTTCGGCCTCGTCGGCAACGTGACCCGCCAGCTCACCGTGCAGGCGGGCGTGGCCTTCATGCGCTCGAAGGTGCTGCAGTCCGTGACCCCGGGCAACGTGGGCCTGCCGCTGGCGAATTTCGCCAACACCAGCTACTCGCTGCAGGGCAGGTACGCTTTCACGCCAGGCTTTTACCTCGGCGCCACCGTGCGCCACGATAGCGGCCGCTGCGGCGGTCAGCCCGACACCGGCGCCGTCTACACCAACGGCCAGTGCGGCCAGCCCGTGCCCGGCTTCACCGTGTTCGACCTGTTCGGCGGCTACCGCTTCAACAAGCACGCGAGCCTGCGCGTGAACCTGCTCAACGCCGGCCACAAGGACTACTACACCTCCGTCTACCGCGGCGGCTTCTTCCTGTACAAGGGCGACGCCCGCGCACTGCGCGTCACGCTGGACATCGAGCTGTGAAACGGGGTGACCAAGCGGGCCCCTCCTGCGATCGCCTGGTGGGGAAAACGGCGAGGGGCCCGCGCCTGAACCAAGGCACACTCCCCTGATGAGCGACCAGCCCGAACGTCTTCCCCCCGGCATCGCCAATGCCATCGACTACGAGCGCCTGGCGCCCCAGGTGCTGCCCCAGGGGCACCACGCCTACATCGCCGGGGGCAGCGGCGACGACGTGACGCTGCGCGCCAACCGCGCGGCCTTCGGGCGCTGGGCCATCGTGCCCCGGCTGCTGCGCGACGTGCGCGGCGGGCACAGTCGGCTCACGCTCGGCGGCATGGCGCTGGCGCACCCCTTCCTGCTCGCCCCGGTGGCGCACGGACGGCTGGCGCACCCGCAGGCGGAACGGGCCACCGCGCGCGCGGCGCAGGCCACCGGCACCTGCCTGGTGGCCAGCACGCTCACCTCCACCACTCTCGAAGAGATAGCTGCCAGCGCAGGCCCGTCAAGGTGTTTCCAGCTATATCTGCAAGAAAACCGCATCCACACGCTTGACCTGCTGCGCCGCGCCGAGACGGCCGGCTACCACGCCATCGTGCTCACGCTGGATGCGCACCTGCAACTGCCCAGCCGCAGCGCGCTGGCCAGCGGCTTCGTGATGCCGCGCGAGTGCATCGCGGCCAACCTCGCGTCCTACCCCCAATCATCCGTACCGGCGCCCGCGCTCGATGCTGGCGAGAGCCGCATTTTCCAGGGCGCGATGCGCCACGCGCCCACCTGGGACGATCTGCGCTGGCTGATGCAAAGCACGCGCCTGCCCGTCTGGGCCAAGGGCGTGGCCCACCCGGACGACGCACGGCGGCTCCAGGACGCCGGCGCGGCCGGCCTCATCGTCTCCAACCACGGCGGGCGCGGGCTCGACGGCAGCCCCGCCACCCTGGCCACGCTGCCCGGCGTGCGCGCGGCCGTCGGCCCCGGCTACCCGGTGCTGATGGACGGCGGCGTGCGCTCGGGCACGGACGCCTTCAAGGCGCTGGCGCTGGGCGCCGATGCCGTGCTCGTCGGGCGGCTGCAGCTCTACGCATTGGCCGCAGCGGGCGCGCTGGGCGTGGCGCACATGATCCAGCTGCTGACCGAAGAACTGCACGCCACCATGGCGCAGGCCGGTTGCGCCACGCTTGCCGACATCACCCCCGACCACCTCACCGCTGCCCTGCCATGCTGATTTCCATAGCCCACGTCCTGAGCCAAGCCGAAGTGGCGCAATTTCGCACCGAACTCGATGCCGCCGACTGGCAGGATGGCGCGCTCACCGCGGGCACGCTCGCCAGTTCGGTCAAGCGCAACGAGCAGATCGCCGACGGCAGCGAACTCGCGCTGCGCCTGGGCCAGCACATCCTGCGGCGCCTGGCGGCCACGCCGCTCTTCATCAGCGCCGCGCTGCCGCGCACCATCCATCCGCCCAAATTCAACCGCTACACGGGCGGCGGGACCTACGGCGCGCACGTGGACAGTGCGCTGATGGCGCTGCCCGGCACCGCGCGGAGGATGCGCACCGACCTCTCGGCGACGCTGTTCCTGGCCGAGCCCGAGGACTACGACGGCGGCGTGCTGGAGGTGGAAGGGCCGTTCGGCGTACAGGAGGTCAAGCTGCCCGCGGGCGACATGGTGCTCTACCCGTCGAGCAGCCTGCACCGCGTGACCCCGGTCACGCGCGGTGCGCGCGTGGCCTCGTTCTTCTGGATCGAGAGCCTGGTGGCCGATGAAACCGAGCGCACGCTGCTCTTCGACCTGGACCAGAGCGTGCAGCAGATCACGCCGCTGCTGGCGGCCGACGACATGCGGCTGGTTCAGCTCACGGGCGTGTACCACAACCTGCTCAGGCGCTGGGGCAGACCCTGAGGTTCACGGCAGATCCGGATCCGTCTCGCGATCGCCCGCCCCGCGCGGCCCCACCTTGCCCAGGCGCGCCCTGAGCGATTGCGGCTGGCCGGTGAGGATGGCCGCGTAGTTCACCGTGTTGGCCAGCACCTTCTTCACGTAGGTACGGGTCTCGGTGAACGGGATGTTCTCGGCCCAGATCGCGGCGTCGAGCACCGGGCCGTTGCGCCAGCTGCGGGGACGCCGCGGACCTGCGTTGTAGGCGGCGGCAGCCAGCGCCATGGAGTCGTCGAAATCGTCGAGCGCGAGTTTGAGGTAGGCCGTGCCCAGGGTGATGTTGGTTTCCTGGTCGCTGAGCTGGTCGGGCGTGAAGCCGGTCAGGCCGATCTTTTTCGCCGTCCAGCGCGCGGTGGCGGGCATCACCTGCATCAGGCCCGAGGCGCCCACGTGCGAGCGCGCGTCCATGATGAAGCGGCTTTCCTGGCGCACCAGGCCGTAGACGTAGGCCGGGTCCAGGCCGATCTCGGCCGTGCGGCGCAGCACCGTGCTCTCGAACGGCATGGGAAAGCGCTGATCGGTATCGATGAAGCCCTTGGTGCGCTCGCTCGTGTTGATGCAGCGGTCCCAGACCTGTCGGCTGCAGGCGAAGTCGGCAGCGGCAAGCAGCTCGCGGTCGTTCATGCCGCCGGGCGTGTGCAGGTTGGTGGTGTAGTTCCACTCGCGCACGCCCTCGGGCCGCAGACCGATCAGGATGGCATACAGCGCCCGGTTGAGTCCCGGGTTGGCGCGCGCGGCGGCCTTTTCCTCGGGCGTGAGCGGCGCGGGCGCGGGCGCCACACTCACGCGCTGGCCCAGCTCCTCAAGCGCCAGTTGCTCATAAAAGCCGCTGGTGCCGGCGATGCTCTGGTACAGCGCCCGGGCCTGCGCCTGATGTTCGGGATTGCCCTGGTCCGCGGCGAGCGCGCGCGCCTTCCAGTAGATCCAGGTGCTGTCGCCGCGCGCGGGCTCGCTCATGGCGTCGATGGCGCGGCGCACAAGGGTGAACCGCCCGGCGCGCAAGGCGGCGCGCGCCTTCCAGGCCAGCATGTCGTCGCTCAGATCGCCATCGCGCGTGACTTTGCCGAAGTAGGCCATGGCATCGCTCGAGAGCGACACCGCCGCCTGGCGCCCGATCACGCCCCAGACCCAGTTGCGTTCTTCCTCGCTCAGGTGCGCGCCCCACGTGTCGCGCAGCAGCTCGGCGGCACCCGAGTAGTCGCTCATCGCCAGACGCACCAGCGCCAGCGTGACCAGCGCGCCCGGGTGCTTGAGCGGCGCCTGTTCGTGCGGGGCTGGCGCCGTCTTGTGGCTGGCGGGGCGCTTGCCCTTGGCGGCCGCCCTGGGTTGGGCCGCGCCCCCTGCGAGCGTGAGGTATTTGGTGGGCGCGCCAAAAGCCTGATCGAAGGCCGCAAGCCACTCGGGGGCCACCACCTGCACCGCCTCGCGCGAGGCTGCCGGCCGGCTGCTCTCGGCGCCCAGGCGCGCCTTGCGCCAGACGTCCAGCGGCTTGATCCTGCCGTCGGCGAGCAGCTGGGCCGCCGCGCGCGCGCAGGCATCGCTGGCGCGCCGCTGGGCATTCCAGCGGTCAAGCACCTGCGCGCTCACGTCCTGCGGCGCGCGACCCTGCAGCTCATCGACGAGCAGCGCATAGCAGCGCACGTTGGGGTCGTCGCGCATGCGAAACGCGCTCAGGGTGTCCCTGAAGCGCTGCCAGTCGCGCCGCTGGCCGAGCAGCAGCAGCCAGTCGTTGCGCAGGCGGTCTTCCTGGTAGGTGCCCTTCCAGCGCTCCAGAAAGGCCTGCACCTCGTCATCGCTTGCCTCTTCCAGCCGCGCCTTGAGTTCCCAGTACGCGGCCCAGGCTTCGAGCGGATGGCCCGCGGCCTGCGGCAGCAGGCGCGTGAGCTGCGCGCGATCGCCCTTGCGAAACGCCTGGTGCATGGACAGCAGCACCTCGTCCGCCGGGCTTTGCGCCCGGGCGGGCACGGCCGCGCACAACAGCAGAACAACCGCCAGGAGCGGTGTCAGAATTCGAAAGGTCTTCATGAGGAGAGGAATTATCGGATGGACAAGCAAGCCCTGCGCCGACGATTGGTCGCCGAACGCCTCGCCCTGCCCGACCGCCTGGCGCGCGCCGACGCGCTACAGCAGGTGCTGCGCTTCTGGCTGGTGGACCGCGCCGACACCCTGATCGGCGCCTACTGGCCGATCAAGGGCGAGTTCGACCCGCTGCCCGCGCTGCACCGCTGGAAGGAGGACGGCGAGCTGATGGATGAGCCGCAGCGACGGCGCATCGGCCTGCCGGTGATCGACAAGCAGCACAGGACGCTCACCTTTCACGCCTGGTATCCGGGCTGCCCGATGGAGGAAGACGCCTACGGCATTCCCAAGCCCAAGGACACCGAGCTGCTGCACCCCACGCTGCTCTTCATTCCCTGCGTAGGCTACGGCCCGGGCGGCTACCGCCTGGGCTACGGCGGCGGCTTCTACGACCGCACGCTCGCCACGCTGCAGCCGCGCCCCTTCACCGTGGGCCTGGGATACACCCACGGCTGGCTCGACGATTTCACGCCCGAGGCGCACGACCTGCCGCTCGATGCCATCCTCAACGACAACGGCGTCGTCTGGCCGCTCTGATCCTTTGAAAGCGTTCCCCATGCTCAAGCTCTACATCGGCAACAAGAACTACTCGCCCTGGGCCATGCGCCCCTGGGTGCTGCTGCGCCAGGCGGGCATCGCCTTCGAGGAAGTCATGGTGCGCATGGATGCGTTCAGCGCGGGCTCGGGTTTCAAACGCACGCTGGCCGCCGTGACACCTGCGGGCAAGGTGCCCGCGCTCGTCGATGGCGAGCTCGCGGTCTGGGACAGCCTGGCGATCGCCGAGTACGTGGCCGAGCGCTTCCCCGACAAGCACCTGTGGCCGCGGGACACGGCGCTGCGCGCGCGCGCGCGCAGCATCTGCGCCGAGATGCACAGCGGCTTCTCGGCGCTGCGCGGCGCCTGCGGCATGAACATCGAGGCGCACCTGCCCGAGGTGGGCGCGATCATCTGGCGCGACCGTGCCGACGTGCGCGCGGACGTGCAGCGCCTGACCGACATCTGGCGTGACGCGCTCGCCGCCTCGGGCGGGCCGCTGCTGTTCGGCGACTTCACCATCGCCGATGCGTTCTACGCCCCCGCGGTGCTGCGGCTCCAGACCTATGCCCTGCCGGTCTCCGATGAGGTGCGCGGCTACATGGACCGGGTGTGCGCGCTGCCCGCGGTGCAGGAGTGGGTGGCCGGTGCGCTGGCCGAGCACGACTTCCTCGCGTTCGAGGAACCCTACCGCCTGCAGGCCCGCTGAAGCCGTGCGGATCTACCAGGTGGGCGGCGCGGTGCGCGATGCGCTGCTGGGGCGCCCGGTGCACGACCGCGACTGGGTGGTCGTGGGCGGCACGCCCGAGGCCATGGTCGCCGCGGGCTACCAGCCGGTGGGGCGCGACTTCCCGGTCTTTCTGCACCCCGAGACGCACGAGGAATACGCGCTGGCGCGCACCGAGCGCAAAAGCGGGCGCGGCTACCGCGGCTTCGTGGTGCATGCCAGCCCCGAGGTCACACTCGAAGAAGACTTGGCGCGGCGCGATCTCACTATTAACGCCATAGCTGCTGACGCAGACTGGAAGGGCGTTGGAGCCGTTTTTGACCCTTATCACGGCGTGGCCGACATCAGGGCACGCGTGCTGCGCCACGTGGGTCCGGCGTTTGCCGAAGACCCGGTACGCATCCTGCGCGTGGCGCGCTTTGCCGCACGCTTCACCGATTTTTCCGTGGCCCCCGAAACCCTGGCGCTGATGCGCTCCATGGTGGTGGCGGGTGAGGTGCAGGCACTGGTGCCCGAGCGCGTCTGGCAGGAGCTGGCGCGCGGGCTCATGGAAGCCGCGCCCTCGCGCATGCTGACCGTGCTGCGCGAATGCGGGGCGCTGGCGGTGCTGCTGCCCGAGGTCGAACGCCTGTGGGGCGTGCCCCAGCGCGCCGACTACCACCCCGAGGTGGACACGGGCGTGCACCTGCTGCTGGTGCTGGACATGGCCGCGCGCCTTCAGGCCAGCCTGCCCGTGCGCTTCGCCTGCCTGATGCACGATCTGGGCAAGGGCACCACGCCCGCGCACGTCCTGCCGCGCCACATCGGCCACGAGGGCCGCAGCGCCCGGCTGCTGCAAGGGGTGTGCGAGCGCCTGCGCGTACCGACCGACTGCCGCGAAACCGCCGACGTGGTGGCGCGCGAGCACGGCAACATCCACCGCTGCCTGACGCTGGACGCCGCGGCGCTGCTGCGCCTGCTGGAGCGCTGCGACGCGCTGCGCAAGCCCGCGCGCTTCGCCGATGTGCTGCTCGCCTGCGAGTGCGATGCACGCGGGCGCGGCGGACTGCAGGAATCGCCCTACCCGCAGCGCCCGCACCTGGCCGAGGCGCTGCGGGTGGCGCAAGCCATCTCCACGGCCGAGATCGCCGCGCAAGCTGCCGCAGAGGGCAAGAAGGGCCCCCAGGTGGGCGAAGCCATTGCCACCGCGCGCACGCAGGCACTGCGCGACTGGCTGGCGCAGATCAAATCACCGAGCGCACCCAGCGCGTGATGTCCGCCGTGCCACGAGCACCCGAGGTGCGCGCCACTTCGCGCCCCTCTTTGAAGACGATCATGGTCGGGATGCTGCGTATGCCGTGGCGAGCCGCGATCTGCCCCTCGGCCTCGGTGTCGAGCTTGGCCAGACGCACGGCCGGTTCGAGCTGCTGCGCCGCCTCGTGAAAGAACGGCGCCATCTGCAGGCAGGGCCCGCACCACGGCGCCCAGAAATCCACCACCACCGGAATCTGGCTGCGGCCCACGTGTTTGTCGAAGCTCGCGCCATCGAGCGCCAGCGGCTCACCCGCGAACAGCGGGCGATGGCAGCTCCCGCAATCGGGGTGGCTCGCCAGTTGATCGGCCCGCACGCGGTTGGTGGTGTGGCAGTGGGGGCAGACGATGTGAAGCGTTTCAGCGGTGCTCATGGATGTGCATTCCTGCGGGAGTGGCAGCGCGCAACTGCGGCCCAGCGGCGCGATTTCAAGATACGCGGTCCACAGATCACTCGCACGGACTTGCCTTCGATCGGATAACGAGGCGGGAAGCCGAAGACAGTGCTGGCGCACGGCAAGGCGGACCAACAAAGTTATACGATTGAAGGCAAGTCCGTATTACAGCCACTTGACCAGCAGGCTGAGCAACACGCTGAGCAGCACGGTGCTGGCGAGCGGAATCGACCATTGCCTGCCGAACAGCCGGAATTCGAAATCTCCCGGCAAACGGCCCAGTCCCAGGCGGCGCAGCAGCGGCATGAGCCCGCTGATGCACACCAGCGCGACGAAGACAACGATGAGCCAGCGCAGCACGGTCTACAAGCGATGCGTGCGGTCGCCCTGCGCAAAGCCGCGCGGCTGCCAGGCCTCGCCTGGGCCGACGGCCAGCACCTTGAACAGCTCGCCCATTTCGTGCTCCAGCACCAATTTGAGCGCAAGCGCCTGTTCTGCGGGCGCTAACAGCTCTGTTTTTTGTAGTATGCCGTTGTTTAGCAGAAAACGCGCCTGGGAGGTGTAGCCCAGCACGTTCAGCCCCGCCTCCTGCGCCGCCACGGCCACGCCGGTGAAGTTCACATGCGCCGTGATGTCCTTCAGGCCCACGTCCAGCAGGGGCTCGGCATCCACCCGATGCGCGCGGTGGCACACCAGCGTGCCCTGCGCGCGCTGGGGGTGGTAGTACTCGGCCTCGGGAAAGCCGTAGTCGATGAAAAACGCCGCGCCGCGCTGCAAACACGCACCCAGCGCACGCATGAAGCCCTCGGCCTGCGGATGAATCTCGGTGAGATAGTCGTGTTCACCGTCCACTTCGATCGGCGGGCGCAACTCCGTGACATGGTCGCGCCACGCCAGCGCATCCTCCACCATGGCCACGCCGCGCTCATGCCAGACGCCGCCGATGCGATGCAGCAGCCGGACCGGCATCGCATCGAGCACCTCATTGCCCAGCACCACACCCCGCAGGCGCTCGGGCAGGCGCTGCGCCCACACGATCTTGTCCGCGTGGCGCGTGAGCGTCTCGCGCTGACGCGCGCGCAGGCCGGTGGAGACATCCATGATGGTGTAGCGCCGCACGCGATCGCCCAGCGCCTGCAGCACCTGCGCCGCCAGCGCGCCGCTGCCCGCGCCGAATTCCCACACCTCGTCGGTGCCACTCGCATCGAGCGCCTCGCGCACCTGCTCGGCCAGCACCTGGCCGAACACCGGCGAAAGTTCGGGCGCGGTCACGAAGTCGCTGCCGCTTTCGGGCATCACGCCGAACTTGCGCAGGTCGTTGGCGTAGTAGCCCAGGCCCGGCGCGTACAGCGCCAACTGCATGTAGCGATCGAACCCGATCCAGCCCCCTGCTTCAAGAATGGCGTGGCGGATGTGCGCATCGAGCGCTTCGGTCAAAGTGGTCATCGAAACCTGGCAGACGGACACGAGGCATGCAAACCCATGCACGCCACTAAACTATTTTCCGAGGAGTAGCCTCGCTGGGCTCCGCCTCGCACGTGACTGAATCGAGCCGCGCGTCGAAAGACGGTCCCTGAATAAATGAAGGAGACGGCGATGATTCTGAAACGGCTGCACCCATTATTGTCTTCGCTATGCGCATTCGGTCTTGCCCTGGCGGCGGCCGCGCCCGTTCAGGCGCAGGACATCGTGCTCGGTGCCTCGGTGCAACTCACGGGACCGGTGGCCAACACCGGGCGCTACTACCGTGACGCCTACCAGATCGCGATCGACAAGATCAACGCCGCGGGCGGCGTGAAGATCGCGGGCAAGGAGCACAAGCTCGCGCTCAAGCTCTACGACAATCAGTCGGACGTGAACCTCTCGGTACGCCAGTACACGCAGCTCGTCACGCAGGACAAGGTGAACCTGCTGCTTGGCGGCTTCGCAAGCAACTTCCAGCTGGCCGATTCGGTGGTCTCCGAAAAATACAAGATCCCGATGGTGCAAGGCGGCGGCGCGTCCAACGAAATCTTCACGCGCAACTTCAAGTACATCTTCGGCACGCTGGCGCCGGCGAGCAACTACTTCGGCAGCACCGTCACGATGATGAAGGCGCTCAAGGATGGGCCGAAGAGCGTCGCGCTGCTTTATGCCGACGACTCGTTCGATGTTTCCACCGCCGCGGGCACGCGCTCGCTCCTGAAGGCCGCGGGGTTCAACCTCGTGATGGATGAACGCTACAGCAGCAACACCAGCGACTTCTCCACGCTGCTGTCGCAGGTCAAGGCCAAGAACGTCGATGCGGTGCTCGTCGCCGGGCACGAGACGGAAATCCTCAACTTCGTGCGCAACGCCAAGAGCCTGGCCGTGGCGCCCAAAATGTATTCATTCACCGTGGGTGTACCCAGCGAAGACTTTCGCAAGGCGCTGGGCAAGGACGCGGACTACGCCTTCGGCATGACCGCCTGGCTGCCCGAAGCCTCGCTCAAGGACCGCTGGTTCGGCGACGCCGCGCAGTTCGCCGCCGAGTACAAGGCGAAGTTCGGCTACGACCCCGATTACCACGCCGCCTCGGGTGCGGCCGATGTCGAGGCGCTGGCCATGGCCCTTGAAAAGGCTGGCAGCACCGACCCGCAAAAGGTGCGCGACGCCCTGGCCGCGAGCGACTTCGAGAGCCTCTACGGCCCGATCAAGTTCGGTGCCAACGGCCAGATCGACCTGCCGCAGCTCGTGATTCAGGTGCAGCATGGCCAGGTGGCCGAGGTCTACGACGCCAAGGGATTCGTCAAGCAGCCGCAGTACCCGATGACCGCCTGGAACGCGCGCTGATCCCATCCCGCGGTTGAACCGCCACGACGCCCGCGGGGAGGGGACGCCTTGGACCTTCTGACTCAGGTTCTCGTCAATGGCCTCTTGCTGGGCGGGCTCTACGCCGTGATGGCGCTCGGGCTCGCCCTCGTGTGGGGCGTGCTCAACATCGTCAACCTCGCGCACGGCTCCTTCATCATGCTCGGAGCCTACTGCTCCTGGCACCTGTTTCACTACCTGCACATCGATCCGTTTCTGGGCCTGCCGCTCACGGCGGCGGTGATGTTCGCGCTCGGTTACGCGGTGCAGCGCGGCATCCTGAACCTCATCGTGCGTGCGCCGATGTTCAACACGCTTCTGCTCACTTTCGGGCTGGACGTGGTGCTCACCTATCTGGCGCAGCTCGCGTTCTCGGCGGACTTTCGCACCATCAACCCGGGCTACGCCGGGCGCCAGTGGCACTGGGGCTCGGTCGTGCTGCCGACCATGCGGGTCGCGGCCTTCGGCGCGGCGCTGGTGCTCACCATGGGCATGTGGCTGTTCCTGCTGCACACGCGCCTGGGCCGGGCGATCCGCGCCACCGCGCAGAACCTCGTGGCCGCACGCCTGTACGGGGTGGAGCCGCGCCACCTCTATGCGATGACCTTCGCCATCGGCGTGGCGCTCGCGGGCACCGCGGGCGGGCTGTACGGCACCGTGTCGCAGATCAACCCCTACATCGGCGCCTCGCTCACGCTCAAGTCATTCGCGATCGCCATCATCGGCGGTCTGGACAATCCGCTGGGCGTGCTCGTCGGCGGGCTGTTCCTGGGCGTCGTCGAATCGCTCACCATTCTCTACATCGGCCCGACCTTCGTCGACGTGGCGAGTTTCGGCATCCTTGCGCTGGTGCTCATCGTGCGGCCCACGGGCCTGCTGGGGAAGACCGCATGAAGACCTGGCACAAGCTCGCCGTCGCGATCGCCTTCGTGCTGCTTGCGGGCGTGCCGTGGTACGGCTCGGACGTGCTGGTGCAGTTCGGCATCAACGCCCTGCTGCTGGCGGTGCTGGCGCAGGGCTGGAACATCATCGGCGGCTACACCGGCTACCCCTCGTTCGGCAATTCGGTGTTCTACGGCCTGGGCAGCTACGGCGTGGCCATCGCCATGGTGCAGTGGCATCTGCCCTTCGAAGTCGGCATGCTGTTCGGCGTGCTGCTGGCGGTGGCGTTCGCGCTGCTGCTGGGCGTGCCGGTACTGCGCCTGCGCGGGCACTACTTCGCCATCGCCACGCTGGCCCTGGCGGGCGTGATGTCGGCCATCGTCTCCAACATCCCGCTGGCGGGGCAGAACATCGGTCTGGTGCTGCCCCCGCTCAACGACGACCGGCTGTTCTACGGCCTGGCGCTCGGTCTACTCGTGCTCTCCACGCTCGTGGTCTGGTGGCTCACGCGCAGCCGCTTCGGCTTCGGCCTGATCGCAATCCGCGAAAACGAAGACGGGGCCGCGGTGATGGGCGTGAACACCACCGCCTACAAGGTGGCCGCATTCACGATCTCCGGCGTGCTGAGTGCGCTCGCGGGCGGTATCCATGCCTACTGGATCACCTTCCTCGATCCGGAAAGTGCCTTCGACATCGGCCTGAACGTCAAGATGATCATCATGGCGGTGTTCGGCGGCGCGGGCACGGTGTTCGGTCCCATCGTCGGCGCGTTCTCGCTCTCGGCCGTGTCCGAATGGCTCTCCAGCGAAGTGACGAGCATCGCCAGCCTCTTCTTCGGCGCGGTGATCGTGGCCGCGGTGGTCTTCATGCCACATGGGCTCACGCACCTGGCCACGCGCATCCGGCGGCTGGGCTGGCGCTACTTCGGCGAAAACGTGCGGGAGAACCGGCTATGAGCACGGATTCGGCCGCCACGCCACTGCTGGAGCTGCGTCACGTGACGCAGCGTTTTTCCGGGCTGGTGGCCGTCTCCGACGTGAGTTTTCGCCTCGCGCCAGGCGAAATCCTCGGTCTGATCGGCCCCAACGGCGCGGGCAAGACCACGCTCATCAACCTGATCAGCGGCACCATCCGGCCCACCCAGGGCGAGGTGCTGTTCGACGGGCAGGCCGTCACCCATTTGCCGACCTTCCGGCGCGCGCGGCTGGGCATAGGGCGCACCTTCCAGATCATGCAGCCGTTTCCCGGTCTGTCGGTGCTGGACAACGTGGCCATCGGCGCGCTCTTCGGGCACGGCGGTGGCCAGGCGCAGCTGGCCCGAGCACGCGAACAGGCGCGCCAGAGCCTGGAATTCGTCGGCCTGGGCCAATTCGAGAGCCAGCGCGCGGAAGAGCTCGGCGGCCCGGGTCGCAAGCGCCTGGAGCTCGCCAAGGCGCTGGCGATGAAGCCGCGCCTGCTGCTGTGCGATGAAGTCATGGCGGGCCTGAACCACGTCGAGATCGAGGAAGTGATCGCCGTCATCCGCAAGGTGCGCGAGGCCGGTATCGGCGTGCTCGTGATCGAGCATGTGATCAAGGCCATCCGCAGCCTGTCGGACCGGCTGCTGGTGCTGCACCATGGTCAGAAGATCGCCGACGGCACGCCCGACGCCGTGCTCGCCGACCCGACGGTCGTACAAGCCTACCTGGGAAAGAAACGCGCATGACGGGCACGCCCTTGCTTCAGGTGCAGCAGGTGAGTGCCGGCTACGGCCTCATGCCCGTGCTGCACGAGCTCTGCATCGAGGTGCACCAGGCCGAGATCGTCGCGCTCGTGGGCAGCAACGGCGCAGGCAAGACCACGCTCTTGCGCGTGCTCTCGCGGCTGCTGCCCTGCCGGGGCCAGATCGCATTCGCGGGCACGGACATCACCACCCGCACGCCCGATCAGGCCTTCGGCCAGGGCCTGGTGCAGGTGCCCGAGGGCCGTCAGCTCTTTGATCGCATGTCGGTGCAGGACAACCTGCTCATGGGCGCCTACCGCCGGCACGACAAGGCGCAGATCCGCCGCGACCTGGAACGCATGTACGCGCTGTTTCCCCGCTTGGGCGAGCGCCGCGGTCAACTCGCGGGCAGCATGTCGGGCGGTGAGCAGCAGATGTGCGCGATGGCGCGTGCGCTGATGGCCGCGCCTCGGTTGATGATGATCGATGAAATGAGCCTGGGCCTGGCGCCGGTGATCGTGCAGCAGCTGGTGGACGTTCTCGCCGATATCCGCCAACAGGGCGTGACCGTGCTTCTCGTGGAGCAGGATGTGCAGGTGGCGCTGGGCGCCGCCGATCGCGCCTACGTGATCGAAAGCGGCCGCGTCACGCTCTCGGGGCCAGCCCGGCAACTGATGGACGACCCGGCCGTGCAGCAGGCCTATCTCGGCGTGTGACGCCGTCCGCGCATTCGGCACAATAGCGTGCAGTCACGGCTGCCGCACGCGGCGGTGGCCTGCCACCCGCATCATCATGACCGACATCCCCTGGGTTCTCGTCACCGGCGGCGCGACGCGTCTGGGCCGGGAAACATCGCTGGCGTTCGCGCGTGCCGGCTGGAACGTGCTGTGCCACTACCGCCATTCGGCCCAGGCCGCGCAGGCCACAGCGAAAGAAGTCCAGGCCCTGGGCGTGCGCTGCGTGTCGCTCGCCGCCGATCTGGCGCAGGTCGGCGCGGCCGCACAGCTCTTCGCACAATGCGCCGCCGCCGTCCCGGAAGGGCCGCGTTGCATCGTCAACAACGCCTCGCTGTTCGAGGCGGACCACGCCGCTCACGCGGACGAAGCGATGCTGCAGCGGCACTTTGCCACCAACACGGTCGCACCGCTCCTGCTGGCCCATGCGCTGGCCGCGCACGTCAAGAAGCTGCCCGGGCAAGCGCCTGGACTGCACTGCGTCGTGCATGTGCTCGATCAGAAGGTACACAACCTCAATCCCGACTATTTTTCATACACCGTGAGCAAGCTCGCGCTGGAACGCAGCGTGGCGCTGCAGGCGCAGGCGCTTGCACCCCATGTGCGCGTGTGCGGCCTCTCGCCCGGCCTCATGTACCCGAGCGGGCCCCAGACACCTGAAAATTTTCGTCGTGCCGCCACCGTCAACCTGCTGCAGCGCGCCATCGACCCGGGCGACGTTGCGCGTGCGGCGGTCTTCATCGCCGAAAACACGAGTCTCAACGGCTGCACGCTGCGCGCGGACAACGGCCAGCATCTCGTGCCGCTCGCGCGCGACGTGATGTTTGCCATCGACGAAAATCGGCCCTGATGAACTCCATCCTGCTTGCCTTCGGCGCCCTCGACGCGCGGCTGGCCACGCACTGCCGCCTGCTCAGCCTGCGCCGCCACGAACTGCAGGTGCGCATCGGCGTGCATGACTTCGAGCGCACGGCGCCGCAGCGCATGTGGTTCGACGTGGACCTGTGCGTCAAGCTGGATGCCGCGCCCGCGCACCACGACGACATCTCGCAGACCGTGGACTACGACTTCATCCGCGACACCATCACCCACGCCATCGGCACGCGCCATCACGCGCTGCAGGAGACGCTGTGCGACGCCATCCTGCGGGCGCTGCTGGCACGAGCCGACGTGCAGGCGGCGCGCGTGGCCACGCGCAAGCCCGACGTCTACCGCGATTGCGCCTCGGTGGGCACCGAGCGCGTCGGCCTCAAACCCTGGTAAGCGCACCCTCCATGTCCACACCACTCATCCAACCCCAGCAGGGCCAGCAGACGCTCACGCTGACCGGCCTGCGCTTTGACGCCAACCTGGGCATCCTCGCGCACGAGCACAAGGCCCCGCAACCCATTCAGGTCGATGCCGAGCTCAATCTCGGCACGCAGCCGCTGGCCCCTCCCGACGACGACATCCTGCACGTGCTCGACTATCGCAAGGTGCGCCAGATCATCATCGACGAGTGCACGTCCGAGCACCTGAACCTGCTGGAAAGCCTGATCGGCAAGCTCGCACGGCGCCTGCTGCTGCTGCCGGGCGTGCGCGGCGTGCGCGTGAAAATCGCCAAGCTCGAAATCTTCAGCGACTGCGAAGTGGCCATTCGCGTCGAAACCGGACAGTGGTGAATCGCATGGACACCCTCGAAGCCATCGCCCCCGTGAACTCTCGCGACCCTCGCAGGGCCGATCACGAAGACCACAAGCTCGAAAAGCGCCTGTGCCGCGAAGTCGGCCGCGCCATCATCGACTATTCGATGATCGAGGAAGGCGACAAGGTCATGGTCTGCCTGTCGGGCGGCAAGGACAGCTATACCCTGCTCGACATTCTGCTGAAGCTGCAAAAGCGCGCTCCGATCTCGTTCAGCATCGTCGCGGTGAACCTCGATCAGAAGCAGCCGGGCTTTCCCGAGCACGTGCTGCCCGAATACCTGAGCCGCATCGGCGTGGATTTTCACATCGAGAACCAGGACACCTACAGCGTCGTGAAACGACTTGTGCCCGAGGGCAAGACCACGTGCAGCGTCTGCTCGCGCCTGCGCCGCGCCATCCTCTACCGCGTGGCGACCGAACTGGGCGCCACCAAGGTGGCGCTGGGCCACCACCGCGACGACATCGTCACCACGCTGATGCTCAACCTGTTCTACGGCGGACGCATGAAGGGCATGCCCCCCAAGCTGGTCTCCGACGACGGCAGACACGTCGTCATCCGACCGCTGTGCTACGTCACGGAAAAAGACACCATGCGCTGGGCGCAGGTGCGGGAATTTCCCATCATTCCCTGCAATCTCTGCGGCAGCCAGGAAGGCCTGCAGCGCGTCGTGGTGGCACAGATGCTGCGCGAGTGGGAAAAGAATCACCCGGGGCGCATCGAAAGCATGTTCCGCGCGATGAGTCACGTCGTGCCATCGCACCTGATGGACCAGCAGCTTCATGACTTCAGGGGCACGCAGGCGACGGGCATCCCCGACCCACAGGGCGATCGCGCCTTCGATCCCGAGATCCTGCCCATGCCCCACGCCTACACAGCCAGGCCATCCGGGCCGACGAAATAGCGAGCCGACGGCGACGTCGAAAGCGGGCAAGGCGGAAATGACCTCGCTCGGTGCTTTCCAGGCGGCTTGTTGCGGCTTTCAGCCGCCGCCAAACCGCCGGCGCAGCTGGAACTTCTGGATCTTTCCCGACAACGTGCGCGGCATCGCCTCGATGAATTCGAGCCGTTCGGGCCAATAAGAGCGAGAGATGCCGAGCTTTTCCAGGTGGCCGTTGATGTCCGCCAGGGTCAACTGGCTGTGACCAGCCTCAGGCACCACGACCACGCAGGCCCGCTCCCCAAGTCTTTCGTCGGGCACGGCGATGACGGCGACCTCGGAGATGTCTGGGTGCTCGTAGAGCGCGCCCTCGAGCTCCGCCACGGGTATGTTCTCGCCACCGCGAATCACGAGATCCTTGGTCCTGCCGGTGATGCGGATGTGGCCAAGGTCATCGGCCTGGGCGATGTCCCCGGTATCGAACCAACCGCCTTGATCAAAGGCCGCGGCAGTGAGATTGGGCCGATGGATGTAACCCAGCATTTGGTTGGCCCCGCGCACCTGGAGCTCACCATCAACGCCGGCAGGCAGGTCGGCCTTGGTCTCCGGGTCGACGACCCGCAACTCCATCCAGGGGCAGGGCTTGCCATCGCTTTCGGCCGCGGCCAATACCGGCTCGTCCAGGTGCGTCACCGTCACGGCGCCGTTCTCGGTCATGCCCCAGACGGCAATGAGCCGCACGCCCAATTCCTCGTCCGCCTGGTGTACGAGCGCCGAGGGGATCTTGGCGCCGCCGGAAATGAAGTACTTGAAGCTCGGCAGGTCGACCCGATGCTCGCGATGAGCACGCAGCAGGTCGACCATGAACGTCGGGCTGGCGAAGGACCAGACGGCGTTCTCCCGGGCGATGATGTCCAGCGCCCGCACTGGATCCCACCGGTCCTGGTAGACAGCCGTCATGCCCACCATGGCGGGTGTGATGCAGCCATAGACGTAGCCCGTCGAGTGAGCCAGCGTCGACGGCATGAAGACGGTGTCGCCGGACGAGAACTTCAGCGTCTCGAAGATCGTGCGGGCACGCGCATACTGGGTATTGAAGGTGTGCCCGACCCCCTTGGGCTCGCCGGTGGTGCCGGAGGTGAACTGGAGGTCCGAGATCGCGTCCGGGTCGACCCTGATGGCCGCCAGCGCATCGCGATATTTCTCCTCCCACGGCCGCCCGAGAATGTCTTTCTCGAACGAAAGCTCGTCGGCCGCCGGGTCTCCTTCGCAAATGATGCGGTGCCGAATCGAGGAACCCGCGGCACATATGCCACGCAGCATGCGCGGGTAATCAAAGCCCCGATGCATGCCGATGGTGATGAAGACCTTGGACTTGAGCAGCGCGGTGATGTAGCCGACTTCGCGCTCGCGATGAATGGGTATGACCGGATTGAGAATGGCGCCGATCCGGTGAATGGCGAGCGCGGCAACATTGAACTGCCAGCGGTTGGGCAACTGCACGGAAACGACGTCGCCGCAACCGACGCCAAGATGAAGCAGCGCGGCGGCGGTCCTTTCGACGTAGGTGGCCAGGCTGGCGTACGTCAGGTAATGAGCCTGGTCCGAGTCGTACCGATAGCTGACGACAGCCGTTTTACCCGGATCATCGCGACATACCCTGAAGAAATCATCGACGATGGTCTGGCGTCGCCACCAGCCATTTTCGTAATAGAGCCGCCTGCGCTCCTCCGGAATGGACAGCGCGAAACGATCCAGCATATCGCGAGCCGAAGCGGAGATGGGCGGTATGTTGACACTGTGAGTTGACATGGCGATTTCCCGAAGCGCGTGCGCGAAGCTCACGGCATCCATCGGTCCCTTGAGTGACAGAAAGAAATTGGAAAAATCAAGGAGTTGGGGGTGGCCAGCGCCTCCTTTCGATCGTGCGGGCACCACCGCGCGGACCCCGACCGCATGGGATCAGCGCATGCTGGCACCTCCGTTGACGTCGAGGATGTTGCCGCAGATGAAACTCGCCCCCGGTGAACACAGAAAGGCGATAGGCCAGGCGATTTCCTCCGGCCGTCCCAGGCGTGGCAATGGGTTGGCGCGCAGCGCCGAAGTGTCGGAGCCAGCGAGCATCGCCGTGTCGGTCGAGCCGGGCGCGACGCCGTTGACCAGCACCTCGGGCGCGGCACGGCGCGCCAGCCAGCGCACCAGCGTGTGCAAGGCCCCCTTGGAGCAGGCGTAGGGCAGCGGCGAATCGACGTAGCTGCCGCCCGTCTGGGCGGCGATCGAGCCGAGCACGACGATGCGCCCGCGGCCACGCGCCTTCATGCCGGGCAGAAGAGCTCGCGCCAGGTGCGCCGGAGCGCGCACGTTGATGGCCATGACCTGCTCGAACTCCTCGTCCCAGGCCGGAGCGTCCCAGCCGCTGCGCGGAAAAATGCCGGCGCCGAGGACGGCCGCGTCGACCGGGCCGGCATCGGCGCACAGGGCGTCGATGGACGCGCGCGACCCCAGTTCGCAGGCGATGAAGCGATGGTGACCACCGGCGCGCAGCTCGGGCAGCAGGTCGGGAGCCTCGACGCGGTCGCTCAGCACCAGTTCGGCGCCAAGCTCCGCCAGCAGGCGGGCAGTGGCACGGCCGATACCTCCGGAAGCGCCGGTAAGCAGGATGCGCATGCCGCTCAGGTCATAGGGCCGCGACGGCGCAGACTCGCGAGCGCTCCAGCTCCGGCGGCGCGCTGCGGGCTCGAGCGCCGGCGCTTCACGCTCTGGTGCCGGATGGCGCAGCGCCGCCGGAATCGGAACCGGCAGGGCCGGCATGCGGGCGCCCTGCGCCGACACCACGCGCTCGAACAGGCCGCGCCCGGCGAAGGCAGGATCGGCAAAGGCACTCTGCAGCGACTCGACCACCGTAACGCAGACATCGCGGCCGGCAAAGCGCCGGCGCCACTCGTCGGCGCTCGCGCTGGCGATCCGCGCCGCGACCCGGGCGATCACGGCCTCCGGTTCGGAGGCGTCATGGCGCTCGGCCGGCGCCAGGCCGATGACGTCGCAGAAGATCTGCCAGAAGCGCTCCTCGATCGGCGCGGCAGCGAGATACTCACCGTCGGCCGTGCGGTAAATCCGGTAGCGCGGCGAGCCGCCGGACGTCAGCTCGCCACCCGGCCGTGGCCAGCGGCCAGCGGCCTGCCCCATGGCCTGGCCCCAGTAGGCGAAGGTGAACAGGTTGTCGGTCATGGCGACATCGATGTGGCAGCCGCGCCCGGTGCCGTCGCGGCTTTTGAGAGCCAGCATGATGTTGATCACCGCCGGGTACGCGCCGCCACCGATGTCGGCGGCCAGGACGGGCGGCAACACCGGGGCACCATCGCTGGCCCGCGTCAGGCCGAGCAGGCCGCTCTCGGCCAGGTAGTTCAGGTCATGCCCGGCCTTCAGTGCCCGCATTCCCGTTTGGCCGTAGCCGGTGATCGAGCAATAGACCAGGCCGGGGTTGATCCGCTCCAATTGTTCGTATCCGAGCCCGAGGCGCTCCATCACCCCCGGTCGGAACTGCTCGATCAACACGTCGGCAGAGCGCACGAGTTCAAGCACGTGGGCCCGGTCGCCAGCGTCCTTGAGGTCGGCGCAGAGGCTGGCCTTGCCACGGTTGAGAAGCGCGAAATTGCCGCTGACGTCGCCGAAAACCGGCGCGTAGGCTCGCATCTCGTCACCGCCATCGGGCCGTTCGACCTTGATCACTTCGGCGCCTGCTTCTGCCAGAAGCAGGCTAGCCAGCGGACCCGGCAGCAGGTTGGAAAAGTCGAGAACGCGGATCCCGGCCAGCGGCAGAGGGACGACTGATGTCACGGCGATGGGCTCCTGTGCGATCGATCAGACAATGCCGCGCTTTTGCATTTCGCGCAGGATCACCAGATGCTGGATATCGTTCGTGCCTTCATAGATGCGGCACACGCGGGCGTCGCGGTAGAGGCGCTCGAGCGGGAAATCGGTCAGGTATCCGTAGCCACCCAGAGTCTGGATCGCCTCCGAGCAGACCCATTCAGCCGCTTCCGAAGCCAGCAGCTTGGCCATGCAAGCTTCCATCAGGCAGGGCTGGCCGGCATCCGACAGGGACGCCGCGTGCCAGACCATCTGGCGTGCGCTTTCAATGCGCGTGAGCATGGCGGCAAGCCGAAAACCCACTGCCTGATGCTCGATGATCGGCCGACCGAAAACCTGGCGCTCGCGCGCGTAGGCCATCGCCACCTCGCAGGCGGCTCGACCGATACCGACCGCCTGCGAGGCGATGCCGATGCGGCCACCCTGGAGATTGGACAGCGCGATGCGATAGCCCTCGCCCTCCTGGCCAAGCCGGTTGGCCAGCGGCACCCGCACGTCTTCGAGCGCGATCTGGCAGGTGTCGGATGCGCGCTGGCCCAGCTTGGACTCCACGCGCGTGACGACATAGCCGGGTGAGTCCGTCGGCACGATGAAGGCACTGATGCCGCCTGGACCAGCGGCGCCGCTGCGCGCGAACACCAGCGCCACGTCGGCATTCTTGCCCGTGGTGATGAACTGCTTGCTGCCGCTGAGCACATAGCTGTCGCCGTCGCGGCGCGCCTGTGACGTCAACGCGCCGGCATCCGAGCCGCCGTGCGCCTCGGTCAGCGCGAAAGCGCTGAGCATCTCGCCGGCCGCCATGGGCCTCAGAAACCGCTCTTTCTGTTCATCGTTGCCAAAGCGTGCAATCGGCATGCAGCCGACGGAGTTGTGGCCGCTCATGATGGTGGCAGTTGCCGCGTCGCCGGCCGCGATCTCCTCGAGCGCCAGTGCCGTCGAGACGCTGTCGGCGCCGGAACCGCCCCACTCCGTCGGCACGTTCATGCCCAGCAGGCCGAGCCGACCCATGGCCGCCAGTTCCTCGCGCGGGAAGTGCGCCTCTTGATCCCAGCGCGCTGCGTTCGGCAGCAGCTGCTCGCGCGCGAACTTGCGCGCCATGTCGCGGATCATCGTCTGCTGTTCAGTGAGTACCATGATGGAGGCCCTCCCAGGCTGCGGTGGAGCGGAATTCGTCGAGCAGGCGCCCGGCAATGATCACCTTCTGAACTTCGCTGGCGCCTTCATAAATGCGCAGCGCCCGGATTTCGCGGTAGAGGCGCTCGGCGATATGGCCCCGGGTGACGCCCAGGCCGCCGAAGATCTGCACCGTGGCGTCGATCACGCGTTGCGCCGCCTCGGTGGCATAGAGCTTCGCCATTGCCGCCTCGCGAGTGATGCGCGCGCCCGTTTCGTCCTTGACCCAGGCGGCCCGATACACCAGCAGGGCGGCGGCGTCGATCGCCAGCGCCATGTCCGCAAGCCGCTCGCGCGTCATTTGCAATTCGGACAGCGGCTGGCCAAAGAGCCGGCGTGTCGCCGCATGCCGCAGGCCTTCGTCGAGCGCACGCCGGGCGAAGCCCAGGGCCGCGGCGCCAACCGTCGGCCGGAATACGTCGAGCGTCGCCATGGCGATACGAAAACCCTCGCCCGGAACTCCCAGCAAATTGTCCGCCGGTACCTTCGCGCCGTCGAAGACGAGCGAGCCGATGGGATGAGGCGCCACCAGGTCGATCGTCTCCGACACCATGAACCCTGGCGTCCCGGTCTCGACGACGAAGGCCGACAAGCCTTTGGCGCCCGGTGCCTCGCCGGTGCGGGCGAAGACGACATAGAAGTCGGCGATGCCGGCGTTTGAAATCCAGGTCTTGGTTCCATCCAGGCGCCAGCCGTCACCATCGGGAACGGCCCGTGTGGCAAGCGCCGAAACATCGGAGCCAGCCTCACGCTCGGACAAGGCGAAGGCCGCAATGCTGCGCCCACGCGCCACGTCGATCAGCCAACGCTGCTTCTGTGCGGCATTGCCAAACAGACTGATGGCGCCACTTCCGAGCCCCTGCATCGCAAAGGCGAAATCCGCCAGGCCAGCATGGCGCGCGAGCACTTCACGACACACGCACAGGCTGCGCGCGTCGAGCGGACCATGGGTGCCGGCCTCCTGGCCGCCGACAGCCGTGGCCAGCCAGCCGGCGTCACCCATGGCCGCAACCAGCCTGCGCACCGTGGCCGCAGCGGCGGCGCTGGACTCGTCATTTCCACCGGTGATCGAGGCATGCTCCGCGGCCCAGTTGTCGACGCGCTCATACAGATCACGGTGGGCCGTCTCGAGGAACGGCCACGCCAGGAAACTGCGATCGGCCATCAGTCCCCCTCGAAAACCGGCTTCTGCTTGGCGACAAAGGCGCGGTAGGCGCGCCCGTAGTCGCGCGTCTGCATGCAGATGGCCTGCGCCTGCGCCTCGGCCTCGATCGCCGAATCGACGTCCATGGCCCATTCCTGATGCAGACAGGTCTTGGTGATGCCGTGTGCGAAGGTCGGGCCATCAGCCAGTTCCGCAGCCAGTGCCTGGGCCTGAGACAGAACGTCCTCGGGGGCGACGATACGATTGAAGAAACCCCAGCGCTCGCCCTCCTCGGCGCTCATGCTGCGGCCGGTGAACAGCAGCTCCGAAGCGCGCCCATGGCCGATGATGCGGGGCAGGATGGCGCAGGCTCCCATGTCCGCGCCGGCCAGGCCAACGCGAACGAACAGGAAGGCGGTCTTGGCACGTGGCGTGCCGATGCGCATGTCCGAGGCCATGGCAACGATCGCCCCGGCGCCGGCGCATATGCCGTCCACGGCGGCAATGATCGGCTGCGGGCAGTGGCGCATCGCCTTGACCAGGTCGCCGGTCATGCGCGTGAAATCCAGCAGCCCCTGCATGTCGTCGGCCTCCTGCATGCGCACCAGCGGCCCGATGATTTCATGCACGTCGCCACCGGAACAGAAATTGTCCCCGGCACCGGTGACAACCACCGTCTTCACGTCGCTGGCGTGGCGCAGTTGGCCGAAGAGGTCACGCAACTCGGCGTAGGACTCGAAAGTCAGGGGATTCTTGCGTTCTGGGCGATTCAGTGTAATGGTCGCCACCTTGCCGCTGAACTCCCATTTGAAGTGCGTGGCCTTGTAGTTGGCCAGTTCGATTCTCTGCATGAAATCTTCTCCTTGAATGATGGGATGGTTGCGTCTTCAGACCATGGTCAGGCCGCCCGAAACGCTCAGAACCTGGCCAGTGATGTAATCGGAGCGTTCGCTGGCGAGAAAAACGACGGCGTCTGCGACGTCCGACGGCTTGCCAAAGCGCTTCATCGGAATCGCCCGCCGAAAGGCCTCGCGGTGGTTCTCGGGCACGGCCATCAGCATCGGTGTCTCGGTCGGCCCGGGGCAGACGCAATTGACGTTGATCGAATAGCGCGCCATCTCTCGCGCCAGGCCCTTGCTGAAGCTGATCAAGCCGCCCTTGGCGCCCGAGTAGACGGTCTCGCCAGAACTGCCAACGCGGCCTGCGTCACTGGCGACGTTGACGATCTTGCCTGAACGACGTTCGATCATCGGCTCAAGCAGGGCACGTGCCAGCCGAATCGGACCCATGAGATTGATGTCGACGACGCGATCCCAAAAATCAGGTTCGTTGTCGATGAAGGCCTGTGGCTTGCCCCAGCCGGCGCAATTGACCAGTACGTGAACTTCGCCTTGCGCCAGTACGCGCCGAGCAAACGATGTGACCGATTCCGGCGAGGAAACGTCCAGTTGTTCGCAGCGGGCATCATGGCCAGCGGCACGAAGTCGCTCAGCCTCGGCGCGGCCTTTTTCCAAGGCCAGATCGGCCATGATCACCGTCGCTCCGGCCTGCACCATCGCCTCGGCGGTGGCCAGGCCGATGCCCGAAGCGGCACCTGTCACCACCACAGTCTTGCCATCCATTTTCATCTTGAACCTCTTATCGTTGCAGGAAATCGTTGACGCGCTGACGCGTGTCGGCGTGCGCGAACAGCGCAGCGGTCAGGTGCAGTTCCACCGCCATGCCGTGCTGAGATGAACCGTCCGCGACACCCAGACATTGCTTGCATGCCGCCAGGGCATGGGGCGACAGGGCGGCCACGCGCTGCGCCAACTGCAGAGCAAAACCGTCAAGCCCGGCCGCCGGCACAGCCCACTGCACGATGCCCAGCGTTTTGGCCTGACTGCCGTCAAGCGTCTCGGCCGTCAGGATCAGGCGTCTGGCGGCGCCCGGCCCGCACAGGCGCGTGAGCCGCTGCGTACCGCCGGCCCCGGGCAACAGCCCGAGCCGCGCCTCGGGCAAGCCGAGTTGGGCTTCGTCGGCAGCCACGCGCAGGTCACAGCTGAGCGCCAGTTCGAACCCGCCACCAAAGGCGGCACCGCCAAGCACGGCTATCGTGACCTGCGGCAGGCGCTCAATGCGGTCATAAAGCCGTTGCATGCGACGCACAACCTCAAGCATGCGGGCGCGACCGGCGTCTCCGGTGAAGCACTCGCGCATC
The DNA here is from genome assembly GCA_001725255.1 of Comamonas sp. SCN 67-35. Lineage (GTDB taxonomy): Bacteria > Pseudomonadota > Gammaproteobacteria > Burkholderiales > Burkholderiaceae_C > Comamonas_C. The sequence goes on along the minus strand of MEFV01000002.1, from coordinate 174,069 downwards.
AACTTGAGATCGGCTCCGGCGGAGAACGAGCGCTGCGACGAACGCAGCACGAGCACCGAGACGTCCGTGCGCATCCCCAGTTCGTCGAGGATGGCATTGAACCGATCGATCCACTCGTCATTGATGGCGTTGACGGGCGATCGCGCCAGAGTCAGTGTCAGCACCGAGCCGGTGTATTCAAGTTCGATCATGGCTATTGAATGAATAATCAGTCATTTTTGAAATACTAACGAATGACTCATGCGAAGTCAATCGGATCAGCTTCGTTTGCCTGGCTGCTGACCACCGTCAGCGGATGCGGGCGAGCGGCGTTTGGACTTTGCCGCTTTCTTGCGCGATGCCAGGAAGCGCTGGTATTCCTGACGACCGCTGTCGGTCGCCAGCGCCAGAACGAACATGTCGAAGCCGCTTGCGACGTAATCATCGAAGGTGATCAGCTTATTGAAGCGCCAGGACTTGAGCGACCAGGCGTGGGCATGCAACACCAACTGGTAGGTCACCAGGTCGGCATCGACCTTCCTGAAAAAGCCCGCTTCGATGCAGTCGCGCACACGCGCGGCGATCAGCTCATTGGTGGCGATCTCGGCATTCTTGATGTAGCTGCGGTGCTCCAGCGGCAACGACATCGTCGAACGATATGCGAGCATGGCCGCCGCCTTGAACTGGTCCACCACGCGGCAATATGCTTCGAGCGCTATGAACACTCGCTCCAGCGGGCTTTCGGCGTCTTCGGCTTGCTCGATCTCGCGACGGAACCGGTTCATGACATGCAGCAGCGCCAAGAGCAGCACGTCCTCCTTGGTTTCCGCGTACTGGTAGATCAAGCCCGAGCTGAAGCCGCACTGGCGCGCCAGCTGCTGCATCGTCGTGCGATAGAAGCCGTTCTTTGAAAACAACTCGGCCGCAGCCGCGGCGATCTGTTCGCGTCGACGTTGGACCAACTCGGGATCCGCGACCTGACTCTTGACGACATCAGGAACAAGGTCGGCATGATCCTTGGTGAAAGATTCGCTTGCGCGTTGTCGCGTCACTCTAGTTTTCCGAATTATGTTTTCGTCCTCTGGACGAGGAGCCGACAGCCTTCACCGTCGCCAAGGTCTGCTGGATTTCTGTCGCATGCCGCCAGTCGGTGCGATGCGCTCCCGAGAGGCCGGGTTGTATCACAGAGCCAGGCCCCGACCGCACATCGGCATGGCCACGCAGCGCCCGCCACGCCATCACGACACTCCCTCGGCAGGGTCCGGCAGCGCGATCTCCGCACGCTCACGCTCGGCCCGCCCACAGGCCGATTCCAGCACAAGCTTGCCGAGCGCCCTGCGGTCCGCAATCGCGGCCAGTGCCAGCGCCGCATCCGCGAGCGGATACACCCTCGTCACCGGAGGTACCAGGCGGCCATTGCGCCAGAACCTGAAAATTTCCGCCTGCGCATCGCGCATCCGCTCGGGGAAGCGGTCGCGGTAGTCACTCCAGTGCAGACCGCTGATGCTGATGTGCTTGATCAGTGGGTAGTTGGCTTTCACCACCGGAATTTCACCGCCGGCAAAGCCAACGATGATGAGCCGTCCCGACCAGGCCAGAGCCCGCAGGCAGCCGCCGAACACCTCGCCGCCCACCGACTCGATGACTACGTCGGCACCTTCCCCGTGGTTGTGCTCGCGCACCTGGTCGCGGATCGACTCGCGCAGGTTTCCCCGACGCGTGTCAACAACGCCGTCGGCGCCCAGGGCGCGCACGAATGCAGCCTTCTCGTCGCTGGAAACGGCACCCAGGACGCGGCAGCCGGCCGCCTTCGCCAGCTGCACGGCGGCGCTGCCGACGCCGCCGGAGGCACCGGTCACCAGCACCGTCTCCCCCGGCCGCAGGCGAGCGCGGTCGAACAACGCGAACCAGGCCGTCTGGTACGTCAGCCCCAGCGCCGCCGCCTGGAACATGGGCAGGCCAGGCGGCATGGCAAAGCAGTGTTCTGCCGCCACCGTGACCGACTCGGAAAACGCGCCGCACTCCAGTTGCACCATGACCCGGTCGCCTGGACGCCATTGCCGCACGCCGGGCCCCACCGAGACGACACGCCCAGCCGCTTCCTTGCCGGGCACGAACGGCAGGCCCGGCAGGTTCTGGTAACGCCCGGCAACGGTCAGGACGTCGGGAAAGTTGACCCCCATCGCGTGCACATCAACGCGCACCTCCCCGACACCCGCAACCGGCTCTGGCCACTCGGCCATGTGCGCCGCCTCGGGCGGCCCGTAGGATTCGACGACGATAGCCTTCATACTGCGACGTGCCGCTTCAGATGGTCGATTGACATGCCCTCGGTGCTGCCCTGCTCGACCACGGTACCCTTGGACAGCACGTAGTAGCGGGTGGCGGTACGGTGCACCAGGCTGAAATTCTGCTCGATCAGCAGGATGCTCGTGCCCTCGCCGGCCAAGTGCACCAACGTCTCGGCCAGCTCATCAACGATGACCGGCGCCAGACCCTCGCTCGGTTCATCAAGGATGAGCAGGTCAGGATTGGCCATCAGGGCCCGGCCGATCGCCAGCATCTGCTGCTGGCCTCCGCTGAGAGCCGTGCCCTGCGTCTCGGAACGCTCGGCAAGAATGGGAAACAGCGCGCAGACCGCCTCCAGATTCCACTTCCCCGGCCGGCCGACGGCGGCACCCAGAATCAGGTTCTCGCGCACTGTCAGGCCGGGGATGATGCGTCGCCCCTGCGGCACGACGGCGATGCCAGCCTGCGCCGCCGAGAAGTACTTGATCGCCCTGGGTTCGACCCCCTGGAAGGCAATGCGCCCGTGGCCGATGCGAGCTATGCCAAGGCAAGTGTTGACGACTGTCGTCTTGCCAACGCCGTTGCGCCCGAGGATCGCCACGCGCTCGTGCCGGTGGACCTCCAGCGACACCCGGTTGAGAATCTTGGCCTCGCCGTAGTAGGCATCGACGTCGGTGAGCTTGAGTAGTGTCATGCGAAGGTCGATCCAAGATAGGCACGCACGACCTCGTCGTTGGCGCGAATTTCGTCACACGAGCCTTCGGCCAGAACCTGACCTAGGCTGAGCACAGTGATGCGATCGGAGACGGTGAAGATGACTTCCATGTCATGCTCGACCAGAAGCACGGTGACCTTCCAGCTCTGGGCCAGTTGCTTGAGCAGGCGCGCCAACGTCGTCGACTCCTCGATCGACAATCCGGCAGCCGGCTCATCGAGCAGCAGCACCGACGGTCGCCCGACCAGGGCCAGCGCCAAGTCGAGGCGCCGCTGGTCGCCATAGGCGATATCGGCTGCACGCCGGTCAGCCAAGCCGTCCAGGCCAAGCGCAGACAGGACCTCGTCGGTATTGTCGATCTCGGCCATGCGCGCCGCCACCATGACCTGCTCGCGTACCTTGAGGTCGGGAAAGATGCTGGTCTTCTGGAACGATCGCGACAGGCCAGCGCGCCGGCGGGCCTGCGCCGACAGACCACTGATTTCGCGACCGCCCAGGAAGACCTGCCCGCCAGTGACGCCACCGCGTCCGCACAGTGCATCCATCAAGGTCGACTTGCCGGCGCCGTTGGGCCCGATCAACCCCCTGACTTCGCCCGGCCGCAGCTGTAGCGAAACGCCCTTGAGAGCGGCAAAACCGCCGTATCTGCGCGTCAGGCCGATGCCTTCGAGTGCGAGAGTGCTCATGACTTGCCCCGGGAGCGCAATGAGGACAGGCGCAGCAAGAGGTCGCTGACGCCGCGCGGCAGCACGACCGTCACGGTCACCAGCAGCAGGCCGATGATCGCCGGCCAGTGCTCGGTCATGTTGCCGACCGTGTCCTTGATGAAGAAGAAGATGACGGCTCCGAGCGCCGGCCCCCAGAGCGCGTTGGAGCCGCCGATGATGGCCATGATCAGGGTCTCTCCGGACAGGCTCCAATGCAGCGCGTCCGGCGAGGCGAAACCGTCGTAGAGTGCGGATAGGACGCCGGCCAGGCCGGCGACCGCCGCCGACAGAGAAAGTACCAGCACGCGCGGAATCAGCGTGTGATAGCCAAGGTAGCGGGCGCGCTCTTCGTTCTCACGGATCGCAATGGTGAGCACGCCAAAGCGGCTGCGCGCCATCCAGGTGATCGCCACCAGCACCAGAACCAGCGCGATCCAGGAGACGATGAACATTGATTGCGGCGCCTGAAACACCTCGATGTCCAGGCCGAACAGCGTTTGCGGCAGGCGAACCGACAGGCCATCGTCGCCATTGGCCAGCTCACGCCAGCGCAGCATGAGCTGGTAAAGAGACTGCGCGAGCGCCAGCATGACCATCGAGAAGGACAGCGGCGGCAGTTGCACAATGATCAAGCCGACAAAGAATGCGAACAACGCCGGTAGAACGATGGCCAGCAACACCGCCAGTTCGGCCGGCATCCAGCCGTACTTGCCGTTCAGGGCCATGAAATAGACGGCCATGCCGAAGAAGGCAGCATGGCCGAAACTGGTCAGCCCGTTCTGCCGGATGAGAAAGCCGATCGCGGTCGCCACCATGGCCAGGATCGTCGCCCGCGTCATCAGCCCGAGCAGCAACTGCGAGCCGACCAGCCACGACATGGCCACCCCAGCCACCAGCAGCAGCGCCGAGCCGGCCAGCAAACGCCAGGCGCCGCTACCCGTCCTCGCGCGCACCGCACTCCCATGGCCCAAGGCAATTACCTGTGACTTGCTCATCGCGCCACTCCCCCAAATCGCACCCGAGCGATCAGCACGAACACCATGATCAGCAATGGAATCACCGAGGCGATTTCGGGCACGTAGACCACCCCGAGGTTGTGAAACTGCCCGATCGCCAGCGCCGCGATGAAGGCGCCCAGGAAACTCGTCAGGCCGCCGGTGACGACGACGATGAAGCAGTCGATGATGATGTACCCGCCCATAGACGGAGACAACGCCATCAGCGGGCTTGCGATGGTGCCCGACAGTCCGGCCAGACCGATGCCAATGGCGACGACGATGGCGCTGATGCGATCGGTGTTGACGCCCTGCATGCCGGTGGTCACCGGATCGACGCTTGACGCTCGCACGTACAGCCCGACCTTGGTCAGGCGCAGCCACAGCGCCAGACCGACGGCCACCGCGACCGCCACCGCGACGACGAACAGCCGGTAGGTCGGGAACTGCGTGCCCAGGATCATCACGGTGCCGCCCAGTGGGTCGGGCGCGGCCACCGAAATGTAGTCCTTGCCCCAGATCGTGCGCACGCCATCCTCGAGCAGGAACAGCAGGCCGAAGGTCACCAGCAGCGTGGCGATGGGATCCTCTTTGGCCAGCGGCCTGAAGACGAAACGATCAAGCGGCACCCCGAGCGCTGCCAGTAGTACCACCGAAACGACCAAAGCTGCCCAGAAGCCCAAATGCAGTGATGCCGCGTACGCAACGTAGGCGCCAATCATGAAGAACCCGCCGTGGGCAAAGTTAACGACCTGGCGCAAGCCGAAGATCAGGACCAAGCCTACCGACAGCACATAGAGAAAGCTGCCATAGACCAGCCCGTTGAGGAGCTGAATGATCATTGCTCTGAACCCTCCCCTCCAATCAATGGCACGGCCGCGGCAAGTCGCCACGGCCACCCACCTTTTCCAACGTGGCCGCAGTCGTTCAAAGCTTGCAGCTGCCATCCGGCGCCGGCGTCGCGTCTTTGGCCGGCACAGTCATGGTGATCACCGGTCGCAGCTTGCCTTCATATTCTTTGACAACGCCAAAGAAATTAGGCCCGACCAACTGGTGATCTTCCTTGCGCATCTGCTGCGTGCCCAGAAGCGTCTCGAAGGTGCCGCCCGAGAGGGCCTTGGCAACATCGGCTGGCTTGACACTGCCGGCCTTCTTCACGGCCTGGAAGATCACCTGCATGCCGATGTAAGTCTCACCGCCAAAGTTGGTTGCAGCGTCACCCGGATACACCTTGCCCCAGTCGGCGACAAACTTCCGGTTGGCCGGCGTATCCAGGGTGGAGCTGTAATTGATGATTGTGTGGACGCCCTTGACCGTATCCCCGAGGACACTGACCGTGCCGTCCGTGGTGAAGCTGATCCCGGCTGTCGTGACCTTGTCCAGCAACCCAAACTGCTTTGCCTGGCGCGCGAAGGTGATGGCGTCACGCCCTGCCAGAGCGACCCACATGCCCTGCGCACCTGAATCAGCCACCTTCTGGATGAACGCCGCATAGTCGTTGCTGCCCAGGGCTGGGTAATTTTCCGAGACGACCGTCTTGCCGGTTGCGGCAGCCGCCTTCTTGAAACTCTCACCTGAGTTGCGGCCCCACGCATAGTCGGCGCCAACAATTGCCCACTTGGTTTCAGAGCGCGTTGCCAGCCATGGCTGAATCACTGCACCGTCAGAATAGTCGGGCCGGTTGACACGGAACAGCCTGGGCTGGCACTGGGCGCCGGTGATGTCATTGCCCTTTGTCACGGTAGCAACGTAGACCGCATTCCAACGATTGAGCATCGGTCCAATCGCAAGGACTTCGTTTGAAGCAATTGTCGCGGTCATGATGTTGAAACCATCCAACGCCAGCTTTTCCGCTTGCTGCCGTGCCAGATCGGGCTTGGCCTCGGTGTCGAGAAAACGCACCTCGACCTTGCGGCCGTCGACGCCACCGGCGGCATTGGCCTCGTTGACCGCGAACTCGACGGCACGCTTGACCTCGTCGCCGAGCTGCGCATAGGGGCCTGTGAGAGAGGTCGGGACGCCGATCTTGATCGGTTCCTTGGCCGCCCAGGTGCCAGTCGACATTAGCGCCGCCAGAGCGAACGCGATCATGTGCGAGGCTCTTACCCTATTTGAACTGTTCATCTCATCGTCTCCAAACTAGGTTGTCAGGCCAGTCAACAAACTGACTGACTATTCATTTAATAGACAAAGTGAAGAAAAGTCAACGTATGAAATCCTAGGGTTTACCCAGGGTTTCGCATGACGTTCCGATGAAGCAATTCGAGGCGTTCGGTAAAAGCCAGGATAGCTGTCACCTGACTCATGCAGTCAGCAGTGCTGATTCATGATGACTGCCTGGATTGCAGCCTCACGCTTCGGATTGAGCGTGACCACCCCGATCACTGCCAATTACGCGTGTTGTTCAACCAACCCCGCAGGCTGCTGTGTCGGGGCCAACAGTGAAATATCGTGGGCAAATTCGGGCCAAACGCAAAAAGGCCCACCGAAGTGGGCCTCTGATACAAGCTAAGCGCTCGATTTATTGGTTGCGCGGGAAGGATTTGAACCTCCGACCTTTGGGTTATGAGATAAACCATCCCCCTCTGGTAAAACGAAAAATCCAATAAAATCAAAGAGTTAACTTACCTCGTCTGCTCCCAGTTTACCCCAATTTACCGGGGGAAGTGCAGCAAAAGTGCAGCAATCCGAGGGCTGAGGGGTGGCGAGCGCCAGTCCAGGTAAACAGAACGTTCGAAATAGGCGCTTTGAGCCTATACCCTGGACGGCCAATGTGGCCGGGCCTCTTCGTACAGACGATGACTCCTCTCCTGATCACTCCCACCGAGCTGGCTTCCAGTGTAGGCTTGAAGACCCGCACGATCTACAACCGCATCAACACAGACGGTGACCTTCCTCCGGTATTGTACCTGGGGCGCCTACCTCGGTTCGCGGTCACTGACGTCAAAATATGGGTCGAGGCGAAGCGTTCCGCCGCAATGCCCGCGTCATCCCCTACACGCCGCCGTCCTGGTCGTCCGACTAAGGCCGAGCAGATTGCTCGTCGGGAGGCTGTATGACCAAGCAATTGTTGAAATTTGCAAATCTCGCGCCCCAGGTTGCTCAAGCCGTAGGGCTTTTCAGAGCTACCCCAAAGTCGTTGAGCCCGTGCCAGGGGCGGTGCCACGCGAGAGGGGAGGGGTAAATTGCCCATAGGGCAAGAGGGGGGCAGAGCCCCCCTGTAAATCTTGAGGACCGAGAATGATGATGACCGCCAAGCTGCACTACTCAAGCCGAAGCGGCGCCTTCATCCTCTCAGGATCGAAGAGCCGAGCTGAAGCGTCCACCCAGCGGCTTGCCAGGGACGAAGTGGCTGGCGCGCTGGTTGCGTGGTGGCCCCTTCGTCGAGCCCATGCTGGGGTTGGTGCTGCAACGCCCTGCCCGTGAAGGCCACAAACCACGCCAGGAGCGTTTTATCCTTGCGGCGCCACCCTCCTGCCACTTTTTCGTTTTGCCACCGTGCCGCGCGACCTGGTGCGTTCTGGCTGCATTTCCAGCAAGGAGTTATCAAGCCGTTTGGAGCGAGGGTGGCTCTGGTCGACACCAAGGCCGAACCGGCCAGACGCGTAGAGCGAGTGGCTCACAGCATCACGCGCTCGCCGTGCCCTACCTTCCTCAGGAAGTGCACGAAGGGCAGATCACCCGTGTAGCCGTGTTGCCGTGCGTACTGGCACAGGGACCAGGATTGCTCGCGCACACCGTGGAAGCCGGGCTGGTTCGCGATCCGCGCCAGCGCGTCGCAAACCTGGTCTTGCCGGCGCCGTGCAAGCATGTCACCCAGCATCAGGTAGTGCTCTGTCATCTCACTTTTGGGGCGCCGCCATGTCCAGCTCGTAACGCCTCTGTTGGCGCGCCTGATGAGCTCGTAATCGAGCCATTGGAGGCGAGGCTTTGACGCGATCTCCCCAAGCTTCTCGGGCGAGTCGAGTTCGCCATCGGTGAACAGCATGAGCCACTGAGCGACTTGCGCGTCTTCGGGCAAATAGAAGCACAGGATGGCATTCGCTTTGCCATTTTTTTTACGCGTGAGGCGCTCGGCAGGGGTCGCCCCGATGCTGTGGCGTTGGTGCAGTTTATGGATGAGTGCGATGGCTTTTTCGGCGGGCACCTGACCGCTGGTGAAGCGGTGATAGCCGCGTCCAGCGGCGTCGAGGATGCGCGTCAGCGCGGCGGTTTTGGAACGAGAGATGGGGGTCGATGCGGGCATGTGGGCTCCGGCTGTTGATGCGCTGTATAGCGATTCATCAAAAGAATGAGCCACTCTTGAACGTGTCGCCAGAGCTCTCAGCCGTGCCGTTGCTCCGTGGCCCGCGCAGAAAGTACAAGCGTGGGCCAAACGAGATACCTGCCTGCTGCATGCCCCTCGCGGAGCCTTCAGCCAACGCCCGAAACGTCGGCAGGGTTGGCACCATGGTATTGACGCAGTCGAGGACCGTCAAACCTCTTGACGCCGCCATGCTGGCCATGACCGTCGACGACGTCGCATTTCGGGATTGAGCGTGTCCTGAGATTCCTGCGGCCTAACTGGTCGCCCCCATATTGAGCTCCGTTTTTACGGCTGGTTTCCGGCCTTGTGGCCGCGAGTAACGCTGTCCGTTTGCGAACAAGGGGGCTGAGGGAGAGTGGGGGAGCCAGGTCGCCGCGAGATGGAATCCAAGTTTCCCGGCGGCCGTTTACTCGTACGTAACTCGATGTCACACTACGCTACGTCGCCACAAAAGACACTCCCCATGCGCGCTCTTGCCACTCTAATAGTCCTTTGTCTCTCCGCCTGCGCAGTACCCACGAAGCAGGACGTTGCCCAGCAGTGGGTAGGACGCAATATCACCGAGGCAGTCTCCGAGTTTGGCCCGCCCCAGTTCGTCACGCCCCTACCGGGCGGTATCACTATCTACACTTGGGAGCAACAGTACGGCTCCTCGACTGCAATTAGTAGGGCCACTTGCAGGAAGGGCTTGCATGTGAACGCTCAAGGGCAAATCGTAGATGCTTCCCAGCTGTCTGAGTCACTTCTCTGCAAGTGAAAGCGTCGCTAGGAACTCCAGTAGCTGATGTTGCCCCCGTACTCCCACCCGCGCATCCCGTGTTTGATCGCGTTCTTGCTGCTCGCTGACTTCCAGGCGGGGGGTCGGGGACCTGTCGATTTCGCCCACGGTTGCCATTGATGAAGCGCATCACGCGGCTCCGGCCGCTGCCTGCGGATCACGCGGGCCATGCACCAGACGAAGAAGGGCAACCATGGCACTTCGGGATGAAGGTGCATGTCGGCGTAGATGCCGAGCCGCGCAATCGAGCGGTCGGTCCGAGGGGAAGCTGCCGTTCATGACAGGCGGCGTTCAACGACCAGTGTTGGCGGTGGCTGCCGTTGAAACACTGGACCGCGAATGACTCACATCAGTCTGGAAGCTGGTCTCAGCCAGCAGTGCCTGCCTGGGAAAGTTTCTGGCCGTAAGCCGCCGCAAGCGTTGCGTATGGCCGAATCGAGCCGCAGGACTACAGCAAAGGCGGCCGCTCTGATTCTCTCCCGGGATGAACTGCAGAGCGTGATGATGCGGACTCGGTTAAGTACGCGGTCGTTTGTCGGGGAGCGAACTCACATGAACAGACGATAGTCGTACGACCGGTCCGAGTACCGGTCGAGCAGTGCGCCAATCCGCGCCACGCGCCTTGAAGTCTCGATGGTGGCTGGAAGTTGCCCGTAAAGGTCGAAGCTGTTGAAGTTCATCTTCGAGAGGCCGAGGATTTCGGCAGCCAGTGTCATCAAGTCGCTGGTCCCGGCATGCCGAGTCAGCACAAGAGGTGCTGGGATTCGACGCTTACCCTGGTAGTACGCACGATTGGCCCTCAACGCCGTCGAGGCGCCATGCACCCACAACAGCGCAGTCGCGTCATCCACAACGATTGTGGTACCTCGATGGATCGGGTACCCGTCGATCTGCAGAGCTCCCTTCCTATCCGCCTTGGACGCCACATACCGCAATGTGTCGTCAATGTGGATCTGCAGGAGTTCCACACATTCCACACCCTCCAAGCCAGCCTGAAGTCCCTCGCGTTCCTCCTTCAAGAACGGTGTTTGCTTGTGAATAACAACGCGCTTAGGTAGCCTGAGATTCGCTTCGAAGAAGAGTTCTCGGATGCCCTCCCCGAGACGGCGCGCATCATCAAAGCTCATGAATGGGTTCTTTCTGCGCATGATCGGGTTCTCAATTTTGCTCAGTCGGAACTGGAGACCGAGTCCGTTCGGGCTATAGAGGTGGCTGCAACCCAAAATGACGTTCCCATCCTCCCCCGGCCGATGTCGCAGGCTGTAGCCGACGCCGACATAGGCGGAGTCTTTGTCTAGGCCGTCAAGCGCCCAGGGACTACGCATGGCTTTGGCGTAGGTCGCTAGCGAGAGCCACCATCGAACCCGGCACTGCTGGGGATGTGTGAGGGTGTCTTCTTCCAGGAACTGAGTGGCGACGCCCTGCGGAATGGCGGAGGCCTTGACGAAGTCATGTAAGTCAAACTTCTCGCCTTCAACGTCATAGCCTCGGAGCGCACTCCATCGGGAAGGAATGAAGATGAAGATCACGCTGGGGTTGGCAGCCGCCTTCAATGAGGACACTGCTGCAGCGATCCGCGCACCCAGCTCACGTGCGGAAGCCGTCGTCCAGTCGGTCGGCTCGTCGAGACCAACAAATCCCTTACCGCCCGGCTGTGTCACCTCCAGTCCGCACTTGAACGCATTACTGAAGCCCGGAAAGGCCAGCAAGTAGTCTTCATCCGAGCGGGTCGGGTCGACAGGCTCCTGCAGCTTGCCGAGATACTCACTGACCCGCCGTCCATCCCTGGCGGGCGAGATTAGGGCGGCGCGGATTTTGGTCGCGATACCGGTGTCTGTCAGCAGCGCATCGAATGGCCGATCCTGCATCAAGCCGCGAATGGGGTGTGTGTCGAACGCTGTCCCCCTTCCCGACTTCGGCAAGAAGGACAGCCGCGGTTCCGCGATCTGCAGCCCGACCTGCGAGGCCAGGCGCTCGTGCTTGTAGCTAAGCCTGACCGAGGCGTCGCGTTCGTCGGTGATCTTGGCGAAGAAGGGCCGAGCGGAAACGGAGAACTTGACGCCCTCGTTCACGTCAGGGAAGCGGAGCACAGTCTCATGCTCAGGGAGGAGCTTCCCACGCCAAAACTCAAGCGCCTCATTGAATTGAGCGTTGTGCTGGTAGCCAAGCACCTTGATCTTCACCGCGTTGACGACTATTCGGGGCGCTTCATTGCCCTTGGCATCGGTGACAAAAAGGGTCGGCTTCAGTACCAACGCCAATGAGCCACTCACCGTCTTCACCTGCAGAATGACTGCCCAATACGCGATCCATTCTCGTCTTTCCACCCAATGCTTGTTGCTGTTGCTTGGGTCCCAAATTAGGCCTTCGTGATCGCATGGCAACCCCGCCCTCGCGGCCAGCGCCAGCGCGGTCGCCCGTCGCATAAGGCTGTTGGCTGTACCGTCTTCGTAGCGCAGGTCCTCGTCATTGAGCGGCACCCGCTTCACCTCGGAAGCGAGGTTTCCCACGAAAGCCCGTTGGATTTGCTGAGGCGACGCAAGCGCGTAGACCTTGCCCCGGAATGGCGCAGCAACGAAACCATGCGCTTCGCCAAGGGCTCGTAGCTCCGCCCAGACGGTTCCACGAGCTGGCCACCGTGTCAGATCGAATTCGAGCAATTCACCAGGGGGGTGCATCGGAAATGCGTTGCTCTTGACCAGACCGCTGACCGGTAGGTTCGGCAGGGAGAAGGCTGCCCGTTGTGTCGTGGGTGACTCTTTGAATCTGTCGAGGATTGTGTCGACTCGGTGCCGATCGTCGGGGGGCGTCACATGCAATGCGATTCGGCGCATCAAGTCGTCGAAGGTCACGCCCGGCACGAGGAAACGCTGGGGCTCAAGGTTTCCCGGGGTCTCCAGCAGTCTTGCCACATCGCCAGTGGCCGCCGCGTCGCCGTACTGCGTCCAGAACAAGGGAAGGCGCTGCTGCTTAGGGTCCTGATAAGCCTCCAGGAATGCCTCCATCACGCTTGTGTCCCTGCCACTGTATCCACAGACGAGCACAGGATGAGATTTCAGCAAGGGGATCAAGGTCGCACGAAGCTCGGCCTCCTGCTCTGCAAGTTCCCTCTGCGTGTTTTTGAGTGGGTCGTACCGATAATCGCCATGCATCGAGACGCACTGCAGCTCGCCTAAGGCCAGCGGGCGCGTTACGCGCTCTTTGGAATCTTGCCCTATCTCTATGGTGGTAACTCCGTGGGCGGTGGCTGCTCGTGCGACGAGTGAATCGAAGTTTGTCGTCCAGACCGAACTGACCGAATTACGCCTCGCGAGCTCAGCCAACAACTGGTAGCCCAAGCCGGGATTCGAAGCCTTCACCCACTCCTGAAAATAGCGCCGGCGATCATCCCCGCGCGTGTAGCATTCCTCGATGAAAACTGAATATTCATCTGGCGCCCCCTCCTTGGGAAACCGCTGCTGAGCATCCAGCCAGCGCTGAATTCGCTGCCGAACGGAAGGAAGCGAAAGCTCATCGAACTGCCGCTCAAGACCCGGATTGTTGGTAAGAAAGATCGACCGTTTCCATTCCCAAATGCATTGGACGGCCGATGGCATTCCTGAGCTCATGGAAGCACCAGCCCCCAAGAAAACCAGCAGCGGCTGGTCCTTCAGCACTCCGATCGAACGCACCATTGCGTCCACCGACAGCGTCTGGGTCAACTTCAGTCCTCCACCCGTGTAATGCTTTTGAATGGCGCCAGCCGTTTTCAGCAGGCCTACACGAGGTTACCTCAAGACGATTGGTCAGAATCTTGCGGAGTATCTCGGGCCCTGCCGGCGTCGCCGACTGGCCGTTCCCGGTTAGCAAGTCCATTGACCCGTAGCAGTCGTACTGCGTGGACAGCAGTCGGGATAACCAAATCGACCGATGAATCAGCAAGGCTAGAGCGGACCCAAGGAGGTAGCCTGCGAAGGTCCTTCTGCTCTACGCTCTGAAGCAGTCTTGGCCGTTTCGACCGACCGCAATCAGCGGAAGCTGCCATAACGTAGGTCAGTTCTGCAGCGGGTGCAGTCCGTCGCTGCGGCTGGCCGAACTCACGCTAAGAGCCACCAAGCGGTCGCTGGACTTGGCGACTGCGAGAAGCACGAAGGTCAGCTGTACAAGGTTCAGCGAGCGTAGGACTTGTGCGCGGCAATCGGCGCCGCAGCGCTGACTGCTTCTGCCCAGAACGAACTCCCGCTTTCGACCCACAGCGGTCGTTCCCTTCTTCGTTATGAACGACCTTTCAGCAGCAGGAGTCAACTGTCAATCCGCAAGATTCGGGACAAGAAGCGCCGCCATAAGCAAGTCACGAAGATGGCAAATGGTGGGGAAAACCGATAATCCTAAGACAAGCATTTCGACAGTAGAGTGAACGAAGGTGGAGAAGATATGGCGTTTGGCGACTATTTCAAAGGCCCGGAACACAAGGAGAATGCGGCTCGGCTGGCAGCCGAATTGCAGGCTAATCGGCAGCAATCCCAAGCCGAAATGCAGACGCTGCAGGCCAAGTACGACGATCTGGAAGCAAAGGCTCGGGATATCGGGTTACTGGATCTGCTGGCGGTAAAAAAGCAGATCCAGAACGAAGGAACACTGCTTGCCAGTGTCCAGGCCCAGGTCGCGGCGACGCAGGCTGATTTGGAAGCAGCACGTTCCCAGCTACAAGAGATCCAGCAACAAATTTTGGGAGCCGAAGATACCGTTCAGCTGGAGTCTTTTGCGCTGTATGAACCCAAGTATCAATTCACGAACAGCATTGACTACAAGAATCGACTCGATGAGATTCGCGAGGATCAGAAGCGAACAGCCAGAGGGTTGAGTGCAGAGGTTGATGCATGGGACAACTACGCCGTTGAATTCACAAAGACGCAGTGGAAAAAATTGCGCAAGGATGCATTGAAGCTGGCGCTGAGATCCTTTAACAGCGAAAGTGAGTATTGCATTGACAACGTCAAGTTCAGTAACCTGGAGAAGATGGAGGAGCGCATACGACGGTCATTTGAGACCTGCAACAAGCTGTTGAAGGCTATCGACGCCTGGTGGAAAGACATCGTCTTGGAGCGCAAGCTGCAGGAGCTGTATCTGGCACACGAATACCAGATGAAACGCCAAGAGGAAAAAGAGGCAGTTCGGCAGGCAAGGGAAGACCGACGTGAGCAAGAAAAACTCGAAAAGGAAATCCAGGAGGCGCGGGCCAAAATCGAGAAAGAGCGTCGCCACTTCACCAGCGCACTCCAGAAGCTGCAATTGCGCCTCGGTGCTGCAGTTGACCAGGATGAGCGTGACGATCTGCAGACTCGTATCGATGAGCTTTCCAGCCAGAACAGCAAGCTAGATGAAGAGGAAAGACTGCTCGATTACCGCGAACAGAACGCCCGGGCTGGTTACGTTTACGTGATATCCAATATAGGCGCGTTTGGAGAGGGCATCTTCAAGATCGGGATGACTCGGCGCTTGGAGCCGATGGATCGTGTAGATGAACTGGGGGATGCATCAGTCCCGTTCCGCTTCGATGTGCATGCCCTGGTGTTTTCCGACAACGCCCCGGCTCTGGAAGCCAAGCTGCATTCTCATTTCGCGTCTGGCAGACTCAACAAAGTCAATGGGCGTAAGGAATTTTTCCGTGCCGACCTTAAGGTGATCGAGGCTGTGATTCGGGCGAACTACGATGCCGTGGTGGAGGTTATCCATGCTGCTCCAGCGGAGCAGTATCGCGAGAGCCTTCGGTTGGCTATGCCATTGGACTCCATACAGACTTCCGAGCGGATTGCCTTGGACGATAGCGTGAAACATATGGTTCCGAGTGCATGACTACTGAATCTAAGCCTGCCAACGACTGCTCCTGGCCGGGAGCACCCGCCCGTGCGCAGTGCCAAGTAGCGGCCACTCAACGCAGCAGGCGGCTTGCTCCATAGTCAGCTTTCAGGGCAGGCTGCGAGATCACACTACCGGCCATGAGCCGCCGCTGGCGGTATCAAGAAGCAGGCACTCACGGCCAAGATAAGCCGCCCGCCGCAGGCGGGTCGGCTTGAGCGCCTGGTTAGAACCAGTAGGGGTTAGGGATGAAAAACTGCTCAATGCTTAAGTGGTGCTGACTTTTGCAACGGAACCACATGAGTTGCAAATGACCTTCGATATTTCCGGGCCCATAGACCCCTCCTTGCCCCAAGTAACCGTAAAATTTTTCATGATCTTCCCGGATTCCCAAGATGCGCCATAGGAAGAGCCATGTTGGATGATGGGATGGACTCCCCCGTTTGTTTGCGCGAGATTGGCGCACTGGTCTTCATTGGCGTGGGGATCAGGTCTTCAAACGAAAGGAGTCCGACATGCATGCTACTACCGTGGCCGTCGACTTGGCCAAATCCGTTTTCCAGATCGTCGTTGCCGATGACCAATGGCGCATCATCGATACCCAGCGCCTGACCCGCTCGCAGTTCGAGCGCTGGTTCGTCAACCGATCCGTGGGCCTGGTCGTGATGGAAGCCTGCGGCTCGGCCCACCACTGGGCACGCTGGCTGGGTGACCTGGGCATCGAGGTGAGCCTGCTTCCCGCCCAGTACGTGCGTGCCTACGTGCGGCGCAACAAGACGGACGCCACCGACGCGGCCGCCTTGCTCGAAGCCGCCCGCGCTTCGGACATTCGCCCGGTGCGCGTGAAGTCGGTCGAGCAACAAGCTCTACAGGGCCTGCACCGCATCCGCTCGCTCTGGATGGGCACGCGCACCTCGCGCATCAACGCCCTGCGCGGCTTCTGTCGCGAGTTCGGCATCACCATCGCACAAGGCGCGCGCACTGGTGTGGAGACGATCAGTCGGGTGCTGGCCGACCCGCGCTCGGCCGTGCCCGAGCTGATCCGCCACACCGCCTCGATGCTGCTCGAAGAGATCCGCCTGCTGGAGACGCGCATCGCCCAGGTCGAGCGCGAGCTGGCCAGCGTGGCTCGCGACAGCCCGGCCTGCACGCTGCTGTTGTCGGTGCCAGGCATTGGACTGCTCACAGCCACCGCCCTGGTGGCCGCCACCTCGGGCGATGTGACGCACTTCCAGGACGCACGCCACTTCTCCAGCTGGTTTGGCCTGACGCCCCGCGAGTACAGCTCGGGCTCCAGTCGTTACTTGGGCCGCATCTCCAAGAAGGGGGATCGCTACCTGCGCATGCTGCTCACGCACGGCGCACGCAGTGTGCTGCGAGCGGCCAAGGTGGCGCAAGGGGCGGGCAAGGAGTTACAGGGCGTGCGCCGCTGGGCTCTGGATGTGCAGGCGAGAAGCAACCACAACAAGGCGACCTGCGCGCTGGCCAACAAGCTGGCGCGCATTTGCTACGCCACGCTGCGCGATCACAAACCGTTCGATGAAGCAGCTCGGCTGAACAGGAAAGAGAGGCGCCAGAGCTTTGCGATGCCCGACTGAACCGGTACAGCCGTTCAGCACGCCAGACCAGCAATTCCTTCACCACTTGCGACGAGTTTGATCGACCATCATGGCCAATCGGGTTCCTCCCACACCGCACTACGCCGATAACTCTTCCGGCAGCTTGCCTGCCGCTTGTAACGTGTGGCGACGCGGTGACGCAGATTCCATGTCGGCACGGACCACCACAGAGTCCACGACAGATGCCCGATATACGACTGCAGGTTTTTTACCCCTTGGTCCCCAATCGGTCAGGCTCTTGCTGTTGTGGGGGAGTCCATATATGATAGGTTAGGGCACATTTCGGTTTTTCTGAATCTCATCAATGGTTGGCGCGCGAAACGACAGCGATTCCCTCTTGAGGAGACTTTCGTATGGTTCACGTTCCAACTCAGTTGTAAGCGCGCTGCACAGTTGATCGAACTCCGCGATGACCCAAGAGTGCGACTTCTGGACCAGCAATTTGAGGTTACTGTAATTTTCCTGCGTTAGAGTTTCAATTATCGCAGCGAAGCAGACAATTTTCTCTATTTTGTAGCTTTTCGTCTCGCTGTTCAGGATTGCGCCAGGGAGGCTCTGGGCATACGAATTTTCGTCATGAACGAAATGCTTGTTTCTAAGGTCCTTGAAATACTCAAAGGCCATTGACACTTCGGGCAGCTCTCCCTTCAGAATTTTCACTGATGAGAGCTGAAAACGGGCGCCTGAGTCACCGAAGCACTTCATAAAGTGTACGATGGCGGATCGCCAGAGTGCCTCTCGAATGACGAATGGCTCTTCAGGTGAAACGTTTATGGCATCTAGGCAACTATCGGCAAACTCTAGGTCATCCTTGTGGAGGGCTAGGTCAGCCAAACGTTTGGAGCGCCACCCTTCAACAGCAATTACCTTCACTGCGTCGGGAAACCCCTCAATGTGAAGGCCAGATTCCTGTTGTGATATCTCGAAGTGTTCCATTGTGCCCTAAGGATCATGTCCAAAACAAACTCTCGAACAAAATTTGAGTTGGCGTTTGCCACATGTTGAAGAATTCGGCTGGTTTTTCGCTCTGTGTATCAGACCATCAGGGAGAGCAAGGGTTTTGAACACCTTCCTTAGGCAATAATTTTTTTCTTTGCAGTGTCAAATTCTTCTTGAGAAATAGTTCCGTCCTTTAGTAATTTTTGAAGACGCTCTATTTCTTCAGCAATGCCAACTCCCGAATTTGCCGTAGCCCTCTTCGAGCGGTTGGCCAAGCTAACAAATGCCGGGGAAAAATTCATTTTTAATATGGCTGGTTCCATTTCTGTGGTGTGCAGATAGATTTCACCAGTTTTGGAGAGCACTCTGATGAAAGTGTTGGTCGAACTCTTTGTAGTTGCCGCATTGATGATGCTTGCTGCTACAGCACCTTTCAAAAAACCTTCAAGCCCAAAGCCGCCACCAACAACTCCTGCACTAGTAGTCACGGTGCCTGGGCCAGATATTTCAAGTTCATTAATTCCATCGAAATTTATCTCTATTCTCTCAAGCGTTTCTTTCTTTAAAATAATGAGAGATGAAGCACTTATTCCAAGATTGATGGGTTGATTTTTTACAAATGTATATCCGGAGCCTCCGATGATTTTTGCGGATAGTGGTCCAAAAGCAAAATCTGATTGTGCCTTCTCAATTTCTCCATTAATTTTATTTTGTTTTTCTGCTTGTTCTTTGTGCACTTTTTGCTCCTGCATTTCTCGTCGATTCTTTGCTTGATTCATTTTATAAAGCAAAATACAAAAAATTGCAGGAATGATGATGCTGAGCGATTCTTCAATCACTCCATCCGCCTCTGAGAAAGAGCGTAGCCCAAATATGATGGAAATTATGGCTGCTGCTATGTACAAGATATATCCTTTAAAAAATAAATAAGATAATTTAAATTCAATAATACAATTTATGATTCTTAGATGAAAATAATGGAATTCGTTATTCGTGGTGCATCACGGCACACATTAATTGAAAATTCCCATATTGCAACGCCTGACCGATTTTGTTAGTTTGGAAGACCTGTTCCCTCGGCTCTAATTTCACTTTCTCTGCTAACGTAATGTAGACCGCACCAACTCGCAGGCTATATCCGGCGCTTGCGGTCTAAATTGGCACGCAGAAAACGCTGCACGGGGCTTGTAGCCTAGGAAAGGTCTGCAAAAGTCCACCACCTGAGCCCCTCGGACGTTGAACACCCATGAAGCAAATGAGCCTTGCAACAAGCGGATTTGAACTTGCCCCCAAGAGGACGCGCAAGCGTGCATTCCTCGATGAGATGGATGCCGTCATCCCATGGCCTGATCTTCTGGCGCTGATTGCACCGCACGCGCCTGCAGGCAAGACGGGGCGCCCGCCCTTTGCCCTGGAGACGATGCTGCGCATTCACCTGCTGCAGCAATTCTTCGGGCACTGCGACCCGGCGATGGAAGAAGCCTTGCACGACGTCCCTCTGTACCGAGAGTTCGCCCACCTGGACGCAGGCATCACCCGCCTGCCCGACGAGAGCACCATCCTGCGCTTTCGACACCTCTTGGAGAGGAACGAGCTGGCAGCTCAAATCCTTGCCACCGTCAATGCCCAACTGGCCGCCCGCGGCCTGCTGCTCAAGAGCGGCACCGTGGTCGATGCCACCTTGATTGCCGCACCCAGTTCCACCAAGAACAAGGATGGGCAGCGCGACCCTGAGATGCACCAAACCAAGAAGGGCAACCAATGGCACTTCGGTATGAAGGCGCACATTGGCGTGGATGCCGATTCGGGCTTGGTGCACACCGTCACCACCACGGCCGCCAACGCCCACGACATCACGCAGGCAGCGGCGCTGTTGCACGGCGAGGAAACACAAGTCTTTGCAGATTCGGGCTACCGAGGTGTTGACAAGCGTGGCGAAGTACAGGAGCAGCACCCTGATACCCATTGGCACATCGCCATGATGCCGGGCAAGCGCAAGAAGCTCGACAAGAACCGCCCCCTTGATGTGTTGCTCGATCAGATGGAGACCGTCAAGGCGCGTATCCGCGCCAAGGTCGAGCACCAGTTCCGAGTTCTCAAGTGCCAGTTTGGCCACCGCAAGGTGCGTTACAAGGGCCTGGCCAAGAACACCAGCCAGCTTCTGGTGCTGTTCGCGCTGTCCAATCTGTGGATGGTGCGCAAGCGCATTTTGCAGGGAGCGCGGGCATGAGTGCGCCTGCAGCACGGGCAAGGGCCCGCAATACGGCTGAAATTGGCCGAAAGAGCGGGAAATCGGGCGTAAATTCGGCTTCGGTTTCACCATGTGAATGTTCACGCATCAGCTTGCGCCATGAGGCGGGTTGTGCAGACCTTCCCTAGCTTTGCGGCATGTATATCGTACAAAAATACAGTACTAAATTCAGCCATGAAACCCGCCGCCCCTCCTGTGTTGCGCGCCACACGGTTGCTGGATCAGGTCCGTGAGTGAATTTGTTACAAACACTAGCACCGAACAGGCCTATGTGCAATGGGTGCGCACGTTTGTGAAATGGCACGGTTTGCGGCATCCGCGAGACATGGGGCACGTGGAAATCGAGCGTTTTCTGGGCATGCTGGCCAACGAGCGGCGGGTGGCTGCTGCCACGCACAACCAGGCGTTGAGCGCGTTGCTGTTCCTTTACCGCGAAGTGCTGGGCATTGACCTGCCATGGCTCGATGCCGTGCGGCGCCCGCGCGCGCCAAGGCGTATTGGCCTTGCACATGCCGCTTGGCTGAATGACAGCTTTGGAGCTTTCATCTGGATGGCTGCTCAGGGTCGACAGCGCCAGTTGGCTGATGGTGGGAGCGGACGTTCAGCGCCATCGCCCGAGCAGCGCTGGCACCCATTCATGAAATTGTGGATGAAGGAGCCGTCTCTGACCAAAGCGGTCAGCCGGCGAGGCATCCAACGAGCGGCTGGTTTTGATGGCTGCCGACATTCGTCTCTGAAATTTAACCGACTGCCTCCAGCCTGAAGCGGTTGGCCAAAAAAGGTGTTGCGGCGCGACGCGGTCCAGCACGATGTCCCTGAGCCAATGCGTGCCAGCCCGCTACGGGCGGCCAGGCACGATAGCCGACCGAAACGGCTTGTCCGGATGGCACGGGCGTTTCCATCTGCACCGCCGCTGATCGGCAAGCGGCGCGCGCTGCTTCGGCGCGTCAGATCTACTTCGATTGACACGCGGCAGTATGAAATTTTTCTACGACTTGCGAGGATTTGCATCGCGCCGCAGCCCGCGTGGTTGTTATGTGATTTGGTTTCCGGAAGTTTGATGTATTGATGTTCCTCGAAATCCTCCTGTAGATTCTTCCGAAAAGCGCTATACCCGTGCAGAGGAACGATGCTTGCGGGCGCGGAAGCGACCGCACCTGCGTCGGCGATCCTGCCCCGTGCGCCTTGCGCCAGGGCGCATCGGGCAGGATCGCCAACTTGCAAAATACACACAGGGGGAGACCCCACGCTGACGCTCGCCAAGCGTCAGCAAACCGCCTTAGCTGCATGCCGGGTAACACTGGCTGGTGCGGCTGAAACGGGCGCTTGGGGGGGGGCACCCCCCGTTCGACCCAATCAATTTGTGGATGGATCGAATGTTGGGCGACGTGGAAACGGGAGGCTCGGTAACGAGCACAAACCCTGTTCATCTGTGAAGTGGTGAAAATCCACCATCCGGGACGTTCGGAACTGAACGGCGTGACGGATGCCGCGCGTGTGGGCTGCTGAGGTGTCAGAAATGGCACAGGGGCGAGGGGAGACCCGGAAGCCTGGCACCGTCGTAATGGACGGGTCGCTGGATAGCTCAAGCACGTAGCTAGGGGTGAGAGCCCCCTTTATCGCGGTAAGAAACCTTGGTTGTGCCCCGCAAGGGGTGATTCATCGGTGAAAGTTCAGGGCGGGTAGGCGCTCGCTATGGAACATCGGAGTGCTGAAAGGGCGAAGGCCCGTAAGCGTATGCGATGCCTTGAACTTGAGATGACACAAGCCGAAATCGTGGTTTCGACACGATGAACTAACACGGGAATCTCTGACGGCCAATTGACCGGGGTGGCACCTGGGACGGCACAAGAGAGGGAGCGGCGGATAGTAGAGGTTGAGCTGATGGCGAGGACTAATCACCCAAGCCCGAGGCGACGGTCGCAAGACCACTCGAAAACTGCCAGCGGTTGAAAAGTGTGTACCCCGCAAGGGGATTTGAGCTTGGCGGCTCATTGCAGGTCTGATAGCTGAAGGTGCTTGGCGGCACTGACAGCGAACATCCCCCGCTTGGCGGCAGGGGAAAGCAGGAAGGGATGAAGTCCGCGTGTCTCTGGCTTGCCAGAGGAGGTCAGACTGCGCGGCATCAAAGCGAGCTGCACTGCTCGCTTGAGGACATTCTTACCTCAGCCCCCACCGTCTGGTGGGGGCTTTCACCCCTATCCGGCGCACAGCCCCGCAGACCTTTAGCCATAGGCGAGGAAGGGCTCTCTGCACGCCCCACGCCGCCCGCCCCTTCCTCCCTGGCAGGCCGATCACGCCGCCGCACGTACCAGCGCGACAAGCTCAGCTTCGCGCGGGTTGTAATACCGCATCGCCATCTGAAGTGTCTTCCAACCCATGATTTTCGCCAGCGAGGGAGCCGCCATGCGTGGAGCGAAGCGCGATGCCGCCTCATGGCGCAAATCGTGAAAGTGGAGGTCTTGGATGCCAGCCCTCCGGCAGGCACGGGTGAAAGCCGCGCCCAATCCATTGGAATCGTAAAACGAGAAGATCTTGCAGTTGGTGGCGCGCGACGGGACTCGAAGCGCTCGAAGCGCTTCTTCCGCTTTCACGGACAACGGCACGATACGTCCTTCCCCGTTCTTCGTTTGCACCAATCGAACAACGGAATTGCTGAAGTCCACCTGAGCCCACGTCAATCCGGCGAGTTCGCCGCGCCGCATGCCAGTCTCAATCGCAAGCACGACAGCAAATTCGAGCCCCTCGCTCTTGCTCTCTTTGCAAGCAGTCATCAGTTTTTGCTCTTCGTCCGCAGAGGGTCGGCGTTCTCGATGCTTTCCAGCCGCAGGCTTGCGTAAGTGACAAACCCAGTTCTCGACTGGAATCGACCATTCTTTGGACGCCGTGTTGAGGACCGCGGACAACAACAGCAGTTCTTCACGAACTGTCTTGTTTGACGCCCCTTCGTCAAGACGCTCATCCCGGTAGTCCGAGAAGTCCACGGCTCGAAGTCGGGCCAGGCGCTGGAGGGCGATAGGGTGTGCGATCAACCGCTTGAGCCTGGATCGTTCAGGAGCTTCGCCACGCTTCAGAGGTGTTACCTTGTCGCGGTAGCGTTCAAGCAGTTGGCCCAGCGTCATGCGCTCGGCCTCGGTGCGGTCAACGAAGACTCCGCGCCGCATCTCTGACTCGACCGTCGACGCCCAATCCTGGGCATCGCGCTTTGCTTCAAACGTCTTGCACTGGGTCGGGTACCCGGCTCTGCGGACGATCGCCTGATACTGGTACAGGCCGCGCTTGTTGATGGTAGCCATCCTTGTCTCCGGATGAGTTTCCGGAAGGGGACATCCCATCCGGGACAAGGTATAGGAAAAAGTGCAGCAAAAGTGCAGCAAAAAATCCGGCAGCAATAAAAAAGGACCTACGATCTCTCGTAAGTCCTTGATTTTATTGGTTGCGCGGGAAGGATTTGAACCTCCGACCTTTGGGTTATGAGCCCAACGAGCTACCAGACTGCTCCACCGCGCGGTAAGCCGGGTATTGTATCAGGTAATCAGGCCTTCGTTTCCGAATTGGTGGAGGCGACGGGGCCGTCCACCAGTTCCACGTACGCCATGGGAGCGTTGTCACCCACGCGGAACCCCATTTTCAGGATGCGCGTGTAGCCGCCTGGACGGGCCTTGAAGCGCGGACCCAGGTCGGTGAACAGCTTGGTCACGCTGTCCGAGTTGCGCAGGCGGGCAAAAGCCAGACGGCGATTGGCCACCGAATCCGCGCGAGCCAGGGTGATCATGGGCTCGATCACGCGGCGCAATTCCTTGGCCTTGGGCAACGTGGTCTTGATGGCCTCGTGCTCGATGAGCGAGTTCATCATGTTCTGCAGCATCGCCTTGCGATGCGCGCTGGTGCGGTTGAGTTTTCGCAGTCCGTTTCCGTGACGCATGGTGCTTCTTCCTTCTGGACACTTGTAATGCGGGGGGCCGTGTCAGGTACCTCCCGCGGCACCGGGCTGGCTGGCAGCCCGTACTTGAAATCAACGTCTTTCGAGCCCGGCCGGGGGCCAGTTCTCCAGTCGCATGCCCAAGGTGAGGCCGCGCGAGGCAAGCACTTCCTTGATCTCGTTGAGCGACTTGCGACCCAGGTTCGGGGTCTTGAGCAGCTCGTTTTCGGTACGCTGGATCAGGTCACCGATATAGTAGATGTTCTCTGCCTTGAGGCAGTTGGCCGAACGCACCGTGAGCTCCAGCTCGTCGACCGGGCGCAGCAGCACCGGATCGAAGGACGCGCCGCTGGAACGCGTGCTGGAGGCCCCTGCTTCGAAAATATCCCCGCCATCGAGCTGGGCGAATACCGCCAGCTGTTCGACCAGGATCTTCGCCGAGGTGCGGACGGCTTCCTCCGCCGTGACCGTGCCATTGGTTTCGATGTCGAGCACCAGTTTGTCCAAGTCCGTGCGCTGCTCCACGCGAGCGCTCTCCACGGTGTAGCTGACGCGGCGAATCGGAGAAAAGGAGGCATCCATCACGATGCGGCCAATGGCCTTGTTGGGCTCATCGCCGTGCCAGCGCTGGTTGCCGGGAACATACCCCCGACCCTTCTCCACCTTGATCTGCATGTCGAGCTTGCCCCCAGCCGACAGAGTGGCGATGGGATGCTCGGGATTGATGATCTCGACATCGTGCGGTGTCTGGATATCCCCCGCCACGACCACGCCCTCGACGTCCTTGCGCAGCGACAGCGTCACTTCATCGCGGTTGTAGAGCTTGAAGACCACGCCCTTGAGATTGAGCAGGATGTTGATGACGTCTTCCTGCACGCCATCGATGGACGCATATTCGTGGACGACGCCCGCGATCGAGACTTCCGTGGGCGCGTAGCCATCCATCGAGGACAGCAGGACACGGCGAATGGCATTGCCGAGCGTATGACCGTAGCCACGCTCGAACGGCTCGAGCTCCACCTTGGCGCGGTTGGCGCTGATCTGCTCCACGTTGATGGTCTTGGGTTTGAGCAAATTGGTTTGCATGCAGACTTCCTCTCAATGCCCCCAGCTCGTTACACCGGTAAGGCTGATGAAGCGCCCGCCAGACGATGCCTCGCCGGGCGGGAACGATTGCACAATGCGGATGCGCCCCGGAATCAACGCGAATACAACTCGACGATCAGCGATTCATTGATGTCTGCGCCGAATTCGTCGCGATCCGGCACCTTCTTGAAGACACCCTCGACCTTGTCGACGTTCACTTCCATCCAGGCCGGAATACCCACTTGCTGCGCCAGCTGCAGCGCTTCCGTGATGCGCGCCTGCTTCTTGGATTTTTCGCGAACCGCGACCTGATCGCCCACCTTCACCAGATAGGAAGCGATGTTGACGCACTGGCCGTTGACGGTGATCGCCTTGTGCGAGACGAGCTGACGCGCCTCGGCACGCGTGGAGCCGAAGCCCATGCGATAGACGACATTGTCCAGGCGCGACTCGAGCAGCGACAGCAGATTGGCACCCGTGTTGCCGCGGCGGCGATCGGCCTCTTCAAAATAGCGGCGGAACTGCTTCTCCAGCACCCCATACATGCGCTTGACCTTCTGCTTTTCGCGCAGCTGCAGGCCGTAGTCGGAAGTGCGGGCGCCCGAAATGCGGCCGTGCTGGCCGGGCTTGGAGTCGAACTTCGCCTTGTCCGCAATCGAGCGACGAGCGCTCTTGAGGAAGAGGTCGGTGCCTTCGCGGCGGGAGAGTTTGGCCTTGGGGCCGAGATAGCGTGCCACTGGGTATTCCTAGAGTTGTACTGCCGCAGCGATTGCGCTGCGGGAGCCACCATCGCGCCAGGCGATCGGTGGCGGTGGGCTTATGAAAAAATGTTCAGATACGGCGGCGCTTCTGGGGGCGGCAGCCATTGTGGGGAACGGGTGTCACATCGGCGATCGACGTGATGCGGATGCCCAAGGCACCCAGCGCACGCACCGACGATTCACGGCCCGGACCCGGGCCTTTGATTTCGACGTCCAGGTTCTTGATGCCCTGCTCGATCGCGGCACGACCGGCGACTTCAGAAGCCACCTGAGCGGCGAACGGCGTGGATTTGCGCGAACCCTTGAAACCCTGACCACCGGAGGATGCCCACGACAAGGCATTGCCCTGACGATCCGTGATGGTGATGATGGTGTTGTTGAACGAGGCGTGCACGTGCGCAATGCCGTCGGATACGTTCTTGCGAACCTTCTTGCGCACGCGCTGCGCTGCGTTGTTGGCTGGGGATTTGGCCATGATGATCTCTCAATCCTTATTTCTTCAGCATTGCGGCACCCTTGCGCGGGCCCTTGCGGGTGCGGGCGTTGGTGCGCGTGCGCTGTCCGCGTACCGGCAGGCCACGGCGATGACGCATACCCCGGTAGCAGCCGATGTCCATCAGGCGCTTGATGTTCATCGTCATCTCGCGGCGCAAATCGCCCTCGATCGTCAGCCGAGCGATCTGGTCGCGAATCTTCTCGAGATCAGCATCCGTCAGGTCCTTGATCTTGGTCGAATAGGCGATGGCGCACGCCTCGCAAATCTTGCGGGCACTCGAGCGACCAATGCCGTAGATAGCCGTCAGACCGATTTCGGTGTGCTGATGCGGCGGAATATTGATACCAGCGATACGAGCCATTTGCGTCCTCTAATCGTTTCAATCAACCTTGGCGCTGCTTGTGGCGCTGGTCAGAGCAGATCACACGTACCACACCCTTGCGGCGGATGATCTTGCAATTGCGGCAAATTTTCTTTACAGAAGCCGACACTCTCATTTTTCTCTCCTGGACGATGCGAGGTGCACCCAACGCACCTACGCCGTGTTACCGATCAAACCGGCTCATCGCTAAGTGCATTCTGCAGAACCGGGCATTGTAGATGATGATTTGCCAATACGCTAGCCATTGATCGTTGTTCTGAAATTTGCCTTCTTGAGCAACGACTCATACTGCTGACTCATGAGATAGCTCTGCACTTGAGACATGAAGTCCATCGTGACCACCACGATGATCAGCAGGGACGTACCGCCGAAATAGAACGGCACGTTGTAGCGCAGGATGAGGAACTCAGGCAGCAGACACACCAGCGTGACATAGATGGCGCCGACCAAAGTGAGCCGCAGCAGGATCTTGTCGATGTACTTGGCGGTGTGCTCTCCGGGGCGAATGCCAGGAATGAACGCGCCGCTCTTTTTGAGATTGTCCGCCGTCTCGCGGCTGTTGAAAACCAGTGCCGTGTAGAAGAAGCAGAAAAAGATGATGGCGCCCGCATACAGCATCACATACAGGGGCGAGCCCGGTGTGAGGGTGCTGGAAATGTCCTTGAGCCAGCGCATCGACTCGCCCGAGCTGAACCAGTTCACGACGGTGGCCGGCAGCAGGATGATCGACGACGCGAAGATAGGCGGAATCACGCCTGACATGTTCAGCTTGAGCGGAAGATGCGACGACTGACCGCCATACACCTTGTTGCCCACCTGCCTGCGCGCATAGTTGACCAGTATCTTGCGCTGGCCACGTTCCACGTAGACCACGAAATAGGTGACCAACACGACGAGCGCCACGACGAAGAGCGACACAATGATGCTCATCGCACCTGTCCGCACCAGCTCAAGCAAGCCCCCCATCGCATTGGGCAGGCCGGCGACGATGCCGCCGAAAATCAGCAGCGAGATGCCGTTGCCCAGGCCGCGCTCGGTCATCTGCTCGCCCAGCCACATCAGGAACATGCTGCCCGCCGTCAGGCTGACCACGGCCGTCATGCGGAATGTAAAACCGGGCTCAATCACCAGCCCTGGCGTGCTCTCGAGCGCAACGGCTATGCCCAGCGACTGGAACAGGCACAAGCCCAGCGTGCCATAACGCGTGTATTGCGTGATCTTGCGACGGCCAGACTCACCTTCCTTGTTCAATGCCTCGAACGTCGGTATCACGTAGGTCATCAACTGCATGATGATGGCCGCCGAGATGTAGGGCATGATGCCAAGCGCGAACACGGTGAAACGCTCCAGCGCCCCACCCGAGAACATGTTGAACAGGTTGAGGATGCCGCCCTGCTGGTTGTTGAACAGCTGTGACAGTTGGTTTGGATCGATTCCCGGCACCGGAATGTGCGCGCCGATCCGATACACCACGAGGGCGAGCAGCAGAAAAACCAGACGGCGACGCAAGTCGCCGAATTTTCCGGTCTTTGCCAGTTGAGCCGCGTTGGTTGCCACGATCGCTCAGGCTCTCTCAGGCGACGCTACCGCCGGCCGCTTCAATCGCAGCCTTGGCACCTGCCGTGGCTCCGATGCCGCTGAGCTTGACGGCTTTGCTGATGCTGCCGCTCTTGATCACCTTCACGACGCGCGCAATCTGCCCGACCAGGCCTGCGCTCTTGAGTGCGAGCAGATCCACCTCGGCAAGCCCCAGGCGATCGAGCGCAGACAGAGTCACTTCGGCGTTGTACTTGAGCAGCACGGACTTGAAACCGCGCTTGGGCAGACGCCGCTGCAGCGGCATCTGGCCGCCTTCGAAACCGACCTTGTGATAGCCGCCCGCACGGGACTTCTGCCCCTTGTGACCGCGGCCCGCGGTCTTGCCCAGGCCCGAACCGATACCGCGACCCACGCGGCGCGCGGCGTGCTTGGCCCCTTCAGCGGGTTTGATGCTGTTGAGTTTCATGATCGGCCTTTCAGAGAATCTTCACCAGGTAGGCGATCTTGTTGATCATGCCGCGCACTTCGGGCGTGTCCTTGAGCTCGCTCACGCTGTTGAGCTTGCGCAAGCCAAGACCACGCACGGTGGCGCGATGGGATTCCTTGGTGCCGATGGGGCTGCGCACCAATTGCACCTTGAGGGTCTGTTGAGTTGTCACTGCTAGCCTCGATTCAGTAGCCGACTTCAGGCGGCAAAGAGGTCTTCGACCGACTTGCCGCGCTTGGCGGCGATTTCGGCCGGCGTCGTCGAGCGCGTGAGCGCATCAAACGTGGCACGCACCATGTTGTAGGGATTGGATGAACCGTGGCTCTTGGCGACGATGTCGGTGATTCCCATCACCTCGAAGACGGCGCGCATCGGGCCGCCGGCGATGATGCCCGTCCCCTTGGGGGCCGGGGCCATCATCACGGTGGCGGCGCCATGCCGCCCCACGACGTTGTGATGGATGGTGCCGCTCTTGAGCGACACCTTGACCATCCGGCGGCGAGCCTCTTCCATCGCTTTCTGCACAGCGGCAGGCACTTCCTTGGACTTGCCCTTGCCCATGCCGACGCGACCATCGCCATCGCCGACCACCGTGAGCGCCGCGAAGCCGAGAATGCGGCCACCCTTGACCACCTTGGTGACGCGGTTGACCGCGATCATCTTCTCGCGCAGACCGTCGTCGCGCTCGTCGCTATGTACCCTGGGTTGAAATTTCGCCATTTTCCGCTCCGCTCAGAACTGCAAACCCGCTTCGCGGGCTGCTTCCGCCAGGGCCTTCACCCGGCCGTGGTAGGCATAACCGGCGCGGTCAAACGCCACTTTTTCGACACCCGCCGCCTTGGCCTTCTCGGCAATGCGCTTGCCGATGGTCGCAGCCGCGGCGGCGTTGCCGCCCTTGCCGTGACCACCCAGGGCTTCGCGCACTTCCTTCTCGGCGGTGGAGGCACTGGCCAGCACCTTGCTGCCGCAGCCGGAAATAACGGTAGCGTAGATGTTCAGATTGGTGCGATGCACCGTCAGGCGCACGACGCCCTGCTGGGCGATACGTACACGCGTTTGACGGGCCCGGCGCAGACGCTGCTGTTTCTTGTCTAGCATGATGGTGCAGCTCCTTACTTCTTCTTGGTCTCTTTGATGACGACCGTCTCATCCGCATAACGGATGCCTTTGCCCTTGTAGGGCTCGGGCGGGCGCACGGCACGGATTTCAGCGGCCAGCTGGCCAACCACCTGCCGATCCGCACCCTTGATCACGATCTCGGTGGGGGTCGGACAGGCCACGCTGACACCCGCGGGCATGACGAAATCCACCGGGTGGGAATAGCCGACGTTCAGGTTCAGCTTGTTGCCCGAGGCAGCCGCCTTGAAACCGACGCCGATCAGCGAAAGCTTCTTCTCGAAACCCTTGCCGACGCCAACGACCATGTTGTTGACGAGCTGGCGCACCGTGCCGCTCAGGGCATTGGCTTCGCGGGACTCGTCCACCGGCTCGAAGGAAAGCCTGCCAGCGTCGTTGGCCACCTTGACGCGCGGATTCTGCGGCACGGACAGGGTGCCACCGGCGCCCTTGACCTGGATGTGCTCGGCGGTAATGGAAACATCCACCCCGGACGGGATGATGACATGTGCTTTGGCTACGCGAGACATTGCGGTATTTCTCCTTCTGCGCTCAGGCGACGTAGCACAGCACTTCGCCGCCCACGCCGCTGGCACGCGCCTTGCGGTCGGTCATCACACCCTTGGGCGTGGTGACGATGGCGACACCCAGGCCGTTCATGACCTGCGGAATGGCATTGCTGCCCTTGTAAATACGCAGGCCCGGACGGCTTACGCGCTCGATGCGTTCGATGACGGGGCGACCGGCGTAATACTTCAACGCGATTTCGAGCTCGGACTTGCCGCCTTCGCTCTTGACCTGGAAACCGTCGATGTAGCCCTCGTCCTTCAGCACCTGGGCGATGGCCACCTTCACCTTGGAGGCGGGGGCGGACACCGTGGTCTTGGAGACCATCTGGGCGTTGCGGATGCGGGTCAGCAGGTCGGCGATGGGATCACTCATGCTCATGGTTCAAATCTCCTGCTCGGGCTTACCAGCTCGCCTTGATGACACCGGGAATATCGCCAGCGAAGGCGAGTTCGCGCACCTTGGCGCGGCCCAGGCCGAACTGGCGGAAGGTGCCGCGCGGACGGCCCGTCATCTCGCAGCGGTTGCGCTGGCGCGTCGGGTTGGCGTTGCGCGGGAGCTTTTGCAGCGCCAGACGTGCGGCATCGCGCTCGCCATCGCTGCGCTTGGCGTCACCGGCAATGGCCTTGAACTCGGCGTATTTGGCGGCGTATTTGGCAGCCAGCTTTTCGCGCTTGAGTTCGCGCTCGATCAAACTTTTCTTGGCCATGCGCTACCTCAGTTCTTGAAGGGAAAACGAAATGCCGCAAGCAGCGCCTTGCACTCGGCATCGGTCTTGGCGGTGGTGGTAATGCTGACGTTCAGACCACGCAGCGCATCCACCTTGTCGTACTCGATTTCCGGGAAGATGATCTGTTCCTTGACGCCGATGTTGTAGTTGCCACGGCCATCGAACGCACGGCCGGAAACACCGCGGAAGTCACGCACGCGCGGCAGCGCAACGGTCACGAAGCGGTCGAGAAACTCGTACATGCGCACGCCGCGCAGCGTGACCATGCAGCCGATGGCCTGGCCTTCGCGGATCTTGAACCCCGCGATGGCCTTCTTGGACTTGGTGACCACGGGCTTCTGGCCGGCGATCTTGGTGAGATCCGCCACGGCGTTATCCATCACCTTCTTGTCGGCCACTGCCTCGCCCACACCCATGTTGAGCGTGATCTTGGTCAGGCGCGGCACCTCCATGATGGAGCCGTAGCCGAACTTTTCCTTGAGTTCGCCCGCGATCTTTTCGCGGTAGAGTTTTTGCAGTCGTGCCATCTGTATGTACCTCAGGCGGTGGCGATTTCAGCGCCAGTGGACTTGTAAATGCGCACGCGCTTGCCGTCGTCCTGCACCTTGATGCCCACGCGGTCGGCCTTGCCGGTCTGCGCATTGAAAATGGCGACGTTGGACTGGTGGATCGGCATGGCCTTCTCGATGATGCCGCCCGTGGCGCCCTTCATCGGATTGGGCTTGACGTGCTTCTTGACCATGTTCACGCCCTCAACGACGAGATGCGTCTCGTCGGTGCGCAGCGCGACGGTGCCGCGCTTGCCCTTGTCGCGTCCGGTCAACACGATGACCGAATCACCCTTGCGAAGCTTGTTCATGACCTGCCTCTTCCTTAGATGACTTCGGGAGCCAGCGACACGATCTTCATGAAGCGCTCGGTGCGCAACTCGCGCGTGACCGGGCCGAAGATGCGGGTGCCGATGGGCTCCAGCTTGGCGTTGAGCAACACGGCGGCGTTGCCATCGAACTTGACAAGCGCGCCGTCGCCGCGGCGGATGCCCTTGGCGGTGCGCACCACCACCGCGCTGTAGACCTCGCCCTTCTTGACGCGGCCACGCGGAGCGGCTTCTTTCACGCTCACCTTGATGATGTCACCCACACTCGCGTAACGGCGCTTGGAGCCGCCCAGCACCTTGATGCACTGCACGGTCTTGGCGCCGGTGTTGTCGGCGACCTCTAAACGAGATTCTGTCTGGATCATTGCAATATTCCCAACTTGCACCGGCCGAGCCGGACAGTCTTGGGCCCGTCGTCCGCCCAAGCAAACATGCTGCCTGGACTTGCCGCTGGGCAAGAAGTCTCGTGCGTAAATGCACGAAGCCGCCAATTATGGCAGCGTTTTTCTGATGCGTCAAACAACGCGGCTGATTTTTTCAGCCTGGCAGCTGCGCATAGCCGCGTGCGAGCAACAGAAAATCGTCGGTGCGGACATCCCGTCCGAGCTCTTCACCCAGGATGGCCGCCACGGACTGCGCAAGCTCCCCGGCCTTGCGCGCATCAAGGAAAAGCATGCGACTGCGCCGCGCCAGCACGTCCTCGACCGAGCGGGCGTATTCGAAGCGGGCGGCAAAGCGCACCATGGCCTCGCTCAGACCGGGAGCCAGGAGACGCTCGGCGCCCGGCAGCGCCTGAACGCTCGCGGCCTCGCTGCCGTACAGATGCAGGCCCGGTTCGTCGCACAGGCGGTGGCGCACCGGCCCGGACGGGGCACCCACCAGCGCCAGGTCACGCGTGACGCCGGCAGGGCGGGCGTCCAGCAGCCCTTCCTGCGCGCACTTGAGCAGCACATCCTCGGCCATGGCGCGGTAAGTTGTCCATTTGCCTCCGGTCACCGTGACCAGCCCGTCGTGCTCGACCAGCACCGTGTGCTCGCGGCTGACCGAGCGGGTCTTCACCCCTGAAAGATGCTGGGGCCTGACGAGCGGGCGCAGGCCCGCCCAGCAGCTGCGCACATCGGCGGGCCGGGGTGCGCGGCGCAGGTATCTGGCGGATTCGCGCAGCAGGAAGGCCACCTCTTCCGGCAGCGCGCGAGGCTCCAGTTCCGCATGGTCGCGTTCGGTATCCGTGGTGCCGATCAGCACCTTGCCCAGCCACGGCACGGCAAACAGCACGCGGCCATCGGCCGTCTTCGGCACGAGGAGCGCGTGCTCGCCCGGGAGAAACTCGCGGTCGACGACCAGGTGCACCCCTTGGCTGGGCACCACCAGGGGCTCATGCGCATGCCCCGCACCGCCCGCGCTCATGGCACGCACCTCGTCCACCCAGACACCGGTGGCGTTGACCACCGCGCGTGCCTGCACGGTGTACTGCCGGCCGGTTTCCGCATCCTCGCACACCAGGGCCCTGAGTCTTCCCGCTTCGTGGCGCAAGGCCCGCACCGGGCAGTAGTTGACGAGCAACGCTCCCTCGCGCGCCGCCGTGCGCGCCAGTGCCAGCGCCAGGCGTGCATCGTCAAACTGGCCATCCCAGTACTTGACGCCGCCCTTGAGCCCCCCGGCACGGATCCCCGGCACGCAGCGCAGCGCGCCCATGCGCGAGAGAAATTCGGTGGTCCCGAGTCCGGCGCGGCCCGCGAGCACGTCGTACATCTTCAGGCCCGCACCGTAGAAGGGCGTCTCCCACAGGTGATAGGACGGCATGACGAAGGGCAGCGGCTGGGCCAGATGCGGCGCGTTGCGCAGCAGCGTCGTGCGCTCATGCAAGGCTTCATAAACCAGCGAAACATTGCCCTGCGCAAGGTAGCGCACTCCGCCATGCGCCAGCTTGGTCGCGCGCGAGGACGTCCCCTTGGCGAAGTCGTGCGCCTCCATCAGCACCACGGAAAATCCACGCGCGGCCGCATCCAGCGCCACGCCCAGGCCCGTGGCTCCGCCGCCGATAACCGCGAGGTCGAATGAATGCCCATCGCCCAGGCGGGCGAACAGGGCGGAACGGTCGGTCGGCTGCGCGGGCGCGGGAACGGTCATGGGCTGAATTTCGAAGCGATTCACGAACGGGATGCGGCGGACAGGTCCGCCGGGCCTGTCGATGGCGCACGGCGACCAGTCAGGACGAGACTGCCGACCAACCGCCGTGGCGCTCGGGTCACCTGACCCTGCCCGCCTTCCAGGCGTTGAGCAGCTCATCGTAGGACACTGTCTCTCCCTTCGGCTTTTCGTTTGCTAGCTTTTTCCACGGCGCATGCTCGTCACTGAGCCACTTCTCCGGCTTGCTGCGCGGATTGAGCTTGGGCGCGCAGTGGGCCATGCCGGCGCGCTGCAGACGGGCCATCACGTCATCCATTTCCTTGGCGAGATTGTCCATGGCGGCCTGCGGCGTCTTCTCTCCGGTCACGGCCTGGGCCACGTTCTTCCACCACAGCTGCGCGAGCTTCGGATAGTCCGGCACGTTCGTGCCCGTGGGCGTCCAGGCCACGCGCGCGGGGCTGCGATAGAACTCGATCAGGCCACCGTACTTGTTGGCGTTCTGCGTGAAGTAGTCGCTGCGGATGTCCGAATCGCGGATGAAGGTCAGGCCGGTGATGGATTTCTTGAGCGACGTGGTCTTGGCCGTCACGAACTGGGCATAGAGCCAGGCAGCGGCCGTACGGTTCGGATCCTGGCCGCTGAAAAAGGTCCAGCTGCCCACGTCCTGGTAGCCGTTTTGCATGCCGTCCTTCCAGTACGGGCCGTGCGGGCCGGGCGCCATGCGCCACTTGGGCGAGCCGTCGGCGTTGACCACCGGCAGACCCGGCTTGGTCATGTCTGCCGTGAAGGCGGTGTACCAGAAGACCTGCTGGGCAATCTGCCCCTGTGCCGGTACCGGGCCGGCCTCGCCAAAGGTCATCCCCGTGGCTTCCTTGGGAGCGTACTTCTTCATCCAGTCGATGTATTTGGTCAGCGCGTAGACGGCCGCCGGGCTGTTGGTGGCACCACCGCGCGCGACTTCCGCGCCCTGCGGATTGCAGCCATCGGCCGACACGCGAATGCCCCACTCGTCCACCGGCATGCCGTTGGGGATGCCCTTGTCGGCGGAGCCGGCCATCGACAGCCACGCGTCGGTGAAGCGCCAGCCCAGGCTCGGGTCCTTCTTGCCGTAGTCCATGTGGCCGTAGATGGGCTTGCCGTCGATTTCCTTCACGTCGTTGGTGAAGAATTCGGCGATGTCCTCGTAGGCGCTCCAGTTGATCGGCACGCCCAGGTCATAGCCGTACTTGGCCTTGAATTTCTCCTGCAGGTCCTTGCGCGCGAACAGGTCGGCGCGGAACCAGTACAGATTGGCGAACTGCTGGTCGGGCAGCTGGTAGAGCTTCTTGTCCGGCGCGGTGGTGAAGCTGGTGCCGATGAAGTCCTTGAGATCGAGCCCCGGATTGGTGAACTCCTTGCCCGCGCCCGCCATGTAATCGGTCAGATTCATGATCTTGCCGTAGCGGTAGTGGGTGCCGATCAGGTCCGAGTCGGAGATCCAGCCGTCATAGATGCTCTTGCCCGACTGCATCGAGGTCTGGAGTTTTTCGACGACATCGCCCTCCTGGATCAGGTCGTGATTGACCTTGATGCCGGTGATTTCGGCAAACGCCTTGGCCAACACCTTGCTTTCGTACTCGTGGGTGGTGAGCGTCTCGGAGACGACGGAAATCTCCTTCACGCCCTTGGCCTGCAGTTTCTGCGCCGCGTCGATGAACCATTTCATCTCGGCCATCTGCTGATCCTTGGTCAGCGTCGACGGCTGGAATTCGGTCTCGACCCACTTCTTGGCCGCCGCTTCATCGGCCCAGGCGGCCGTGCCCGCCAGCAGCGCGGCCGCGAGTGCGACCACCTTCAACTGTATTTTCATGTTCCGCGTCTCCTCGTGAGCACTCCCCGAAGATGGAAAAGCGCCCTGGCCACGGGGGAGGAACGGGCCGGGGTGCGGATGGACAAATCGCTTCAACCCTTGCGCATGACTCCCGCCAGCAGGCCCATGGACGCGATGAAGCTGATCCAGACGCTGGGCTCGGCTTCGAGGGCAAAGCTCTCCTGCATCCACTCGCCCAGGCCGACCCAGGCGAGATTCACATAGGCCGCCAGAAGCAGCCCGATGAAGAGCCGGTCGCCGCGCGTGGTTGCGATTGGCAGCCACCCCTTGCGCAGCACCGAGGGCGATGTGATCTCCCAGACCGTCATGCCGATGAGCATCAGCAGCACGCAGATGAAAAACACCGCCGTGGGAAGGGTCCAGACCATCCAATCGAACATCACACCCTCCCCATGGCAAAGCCCTTGGCGATGTAGTTGCGCACGAACCAGATCACGAGCGCGCCGGGAATGATGGTGAGCGTGCCGGCGGCCGCGAGCGTGGCCCAGTCCATGCCCGAGGCGGACACCGTGCGCGTCATCGTGGCCACGATGGGTTTGGCATGGACGCTGGTGAGCGTGCGCGCCATCAGCAGTTCGACCCACGAGAACATGAAGCAGAAGAACGCAGCCACACCGATGCCGGCCTTGATGAGAGGCACGAACACCGTGAGAAAGAACCGCGGGAAGGAGTAGCCGTCGATGTAGGCGGTCTCGTCGATCTCGCGCGGAATGCCGCTCATGAAGCCTTCCAGGATCCAGACCGCCAGCGGCACGTTGAACAGCATGTGCGCGAGGGCCACGGCAATGTGCGTGTCCATCAGGCCAAGCGTGGTGTAGAGCTGGAAGAACGGCAGCAGGAACACCGCGGGCGGCGTCATGCGGTTGGTGAGCAGCCAGAAGAACACATGCTTGTCGCCCAGGAACTGGTAGCGCGAGAAGGCATAGGCGGCGGGCAACGCCACGGTGACCGACATCACCGTGTTCATGCACACGTAGATCAGGCTGTTGATGTAGCCCGAATACCACGAAGGGTCGGTGAAGATGGTCTTGTAGCTGGCCCAGCTGAAGGGCTGCGGCCAGAGGCTGAACTGCGACAGGATCTCCTCGTTGGTGCGCAGGCTCATGTTGGCCATCCAGTAGATGGGCAGCAGGGCGAAGATGAAATAGGCGATCAGGAAAAATGGCCGCCAGCTCAGACGCGAATGCCGCATGCTCATGACGCTGCACCTCCGGGCGCGTCCTGCGTGCCCACGCGCTGCATCCAGTTGTAGAGGATGAAGCACAGCAGCAGGATGATGAGGAAATAGATGAGCGAGAACGCGGCCGCGGGGCCCAGGTCGAACTGGCCGACGGCCTTTTGCGTGAGGTACTGGGAGAGGAAGGTGGTGGCATTGCCCGGGCCGCCGCCGGTGAGCACGAAGGGCTCGGTGTAGATCATGAAGCTGTCCATGAAGCGCAGCAGCACGGCGATCATGAGCACCGCACGCATCTTCGGCAGCTGGATGTACCAGAACACGGCCCAGCGGCTCGCGCCGTCGATGCGCGCCGCCTGGTAGTAGGCATCGGGAATGCTGCGCAGCCCCGCGTAGGCGAGCAGCGCCACCAGCGGCGTCCAGTGCCAGACGTCCATGACCAGCACGGTGAGCCAGGCGTGGGTGGCGTTGCCGGTGTAGTCGTAGTCGATGCCCAGCACCTGCAGCGTGTGGCCGAGCAGGCCGATGTCGGCGCGCCCGAAGATCTGCCAGATGGTGCCGACCACATTCCACGGAATGAGCAGCGAGAGCGCCACGATCACCAGCGTGACCGAGGCCTTCCAGCCCTTCTCGGGCATGGCCAGCGCGAGGATGATGCCCAGCGGAATCTCGACCGCCAGCACCGCCAGCGAAAAGCGGATCTGGTTCCACAGCGCATCGTGCAGGTCCGAATCGCGCATCACGCTGGCGAACCACTCGGTGCCGACGAACACCCGGCGGTCCGGGCCGATGATGTCCTGCACCGAGTAGTTGACCACGGTCATGAAGGGCACGATGGCCGAGAAGGCCACGCACAGGATCACGGGCAGCACCAGCCACCAGGCTTTCTGATTGACGGGTTTGGTGGTCATGCCAACAACTCCTCATGGCGATAGAGGCAGGTGTGCCGGGTCAGCAGCGCCACACCCAGTGGCGTGCCCGGTGGCGGCGGCACCAGCGCCAGATCGGTGCAACGCACCTTGACGAGGACCTCGCCCACCCGGCAGGCGATCATCTGGTGGGTGCCCTGGTCCTGCGCGCGCACCACGGTGGCGGGGGCGACACCCGGCTCGCCCAGCGGCGCGAACCTCAGATGTTCGGGCCGGATCCCTAGCCTGAGCGGGCCATCCGCCACCCCCGCCGGGGCCGCGCCGAGCACCTGCCGGCCCAGGCAGATCTGCCCGGACCGGACCTCGGCATCGACGAAATTCATGCCCGGTGAGCCGATGAAGTGCCCGACGAAGGTGTGCGCGGGGCGCTCGAACAGCTGCTCGGGCGTGCCCGCCTGCACCACGCGGCCGCGTGCCATGACGATGACCTGATCGGCAAAGGTGAGTGCCTCGACCTGGTCGTGCGTGACGTAGATCAGCGTGAGCTTGAGTTCGTGGTGAATCTGCTTGAGCTTGCGCCTGAGCTTCCACTTCAGGTGCGGGTCGATGACGGTGAGCGGCTCGTCGAACAGCACCGCCGCGACGTCGGGGCGCACCAGGCCGCGCCCGAGCGAGATCTTCTGCTTCTCGTCGGCCGACAGACCCGCGGCGCGCCGGTCAAGCTGGTGGCTCATCTCCAGCATCTCGGCGATCTTGCCCACGCGCTCCTTGATCTGCGCGCGGGGCACGCCGCGGTTCTTCAGCGGGAAGGCCAGGTTCTGCGCCACCGTCATGGTGTCGTAGATCACCGGGAACTGGAACACCTGCGCGATGTTGCGCTCCTGCGGCGAGGCGTGCGTGACGTCGCGCCCGTCAAAGCGCACCGTGCCGCTGGAGGGCACCAGCAGGCCCGACATGATGTTGAGCATGGTGGTCTTGCCGCAGCCCGAAGGGCCGAGCAGCGCGTAGGCGCCGCCGTCCTCGAACACGGTCTTGAGCGGCAGCAGCGCGTAGTCCTCGTCGCCGCGCGGCGCGCTGCGGTACGAGTGGGCCAGTTCAAGTTCGATGCGGGCCATGGTTCAGCGCTCCCCCCCGGGGCGCACGGGTGCATGCATGAGCGCGCCCTCGGCATCGAAGACATAGACCTCCGAAGCACTCAGATACAGCGTGACCGCCTGCCCGAACGTGAAATGGTGCACACCGGGCAGCCGCGACACGACTTCGCCGACAGCGGTGGTGACGTAGACAAAGGTGTCCGAGCCCGAGATTTCAGCCAGCTCGACCCGACCGGGCAGCGGCAGCGATTGCTCCTGAGGCGTCAGGCGCAGCGCGTTGGCCCGCACGCCCACGGTGAGGTCAGCGTGCGCGCCAGCCGTGCCGGCGCCGGCGGGCAGTGCCAGGACCAGCTCCATGCCGCCGGGCAGGCGCACGCCGTTTTCCGTGCGCGCGCCCGCCACGAGATTCATCGGTGGATCGCTGAACGCGCGCGCCACTTGCACGCACCGGGGGTGATGAAACACGTGCGCGGTGGGTCCGTACTGCAGCAGCCGCCCTTCATGCAGGACGGCGGTGTGCCCGCCCAGGAGCAAGGCCTCGCCGGGTTCGGTGGTGGCATAGACCACGGTGGAGTCGCCCGAGGCGAAGAGCTGCATCAGTTCCTCGCGCAATTCCTCGCGCAGCTTGTAGTCGAGATTGACCAGGGGTTCGTCCAGCAGCATGAGCGGCGCCTGCTTGACCAGCGCCCGGGCCAGTGCCACGCGCTGCTGCTGGCCACCGGAGAGCTCGGACGGCAGGCGCTGCAGAAAAGGCTCGATGTGCAGGCGCGCGGCCAGTTCGTTCACCCGGGCGTCGATTTCCTCATGCGCTGCGCCGCGCAGACGCAGGGGAGCGGCGATGTTCTGCGCCACCGTGAGCGAGGGGTAGTTGATGAACTGCTGATAGACCATCGCCACGTTGCGCTTGCGCACGGGCTGGCCGGTCACGTCGCGGCCGTCGACCTTCACGCGACCGGTGCTGGGCACGTCCAGGCCCGCCATCAGGCGCATCAGGCTGGTCTTGCCCGCGCGCGTCGCGCCGAGCAGCACCGTGACCGAATGCTCGACCAGGGCGAGCGTCAACGGCGCAATCCAGGTTTCCTGCCCGACGCGCTTGCTCACCTGCTCCAGCACCAGTTGCATCTCTGTCCCTCGCCAATCATCGCGCTCATGAGTTTATGTTCGTTATTTTTCTATTATTTTCTTTTTTGCTCGCATTGCATGAGTATTTACCCCAAGATTTGTTCGTTTTGGTTCCCATTACAGTTGCACGGGTGAAAGACCTCAACCCCCGTCAAGTCAAGCTGCTCGAAGTCGTGCGCGGTCGCGGCGCGATGCAGGTCGAGTCGCTGGCGCACGAGCTGGGCGTGACCCTGCAGACCATCCGGCGCGACGTGCAGCGCCTGGCCGACAGCGGGGTGCTGGCGCGGTTTCACGGCGGCGTGCGCCTGCCCGGCTCGACCACCGAGAATCTGGCCCACGCGCAGCGCCAGGCACTGCACGCTCACGCCAAGCACCGCATCGCCGAGGCGGTGGCGCGCGACGTGCCCGAGGGCAGCTCGCTGCTGATCAACATCGGCACCACCACGGAGGCGGTGGCACAGGCGCTGCTCAAGCGCAGCAACCTGCGCGTGATCACGAACAACCTGAACGTGGCCACCGTGCTCTGCGGCAACCCGACGCACGAGGTGGTTGTGGCCGGCGGCGTGGTGCGCGGGCGCGACCGGGGCATCGTCGGCGGCGCGGCGGTGGATTTCATCCGGCAGTTTCGCGTGGACATCGGCATCATCGGCATCTCGGGCATCGAATCCGACGGGAGCCTGCGCGACTACGATCTGCGCGAGGTGCAGGTGGCGCAGACCATCATCGCCCAGTCGCGCGAGGTCTGGCTGGTGGCCGATGCGAGCAAGTTCAACCGCCCGGCGATGGCCGAGGTGGCGCGCCTGAACCAGATCGACCGCCTCTACACCAGCGCGCAGCCGCTGGCGCCGTTCAACCGGCTGCTCGCCGACGCCGACGTGGACTGCAGAATCTGTGATTGAGCGCGGTCGCATCCGCCGCGCCGCCCCGAAGACGCAAGACCCGAGAGACCATGAAACCCTATCTCCTCGCACTCGACCAGGGCACCTCCAGCTCGCGCAGCATCCTGTTCGACCACGCGGGCCGCATCGTGGCCATGGCGCAGCAGGAGCTGACGCAGATCTACCCGCGCCCGGGCTGGGTCGAGCACGACCCGATGGAGATCTGGCGCACGCAGCTGGCGACGGCGCGCGAGGTGATGGCGCGCGCGGGGGTGACGGCAGCGCAGATCGCGGCCATCGGCATCACCAACCAGCGCGAGACCACGGTGGTCTGGGACCGCACGACGGGCGAGCCGATCCACCACGCCATCGTCTGGCAGGACCGGCGCGCCGAAGCCACCTGCGCGCAGTTGCGCGAGGCGGGGCTGTCGCAGCACGTGCGCGAGCGCACGGGCCTGGTCGTCGATGCGTATTTTTCGGCCACCAAGCTGCACTGGATCCTGCAGCACGTGCCCGGGGCGCGCGAGCGCGCGCTGCGCGGGGAACTGGCCTTCGGCACCGTGGACAGCTGGCTGATCTGGCAACTGTCCGGCGGCTGGCAGGAGCGCACGCGCGCGCAGGCGCGCCACGTGACGGACGTGAGCAATGCCGCGCGCACCATGCTGTTCGACGTGCACGACAACCGCTGGGACGACACGCTGCTGGCGGCGCTGGACATCGCGCCGGCGCTGCTGCCGCGGGTGCTGCCGTCGAGCAGCGAATTCGCACGCGTACACGCCGACCTGCTGGGCGAGGAAATCCTGATCGGCGGTGTCGCCGGAGACCAGCAATCGGCGCTGTTCGGCCAGGCGTGCTTTTCCGCCGGCATGGCCAAGAACACCTACGGCACCGGCTGCTTCATGCTGATGCACACGGGCGGGCGCTTCCAGACGTCGGCCAACGGCCTGATCACCACCGCGGCCGCGCAGGTCGGCACCGGACGGCAGTACGCGCTCGAAGGCAGCGTCTTCGTCGGCGGCGCCGTGGTGCAGTGGCTGCGCGACGGCCTGCACGCCATCAAGGCCAGCAGCGAGGTGCAGCAGCTGGCCGAGAGCGTGCCCGATTCGGGCGGCGTGATGTTCGTGCCCGCATTCACGGGCCTGGGCGCGCCGTACTGGACGCCCGACGCGCGCGGCACGATCACGGGCCTGACGCGCGGCAGCACCATCGCGCACATCGCGCGCGCGGCGCTCGAATCCATCGCCTACCAGAGCGCGGCGCTGCTCGCCGCGATGAGCCGCGACGCGGTGGCCGCGGGCGGCCAGCCGGTGCACGAGCTGCGCGTGGACGGCGGCGCGTGCGTGAACGATCTCCTGATGCAGTTCCAGGCCGATCTGCTGGGCATCCCCGTGGTGCGCCCGCAATGCGTGGAGACGACGGCGCTGGGCGCGGCCTACCTGGCAGGGCTGGCCGCAGGCGTGTACCAGAGCCTGGAAGAACTCTCGGCGCAGTGGCGCGTGGAGCGCACCTTCACCCCGACGATGACATCCCCACGCGCGAAGGAGTTGATGGCCTTGTGGGAACATGCGGTGGCCCAGACCCGACTGGCCATGTAAATTTGATAGCTGCTTGCGCTTTCTGCCATTCGATACGAGACACAATCCATATTGAAAACGTCTTCTAGCAAGCGTGAGAAGCTCTGTTTTTGAAAGCAACCCATGACACAAGCCCTCACCCCTCTCATCGCCTGCATCGGCGGCGGCAACATGGCCGGCGCGATCCTGGGCGGCCTGGTCGGCCAGGGCATCGCCCCCGATCAGCTCACCGTGGTCGAACCCTTCGAGGCGGCCCGCGCCGCGCTCAGGCAGCGCTGGGGCATCGACGCCAAGCCGGATGCGCTGGCTGCCGCGACCACGCTCGCGCACGCCGATCTCGTGATCTGGGCCGTCAAGCCCCAGGTCTTTCGCGAGGCCGCCCAGCCCGTGGCGCCGCACGTGCGCGCGGCGCTGCATCTGAGCGTGGCGGCCGGCATTCCCAGCGCGAGCATCGCGCGCTGGCTCGGCACCGAGCGCATCGTGCGCGCCATGCCCAACATGCCGGCGCTGATCGGCCAGGGCATCAGCGGGCTCTACGCGCGCGCGGGCGAGAGCGGCGCCGACCGCGCGCAGATCGAGCGCGTGATCGGCACGACGGGCGAATTCCTCTGGCTGGACGACGAAAGCCTGCTCGACGCCGTGACGGCGCTCTCGGGCTCAGGCCCCGCGTATGTGTTCCTCTTCCTCGATGCCATGGTGCAGGCGGGCACGAAGATGGGCCTCACGGCCGAGCAGTCCCAGCGCCTGGCGCTGGCGACCTTTCGCGGCGCCACCGAACTGGCCAGCCGCAGCGACGAAACGCCCGAGGTGCTGCGCCAGCGCGTGACCAGCAAGGGTGGCACGACGCACGCGGCCATCACGCACATGCAGGCGACGCGCCTGCCCGAGCATTTCATCGAGGCACTGGAGGCCGCGCAGCGACGCGCGCGCGAGCTGGCCGCCGAATTCGGCGCCTGAACGCGATCACTTGAACGCAATCACCCGAGCGCGAAGCCCAGCGCCACGCCGGCGAAGAGGCAGGCGCCCAGCCAGTGGCTGCGGCTGAACGCGGTGAAGCACCCGGCGCGCTCGCGCGAGCGGATCAGCGCGTGGTGCCACGGCAGCTGCGCCGCTGCCAGCAGCCAGCCCAGCCAGAACGGCCAGCCGAGCGCCAGCGGCGCCAGCAGCCCCGCGGTGAGCAGCAGGCAGGCCGCGTAGCAGCCCATGACGCAGGCCACGTCCCAGCGGCCGAAGGTGATGGCGGAGGTCTTGATGCCGATCGTGAGGTCGTCATCGCGATCG
The DNA here is from genome assembly GCA_001725255.1 of Comamonas sp. SCN 67-35. Classification (GTDB taxonomy): domain Bacteria; phylum Pseudomonadota; class Gammaproteobacteria; order Burkholderiales; family Burkholderiaceae_C; genus Comamonas_C. The sequence continues at coordinate 129,698 of MEFV01000002.1, read as the reverse complement.
ACCATCGCGTACTCGGTGTCGTAGGCCAGCACCATGCCCATGTTGGCCGCCAGCAGCAGCCAGGCCAGCGGCGGCACGTCGCCCGTCACGGCCGCGAAGGCGATGGGGACACCGAAGCTGAAGGCCACGCCCAGCACCGCCTGCGGCACCGGCAGAAAGCGCTTGGTGTACGGGTAGACGACGGCCACGAGCACCCCCAGGGCCGACCACGCCACGGCCTCCCGGCGCGTGGTGAGCACCAGCGCCAGCGCCAGTGCGGTGAGCGCCAGGCCGACGAGCGCGGCCTCGCCCACCGACAGCTCGCCCGTGGTGAGCGGGCGCGTGCGGGTGCGCTGGACGTGGCGGTCGAACGCGCGGTCGGCGATGTCGTTGATGACGCAGCCCGCCGAGCGCGTAAGGATGGTGCCGAGCACGAACACCGCCAGCAGATGCCAGCCCGGAAAACCGTCCGACGCCACCCACAGCGCCACCAGCGTGGGCCACAGCAGCACGAGCCAGCCGGCGGGCCGATTGAAGCGGATCAGGTCCAGGTACAGCGCCACGCGCGAGCGGCGCGTCGGCGCCGCCAGCGGCAGCGCGGAGTCGGTCATGCGCGAAATTGTCGGCAAAACGCGCGGCGCCTGCACGACGCCCGCGCGCCGCGGGCTCGGGCGCTCAGTCTTCGAGCAGCGAGCGTAGCATCCACGCGGCCTGCTCATGCACCGTCAGGCGCTGCGTGAGCAGGTCGGCGGTGGGCTCGTCGCCCGCCTTCTCGACGGCGGGAAACAGGCCGCGGGCGGTGCGCGCGACGGCCTCGTGGCCCTCGACGAGGATGCGCACCATCTCCAGCGCCCTGGGCGGCGTGGCGGGCGCGTCGGCCACGCTGGCCAGCTTGCCGTAGGCCGCGTACGAGCCCGGCGCCACATGGCCGAGCGAGCGGATGCGTTCGGCGATGGGATCGACCGCGTTCCACAGCTCGGTGTACTGCTGCATGAACATCGCATGCAGGGTGTTGAACATCGGGCCGGTCACGTTCCAGTGGAAGTTGTGCGTCGTCAGGTACAGCGTGTAGGTGTCGGCCAGCAGGCGCGAGAGCCCCTGGGCGATGGCGGCACGGTCTTTTTCACCGATGCCGATGTTGATGGCGACGCCGCGGGCGGCGGTTTTCGTGGTCTTGGCCATGGTGTTCCTCCTGAGGTTTCGCGAACAGGCCCGCAAGCGGCTGCGGGTCTAGCAAAACTATAGCTGAAACCGCTTGATTCAAGAGCGCGCGCGATGAATTGTGGCAATCATCAGGATAGCCCGGACGTGCTCAGGTGAGCATCTGCACGCCCGGCAGGTTGCACGCGTAGACGGCATTGCGCAGCGCCGCGATCGCCTCGTAGCGCGTGAAGCTGCGCCGCCAGACCAGCACCACCCGGCGGCTCGGCGGCGCCGCCCCTTCGGTCTCCACCAGCGGCAGGTAGCGCACCGAGGGCTCGTCGGAGCGGCGCCGGCGCACGGTCGAGAGCGCATCCTGGGGCACCGCCAGCCGCGGCACCAGCGTCACGCCCATACCGGCGGCCACCATGTGCTTGATGGTTTCCAGCGACGAGCCTTCGAAGGTGCGCCGTATGCCCTCGGCGTTGGTCGCATAGCGGGCGAATTCCGGGCAGACCTGCAGCACATGGTCGCGAAAGCAGTGGCCGGTGCCCAGCAGCAGCATGGTCTCGTTCTTGAGTTCCAGCGCGGAGACCGACTCGCGCTCGGCAAACCGGTGGGTGGCGGGGAAGGCGGCGAGGAAGGGCTCGTCGTACAGCGGCGCAACCGCCAGGCCGGTGTCGGGAAAGGGCTCGGCCATGATGGCGCAGTCGATCTCGCCCGTGCGCAGCATCTCCAGCAGCTTCATGGTGAAGTTTTCCTGCAGCATAAGCGGCATCTGCGGCGTGCGCCGGATCGCCTGGCGCACCAGCTGCGGCAGCAGATAGGGGCCGATGGTGTAGATGATGCCGAGCGTGAGCGCGCCCGCGAGCGGGTCCTTGCCGCGCTTGGCGATCTCGCGGATTTCGGCCGCCTGCTCCAGCACGCTCTGCGCCTGCTGCACGATTTCCTCTCCGAGCGTGGTGAGCGTGATGTCCGCCGTGCTGCGCTCGAAAATCTTTACGTCCAGCTCTTTTTCGAGCTTCTTGACGGCCACCGAGAGCGTCGGCTGCGCGACGAAGCAGGCCTCGGCCGCGCGGCCGAAGTGCCGCTCGCGCGCCACGGCGACGATGTATTTGAGTTCAGTCAGCGTCATCGCCCCGTCTCCCGGATAGGTTTTTATTCAGCGCGGATTTTCCCGCACCTGCCGTTTCCCGTCACGCCTTGAGGAATTGCGCCCTGCCGCCGAGCCAGCGCTCGATGTGCTGGCCGGCGAGCCGCGGATGCCGCTCCAGCATCCACGGCGCCGCCGCGCGCGCCCACTGCAGCAAGGCGCCGTCCATCTCGAGATCGGCAAAACGCAGCATCGCGTCACCCGACTGGCGCGCCCCGAGGAATTCGCCGGGGCCGCGGATCTCCAGGTCGCGGCGCGCGATCTCGAAGCCATCGTGCGTCTGCGCCATGGCCTTGAGGCGCTCGCGCGCATTTTCGCCCAGATGCCCGCTATCGCCCATCGAAAACAGCAGCACGCAGGCCGACGCCGGCGCCCCGCGCCCCACACGCCCGCGCAGCTGGTGCAACTGCGACAGGCCGAAACGCTCGGCATGCTCGATCACCATCAGGCTGGCGTTGGGCACGTCCACGCCCACTTCGATGACGGTGGTCGAAACCAGCACCGCGATCTGCCCGGCCTTGAAGCCCTGCATCACCGCCTGCTTTTCGGCCGCCGGCATGCGCGAATGCAGCAGACCGACGGCGACGCCGGGCAGCGCCTCGCACAGCTCGGCGTGCGTGGCCGTGGCATTGCGCAGATCAAGCTGCTCGCTTTCCTCGATCAGCGGGCAGACCCAGTAGGTCTGCCGCCCCTCGCGCACCTGATCGGCCATGCGCGCGATCACTTCGTCGCGGCGGCTGTCGGCGATCACGCGCGTGACGATGGGCGTGCGCCCCGGCGGCAGCTCGTCGATGGTGGAGACATCCAGATCGGCGTAGTAGCTCATCGCCAGCGTGCGCGGAATCGGCGTGGCCGTCATCATCAAGAGGTGCGGCTCGGGCGCGTCCTCTCCCGCATCGGCCGGCTTTTGTCGCAACGCCAGGCGCTGCGCCACGCCGAAGCGGTGCTGCTCGTCGATGATGGCCAGGCCCAGCCGTGCGAAGCGCACCGTCTGCTGGATCACGGCGTGCGTGCCCACGACCAGCGCCGCCTCGCCACTGGCGATGCGCACCAGCATCTGCTCGCGCTCTTTCTTCTTCTGCCCGCCGACGAGCCAGGCCACGCACTGCCCGCGCGCATCCAGCAGTGGCGCGAGCCACTGCACCAGCCGGGCGAAGTGCTGGCCCGCGAGGATTTCGGTGGGCACCATCAGCGCGCACTGCCAGCCCGCATCGATGGCCACGCAGGCCGCCAGCGCCGCCACCACGGTCTTGCCCGCGCCCACGTCGCCCTGCAGCAGGCGGTGCATGGGCTGCGCGCGCGCCAGGTCCCGCGCGATTTCGCGGCTCACGCGCCGCTGCGCCGCCGTGAGCGTGAACGGCAGCGTCGCCAGCAGCTGCGCGTGCAGGCTGTCCGCCGCCTGCGAGGGCGCCAGCACCGGCGCCCGCAGGCGCGCGCGCTGCGCCCGGGCCATGCACTGCGAGAGCTGCTGCGCCAGCAACTCCTCGGCCTTCAGGCGCTGCCAGGCCGGATGCGTGCGATCTTCGAGCTGCGCCAGCGAGACTTCGGGCGTCGGATGATGCAAAAACAGGAGCGATTCGCGCAGATTCCACAAGCCTTTCGGCCTGCTTTCATGATGAAGCTGCACCGGTGGCGGGGGCAGATCCGCGGGCAGTGTTTCATCGAGCGGCACGCGCGTGAGCGCCGTGGCGATCGCTCGGCGCAGATAGGCCTGCGGAAGCTGCGCCGACGCGGGATAGACCGGCGTGAGCGCCGTCGGCAGCAGCCCCTCGGCCTTGCGAAACGCGGGGTGCACCATCTGCCGCCCCCAGAAGCCGCCGCGCACCTCGCCGCGCACGCGCAGGCGCTCGCCCACGGCCATGGCTTTCTGCTGCGAGGGATAGAAGCTGAAAAAGCGCAGCTCGCAGCGCCCCGTGCCGTCATCGATCACCACCACGAGTTGCCTGCGCGGGTGCAGCTGCACCTCGCAGCTCAGCACCGTGCCCTCGATCTGCGCCACCTCGCCCTCGCGCGCGTTCCTGATCGGCACGATGCGCGTCTCATCCTCGTAGCGCAGCGGCAGGTGCAGCGCCAGATCGATGTCGCGCACGAGGCCAAGTCTGACCATGGCCTGGCGTGCCGGACTGCGTCCCGTGCCTTGTGTCGCTGAAACAGGTGCTTTGCTCACGCAAACAGGCTACCATGGCCCGCATTCCCGCTTTCCAGCCGATTCGCCCACCGGCATGCTCAAGCGCATCCACGTCCACCACCTGTCTCCCGGCATGTTCATCCACGAGTTCTGCGGCTCGTGGATGGAGCATCCGTTCTGGCGCACGCGCTTTCTGCTCAAGAACGAGGAGGACGTCGCCCGGATTCGGAGCAGCTCCATCCGGGAAGTCTGGATCGACACCGACAAGGGCGGCGACGTGCCCGAGGTGGCGCGCCCCGTCTCGCTCACCGAAGCGAACGCGCAGATCGACACCACGCTGGCCGGGCTCGACGAACCCTCACCCGCCCCGGCCTCCATCATCGCGCTCGCCCCGCGGGACGAGCGCGCTCCCACCAGCACCACGCAGGAACTGGAGCGCGCGCGCGGCATCTGCGCCAGTGCCAAGGCCCAGGTGCTCAGCATGTTCGAAGATGCGCGCATGGGCCACGCTCTCGATGCGCGCGGTGCCGAAGCCACGGTGGATGAGATCGCGGGTTCTCTGGCGCGCAACCCCGGCGCGCTCATCAGCCTGGCGCGCCTGAAGACGGCCGACGAATACACCTACATGCACTCGGTCTCGGTCTCGGCGCTGATGCTGGCGCTGGCGCGCCAGCTCGAACTCGACGAAGCGACCACGCGCCTGGCGGGCCTGGCGGGCCTGATGCACGACATCGGCAAGGCCAGCATTCCCGATGCCATCCTGAACAAGCCGGCCCGCCTCACGAATGAGGAATTCGACATCATGCGCAGCCACCCCGCCTTCGGCACGGAGGTGCTGCGCGTGAGCAAGATGCCGCCACAGGTCCTCGACGCCTGCCTGCACCACCACGAGAAGATGGACGGCAGCGGCTACCCGCACCGCCTGATGGGGGCGGACATCCACCTGCTGGCGCGCATGGCCGCGGTGTGCGACGTCTACGACGCCATCACCTCCAACCGCCCCTACAAGAACGGCTGGGATCCGTCGGACGCGCTCAGGCGCATGGCCGAATGGACGCGCGGGCATTTCGACAGCCGCGTCTTCCAGGCCTTCGTCAGATGCATGGGCATCTACCCCACGGGCTCGCTCGTGCGCCTTGCGTCGGGGCACCTGGCGGTGGTGCTGGAGCAGTCGCGGGGCACGCTGCTCGCACCGCGGGTCAACGTGTTCTTTTCCCTGGAATCGGGGCTGCGCATCGCGCCGCAGGTGATCGATCTCGCGCGACCGGGGTGCGGCGAAAGAATTGCCGGACGCGAAGACCCCGCGCGCTGGGGTTTCAAGGATCTGAATTCGCTCTGGAGCGGCGCTGCGGCGGCGCACTGACCCCACCCCGGCACCTGCCGGCTCTCCCGCCTCTCCTGCCCGCGCCATGCTCAAACGCATTTCCGTTGACGACCTCGCCCTCGGCATGTACGTGCACGAGCTCTGCGGCTCCTGGATGGACCACCCGTTCTGGCGCTCGCGCTTCGTGCTGGACAACCCCAGGGATCTGGAGCGCATCCGCGCCACGCCGATTCGCGAGGTGATGATCGACCTCTCCCACGGCAAGGACGTCGCCGCCAGGCCGCAGGCCGCGGCGCCACTGGCAGCGCCCATCGCCGCGCCGCGGCCGACCGCGCCCCCTATGCCCGACCATGCGCCCACCCGCACACGCGAAGAAATGCGCCGCGCCGCGCTGATCTGCGGCAAGGCCAGGCAAGCCGTGGTGTCGATGTTCCAGGAGGTGCGTCTGGGCAGGGCGCCCGATACGGCGGCCGCCGGCGGGCTGGTGCAGGAAATTTCGGATTCCGTCATGCGCAACCCCGGCGCGCTCATCAGCCTCGCGCGCCTGAAGACCGCCGACGACTACACCTACATGCACTCGGTCGCGGTGTGCGCGCTGATGGTGGCGCTGGGCCGCCAGGTGGGGCTCGATGAAGAAGAGCTGCGCACGGCGGGCCTCGCGGGGCTGCTGCACGATCTGGGCAAGGCGCTGATGAACCAGGACGTGCTGAACAAGCCCGGCAAGCTCACCGACGAAGAGTTCGAGCACATCAAGAGCCACCCGCACGAGGGCTGGAAGCTGCTCAAGGAAGCGGGCAGCGTGAACGAGGCCGTGCTCGACGTCTGCCGCCACCACCACGAGCGCACCGACGGCAACGGCTACCCCGACCGCCTGGCGGGCGAGCAGTTCACGCGGCTCGCCCGCATGGGAGCGATCTGCGACGTCTACGACGCCATCACCTCCAACCGCCCATACAAGCGTGGCTGGGATCCGGCGGAATCGATACTCCGCATGGCGCAGTGGACCCGGGGGCATCTGGACCCCGCGCTGTTCCAGGCCTTCGTCAAGAGCCTGGGCATCTACCCCATCGGTTCGCTCGTGCGCCTCGCTTCCGGGCGCCTGGCCGTGGTGCTCGAGCAGTCTCCCGACACCCTCGTGGCCCCCACGGTCAAGGTGTTTTACTCCACCCGGTCCGGGATGCGCATGCCCCCCGAAGTGCTCACGCTGTCGGAGCCGGGCTGCCGGGACAGGATAGAGGCACGCGAAGATCCGCAGGAATGGAATTTCCCCGATCTGGACGAACTCTGGACCGAACCGGGCGCCAGCGGCTGAGCGCGCGACAATTGCGGGTTTTCACCGCTGGCAGGCGGCACACCTGGCACACCTGTGCCACACCGCCTGATGACTGCCTTGACCGACCGCGCCTACACCCTCAGCAACTTCGACTTTCACCTGCCGGCGGAGCTCATCGCCCAGCACCCCGCGGCGCGGCGCAGCGATTCGCGCCTGCTCGACGGCCGCGGCCCCGCGCCCGTCGACCTGATTTTCAGGGACCTGCCCAGGCTGCTGACGCCGGGCGACCTGATGGTGTTCAACGACACGCGCGTCGTGAAGGCGCGGCTGTTCGGTGAAAAGAGCAGCGGCGGGCACGTGGAGCTCCTGATCGAGCGCGTGCTCACGGGCGCCGAAGTCATCGCTCACCTGAAGGTGAGCAAGAAGCCCGCCCCGGGCGCCGTGCTGCGCTTTGGCGGCGGGCGCGCGCGCGGCGGTTTCGATGCCGTGCTGCTCTCGCGCTGGCCCGATGCACAGGGCGCACTGTTTCGGCTGCGCCTGGAAGGCGCGGCGGGCGAATCGCCCTGGGAGCTGATGCAGCGGCACGGCCACCTGCCGCTGCCGCCCTACATCCGGCGCGAGCAGGAGGGCGGACACGACGCCTGGGAGGCCGAGGACAACGAACGCTACCAGACGGTATTCGCGCACACCCCCGGCGCCGTGGCCGCGCCCACAGCCGCGCTGCACTTCGACGAGGGCGTGCTCGCGCGGCTGGCGGAGCGCGGCGTGCAAACCGCCCACGTCACGCTGCACGTGGGTGCGGGCACCTTCCAGCCGGTGAAGACCGAGCACATCGCCGAGCACCACATGCACAGCGAGTGGTACCGGATTCCGGCCGAAACCCTGGCCGCGATCGAGGCCTGCCGCACGCGCGGCGGCCGGGTGCTGGCGATCGGCACCACCACGGTGCGCACGCTCGAATCGTGGGCCAGGAGCGGCAAGACCAGCGACGACACGGACATCTTCATCACACCGGGCTTCGAATTTCGCGTGGTCGATCTGCTGGTGACGAATTTCCACCTGCCCAAAAGTACGCTCATGATGCTCGTGAGCGCGTTTGCCGGTTACGAGCACGTCATGCGTCTGTACCATCACGCGATAGCCGGGCGCTACCGCTTCTTCAGCTACGGCGACGCGATGCTGCTGGCACGCGCCTCAGCCGCCTGAGATCGCGGCGTCCGCGCCCGGGGGCTCGTCACCCACCACGCGATTGCGCCCCGTCTGCTTGGCGCGGTACAGGCACAGATCCGCGAGCGCCACAAGGCGCTCGGGCCCGCCCAGTTCGTCGGGCACCAGGGTCGCCACGCCGACACTCACGGTGACCACGCCCGCGACGTGCGAGCCCGCGTGAACGATGCCCAGATCCTGCACCGCCACGCGCAGCGCATCGGCCTTGCGCAGCGCTCCCGGCATATCGCACATGGGCAGCACGCACAGAAATTCCTCGCCCCCGTAGCGCGCCACCAGGTCGTGCGGGCGGCTCAGCCCGGCGCGCAGCGCCCCGGCCACGGCCGCCAGGCATTCGTCGCCTTTCTGGTGGCCATAGAGGTCGTTGAAGGACTTGAACAGGTCGATGTCTATCATCAGCACCGCCAGCGGCTGGCCGCTGCGCTGGCAGCGCCCCCACTCTGCCTTGAGCGTCAGATCGAGCTGGCGGCGATTGGCGATGCCCGTGAGGCCATCGATGAAGGCCATCTGCTGCAGTATTTCACTGCGGGCGTGCTGCTCGGTCTGGTCGGTGAAGGCCAGCAGGTAATGTCGGCCAAACACCATGCCGCTGATGGCCATGGTGCGCTGCCCGGCGGCGCGCGTCCACATGCGCACTTCACCTGAAGTGATTCTCCCGCCGCGATCGGACGCCTCGCGTTTGGAATTTTCCCAGGCGTCACGCATCTGCGCGCGGTAATCCTCGTCCGGGAAGACCTCGCGCCACCAGCGCTCGCGCGTGAGCACTTCGTCCGGGCCATAGCCGAAATATTCCTGAAAGGCGCGGTTGCGGTAATAAAAAAGCCCGTTCTCGTCCACCATGCACAGCGCCACCGGCATCTCGCGCATCAGGTGATCCAGCAGCTGCTGTGCCTCTTGCAGCTTCATGGCCTGCTCGCGCGCCTCGGTCACGTCCTGCACGTAGCCATGCCACAGCACCGCACCGCTCGACAGGCGCTGGGGCCTGGCCTGCGCGCGCACCCAACGCTCGGCGCGGCCCGGCACGTTCACCCGGTACTCGTGCGTCCACACCGTCATGTCGCGCGCGGAGTCGGCCAGTTTCTGCATGCCGACCGCAAGATCGTCGGCGTTGAAACGAGCGTACACCGCCTGCGCATCGCTGCACATCTGCTCGGGCGTCACGCCGTAGAGCGCGATCGCGCCCTTGCTCGCATACGGAAAATACTTGCGCCCGTCGGGCTCCACGCGCGACTGGTACAGCAGCCCGGGCACGTTTTCCACCAACAGGTCCAGGCGTTCGCGCAGCGCATGCTCCAGCGTGGCATCCCACAGGTAGCCTGCCCAAAGCGTCGAGCCATCGTCCATGCGCTTGGGATGAGACATGCCGCCCACCCAGCGTTCGGTGCCATCGGGCAGGTTGATGCGGTAGGCATGGCGCCAGGGCGTGAGGTTCTGCATCGACACCTGCAGGCTGCGCAGCAGCGCGGACACATCCTCGGGATGCACCCGCTTGAGAAGCTGGCCGGCGCTCTCCTGCAACTGCGCCGGCGTGAGGTCGAGCAGCTCGGCCACCTTGTCGGTGCAATACGGGAAGGTATCGTGGCCGCTCGCGTCGCGCCGGTACTCGAAGAGCACGCCCGGCACGCTTTGCGCCAGGTGCTCGAGGCGCATTTCCAGCGCATGGCGGCGGCTGATATCGACCAGGATGCCGGCAACGCGCAGTGGCCTGCCCTGCGCATCGCGCTCGACCGTGCGGCCGCGCAGCTCCACCCACTGGTAGCTGCCATCCTTTCGCCGCATGCGGTTCACGCTTTCAAAAGGCACATCTTCCGACTGCTGGTAGGTCTGCTGCACTCGCGCCACCACGGCGTCACGCTCGTCGGGATGCAGCCGACTCGCCCATTCATGCCAGCTCTCGCTGAAATCCTCATCGGCATAACCGAGCATGCGCTTGAAGGTGGACGAGTAATACATGCGGCGCGTGCGTGTGTCCCAGTCCCAGATGCCCATCTGCGCGGCCTGCAGCGCCGCCTCCCATCGCGTCTTGACGGTGTGCGCCTTCTGCCTGCGCCGCTGCTGCAGCGCCAGCCGCACGCTGCGGCGCTTGCGCACCCAGACGATGCCGCCCGCCGCGATGAATGCCGTGACGACGTAGATCAGGATCAGCGTCCACGCCAGGGTGCGCCAGCCGCGGAAAATTGCCTTCCCGGTGCGCGCCACGCCCAGCGTGATCGGGTGATCGAGGGCCAGTGCCGAGGTGTCCAGCGTCTGCAGCGCCACCACGAGTTGCGGCGCGTCGTCGTGAGCCGGAGTCTCCTGCACGCTGGCCGGCACGCCGCCGGCGCGGTGCTGCATCATCGCCAGACCCGGCACGGAGGGCTGCAGGATCGACCCGCCCCCGCCATCGCCATCGTCCAGCGCGATCAACAGGGTCTCTTCCCCGTAGAGCAGCCATGCCACCGCATCGGGCGCCACGCGCACCTGGTCAAACGTGCGCTGCAGCCGGCCCAGGTCCAGCACCGCGCAGACCACGCCAGAGAGCCACCCATCGGGCCCGATGATGGCGCGCGAGAGCACGAGCGAACGGCCCGCCAGACCCGTGGGGTCGGGCGGGCCGAGGTAAAGCGTGCGGGCCGACGGCGCGCGCTCGATCTGCTGGAAAAAAGACTCGCCCGCATGGGTGGATCCCGCCAGCGAGGCATCGCTGGCCACCAGCACCCTCCCCTGCGCGTCCAGCACCGCCTGCGCTCCGCCATGCAGGCGCGACTGCGAACGCACCTGGCGCGCCAGCCAGCCCTGGCCCGTGGCGGCCTCCTCGCGCGTGTGCGCGGGGGCATCGGCCAGCACCTCGAGCGCGCCGTTCACGGTGGCGATCTGGCGCGCCAGCGCCCGCGACAGGATGCGCGCCTGCTGAGCCAGCAGCACCTTCTCGCTCGACTCGACACGCCCTCGATCGAGCCACAGCACACACGCGAGCGCCGCGCCCACGAGCAGCCACACCAGCGCCAGCCAGCGCAGTTCGCCCGCGAGCGGACTCAAACGGCGGTCAGGAATGTCCGCCATGACGGGCTGGGAGTGAGGTAAGGGGCAATCACGGCCATCGCTTGATGCGTAACCGATTGCAATTTACCCGAACAGCTCTCCCAAAGCCAGTCCCGGAGAGTCCGCGCGCATCAATGTTTCCCCTATCAGAAAAGCGCCGATACCGGCTTCTTTCAGCGTCCGCACGTCGCCCCGCGTGACAATGCCCGATTCGGCCACGAGCAGGTGCCCGGGCGGCACCATGGCGCGCAGGGCGAGCGTGGTCTGCAGGCTGACCTCGAAGGTGCGCAGATTGCGGCTGTTGATGCCGATGAGCGGCGCCTGAAGGTGCAGCGCGCGTTCCATCTCCGTGGCGTCGTGCACTTCCAAGAGCACGGCCATGCCCAGCCCATGGGCCTGGGCCTGCATGTCCGCCATCTGGGCATCGTCCAGGCAGGCCGCGATGAGCAAAATGCAATCGGCCCCCATCGCGCGCGACTCGTCGATCTGCCAGGCATCGACCATGAAGTCCTTGCGCAGCACCGGCAGGGCGCAGGCCGCGCGCGCCTGCTGCAAAAACTCGGGTGCACCCTGGAAGAATTGCCGGTCGGTGAGCACCGAAAGACAGGCGGCGGCCAACGCGCCGTCGCCCTGCGCGTAACTTCGCGCCAGCGCCGCCGGGTCGAAGTCCGGGCGGATCACGCCCTTGCTCGGGCTCGCCTTCTTGATTTCGGCGATCACGGCGGCCTGCCCCGCGTCCATGCGCGCGCGCAGGCTGCCGACAAAGTCTCGCGCGGGCGGCGCGGCCACCGCCGCCGCGCGCATGGCCGCCGCCGGGGTGCGTTGCCGGCCCTCGGCCACCTCCTGCGCCTTCACCGCGCAGATGGTCTGCAGGATATCGGGCACGGCGCCCGCAGTGTCCGTCATGCCGCGCACCGCTGGGTGAAGGCGACGAATTCGTCCATCTTGGCGCGCGCGGCGCCGCTTTCCACGGCCTGGCGTGCGCGCCGCAGTCCATCGGCGATGTCCCCGGCCACACCGGCCGCATACAGCGCCGCGCCGGCGTTCAGGCAGACGATGTCGTGCGCCGGCCCGGTCTCGCCCGCCAGCACACCGAGCAGCATGGCCCTGGATTCCTCGGGTGTGTTCACCCGCACCGCGCGTGTGCCCGCCATGCGCAGGCCGAAGTCCTCGGGGTGGATTTCGTACTCGTGCACCACGCCGTCCTTGAGCTCGCCCACGCGCGTGCCCGCGCCGAGGCTGATTTCGTCCAGGCCATCGCGCCCGTAGACCACCAGCGCATGCTCGGCGCCCAGGCGCTGCAGCGCGCGCACCTGGATGCCCACCAGATCCTCATGGAACACGCCCATGAGGATGTTGGGCGCGCCCGCCGGGTTGGTGAGCGGCCCGAGGATGTTGAAGAGCGTGCGCACGCCCATCTCGCGGCGCACCGGCGCGACGTTCTTCATCGCCGGGTGGTGGTTGGGCGCGAACATGAAGCCGATGCCGACCTCGGCCACTGACCGCGCGATCTGCTCAGGCGTGAGATTGACGTTCACCCCGAGCTGCTCCATCACGTCGGCGCTGCCCGATGTGCTGGACACGCTGCGCCCGCCATGCTTGCTCACGCGGCCGCCCGCGGCCGCCACGACGAAGGTGGCGCAGGTGGAGATGTTGAAGGTGTTGGCGCCGTCGCCGCCCGTGCCCACGATGTCCACGAGGTGCTTCATATCGTGCACCTGCACCTTTTTGGAAAACTCGCGCATCACCTGCGCGGCCGCGGTGATCTCGCCTATCGTCTCCTTCTTCACGCGCAGGCCGGTGATGATGGCCGCGGTCATGACCGGCGACATCTCGCCGCTCATGATCATGCGCATGAGCTGCAGCATTTCGTCGTGGAAGATCTCGCGGTGCTCGATCGTGCGCTGCAGCGCCTCCTGGGGGGTGATGGTGTTCACGGTATTCCTTTATTGATAGCTTTCAGCGCTTTACAGATAAGCATTTCAGGCCGATTTATCTTGAAGTCTCAGGCGGTGCGCTGCTGCAGAAAATTGCGCAGCAGCGCATGGCCATGCTCGGTGAGGATGCTCTCGGGGTGAAACTGCACGCCCTCCACGGCCAGCGCCATGTGGCGCACGCCCTGGATTTCGCCGTCCTCGCTGGTGGCCGTCACCGTCAGGCACTCGGGCAGCGTGTCCCGCGCGATCGCGAGCGAGTGGTAGCGGTTCACGGTGAACTGGCGCGGCAGCCCGGTGAACACGCCCTTTTCATCGGTGGTGATGACGCTGGTCTTGCCGTGCATCTGCCGGCCCGCGCGCACCACGTCGCCGCCGAAGGCCTCGCCGATCGCCTGGTGGCCCAGGCACACGCCCAGCAGCGGGATCTTCCCGGCAAAGGCGCGGATGGCCTCGACCGAGATACCCGCCTCCTTGGGCGAGCACGGCCCGGGCGAGATCACCAGCCGCTCGGGCGCGCGCGCGGCGATGTCCTGCAGCGAGGTTTCGTCGTTGCGCACCACATCGACCTGCGCCCCCAACTCGCCAAAATACTGCACCAGGTTGAAGGTGAAACTGTCGTAGTTGTCGATCATCAGGAGTTTCATTCCAGCCCCTCCTCCACCAGTTCGGCCGCGCGCAGCAACGCACGCGCCTTGGCCTCGGTTTCCTTCCATTCGAGCTCGGGCACCGAATCGGCCACCACGCCGGCGGCGGCCTGCACGTAGAGCACGCCATCCTTGACGATGCCGGTGCGGATCGCGATCGCCACGTCCATGTCGCCCGCGTAGGAGAGATAGCCGCAGGCTCCGCCGTACAGGCCGCGCTTGGTCGGCTCCAGCCGGTCGATCAGCTCCATCGCATGCACCTTGGGCGCGCCCGTGAGCGTGCCCGCAGGGAAGGTCGCCTTGAGCACGTCCAGGCTGCTCATGCCTTCGTTGAGCAGGCCCTCGACATTGCTCACGATGTGCATCACATGGCTGTAGCGCTCGACCACGAAGGCCTCGGTCACCTTCACGCTGCCCACCCGGGCGATGCGCCCGATGTCGTTGCGCGCCAGGTCGATCAGCATCACGTGCTCGGCGCGCTCCTTGGGGTCGCTCACCAGCTCCTGCTCGGCCGCCTGGTCCCGTTCAGGCGTGTTGCCCCTGGGGCGCGTGCCCGCCAGCGGGCGTATCGTCACCTTCACGCCTTCGTCGGTGCGCTCCTGGCGCACCAGGATCTCGGGGCTCGCGCCCACGACCTGGAAGTCGCCGAAATCGTAGAAATACATGTAGGGCGAGGGATTGAGCGAACGCAGCGCGCGGTACAGCGACAGCGGCGACTGCGTGTAGCGCTTGTGGATGCGCTGGCCCACCTGCACCTGCATGAAGTCGCCCGCGGCGATCAGCTCCTTGGCGCGCTCGACGGCCGCGATGAAGTCGGACTTGGCAAAGCCGCGCTCGGCCGGATGGCTCTCGCTGCGCTCGAGGCGCGGCGCGCTCACCGAGTACTTGAGCTGATCCTTGAGCTCGCGCAGGCGCTTCTTGCCACGTGCATAGGCCTCGGGCTGCGTTGGATCGGCGTAGACGATGAGGTAGAGCCTGCCCGAGAGGTTGTCGATGACGGCCAGCTCCTCGCACTGCAGCAGCAGGATGTCCGGGCAGCCCAGTTCGTCGGGCGGGCAGGAATTCTCCAGCTTCTTCTCGATGTAGCGCACCGCGTCGTAGCCGAAATAGCCCGCGAGCCCGCCACAGAAACGCGGCAGCCCGGGGCGCAGCGCCACCTTGAAGCGCTTCTGGTATTCGGCGATCACGTCCAGCGGGTTGCCCGCCAGGGTCTCGGTCACCTGGCCATCGGTCACGATCTCGGTCTTCGCCGCCGCGCCAAAGCCGCTGGCGCGCAGGAAGGTTCTGGCCGGCAGGCCGATGAAGCTGTAGCGCCCGAAGCGCTCGCCGCCCACCACCGATTCGAGCAGAAAGCTGTTCCGACCCTGACCCGAGCCGCGGGCCAGCTTGAGGTAGAGCGACAGCGGGGTTTCCAGATCGGCAAAGGCTTCCGCGATCAAGGGGATGCGGTTGTAGCCTTCACCGGCGAGGCTCTTGAATTCAAGTTCAGTGATCACGGGGATCTCCCAGTTCCGGCGGCGTGTGCGGGTGAGCCGCCGGGTTCATCTCGTGAGGAAGCGCCTGCCCTCGTGCATGGGTCAGGCTGCGGGGCACCCTGGGTGGTGCCCGGGTGCGTTCAAGCGGTATGCATGCAGCTGCGCCAGGGCCAGGCTCCCCGGTCACTCAGACCTGCAACGAACGCGCGGTGGATGAACATGGGCGCCAGTGTAGCAAAGAGCGCCTGCAGAGATCGGGCGATGGTGCTACCTTCGTAAGTTCTCCCACCTGAAGAAAGCCCGCATGACCGCATCCGCACGCACCACCACCGCCCGCCGCCGCCTGATCGCCACCAGCGCGCTGCTTGCCACCGCCGGCGCACTCGCCCAGGGCAAGAGCGAGGGCGGGGACAAGGTGGTCTACCACATCGACGACTGGAGCACGCAGGCCACCAAGGGGCTGCGCAACGTACGCAACCACCTGGACGTGGCGCCCGAGACGAAGATCGTCGTCGTCACGCACGCCAACGGGATCGACTTCCTCATGGACGGCGCCAAGGACCCGAAGAACCCCAACATCGACTACGCCTCGCTCGTGAGCGCGCTCAAGGCGCGCGGCGTGCGCTTCGAGGTCTGCGAAATCACGCTGCGCAACCGCAAGATCGATAAGGACAAGTTCATCATGGACGCCGATTTCACGCCCTCGGGTGTGGTGCGCATCGGCCAGCTGCAAAGCCGCGAGCATTACGCCTACATCAAGCCCTGAAGCCACGCCAGGCAAGCGGCGCCCGCACCCGGCACTTGCCGGAATGCTTGCCAGAAAGGAGCGATTGCCGTAGTCTTTCACGCGACACTTCGTGAGAGGCTGCATCAATGGCCACCGCCCGCCCGCTCCATCGCCAGCGAGTCGAATCACCACCAGGTGCCGTTTCCCGCAGCCATGCAGGGCGACTGCTGTGCATGGCCGGTGCCTTGCTCGTGGCCGCCACCGCCTGGGCCTCTGGCGCCAGCGTGCCGATCGATCGTTTCGAGGTCAGCGGCAATACCCTGCTGCCCCAGGCCTGCGTCGATGAGGCGCTGGGCACGGCGGGCGCCGACATGGATGTCCCCGCCATGCAGGCCGCCGCGCAGCGCCTGCAGGACGCCTACCGTGCGGCGGGCTGGGGTGCCGTCGTCGTGCTGCTGCCCGAACAGCAGCCGGGCAGCCGTGTGCTGCATCTGCAGGTGGTCGAGGGCAGGGTGAGCCAGATCAGCACCGCGGGCCAGTACCGCTTCAGCCGCGACAACGTCCTGCGCAGCGTCCCCGCGCTGCAGCCGGGCCGCACGCCCAGTCTCCGGGACCTGGACCGCGAGCTGCTGCTGGCCAACACCAATCCCGCGAAATACAGCCGCGTGCTGCTGCAGCCGGGCTTCGACACCGGCGACGTGGAGGCGCTCGTCACCGTAGAGGAACGCCCGCTGCGGCCCTGGCGCATCGACCTCTCCAACACCGGCACGCCCGACACCGGCCGCTGGCGCCTGGCCGCGCAGTACCAGAACGCCAACGTCGCCGATCGCGACATGGTGCTGGGCGTGCGCGCGGAGACCGCGCCCGAACGCCCCTCGCGCGTCGCCGTGTTCAGCGGCACCCTGCGCGTGCCGCTGTACAGCGCGCACATGGCGCTGGAAGGCGCGCTGCTCGCGTCCAACACCCGGTCGAGCACCAACACCACGACGACGGGGGACATGCGTTTCGCCGGCGACGGCCTCTCGGCCGGCGTGCGCGCCATCTGGCTGCTGCCTGGCCTGAGCGAGAGCAAATCCCAGCTCTCGCTCGGCCTGGACGTGCGCCGCTACCGCACCGAATGCACGCCGGGCGATCCGGGGCAGGCCGGCTGCGGCCCCACGGGCAACAACACCCAGCATGCCCTGCCCCTGGCGCTGGGTTACACGCTCTACCGGCCGGATTCGTACATGCTCAACATCCAGTGGGTACACAACCTGCCCTGGGGCAGCGCCGGGCGCGACAGTGATTACGCCGCCAACCGGGCGGGCGCCGACAGCCGCTACCAGCTGCTGCGCCTGAATGCCCAGGTGCTGGGGCGCCTCTCGCCTCACTGGCAGCTCAAGTGGCGTCTGGACGGACAGGTCGCGCCCCACGCGCTCATCACGGCCGAGCAGATCGGCGTGGCCGGCAGCGCCACCGTGCGCGGTTACGAAGAACGTGCGCTGGTGGGCGACTCGGGCGCTTCCACATCGCTGGAGCTCAGCACCCGGCTGGACACGCTGCTGGGCCAACCCGTGTCGGACGCCTGGCCGACGCTGTCCTTCTTCGCGGACGCGGGCCGCGTCTCCAACCACCTGGGCAGCCCGTGCCGCCCCGGACACAGCAGCTGCACGCTGTGGTCGGCGGGCATCGGCGCCTCCTGGGCCGTGGGCAACCGCTTCTTCCTGCGCATCGATGCCGCGCGTGCAGGTACGCAGGTGCAGGAGACCCGGCGCGGCGACTGGAAGCTGCACCTGGGCCTGACGGCGCAGTTCTGATCGCCGCCCGCGCACAACCCCGTCCGTCAGAGGCCGTCATGAACTCCAGCCACACCCCGAAGCGCACCCAATGGACCGCGATCTGCCTCCTGCTCGGCACCCTGCAGGCGGGTCTGCCCCCGCACGGCGCTCAGGCACAGAGCGTGATGCTGCCGCCCAGGCCCTCGCCCTCTCCAACACCTGCGCCCACGCCCGCACCCACGCCAATACCCATACCGGCACCAGCACCAGCGCCCGTCCCTCCGCCAGCACCTGCACCAACGCCCACGCCTCCCCCAGTACCCACGCCTGCACCCGTTCCCCCACCTCCACCCACACCGGGTCCGCGGGCCGGTGACAGCCAAGATCTCTGGTCCGACTGGGAGCGCGGTTCGCAACGCATCAACCGCCCCGCCACCGCAAACGGTTCGACCACCATCGTGGACATGGTCGCGCCGACGCCAGCCAAAGCCGATGGCACGACGCACTGGGAGCCCTCGGGCTTTCTGTCTCCCCAGCCCGATGGCACGAACTACCTGCGCGTGCTGCCGCTCGCCCAGCTGCCGCCCGCGGCGCGCAACCAGCTGCTGCGCGAACGCAGCCAGTTCATGGCCGCGCTTCTGGCCCCCGCGGTCAACCAGCTCAGGGCCGATCCGCGCAGGGCCGACGCCCCCGGGTGCGACACGGCCGGCCCCGGCTGCCTGCTGCGCCGCCAGACCCACGCGGTCTCGCCGCTGCGGCCCGCGCGGCACACGGCGCTTTTCATCGGTCTGGACCGGTATCAGGATGCACGCATCCCGCAACTGACCAACCCGACTTCGGACGCTCAGGCCATCGCCGCCGTGCTGGGGCAGCGCATGGGCTACGAGGCGCGGGTCCTGCCCAACGCCAGCAAGGCGCAGGTGCTGAACGAGCTCAACCGCCTGATCGAGGAATCCGGCCCGAACGACAGCGTGGCCCTGTATTTCGCCGGGCACGGCACCGTGGTCCAGGAGACGGGCGAGGGCTACTGGCTGCCCTCGGATGCGCGCGCCGACGACTCTTCGGGCTGGCTCTCGAACGCCGACATCAACCGGGCGCTCTCGGCCATCGCCAGCCGGCAGATCGCCGTGTTCGCCGACAGCTGCTACTCGGGCACGCTGGCGCAAGGCGATGCACTGCTCGGCGCCGGGGCCGAGACGCCGCCCGACGTGGAGCAGATGCGCCGCATGCGCGCCGTGGTCGTGATGGCCTCGGGCGGCAACGAGCCCGTGGCCGATGGCGGGCGCGCGGGCCACTCGGTTTTCGCCTGGAGCCTGATGCGACAGATCGATCAGGTCCGCGACTGGGTGCCCGCCGCGCGCGTGTTCGGCGCCGTGCGCGCCGACGTGGCCAGGGATCTGCCGCAAACGCCGGTCTACGGCATCGCGCAGGCCGCCGGACACGAAGAAGGAGCCGACTTCCTGTTCCGGGGCAACGCGCCCACCAGGCAGTAAGGCGACGCTGCACAAGTCCCCGCGATGCGGCGCGCCCTGCACAGGGAAGGGTGCGACGCATGCGAGGGACCTGTCCGGCGCCACCGGCAACAGGCCCTACAGTGACGGCCGCAAATGCCGATACTCCCCCGGCGGCGAAGACCTTCGCCCGCGCAACCCACTCGCCCCAACGGTTACTCATGTCTTTCATCCATCGTTTCAGTGTCTCGCGCCGCCTGGTGGCGCTCGTGATCCTGGCCTTTGCCGGGCTGCTGGTCGTCAGCAGCGTGCTCACGGTGTCCGAACGCTCGCTGCTGCTGCGCGAACGCAGCGCCGCCGTGCGCCAGAGCGTCGAGGTGGCCTACGGGATCATCCAGCACCTGCACGACGAGGCGAGCAAGGGCCGGCTCACAGAAGCCCAGGCGCGCCAGCAGGCGATCGATACGCTGCGCGTGCTGCGCTACAGCGGCAATGAATACTTCTTCGTGACCGACATGCATCCAACGACGGTCCTGCATCCGATCAGCCCCAAGCTCGAAGGGCAGGACATGACAGGGGTGAAAGACCCCGACGGCAAGCATCTCTTCGTCGAATTCGTCAACACGGTCAAGAAGAACGGCGAGGGCTACGTCGACTACCTCTGGCCCAAGCCCGGCAGCGCCAAGCCGGTGCCCAAGGTCTCCTACGTCAAGGGTTTCGCGCCCTGGGGCTGGATCGTGGGCTCGGGTGTGTACGTGGACAACGTGCAGGCCACGTTCATGCAGCGCATCGCGCAGGCCGCGATCATCGTGGCGCTGATGGCGCTGGTGCTGCTGGCCTTCGGCTGGGCCATCTCGCGCAGCATCCTGCGTCAGCTCGGCGGCGAGCCCACCGAGCTCAACACGATCACGCACAGAATGTCCCAGGGCGATCTGGCTGTGGACATTCCGACCGCCGCGGCCGACAGCGTGATGGGCGGCGTGCGCGCCATGCGCGACTCGGTGGCGCGCATCGTCGAGCAGGTGCGCACGGGCTCGGAGAGCGTGGCCACGGCCAGCGCCGAGATCGCGCAGGGCAACCAGGACCTGTCGGCGCGCACCGAAAGCCAGGCCGGCGCGCTGGAACAAACCGCCGCCTCGATGGAAGAACTGTCGTCCACCGTGCGCCAAAATGCCGACAACGCCCAGCAGGCCAACCAGCTGGCCATGAGCGCGAGCACCATCGCCGCGCAAGGCGGCACCGTCGTATCGGACGTGGTGCAGACCATGCACGGCATCAGCGAGGCCAGCAAGAAGATTGCCGACATCATCCAGGTGATCGACGGCATCGCGTTCCAGACCAACATCCTGGCGCTGAACGCCGCCGTCGAAGCCGCGCGCGCCGGAGAGCAGGGGCGCGGCTTCGCCGTGGTGGCTGGGGAGGTGCGGGCGCTCGCGGGGCGCAGCGCCGAAGCGGCCAAGGAAATCAAGAGCCTGATCGGCGACAGCGTGGCCCGGGTGCAGGCGGGTGTGCAGCAGGTGGAGCAGGCGGGCCACACCATGGCCGAGGTGGTCGGCTCCATCCAGCGCGTGACCGACATCATGGGCGAGATCAGCGCGGCCAGCCGCGAGCAGAGCCAGGGCGTGGGCCAGGTGGGCGAAGCCGTCACGCAGATGGATCAGGCGACGCAGCAGAACGCCGCGCTGGTCGAGGAAATGTCGGCGGCCGCAAGCAGCCTGAACCAGCAGGCGCGCGACCTGGTGCAGGCCGTGGCGGTGTTTCGCACCGGCGCCACCGCTGCGCAGCTGCGCTGACGCCGCTCAGCCGCCCGTCAGCTGCGTCAGGCGATCCACGTAGCCATCGGCCGGCACCTCGCGCACCGGCCGGCCGTGGTTGTACCCGTAGGTGACGAGCACCACGGGGCAGCCCGCAGCGCGCGCGGCCTGCGCGTCGTTGCTGGAGTCGCCGAGCATCAGGGTGCGGCCCGGCGCGGTTCCGAGCCACTCGCAGGCCTTGAGCAGCGGCAAGGGGTCGGGCTTCTTGCGTGCGAAGCTGTCGCCGCCGAAGACCGCCTCGAAACAGCCATCGAGCCCCTTGCCGCGCAGCAGTGCCAGCGCATGCGCGCGCGGCTTGTTGGTCAGGCAGACCAGGCGCAGGCCCGATTGCCGCAGGCACTGCAAACCCTGGGCGACGTCCGGATAGACCGTGGCATGCTGGCCGTTGATGGCCTCGTAATGGCGCTGGTAGCGCGTCCAGGCGTCGGCGTACAGCGCATCCGGATCGGCGCCGGCCCGCCCGTCGGGGACCTGGGCACAGGCCCAATCCAATACCGAATGCAACAAGTGCTCCGAACCTTTTCCGACGCGCAGCGCGATTTCGCCCGCCGCGACGGCGGGCAGATGCAGGTCGGCCAGCGTGCGGTTGATCGCCGAGCAGAAATCGCCCAGGGTATCGACCAGCGTGCCGTCGAGGTCCGACATCACGGCATCGATGCGTTGCGCGAGCGCGTCCGGATGCCGAACCGCAATAGGCGTCAATTCCGTTTCATTCATTTACATTCATCTCGACAAAAATACGTCGTTACGCATCCAACTGGCAGCTCGCACCCGTTTGTTGCGGTGCATAAGGAGGATTTTGATCATGCTGTCGTCACGTTTTTCACTTCTGGCCTCGGCCACCCTGCCGCTTGCGGTGCTGCTCTACGGCGTCCCGGCGCATGCCGCGACGGCGAATGCCGCCGCTTCCTGCGCCAGCGTGCCCGCCGAAAGCCGCGCCGCCTGTGTGCGCGAGGTGGGCGCGGCCGCACAGGCCGCGCGCGCGGGCCAGCTCACCAGCGACGACGCCGCGACCTATGAGCGCAACGCCCTCGCCCGCTGCTCGGTCTTCAAGAACCCGCAGGACAAGTCCGACTGCATCAAGCGCATGGGACCGCGGGCCAGCTTGAGCGGCTCGGTCGAGGGCGGCGGCATCCTGCGCCAGGAAACGGACACCTACATCGTCAAGTGAATGACGCGCGAGCGCCGCGCATGCCGTGCGGCGCTCACCCGGCCAGACGCGCGCGCATGGCGTCGATGACGGCCTTGTAGTCCGTCTGGCCGAAGATCGCGCTGCCAGCCACGAAGGTATCGGCCCCCGCATCCGCCACGGCGCGGATGTTGGCGGCCTTGATGCCGCCATCGACTTCCAGGCGGATGTCGCGGCCGCACGCCTCGATTCGCCGCCTGGCCTCCTGCGTCTTGCGCAAGGCGCTGTCGATGAAGCTTTGTCCACCGAACCCCGGGTTCACGCTCATAATGAGAACGAGGTCGATGTCCTCGATCACCCAGTCCAGCACATCAAGCGGCGTCGCCGGATTGAACGCCAGACCCGCCCGGCAGCCCGCGGCCCGGATGGCCTGGATGCTGCGGTGCACATGCGCGGTGGCGTCAGGGTGAAAGGTGACGACGCTGGCGCCCGCCTGGGCAAAGGCCGCGGCCAACGCATCCACGGGCTGCACCATGAGATGCACGTCGATCGGCACCGGCGTGCCGTCGCCCCGCACGGCGTGGGGCTTGAGCGCCTGGCACACCATGGGGCCGAAGGTGAGATTGGGGACGTAATGGTTGTCCATCACGTCAAAATGAATCCAGTCGGCCCCGGCGGCGACGACGTTTTTCACCTCTTCGCCCAGACGGGCGAAGTCGGCCGAGAGGATGGACGGGGCGATGCGGTAGGTGCGGCTCATGGGCGCCGATTGTCGCAGCCGCCACGGCTCGCGGTATTCTTGTCTTGCGCAGACTGAAGGATTGCCGATGCAAGGATGGATGGATATCTGGGTCCAGTGGGCGGCCCTGCTGGCCGTCGCCGCGGCGGTGGGCTACCTGGTGCAGCGCCGCGCCGGCCTGCCCAAGGTGGTCGGCTACACGCTCGTGGGCACCGTGGTGGGCTTGCTGGGCTTTGGCGGCACGGTGTGGCCGCTGACCGGCACGGGGCTCTTTCTCATGGAGTTTGCCGTGGGTCTGGTGCTGTTCGAGTGCGGCGGCCGCCTGCCGCTGCGCTGGCTCGCGCGCAACCCCATGGTGCTGGTGCAAAGCGTGGCCGAATCGCTGCTGACGTGGCTCGCGGTGTACTCGGTGATGCGCTGGCTCGGGGTGGCGGCGCAGCCGGCCGGCCTGCTGGCGCTGGTGGCCACCGCAGCCTCGCCCACCGTGCTCGTGCGCGTGGTGGCCGATACGCGCGCGGCGGGCCCGGTCACCGAGCGCGCCATCGTTCTGTCCACGCTCTCGTCGCTGTACGTGCTGGCGCTGGGCGCGGCGGGCGCGCAGCTGCTCGTGCTGCCCGGGGGCGGCACGCCGCAGGCGTGGGAGGCGGTTCTGAAAGAGCTCGTCACCACCGTCGGCATGGGCGCCGCGCTCGCGCTGGCCTTGCGCCTGATGCTGCGCCTCATGAGCCCGCTGAGCGAGAACACCGCCATCGTGGTGCTGGGGCTGATCGCCACCACCACGGCGCTGGCCGCGCACGTGGGTGGCTCGCCGCCGCTGGCGGCGCTGCTCGCGGGCGTGCTGCTCAAGCACTTCTACCCCCGCCCCTGGGCCTGGCCGCGGCAGGCCAGCTCGGCCTCCACGCTGCTGGCGATTTTGATGTTCGTGCTCGTCTCCACCGTGGCCGCGCAGTCGCCGTGGAACGTGGCCGTCGCCGGCAGCGTACTGGCGCTGGCGGCGGTGCGCCTGGCGGCCAAGGCAATGGGCGTGGGGCTGGCCAGCCCCGGCAGCGGCGCGAGCTGGCGCCAGGCGCTGTGGACGGGCGGGGCAATGACACCGATGTCCGGTGTGGCGCTGCTCGTGGCCTCGGGCTTCATGGTGGCCTCGCCGGAGACGGGCACGCTCATCGCGCAGATCGCGCTGCCCGCCATTTTGCTCATGGAGGTGCTGGGCGCGGTCATCACGACGTTCGCGCTCTACGGCGCGGGTGAGAGTCTCAAGCCCTGGACGCCGCAAATGCGCGAGCGCGCCATCGAACGCGAGAGGGATGCGCCATGAGCCTGGAAGCCTTTCATGACTCCGAACCGCTGACGCTGGGCGTGGAGCTGGAGCTGCAGCTCGTGAACACGCACGACTACGACCTCGCGCCCTACGCCGAAGACATGCTGCGCCTGATGAGAAAAGAGCTGCTCCCCGGCTCGGTCGTGCCGGAGATGACCAGCGGCATGATCGAGGTCTCGACCGACGTGTGCCGCAGCAGCGCCGAGGTGTTGAGCCAGCTCACGCAGATCCGCGATGCGCTCGTGAAAAGCGCCGACAAGCTCAACATCGCCGTGACCGGCGGCGGCACACACCCGTTCCAGCAATGGCACGAGCGGCGCATCTATGACAAGCCGCGTTTTCAGGAGCTGTCGCAGCTGTACGGCTATCTGTCCAAGCAGTTCACGATCTTCGGCCAGCACGTGCACGTGGGCTGCCCCGATGCCGATGCGGCGCTCCTGATGCTGCACCGCCTGAGCCGCTACATCCCGCACTTCATCGCGCTCTCGGCCTCCAGCCCCTACGTGCAGGGGCACGACACGCAGTTCGATTCGGCGCGGCTCAATTCCGTGTTCGCCTTCCCGCTGTCGGGGCGCGCACCCTGCGTGCTGACCTGGGCCGAGTTCGAGGACTATTTCGACAAGATGACGGGCACGGGCGTGGTCAGGAGCATGAAGGATTTCTACTGGGACATCCGCCCCAAGCCGGGTTTCGGCACGGTGGAGGTCCGCGTGTTCGACACGCCGCTCACCATCGAGCGCGCGGCGGCGCTGGCGGGCTACGTGCAGTCGCTCGCCGCCTGGTTCCTCGCCGAGCAGCCGTTCATGCCGCGGGAGGACGACTACCTCGTCTACACCTACAACCGCTTCCAGGCCTGCCGCTTCGGGCTGGAGGCCGAATACGTCGAGCCCGTCACCGGCGAGCACCTGCCGCTGCGCGAGCACATCCTGCGCACGATCGCGCGCATCGCGCCCTTCGGCGAGGCGCATGGCGCCGCAGGGGCGCTCAGCCTGCTGCGCGGCGAAACCCAGGCCGAGCGCAACGACGCACGCTGGCTGCGCGAGCTCATGGGGCGCGAGCAGCTGCTCGCCGAAGTCACGCGCCAGGCGGCGCAGCGCTTTCGCGGCAGACCATGAGACACCCCCCTGAGTCGCTTCGCGCCTTTCCCCCGCTCTCGCTTCGCTGCGCTGCGCGGGCAGGGGGACGCCAACAGCGCGGCGGGGCGGCCCTTGCGCGGTGGCCCGCGTCCAACACCCGCCAGCAGCACAGGCCATGGATGGGCGAACATGGGTGAATTCGATCTCATCGCGCGCTACTTCACGCGCCCGCCCAGGCGCGCCGCGCTGGGGGTGGGCGACGACTGCGCGCTCCTCACGCCGCGGCCCGGCATGCAACTGGCCGTCTCGTGCGACATGCTCGTGCAGGGGCAGCATTTTTTCGCGGATACCGACCCCGGGCGCCTCGGGCACAAGGCGCTCGCGGTGAATCTTTCAGACCTGGCGGCCTGCGGCGCACGGCCGCTCGCGTTCACGCTGGCGCTGGCGCTGCCGCGCGCCGATGACGCCTGGCTGGCCGCCTTCGCGCGCGGGCTGATGGCGCTGGCCGACCTGCACGACTGCGAGCTGATCGGCGGCGACACCACGCAGGGGCCGCTCAACATCTGCATCACTGTTTTTGGCGAGGTGGCGCACGGTGACGCGCTCAAGCGCAGCGGCGCACGCCCCGGCGACGAGATCTGGGTAAGCGGCGCGCCGGGTCAGGCCCGCCTGGCGCTCGGCGCGCTGCGCGGCGAATGGCCGCTGCCCGACGCCGTCATGCGGATTGTCCGGCAGCGGCTGGAGCAGCCCACGCCGCGCGTGGCGCTGGGCCTGGCGCTGCGCGGCATCGCCACGAGCGCGATCGACGTGAGTGACGGGCTGCTCGGCGACCTCGCGCACATCCTGCGGGCCTCGGGCGCGGGCGCCACCCTCGAAGGCGACAAAGCAACTTATTTGATAGCTTCAAGCGCTTATACAGCAAGCGATAGGGCCTGTTTTGACATAAGACTCCTGACGCACACCCTGGCGCAGCGCAGGCAATGCGCGCTTGCCGGGGGTGACGATTACGAGCTCGTCTTCACCGCCCCCGCAGCGCGACACGCGGCCGTGCTGGCGGCGGCAGCCCGAGCCGACACGCGCGTGACCCGCGTCGGCCGCGTCGATGCCGCGCCGGGTCTGCGCGTGCTGGATGCGCACGGCCAGACGCTGACCGAGCGTTTCGCATCTTTCGACCACTTTGCCTGAACGAGAGCACGCTCAGGCACACTAGCGCTCATGCGACATTCCCCCTTCATCGCCCTGGCAAGCGCCCTGCTGCTGGCACCTGCGTGGGCGCAATCGACGGCGCCGGCGGATGTCTCTCGGATCGACGCCGTCACGCTCTACCCCGGCAGTGCCGTGGTCGAGCGCGTGCTGAGTCTGCCCCGGGGGGCCACGCGCGCGGTCTTCGGCTGCCTGCCCGCGCAGCTCGACGCGCGCAGCCTGCAGCTGTCCAGCCCCGGCGAGGTGCGCCTGGGCGAAGTGAACGTGCAGATCGTCGATCGCCAGGTCGCGAGCGGCTGCGCCAGCGCGCTCGACGGGCGCCTGCGCGGCGCCGAGGACGACGTGGCCGGCGCGCGCGCCGAGGCCGAGGCGCTGGAGCTGGCGCAGACCTGGCTCAAGACGCAAGCGCACAACGCACCCGCCGCCACCCGGGAGAGCCTGGCACCGGCGCACATCGCCGCGACGCTGGAGGCGCTGCGCCGCTCCGCGCAGGACACGCTGACCCGCCTGCACCAGGCGCGGCGCACGCTGCAGGAGCGCGAGCTCGCGCTCAGGCGCCTGCAGGCCGAACAGGGCAGCGTGCAGGCGTCCAAGGTGGCGATGGTGCGCGTGACACTCGCCGCCCCCGCGCCGACCGAGCTGCGCCTGACCTACCAGGTGCGCGGCCCGAGCTGGGGGCCAAGCTACCGCGCGCGCCTGGATACCCGCACGGCGCAGCTGCAGCTGGAGCGCCTCGCGCTCGTGACGCAGTCCACGGGAGAGGACTGGAGCGGCGTGCGGCTCACGCTCTCCACCGGCCAGCCCCTGGCCGCCACGCAGGGTCCGCTGCCCCGGCCCTGGACCCTGGACGTGCCGCCGCCCGAGCCCGCGCCCATGGCCGGCAAGGCGCGCGGCAACGCGGCCGCACTCATGGCGGCGCCCGCGCCAGCCGCAGCGCCCGCCCCCGTGGCCGAAACCGAGGCCATGCCCAGCTTCGACGTGGTCGCCACCGAAGGCGCCTACGCCACGCAATTTGCCGTGCCCCAGCACGTGAACGTGCCTTCGGGCGGCGAGCACGTGACGCTGTCGCTGGGCAGCCAGAACGTCGCCACGACACTGCTCGCGCGCACCGCCCCGGCGCTCGAACCCCAGGCCTGGCTGGTCGCGCTGCTGCCCCCGCTTTCGGGCAGCTGGCCCGCCGGGCCGATCGCGCTGGAGCGCGACGGCGCGAGCGTGGGCCAGTCGCGCTTCGATCCGCAGACGAGCGATTTCGCGCGCACGGGCCTGGCCTTCGGGCGCGATGAGCGGATCATCGTGAGCACCGATCCGGTCAAGGAATTCACCGAAAACGCGGGCTTCACCGGCACGCGCACCGAGCGCACGCTGCAGCAGGGCTACACGATGGAAAACCGCCACGCGCAGCCCGTGACCGTGCAGGTGCTCGATGCCGCGCCGGTTTCGAGGAACGAAGCCATCACCGTGCAATCGAGCTACGAGCCCACACCGCAGGACATGGCCTGGGGCGGGCAGGGAGGCACCATCGCCTGGCAGCAGGAGCTGGCGGCGGGCGCGAGCGCCCGCTTCTCCGCGCGCCACGTGATCAGCCACGACAGGGACGTGCGCGTGCGCGAACGCCGTTGAGCCCGGCCATGCCCAGCGCCACCCTTGCCGTCATGCGCCCCAGCCTGCGCTTCATGCTCGCGCACCCCGCGCACCTGATCGCGCTGGGCTTCGGCAGCGGCCTCTCGCCCATCGCGCCCGGCACCGCGGGCACGCTCTGGGGCTGGCTCGCATTCACCGTGGCGTGGCACTGGCTCACGCCGCTGCAGATCGGCCTGGCACTGCTGGCGGCGCTGCCCGTGGGCTGGTGGGCCTGCACGCTCACGGCGCGCCATCTGGGCGTGGCCGACCCCGGCGCCGTGGTCTGGGACGAGGTGGTGGCGATCTGGCTCATCCTGTGGCTCGTGATGCCCGCGGGCTGGCTGGGGCAGTGCGTGGCGTTTGCGCTGTTTCGCTTCTTCGACGCCGTCAAGCGCGGACCGGTGGGCTGGGCCGATGCGCGCTTCAAGGGCCTGGGCTGGCGCGGGGGCTTCGGCATCCTGTTCGACGACCTCGTCGCGGCGCTGTGCACGCTGATGGTCATCGCACTCTGGCGCTTCATCGCGGGGTAGGCCATGGCGCTCTCAAATACGGAGCTGCCAACGCTTGACGGACAAGCGCTGGAGTCCGTTTTGACTCAAATTTCCAGCCGGCTGCTGGCGCGCCGCGAAATGCTCGCCACGGCCGAAAGCTGCACCGGCGGGCTGATCTCGGCCGCCTGCACCGCGCTCGCCGGGTCCAGCCTGTGGTTCGAGCGCGGCTTCGTCACCTACTCCAACGCCGCCAAGACCGAACTGCTGGGCGTGCCCGCGCCGCTCATCGAAACGCATGGCGCGGTGAGCGAGCCCGTGGCGCGCGCGATGGCCGAAGGCGCCATTGCCCGCTCACACGCGCAGGCCAGCGTGTCGGTGACGGGCGTGGCCGGCCCCGGCGGCGCCAGCCCCGGCAAGCCGGTGGGCACGGTCTGGTTCGGCTGGTGCGTGGCCGGGCAGACGCACAGCGAGGCGCGGCATTTCGCCGGAGACCGCGCGCAGGTGCGCGCCGCCACCGTGCAGCACGCGCTCACGCGGCTGCTGGCGCTGCTGGCCTGAACCGAACGCGCCCGCCCCGCCGCGGCGCATCCAGCGGCCCGCCGGCATGAAACCCCAACGGTCACGCGGATGGTCGGCGCACCGCGTCGCGGCCGGGCCCGGCCGTCTTATGATCGGCGCGCCCCACGCCATGGCCGACCTGCAACCCGATTACGCCGCCTTCCTCGCACAGCATCTGCCCACTCAGAGCGGGCCGCTGGCGTGCTACAGGCTGGGCGACGGCCACGTCTGGCTCTGGCGCGCCGGCGCATTCGGCCACCCTTTGCAACGGCGCCTGCTGGCGCTCGTGGCGCGGCTGTCGCACACGCCGGCACTGCGCCTGCCGCCCGCCGCCGACGTCGCGACACAACGACAAGGCCTGCAGGCCCTGGACGCCCACGGCCTGCGCGCGGCGCAGGTGCTTGCGAGCCACGACGACGGCCTGCTGCTGCGCGATCCGGGCAGCGGCTCGCACACCCCCACCACGCTGGAGGACGCGCTGCACGCGGCCGACTCCGACGGGGCTGACGCACTGCTCACGCTCTGGCGGCAGGGGCTGGCCCTGATCGACGCCGCGCACGCGGCCGGCCTGAGCCTGCGCGGCGCGCTGGCAAGCGACCTGAGGGTCTGCGCCGACCAAGGGCTTGCCTGCACCGGCGTGGACGGCGCGGGCGCCAACGCCTTGCCCCTGGAGCTGCGCCAGGTGCGCGACGCGCTGGGCTACCTCTGGTCCACCGCGGGTTGCCTGCACCTGGCGGGGCAGCGCGAAGCGGCGCGACCCCTCTGGGATGCCTGGGTGGCAAGCCCCGTGCGCGGCCACGCCTTTCGCACCGCACTGACGCAGCACCTGTCGCGCCTGAGCTGGCTGCGCTACCTGCCGCCGGACAGCCGCTGGGGCAGCGCCACCTACCAGATGCGCGCCGCCTACGAGCAGGCGACCCGGCCCCGCTACGGGGAAGCACCCGCAGCCAAGCCATTGTGAAACCGGCCCCTAGTCGGCCCAGGAGAACCCCCCGTGAACACCGTCCATATCGTCGCCTCGCTGGCCGTGCTCGAATACCTTGCCTTCACCGTGCTCGTGGGCCGTGCCCGCATGAAGAGCCACGTGATGGCGCCCAGCACCACGGGCGATGAGGCCTTCAACCGCGCGTTTCGCGTGCAGCAGAACACGCTGGAGCAGATCGTCGCCTTCCTGCCGGTGCTCCTGATCGCCGGCCTCTACTGGCCGCAGGCGGTGGTGGCCGGCATCGGCGCGGTCTGGCTCGCCGGCCGCCTGCTCTACCGCCAGCAGTACGTGAAGAACCCCGCCAGCCGCGCGCCCGGCTTCGCTCTCACGCTGCTGCCCACCGTGGTGCTCACGCTCATGGTGCTGGCGGGCGCGCTCCTCAAGGCCTGAGGCATCAGTCCAGGGCGGCGGCCAGCGCCGCCGCAAGGCGCTCGGCATAGTCCGCCGCGCTGACGAAAGCCGGCGCCAGCTCGCGGCACGAGACGGTGCGCCCGCGCATCGCCTGCGCATCCTCGGCATGGCCGAGGGCCGCGCACAGCAGGGGCCAGTCGGGCGTTTGCACGAGCGTACCCGCCACCAGCAGCATGCCATGGCGCTGGCGGCGCTGCGCCAAACCCACGAGCTTGCGCCCGCGCCCGCGATCGACCACCTCCCACGCACCCAGGCTGCCATAACACGACCAGGCGATCTTCGGCCCCAGGCGGGCATCCATCCCCGGCACCTCGGCGGGCGGCACGCCTGCGGCCTCGACCCCCAGAGGGGCCAGCAGGCGCACGTACAGCTCGGCCAGCGGCTGGTAGCTGTCGTTGATGCGCGGTGCGACCCAGGGGTGCGAGAGCGGCACCACGACCGAGCTGCTCACCATCCACGGTCCGGTGAGCACGGCGCCACCGCCCGAGGCACGCACCAGCGCCGGGATCTGCGGCGCGCGCGTCTGCAGTGCGGCAAGTTCGCTGCGCTGCGAGCAGCCCAGCACCACTGCGGGCGCCTCGTAGGTCCAGACGGCAAAGCGCGGCGCCGTCACCGGCTCGGCCAGTTGCTGCGCGTTCCAGGCTTGTTCTTCTTCAGCGGTCGAGGGCATGCAGGGCTCGTCAGGGAAAAACGCTAGGGTAGCAGCGCTGCACCGGCCGGGCGGCTGTCGCACAATCGCCGTCATGCATCTGTCCAGCCCTACCCCGTTTCCGGCCAATCGCCCGCGCCGCATGCGCCGCGATGCGTTCTCGCGCAACCTCATGCGCGAGTCGCGCCTGTCGAGCCACGACTTCATCTACCCGGTGTTCGTGCACGAAGGCGAGAAACGCCGCGAGAGCGTGCCCTCCATGCCCGGCGTCGATCGCCTGAGCCTCGATCTGCTGCTGCCCGTGGCCGAGGAATGCGTCAAGCTCGACATCCCCGTGCTCGCGCTCTTTCCCGCGATCGACGGCGCACTCAAGACCCCCAACGGCAAGGAAGCGGCCAACCCGGACGGCCTGATCCCCCGCGTGGTGCGCGCGCTGAAGAAGGAATTCCCGCAGCTGGGCGTGATGACCGACGTGGCGCTCGACCCCTACACCAGCCACGGGCAGGACGGCGTGCTCGACGACACCGGCTACATCCTGAACGACGAAACGGTGGAAATCCTGGTGCAGCAGGCGCTGGCGCACGCGCACGCGGGCGTGGACATCGTCGCGCCCAGCGACATGATGGACGGGCGCATAGGCGCGGTGCGCCGTGCGCTCGAAGCCCAGCACCTGATCCACACCCGCATCATGGCCTACAGCGCCAAGTACGCGAGCAGCTTCTACGGGCCGTTCCGCGATGCCGTGGGCACGCGCGGGGCGCTGGGCAAGGCCGACAAGAACGTCTACCAGATGGACCCGGGCAACAGCGACGAGGCGCTGCGCGAGGTGGCGCTGGATATCGCCGAGGGCGCGGACATGGTGATGGTCAAGCCCGGCATGCCCTACCTGGACGTGCTGCGCCGAGTCAAGGATGAATTTCGCATGCCGACCTTCGTCTATCAGGTCAGCGGCGAGTACGCGATGCTCAAGGCAGCTAGCGCCAACGGCTGGCTCGACCACGACGCGGTAATGATGGAAGCGCTGCTGGCGTTCAAGCGCGCCGGAGCCGACGGCATCCTGACCTACTTCTCGCTGGATGCGGCGCGCCTGCTGGCACGCACCTGAGCCGCGCGCAATACACTCACAAACGATGTGCCTTTAGGTTGGCTTCAATAGACTACGGGTTTTTACTGATTCCCAACTCGACAGCAACGTCGATGCACGCGTTCTCGTTTTTCTGTCAGCCCAAAAAAAGGAAGCTCCCGTGAGCAACGATTCCTCTCCCAGTACGCCCCCGGATACCTGGTCGGCGCTCTCCACCGCCGCGCTGCGCGTGGCCTTCGGCATCATCTGGATCGTCAATGCCGCGTTCACCTGGATGCCCGGCTTCTCGTCCAACTACGCGGGCTACCTGCGCAACGCCGCCGACGGCCAGCCCGCCTGGTCGGCCTGGTGGTTCAACCTCTGGATCGCGATTGTCGAGCCGCACGCGGACACCTTCCTCTGGCTCACGCGCATCGCCACCACGCTGCTGGCGCTGGCCCTGCTGTTCGGCTTCGCGCGGCGAACGGTCTATGTGATCGGCGCGCTCTACAGCTTGCTGATCTGGAGCACCGCGGGCGGTTTCGGCGGCCCGTACACCATCGGCGCCTCCAACACCGGCGTGGGCCTCATCTACGTGCTGATCTTCGCGGTGCTGATCGCCATCAACCACCGCGCCGGCACCAGCCCCTACAGCCTGGACTACTTCATCGAACTCAAATGGCCCGCCTGGAGCTGGGTTGCCGAATGGCGCGAGCGGCGCCTCTCGGACGCGCCGCGCGTCGCCTGGTGGGCGCAGACCGGCATCCTCGCCGGTGTCGCGGCCGTCGTGTTCTTCCTCGTCGCCGGCCTGCAAAGCAGCATGAACGTCAAGGCGCCCACGCCCGCGGCCGCGGCCGCCGCGGTGTCGCCACTGCAGCTGATGAGCAAGGAACCCGTCAAGCAGGCGCACGACGCATCCCTGCCGCCCCTGACCCAGGGCAAGGAAGTCACGCTCAACATCGACATCTCCGACAAGGACGTGGAAATCGCCAGCGGCGTGAAGTACAAGGCCTGGCCGTTCGGCGGCTCGGTGCCCGGCCCGACCCTGCACGTCAAGCAGGGGCAGATGGTCAAGGTGGTGCTGCGCAACAAGGCGACGATGCACCACTCGATCGACTTCCACTCGGCGCTCACGCCGCCGAACACCAGCTTCGCCGACATCATGCCGGGCGAGCAGATCGAATTCACCTTCGAGGCCAAGGTGCCCGGCGTCTTCGTCTACCACTGCGGCACGCCGCCCATCCTGTTGCACATGGCCAACGGCATGTACGGCGCGATCGTCGTCGACCCGGCGGACGATCCGCGCCCCAAGGCCGACAAGGAATACGTGCTGGTGCAAAGCGAGTGGTACACGCAGCAGATCTCGGGCAACCTGATGGGGCCGGACTTCGGCAAGATGCAGAAGATGCAGCCCGATATCGTCGCCTTCAACGGCGTTGCCTTCCAGTACAAGGACCACCCGCTCACGGCCGAGCCGGGCCAGCGCGTGCGCCTGTACGTGGTCAACGCCGGACCCAGCATGTGGAGCGCGTTCCACGTCGTCGGCGCCATCTTCGACAAGGTCTACACCGACGGCGATCCGAAGCACTCGCGCAGCCACGTCTCCACCTACACCGTGGCGCCGGGCGAGGGCACGGTGTTCGACCTGGTGATTCCGGATGCGGGCGAATACGTCTTCGTCGACCATGCCTTCGCGCACCTGGACAAGGGCGCGGCCGGCGTGCTGGACATTCGCAAGCCCGGTCAGGCGCTGGGCAAGCCCAACATCAGCAAGATCCCCGGCGGCGCGGCCCAGGCCGCGGCGCCCGCAGTGGCCCCGGCCGCAAGCGGCCCGTACAAATTCGACGCACAGCGCGGCGAGCAGCTGTACACCGCCAACTGCGCGGCCTGCCACCAGGCGACGGGCACGGGCCTGCCCGGCGCCTTCCCGCCGCTGGTGAAGAACGCTGCCGTGCTCGACGCCGATCCGACCATGCAGCTGCGCACCATCCTGCACGGCCTGAGCGGCGTGGCGATCGACGGCGTCTCCTACCCCAGCCCCATGCCGCCGTTCGCCGAGGCACTTTCGGACGCCGACGTGGCCGACATCGCCAACCACGAACGCACCTCGTGGGGCAACCAGGGCAAGCTCGTCACGGCGGACCAGGTCAAGGCACAGCGCTGAAGCTGCGCCGGCAACAAGACCGCCCCTTGATCGGGGCGGTCTTTTTTTGCGCCGATGGTCTTGGCGACGGCTCCTGTAACATTCGGTATCCGTCAGTCACTTCAAGCCGCCCATGAAAGACATGAAAATCGCAACCCGCCTGGCCCTGGGCTTTGCATTGATGGCGCTGCTGCTGGTGGTCACCGGCGCCGTCGCACTGTGGAAGGCCACCCCGGTGGAACAGAGCTTCAAGGCGGTGACGCAGGAGCGCATCCCGCGCGTGCTGGCGCTGCACGAGGTGGAGCGCCAGATCACCCTGATCGCACTGGCGATGCGCAACGTCCTGCTGGAAAGCGACATCGAGGCCTTCCAGAACGCCAAGAACCAGGTGCCGGTATCGCGCAAGCGCATCGACGAAATCCTGGGGCAGCTCAAGGGCGAGATGAAAGCCGACCGCGCGCAGGAGCTGCTGGGCGCCATCCTCGCCCAGCAGGCGCGCTACACCGAGACGCAGGAGCGCTTCTTCGCGGAATACAACAAGTCGGGGGCTGGCGCGGCGCAGGGCTACCTGTCGGAGACGGCCAATGCCGTGCGGGCCGACTACATGAAGGCGATCACCGACCTGCAGGCCTTTCAGCAGCAGGTGCTCGACGGTGACAGCCGCACGGCCGGCGAGAACGTGCGCGCCATCCAGACGGCGGTAGCCATCACCTTGCTCATCGGCCTGGTGGCCGCGGTCCTGCTGGCGCTGTGGATCATCCGCGCCATCACGCGGCCGCTGCGCAAGGCCGTGAACGTGGCGCAGGCCGTGGCCGCCGGAGACCTTTCGGTGCAGGTACACCCGCGCGGCACGGACGAAACCAGCCAGCTGATGCAGGCGCTGGCGCAGATGCTGCAGAGCCTGCACCAGGTGGTGGCCAACATCCGCGGCAGCTCCGAGAGCGTCGCCAGCGCCAGCAGCCAGATCGCGCAGGCCAACCTGGACCTGAGCTCGCGCACCGAGGAGCAGGCGAGCGCGCTGGAGCAGACCGCCGCATCGATGGAGCAACTCAGCGCCACCGTGCGCCAGAACACCGACAACGCGCAGCAGGCCAACCAGCTGGCGCTAGGCGCGTGCGGCGTCGCCGAGGAAGCCGGCCAGGTGGTGAGCGACGTGGTACAGACCATGCGCGCGATCAGCGGCGACAGCCAGAAGATCGCCGACATCATCGCCGTGATCGACTCGATCGCCTTCCAGACCAACATCCTCGCGCTCAACGCGGCCGTCGAAGCCGCGCGCGCGGGCGAGCAGGGGCGGGGCTTTGCCGTGGTGGCCAGCGAAGTGCGCTCACTCGCGGGGCGCTCGGCCGCGGCCGCCAAGGAGATCAAGCAGCTCATCGACGCCAGCGTCGCGCGCGTCGGGCAGGGCACCGCGCTGGCCGACCGGGCGGGCGAGACCATGGGCAAGGTGGTGAGCGGCATCCGCCGCGTCACCGACCTCATGGGCGAGATCAGCGCGGCCAGCCGGGAACAAAGCCAGGGCGTGGCTCAGGTGGGCGACGCCATCACCCAGATGGACCAGGTGACGCAGCAGAACGCCGCCCTGGTGGAGGAAATGTCCGCGGCCGCGGGCAGCCTGCAGAGCCAGGCTGGGGAGATGGTGCGATCCGTTTCCACCTTCAAGCTGCAAGCGCACCCGCAAGACCCGGACACGCGCGCGCCCGCATCGGTGCCATCGGCCTCCTCCAGGCCCGCCATCGGCGAACGCCCGGTTCCACGGCCCGCCGCCACGGCCAGGCGGGTCGCCGCACCCCAGCCCAGGGCATTGGCCCACGCCCACCCGGGCGAGGATTGGGAAGATTTCTGAGCCCGCCGCTCCCGGGCGCTCCCCGAATCACTGACCCATGCTCGTGACCTTGCGCGCCAAGGCGCTCGCGGCGCTGGCGGCCGTTGCGCTGCTGGCGGCCGCGAACGTGCTCACGGTGCAGTATCTGCTGCACCGCTCGGACACCATCGCCGCCACGCTCGACGTGGCAGGCAGGATGCGCATGCTGGCCCAGCGCGCGGGCCTGCAGGCGCTGGCCGCGCCGGCCGTGGGTGAGGGCGCGCCATTGGCCCGGTACCAGCAGGACTTCGCGACCGCGTGGGGCGCGCTGCGCTCGGGGGGTAGCGCCTTCGGCCTGCGCGTGGCGCCGGTGCAGGCCGATCTGCAACCCCTGCTGCAGACCGTGGAGACCCGCTGGCAGCATTACCAGACGCTGCTTTCCGGGCTTCCCGCGACCGGGCACGCCAGCGCCGCGCAAGTGGCGCAGGTGCTGGACGCGAGCGACGAAGTGCTCGCGCACACCGAGTCGCTCATCGATGCGCTGGTGCGGCACGCCGCGCGGGTGCAGCGCCATGCCAGCCTCAGCACCACGCTGCTCTTTGTGCTGGACCTGCTGCTGCTGGCGCTGGGCTACGTGCTGTTCACGCGCCATGTGCTGGCGCCCATCCGTGCGCTGACGCACCAGTGCCGCTCCATGGCGCAGGGGCGCTACGTCACGCGCGTGACGGTGCAGACCGGCGGCGAGTTCGGTGAACTGGCGCAGGCCCTGAACACCTCCGGCGAGCGCATCGCGCAGCTGCTGCTCGACGTGCGCACCGAGCGCGAGGCCCTGGCGCAGATGCAGGCCATGTTCGACGGGCTGGCGCAAAACAGCGTCGTCGGCATCTACATGCTCGACGAGCGGATGCGGCTGACCTACCGGAACGACCGCTTTGCCGAACTGCTGGGCTATTCGCTGGACGAGCTGCGAGCCGGTTTCGAGGCGCGGCGCCTGTTTCCCGCGAAGGTCTGGGAGCAGGTCTCGCGCAGCATCGGCGAGCGGCTCAGCGGCCGCACGCACAGCGCGCGCTACGAATGCAAGGCGCTGCGCGCCGACGGCACGCCCATCGACGTGGAGGTTTTCGGCTCGGCCATGCGGCTGGGGCAGGCGCCCGCCACCATCGGCATGCTGATCGACATCGGCCAGCGCAAGCGCGCCGAGGCGTCGATGCGCCGCGCCAACATCGTCTACCAGAGCACGCGCGATGCCATCGTCGTGACCGATGCCGACGGGGTCGTGCAGGACATCAACCCCGCGTTCACCACCATCACCGGCTATACCCCCGCCGACATCCTGGGCCGCCGGATGAACCTGCTGAGCTCGGGCAAGCACGACAGGCCCTTCTACCAGGCGATGTGGGAGAGCCTGGAGGCCACCGGCTCCTGGAGCGGCGACATCTACAACCGGCGCAAGAAGGGCGAGGACTTCATCGAGCACCTGGAAATCTCCACCGCGTACAACGACGACGGCAGCGTGGCCTGCCGCGTCGGGCTGTTCTCCGATGTGACCGAGGAGCGAACGCGCGAGGCGAGCATCTGGCACCAGGCGCACTTCGACCACCTCACGGGCCTGGCCAACCGCCAGATGTTCGAACAGCGCCTCTCGGCCGGGATGGA
This sequence comes from Comamonas sp. SCN 67-35, assembly GCA_001725255.1. Taxonomy (GTDB): domain Bacteria; phylum Pseudomonadota; class Gammaproteobacteria; order Burkholderiales; family Burkholderiaceae_C; genus Comamonas_C. The sequence continues at coordinate 91,803 of MEFV01000002.1, read as the reverse complement.
ACACGCGCGCGCCAGCGGCCTGCCCATGGCGCTGGTGTTCCTGGACCTGGACCTGTTCAAGGAGGTCAACGACACCTTCGGGCACGACGAAGGCGACGCGCTGCTGCAGGAAGTCTCGCGCCGCCTGCTCACCTGTGTGCGCGCCACCGACCAAGTGGCGCGCCTGGGCGGCGACGAATTCACGCTGATCCTCAAGGACGTGCAGCACGAGAGCGATGTGGCGCGGGTGTGCGAGAAGGTGCTGCAGGCCATCGTGCAGCCCTATGAGCTGCGGCACAACACCGTGCACATCTCGGTGAGCGCGGGCATCGCGTTCTACCCCTCGGACGCCAGCGCCAGCGCGCAGCTGCTCAGGCACGCCGACCTGGCGATGTATGCCTCCAAGGAACAGGGGCGCAACCGCTTCTTGCGCTTCGAGCCCGAGATGCTGCGCGAGGAGCAGTGGCGGCTGCAGCTGCTGCACGAGCTGGAAAAAGGCCTGGAGCGCGAGCAGTTCATGCTGCACTACCAGCCCATCGTGGAGATGGCCACGCTGCGCACCGTCAAGGCCGAGGCGCTGGTGCGCTGGGCGCATCCGCTGCACGGCATGGTCAGCCCGGCCGAATTCATCCCCGCCGCGGAGGAATCGGGGCTGATCGTGGCGCTGGGCGACTGGGTCTTTCGCGAAGCCGCGCGCCAGCTGGCCGAGTGGCGCCATACGGTGTGGGACGGTTTCTCCCTGAGCGTGAACGTCTCTCCCAGGCAGCTGCATGCGAGCGAGCAGCACGTGCAGGACTGGCTCGGCTGGCTGCGCCAGCTGTCGCTGCCCACCGACAACCTGACGGTGGAAATCACCGAAGGCGTGCTGCTGGATGTCGACAAGGCCACGAGCGCCAAGATGCTGGAGCTGCAGGCGGCGGGCCTGAAGGTGGCGCTGGACGACTTCGGCACCGGCTACTCGTCGCTGTCCTACCTCAAGCGCTTCACGATCGATTTCCTCAAGATCGACCGCAGCTTCGTGAGCAAGCTGCCCGACTCCGGGGAAGACCGCGTGCTGTGCAACGCGATCATCGCCATGGCGCACCAGCTGGGCATCCGGGTCATCGCCGAAGGCGTGGAGACGCGCGAGCAGCATGAATTCCTGCGCGCCCAGGGCTGCGATCTGGGCCAGGGGTATTGGTACGGCCGCCCCATGAGCGCCGACGCGCTGCGCGAGCGGCTGGTGCACGAACACCCCGCCCCCTGACGCGGCGCGCGCCCGCACGCGGGCAGCCGCCCGGGGCCGTCATGTTTGAGACAACAATTGCTGCTCAAACAAATACAATCGCGCCATGCCGGAAGACCCAGCCATCGCCGCGGCCGTGAGCCCCGCGCCCTACGACCCGGGCTACAGCCTGGGCCGGCAGCTGCGCCGCGTCGTCACGCAGATCGTGGCCACGATAGACCGGCGCATGGGGCCGATCGGCCTGACCGACGCGCAGTGGCGCCCGCTGCTGTGCCTGCGCCATGGCTCCCCCGCCACAGCCACGGAGCTGGCGCGCCGCTGCGGGCTCGACACGGGCGGGCTGACCCGCCTGGTCGACCGGCTGGTGGCCAAGGGCCTGTGCGCGCGCGAGCGTTCCGAGACCGACCGGCGCGTGGTCCACATCTCGCTGACCGCCGAGGGCCAGCGCGTTGCCGCCGAACTGCCCGCCATGCTCGCCGTGGTGCAACAGGATCTGATGAGCGGCATCAGCGCCGACGAAGAGGCGCAGCTGCGGGCGCTGCTCACCCGCATGGAGCGCAACATCGCCGCTCCCGACAACCCGGATATCTGATTCAAATCAGGGTTTTGCGCTTACCTGACAAGCGCTTACAGCTATTCATTCGATAGTTACCCATCGCTCCCCCACGGGGGAGACACCCGCACCGCACTCCTGTCGTATCCACCATGACCGAACCGCAATCCTCCACCCCCGTCTCGCAGGCCAGAGCCAGTCGGCGCAAGCGCCTGGCCGTGCTGGTGCTCATCGCGCTCGTGGGCGCGGCCGTCTGGGGCGCCTACGACGTACTCGTCGCGAGCCATCAGGAAGACACCGACAACGCCTACGTGCAGGGCAACATCATCCAGATCACGCCGCAGGTCGGGGGCACGGTGATGGCGATCCTCGCGGACGACAACGACTTCGTGCGCGCGGGCGCACCTCTGGTCAGGCTGGACCCGGCGGACACGCAGGTCGCGCTCAAACAGGCCGAGGCGGGCCTCGCGCAGACCGTGCGCCAGGTGCGCCAGCTCTACGCCAACAACGCCACGCTCACGGCGCAGATCAAGCTGCGCGAGACCGACATCGCCAAGGCCCGGGCCGCGCAGGCCGCGGCGCAAAGCGAGCTGCAGCGCGCCGAGCAGGACGTGCAGCGGCGCCTGCAACTGGGTGCGCGCGGGGCGGTCTCGGCCGAGGAGCTCAAGCACGCCGAAAGCGCCCAGACCGCGGCGCGCACGCAGCTGGCCGCCGCCCGCGCGGGCGAGGAAGCCGCGCGCGCGGGCGTGGCCGCGGCGCATGAGCAGCTCGCGAGCAATCAGGCGCTGACGCAGGGCGTGAAGATCGCCGAGCACCCGAGCGTGAAGGCCGCGGCCGCCCAGCTGCGCTCGGCGTGGCTGGCCGCGCACCGCACCGAGCTGCCCGCGCCGGTCGACGGCTTCATCGCGCGGCGCAGCGTGCAGCTGGGCCAGCGCGTGGCCGCGGGCACGCCGCTCATGGCCGTGGTGCCGCTGCATGGCGTGTGGGTGGACGCCAACTTCAAGGAAACGCAGCTCAGCCACCTGCGCATCGGCCAGCGCGCCACGCTCACCGCCGACCTGTATGGCACCAGCGTGCGCTACAGCGGCCACGTCGCCGGGCTGGGCGTGGGCACGGGCGCGGCGTTCGCGCTGCTGCCGCCGCAAAACGCCACCGGCAACTGGATCAAGGTGGTGCAGCGCATCCCGGTGCGCATCGCGCTCGACCCCGAGCCGCTGGCCCAGCACCCGCTGCGCCTGGGCCTGTCCATGCTCGTGAGTGTGGACACGCGCGAACAGAGCGGCTCGGCGCTCGCGACCGCGCCGCGCGCCGAACCGCTGGCGCAGACCACGGTGTTCGCCGCGCAGGAGGGTGACGCCGACGCCGAGATCGCGCGCATCATCGCCGCCAATCTCGGCGGCCACTGAGCCCGGATCCGGAGCCCGGCCCATGGCCACGACCACTCCCGCCGGATCGGAAATCGCGCCGCTTTCGGGCTCGGCGCGCGCCTGGGGCACGCTCGCGCTCTCGGCCGCGACCTTCATGAACGTGCTGGACACGTCGATCGCCAACGTGTCGCTGCCCGCCATCGCGGGCGACCTGGGCGTGAGTCCCAACCAGGGCACCTGGGTCATCACCAGCTTCGCCGTGGCCAATGCGATCTCGGTGCCGCTCACCGGGTGGCTGGCGCAGCGCTTCGGTCAGGTGCGCCTGTTCGTGCTCAGCGTGCTGCTGTTCGTCTGTGCCTCGTTTCTCTGCGGCCTCGCGCCCAGCATGCCGCTGCTGATCGCCGCACGCGTGCTGCAGGGCTTCGTCGCCGGGCCGATGATTCCGCTGTCGCAGGCGCTGCTGCTGTCGAGCTACCCCAGAGTGCTCGCCGGGCTGGCGATGGCGATGTGGTCCATGACCACGCTGATCGCGCCCGTCATGGGGCCGCTGCTGGGCGGCTGGATCACCGACAACATCAGCTGGCCCTGGATCTTCTACATCAACATCCCCGTGGGCATCGTCGCCGCCATCGGCACCCTGGCCATCTACGCCGAGCGCGAAACCGCCACGAGAAAACTCCCCATCGACGCCATGGGCCTGGCGCTGATGATCATCGGCGTGGGCAGCCTGCAGATCATGCTCGACATCGGCAAGGAACACGACTGGTTTTCCTCGTCCATGGTCATCGGCTTCGCCGTCGCCGCGGCCTTCGGACTCGTCGCCTTCGTGATCTGGGAGCTGGGCGAGGAACACCCCATCGTCGATCTCTCGCTGTTCAGGATCCGCAATTTCTGGGCCGGCACCATCGCCACCGCCGTGGGTTACGGCATCTTCTTCGGCAACGTGGTGCTGCTGCCGCTGTGGCTGCAGCAGTACATGGGCTACACCGCCACGGCGGCGGGCGAGCTCATGGCGCCGGTGGGCTTTCTCGCCATGATCCTCTCGCCCATCGTGGGCAAGAGCATCGGCCGGGTCGATCCGCGCCGCTACGCCACGGTGGCCTTCTTCGTCTTTGCGCTGGTGCTGTGGCTGCGCTCGCAGTTCGCCACGACGGCGGACTTCACCACGGTGATGATCCCCACCATCGTGCAGGGCGCGGCCGTGGCCTTCTTCTTCGTGCCGCTGGTCACGCTCACGCTGTCGGAGATTCCGGCGGCGCGCATCCCCGCCGCGTCGGGCCTGACGAATTTCGTGCGCATCACGGCGGGCGCCGTCGGCACCTCGGTCACCACCACGATCTGGGAGCGGCGCGCCACGCTCGCGCACGCCAACCTGATCGAGCACCTGCACGCGGGCAGCGAGCCGCTGAACCAGGCGCTGCAGACCATGCACGCGCTGGGCCTCACGCCCGATCAGGCGCTGGCGCAGCTGGAGCGGCTGGTGACGCAGCAGGCCTTCACGCTCGCCGCCAACGACGTGAACTGGGTCTCGGCGCTGCTGTTTCTCTTGCTGGTGCCGCTGGTCTGGCTTGCCGATGCGCCCCACCGCGGCGCGGGCGCCTCGCAGGCGGCGGCGGGCGCACACTGACCCTCAGGCACGCCAGCTCAACCCGTCATCGACCCCAGATGCCGGTCGAAAAACGCCAGGGTGCGGTCGCGCGCGAGCATGGCGGCGGCTTCGTCGTAGCTTGCGCGCAGGTCGCAGTTGAAGCCGTGCTCCGCGTCGTACAAATGCACCTCGACCTCGGGATGCGCCGCCGAGAGGGCCTGCACGCCGCTCACGGGGATGTTCCTGTCCCGGCGGCCGAAATGCGCGAGCACCGGCACGCGCGGCTGGCGCGCGATCTCCGCCTCGCTCGTCATGCCGCCGCCGTAGTAGGGCACGACGGCTGAGAGCCCCGTGCACAGCGCCGCCGCGCGCCAGGCGAGCAAACCACCCCAGCAGAAGCCGGTGAGCCCCACTTTGCCGCCGCTGGCGTGCGCGCCGTGGTCGATCGCGGCCTGGATGTCGGCCATCACGCCCGGGGCGGGCAGGCCCTCGACCTGCGCTTTCAGCGCCACGCCCACGCCGATGTCCGAGGCGCCATAGCCCAGATCGACACCCGGGCGCACGCGCTCGAAGGTGGCGGGCGCGATGGCCCACCAGCCGCGCGCGGCGAGCCGGTCAACGACGGCGCGGATGTGCGCGTTGACCCCGAAGATTTCCTGCAGCACCACGATGGCGGCGCGCGGCGCGGCATCCGGCGCGGCCTGCCAGGCCGGAAATTCAAATCCGTCGGCGCTCTTGAGCGTGACCCATCGTCCCATGTGACCCTCCTTTTTCGAGACAATGCCCCTGTGCACGTCCCCGCGTTGTACACCATCGCATGGCGAGCGCCCCCTGCCCCCCGGAAACCGCCCATGGAATTCCTCAAACCTCTGATCGCGCTGCTCGCCATCGTCAATCCCCTCGCGGTGGTGCCCTTCTTCATCCACTACACCGAGGGCTTCAATGCCATGCAGAAGAGGCGCACGGTGCAGGTGGCGGCCTTCACTGCGTTCTGCGTGATCGCAGCCTGCGCGCTCGTGGGCCTGCAGATCCTGGCGTTTTTCAACATTTCGCTGGCGAGCTTTCAGGTGGGCGGCGGCATGCTGCTGCTCATCAGCGCGCTGAACATGCTCAACGCCCACCCGGCCGAGGCCAAGCCGCACACGCAGGAGCTCGAAGACGCGGCGGACAAGGCCGCGCAGGGCGACAGCATCGCCGTGGTGCCGCTCACGATCCCGCTGCTCACGGGGCCGGCGGCGATGTCCACCGTGGTGATCTACGCCGACCGGGCCAGCAATGTCTGGCAGCATCTGGCGCTGGTGGGCTACGGCGTGGTGGTCGCGGGCGCGACCGCGCTGTGCTTCTCGCTCGCCGATCCGATCTCGCGCATCCTCGGGCGTACCGGCATCAACGTGATGACCCGCCTCATGGGCCTGATCCTCGCGGCGCTGGCCGTCGAGGTCATGGCCAACGGGCTCGGGGGTCTGTTTCCGACGCTGCGCGGCTGAGGTTCACGGCAAACTCTCCAGCCAACGCGCCACGTCATCGGCGGCCTGCGCGGCCGCGTCGGCCAGGGCCTGCGCGCCTCCGGCGGCGTCCGGCGTGGCGGCAGGGCGCTGGACGATGAAGAGGCGCTGCGCACGCCATTGCTCTCCCGTGCGCGTGACGCGCGAGAGCGAGGCGCGCAGGCGCACGAGCGCATGGCTGGCCTCGGGTGTGCTGAAGACCTGGCTGAATTCCTCCAGCTCCACCCGCAGCACGTCGGGCAGCGCATCACCGGCCAGGCTCTGTCCCAATGCCGTGGCGGGCAGCACCGGGCGCTCTTCGCCCAGCCGCGCCCGCAACGCCTGCGCCAGCAGGGCCGACGGGCTCTGGCTCCAGCGCGCATCGCGATAGGGGTGCAGCTGCTGCGCATTGGCGTAGGCCAGCCGATAGTTGAGCGCGGTCTCGGCTTCGGGCTGGCCGCTGACCCGCACCTCGCCCAGGATGATGGCGGGCAGCGTGCCTTGCGCCGCGGCGGCGGCCGTGCGACCCGGACCGAAGTCGTACACCCGCGCCCGCACCGGCGGCTGGGGCAGCGAGGAACAGGCCGCCAAGCCCCCCGCCAATATCAAACCAAAAAACCATTTTTCCCTTGTGCACAGGGCGCGAGCAGCGATGCTTTTCATGGATGTTCTCCTGAATGCCCCGCCGGGGGCACGACAAAGCCCGGCTCACCCGGGCCCGGGGAAATGCGCGGCGCGCCATAGAGCAGACCCTGCGGGTTCTCGCTCACGCCCGAAGCCAGGCGTCCCAGGCCGCGAGCGGCCTGCGTGGTGGCGTCGGCCGCGCGGTCGAGTTGCGGCAGACTGGTGCGGCCGAAACGATCGGCCACTTCGCTGAGCCTGCGCGTGCCCTGCCCCAGGTCATGCAGCAGCCCATCGGGTGCACGCAGGGCGCGCGCCACGTCACCAGCCTCCTGCGCCGCCTGCGCCGTGCGCTCGCCCGCCGCGCGCAGCGCCTGCAGCGTCCGCCGGGACTCCTCCAGCAGCTGCGGCAGCTGCGCCAGCGCCGGATCGACGCCCGTGGTGACCGTGTGATTCAGGCTCAGCGCCAGCTGGTCAATGCTCTGCGCCGTGGCGCCCAGGCGCTTGAGCAGGCTGGAAAACTGCTGCTGGTTCTCGTCGCCCAGCAGGCGGTTCACGCGCTCGGCCGCCTCCTGCACCTTGGCCAGCAACAGCGGCCCCTGCTCGGCGAGCTGGCTGAACGGCGAGGCCTGCATCGGAATGCGCGGCAGGCCACTGCTGCCCGGGGCCATCTTCGCCAGCGGCTTGTCGGCATCGCTCAGCAGGATGTGCGCCAGACCCGTCACGCCCTGATAACCGAGCGTGGCGTAGGTGGTGGCGCTGATCGGCGCGTTGCTGTCCACGTCGATGCGGATCACCACGCGCCCCGGCTCCTTGGGATCGAAGCCGATGGCCAGCACCCGACCGGCCGGCACGCCCTTGTAGCGCACCGGCGCCTGCGGCTGCAGGCCGCTGACGTTCTCCGTGGTGGTGAGCTCGTAAGTGGTATGCGGGATCTCGTCGCTCGAAATCCAGTAGCCGAGCGCGGCCAGCAAGGCGCCGACGAGAAGGATGAACAGCCCGGCGGCCAGGGCATGTGCTTTGTTTTCCATCAGGACTCCTTGGCCGGCGGCGCGGCGGCCGGTGCGGGTGCCAGCGCACGCAGGCCGCGCTGACCGCGAAAGAAATGATCGATGAAGGGGTGGTCGAAGCGCGCCACTTCCGCGGGCGGCGCATGCACGATCACGCGTTTGTCGGCCAGCACCGCCACCTTGGTGGAGAGCGCGTACAGCGTATCGAGGTCATGCGTGACCATGACCACCGTGAGGCCGAGCGTGGCGTGCAGCTCGCGCAGCAAGTCGCAGAAAGCGTCCGAGCCGTTGGGGTCCAGCCCCGCGGTGGGCTCGTCGAGCAGCAGCAGCGGTGGATCCATCACCAGCGCGCGCGCCAGCGCCACGCGCTTGACCATGCCGCCCGAGAGATCGGCCGGCATGCGCCGCGCGTGCTCGGGCTTGAGGCCCACCATGCAGAGCTTGACCATGGCGATCTCGTGCGCCAGCGCCCGCGGGACGGTATGCAGTTCATGGAGCGCGAACGCGATGTTGTCGAGCACATTGAACGCGGTGAACAACGCCCCGTGCTGAAACAGCATGCCCACGCGGGAGCTCGCACCGTCGCCGCCCAGCTCCTGGGCGGGACGCCCCAGCACGGTGATGCTGCCACGGGTGGGCTGCGTGAGCCCGAGAATATGGCGCAGCAGCACCGTCTTGCCCGTGCCCGAGCCGCCCACGAGCGAAAGCAACTCGCCGCGCGCGACCGTGAGGTTCAGATGCTCGTGCACGCTGAACGCCTGCGCGCCCTTGCCAAAGACCGTGCTCAGATCATCAATCCGTACGACGGCGGGGACGGCCGGCGCTGCCTCGCTCATTGAAACCCCACGTTCTTGAACACGATGGCAAACAGCGCATCGACCAGGATCACCATCGTGATCGCGCTCACCACGGAGGCCGTGGTTCCCTCGCCCAAGCTTTGCGTATTGGGCTGCACGCGCATGCCCCAGACACAGGCGATGAGCGCGATCAACACGCCGAACACGATGGACTTGGCCGTCGCCAGCAGCAAGGTCACCCCCTGCACCACCAGCGGCAGCGCCTGCAGGAAGTAACCCGGCGTGATGTGCATCACGACGTCGGACGCGAGGATGCCCCCCGCGAGCGCCGCCACGGTGGTCCAGGCCGAAACCAGCGGCATCGCCAGCCCCAGCGCGATCGCGCGCGGCAGCACCAGACGGTAGCCATGCGCGATGCCCATCACGCGCATGGCATCGAGCTCTTCGGTGACGCGCATCACCCCGATCTGCGCCGTGATCGCCGAGCCCGAGCGCCCCGCCACGAGGATGGCGGCCAGCATGGGGCCAAGCTCACGGATGAGCGAGATCCCCAGGATGTTGACGATGAAGGTCTCGGCGCCAAAGCGCTGCAGCTGCAGGCTCATGAGATAGGCCAGCACCACGCCGATCAGGAATCCCACGAGCGCGGTGATGGGCAGCGCCATCGCGCCCATTTGATAAAGATGTCCGGAAATATCGCGCCACGGTCCGCGCCCGGGGGCGCGCAGCAGCCGCCCGAGGTCCAGCGCCAGCTGGCCCAGCACCTGCACCAGCTGACGCAGGAACTGCAGCGCGCTGAGCACCCTGGCCCCCAGGTGATCGATGGCCTCGCCCCGGCGCCCGGGCGAGACGTCGACGCGCTGCGGCGTGAGCCGCGCCACACGCTCGAGCAGCTGGCGCTGGCTCTCATGGGTCAGCACGGTCTCGGGCCAGCGCCCTCCCCAGTGATGCCAGAGCAATTGCGCACCCACGTGATCCAGGCGTCCCAGCGCCCTCAGGTCCCACGATGGCGCGCCCCTCGTCGTCTTCAGACGGGCGGCCAGATGGCGCCATGTGGGCCGGTCGGCCAGAGCCGCCGCCACCCAATCGCCGCGCAGGCACACGCACGGTGTGCCGGCGCGCTCGATCGCAAGCGTGGGTGGCGCGAAAATCTGCATGAATCCCCTGGAAATGGCCCGAACGACACACACGCCGCGCACGGATCGTGCGGGCCATGCGACAGGCGCAAGTATGGAGCATGCGGCGGCCTGCTCGCACGCATGGCGCGACGCCACCACAGGCGTTTTGCCAAAGGGGCCGGCGGCGTCGCACAATGCCCGAAGTCTGAACCCGCATGAAAATCCATGAGCGACACCACCTTTGACACCATCATCGTCGGCGCCGGCACGGCCGGCTCGCTGCTCGCCAATCGACTCAGCCAGGACCCGAATCGCCGCGTGCTGCTGCTCGAAGCCGGCCCGCGAGACAACTACCACTGGATTCACATCCCCGTCGGCTACCTCTACTGCATCGGCAACCCGCGCACCGACTGGCTCTACCAGACCGAGCCCGACGCGGGCCTGAACGGGCGCCAGCTGCGCTACCCACGCGGACGAACGCTCGGCGGATGTTCGAGCATCAACGGCATGCTGTACTTGCGCGGGCAGGCGCAGGACTATGAACACTGGGCCCAGGTGACGGGCGAGGACGATTGGCGCTGGGACAACGTGCTTGCCACCTTCAAGCGCCACGAAGACCATTGGCGGCTGGACCGGCCCGATGATGCCGACGACACCTTCAAGCAGCTGCATGCCAATTTTTCCACCGGCAGCAGCGGCGAATGGCGCGTGGAGAAGCAGCGCCTGCGCTGGGAAATCCTGGACGCGTTCGCGCGTGCCGCGGTGCAGGCAGGCATTCCCGCGACCCGCGACTTCAACACAGGCAACAACGAGGGCGTGGGTTACTTCGAGGTGAACCAGCGCCGCGGCTGGCGCTGGAACACGGCCAAGGCCTTCCTGCGCCCGACCTGCGAAAGCCGGCCCAACGTCACCATCTGGACCGGCGCGCAGGCGACAAAGCTCATCACCACCCTGCAGCCCGACGGCCGCAAGCGCTGCGACGGCGTGCAGGTGATCAGGGATGGCCAGGAGGTGACGGTACACGCCGTGCGCGAAGTGATCCTGAGCGCGGGTTCGATCAATTCGCCGCAGCTGCTGCAGCTCTCGGGCATAGGCCCGGGCGTGCTGCTGCAGGCGCACGGCATCCCCGTGGTGCACGATTTGCCCGGCGTGGGCGAAAACCTGCAGGACCATCTGCAGATCCGCGCGGTCTTCAAGGTGCAGGGCGTCAAGACCCTCAACACCCTGGCCAACGATCCCTTCGGCAAGGCGTGGATCGGCCTGCAATACCTCTTCAACCGCAGCGGCCCGATGAGCATGGCGCCCTCGCAGCTCGGCGCCTTCACCCGGTCGGACCCTCAGCGCGAACGCCCCAACCTCGAATTTCACGTGCAGCCGCTCTCGCTCGATGCGTTCGGCGAGCCGCTGCACGACTTTCCCGCGTTCACCGCCAGCGTGTGCAACCTGCAGCCCACGAGCCGCGGCAGCGTGAAGATCAAGAGCCGCCACTTCAAGGACGCCCCGGCGATCGCGCCCAACTACCTCTCCACGCCCGAAGACCGCCTGATCGCCGCCAGCAGCCTGCGCGTCACGCGTCACATCGCAGCGCAACCGGCGCTGGCGCGCTACCGGCCAGAGGAATACAAGCCGGGCGTGCAGTTCCAGAGCGACGAAGAGCTCGCGCGCCTGGCCGGCGACATCGCCACCACCATCTTTCACCCCGTCGGCACGACGCGCATGGGCCGGGCGGACGACCCGATGGCGGTGCTCGATGCACACCTGCGCGTGCGCGGCATCGAGGGCCTGCGGGTGGTCGACGCGGGCGCCATGCCCACGATCACCAGCGGCAACACCAACAGCCCGACGCTGATGATGGCCGAGATGGCCGCCCGCTGGATCGCCGAGGGGAAGTAACCGCGCACCAGCACGTCACCCCCGGGAAAATCCCGATGCACGGATACCGGCGAATGATTAAAGTTCCATCACTCAAGGCACGCCACCGCGCGTCCAGCGAGGGGCCGGGGAGACACCGCCTACAAAAACAACACCAAATGATGAGGCGCCCATGAAGAGGCGCCGTATTTTTGACACAAGCACCCGCCTGGCGGGTGCTTTTTTTTCGTCCGACCGGTGCGAAAATCCGCGCGATGGATTCCGTCATCGTTGCGCTGGCCTCTCTGCTGGCCGGTTTTGTCGATTCGATCGTCGGTGGCGGAGGACTCATTCTCGTGCCGGCGCTGTTCGCCACCTTCCCCACCGCCATCCCGGGCGATCTGCTGGGCACGAACAAGAGCGCCTCCATCTGGGGCACGGGGGTGGCCACGGCGCAATACGCGCGGCGCGTGCAGATCCGCTGGCAGGCCATGCTGCCCGCCGCCGTCACGAGCTTCGTCGCCGCCTTCGCGGGTGCCTGGGTGGTCACGCTGGTCTCGGCCGACGCGCTGCGCAAGCTCCTGCCCGCCGTGCTCGTGGCGCTGCTCATCTACACGCTGGCGCGCAAGGAGCTCGGGCGCGTGCACGCGCCCTTGCTGGGTCTCGCCAGCGAGCGCCTCGTGGCCTGCGCGATTGCCGCGGTCATCGGCTTTTACGACGGCTTCTTCGGCCCGGGCACCGGCAGCTTCTTCATCTTTCTCTTCGTGCGCTTCCTGGGCTATGACTTTCTCAACGCCTCGGTCTCGGCCAAGCTGCTCAACCTCTCGACCAACGCCTCCTCGCTCATCCTGTTCGCGAGCATGGGCCACGTCTGGTGGCATCTCACGCTGTGGCTGGCGGCGGCCAACGTGATCGGCAGCCTGCTCGGCGCGCGCCTGGCGCTCAGGCATGGCGCGGGGTTCGTGCGCATGCTCTTCATCATCGTGGTCGGCGCGTTGATCCTCAAGACCGGCTACGACGCCTTCCTGCGCTGACCCGCGCGCTTATTGCGGCGCGCTCTGCTGCGCGCCGCCGGCCAGAGGAACGTCTTCGGCGCGCCTGGGCGTGCCGATCGGCGCCGAGGCCTGTCCGCGCGCGACGGCGGCCACGTCTTCCTCGCTCGGGTACTGGCCCAGCAGCCAGTAATCGAATACCCGGCGCACGATGGGGCCGGCGGCCGCGGCGCCAAAACCCGCGTTCTCGACGATCGCGGCCACCACGATGCGCGGACTCTCCAGCGGCGCGAACGCCGCAAACAGCGAATGGTCGCGCTGGTGCTCTTCCATCAGCCTGGCGTTGTATTTCACGTTCTGCCCCAGACTCACGGCCTGCGCGGTCCCGGTCTTGCCGGCCGACGTGTAGGGCGCGCCGGCGAACACGCGCTTGCCCGTGCCCGCCTCGTTCACGGCCGCGAGCGCATTGCGCACGATCGCCAGGTTCTTCTCCTTGAAGCCCAGCGTCACGCCCGCAGGCTCGGACACCAGCGAGACCTGCCCCGTCACCTGGTCCTTGACGGCACGCGCCACATGCGGGCGGTAGCGCGTTCCGCCATTGGCCAGAATGCTCTCGGCCACCGCCAGCTGCAGCATGGTGAAGCTGTTGTAGCCCTGCCCGATGCCCAGCGACACCGTCTCGCCCGGAAACCACTTCTTCATGTCGGCGCGTTTGTAGGCGTGCTTCTTCCATTCGGTGCTGGGCAGCAGGCCGCGCACCTCGCCCCCGAGGTCGATGCCCGTGAGCTGGCCGAAACCAAGCGGCGCCATGAAGTCGTGGATGGCGTTCACACCCATGTCCACCGCCAGCGAATAGAAGTAGGTATTGCTCGAAAACTGGATGGCGCGCGTCATGTCCACGCCGCCCAGCCCCCCCTCGTGGCTGCGGAAGGTGTGCCCGCCGAAGACGTAAAACCCCGGGTCGTTGATTACCAGTTTCGGATCGCGCTTGCCCAGCTGCAGCGCGCCCAGCGCCATGAAGGGCTTGTAGGTCGAGCCCGGCGGGTAGGTGCCGCGCAGCGCGCGGTTGAGCAGCGGCTTGTTGATCGATTCGTTCAGCGCCTGCCAGTTTTCCTGGTCGATGCCTTCCACGAACAGGTTGGGGTCGAACGTGGGCTTGGAGACCAGCGCGAGCACCTCGCCGTTGCGCGGATCGATCGCCACCAGCGCGCCGCGCCGCTCGCCATAGAGGTCTTCCACGAGCTTTTGCAGCCTGATGTCGAGCGAGAGAATGAGCGTGCTGCCGGGCGTCGCCGGATGCGTTTCCAGGCGCCGCACGGCGTAGCCGCCGGCAGAAGTTTCCAGCAGCTCGAAACCGGTCTGCCCGTGCAGCTGCTCTTCGTAGCTCTGCTCGATGCCGAGCTTGCCGATGTAGTCGGTGCCGCGGTAGTTGGCCGCGTCGTCCGAGTCCTCGATGCGCTCCTTCTCCTTCTGGTTGATGCGCCCGATGTAGCCGATGGCGTGGCTGCCCACCTCGCCCAGGGGATAGGAGCGGAACAGCCGCGCCTTCACCTCGACGCCCGGAAAGCGCCAGCGCTGCGCGGTGAAGCGCGCCACTTCCTCGTCGGTCAGGCGCGTGCGGATGGGCAGCGAATCGAAGCGCCGCGATTCGTCCGCCAGGCGCTTGAAGCGGCGCCGGTCGCGCGGCTGGATGTCCACGACCTTGGAGAGCGCGTCTATCGTCGCCTCCAGATCGAGCGTGCGCGAGGGCGTGATCTCCAGCGTGTAGGCCGAGTAATTGGTGGCCAGCACCACGCCATTGCGATCCAGGATCTGCCCGCGCATGGGCACGATGGGCACGACCGCCGTGCGGTTGCTCTCGGCCTGCTCGGCCAGATCCTCGTAGCGCTGCACCTGCAGCACCGTGAGGCGCCAGACGATGAGCGCGAACGCCAGCAGCACCAGCGCCCCGACGGCCCAGATCCGCAGTCGAAAGCGCGCCGCATCGCGCTCCGCGTTGCGCAGTTCGGTGTTCACAGCGGCCGATTCTCGTCCTGGTCGGGCGGGCGGCGCTGCGGCGCGAGCAGCAGGCCGCTGGCCAGGGGCCAGATCAGCGTCTCCAGCAGCGGCGCCAACGCCGCCTCCCAGCCCGGCGCCACGCCCGAGCCGAGCAGGCGCAGCAGCAGCTCCAGCAGGTGCGCGCCCGCAAAGAGCGGCAGCAGCTGCAAGGCCTGCCACAGGGGCCCGAACCAGAGCAGGCGCCGCTGCAGGGCCTGCACGCCGAACACGAGCAGGCAGTACACCAGCGCGTGTTCGCCCAGCAAGGTGGAATGATCGACATCGATCGCCAGCCCCAGCACGAAGGCCGCCCCCATGCCGACGTAGCGCGGTTGATGCAGCCCCCAGAACGCGAGCAGCACCATCAGCCAGTCGGGCGTCCAGGTGATGCGCCCCAGCGGCAGAAGATCGAGCGCCAGCGCCACGGCGATGCTCGCCACCATGAAGGGGCGGCTCACGGGCAGCAGCAGCTGCTGGGCCTTGGGCAGAATCATCGCCTTGTCCCCCGCTCGCGCGGCGCGGCCGGCCTGGCGGCTGCCTTGGCGGCCGGCTTGACCGGTGCCGCGGGCTGCGCCTGCGCATCGAGCTCCCCGCGGCCCACGGGTTGCAGCACCATGACCTGCCGTGCCCCATCCATCTGCGCCAGCGGCGCGCAATAGATGCGGGCGAACGTGGAATCCGCGCGCCGCTCGATGTGCATCACGCGCGCCACCTGCAGGCCGGCCGGATAGACGCCATCGACGCCGCTCGTGGTCAGCAGGTCGCCCTCCTGCACGTCGGCGTTGCCCGGCATGAAGCGCAGCTCCATTCCGCCGTCGTGGCTCGCCAGCGGATCGCCATAGGCAATGCTGCGCGCGCCAGTGCGGGCATTGAGCACGGGAATGGCCTGGTCGCGATCGATGAGCAGCGTCACTTCGCTGAGCGCGGCGAATACCCGCGTCACCTGGCCCAGCACGCCGTGCGCGCCCACCACCGGCGAGCCGGGCTGAACGCCGGCCAGCTGCCCCTTGTCGATCGTAACCTTGCGTGAATACGGATCGGCCGTGTCGTAGAGCACCTCGGCGGCGATGGAGGGCGTATCGATGCGCTGCCTCAGGGCCAGCAGCTCGCGCAGCTGCGCGTTCTCGTGCTGCAGCAGTTCGGTCGCGCCCGCGCGCACCGCCATCTGCGCCATCTGCCGGCGTGTCTCCTCCAGCCTCTCATGGGCCTCGTCAAGCGACTGGAAATACCCCGCGCCGCGACCCACGAACTCCACCGGCTGCAGCATCAGCCATTGCAGCGGATAGAGCACCACGGCCACCACCTGGCGCATCGGCTCCGTCACGTGAAAGCGCGCGTCCGCCACCATGAAAAACAGCGCCATGGCGCTGTACAGGACGACGCGAGACAGGGCGGAAGGCCCCTGCCTGAAGGAGGGTACCTTGCGCTCCAGGGTGCCCAGAGGCATGCGCGTCGCCCGGGGTCAATCGCTGGTGAAGATGCTGCCCTGGCGATCGAGCCTATCGAGCGCAATACCGCAGCCGCGCACCACGCAGGTCAGCGGCTCCTCGGCCACGAGCACGGGCAGGCCGGTTTCCTCGGCCAGCAGGCGATCGAGATCGCGCAGGAGCGCGCCGCCGCCGGTCAGCATCATGCCGCGCTCGGCGATGTCGGCGCCGAGTTCTGGCGGCGTCTGCTCCAGCGCGTTCTTCACCGCCGAGACGATCTGGTTGAGCGGCTCGGTCAGCGCTTCGAGCACTTCGTTGGAAGAAATCGTGAAGCTGCGCGGCACGCCTTCGGAGAGGTTGCGCCCGCGCACCTCCATCTCGCGCACCTCGGAGCCCGGAAAGGCGCTGCCGATCTGCTTCTTGATGCTTTCGGCCGTCGGCTCGCCGATCAGCATGCCGTAGTTGCGACGGATGTAGTTGACGATGGACTCATCGAAGTTGTCGCCGCCCACGCGCACGCTCCCCTTGTAGACCATGCCGCCAAGCGAGATCACCCCCACCTCGGTGGTGCCGCCGCCGATGTCCACCACCATCGAGCCCGAGGCTTCGGAGACCGGCAGCCCCGCGCCTATGCCCGCGGCCATGGGCTCCTCGATCAGGAAGACCTCGCGCGCGCCGGCGGCCTCGGCCGCGTCCTTGATGGCGCGCCGCTCGACCTGCGTGGAGCCGCAGGGCACGCAGATGATGATGCGCGGGCTGGGCGTGAAGACGCTGCGCGGATGCACCATGCGGATGAACTGCTTGATCATCTGCTCGGTGATCACGAAGTCGGCGATCACGCCGTCCTTCATCGGGCGGATGGCCTCGATGTTGCCCGGCACCTTGCCGAGCATGGCCTTGGCCTCCTTGCCCACGGCCTGAATCACCTTCTTGCCGTGCGGGCCGCCCTCGTGACGGATCGCGACGACCGAGGGCTCGTCAAGCACGAGGCCCTTGTCGCGGGCGAAGATCAGGGTGTTGGCCGTACCCAGGTCGATGGCCAGATCGGTGGAAAAATACCGACGAAATGCTCCGAACATGCACTAATCCTTCTCGGCACGGCATGCGCGTCGGCCTGCCATCGCCGCAAACTGCAGGGGTGTGGGGGGTGGTTTTTCGCTCAATGACCAGCGCGATGCGGGGTATTGCGGCAAAGCTCGGATAATACTGCATCCCTGTGAATAACTTTGCGCCGTTCGCAGCCGTTTGCAGTGTTTTGCAAGCCGTTACGACGCCGTTTCCCACCATGGCACTGACTCCCGAAGACATCACGCGCATCGCGCGTCTGGCGCGGCTCGAACTGAGCGTCGACGAAGCCGAACGCATGCGCGCCACGATCAATGATTTCTTCACCGTCGTCGAACAGATGCAGGCGGTGGACACGAGCGGCATCAAGCCGCTGGCGCACCCACTGTCGGCCGTCGAGCCCGTGGCGCTGCGCCTGATGGATGACGCGGTGAGCGAGCCCAACGAGCGCGAGGCCTACCTGGTCAATGCCCCGGCCGCCGAACGCGGCCTGTTCCTCGTGCCGCGCGTGATCGAGTAAACCCATGAGCACCGAACTGCATCAACTGGGCGTGGCCGAGCTGGCTGCGCAACTGCAAGGCAAGCACGTCAGCAGCGTGGAGGCGGCACAGCACTTTCTGGCACGCGCTCGCACGCACCAGAACCTGGGCGCCTTTCTCGCGGTCGACGAAGAGGCGACGCTCGCCCAGGCGCGCGCGCAGGACGCGCTGATCGCGAAAGGCGCAGGCGGTCGGCTCGCCGGCGTGCCCATCGCGCACAAGGACGTCTTCGTCACGCGCGACTTCACCACCACGGCCGCGAGCAGGATGCTCGCGGGCTACCGCTCGCCGTTCGACGCGACCATCGTGCGCCAGCTCGCCGATGCGGGCTGCGTGACGCTGGGCAAGCTCAACTGCGACGAATTCGCCATGGGCGGCGCGAGCGAAAACTCGGGCGTGGCGCCCGTGGGGTTCGACGCCCCGCAGCCCGTGCGCAACCCCTGGAACAGCGCGCGCGTGCCGGGGGGCTCCTCGGGCGGTTCATCGAGCGCGGTGGCCGCGCGCCTGGCGCCCGCGGCCACGGGCAGCGACACCGGCGGCTCGATCCGCCAGCCCGCGGGCTTTTGCGGCGTGACCGGCATCAAGCCCACCTACGGGCGCGCCAGCCGCTACGGCATGATCGCCTACGCCTCCAGCCTCGACCAGGCGGGGGCGCTCGGCCGCTCGGCCGAGGACTGCGCGCTCATCCTCTCGGCCCTGTGCGGGCCGGACGTGATGCACGACGCCACCAGCGTCGACCGCCCGGCCGAGGACTACACGCAGGCGCTGGGCGCACCGCTTGGGGGCCTGAGGATCGGCATCCCCGAGGAATTCTTCGGCGACGGCCTGGCAAGCGATGTGCGCGCAGCGATCGACGCCGCGCTCGCCGAATATGAAAAACTCGGCGCGCGCCGCGTAAAAATCTCGCTGCCGCGCACGCGCCTGTCGGTGCCGGTCTACTACATCCTGAGCCCGGCCGAGGCGAGCTCCAACCTCTCGCGTTTCGACGGCGTGCGCTACGGCCACCGCGCCGCGAAATACACCGATCTGCTGGACATGTACCAGAAGAGCCGCGCCGAGGGTTTCGGCGAAGAGGTCAAGCGCCGCATCATGATCGGCACCTACGTGCTCTCCGAGGGCTATTACGACGCCTACTACCTGCAGGCACAGAAGATCCGCCGCCTGATCGCCGACGACTTCCAGCAGGCTTTTACGCAGTGCGACGTGATCGCCGGCCCGGTGGCGCCGACGGTCGCGCCCGCCATCGGCGCGCAGACCGACCCCGTGACCAACTACCTGGCCGATGTCTACACGCTGCCGGCCTCGCTCGCCGGCCTGCCGGGACTGTCGCACCCCGTGGGCAGCGGCGCGCACGGCATGCCGGTGGGGCTGCAGCTCATCGCCAACCACTTCCAGGAGGGGCGGCTGCTGAACGCCGCGCACGCCTTCCAGCAGGCGACGGACTTTCACCTGCGCACGCCCGACGGATACTGAAATGAACGCACCATTGATCGAGGGCTATGAAGTCGTGATCGGCTTCGAGACGCACGCCCAGCTTGCCACGCAATCGAAGATCTTCAGCCGCGCCAGCACGGCGTTTGGCGCCGAACCCAACACGCACACCAGCCCGGTGGACCTGGCACTGCCCGGCGCGCTGCCGGTGATGAACCGCAAGGCCGTCGAGTGCGCTATCAAATTAGGCCTGGCACTCGGCTCCCACATTGCGCCAGAGAGCATTTTTGCGCGCAAGAATTATTTCTACCCCGACCTGCCCAAGGGCTACCAGATCAGCCAGTTCGAGATTCCCGTGGTGCAGGGCGGCAGCGTCTCGTTCTACCTCGGCGAGGAAAAGCAGACGGTGCGCCTGGTGCGCGCGCACCTGGAGGAAGACGCGGGCAAGAGCCTGCACGAGGATTTCATCGGCCAGTCGGGCATCGACCTGAACCGCGCCGGCACGCCGCTGCTGGAGATCGTGACCGAGCCGGACATGCGCTCGTCGGCGCAGGCCGTGGCCTACGCCAAGACGCTGCACCAGATCGTCACCTGGATCGGCATCTGCGACGGCAACATGCAGGAAGGGTCGTTTCGCTGCGACGCCAACGTCTCGGTGAGGAAGCCCGGCGCACCGCTGGGCACACGCCGCGAGATCAAGAACCTCAACAGCTTCAAGAACATGCAGCTGGCGATCGACTACGAGATCCGCTGGCAGATCGAGCAGCTCGAGGACGGCCACGCGATCCGCCAGGCCACGGTGCTGTTCAACCCCGACACGGGCGAGACGCGCGCCATGCGCAGCAAGGAAGACGCGGCCGACTATCGCTACTTCCCCGATCCGGACCTGCCGCCGCTCGTCATCGCCGACGCATGGGTGGCGCAGGTCAAGGCGCAGATGCCGGAGCTGCCGCAGCACATGGCCGCGCGTTTCGTCTCGCAGTACGGCCTGCCCGAGTACGACGCCACCACGCTCACGCAAAGCCGCGCGATGGCCGCCTACTTCGAGGACGCGGCGCAAGCCTGCGGCCAGCCCAAGCTGGCGAGCAACTGGGTGATGGGCGAGATTTCACGGCGCCTGAACCAGGAAGAGATCGGCATGGAGGCCGTCAAGGTCACGAGCCGCCAGCTCGCGCAGTTGATCGGGCGCATCCACGACGGCACCATCTCCAACAACGCCGCCCGCCAGGTCTTCGAGGCGCTGTGGAACGGGGACGGCGCGACCGCGGACGTGGACGCGCTGATCGCTGCCAAGGGCCTCAAGCAGATGAACGACACCGGCGCGCTGGAGAAGATCATCGCCGAGGTGATCGCCGCCAACCCCGACAACGTGGCGCAGGTCAGGGCGGGCAAGGACAAGGCCTTCAACGCCCTCGTCGGCCAGGTGATGAAGGCCAGCAAGGGCAAGGCCAATCCGCAACAGGTCAATGAACTATTGAAGGCCAAATTGGCCTGAAACGCTTGCCAGACAAGCGCTGCCAGCTCTCTTTTCAGGGTTTTGCCGACGTGGGTGACAGGGCTTCCTGCGCCGCCTGCTGCTGCGCCCAGAGCACACGCAGTTTGGCCAGTTCCTCGTCGAAGCGCTCGTTGATGCGTTTCTTCTCCTGCTGCCTGGCGAGGATGAAGCGCTCCTGCTCCTCCACGGCCTGGTCGTTGTCGGAAAACGCGCGCTGCAGTCGCACGGGAGCCTTGGCGAGCGCACCGTTGTAGAACTCCAGCTCCTGATCGAGTTTTTTGCGGTCGGCCTGCAACTGCGAGATGCGTCCCCTGGCCATGGCGATCGCGTCATCGACCTGGCTGAGCGCGCTCTGGCGCTCGGCCCGGTGCGCCGCCTCATCCGGATAGCGCGTGATCAGCACACGCTCGGCGCGCCGATCCGCCAGCTCCTGTGCCTTCACCTGGGCACGCTTGCGCCGCTCGGCCTCCTGGGCACTGCGTTCGTGCTCGCTCAGCGCCGGGCCGATGCGCCGGCGCTCCGCGCCCGAAGCGTCGAGCACGCGCTGCTCGCGGTCGCCGCACTCGGGGATGAAACGATCGGAGGTGATCCGGCGGCCATTCCTGTCGATGCAGGTGTAGACTTCCGAACCTGATGCCTGGCCCGTCGCCTGGGCCAGTGCCGCCGCACTGACGCACGCCGCCAGCGCGCCGATTCCCAGCATCAACCATCGCCCAGCTGCCACGCTCCTCGCCTTTCCTCAGTCCGTCACGCCATACCGTGCCCGATACGCCAGCACGCGATCGCGATGCTCGCGCATCGGCCCATCGCTGCCGCCGGCGGACAGATAATGCAGCAAATCCTGCAGATTGGCGATAGCGCAAACCTGCATGCCCAGTGTGTTGCGCACGTACTGCACGGCGCTGTGCGGCACGTCCCGGCCGTCTTCCGTCGCCATCTCCTGGCGATCGAGCGCAATGGCCATCGCGTGCGGCGTGGCCCCGGCGCCACGGATGAGCGCGATCGACTCGCGCGCCGCCGTGCCCGCGCTCATCACGTCATCGACGATGAGCACCCGCCCCTTGAGCGGCGCGCCCACGAGCGTGCCGCCCTCGCCGTGGTCCTTGGCTTCCTTGCGGTTGTAGGCAAACGGCACATTGCGCCCCAGGCGCGCCAGCTCGATCGCCACCGCGGCCGCCAGCACGATGCCCTTGTACGCCGGGCCGAAGAGCATGTCGAATTCGATCCCGCTGGCAATCAGCGCACGTGCATAGAATTGCGCCAGCCGCCCAAGCCTGGCGCCATCGTCGAACAGCCCGGCATTGAAGAAATACGGGCTCATGCGCCCGGCCTTGGTCTTGAATTCGCCAAAGCGCAATACGCCGCATTCGAGTGCAAACCGCACGAAATCCTGCGCCAGAGCGCCCGGCTCCGCAGGCAACGCCCCTTGATCCGTCATGACACATCCCCAGTTCACCCTGACCAGCCTCAACCTCAACGGCATCCGCTCGGCCACCACCAAGGGGCTGGCTGAATGGCTGCAGACACGGCGTCCGGATTGTATTTGCGTGCAGGAGCTCAAGGCGCAGGCGGGCGACGTGGCCGGGCGCTTCGAGCACCTGGCCGATCTTGCCGGGCATTTCCATTTCGCCGAGAAGAAGGGGTACTCGGGCGTGGGCATCTACACGCGCCATGAGCCCAGCGACGTGCTCACGGGCATCGGCAGCCCCGAGTTCGATGCCGAGGGGCGCTGGGTGGAGCTGCGCTTCGACACTCCGGCGCGCAAGCTCTCCATCATCAGCAGCTATTTTCCGAGCGGCTCGTCGAGCGAGGAACGCCAGGAGGCGAAATTCCGCTTCCTGGAGGTGATGGCGCCGCACCTGCAGCGCCTGAAAGAGGAGCGCGACTTCATCCTCTGCGGCGACCTGAACATCGCGCACCAGCAGATCGACCTGAAGAACTGGCGCAGCAACCAGAAGAACAGCGGCTTCCTGCCCGAGGAGCGCGCCTGGATGAGCGCGCTGCTGGCACCCGACACCGCCCCCGCGCTGATCGACGTCTACCGCCAGCTGCACCCTGAGGCCACGGCGGAAAGCTACACATGGTGGAGCAACCGCGGCCAGGCCTGGGCCAACAACGTCGGGTGGCGCATCGACTACCACGTGGCCACCGCGGCTCTGGCGCAACGGGCGCGCCGCGCATCCGTCTACAAGGAGGCGCGCTTTTCCGACCACGCGCCGCTCACGGTCGAATACGACTTCGGCCTGTGATACGGATTTGCCTTCAATCGTCTAACTTCGTTGGTTCGCCTTGCCGTGCTGCAGCACTGTCTTCGGCTTCCCGCCTTGTTAGCCGACTGAATGCAAACCCGTATGAATCGCCATGAAGCGGCAGGGGTGCGCATCAACGCGCCTCGCCCACGCCGAGCGGCGGCGGCGCGAGCTGCGTGATGCGCTTGAACAGCTGCGCATAGCGGTTGTCCTGCCCGGTCCAGGGGTCGCCATTGCGCGCGAAATCCTCGCCGATGCCCTGCCACTCCTCGGCGCTGAACAGCCGCCGCGCGGCGGGCAGGATATGGCGTTCCTCGGTGTTCACGTGCTTCCACTCGTCGGCCACGTAGGCGCGCGCCGCGTCGCGAAAACCCGCGAAGCCCTCGGCGCCGCCCTGCACGTAGCTGACCAGCGCGCGATCGAGCCGGCTGGTCTGCGCCACGGCCTCGCGGTGCTCGGCTTCGAGCTGGTCGAGCTGGGCATCGACCTCGTGCGTGCGCTCGCGCAACATCGCGAAGATCTGGTTTTCCTTGGGATGGTGGACCTTGTCCGGCACTTCGGCGAGGTATTCGATCAGGCTCGCAAGCAGCGTGAAATTGGGCTGCAGACGCCCGGCCTCCAGCTCGTCGACGATGCGCGTGAGCGCGTTCAGCACGGCCGCGATCGCGCGATGCTCGTTGCGGATGGCATCGATCGCGGCGATGCGCTCGGGCGCCGGCGCCGCCGGCGCCGCGGCAGCGCTGGAACCGGTGGTCGAACCCGCCCCGAGCCAGCCATCGAGCCGGGCGCCATCGGCGAGCAGTTCGGCGCTGGTGCCCGAGTAGACGACGCGCCCGCGCTCCAGCACCAGCGCCTCGCGCGTGATCGGCAGGATCTGGCGCGCATGCTGCTCCACGAGGATCACCGCCATGCGGCCCTCGCTCACCATGGTGTGGATGATGTGCAGCAGCTCCTGCGCGATCAGCGGCGCCAGGCCCTCCAGCGGCTCATCGAGCAGCAGCATCCTGGGGTTGAGCATCAGTGCGCGGCCGATGGCGAGCATCTGGCGCTCGCCGCCCGAGAGCTGGTTGCCCATGTTGGCGCGGCGCTCGCGCAGGCGCGGGAACATGTCGTACACGCGCTGCAGCGTCCAGTGACCGGGGCGGGCCACGACGGTAAGGTTTTCCTCCACCGTGAGCGAGGGGAACACATCGCGTTGCTGCGGCACCCAGCCCAGGCCGAGCTGCGCGCGCCGGTGGCTCGGCATCTTCGTGATGTCCACGCCATCGAACACGATGCGCCCGCGGTGCAGCCGCGTGGCGCCCATCAGCGTGGTGAGCAGCGTGGTCTTGCCCATGCCGTTGCGTCCGAGCAGCGCCAGGCTGCCGCCCGCGGCGACGCTGAACGACAGCTCTTCGAGCACGATGGCATCGCCATAGCCGGCCCAGACGTTCTCCACCTGCAGCAGTTCAGCCATGGGCTTCTCCCAGATAGACCTCGCGCACGCGCGGGTGGTTGGCGATGACCTCGGGCGTGTCTTCCAGCAGCAGCGCGCCCGAGACCAGCACCGAGATGCGCTCGGCAAAGCGGAACACCAGGTCCATGTCGTGTTCGATCAAGAGGATGGTCACGTCGCGCGGCAGTTGCGCGATCACCTCGAACAGCTCGCGACTCTCGCTCGTGGGCACGCCCGCGGCCGGTTCGTCGAGCAGCAGCACCTTGGGGCGCTGCGCCAGCGCCAGCGCGATCTCGATCAGCCGCTGGCGCCCATAGGCGAGGTTGCGCGTGGTCTCGTAGGCGTCGGAGAGCAGCCCGAGGCGCTGCAGGATCACCGCCGCCTCATCGACCGCCTCGCCGCGCGCCGCCAGGGGTTTGAACCAGCTGGTGCCCAGCCCCAGGCGCTCGCTCACCGACATCGCGACCGATTCGAGCACCGTCATGTCCGCGAACAACTGGTTGATCTGGAAGGTGCGCACCAGGCCCTTGCGGCAGCGCGCGTGCTGCGCCATGCGCGTCACGTCCTCGCCCATCAGCGTGATGCGCCCCTCGGTCGGCGCAAGGTAGCCGGTGAGCAGGTTGATCAGCGTCGTCTTGCCCGCGCCGTTGGGGCCGATGAGCGCGTGGCGCGCGCCCGCCTGCACGGCCATATCGACGTGGTCGGTGGCGACGAAACCGCCGAAGGTGCGCACCAGGCCGTGCGTCTGCAGCACCGCGTTCATGCCGCACCCCCCACCGGGCGAGACTGCGCGCGCTGGCGCCGTTTTTCCAGCCATTTCGACGCCGTTCCCAGAATACCGCCGCGCGCATACATCACCAGCAGCACCAGCGCCAGGCCGAGCCAGAACTGCCAGTACTGCGGGTTCAGGTCGGACAGGAAATGCTTGGCGACGATGAACACGATGGCGCCGATGAGCCCGCCGTACAGCCGCCCGGTGCCGCCCAGGATGAGGATGAGCAGCAGATCGGCCGAATTCTCGAAACCGAGCACCGAGAGCGAAACGAACTGGTTGGTCTGCGCCAGTATCGCTCCGGCCACGCCCGCGTAGGCCGCGCCCAGCGTGTAGACCGCGACCAGGCGCCGGTTGACCGGCACGCCCAGCGCCGGCATGCGCTGCGCATTCATCTGGATACCGCGCAGGCTCTGGCCGAAGGGTGAATGCACGATGCGCCGCGCGATCCAGAACAGTACGAACAGCACCACCACCGCGTAGATGTAGCCAGTGCGGCCGTACAGGTCGAATTCGAACAGCCCGAGCACCGGCTTGATCTCGATGCCGGGTATGCCATCGACCCCGCCCGTGATGCGGCTGAACTTGTTGGCCAGCTCGTAGAGCATCAGCGCCACGCCCAGCGTCACCATGAGCCGCGCCAGATCGCTGCCGCGCAACAGCAGGAAGCTGCTGAGAAACCCGAGGATCGCGGCGAACAACGCGGCCAGCACCAGCCCGGTCAGGGGATCGCCCATGCCGCGCAGGCCGAGCAGGCCGACGGTGTAGGCGCCGATGCCGAAGAACGCCGCGTGCCCTAGCGAGATGATGCCCGCGTAGCCGAAGATCAGGTCGAGCGAGAGCGCGAACAAGCTGGTGACCGCGATCTGGCTCAGCAGCAGGTAGTTGCCCGGAAACAGGAAATACGCCGCGACAGGCAGGCACCAGAAGAGATATTCCAGCGGCTTCCAGTCGGCCGAGCGGCGGTAGCGCCGCAGGCTGTCGTGGATGGCCGTGCCCGGATCGGGCGCAGCCGCGGACGAAACAACAGAGGTCATGACGGCGCCTTACTGGTGTGCACGGCCGAACAGGCCTTGCGGACGAAAGATCAGGATCACGACCATGATCGCGTAGATGATGAAGGCGCCGATCTGCGGCACATAGTATTTGCCCGCCATGTCGGCCACGCCCAGCAGCAGCGCGGCCCAGAGCGAGCCCAGGATGTTGCCGCCACCGCCGACGGTCACGACGATCAGGAAGTACACGAGGTACTTGACCGGGAACTCGGGATCGAGCCCGAGCATCTCCACGCCCAGCGCGCCGCCCAGGCCCGCGAGCGCCGAGCCGAGCGCGAAGGTGAGCATGAAGACGCGGTTCACGTCGATGCCCAGGCCTCGCGCGGTGCGCTGGTTGTCCACCGCGGCGCGCAGCCGCGCGCCGAACGAGGTGCGGATCACCGACCACTGCAGCCCCACCGCCACGACGATCCCCGCGATCACGAGGAACAGCCGGTAGACCCCGATGTCGGCGCCCGGCAGATGGATCTGCCCCGAGAGAAACGCCGGCAGGTGCAGCGGCTGCTGGCGTGCGCCGAAGAAGTAGTGCGTCGCCGCCACCGCCATGAACACCAGGCCGAGCGAGAACAGCACCTGGTCGAGGTCGGACGCCTCGTACAGGCGCCGGTACAGCAGGCGCTCCAGCACCACGCCGACGAGGCCGGGCACGACGATGGCGAAAGGAATCGTCGCCAGGAAAGGCACGCCCCAGTCGTTGAGCAGCACCACGCAGACGTAGCCACCCACCATCGCGAACACGCCGTGCGCGAGGTTGACGAAGTTCATCAGGCCCAGCGTGACCGACAGGCCCACGCTGATGAGGAACAGCAACATGCCAAAGGCGATACCGTCAAACAAGATCGTCATGGTGGCTCATGCAACAGGTTGCGCGCGGCGCGCCATGGGGCGTGCCGCGCAGGCCGGGGGAATGCTTACTTCGCCGCCTTGCCGGGGTCCTTGACCGCCTTCAGCGTGGCGAACTCGACGTTCTGCACCTCGCCGTTGACATTCTCCAGCTTGCGGATGTACTCATTCTGGATGATGTCGCGCGTCTCGGGGTCGATCTGCACCGGGCCGCGCGGGCTCGTCCACTGCAGGCCCTTGGCCGCCGCCACGAAGGCGTCGCCGCTGGCATCACCCTTGGTCTTTTCCAGCACCTGGTAGATCAGGTGCATGCCGTCGTAGCCGCCCACCGACATGAAGTTGGGCCGGTCCTTGGGGAAGGCCTTGAGGTAGGCCGCGACGTAGGCCTTGTTCTCGGGCGAATCGTGCGCCTGCGAATAGTGGAAGGCCGTGACCAGCCCAAGCGCCGAATTGCCCATCGCGGCCAGTTCGTTCTCGTCGGTCAGGTCGCCCGGGCCGATGGCCTGGATGCCGGCCTTGTCCAGCCCCAGCTCGCGAAAGCCCTTCATCAGCGCCACCATCGAGCTGCCCGGCGGCACGAAGGTGAACATCGCGCCGGGCTTGGCGTCCTTCACGCGCTCAAGATACGCCGCGTAGTCGGCGGTGTTCACCGGCGTGCGCACCTCGCCGACGATCTTGCCGCCGAGCTCGGTGAAGGTCTTCTTGAACTGCACCTCGGCGTCGTGGCCGGGGCCGTAGTCGGCCACCAGCGTGTACGCGGACTTGATGTTGTTCTCCGCGGCCCACTTGGCCATGGCCCACGCGCCCTGCGGCAGCGTCATCGACACACGCACGATGTAGGGCGATTTTTCGGTCACCGACGAGGTCGCGGCGTTCATCACCACCATGGGCACCTTGGCCTGAGTGGCCAGCGGCGCGGCCGAGAAGGCGTTGGGCGTGAGGTCGAACCCGGCGAGGATGTCCACCTTGTCATTCACCAGCAGCTCCTGCGCCATGCGCTTGGCCACCTGCGGCGCCATGCCGGTGTCGTCCTTGACGATGAGCTTGACCTTGCGCCCGGCCACGGTGTCGCCGTGCTGCGCCATGTAGACGTCGATGCCATGCTTGATCTGCTTGCCGTAGTCGGCGAACGGGCCGGACACCGACAGCACCAGGCCTATGGTCAGGTCCTTGGCCTGGGCCAGCCCGGCGCTGGCGAGCGCGCTGGCCACCAGCGTGGCCTGAATCACGGTTTTGACGAATCGCATGGAAGTCTCCTGTGGTTGAAGTGGTGAACGAAAGCGACGGCGGCTTCAGGCGCGCGAGCGCATGAAACCGGGCAAGAACGCGGCGAGCTCGGCCGTGGCCGAGAGCGGCAGCACGTGCGCCACGTACTGGTCGGGGCGCACCAGCACGAGCGCGCCCTCGCGGCTGATCGCGCGCTGCGCGAAGATGTCCTCATCGGCCAGCGCAGCGAACACGTTTTCGTGATCGACGAGCTGCCATGGACCGACACGCGGCTTGAAGGCATCGGGGACATGCGCGATATCCACCTCGGTGTGCGGTTGCTGGTAGATGACCTTCACGTCGAACCAGGCGTTCGCGTCCAGCCCCGCGGGCGTGCAGGCGCGCAGCGGCGAATCGGCGGCCTCGGCCAGCCACGTGGCCAGCGCGGTGGTGGGCGAGGCTTCGCCCGCGCGCGCCGCATCGGCAAACACATAGAGCCGCCAGCGCCCGTCGGCCCGCGCCTGATGGCCCAGGTGCAGCGGCCTGGCATCGGCCACGCGCGTCACGCGCGCGGAATGAAAGCGCTTGCCGATGGGCAATCCCGCTGCCAGGTGCTGGTGCTCGCCACCGCCCGTGATGAGCGACGGCGCGTACTGCGTCATGAAGCCCTGGGCGAATTCGGTGATTTGCGCATACGCGGCTTCGACCTCGTGCGGACTGCCGAACTGCTCGGGCGGCGTGGCCATCGTCGTGGCCCAGCGCTTGTCGAAGTCGATGATGTTCTGGCCGATCACCTGGCGCTCGGCCGAATAGCTGGCCAGCAGGTTCTCGGGACTGCGGCCTTCGAGCACGTGCGCAAGTTTCCAGCCGAGGTTGAAGCCGTCCTGCATGGACACGTTCATGCCCTGCCCCGCCTTGGCGCTGTGCGTGTGGCTGGCATCGCCCGCGATGAACACGCGCGGCATGCGCCGGCCTGCCTGATCGGGCGGCACGTCGTCGAAACGATCACAGACGCGGTGGCCCACCTCATAGACGCTGTACCAGGCCACGTGGCGCACATCCAGCACATAGGGCCGAAGGATGGCCTGCGCCCGCGCGATGGTCTGCTCCACCGTGGTCTGGCGGATGCTGCTGCGCGCCTCGGGATCGACCTCGCCCAGATCGACGTAGAGGCGGAACATGAAGCCGCCCTCGCGCGGGATGAGCAGGATGCTGCCCTGGTCCTCGGACTTGATCACGCACTTGGTGCGGGTGTCGGGGAAGTCCGTCACCGCCAGCAGATCCATCACGCCCCAGGCGTGGTTGGACGCGCCGCCCGTGAAACGGCAGCCGATGGCGCCGCGCACGCGGCTGTGCGCGCCGTCGGTGCCCACCACGTACCGGGCCTGCACCACGCGGGTCTGGCCCGTCAGATCCCCGGCGGTGTGGCGCAGCGTCACCGCCACCGGGTATTCGCCCGTCGCCGCCACGTCCAGGCCAACGAATTCCAGCCCGTAGTCGGGCCGCATGCGCGTGGGCGCGCGCTGCATCGCCTGCTCGAAATAATCGAGCACGCGCGCCTGGTTCACCAGGATGTGCGGGTACTCGCTGGTGTCGTGCTCGTCCTCGGGCTCGCGCGAGGTGCGAACGATGCGGGCCGGGTTGGCCGGGTCGGGCTTCCAGAACACCGTCTGCGTGACCTCGCAGCCCTCGGCGACGATCTCGTCGGCGAAACCGAAAGCCTCAAAGGTCTCGACGCTGCGCTTCTGGATGCCGTCGGCCTGCCCGATTTCCAGACGGCCCGCGCGCCGCTCGACGATGCGCGTGGTGATACCGGGAAACTGCGCGAGCTGCGCCGCCAGGATCATCCCGGCCGGACCCGCGCCGACGATCAGCACATCGACCTTCCCGGGGATCTGCGCCGGACGATCAATGCCGACACCCGCCGCAGGCTGGATGCGCGGGTCGCCGGAGACATAGCCGTGGTGGTGAAACTGCATGGATGCCAAAGTCCTATGGAGCCGTGAGTTGCCGCTGCAGGTCGTGCAGCACCTGGTAGCAGCCGAAGACCTGCCGGACGCTGGCGTTGGGTTCACGCCCTTCGCGGATCGCGGCGAAGAATTCGCGGTCCTGCAGTTCGATGCCGTTCATCGACACGTCCACTTTGGAGACGTCAATCTTCTCGTCCCTGCCGGTGACCAGGTCGTCGTAGCGCGCCAGGTACGTGCCGGTGTCGCCGATGTAGCGGAAGAACGTGCCCAGCGGCCCGTCGTTGTTGAACGAGAGGCTGAGCGTGCAGATCGCGCCATTGGCCGCCTTGAGCTGGATGCTCATGTCCATCGCGATGCCGAGCTGCGGGTGGATCGGCCCCTGGAGGGCGTTGGCCTGCACGATGGGGCTGCCCGCCTGGTACGCGAACAGATCGACCGTGTGCGCGGCGTGGTGCCACAGCAGGTGATCGGTCCATGAGCGCGGCTGACCCAGCGCGTTGGTGTTGGTGCGGCGAAAGAAGTAGGTCTGCACGTCCATCTGCTGGATGTGGAACTCGCCCGCGGCAATCTTCTTGTGCACCCACTGGTGGCTGGGGTTGAAGCGGCGCGTGTGCCCGACCATGGCGATGCGCCCGGCCCGTTGTTGTGCGTCCAGCACGCGCTGACCGTCGGCCAGCTTGTCGCACAACGGAATTTCCACCTGCACGTGCTTGCCCGCCTGCAGGCACTCGATGGCCTGCGCCGCATGCATCTGCGTGGGCGTGCACAGGATCACGGCATCGACCTCGGGGCGCGCGAGCGCCTCGGACAGTTCGGTCGCGACGTGGCCTATGCCGTACTTCTTCGCCACCTCCTGCGTTGGCTCCAGCCTGCGGCCGACGAGCGAAACGACTTCGACACCGTCTATCTTCTGAATGCCGTCCAGATGCTTGATGCCGAAGGCCCCGGCGCCTGCCAGCGCCACCCTGATGGTTTGGGTCATGGGAATTTTCCTTTTTTCATAGCTGATAGCGCTTGCCCAACAAGCGCTACACCGGATTTTCCATAATAAGATGGCCCACGGCGGTGTTCGACGCAGGCACGTGATAGAAGCGGTGCACCACCTTGGGCAGCGGCCGCGCCTGATCGACGTCGGCCATCGCGCCGCGCGCGATCAGCCACATCACGAGCTCGATGCCTTCACTGCCGGCCTCGCGCACGTATTCGATGTGCGGGATCTCGGCCAGGCCCACGGGGTTTTCGATCAGCAGGTCGAGGAAGCGGTTGTCCCATGCCTTGTTGATGAGCCCGGCGCGCGCGCCCTGGAGCTGGTGGCTCATGCCGCCCGTGCCCCAGATCTGCACCTTCAGATCTTCGTCGTAGCTCTCGATGGCCTTGCGGATCGCTCGGCCCAGGTTCAGGCAGCGCATGCCCGAGGGCACGGGGTACTGCACCACGTTCACGGCCAGTGGGATCACCGGGCAGGGCCAGGCATCCTTGACCGGGTCTTTCTCGCCGCACATCAGCGACAGCGGCACCGTGAGGCCATGGTCCACGTCCATCTTGTTGACGATGGTGAGGTCGAAGTCCTGCTGGATCACGCTTTGCGCGATGTGGCTCGCGAGCTCGGGGTGGCCGGTCACCTTGGGCACGGGGCGCGGGCCCCAGCCCTCGTCGGCCACCTGGTACTCGGCGGCGGTACCGAGCGCGAAGGTGGGAATCATGTCCAGGCTGAACGCGGTCGCGTGGTCGTTGTAGACCATGAGAATCACGTCCGGGGTGTTCTCTCTGAGCCACTGGCGCGAGAAGTCGTAGCCCGCGAACATGGGCTGCCAGTAGGGTTCGTGCGTCTTGCCCAGATCCATCGCCGCACCGATCGCGGGCACGTGGGAGGTGTAGACGGAGGCGGTGATGCGTGCCATGTTCAGTGTCCTTTCGCCTGGGCGTCGCGGCCCGCGTGGCCCTGGGGCTGGTGCTGCGGCTGCGCGTCGCCGTCTTCGCCGAGGTAGCGATTGCCCTCGGCCGAGCGGCCGCCCGCCACCATCATCGCGCGGTATTCGTCCTCGCTCATGCCGGTCATCGAACCGGCCATCTGCTGAAAGCTCTTGCCGTCGGTAGCCCCGATGCGCGCGAGGAAATAGATATTGCCGCCGGTGCGCATGCACCAGTTCAGGTCGCGCGCCAGCACCGCCTGCTTCTGCTCCTCGCTCATCGGCCACTCGTCGAGATAGGCGCGCTCGTTGGCCTTGAAGCGCGCGCGGTTGTCGGCCTTCATCAGCGAGACGCAGAACTGGTTGAGCCAATAGCCCTTGCGGCTCTGCTCGGCATCGAAGATGATCGTGCCGGGTACGTCGAGATAGGGTTTTTCCAGGGCCACGGTGCGCTCCTTTCAGTGTTCCTCGGGCCAATAGAGGCGCATCGGGTTGTCCACCAGCAACTGCCGCTGCAGCGCAGGCGTGGGCGCGATGTGCGGGATGAAATCCACCAGCAGGCCGTCGTCGGGCATGTGGTTCTTCAGGTTCGGGTGCGGCCAGTCGGTGCCCCAGAGGACGCGGTCGGGGAAGAGCTCGACCACGCGGCGCGCGAACGGCACCACGTCGCGGTAGGCGTTTTGCTCGCCATGCAGCGCGGGCGGGCCGCTGACGGAGAGGCGCTCGGGGCAGCTCACCTTGCTCCACACGTTGTCGTGCTCGCGCATGAACTGCAGGAACAGGTCGAATTCATCGCTGTCCACGCCCTGCTTCACGTCGGGCCGACCCATGTGATCGACGACCAATGTCGTCGGCAGGCTGGTGAAAAAGTCCCACAACTCGGGCAGATCGACCGCCTCGAAGTAGATGACGACATGCCAGCCCAGGGGCTGGATGCGCTCGGCAATCTCCATCAGCTCCTCGCGCGGGGTGAAGTCCACCAGGCGCTTGACGAAGTTGAAGCGCACGCCGCGCACGCCGGCGGCATGCAGCGCCTGCAGTTCCTCGTCGCTCACGCCGCGCCTGACCGTGGCCACGCCGCGCGCCCTGCCCTGCGCGGCCTGGAGCGCATCAACCAGCGCGCGGTTGTCCGCGCCGTGGCAGGTGGCCTGCACGATGACGTTGCGCGCGAAGCCCAGGTGGTCGCGCAGCGCGAAGAGCTGCGCCTTGCTCGCGTCGCAAGGTGTGTACTTGCGCTCGGGCGCGTAGGGGAATTCGTCGCCCGGGCCGAAGACGTGGCAGTGCGCATCGACCGCGCCCGCGGGGAGCTTGAAGCGCGGCGTGGACGGCCCTTGGTACCAGTCCAGCCAGCCCGGGGTTTTTTCAAAAGTGCTCATGTGCTTTCCTTGAGGTGCGCGAGCAGCCGGTCGGCCTCGACGCGCCAGTCGCCGCTGCGCGCAAAACCGGGGGTGCCGCGCTCGCCGAATACGCCGACTTGCGCCAGATCGGCGATCCATGCCTGGCGCTCGGCCGCGCCTTGGGCGATGGAGGGCGGCAGGCCCGCGTCGCGCACGGTGCGCGCGGATTCAAACATCTCCTCGCTGCGCCGCCGGCCATGCTCGATCACGCGCTGGAAGAAATACGCGCCATGCCGCTCCCAATCGATGCCGGGGAAGGTTTCATGCAAGGAAGCGAGCACCGCGTCCTCCACGCCGTAGTGCCGCGCGGCGGTGAAGCTCTCGATCACCATGGCCTCCAGCCCCTTGATCATCACGCTGCGGCACATCTTGGTGGCCGAGGCGACGCCGATACGCTCGCTCGCCACCTGGGCCGCAAAACCCAGCGGACGGATCTTTTCGGCCAGTTGCGCCGCATGTGTGCCGCCCAGCAGCAGCGGCACCTTGATGCGATACGGCGGCACGCTGGTCATCACCGCGCCCTCGACGTAGCGCGCGCCGGTGGCGTCGACGAGCGCCGCGGCCTGCTGCTTGGCGCCGGGCGAGGCGGAGTTGAAATCCAGATAGAAGGCCCCGGCGCGCAGGCCGCTTGCGCAGGCCTGCGCCACCGCCACGGTCTGGCTGGCGGTCACGGCGCTGATGACGAAATCCGATTGCGCCGCAAGTCCCGCATGGTCGGGCTCAAGCCGAACACCGTGCTGGCTCGCGTGGGCCTGCAGCGCCTGCCCCTCAACGGTGCCGAGCTTGAGGTCGTACGCCGCCACGGCCACGCCCTGCGCGCGCAGATCCTCGGCCAGGATCCGACCCACCTCGCCGTAGCCGACGAGGCCGACCGTCCAGTCCAGCGCAGATGCGGGCAGGGTCATCGCGGGCTCGTCAATCGATGTAGCGCAGCCCGGCCTTGGCCAGGCCTTCGCGCATCTTGTAGTAGTCCAGGCCCAGCGTGCCGCCGGCGAAGACCTCGCGCTTGGCCGTCTCGTTGGCCTCGCGCTTTTGCGCGGCCGCGAGTGCCGCCGCCGCCTTCTCGCGCGGCACGCAGACGATGCCGTCGTCGTCGGCCACGATCACGTCGCCGGGACGCACCCACATGCCGGCGCAGACCACCGGGATGTTGACCGAGCCCAGCGTCGCCTTGATCGTGCCCTTGGACGAGATCGCCTTGCTCCAGACCGGGAAGTTCATCTCGTGCAGCGTGCGCACGTCGCGCACGCCGGCGTCGATGATGAGCGCACGCGCGCCGCGCGCCTTGAAGCTGGTGGCGAGCAGGTCGCCGAAGTAGCCGTCGGTGCAGTCGCTCGTCACGCCCGCGACGACCACGTCGCCCGGGCGGATCTGCTCGGCCGCGACGTGCAGCATCCAGTTGTCGCCCGGCTGCAGCAGCACGGTGACCGCGGTGCCCGAGATCTGCGCGCCCGGGTAGATGGGGCGCATGTAGGGCTTGAGCAGGCCGACGCGGCCCTGCGCCTCATGCACCGTCGCGGCGCCGTAGCGCGCCAGCGCATCGGCCACGGCCGCATCCGCGCGGGTGATGTTGCGATAGACAACGCCTAGTTCATACATGGCTCAACTCCGAAAAATCCCTCAAAAGATAGCTGTTGACGCTTGATGGATGGGCGTTTCAGGCCGATTTCATTCAAATTCACGCCTGACCCACTTCGCGCGCCTTGAGCCGCGCATCCAGCCGCGTGAAGACGCGCCGCGCGTTGCCTTCATAGATCTGGTGCTTCTCCTCGGCCGTCAGGTTCTGCGTGGCCTCCACATAGCGCTTGGTGTCGTCGTAGTAGTGCCCGGTTTCGGGATCGATGCCGCGCACCGCACCTATCATTTCGCTGGCGAACAGGATGTTCTTGACCGGGATCACCTCGGTCAGCAAATTGATGCCAGGCTGGTGGTAGACGCAAGTGTCGAAGTAGAGGTTGTTCAGCAGGTGCGTGTCCAGCAGCGGCTTCTTTAATTCCTGCGCCAGGCCCCGGTAGCGGCCCCAGTGGTAGGGCGCCGCGCCGCCGCCGTGCGGAATCAGGAACTTGAGCGTCGGAAAATCCTTGAACAGATCGCCCTGGATGAGCTGCATCACGGCCGTGGTGTCGGCGTTGATGTAGTGCGCGCCGGTGGTGTGAAAGCACGCATTGCAGCTCGTGCTCACGTGGATCATCGCGGGGATGTCGTATTCGACCATCTTCTCGTAGATCGGGTACCAGCTGCGGTCGGTCAGCGGCGGGCTGCTCCAGTGCCCGCCCGAGGGGTCGGGATTCAGGTTGATGCCGACCGCGCCGTACTCCTTCACGCACTTTTCCAGTTCCGGGATGCAGGTGGCCGGATCGACGCCGGGTGACTGCGGCAGCATCGCGGCGGGCGCGAAGTGATCGGGGAACAGCTCGCTCACGCGGTGGCAGAGTTCGTTGCAGATCGCCGCCCAGGTGCTCGATGTCTCGAAATTGCCGATGTGGTGCGCCATGAAGCTCGCGCGCGGGCTGAAGATGGTCAGATCCGAGCCGCGTTCCTTCATCAGGCGCAACTGGTTCTTCTCGATGCTGTCGCGGATGTCGTCGTCGCTGATGCGGAGCTCAGCCACCTTCGGCTGCAGGCCGGGGTCTTTCAGCGCGGCGATCTGCCGGTTGCGCCATTCACCCAGCGCCGCGGGGGCGGTGGTGTAGTGGCCGTGCACGTCGATGATCATGAATCCATTCCTTCTCGAAATCTCACAGCGGCCGCATGCCCTGGCGCTGCTTGGCCGCCGCGGCCTGCGGACCCGCGAGGAACGCGAGAAACTGCCGCGCGGCCGCTTCATCGCGACCACCGGCGACCAGCGCGCCGGAGAACACGGTATCGATCGCCACCGCCGGCGGCAGCTCGCCGACCACGGTGATGCCCGGCACATGCATCAATTCACTCCGTTGCTGAAACCCCAGGGCCGCTTCGCCCCGCGCGACAAGCTGCCCCACCGGCACGCCGGGGCGCGCCTGCACCAGCCGGGGCGCGAGCTGCTCTGCAACACCCCAGCGCGCAAACAGCTGCAGCAGGGCCTTGCCGCTGGGGCCGGTGGAATAGCCGATGCTGGCGGCCTGCAGCACGGCGGCCCGCAGCGCGGCCTCGCTGCCGATGTCCGGCAGCGAAGCCCCCTCGCGTACAGCCACGGCGGTGCCGGAGCGCACCCAATCCACCTGGCTGCCGGCGACGGCATGGCCGCCCGCGATCAGCGCGGCGATCGCATCGCTGGCCAGCAACACCACGTCCAGCGCTTCACCCGCTTGCACACGCCGCGCGGCGTCCACTCCGCCGACCGATTCGAGCGCCACTGGCTGCCCGCCCTGCTGCTGCCAGGCGCGCACCAGATCCGCCAGCACGGCGCGCGTGGCCATCGAGGAGATGGCGCGCAGGGCTGGGGAGGTGCTCGTGCTCATGACAGATGGATGAAAAGGCTGTACTCCGAGGCATTGTGGATATGCGTGTCCGTCGGAACAAGTCGATATCGCCACTAGCAGATATGCCAAAACGGCATGGCTTGGCTTACGATGACGCCCATCCCCAGGGGGTGTGTCCATGGATCTGAAGCAGCTCGAATACTTTGTGCGCGTGGCCGAACTGGGCAGCTTCACGCGCGCCGCGCAGGCACTGGAGGTGGCACAGCCGGCGCTGAGCCGCCAGGTGCGGGCGCTGGAACTGGAGCTGCGCGAGACACTCCTGACGCGCACCGGCCGCGGCGTGGTGCCGACCGACGCGGGCCGGCGGCTGCTGGAGCACGGCCACGCGATCCTGCAAGGCGTCGCGGCGGCGCGCGACGACCTGCTGAGCGGGCGGGGCGAGCCCGTCGGGCGGGTGACGGTCGGCCTGCCGCCCAGCCTGGCGCGGCGCCTCACGCCGCTGCTGATCGAGCGCTTCCAGCACGACATGCCCAAGGCGCGACTGGAAATCGTCGAGGCATTTTCCGTCACCATTGCCGAGTGGCTGGGCAGCGCGCGCATGGATCTGGGCCTGGTCTATTCGCCCGCCAGCCACCCGCAGATCGAGGCCGCCCCGGTGCTGGAAGAACGCCTGCGCCTGATCGGCCCGGCCGGCAGCCTGCCGCCAGAAGGTGTGGCGTTTGCCGATCTTGCCCGCTACCCGCTCGTGATGCCGCAGCGCAGCCAGATCTTTCGCAAATTGATGGAAGCGCAGGCCACGCTCTCGCAGGTCAAGCTCGACGTGGTCTGGGAAGTATCGAGCGTGCCGGTCATCCTCGACCTCGTGCGCGCCGGCTACGGCTACGCCGCGCTCACCGACAGCGCGCTACAGGGCCAGGGCGGCGACACTGGCCTGGCCGAGGCGCCCATCCACTCGCCCCACATCGTCAGCACCCTGTACGTGGTGCAGCCCGCCACCCGGCGCTCGACGCCGCTGGTGCAGCGCACGGCCGAGCTGCTGCGCCAGCTGAGCCTGCGGGTGTGCGCAGTGGAAAGCGGCGCGGCCTGAGGCCGGCCCTTCACACCAGCGGCCGCAGCGTCCGCGCCGCCTCCTGCAGCAGAGGCAGCAACTGCCGCTCCAGCTCCTGCGGCGGCATGCGGTTCGTCGCGGTCACCACGTTGAGCGCCGCCAGCGTGTTGCCACGCACGTCGCGCAGCGGCACGGCCAGCGCCTGGATGCCCAGCTCGTGCTCCTGCACGGCCACGCAGTAGTCCATGCGCCGCACGTCATCGAGCACGGCGGCCAGCGCGGCCGCATCGCTCACGGTGTGCGCCGTGAGGCGCTGCAGGTCGACACCCGCGAGCCACGCAGCGCGCTCGGCGTCGGGCAGCGCGGCCAGCAGCACGCGGCCGGTCGACGTGGCGTGCGCCGGCAGGCGCGAGCCCAGGTGCACGCCGTGCGCCAGCAGCCGGTCGCCGCTTTCGCGCACCGCGCTGCGCGCCACGATCACGACGAAATCGCCATCGCGCACCGCGCACGAGAACGACAGCCCGGTGCGCGCCGCCATGCGATGCAGCTCGGGCTGGACCACGCGCGGCAGCCGCGCCGTGGCCATGTAGGCGCCCGAGAACCGCAGCACCTTCGGCGCCAGCCAGTAGTACGAGCCATCCGATTCGAGATAACCGAGGTGCGCCAGCGTGAGCAGGTGGCGGCGCGCCGCCGCGCGTGTGATGCCCGCGCGCTGCGCGGCCATGGTCGCATTCAGGCGCTGGCGCTCGGTGTCGAAACTCTCGAGCACCGCCAGGCCCTTGGCGAGCCCGGCGATGGTGTCGGCAGGGGCAAGAGAAGTCGGAAAGTGATCCGTCATTTCGCGCGATGATCGATAAATCTGCGCGATGATCGCACAACACCCACAGAGTGCCGCTAGGCACGGTGTCCATCGCGCACTAGTCTCTCGAGATTCGATCCGGGCCTGTCGCATGCATGCCCACAACACTCTGGAGACCCCCGATGCCCACCCCCACACACATTCCCGTCGTCATCGTCGGCGCCGGCCCGGCCGGCCTGCTGCTCGGCCAGCTGCTCTACAAGGCCGGCATAGACAACCTCATCCTGGAGCAGCGCAGCCCCGACTACGTGCTCGGCCGCATCCGCGCCGGCGTGCTGGAGCAGGTCAGCATGGACCTGCTGCGCGAGGCCGGCGCCGCCGAGCACATGGACCGCGACGGCCTGCACCACCATGGCATCGAGCTGCTGTTCGAAGGCAAGCGCCACCGCATCGACCTGCATGGCCTGACGGGCGGCAAATCCGTGATGGTCTACGGCCAGACCGAGGTGACGCGCGACCTGATGAAGGTGCGCGCCCTGGAAGGCCTCACCACCGTTTACGAAGCGCTGCACGTGCAGCCGCGCGACTACGACGGCGAGCAGCCGCGCGTGCGCTACGAGAAGGACGGCGAGCTGCACGAGATCACCTGCGACTTCATCGCCGGCTGCGACGGCTTTCACGGCGCCTGCCGCGCCAGCATCGCGCCCGAGCGCATCCGCCACTATGAAAAGGTCTACCCGTTCGGCTGGCTCGGCCTGATGAGCGACACGCCACCCGTGAGCAAGGAACTG
Organism: Comamonas sp. SCN 67-35; assembly: GCA_001725255.1. Lineage (GTDB taxonomy): Bacteria > Pseudomonadota > Gammaproteobacteria > Burkholderiales > Burkholderiaceae_C > Comamonas_C. The sequence continues at coordinate 52,348 of MEFV01000002.1, read as the reverse complement.
ATCTACGTGAACAGCGAACGCGGCTTTGCGCTGTGCAGCCAGCGCAGCCTGACGCGCAGCCGCTACTACCTGCAGGTGCCGCTGACCGACAAGGTCGAGGACTGGAGCGACGAGGCGTTCTGGGAGGAGCTCAAGCGCCGCCTGGACCCCGAGGCACGCGAGCACCTCGTCACCGGAGCGTCGATTGAAAAGAGCATCGCGCCGCTGCGCAGCTTCGTCGCGGAGCCGATGCGCTTCGGGCGCATGTTCCTCGCGGGCGACGCCGCGCACATCGTGCCGCCCACGGGCGCCAAGGGGCTGAACCTCGCGGCGTCCGACGTCGGCTACCTCTCACGCGCCTTCATCGATTACTTCAGGAACAAGAGCACGCACGGCATCGATCACTATTCCGAGCAGTGCCTGAAGCGCGTCTGGAAGGCCGAGCGCTTCTCGTGGTGGATGACCTCGCTGATGCACAACTTCCCCGAAGAAGGGGCGTTTCATACCAAGGTGCAGGAGGCCGAGCTCGACTACCTCGTGCATTCCAGGGCCGCGTCGACGAGCCTCGCGGAAAACTACGTCGGTCTGCCAATGGCGTAGTCGGGTGGCCGCGGCATGGCATGGGCCACAATCGCTCGCCATGCTGCATTACCACACCCTGCCCGTCACGCCGTTCGCGCAGAACTGCTCGCTCGTCTGGTGCGACCAGACGACGCTGGCGGCTGTCATCGACCCGGGCGGCGACCTGGATCACATCCTTGCCGAGGTGCGGCGTCTGGGCCTCTCGCTGACCGCCATCTGGCTCACGCACGCGCACATCGACCACGCCGGCGGCGCCGGTGAGCTGGCTGAACGCTTCTCGCTGCCCATCATCGGCCCGCACGAGGGCGACCAGTTCTGGATAGCCGGGCTGCCGCAGCAAAGCGCGATGTTCGGCTTTCCACCGGCGAGAACCTTCACGCCCACGCGCTGGCTGCGCGACGGCGACGCCGTCACCATCGGCCACGAACAACTCCACGTGCGCCACTGCCCCGGCCACACGCCCGGCCACGTGGTGTTTCATGCGCCGCAAATCCAGCGCTGCTTCGTCGGCGACGTGCTGTTCGCGGGCAGCATAGGCCGCACCGATTTCCCGCAGGGCAATCACGAGCAGCTCATCGCCAGCATCACGCAGCGCCTGTGGCCCATGGGCGACGACACGATCTTCATCCCCGGCCACGGGCCCGAGAGCAGCTTCGGACGCGAACGGCGCAGCAATCCCTACGTCGGCGGCACCTGAGGGCAGGCGCGCGGGCCCTGCACGCCGCCACGCGCACCCCCATGGCGCGCGGCGGCCCATCGCTCTATACTCGCGCCCGCTCCGGGGTGCACGACAGTGGCGTGCTGAGATGGCGGGCCGACCCGCCAAAACCGCGAACTTGATCTGGTTCGTACCAGCGTAAGAAGAGCTGCAGTGAACAAGCTGTGTGTGCCGCCCGTGCGCATGCGCGGCCGTTCGCCGATTGCGGAGCATTCCATTCATTTTTTGAGGAATGCACCGCCATGAACGCCCCCGACCCGTTTTCCGAATCGCTGGCCCGCGCACGCGAGCCCTTTCCCGCATCCGCCAAGGCCTGGATCACCGGCAGCCGCGCCGATCTACGCGTGCCGGTGCGCGACATCCAACTGACCAACGGGGAGGTCGTGAGCGTGTACGACACCTCGGGCCCGTACACCGACCCGGCCGCCACCATCGACGTGAGGAAGGGCCTGCCCAGCGTGCGCGGCGCCTGGATCGCCGAGCGCGGCGACACCGAGCCTTATGAAGGCCGCTCGCCCGTGGCCATCGACGACGGGCAGAAGAGCGACGCCTCCGAGCGCCTGGCCGCGCTGCGCGCCGAGGCCATCGGCCTGCAGCGCTCGCCCCGGCGCGCCCAAAGCGGCGCCAACGTGACGCAGATGCACTACGCGCGCCGCGGCATCGTCACGCCCGAAATGGAATTCGTCGCGCTGCGCGAAAACGGGCGCCGCGAATGGATGCGCCAGTACCAGGCCGACCGCGCGCGGGAAAGGCGCCTGGCCGGCGACCCCAGGGGCGCGGCCATCCCGCCCGTGATCACGCCCGAATTCGTGCGCGACGAAGTGGCGCGCGGCAGGGCCATCATCCCGGCCAACATCAACCACCCCGAGGTCGAGCCCATGGCCATAGGGCGCAACTTCCTGGTGAAGATCAACGCCAACATCGGCAACTCGGCCGTCACCTCCAGCATCGAGGAAGAGGTGGAAAAGCTCGTCTGGGCCACGCGCTGGGGCGCGGACAACGTGATGGACCTGTCCACCGGCCGGAACATCCACACCACGCGCGACTGGATCGTTCGCAACTCACCCGTACCCATCGGCACGGTGCCGATCTACCAGGCGCTGGAAAAGGTGGGCGGCATCGCCGAGGACCTGACCTGGGAGATCTTCCGCGACACACTGGTCGAGCAGGCCGAGCAGGGCGTGGACTATTTCACCATCCACGCGGGCGTGCGCCTGGCCTTCATTCACCTCACGGCGCGCCGGCGTACCGGCATCGTCTCGCGCGGCGGCTCCATCATGGCCAAGTGGTGCATGGCGCACCACAAGGAGAGCTTCATCTACACGCACTTCGAGGACATCTGCGACCTCATGAAGCGCTACGACGTGGCCTTCAGCCTGGGCGACGGCCTGCGCCCCGGCTGCACAGCGGACGCCAACGACGAGGCACAGTTCTCCGAGCTCTACACGCTGGGCGAGCTCACTCAGGTCGCCTGGAAGCACGACGTGCAGACCATGATCGAAGGGCCGGGACACGTGCCCATGCACATGATCGAAGCCAACATGACCGAGCAGCTCAGAACCTGCCACGAGGCGCCGTTCTACACGCTCGGACCGCTCACCATCGACTGCTCTCCGGGCTACGACCACATCGCCAGCGCCATCGGCGCGGCCATGATCGGCTGGTTCGGCACCGCCATGCTGTGCTATGTGACGCCCAAGGAGCACCTGGGGCTGCCCAACCGCGACGACGTCAAGCAGGGCATCGTCGCCTACAAGATCGCCGCGCACGCGGCCGACGTGGCGAAGGGGCACCCAGGCGCGCGCGCCCGCGACGACGCGCTGAGCCAGGCGCGTTTCGACTTTCGCTGGATGGACCAGTTCAACCTGAGCCTGGACCCTGAAACCGCGCAGGCCTTCCACGACGAGACGCTGCCCAAGGACAGCGCCAAGGTGGCGCACTTCTGCAGCATGTGCGGTCCCAAGTTCTGCTCGATGAAGATCACGCAGGAGGTGCGCGACTACGCTGCCGCCAAGGGTCTGGCCGATGAGGCGGCCATCGAGGACGGGCTGAGCGCCAAGGCGGCCGAATTCAAGCAGGCCGGAGGCTCGCTGTATGTGCCGGTCACCGCCCCGCAGGCAGGTGACTGAGAGGCCGGTGATGTCCCGCCCGAAGGCGCGCGAGGCACAATGCGCGCTCTTTGGACGGCACCCCATCTCACGCGAACATGGATGAAATGCACCCCTGGAGCCTGACCCCCGCGCAGCTCACCGATCTGGCCCATGCCGATGCGCAGCGGGCGCTGCGGGAAGACGTGGGCAGCGGCGACCTCACCGCCGCGCTCATCCCGGTGGAAAAAACCGCGACGGCGCGCGTACTGCTGCGCGACGACGCCGTGCTCTGCGGCCTGCCGTGGTTCGAAGCCGTGGTGCGGCAGATGGACCCGGGCGCGCGCATCTCGCGCCTGGCGGACGAAGGCGCGCACTGCCGCGCGGGCAGCTTCGTGATCGAGGTCACGGGCAACGCGCGAGCGCTGCTCACGGCCGAGCGCACGGCGCTCAACTTCCTGCAGCTGCTCAGCGCCGTGGCCACGAGCACCGCGCGCCACGTGCGGGCGGTGCAAGGCACGCAGGCGCGCATCGTGGACACGCGCAAGACCCTGCCCGGCCTGCGTCTGGCGCAGAAATACGCCGTGGCCGTGGGCGGCGGCGTGAACCACCGCATCGGCCTGTTCGACGCCATCCTCATCAAGGAAAACCACATCGCCGCCGCCGGGGGCGTGGCCGCCGCGCTGCAGGCTGCGGCCCGGCTGGGCGGCGCGGCCCAATTCATCGAGATCGAAGTGGAGACGCTCGCGCAGTTCGACGAAGCACTGGCGCACGGCGCGCGCATGGTGCTGCTGGACAACATGGACCTGCCGACGCTGCGCGAGGCCGTGCGGCGCAACCGCGCGGCGGGCGAGCGTCGCGCCGTGCTGGAAATCTCGGGCGGGGTCTCGCTCGACCGTGTGCGCGAGCTGGCGGAGACCGGCGTGGACCGCATCTCCATCGGCGCACTGACCAAGGACGTCAAGGCCACCGATTTTTCCTGGCGCCTGCAAGGAGGCTGAAGCATGACCGGCACCGTCATTGACGTGGAATACGAACAACCCGTGGCGCTCGACATCGAGCGCGCGAAGGAGGCGCTCTCGGCCTGCGACACGCGCCGCGCCTGGGCCCGCGTGCCGCCCGAGCTCACGCCCGAGGAGCGCGACGAGACCAAGGCACGCATCCGCCGCCTGCTGCGCGAGCGCAATGCGGTCATGGTCTCGCACTACTACGTGCATCCCGACCTGCAGGAGCTGGCCGAGGAAACCGGCGGCATCGTCAGCGACTCGCTGGAGATGGCACGCTTCGGGCGCGATCACACGGCACAGACCCTCGTGGTCTCAGGCGTGCGCTTCATGGGCGAAACGGCCAAGATCCTCTCACCTAGCAAGCGCGTGCTGATGCCCGACCTGGACGCCACCTGCTCGCTCGACCTGGGCTGCCCGGCGGACGCGTTCTCCGCCTTCTGCGACGCCCACCCCGACCGCACGGTCGTCGTCTACGCCAACACCAGCGCGGCCGTGAAGGCGCGCTCGGACTGGCTGGTGACGTCGAGCTGCGCGCTCGACATCGTGCGCGCGCTCACGGCCGCGGGGCAGAAAATCCTCTGGGCGCCCGACCGGCACCTGGGCGACTACATCCGCCGTGAAACCGGCGCCGACATGGTGATGTGGAACGGCGCCTGCATCGTGCACGACGAGTTCAAGGCGGTGGAGTTGCAACTGCTCAAGGAGCAGCACCCGCAGGCGAAGGTGCTGGTGCATCCCGAGTCGCCACCCGCCGTCATCGCGCTGGCCGACGCCGTGGGATCGACCTCGGCCATCCTTGCCGCCGCTGCGCGCCTGGATGCGCCCGAATTCATCGTCGCCACCGACACCGGCCTGATGCACCAGCTGCGCGTGCGCAACCCGGACAAGGTCTTCATCGAGGCGCCGACCGCCGGCAACGGCGCCACCTGCAAGAGTTGCGCGCACTGCCCGTGGATGGCGATGAACAGCCTGGCCGGCGTGGCGCACGCGCTCGAAACCGGTTCAGGCGAAGTCCACGTCGATCCCGCGCTGGGGCTGCGCGCGCGCGTGCCCATCGATCGCATGCTGGCCTTCACCGCGGGCCTCAGGCAAGGCCACGCGCCCGGCGCGCTTGTGGCCGGTATCGGCGCGGCCTAAAGAGCGCCGCGCCCCCTGGCGGCGGCATCGCGTTGCGACACCCCGGCACGCGCGCCCATCCGGCATGTTCCCCACGGTCCTGATCGACTTCACCGACCCGCGCGCGGACACGGCGCCGCGCCTGCGCTTTGGAGCCCGGGCGCCGCGCGCAACGCTGCGCGCGCACGCGCCGGGCGAGGTGCGCACGGTGCTCGATCAGGTAGAGGACGCCGCGCGCGCCGGCGCCTGGGTAGTGGGGCAGCTGCGCTACGAGGCCGCGCCCGCGTTCGACACCGCCCTGCGCACCCATGCGACCGACGGGCCCCTGGCGTGGTTCGCGGTGTTCGATGCGCCCGAGCCCTGGGATGGCGCGCTGGCGCCGGGCGATGCCTCGGTGCGCTGGGACGCCCCCCTTCCCCGGCACGAATTCGACGCGGCCATCGGACGCATCCACGGCGCAATTGCCGCGGGCGAGTGCTACCAGATCAATTACACGGCGCCGCTGCGCGGCCATCTGCAAGGCGCGCCACACGCCTTGTTCGCGGCGCTGCGCCGCGCGCAGCCCGGCGGTTATGCCGCCTACCTGGACATGGGCGAGGAGGCCGCTCTGTCGGTCTCGCCCGAGTTGTTCTTCGACTGGCACGCCAGGGCCGACGGCACGGGGGACATCCTCGCGCGCCCGATGAAGGGCACGGCCGCGCGCGCCGCCACGCCCGGGCAGGACGCGGCGCAGGCTCAGCGCCTGCGCGCCTCGCCCAAGGAGCGTGCCGAGAACGTGATGATCGTGGACCTGCTGCGCAACGACCTCTCGCGCATCGCCGAGCTGCACAGCGTGCGCGTGCCGCGGCTGTTTCATGCGCAGGCCCTGCCCACCGTGTGGCAGATGACCTCGGACGTGGCGGCGCGCACGCGCGCGGGCACGCGGCTGGCCGACGTGTTCGGCGCACTGTTTCCCTGCGGTTCGGTCACGGGCGCGCCCAAGCCGAGCGCGATGCGGCTCATCCATGCGCTGGAGCCCACGCCACGCGGCGTGTACTGTGGCGCCATCGGCGTGGTGCGCCCCGACGGCGCGGGCGGCATCGCGGCCACCTTCAACGTGCCGATCCGCACCGTGGCGCTGCGCGGCTCGCGCGCCACCTGCGGCATCGGCAGCGGCATCACCTCGGGCGCCACCGCCCACGACGAATGGAGCGAATGGAGGGCCAAGCGCATCTTCGTGGAGCGTGCCAGCGCACCGTTCGATCTGCTGGAAACCCTGGCGCTCGAAGGCGGCGCGTTGCGCCACCGCGCCGAGCACCTGGCGCGCATGGCTCAGGGCGCCGCGCACTTTGGCCTGCCCTGGGACGAGGCGCGCGTGCAGGCCTGCCTGGATACGCTGTGCGCCACCCACCCGCAAGGGTTGTGGCGCGCGCGCCTGCGGCTGGACGCGCTGGGCGCGCCGCATGTCGAGGCCTTCACGCTGCAAGCCACGGCCACGCCCGTGGTGCTGGCTCTGGCCGACCAGCCCTTTGCCGAGGCGCACGGCGAATTCACCCGCCACAAGACCACGCGGCGCGCGCACTATGCGGCGTTTGCGCCGCCGCCCGGCGCCTTCGATACCGTGCTCTACAACATGGCGGGCGAGATCACCGAATCCACCTTCGGCAACGTCGCCGCGTGGCTCGATGGCCGCTGGATCACGCCGGCGCTCGCGTGCGGACTGCTGCCCGGCGTGGGCCGCGCGGTGGCGCTGCGCGAAGGCCGGGTGCGGGAGGGCGTGCTGCGCCTGAAGGACGTGCCGCGCGTCGAGCGCTGGGCCTTCATCAACAGCCTGCGCGGCTGGCTCGACGCCCGCCTGCGCACGCCGTGACGCGCGCCAGTTCAGTTCAGTTCAGTTCAGTTCAGTTCAGTTCAGTTCAGTTCAGTTCAGTTCGGGCACGAGGATGGTGGGCGCGGCCGGCGCGGCCAGTTCGGGCCAGTCGCGGCTGTAGTGCAGGCCGCGGCTTTCATGGCGCGCCTGCGCCGAGCGCACGATGAGCTCGGCCACCTGCACGAGGTTGCGCAGCTCCAGCAGATCGCGCGTGACGTGAAACTGCCCGTAGAACTCCTGGATCTCACTCCTGAGCAGCGCAATGCGGTGCATCGCCCGCTCCAGGCGCTTGTTGGTGCGCACGATGCCGACGTAGTCCCACATGAAGCGGCGCAGCTCGTCCCAGTTGTGCGAGATGACGACCGCCTCGTCGGCGTCGGTCACGCGGCTGTCGTCCCACGCGGGCAGCGCCACGCGCTCGGGCATGTGCGCGGTGGCAATGCTCTGGCTCGCCGCCTGCGCGAACACCATGCACTCCAACAGCGAATTGCTGGCGAGGCGATTGGCGCCATGCAGGCCGGTGCAGGCCGCCTCGCCCACGGCATACAGCCCCTGCAGATCGGTGCGCCCGTGCAGATCGGTGAGGATGCCGCCACAGGTGTAGTGCGCCGCTGGCACCACGGGGATGGGCTCGCGCGTGATGTCGATGCCCAGCGATGCGCAATGCGCAAGGATGTTGGGAAAGTGCTCGTGCAGAAACTCCGGGCTGCGGTGCGAGATGTCCAGCATCACGCAGTCCAGGCCATGACGCTTCATCTCGAAATCGATGGCGCGCGCCACCACGTCGCGCGGCGCAAGCTCCGCGCGCTCGTCATGCCTGGGCATGAAGCGCTCGCCACCGAGCGCCTTTGGCAGCCTGAGCACGCCACCTTCGCCGCGCACCGCCTCGCTGATGAGGAAGGACTTGGCGTGCGGGTGGTACAGGCAGGTGGGATGAAACTGGATGAATTCCATGTTGGCCACGCGGCAGCCCGCGCGCCAGGCGGCGGCGATGCCATCGCCCGTGGACGTGTCGGGGTTGGTGGTGTAGAGATAGACCTTGCCCGCGCCGCCGGTAGCCAGCAGCGTCTGCGGTGCGCGAAAGGTGCGCACGCTGTCCGTCGCCTCATCAAGCGCATACAGCCCCAGGCACGCCTGCCCCTTGCGCCCGAGCTTGCGCGCGGTGATCAGGTCCACCAGCGTGTGCTGCTCGAACACCGTGATCGCGGACGTGGCGCGCACCGCGGCGATGAGCGTGCGCTGCACCGCTGCGCCCGTGGCATCGGTGGCGTGCACGATGCGCCGCTCGCTGTGCCCACCCTCGCGCGTGAGGTGCAGCTGGCCCTCTTCCATCGAAAACGGCACGCCCAGCTCCCGCAGCCAGGCGATGCATTCGGGCGCCTGCTCGACCACGAGGCGGGTGGCATCGGGAGCGCACAGCCCGGCCCCGGCGACGAAGGTGTCCTGCACATGGGCCTCGAAGCTGTCGCGCTCGCCCAGCACGGCGGCAATTCCGCCCTGTGCCCACTGGCTCGATCCGTCGGTGATGGCGCGCTTGGTGATCACGGCCACGCGGTGCGTGGGCGCCAGGCGCAGGGCGGCGCTCAGGCCGGCCAGGCCGCTGCCCACGATGAGTACGTCAAAGTCAAGTTCCTGCACAAGGCACCTGCTGCAAGCAAGGGTCGCGACGCAGCGCGGCCTGGGTTGGTCGGGGTCCGCCACGCGCGAAGGGCGAGGCGGCGTGACTCTACGCCTGTTCAGGCAAGGTGCCGGCGCATATCCATGGGCCGGCATCAGCGGAAACAGCGCCCCGGCACGCCGGGGCGTACACTGGCGCCACTCGCCACATTCAACGATGCTGACCGTCCAGCAACTCACCCGTCGGCGCCGCTTCATCACGCGGCTGCGCCATTGCGGCCCACCCCAGGCACAACGATCGTCCTGCCCTCGTTGTCGCTCATCTGTTGCCTGGAGCCGTGTTCGTGGTCTTTTCCTTTCGCCCCCGCCTCATCTCTTGCCTCGCGGACTATGACCGCACCCGCCTGATCGCCGACATCGGCGCGGGCCTGACGGTCGCCGTCGTCGCGCTGCCGCTCGCCATGGCGTTCGCGATCGCCTCGGGGCTCAAGCCCGAGGCCGGCATCTTCACCACCATCATCGCGGGCTTCCTGGTGGCGCTGCTGGGCGGCAGCCGCGTACAGATCGGCGGTCCGGCCGGTGCCTTCATCGTCATCGTCTACGGCATCGTGCAGCAGTATGGCGTGGCCAATCTGATCATCGCAACCGCCCTCTCGGGGGTGATGCTCTTTGCCATGGGTCTGTTCAGGCTGGGCACGCTCGTGCGCTTCATTCCCGTGGCCGTCATCACCGGGTTCACGAACGGCATCGCGGTACTGATCGCGCTCTCGCAGGTGAAGGATTTCCTGGGTCTGAAAGTCCCCAGCATGCCCGCGGATTTCTTCGGCATTCTCGCCGCCCTGTGGGCCTATGCGCACACGATGAACGTCTGGGCCTTCGGCATTGCCCTCGTGAGCCTCGCCGTCATCGTCGTCTGGCAGCACGGGATGCCGTCGCTCGGCGCACGCGCGCCGTTTTCCGGCAAGCTCACCATGGTGCCCGGCGCCATCGTCGCGCTGGTGCTGGCCACGATCGCGGTCGCCGTGTTCAAGCTGCCGGTGGAGACCATAGGCAGCCGCTTCGGCGGCATACCGGCGGCGCTGCCCGCGTTCACGCTGCCCGAGGTGTCGTGGGAATCGGCGCGCTTCATGCTCATGCCCGCGATCACGCTGGCGCTGCTGGGGTCGATCGAATCGCTGCTGTGCGCTCGCGTGGCCGACGGGATCATCCAGGACCGGCACGATCCCAACCAGGAGCTGATGGCCCAGGGTATCGCCAACTTCGTCGTGCCCTTCTTCGGCGGCATGCCGGCCACAGGCACGATTGCGCGCACCGTCACCAATGTCAAGAGCGGCGCCACCAGCCCCATCGCGGGCATGGTGCATGCGCTGACACTGCTCGTGGTGATTCTCGTGGCCGCGCCGCTGGCCAGTTCGATTCCGCTCGCGTGCCTGGCGGCCATCCTGCTGCACGTGGCCTGGAACATGGGCGAGTGGCGCGCATTCGCGCACCTGCGTCACTACCGGATGACGTATCGCGGCACGCTGCTGTCGGTGTTTCTGCTCACCGTGGTCTTCGATCTCACGATGGCGGTGCAGGTCGGCATCTTCAGCGCCTGCGCGATCTTCATCTACCGCATGGCGCGGCTCACGAATGCGCAGCCCTTGGCGGCTCCGGAGCTGGCAACGGACGCAGACCACGTGCACGCCTGGCGCATCACCGGCCCCTTGTTCTTCGGCTCTGCCACCGCGCTGCAGCAGATCGAGGACGCGCTGCCCTCGCAAGCGCTCGTGCTGGACCTGGGCGCGGTGCCCTACATGGACAGCACAGGAGCGGCAACACTGGGCGCCTTGCTGCGGGCTTGTGAGACGCGAAACGTCCGCGTGCTGATGGCCGGCCTCGGCGACGAGCCGCTGGGAATGGCGCAGCGCAGCGGGCTGACCACGCGCCCCGGCGTGAGCCTGTTCGGCACGCTGGAGAGTGCTCTTGCTGCGACCCGCGAGAGCACGTCCCAGCCCACGACTCGCTAGGTTGCACGGCACCACCGGCGGCGTGGTGCTGGCGCTGGCGCTGCTGGCTTCCGAGCAGCGCCGAACCCAGGCGCGCCATCACGCTCCGCCCGCTTCCTCCCGTGCCGGCAGGCCCATGCGTCGCTGCAACGGAAACAGTTGCCAACCCGTGCGCCTGGCCACCAGTCCCCAGAGGCCCTTGTCGAAGAACAGCATCACGAGCATGGTGATGACGCCGAGCGTGATCAGATAGACGCTGCCCATGTCCGAGAGCCATTCGCGCAGGAGGAAGTAGGCGATGGTGCCGATGATCGGACCTTCCAGCGTACCGATACCGCCGATCACGACGATGAAGAACATCGTCGTCGTCCAGTCGATCGAGAATGCCGGATCGGGTGCGACGCGCAGCTTGGTGATGAAAAGCAGCGCGCCGGTCATCGCGCAGCCGGCCGCCGCGCCCACCCAGACGGCCCACTTGATGCGGCCCACGCGCACGCCCAGGCTGCGAGAGGCGCGCTCCGAGTCGCGCACCGCCACCAGCGCCAGGCCCCAGCGCGAGCGCAGCAGCAGATAGACCGCGAGGGTCGCGCCCGCGCCCAGCGCCAGCGCCCACCACAGCGTGAGGCTGATGCGCGTGTCCATGCCCATGCCCATCACGGTCTTGGCGACGCTCACGCCAGAGCCGCCGCTCACGAATGGCAGATTGGCCACGACGAGGCGAAACACTTCGGCCACCACCCAGGTGCCGATGGCGAAGTGCGCGCCGCTCAGGCGAAACACCAGCGGCGCGACCAGCAGCGCCGCCAGCGCGCCGACGATGCCCGCCAGGGGGATCACGAGGAAGGCGTTCAGCCCCATCTGCAGGCCGAATACCACGAGCGCATACGCGCCCAGGCCAACGAAGCCCTGTTGCCCCACCGACAGCAGGCCACCGTAGCCCGCAAGCAGATTCCACATCTGCGCAAGTGCTAGCATGGCGAGGACTTCGACCGCCAGATAGATCGTCGCGCGCTCGGCCCACCAGGGCATGCTGGCGACGGCCACAATGGCCAAGATGCCGACGATGGCGGCCAGGCGAGCAGGCAAATCAAGTCTCATGGTTACCGATCACGCGTGGTCGGGAACAGCCCTTGCGGCCGTGCCCACAGGATTGCGAGAAATGCCAGATGCCCCGCGAGAGTTCCCCAGCCCGGATTGAGCTTGGCGCCTATGGCCTGCGCCACGCCCAGTACCACCCCACCCGCCACCGTACCCCAGAGAGAACCGAGCCCGCCGATGATCACGGCCTCGAACGCATAGATGAGGCGCATGGGGCCATCGGTCGGATTGACCGTGGTGCGCATCACGAGAAACGCACCCGCCAAGGCCACCATCGCGCTGCCGAACACCATCGCCAGCGCGTAGACATGCTGGCGATCCACCCCCATGAGCGAGGCGGTGTCGGCATCATCGGACGTGGCGCGAAACGAGCGTCCGATGCGCGTGCCGCCAAACAGCCATTGCAATCCCGCGATGGCTGCCAGACCGATCAGCATGACGATGAGCGGCAGCACCCCGACGTTGATCTGCGCCCCGAGACTCCAGGTGGCCGTCGCGATCGGTCCCACGTCCACCCCGCGCACGTCGGCCGAGAACACCGCCTGCAGGCTCTCGCGGATGACGATCGACAGGCCGAAGGTGAGCAGCAGCGGCCGCAGCAGATCGCCACCGAGCGTGCGGTTGAACACGAGGCGCTGCGCCGCGTAGCCCATGGCGGAAAGCACCACGACGACGAGCACGACCGTGATCCCCATGGGCAGGTGCAGATACGATGCGCCGACGATGGTGGCGTAGCTCGCCAGGATGATCATGTCGCCGTGCGCGATATTGATCATGCGCATGACGCCAAAGCTGATCGACAGGCCTGCGGCAAAGAGCGCATAAAGCCCGCCCAGCAGCACGCCCTGCACGATGGTGTTGACCCACTCGGCGGTCATGCTGCCTCCTGCTCGGCCGCGCCGAAATAGGCCTGCGCAATCGCTTCGCGCCCGAGCTGCCCTGGAACGCCTTCCAGCACCACGCGGCCTTCACGCACGCACACCACCCGGCGCGCCACGCGCAGCGCCTGGCTGATGTCCTGCTCGACCACGATCACCGAAACACCGTGCTCGCAGATCCGGGGAAGCGCACGATAGATGTCCTTGACGATCACGGGCGCGAGTCCCAGCGAGATTTCGTCGCACAGGAGCAGGCGCGGATTGCTCATCAGTGCGCGGCCCATGGCCACCATCTGCTGCTGCCCGCCCGAGAGATCGGTGGCGGGTCTGCGGCAGAATTCACGCAGGATGGGGAACAGGCCATAGACCGCCTCGAGGTTCCACGGGCCACTGCGCCGTGCATAGGCGCCCATGAGCAGGTTCTCCTGCACGCTCAGGCTCGGGAACAGCCGCCGGCCTTCGGGCACGAGCGCCAGGCCTCGCGCGCAGATGCGATGCGCGGGCAGCCCTGCAATGGACTTGCCATCGAACACGATCGTCCCCGAACGCACCGGCAAGCTCCCCGCAAGCGTGCGCAGCAGCGTGGTCTTGCCGGCACCGTTGGTTCCGATGATGGCCAGCACCTCGCCCGGCGCAAGCAGGAGATCAATGCCGAAGAGCGCCTGAAAGTCACCGTAAGCCGCGGTGAGGGCATGCACCTGAAGCAGGTTCATGGGACGATCTCCTCGACGGCATCGATGCCCATGTAGATCTCGCGCACGGCCGGGTCCTGCATCACCGTTTTCGGCGCACCCTCGGTCACCATGCGGCCAAAGTCCAGCGCGACGAGCCGATCGACCACCGCCATGAGTGCGTGCACGATGTGCTCGATCCAGATGATGGTCACGCCCGATGCGCGTATCGAGCGGATGGTTTCGATCAGCGTCCGCACTTCCTCGTCGGTGAGCCCTCCGGCAATTTCATCGAGCAGCAGCAGTCGGGGCCTGGCTGCAAGCGCACGCGCTAGCTCCAGGCGCTTGCGATCGAGCAGCGGCAAGGCACCAGCCAGCCGATCGGCCCTGGAAAGTAGGCCCGTCATTTGCAGCACCTCACGCACACGCGGACGCGCGGCCTTTTCGCTCAGGTTCGAGCTGAATACGGCGCCCACCAGGACGTTCTCGAACACCGTGAGCCCGACGAAGGGATGCGGCACCTGGTAGGTACGTGCGATCCCGGCGCGGCAACGCTCCTGCGGCGGCAGCTGCGTCACGTCGTGGCCATCGAACACCACCTGGCCGCTGTTCACGCCGATGTCGCCCGCGATGAGGTTCATCAGCGTCGTCTTGCCTGCCCCGTTGGGACCGATCACGCCCAATGCCTCGCCACCCGCGACCCGCAGGCTGAGCTCATCGACCACGCGCAGCGCGCCGAAGCGGCGGCTGATGCCACGCAGATCAAGCAGCGGCGCGGCGGATGGCGCGCCGTTGTATGTCACCATGGCGCGGCGCTCAGCCGATGGCCTTGAGCTCGGCGCCCACGGGAATGAGGCTGGCCTGGCTGTTCTCGACGATGAGCAGCTCGAACCCATCACCCCGCTTGTGCCACTGGCCACCCACCAACGGGGTCTTGCTGACGCTCGGAACCGGTCCCTTGGTGAAGTTGACGTGACCGACGATGGTGTCCAGATCGGTCGCGCGCAAGGCATCGCGCAGCGCCTTGGGACCCTTGCCGCCGGCCTTCTTGAACGCCGCCAGCGCCACCTCGAACAGCGAGTGCTTGAAACCCACCGTCATGTTCCACGGTCGGCCCGTGGCCTTGGTGTAGGCGGTGGCCAGCGCGGCTGCGCTCTCGCCGGTGAGCGAGCTCCGGAATGGATGGTGCGGTGACCACCAGACCTCGACGGAGAGCCCGTCGCTGCGCGAACCGAAAGCCTGCACGGCGGCCGGAAATTCGGTGGCCTTGCCCACGGTGACGATCTTCGGCTTGAAGCCCTGCTGGGCGCACTGCGCCCAGAAATTGCCGAAATCCGGTGGTGGGACGACGCCGGTGACCACTTCCACCCCGGCCTTCTTGAATTCGGTGATGTAGTTGGTGAAGTTGTCGTTCGGGCTCTGGTAGCGGCCCGGATCGACGAACTTGAGGTTCTTCGCTCCGGCGACAGCCGGGAAACCCATCTTGGCATCACCCCAGGCGTTGCCATCCGGGTCGTTGGGCCAAAGCGCGCCCACGACGCGATTGGTCGGCAGCTTGTCCCAGATGCCGGTGAACACGCCAATGATGTCTTCCAGCCCCCAGAAGAAATGGTTGGTCCATTCGAACCCCTTTTTCGGGTCGCCGCCCCGGCCGAAAAAATGAGGTTGCCAGGGTGTGTCGTTCGTGACGCAGGGCACACCGTTGAGCTCGCACTGGTCGGCCACGGGGTTGGTGGTCTCGGGCGTGCAGCCGGCGACGACGATGTCCACCTTGTCCTTGAGGATGAGGTCGGCGGTCACGTCGGCCGCGCGCGCCGCGTTCGATTGCGAATCCTTGTAGACGATCTCGACCGCGTAGGTCTTGCCGCCCGCCTGAATGCCATTGGCGAGCAGCTTGCGCACGACTTCGAGCGTGTACGGATCGGGTTCGGCAAACACCGAAAGCGGCCCTGTGGCAGGCGCCACATAGCCGATCTTGAGCGTCTGCGCCGCATGGACCCAAGGGGCGGGAAGCATGGAAGCGGCAGCGATGCCGCCCATCCTGGCGAGCGCCTGACGGCGGGAAGAATCGATCATATCTGTCTCCTTGCAGGTTATCGTTGTCTTGCTGCCTGGCATCAGGCTCGCGGTCCGTCAGCGCCCCAGTTCCTTGGCGCTGACTCCGGCGATACCCCAGTTCTCCTTGGGCACCTCCTGGATCATCACGCGCACCGTGCTGACGGGTGCGCCCACGGCCTCGACGAGGGCCTGCGTGACTTTCTCGATCACGGCCTTTTTCTGCGCCTCGGTGCGGCCTTCGAGCATGTAGATCTGTGCGAATGGCATGGTGCGTGGCTCCTGTTCGGGCTCAGACAAAGCGCATCGAGACGCTGCCCATGCCCTGCATGCGCAGGCAGACGTGATCACCCGCCTTGACGGTTACCGCCTCCGTGGCACCGCCCGAGAGCACCAGCGAACCCGCGGGCAGACTCTTGCCGCGGCGCCCCAAATGGTTGACGAGCATGGCGACGGCAGCCGCCGGGTGGCCGAGTACCGCCGCGCCCGCGCCCAGCGCCACGGGCACGCCGTTCTTTTCGAGCACGATGCCAGTGGTGCGCAAATCGACGCTGCGCGCATCGACCGCATGGCCACCAACGACGAAGCGCGCGGCCGAGGTGTTGTCGGCCACGACGCTCTTCAGATCGAACTTGAAATCGCGGTAGCGGCTGTCGATGACTTCGATGCCCGGCAGCACCACGTCGCTCGCGGCGAGCACGTGGGCGATGCTGCAGCCGGGCCCAGCGAGCTCGGTGCGCGTGACGAAGCAGATCTCGGGCTCGACCTTGGGATGGATGAGCTCGCCCACCTTCACCTCGCCGCCGTCGGGCACGGTGAATTCGTCGACGAGAAAACCGAACACCGGGTCGGTCACGCCCATCTGCTTCATCTTGGCGTGCGAGGTCAGACCCGCCTTGTAGCCAGCGACGCGCGCACCGGCCTTGAGCTTGGCCGCGAGGATGCGATCCTGGATGGCGTAGGCGTCATCCCAGTCCATCTCGGGGTGCTCATCGGTGATCTTGGGCGTGTCGCGCGCCTCGCGCTGGCAGGCGTGCAGGTGCCGGGCCAGCTGGTCCAGGGTTTTGGAGGAAAGAGCCATGGTTTTCAGGGTCCGTCAAAGAAAAATCAAGGTACTTCAGGAGGCGGACACGAGCCGCCGACCACCCAGGGGCAGTCGGCCCCTGCGATCGCGCAGCGCCTTGTCCTGTGTGTCGATTTGCGCCAGCGTCTGCCGGGCACCGTCATAGGCCTGGCGCACATCGGTGGGAATCTTGCGGCGCACCTCTTCGAAGCGCCCCGCCCGAGCCAGGGCCAGCGCCTCGCCGCGCACGGCGCGGTAATGCCCCACCGCGGCAGTGAAGGCGGCGGCCGCGGTCGCGGCCTGATGTCTGCTGCCGGGGCCTGCCTGCCAGTGCTCCCAGGCGGCATCCAGCCGCCCGTCGAGCTGCGCGATGCGCCGAATCACGGGTTCGAGCTCGGCCGGCGCCCCGGAATTCATCACGAGGATGTTGCAGGCGCGCATTTCCTCGATGCAATCGATGAGCACGTCCACATCGCGGTGATCGGTGAGCAGCGCCGAAGTCTCCTGCTTGAGCTCGCCGATCAGCGCCTGCACCACGCGCAGCTGCGCGTTGCTCTTGCCCACCCATTCGAGCGACTGGCCGGCGGCCGAGGCGAGCTGCCCGGCGTCCTGCATCAGGCGTTCGCTCGTGGCGTCCTGGGCTTGCGCGGCACTCGCCATGGCCGTGGCGGCCTGCAGCGTGCGTCCGGAGCGTTCGCGGATGTCGGCCAGCGCTTCACCCGTCTCGCGCGTGCGCTGCACGCTCTCGTTCACGCCTTCGAGCACGGTCTTGAGGTGTTCGTCCGCCGCGGCCGCGCTCGCGGTGATGCCGCTGATCGTCTGCTGGATCTGCTGCGTGGCCTCGCCGGTACGCACGGCCAGTTTGCGCACTTCGTCAGCCACCACCGCAAAGCCGCGCCCATGCTCGCCCGCGCGCGCCGCCTCGACGGCGGCGTTGAGCGAGAGCAGATTGGTCTGCATGGTGACGTTCTGAATCACCGCCAGCAGCCCCTTGATCTCCTGCGTGTGGCGCATCACTTCACGAAAGCGCGCATCCAGCGCGCCGGCCGACTGCGCGAGCGCCTCGATGCGCTCGGCCGTGCGGCGCAGCGACTCATCGCCCTGCCGCGCCAGACCGTGCATGGTGCTGACTTCATCGTGCGTGATGTCCGCCGATTGCACGACGGTCCGTACGCTGTCGGCAAGCACGTCCACGCCCTCGCGCAGCCCCGCCAGCAGCGTCTGCTGCTCGCGCGAGGCAGCCACCACGCGGGTGAAGGAGGACATCATCCCGGCGTTTTCGGCGATCACCGCCAGCGCGTGCCGATCGGCGCGCGCCGCGCCATCGGCCCAGGCCACGCCAGAACGCGGGCGCATCGCCAAGGCCAGCAGGCACAACAGCAACAGCGCCAGCAACGCGGCCTGGCCCATGGCGGCCCACGGCGACAGCGTCGACGCGAGCAGCGCCAGCACCAGCGCGAGCAAGGCCCCCAACAGCTTCAGCATGGCATGCGCTCCCGGCTCAGGACGCCTTCAGGCCACCTTCAGGCCGCGCTGGCGCGCGAGCGTGAGCGCGGTGTCCTCGATCATGTCTTCCTGCCCGCCCACGCAGCCCCGGCGGCCCATCTCCACGAGGATCTCGCGCGCGGGCACGCCGTATTTCTTCTCGGCACGCTTGGCAAAGAGCAGGAACGAGCCATAGACACCGGCGTAACCGAGCGTGAGCGCGTCGCGGTCGATGCGAATGGGGAAGTCCATCATCGGCACGATCAGGTCCTCGGCCACGTCCTGGATCTTGAACACGTCGACACCGGTCTGCACGCCCATCAGGTCGAGCACCGCCACGAGCACTTCCATCGGCGTATTGCCCGCGCCTGCACCCAGGCCCGCGCTGGCTGCGTCCACGCGGTTGGCGCCCATCTCGATCGCGGTGATCGAATTGGCCACGCCCATCGCCAGGTTGTGGTGCGCGTGAAAGCCGAGTTCCGTCTCGGGCTTGAGGGCGTCCCTCACCGCGCCCAGGCGCGCGCGCACATCCTCGGGCAGCATGTGCCCGGCCGAATCCGTCACATAGACGCAGTTGGCACCGTAGCCTTCCATCAATTTCGCCTGCTTGACCAGCCCCTCAGGGCTGTTCATGTGGCTCATCATGAGAAAGCCCACGGTGTCCATGCCGAGCTTGCGCGCGAGCGTGATGTGCTGCTCGGAAACGTCCGCCTCGGTGCAATGCGTGGCCACGCGGATGGTGTGCACGCCCACGTCGTGCGCCATCCTGAGGTGATCGACGGTACCGATGCCGGGCAGCAGCAGCGCCGAGATCCTGGCGTGCTTCATCAGGGGAATGACCGCCTTCAGATACTCCTCATCCGTGTGCATGGCAAAGCCGTAGTTGACCGAGTCGCCGCCCAGGCCATCGCCGTGGGTGACTTCGATCAGCGGCATGCCCGCCGCGTCCAGCGCGGTGGCCACGCTCTTCATCTGCTCGATGCTGATCTGGTGCTGCTTGGGGTGCATGCCGTCGCGCAGCGCCATTTCATGCAACGTGATTTTCTTGCCTTTGATGCTCATGGTGTATGTCTCCTTCAGGCGGCCACGGGTTCGAGCGTGAGGCGCCCGGCGAGGATTTCCTCGGCGAACATCTCGGCGGTACGCGCGGCCGCCGCCGTCATGATGTCCAGGTTGCCCGAGTACTTGGGCAGGTAATCGCCCAGGCCCTCGACCTCCAGATAGACCGAAATGCGCTTGCCGTCGAACACCGGGCCGTTGACGATGCGGTAGCCGGGCACGTATTTGTTCACCTCGGCCATCATGTCGTGGATGCTCTTGGTGATCGCGGCCTGGTCGGGTTCGGTCTCCGTCAGGCAGTGCACCGTGTCGCGCATGATGAGCGGCGGATCGGCCGGGTTGATGATGATGATGGCCTTGCCCTTTTTGGCGCCGCCCACCTTCTCGATCGCGCCCGCGGTGGTGCGCGTGAATTCGTCGATGTTCTTGCGCGTGCCGGGACCGGCGGATTTGCTGGAGACCGTGGCGACGATCTCGGCATAGGGCACGGGCTGCACGCGGCTGATGGCCGCGACCATGGGGATGGTGGCCTGCCCGCCGCAGGTGACCATGTTGACGTTCATCTCCTGCTGGCCCACGTGCGCCTTCAGGTTCACGGGCGGCACGCAGTAGGGCCCGATGGCCGCGGGCGTGAGGTCCACCATCATCGCGCCCTGCGCGATCACCTTGCGCGAATTTTCCGCGTGCACGTAGGCGCTGGTGGCGTCGAAAACGATCTGCACGCCATCCTGCTTGATGTGCGGCACGAGGCCATCGACGCCCTGGTCGGTGGTCTTGATGCCCATCTCGCGTGCGCGCTTGAGGCCATCGGAGGTGGGGTCGATGCCGACCATCCACACCGGCTCCAGCACCGGGCTGCGCTGGAGTTTGGCCAGCAGGTCGGTGCCGATGTTGCCGGGGCCGATCAGGGCGCATTTCACTTTCTTGCTCATTTCTCTGCCTTTCTCAAATCACCTGACGAACGGACGTGTGCCCTTCGTCATTCACACAAACCGTACCGAGCAGCCACCAATGCCGCCAATCGCCACGCGCAGGTTGTCGCCGGCCTCCACCGGCACCATGGCCGCGAGCGAGCCCGAGAGCACCACCTCGCCGGCCTCCAGCGCCGTGCCATGCGCGCCCAGCGTGTTGGCGAGCCAGGCCACCGCGTTGGCCGGATGGCCGAGCGCCGCGGCGCCCGCGCCGGTGACGACGATCTCGCCGTTCTTCTCCAGCACCATGCCGCAGGTGGTGAGATCCACATCACGCGCATCGACGAGCCGGTCGCCGAGCACGAAGACGCCGCACGAGGCGTTGTCGGCCACGGTGTCCTGGATCTTGATCTTCCAGTCCGCGATGCGCGAATCGACGATCTCGAAGCAGGCCATCACGCCCTCGGTGGCGGCGAGCACGTCGGCCACCGTCACGCCCGGCCCCTTGAGCGTCTTCTTGAGCACGAAGGCGATCTCGCCCTCGGCCTTGGGCTGGATCAGCCGCTGCATGGGGATGGACTCACCTTCGTTGTAGACCATGGCGTCGGTCAGCCAGCCGAAGTCGGGCTGGAACACGCCGAGCATGTCCATCACCGCCTGGCTGGTCACCCCGATCTTCTTGCCTATGACTTTCTCACCCGCGGCCAGGCGCCGCTCCATCAGGCGCTGCTGCACGGCATAGGCGTCATCGATCGTCATGTCCGGGTGGCGCACGGAGAGCGGGGACAGCACCGTGCCATCGACGAGCGCCTTGTGCAGCTCGGCGCCCAGCTTGTCATGCATCTTGGGAGTCATCTTCAAATCCTTTGCGATTCAGTGCGCGTCCCGCATGCCCTGTTCCCGGGCATCGGCCTCGTCAAGAAAATTGCCCACCAGCTGCGCAAAGCGCGCGGCGTGCTCGATCTGTGTCCAGTGGCCGCAATGGCCGAACACGTGCAACTGGCTGTTCGGGATCCACCCGGACAGCGTGAGCGAGGCCTGCAGCGGTATCACCTGATCCTCGCGCCCATGCACGATCAAGGTCTCGTGCGCCAGCGCGCGGATCGCCGCCTCGGGGCTGGCCATGGCATCGACCCAGCGCTGGCGCGGCGCCGGGAACATCGCGCCGAACGCTTCCTGAAAACCCGGGCGCGCGCTGGCCTCGTAGCGCAATTGCGCCAGCTCGTCCGTCACAAGACCGCGGTCGTAGGCAAACCAGTCCATGATGCGGCGCATGTTCTCGAACGACGCCTCGTAGCCCCAGACCGCATCCAGCCCCGGCGTGATCGGAAACGGAACCCCCACCGAGCCCATCAGCACCAGCCGGCGCACCCGCTCGGGCGCTCGGATCGCCAAGGCCAGCGACAGTGCGCCGCCAAACGAATTGCCCACCACGTCGGCACGTTCGATGTCCAGCGCGTCGAGCAGATCGATCGCCTGGCCCACCCAGGTGTCCATGTTGTAGCGCTCCGGGCCAGTGCCGGCCGGAAAGCGGTCGGTAAAACCGAAACCCACCATGTCCGGCGCCAGCACACGACGCGTGCGGGCCATCACGGGCATCACGAGGCGCCAGTTGGCGTACGCACTCACCCCCGGGCCCGAACCGTGGATGAACAGCACGGGCCTGCCCGCACCCAGATCATGCACATTGGTTTCAAACGCGCCGGTGCGAACGCGGCGCCCGAGCTCCGGATCAGCAGCCATCTCCATCTTCTTTCAGAACTTGACCATCACGTTGCGCAACTCGGTATAGAACTCGAGCGAGTGCACGCCGCCCTCGCGCCCGATCCCCGATTGCTTGGAGCCGCCGAAAGGCGTGCGCAGGTCGCGCAGAAACCAGCTGTTGATCCACGCCAGGCCCACCTCGATCTGCTGCGCCATGCGGTTGGCACGGCCGATGTCCTGCGTGAAGATCGAGGTCGCCAGGCCGTAGCGGTTGTCGTTCACCTTCCTGAGCACCTCGTCCTCGCCGTCAAACGGGGCGATGTGGCAGCACGGGCCGAAGATCTCCTCGGTGATCACGCTCGCGGTCTCGGGCAGGCCGGTCCAGATCGTGGGCTGCACCCAGCAGCCGTCCTTGAACCTGGCGGGCATCTCGGGCACGCCGCCGCCCGTCACCACGGTGGCGCCTTCTTCCACCGCTTTCTTGTAATAGCCCAGCACCTTGGCCTGATGCTCCTTGCTGATCGCGGGGCCGATCTTCGTGGCCGGGTCGAAAGGCTCGCCAGGCGTCATGGCTTCGGCCCTGGCCTTCAGCGCCGCGACGAACCTGTCGAAGATGGGGCGCTCGACGTAGACGCGCTCGGTGCCCAGGCACACCTGGCCGGCGTTCTCGAAGCACGAGCGCGTGACGGTATCGACCGCCACCTGGAAATCGCAGTCGGCGAACACCACGGCCGCGTTCTTGCCGCCGAGTTCGAGCGAGACCGGACGAATGCCTTCGGCTGCGGCCTTCATGATGGCGGTGCCAGTGCGCGTCTCGCCGGTGAAGGTGATGCCGTTCACATCGGGGTGGCGCGTGAGGAATTCACCGGCCGAATCGGGGCCGAAGCCATGCACCACGTTGTACACGCCCGCAGGCATGCCCACCGCGTTCATCACCTCGCCCAGCAGCGTGGCGGTGGCGGGCGTTTCCTCCGATGGCTTGACGACCACGGTGTTGCCGCAGGCGAGCGCCGGGCCGACCTTCCAGGTCATCAGGAGCAGCGGCAGATTCCACGGACAGACGACGGCGATCACGCCGCGCGGCGTACGCACGCCATAGCTCAGCGCCGTCTTGCCGTCGTGCGTGCGCATGTTGAACGACTCGGTGGAGACGCTCTTGATGGTGTCGATGAAGATCTGGAAATTGGCAGCGCCGCGCGGGATGTCCACGTGCGAAGCCAGGTGGTGGGGCTTGCCGGTGTCAAGGATCTCGGCCTGCAGGAAATCATCGAAGCGTTTGTTGATGCCGATGGCCAGCGCATCGAGCAGCTTGCAGCGCTCCACCACCGACATGCGGCCCCAGTCGCCCTTGAGCGCGGCCTTCGCAGCGGCCACGGCCGCATTCACCTCGGGCTGGCCCGCTTCCCACACCTTGCCGATGACGCTGTTGTCCACCGGGTTGCGATCCTCGAACGTCCTGCCACTGGCATTGCGAACGTACTCACCATTGATGAAGTTCAGGAATTCTTTCATGTCCATTGCTCACTGTTGTCAAAACGCTCTGAACCCCTCACTCGTTCAGTCCCAGGGCGGCCAGGCCCGCGCGCGCGCAATCGGCGTCCTGCTCGGCCGAGCCGCCGGAAACACCGATGCCGCCGATCAGCGCGCCCCCTTCACGGATGGGGAGACCGCCGCCAAACACCACATTGCGCGGACGCACCGGCATCCCCAGGCGCAAGGCCTCGTCGCCCTTGAGCACCTCGGCCCACTGCGCGGTAGCGAAACCGAAGCCCGCCGCCGTGTAGGCCTTGTCGATGGCGATGTCCACCGAATGCAGGAAGGCCCCCGGCATGCGCAGGAAGGCCGCGAGCACGCCCGAGGCATCGGTCACGGCCGCGTTGATGCGGATACCGAGCTCCTGGGCCTTGGCGACGGCCGCCACGACGGCCGCATTGGCCGCCTCGGCGGTGATGACGCGTTGTTCGATGCTGTGTGCGCTCATGGCGGATCGTCGTTTGTCCAGGGGGAAGAAATAAGCACGTCAGTGACTGTGGCGAGCGCACCGAAGGACGCATGGCACCGCAAGCCGTACACCCGTACGGCAAAGAGCGCAGGCGCCCGATCGACGCGCGCGGCAGGCCGATATCGCGCTCGCTCAGGTCACCACGCTCAGGAAGGCGTCATTGAGCTTGCGGTCGTGATAGAAGATGCCGGCGCCGACCTCGTCCCAGGTCCAGGTGATGGGCTCCATGTCGGGGTAGTGGTCGTAGCCGCCGCTGAAGGTTTCCAGGCGGTTGCCCGAGGGCTCGAAGAAGTAGATCGTCGTGCCGTTGGTGATGCCGTGGCGTGTCGGGCCGATATCGAGCGAGACGCGGTTCTTGCTCATGATGTCGGCGGCGCGCAGCACCTGCTCCCAGGTGCCGAGCTGGAACGACACGTGGTGCATCTTGTCCTTCTCGCTGTGCCGCACGATGGCGATGTCGTGCGCCTTGGCGCTGCAGGTGAGCCACACGGCCAGGTCGGTCTTGCCGTCCTCGAGCTTCACGCGCTCGACCAGGGTGAAGCCCAGCACGTTGACGAACAGGTCGCGCGCGCCATCCAGATCGTCACCGTAGATCAGGCAGTGGTCGAGCCGGATCGGCGTGATGCCGGGCTGGTCGATCACATCCATGTCGGGGTTGGTGCAGCCCACTCCGCTGCCGACGGCGGTCTTCTCAGCATACAGCTCGATGGTGTGGCCGGTCGGGATCTTGAAGCGCACGCGCTCGCCGGTCTCCAGCAGGTCGCCGGCGGGCACGCGCTCGGTGGCCACCCCGTAGGCCTGCAGTTTCTTTTCGAGATTGTCGAGCGTGGCCTTGTCCAGCACCTTGAAGCCGAAGAAGTCCATGCCGGCATGGTCCGCCTGGCGCAGGATGACGCTGTTGTGGTCACGTTCGGCCCGCGTCTTGAAATAGGCCCGGCCCTGACTGTCGCGGCCCATGGGCTTGAGGCCCATGACGTCGGTGTACCACTTGACCGATTCCTCCAGGTCGAGCACGCGGATTTGCGCGTGTCCGGGACGCAAAACTCCAGTCATTGACATGTTCAGTCTCCTTCTTCGCCTTCAGGCGGGTTCAACGGATGGGGTGCCGGTCGGTAGCGCTGGCCGGCAAACGTTTTTCTTCATGGCGCCCACGACGCGGATGCGCAGGTCGCTGCTCGGGTAGATGCGGCACGAGAGCACGCAGCCGCTGCGCTCCTCCTCGGCACTGACATGGGCGCGGCTCATCACGCGGCGCGTGAACTCGCCTTCGAGCACCTGCACCTTGCAGACGCCGCAGCCACCCTGACGGCAGCCCACGGGAATGCCCTTCTTGCCCAGCGCCTCCATGCCCACGAGCACCGAGCGGCCGTCGGCGCAGGCGTACTGCTCACCGGTGTCTTCTATGCGAACGACAAATTTCGGCATGAGGTTTGTCTCCTTTTCGGCCCCTCTCCAGGCGGGGTCTCGACGGGCATCCGGTGCAGACGATAGGGGAGCATTTCGATACTGTCCAATACCATTTTTTTGCCATTTCGATACCGTTTGCGCATCCAGATGCCGGGTCGGCCCGCGGCGTCAGCCCGCCGCATGCAGCCAGCCATCGAGCCAGCGCGTCAGGCGCGGCGCGACGACCCAGGTCATGAGCACGACCACCAGCACGGTGATCACCAGCACGCGCGGCACCAGCGCCCAGTCGGCCATGGGCGGTGCCACGGTCAGGAACAGCAGCAGCACGGTCGGGAAGATGCCCAGCCAGGTCACGACCGCCACCTTCCAACGCGGCGGCGCGGCCCGGGTGGTGGCGCCGGGCGCGGCAAACCAGTAGTCCAGGCCGCTCACGCGATGCAGCTGCTGCTCGCCCACGGTGTGCGGCAGCACCTGCGCCAGCCAGTGCGCGCGCTCGGGCGAGGACTGCCACGCGGCCAGATGAGGCTCGCTGTCGAACGCGAAGACCACGTGGTAGAGCAGAGGATCGCTGTCGCCGTCCTCGTGCGGGCGTACCAGCTGCCCGCCCAGGTGCCCTTCAAAGTCCTCGGCCGCGGCCAGCATGCCCTGCATGCCCGTCTCGAAAGCCGCCCTCGAAGCTGGCGCCACACGGCGCGTGATCAGCACGGTCACGGCGCGCCGGGGAAGCTCAGCGCTGGCATTGGCGTTGGAAGGTGCGTCCATCTCGTCGCTCCGGTGGTTTTCCAGGCTCCAGTGGCCACGGGCCGGTGGCCGTACCGCAAGGCTCGTGGAGGCAGGCACAACGATAGATTGGCAACTCCATACCATCAAATACCATTTTTCATCAAAATTGATACCATTTCGGCATATACCCAGAAACTGCCGGAGAATCTCGTGGACCTGCGGGACATGCGCCATTTCCTCGCCGTGGCCGAAGAGGGCCACATCGGCCGCGCGGCCGCCCGCCTGCACCTGTCGCAGCCGCCACTGACGCGGCACATCCAGGCGCTGGAGGAAAAGATCGGCGTGCCGTTGTTCGTGCGCACCCCCAAGGGCGTGACGCTGACCGAGGCCGGCCGCACGCTGCTGGAGGAAGTGCCCAATCTGCTGGCGCTGACGCAGCAAGCGACCGAGCGCACGCGCCTGGCCGGCCGGGGCCTGATCGGCCGGCTCGACGTCGGGCTGTTCGGCTCGGGTGTGCTGGACGTGATTCCGCGCATGCTGGCGCGCTTTCACCAGGCCCGCCCCGAGGTGAAGATCGTGCTGCACAACCTCACCAAGGACCGGCAGTTGCAGGCGCTGCGCGAGCGCCGCATCACGGTGGGCTTCAACCGCCTGGTGCCGAGGGAGCCCGGCATCAGCATCGAGACGGTGCTGCGTGAGCCGCTGGCGATCGCCATCGCGGCGGCCCATCCGCTGGCGGTGCGCCCCTCGCTGCGCATCCCGGACCTGGACGGCGTGCCGCTGATCGTCTACCCCAATGTGCCCATGCGTGGCCTCGCGCAGGAGGTGACCGACGCCTTCCGCGCCGAGGGCGTGCGGCTGCGGGTGGAGCAGGAGGTGGAGGATGTGGTGACGGCCGTGGCGCTGGTGTCGGCGGGCTTCGGCGCGGCCATCACCACGCAATCGGCCACGAACCTGCGTCTGCCGGGCGTGATCTTCCGCCCGCTGCACAGCGCCTGGCTCAAGGACCTGGAGCTGAGCTGCCTGTACCGCAGCGGCGACGCCTCGCCCGCGCTGCACGCCTTTCTGGACGTGGTGCGCGCCTTCGCGCGCGACCCCCGCCCGCGCAGCAGCTGAGCGCGGCGGCCGGTTGCGGATGTCGTGTGCGCGCCGCGGCATGGCTCAGATCTTGTGGAACAGCGGGCTGCGCACCTGCTGGGCATCGGCAGCCGAGATGAACTTCTCGGTGAAGATGTCGCGCTCGAACAAACGCCCCTGCATCAGCGTGGTGATGCAGGCCTCGATCATCAGGGGCGGCCCGCACAGGTAGGCCTTGTGGCCGCGAAAGTCGTTGTCGAAATGCGCCTTGGCCGCGTCGTGCACGAAGCCGCGCGCGCCCGCCCAATCGCTGCTCTCGGGCTCACCCGAGAGCGCCGCGACGTAGGTGAAATTCGGGTGCTCGGCAGCGAGCCGCGTGAACTCGTCGTGGTGGTAGAGCTCCTCGCGCGAGCGTGCACCATTGATCAGCGTAACCGGTCTGTCGCAACCCGAGGCGAGCAGATCGAGCACCATGGAGCGGGGACTCGACAGCCCCGAGCCGCCGGCGAGGAACAGATAGCCGTGCCCCTCCTTGCGGTGCGCCGATTCGCGCACGAAAAAGCGCCCATAGGGTCCGGCCAGCTGTACGTGCTCGCCCGGCTTGAGCTGCTCGTGCACCCAGCCGGTGCCGCGCCCGCCAGGCACGTGACGGATGTTGAGCTCGATCTCATCGGCCCGCATCGGGCTGCTGGCGATGGAGAAGGCACGCGAGGCACCTTCGCCCGGAATGTGTAGGTTGATGTACTGCCCCGCCTGGAAGGCGATGGGGTGGTCCAGCCTGATCCATACCCCCTTGATGGTGGGCGTGAGGTTTTCGATGCGCGAGACCGTGCCCGCATAGTCCTGCACCTGCAGGTTGAGCGCGTCGGGCTCCTCGTCCACCTCGGCCTCGATCACCACATCGGATTCGAGCGTGGAGACGCACGCCAGGCACATGCCCTCCTCGCGCTCGTACTCCATCAGCGCGAAGGTGCTGGCCTCGTTGTGCTCGATCTCGCCGTCCTGCACCTGCACCTTGCAGGTACCGCACAGGCCATGGCAGCAGGCATGCGGCAGGTAGATGCCCGCGCGCAGCGCGGCGTCGAGGATGGTCTGCCCGTCCTCGACCTCCACGGTCTGACCCAGGGGCTCGATGGTCAATTGATAAGACATAAGACTGGCCGAACTACGCTATCGATAGCTGCAAGCGCTTGATAGACAAGCGCCTGAGCCATATTTCACTCAAATTCCACTCAGAAGCAGGACCCGGCCAGACCCGTCAGGCCCGGCGTGCGAAATCGGATCACGCTCTTGTGGCCCATGCCGTTCTCGGCCATGGTCTTGCCCAGGTCGGGCGTGAAGGGCTTGCCCGAGTTGAACCATTCGACCTTGTCCCAGGCGATCTTCGCGAAGTCGGGGTGCGCGCCGTACATGTCGGGCAGCGCGCCCTTGACGAAGTCGCCGAACACGGTCGTGGGCGGCATGGGCACGCACAGCGGCGCGCAGAACATCTTGTGGTCTTCCCAGCCCACGTACAGCAGCGGCGCGGGGAACTTGTCCACCGAATCCTTCGGCGGAAAGTCATAGGGGGCAATGGATACGACGGCCATGTTGTGTCTCCTTGCTTGGGTTCAGTTGGTCGTCGCCTGCGCGCGCCAGGCTTCGAAGTTCTTCTTGTCCTGCGAATCGGCGTAGTCCAGGTTGTCGCGGCCGAACTCCATCTTGTAGTAGCGCAGCACTTCCATCAGCGGATCGAAATCGGGCTTGCTCGGGTCCACGTCCTCGGGGAAGCAGTTGCCCTGGTAGATCTGGTGCACGGGCAGCCAGCTCTGGGCGAACTTCTCGGGCTCGTTGTCGAAGATGTGCTTGCAGCCGTCCGAGCAGAAGTGGAACTTGTTGCCGCGCCAGTCGCTTTCGCGGTAGGCAATTTTTGTGGGATCGTCCGGCTCGGTGAAGAACATCGGGATCTGGCAGGTCTGGCACAGCATGGGCAGCGTCTTGTTGTAGAAACGCCGACCCTCCTTTTGCTCCTTCGCGTAGTGCTCCCACAGCGGGCGGTAGTACTTGTCGAAGCTGTCGGGGTACTTGGCCGACAGCCACTTCATGTCCTCTTCGCTCGGCGCCCAGGTGTGGAAGGGCGCGGCCGCGCCGTAGTTGTAGAACACGTTCCAGGCCATGTGCGAGAGGTGATCCTTTTCCTTGCAGGCCTGTTCCCAGCCCAGCGGCACCTTCACGCCATAGCGCGCGAGGTCGCGGAACAGCGCGCCGCCGTTTTCCTCGGCGTAGATCTCCCACGCCTCCTTCCAGCTCATCACGCGCTTGGGAAGCATGTAGTCCATCATCATGGCCACGAGCGTCAGCACGCGGTAGCCGCGCCAGAACCACTTGTCGATCCACTTCTGCACGATGGGCAGGTTGTCCGGGTCCTGCTCAAGCACGAACTTGATGACTTCCAGGCCCAACGTCATGTGGCGCGACTCGTCGGACTGCGCGGAGAAGCCGAAGGCCATCGCGCCCATGTCGCCGTTGTAGGCCGCGCCCGAGATGAAGGGCACGAACAGCAGGTTGGTGAGCACGTACTCGAAGGCGAAGCTGATCGAGAGGATGTACTCGAACGGGCCCGAGGTCACCGCATCCTCGAAGAAGCTCTTGGGCACACTGAGGTACCACACGCGGTGGTGCATGTGCTGCCAGTCCTGGAAGCCGTTGTAGTACTTGTTGTAGTTGCTCATCGCGTGGATCTGCGTCTGAGCGTGGCGGATCTCGTCCAGCGACTGCATCTGGCAGGCCACGCGCGGGCCCGCGCCCTGGAACTGGCGCCCCAGGATGGCAAAGCCCTTGTGCGACATGTATTCGAGCGGCGAGACGCCCGTGAGGAACAGTTTCAGCGTGTTGATGTAGCGTGCATCGGTCACGCCCAGGTGGCCGTTGTTCTGCGCGAACGCATCCAGAATGGCGTAGAGCTTGCGTTCCTTCTCGCCCTGGTACTTCCAGTAGGCGTCCATCGTCATGCGGAACGGATCCTCGAACTTGTCCCAGTCGTGGATCTTGATGCCCTCGTACTCGAGGTACGGATAGATGTCCTTGAGCGACTGGTAGCTCGGCGTCCAGTTCAGGTCGCGGGTCATGCGGTTGTAGCGGTCTTTCAGACCCAGCTTCTTGTTGACTTTCATGTCCATGTTCGGTCTCCTTGGATGGGGGAATCTCTGCGGGCGGCCGGTGCTCAGTGCACCCAGCTCAGGACGAACTCGTCGTCGGATTCATCGATGTGGCCGGTCAGCGTGATCAGGTTCACGTGCAGCTCCTGCAGATCGAACTCGCGCCCGATCTCCTGCTCGATGGTGCTGCGGCGCACCACCAGGCGCCCGGGCACGTTGATCTTGACCATGGCCGGCTGCTCGTCGAGCAGGGCGCCGGGGTTGTCCGCCAGGATCGCGTCGACGATCGGGCGGGTTTCCTCATTGCGCTGCAGCGCGATGAACACGTTGGGTACTTGGGTCATTTTGTCTGTCTCCTGGGAAGGGTGTCGGGGACGGGCGTTCAGACCGCCAGGCCCGCCTTGGCCATGCGGGCATCGAGCTGGGCGCGCACGCGGGCGAGGGCCTCGCCGGCTTCCTCGCCCAGCGCCAGTTGCGCCACGGGCGCGAGCGCTTCCTGCGCACGCGCCACCCAGTGCGCGTACCACTTTTCGAGCAGCACCTTGTTCTCGGCACTCTCGGCGGCGGTGGCCTTGACCACGGCATCGACCCACTTGCTGGTCTCGGGGAACCACTCGGCCGGGAAGCGCGTGAGCATGGACACCGTGGGGCCGGCGCGCTCGTTCAGGTGCTTGTCCACTTCCTTGTACGCCAGGCGGAAGAGCAAGCCGTCGAGCGCCATGTTCTGCGCGACAAAGTTCTCGAACCAGTCCTTCACGACGAAGCTGTCCTCCACGTACTTGCGCAGCGGCTGCCAGGCCGGCGCGTTCATCCAGGCGTGCTTGCCGGCTTCCAGCTCGCTCTCGTTGCCCATCAGGAGGCCCAGGCGCGTGAGGTACTGCGCCACGCCCAGCTGGTCCATGCTGGCGTACAGGCTCGCCTGCGTGATCGCGGTGCCGTAGCCGTAGGCGCTCTGGTAGCCGTTGTTCAGGTTGCCACCCCAGGCCACGTGGCGCAGCGGAATGTAGAAGTCCAGCGCGGCGCGCCGGGCGCTGTCGTCGTAGCTGTCGGCCAGGCCCCGACTCTCGACAAAATCGAAATCCGCCTCGGCCGTCTCCTGCATGCGGGCCCGGGCCTGCGTGTAGCTGCCGTAGTAGTACTGGCGCGGGTCCTTCAGCACATACCAGTCCTTCATCTTGATCGCGGTGCGGCGCTCGTCGAACATCTCGCGCTCGGGATCCCAGGTGGGGCGGTAGTGAAAATTGGTCGTGCCCTGCACGCCCATCGTCGCCTCGACGTAGCGCGACGCCGCCTTGTCGGCGCCGAGGTAGTCGGCGATGTGGTTGTAGGTCTGCCGCAGCGGTGTGATGCTGACGGTACGCAAGTCAATTTGCATGGAATAGGTCTCCTTGTTTTGAAACGAAAAGGAAGGGCGGTTCAGGACAGATCGCGAAAATGCCGCTCGCGCGCGTCACGCAGGTTCCAGTCCCAGTGCGCGTCCAGGCTGTCCTGTTCGTGCTGGGGCAGGCGCCCTTGCGTGGGCACCACGCCCTGCATGCGGCAGAAATCCTCGAACTCCGCGCGTGGCAGGATCATTTCGACGTACAGGTCGGGTTCGCCCGCGGCAAACTCGAACTCGACCAAACCATTGCTGCGCTCCTCCACGATGCGGATGAAGCGCCGCTCCACGTCGAAGGGCTCATGGGAGATGTCAAGTGCTCCGGTCATGCCTGCATCGATGCAGAGAGCGTGCCAGTTATCGAGATAATTACCAAAAAGACCCAAATTCGCGGGTAAACCCTGACGTTTGGCGGCCGAACTTGCGGAATATCAATTGCTTTTTGAAACCGCTCAGAAATGTCTTGCGCTCCGGCTTGATCATTTGCATCATTGATGAACCGCGGAAATCATCAATTCGTGAATTTCCGTTGAGATTGATTGATGATTCTTATCGATAAAATCGTGGCTGAATCCGTCCTCACCATGCCGTCCGACGCCGACCTGCGCCGTCAGGTGCGGTTTTCCTCGGCCGACGGGCGCATCTGGCTCGCCGGCCAGCGCATGGTGCTGATGCACGCCGCGTCGCTGGGCACACTGCGCCGGGAACTGGTGCAGGCGGTGGGCATGGCAAGCGCACGGCGCCTGCTGATGCGCGCGGGCTACGCCGCAGGGGAGCGCGACGCGGCGCTGGCACGGCAATTGCGGGCCAGCGATGACGTTTTCTCGATGTTTTCGGTGGGCCCGCAATTGCACATGCTCGAAGGCTCCGTTCAGGTCACGCCCGAACTCCTCGATCTGGATGTCGGCCAGGGGCGCTTTCACGGCATCTTCCGCTGGGACCATTCATGGGAAGTGGAAGCGCACCTGCGCGACTTCGGACCGCAGAAAGACCCCGTGTGCTGGATGCTGCTGGGCTACGCCTCGGGCTACACCAGCGCCTTCATGGGCCGCCCCGTGCTCTACAAGGAAGTGGCGTGCGTGGGCAGTGGCCACGCGCACTGCCGCATCGAGGGCTGGCCCGTGGCCGACTGGCCCGGCGGCGAAGGCGAGGAACTGGCGCGCGACTATGTCGCCGACGCCCTGCCACCCAGCGAAGGCAGCCCCGAGGTCACCGCCTGGTTCAGCCGCATGCCGGCCGACGACGTACCGGAGACCCCGGTGGATGCGCTCGGGCCGCTGGTCGGCCGCTCGCCGGGCTTCACCGCCGCCACCGAATTGCTGCGCAAGGCTGCCGGCACGCAGGTGACCGTGCTGCTCACCGGCGAGACCGGCACCGGCAAGGAACGCTTCGCACGCGCGCTGCATGCGCTCGGCCCGCGCGCGGCCAAACCCTTCGTGGCGGTGAACTGCGCGGCGCTGCCGGGCGAACTGGTCGAATCCGAGCTCTTCGGCACCGAAAAAGGCGCCTACACGGGGGCCGACGCCGCGCGTCCCGGGCGCTTCGAGCGCGCCAGCGGCGGCACGCTCTTTCTTGACGAACTCGGGGAACTGCCGCTGCCCGCGCAGGCCAAGCTGCTGCGCGTGCTGCAGGACGGCCAGGTCGAGCGCCTGGGTGCCTCGCAGCCGCGCCAGGTGGACGTGCGCCTGGTGGCGGCCACGCATGTCGATCTGCTCGAAGCCGTGCGCGCCGGGCGCTTTCGCGAAGATCTGTACTACCGCATCAACGTCTACCCCATCCGCATCCCGCCGCTGCGCGAGCGCACGCAGGATATCGAAGTCTTCGCCCGGCACCTGCTGCAACGCTTTTGCAGCAAGCACGACAAGCACGTGAGCGGCTTCACCGACGAGGCGCTGCTGGCGCTGCGCGAACACGCCTGGCCCGGCAATGTGCGCGAGATGGAGAACCTCATCGAGCGCGGCGTGATCCTCGCGGGCGTGGGTCAACTCATCGAGGCGCGCCATCTCTTCGCGCAACCCGCCGACGGTGCCAGCCACACGCTGGAAGATTCCGGGCGTCTGCGCAGCAACGACACCCAGGTGGTGGAGGGCAAGCTGCTGGACCAGCTGCTGAACCGGCGCATCGGGCTGCAGCGGCTCGAACGCGAGCTGATCGAAGAAGCCGTCGCTCGCAACAAGGGCAATCTCGCCGCCGCCGCGCGGCTGCTGGGCCTGACGCGACCGCAACTGAGCTACCGCCTCGCCAAAATCCGAGAAAGCTGAACCCATCATGGCCAAACGCAGCATGGATCCCACCAAGACAGCCGCCGACGGCGGCGCCCCCACCACGGCGCGCACGCTCATCGAGCGTGCCTACGAACAACTGCGCGCCGACATCATCGAGGGGCGCCTGGCCCCCAACGAGAAACTGCGCGTCGAGCACCTCAAGGACCACTACGAAGTGAGTGCCGGCACGCTGCGCGAGGCGATCACGCGGCTGGTGAGCGACGCGCTGGCCGTCGCCGAAGGCCAGCGCGGTTTTCGCGTGGCGCCCATCGCGCTCGAAGAGCTCGAAGACATCACGCGGCTGCGGGTGCAGATCGAAACCGAGGCGCTGCGTCAATCGATTCAGGAGGGCGGCGCGGCGTGGCGCGAGGCCGTGCAGACGGCCTACGTCGCGCTGTCCGACGCCGAGCCCATCGTGCCAGAGCGACGGCGCGAGTGGGAGCACCTGAACCTGCGCTTTCACGAGGCCCTGCTCTCGGGCCACGACTCACCCTGGACGCAGCGCGTGCTGCGCCTGCTCTCGCGCCATGGCGAGCGTTACCGCTGCGTCAGCATGCAACTGCCCGGCAGCCTGCGCGAGGTGCATGCCGAGCACACCGAAATCTACGAATACGCCATGACCGGGCAGGCTGCGCGCGCGGCGCTGGCGCTGGAGGCGCACATCCGCGCCACACCCGATCTGCTGATCCAGGCGCTGCGCGAGGGCCGCATCACGCTGCCCAGCGCCGACCACGCCCTGATCGGCGAGGCGCTGCTGGCCTGAGCCTCCCTGCCGCTGACGCGCAAGGCGTCTGCCGCCCGGCGCGTCATCGACGCTCGCGCGCCGCCTCGTACAAACCCTGCACCTTGGGCAGGTTCTGCTCCAGGTTCCTGATGCGGTCCGGCCCCGTGGGATGGGTCGAGAGAAAACCGATGCCCTTGCCGCCCGTCACCTCACCCATCTTGCGCCACAGGCTGACGGCGGCCCGTGGGTCGTAGCCCGCGCGCGCGGCCAGCTCCAGGCCAACGAGATCGGCCTCGCTCTCGTCGGAACGGCTGAACTTGAGCGTGAGCAGCTGCCCGCCCAGGCTCGCCGCCGCGCGGCCCAGATCGCCCAAGCCCAGCAGCTGCGCCCCCAGGCTCAGGCCGATGTTCGTCGCCTGCGTCTTGGCCACGCGCTCGCGCGCATGCTCGCGCAGCGCGTGCGCCATCTCGTGGCCCATCACCATGGCGATTTCATCGTCGCCGAGCTTCAGGCGGTCGAGGATGCCGGTGAAAAAAACGATCTTGCCGCCCGGCATGCAGAACGCATTCACCTCGGGGCTGCGGATCAGGTTCACCTCCCAGCGCCACTGGCGCGAGCGCTCGTTCCACGTCTGCGCCAGAGGAATCAGCCGCTGGGCAATGGCGCGCAGCTGCATGAGCTGCGGGTCGCCCGCACCCGCCAGCGCGCGCCGCGCCTTGGCCTGCGCGAGCAACTGCGCATACTGCTCGCCCGCCGCCTGCTCCAGCTGCCCGGCGGGTACGAGCCGGCGCATGCCCGAGGCACTGCCCACCTGCACCTGCGCCCCCGCGGGCGCGGCCGCCACGCCCAGCAGCGCCAGCACCGCGGCACGGCGCGACATCGAAGCCGCCTCACGCATGATGCCTAGCCCCCGCGCACCACTTGCGGCGCGCGCACGGGCAGCGCGCGCATCTCGCTTCTGATCACCACCAGCAGCCCCGCGATCACAGCCACCAGCCCCAGCCACGCCAGCGCCTGCTGGCGCTCGCCCACCACCAGCACCGCGAGCACGAAGGCCGTCACCGGCTCGGCCAGCGCCAGCGTCACGCCCGTGGCACCGGCGATGAAGCGCAGGCCGTTGGAGAAGAGCAGGTACGCCACACCGGTGCTCACCAGCCCGAGGAACAGCACCACGCCCCAGCTGCCTTCGCCCATCGGCAGGGGGCCGCTGAGACCCCACGCCACGGGCACCGCCACCAGCGACGCCGTGGCGAACACCGCCAGATTGGTCCACGCTGCGCCCACGCGCAGCACCAGCACCTTGTTGATGAGCGTGTAGCTCGCGTAGGTGAAGCCCGCTGTCAGGCACAGCGCCACGCCCGCGGGCGCCAGATGCAGATCCGCGCCCTGCCCCAGCACCATCACCGCGCCACCGGCCACGCTCACCAGCGTACCCAGCCACCAGAGCAGCGGCGGCAGGCGCCGCTGTACCACCG
This sequence comes from Comamonas sp. SCN 67-35, assembly GCA_001725255.1. Taxonomy (GTDB): domain Bacteria; phylum Pseudomonadota; class Gammaproteobacteria; order Burkholderiales; family Burkholderiaceae_C; genus Comamonas_C. The sequence continues at coordinate 16,294 of MEFV01000002.1, read as the reverse complement.
TCTGGATCAGCCCGGCCCAGATCGGCGCGCTGCCCACCGCGATCGCCGTGCCCAGCGCCACGCCGCTGGCACGCACCCCGGCAAAAAAACTCAGGTTGTAGGCCGCGATGCAGCCCCCCGCCAGCACCAGCCGCCCCCAGGGCCAGCGCCCGTGCGCCATGGGCGCGCGCACGGCCAGCAGCACGAAAAACCCGCAGGCAATGCCCACGCGCAGTGCCGCCACCCACCACGATGACAAGCCCGACGGCGCCAGCGCCTGCGCCGTGCCCGTGGTACCCCAGAGCATGGCGGCGAAGAGCACCAGCAGGACGCCGCGGGCGGAGGAGGGGGAAGTGTGCATGGGGGGATTGTGCAGGCTGACGACGCCATAACGCTGTTCACACGTTTCAGCGCTGACGCACCATGCAACACAATCGACAGGCAATGCAAATTTCAGTCGCAACCATGCAAACTGCCTTTTGATCAGACAGTGCGATCAAAAATCAAGACGAATTTTTCATGCTGTCAGCCGTGTATTGGCCACGCGCGACGCCTGCGTATTCACACGGACATTTTTCAACACCAATACTAAATCGGCAACGTTGCACCATCGTCCATTGACTCGCATCCAGACGGATCCACCTGCCTCTTGCGAAACGGGGCAAACCTCCATTGATAGGCTTTTGCAGACTTCCTATGCACCAGACACACGATACGGATACAGCAGGAACGAAGAGCATCCTGCATTCCAAACGCGCCAACCTCTACTACCTGGAGCACTGCCGCGTGCTCGTCAACAGCGGCCGTGTGGAGTACGTGACCGACGCGGGCAAGAAAAGCCTGTACTGGAACATCCCCATCGCCAACACCACCAGCATTCTGCTGGGCACGGGCACCTCCATCACCCAGGCCGCGATGCGCGAGCTGGCCAGGGCCGGCGTGCTGGTGGGCTTTTGTGGTGGCGGCGGCACGCCGCTGTTCGCCGCCAATGAGGTGGATGTAGAGGTGGCTTGGCTCACGCCGCAAAGCGAATATCGGCCGACCGAGTACCTGCAAGCCTGGGTGCAGTTCTGGTTCGACGACGCGCTGCGCCTGCACGCCGCCCAGCAACTGCAGACCCGGCGGCTGCAGCGCCTGTTGGCCGCATGGAACACCCGCGCCCTGCGCGAAGCCGGTTTCACCGTCGATCTGGCCCGCCTGCAGGCGCTGGTGCAGCAGTTCACGCCGCGCATTGCCAACGCCCCCGACGTGACGGCGCTGCTGACTGACGAGGCGCAGCTCACCAAGGCTTTGTTCAAGCTGGCCGTCGATGCGGTGGGCTACGGCGAATTCACCCGCGCCAAGCGCGGGACGGGAACCGACGCCGCGAACCGCTTTCTGGACCACGGCAACTACCTGGCCTATGGCCTGGGCGCCACGGCCACCTGGGTGCTGGGTCTGCCGCATGGTTTAGCGGTGCTGCACGGTAAGACGCGGCGCGGCGGGCTGGTGTTCGATGCAGCCGATCTGGTCAAGGATGCAGCCATCCTGCCGCAGGCCTTTCTGTCTGCCATGCGGGGCGACGACGAGCAGCAGTTTCGCCGCCAATGCATCGAGGCGTTGACGCAAAATGAATCGCTGGACTTCATGATCGACACACTCAAAGACATCGCCCTCCAGACCGCCCGGCCGGTGCAAACGCCGCTGCAGCCCCAGGAGGGCACCGCATGAACGTGCTGTTCGTTGCCCAATGCACCAAGAATGCGCTGACAGAGACGCGCCGCATCCTCGACCAGTTTGCCGAACGCCGGGGCGAGCGCACCTGGCAGACCCCCATCACCCAGGCCGGGCTGGACGCGGTGCGCAAGTTGCTGCGCCAGAGCGCGCGCAAGAACACCGCCGTCGCCTGTCACTGGATTCGCGGGCGCGACCACAGCGAACTGCTGTGGGTGGTGGGCGACACCCGACAGTTCAACGATCAGGGCGCCGTGCCCACCAGCACCACCGCCCGCAACGTGCTGCGCACCGAGGATGAAAATGCCTGGCACCTCCTGCCGCTGATGACGGCTCTGGCGGCGCTGGCTGCCCTGCTGCACGATCTGGGCAAGGCCACGCAGGCATTCCAGGATCGGCTGCGCAATCCCGGCCTGCGCGAGCGCAACCACTACCGGCACGAGTGGGTGTCGGTGCGGCTGTTCCAGGCCTTTGTGGGCAGCGACCACGATGCGCAGTGGCTGCAGCGGCTGGTGGCTTGCGCCGAGCCGGATGCGGATGCCAAGGCGTTTGAAGCAATGTGGCTGGACTACCGAGGTGGGCGTCTGCTGCGCGATGGGCTGGATGAGCCTGCAGCCCAGAGGAGTACCCCTTTTGCCGCGTTAGCCCATGCACCATTGGCCCAGGCGGTGGCTTGGTTGGTGTTTACTCACCACCGCCTGCCGTGTCTGCCCATCAAGCTGCCTGACGGTAGTTCTGACGAAGACATAGGCGAACCCCGCGCGCAGTGGCAGCGCTTTGGCGCCCATCCCCGTTTCGTCAATGCCAACGACCTGGATGGCGTCTTGGCACGCATCAGCGCCGACTGGAACGAGCCGCGTGAACGTACAGACCCGGCCACGGTGCAAGCGCACTGGCACTTCCCGTACGGCCTGCCTGTGGCCACGCCCGCCTGGCGCAAGCAGGCTGCCCGCTACGCCCGCAAGCTGCTGGAGCTCTCGACATCCCCCGCCAGCGGGCCGGTGCTGCACGACCCGTTCGCCATGCATGTCTCGCGCCTGTGCCTGATGCTGGCGGATCACCACTATTCCAGCATCACAGACCGGTCACGCCGCCAGCCTTTTCTCAACGAGAGTTATCCTCTGGGCGCTAATACTGTCAAAAATGATAGCCACTTGCGTTTACCAGACAAGCGTCAAGGCCCGATTTTCAATCAAACCCTGGATGAGCACCTGCTGGGCGTGCAGGCCCACGCCACGCTGGTGGCTCGTTCGCTGCCCAGCCTGGCGCAGAGCCTGCCTGCGCTGAAAAACCACAAGCCGCTCAAAAAGCGCAGCGCCGACACCCGCTTTGCCTGGCAGGACAAGTCTGCCGACCTGGCTGCCAGCCTCCGCACCCAGGCGGCGGCGCAAGGCGCTTTCATCGTCAACATGGCCTCCACCGGCTGCGGCAAGACGCTGGCCAACGCCCGCGTGATGAACGCCCTGGCCGACCCGGCCACGGGGATGCGCTGCGCCTTTGCCATCGGGCTGCGCACGCTCACGCTGCAGACCGGACGCAGCTTTCAAAACGACCTGGGGCTGAACGAAGAACAGCTTGCCATTCGAGTGGGCGGATCGGCCAGCCGCGCGCTGTTCGAATACTGGGAGCAGCAGGCAGAAGCCACCGGCTCCGCCTCGCGCCAGGAACTGCTGGACGAAGCCGGTGCCGTGCTCTTTGAGGGCAACGACCAGCACCCCCTGCTGCAACGCCTGACCGACGATGCGCAGGTACGCCGCCTGATCACCGCGCCGCTGTTGGTCTGCACCGTGGATCACCTGACACCCGCCACCGAAAGCCTGCGCGGCGGACGCCAGATCGCACCCATGCTCCGCCTCTTGAGCAGCGACCTCGTGCTGGACGAGCCCGACGACTTCGACATGGCCGACCTGCCCGCCCTCACGCGGCTGGTGCACTGGGCGGGCCTGCTGGGCAGCCGCGTGCTGCTGTCGTCCGCCACTTTGCCGCCTGCGCTGGTGGAGGGCTTGTTCCTGGCCTACCGCGCCGGGCGTACGGTGTACCTGCAGCACCGCAGCGAGCGGCCCGGCGAGCCGGTGAGCATCTGCTGCCTATGGATCGACGAGTTCCACCAGGCCGCGCAAGACTGCGCCGACGGCGGCGCCTTCCGCGCAGCCCACGCGCAGTACGTGCAAAAGCGCGTGGCCCGGCTGGCACAGGCCGAAGTGCGCCGCCGGGCACGGATTGCGAGCCTGCCCGACACCTGGCACGGCATGAAGGAGGCCGAGCGGCGCCAGGACTTTGCCCGCCTGGTGCTGGAGCAGGCGTGGCAACTACACCAGCAACCCCACAACCACAGCACCGACACCGCAACGGGCAAGCGCGTGAGCCTGGGCCTGATCCGCATGGCCAACATCGCGCCGCTGTACGACGTGGCGCTGGCCATCTACCAGCAGGGTACGCCCGCGCCCGGCGTGCATATCCACCTGTGCGCCTACCACTCGCAATACCCGTTGCTGCTGCGCTCGGCCATCGAGCGGCAGCTCGACAGCCTGCTCAACCGCCGTAGCAAAGACGGAACTGATCCTGCACTACAGCACCCGGCCTTGCGTGCACTGATCGACGCCTACCCTGAACCTCACCATCTATTCATCGTGCTCGGCAGCCCCGTCACCGAAGTGGGCCGCGACCACGACTACGACTGGGCCGTGGTCGAGCCCTCGTCCATGCGTTCGCTCATCCAGCTTGCCGGGCGTGTACGGCGGCACCGGGGCTGGGCCGTGGACGGGGTCAATATGGTGGTGCTGGACAGCAATTTGCGGCATTACGAGCGCCCCGGCAAAGCAGCGTTTTGCAAGCCGGGCTTTGAGATGAACCCCCAGCCTGCTGGCTCCTCGGATGCAGCGCAGCATTTTCGTTTCGAGGCCCACGATCTACACCAGTTGCTGGCCCGCACCGTGAAAGGCGATGTGCCATGGGCTGTCGATGCGCAGCCGCGTATTTCGGCAGCCACGGCGCACTACCACCCTGGCCGCAATTGGGTCGACCTGGAGCACGAACGTATGCGCGATGCCATGCTGCAGCGCTCAGCCGCCAGCAAATACACCACGGCCCCCATCCGGGCGGCAAGCCTGCACTGGGTCCACCCCGATCACCTGTGGCTCACCGGCCTGCTGCCGCAATACCAGCGCTTTCGCCATGACGACATACCGCGTGAAGACGTGGCGCTGCTGCCTGACGAGGATGAAGAAACTCTGCGGCTGCACCGCGCAGAAGATGGATCGCGCCGGGGCGACAAGCTGTACGTGCCAGTGCATGAAAGCCTTTGCCACGAGGTGCCGCAGGCGCTGCTGCAATCCCCCAGCGTTTCACCCTGGCCGCAAGTCGATCTGATGGGCGAATTAACCACCCTGGCCCAGGCACAAGGCCTGTTGCTGCAGCAATGCGCCGAGCGCTATGCCACCGTCAGCCTGCCTCGCAGCCAGAATGGCTGGCTGTTCCACGAAACCCTGGGCTTCACCACAAAAAAATGAGCCTGTCAGGCCGGATGCAGCGCCATGGGGTGCACTGCCATCACCGCCGTCTGCAGCGCCTCATCCAACTCGGCCACGCGCAGGTCATAGGCCGTCTGCAGGTTCAGCCACGACTGCGCATCGCCGCCAAAGAAGCGGCTCAGGCGCAGGGCTGTATCGGCCGTGACGCCGCGCCGCTCCAGCACGATGTCATTGATGCGCGAGGCCGGCACATGCAGCTGCCGGGCCAGGGCGTTGGCGCTCATGTCCATGGGCTTGAGATAGTCCTCGCGCAGCACCTCGCCAGGGTGGACGGGGCGCATGCCATTTTTGAACATTGCTTTCTCCTTGCTATCGGCCACCGCCTAGGCGGCAAGCCATTCATCCCGACCTCAGTGGTAATCCACGATCTCCACGTCGGCCACGCCTTTATCCCTCCAGACAAAGCACACGCGCCATTGGTCGTTGATGCGGATGCTGTGCTGGCCCTGGCGGTCTCCGCTGAGCAGTTCCAGCCGGTTGCCCGGCGGGCTGCGCAAGAAATCCAGGGTGGCTGCCGCATCCAGTTGGGCCAGCTTGCGCTCCGCCACGCTCTGGATGTTGGCAAAGCGCCGACTCTTGCCGTTGGTAAACAAACGCTGCGTTTCCTGGCACTTGAAAGAGAGGATCGCCATGGGATGGAGGAGATTTTATAGCGCTTACCGTTATTCGGTATGCTGCCTATGCGGCAGTCAATGGAATGTGTACGAACAAGCTACGCACATCATTTTCTGAGCTGTCTGCTCGACAAAGCTACGCACATCATGGCATATTACAACCAAATCTGTAAAGGAGGAGCAATGGCAACACCGCCTCAAATCGAAATATCCTGGAAAGACGCGATTGCGACTTTCATCAGCGAACGTTTGAAAGCCAAGCTCGAAAAGCTCAAGGATGACGATCCCAAACGCCCTGAACTCCTCGCGCAGCACAATCCCACCACATGGATTGCCGACGCATCCCACCGAGTGGCCCAAATCCAGGCCGTCACCCACTCCCTCAAGCCCATCCATCCCGACGCACGGGGTACCAACCTCTACGTGGAGCCTGCCAGGCTACCGACGCTGGCCGAACTCGGCAGCCACGCACTGGGCGAGCATTTTGCGGGCGATGTGGTGGGCAATGCCGCCGCGCTTGATGTATACAAATTTCTCAAGCTGGAGGTTCATGGGCGCAGCCTGCTCACCGCCCTGCTGGCGCAGGAGGCCGATGCCTTGGCCGCGCTGCACAGCGACCCGGCCCAAGCCCAGGCGCTGCGCGACGCCTTCGTGTCGCTGACACAGCCACGCGCCGAAGGGCCCAGTAGCCACACCCTGGCCAAGCAACTCTATTGGCTGACCGGCGACGACGCGTGCACCGATGCGGACTACGCCCTGCTGGCGCCGCTGTACGCCACGTCGCTGGCCCATGCGGTACACGTCCAGGTGCAGGAAGATCGCTTTGGCGAAGCCAACAAGGCTGCCCGCGTGGCGAAAAAAGAGCGCAAGGCGCACGACGGCGTGTTCCACGACTACCCCGGCCTGGCTGTGCAGAACATGGGCGGTACCAAGCCGCAGAACATCAGCCAGCTCAACAGCGAACGTCGGGGCATGAACTACCTACTCTCATCCCTGCCGCCGCAGTGGCAGACCAGCGCCATGCGGCTGCCGGTGCAGGCCGGTTCGGTGTTTGACCGCCTATTCATCGCCCGCCCCGAGGTGCGCCGCACCGTGCGGGCGCTGCGGCAGTTTCTGGAGTCCGACCCCGAACCGAATCTGGCCACACGCCAGCGCCGCGAGGCCCTGCTGGACACGCTGCTGGACGAACTGGTATCGCTGGCTGCCGAGCTGCAGCAGCAGTTGCCTCCGGGGTGGAGCCTGGACGACGAGCGGTTTGCAAATCTGCACCGCAGCGAGCAGCTCTGGCTTGACCCTTTGCGCGCCGAGCTTCCCGACCAGACTGCCTTTGCCCAGGAATGGTTGCAAATGGATTGGCCTACCGACATCGGCAAGCGCTTTGCCAACTGGCTGAACGCGCAACTGCGCGGCAAGCTGCCTCTGGGCGATGCCGAAGCGCGTGAGTGGGCGAAGGTGTTGCTGGCCGACGAAGACGGTTTTCAGCTGCAACTGCGTTCCCTGCGTGACCGGCTCGATGGTGTGACTATGGAGGTGGCGCCATGACCCAACCCCAAGCCATTCTCGTCCTACCCCACCTGCGCATCCAGAACGCCAACGCCATCGCCACCCCGCTCACGCACGGCTTTCCGTCGATCACCGCCTTTACCGGCCTGATGTGGGCACTGGAGCGCAAGTTGGCGCAGGCCGGCGTACCGCTGCGGCTGCAGGCTGTGGGCGTGGTGTGCCACCACCACCAGGAGCAGGTCACGCAAGGCTATGTGCGCTGCTTCAACCTGACGCGCAACCCTGTGGACAAGGACGGCAGCACCGCCGCCATCGTGGAAGAGGGCCGCATGCACCTGCAGATCACGCTGGTGCTGGCCGTGTCAGAAAAACGCCCCCCCGGCACGCCCGCTGCACTGGTGCAGGGCAACGACGCGCAACTGGCCGACTGGGCGCGGATCGCGGGCGACACGCTGGCGGGTATGCGCGTGGCCGGTGGCAGCGTGCTGCCCTCGCGCCCCGTGCCGGGCAAGCGGGTGCGACCGTGGATGGCCATCGTGCCCGACGACCCCGAGGCCGCTGCCACTGCGTTCCGGCAGTGGCGCAGGCAATGGCTGCCCGGCTTTGCCCTGGTGGGGCGCGACGGGCTGCTCGCCGAGCGCCTGCAGCACCTGCGCACCACCCAACCCGAAGCGACGCTGTTCGATGCCTGGCTGCACGCGGCCCGCTTCAATCACCAGCCCCTGCCGAGTGCTGACGGCAGCCCAGCGCCCGACGACAAGGTGGCCTGGGGCGACCCGCAGCGCCCCAAGGGCAGCGGCTGGGTGGTGCCCATCCCCGTCGGCTACGCCGCCCTGACCCCGGTGGCACATCCCGCAGGCGCAGTGCGCAACGCCCGCGACGCCACCGTGCCGCTGCGCTTCGTGGAGTCGGTCTATTCGCTGGGTGAATGGATCAGCCCGCACCGGCTGCACAGCCTGATCGAACTGCTGTGGCAGGCCGATACCGACGAGGCCCAGGGCCTGTACCGCTGCCGCAGTGGCTACCGGCCCAGCCCGCAGCTGGACGATAGCGAGGCCCCTACATCAGAGAACTGGGACGACGCCGATGCCTACGACTACACCTGAGCAGGCCGCATCGCCCACAACCCCTTCACGCACCCCATTTTTCAAGGATTGACACCATGACCGACAAACTCACCACCGCCTCCGTCCTGGCCTTCGAGCGCAAGCTCGATCCTTCCGACGCTGTGTTCCACGCTGGCCGCTGGGACGACCGCGCCCAGTCGCACGCCTGGCCACCCGTGACCATCCGACCGAAGTCCGTGCGCGGCACCATCAGCAACCGCCTCAAGGCCAAGGATCAAGACCCCGCCAAGCTGGATGCGGCGATCGAGAACCCCAACCTGCAAACCGTGGACGTGGCCGCGCTGCCGCCGCAGGCCGACACGCTCAAGGTGCAGTTCACGCTGCGCGTGCTCGGTGGCGCGGGCACGCCATCGGCCTGCAACAGCGCGGCCTACCAGGCCAAGCTGCGGGCCACCGTGCAGGGCTATGTGCAACAACACGGCTTTGCCGAGCTGGCCCGGCGCTACGCGGCCAACCTGGCCAATGGCCGCTTTCTGTGGCGCAACCGCGTGGGAGCCGAGAGCGTGGACGTGACCGTGGAGCACATGCAGGGCGGCCAGGCCGTGGGGAATCCATGGTCTTTTGATTCCCTAACGCTGAATACACGAGCGATGTCAGTTATCAATAATGAAGCAACCGGACTCGCAGAACTCGGTCAAGTCATCGCCACCGGACTGGCCGGCACCGCGCATGTGCTGCTGCGGGTGACGGCTTTTGTGCGCCAGGGCGCGGGGCAAGAGGTGTTTCCATCGCAAGAGCTGATTCTGGACAAGGGCAGCGCCGGCAAGAGCAAAACGCTGTACGCCGTGGACGGCATCGCCGCCATCCACTCGCAAAAAATTGGCAACGCCATCCGCACCATCGACACCTGGTACGAAGGCGCGGATGAGCTGGGCCCGATTGCGGTGGAGCCCTACGGCTCGGTCACCACCCAGGGCAAGGCCTACCGCCAGCCCAAGCAGAAGCTGGACTTCTACACCCTGCTGGACAACTGGCTGCTGAAAGACCAGGTGCCGTCTGTGGAGCAGCAGCACTTCGTGATGGCCGTGCTGATCCGTGGCGGCGTGTTTGGCGACGCGAGCTGATCACCATGACCACGCACTACATCGACATCACCCTGCTGCCCGACCCCGAGTTCAGCCACGCGCACCTGCTGGCGGCGCTGGTGGCCAAACTGCACCGGGTGCTGGTGCAGGGGCAAACCACCGACATCGGCGTGAGCTACCCGCAGCACGTCAACCAGCCCCAGGCCCGGCGTACCCTGGGCGCCGTGCTGCGCCTGCACGGCACGGCCGAGGCGCTGCAGCGCTTGATGGCACAGGACTGGCTCAAAGGAATGCGCGATCACACCCAGGTGACCACGGCGTGCTCAGCGCCCGCCGATGCCCAGCACCGCACCGTGCGCCGGCGCCAGTTCAAGACCAACGCCGAGCGCCTGCGCCGCCGCCGAATGCAGCGCAAGGGCGAAACCGCCGAACAGGCCGCAGCCGCCATTCCCGACAGCGTGGAGCGCCGCCCCAATCTGCCGTTCGTGCAACTGCGCAGCGGCAGCACCGGGCAGCCGTTTAACCTGTGTGTGGAGCACGGGCCGCTGTTGCCTCAGCCCATGCCCGGGGTGTTCAATGCCTACGGGTTGGCGCATGAGGCGACGGTGCCGTGGTTTTGACCCCTTTTTGAGGGATACGACACAAAGTCTTGTAAATCAACTACTTGTAGAACGCCTTTGAAATTGGGTGTTCCGGGGTGCGGCGGGTTTTGTTGTTTAAGAATCAACGACTTACAAGTCCGATAATCCTGTTCACTGCCGCATAGGCAGCTCAGAAATCGATCAGCCGGGCATGAAGGCGATGCAGGACGTTCACTGCCGCATAGGCAGCTCAGAAAGGAAGCAAAAACTATGACAGGGCAGATTACATTGTTCACTGCCGCATAGGCAGCTCAGAAATGTTCAAGAAGCTGCCGAACCCCGGCAGCGACGTTCACTGCCGCATAGGCAGCTCAGAAATTTGCCGCCTTGCTGGCGGCCTCGACGCCGGGGTTCACTGCCGCATAGGCAGCTCAGAAATTGTAGCTGTAGGACGACGCGGCGGCGCGCGAGTTCACTGCCGCATAGGCAGCTCAGAAACTCAAGGCCCGCCGCTGGGTGCGCTACGTGGAGTTCACTGCCGCATAGGCAGCTCAGAAACTTGATTGCCCACCTGTGGGCCATGTGCTCAAGTTCACTGCCGCATAGGCAGCTCAGAAATTCGGAGAGCAGGCCCGAGAAGCCCTTGCACGGTTCACTGCCGCATAGGCAGCTCAGAAACGCCCAGGCTTCGGCCTCGCGCCGGGTGCGAAGTTCACTGCCGCATAGGCAGCTCAGAAACTGCTCGGTTGTCCCCTCGGTCAGGGCCTTGTTGTTCACTGCCGCATAGGCAGCTCAGAAATTTGCTGTTCGCTAACAACGCGGAGACGGTCCGTTCACTGCCGCATAGGCAGCTCAGAAATGTCCCGGCCTTTGTCATCTGGCGAGAACATCGTTCACTGCCGCATAGGCAGCTCAGAAAAAGGGCACCATGACCGCCGTTGGCTTTGATCCGTTCACTGCCGCATAGGCAGCTCAGAAAGATGGGCTTGTCGGTTCTGATGGCCTGGTGGAAGTTCACTGCCGCATAGGCAGCTCAGAAAGACCAGGAGCGCGCGCGGCTGCGGGAGACGGGCGGTTCACTGCCGCATAGGCAGCTCAGAAAGCAAATGCTCTGGCAGCTGGCCTGCACCCGCAGTTCACTGCCGCATAGGCAGCTCAGAAAATCGTCATCCGCCTGCTGCTGCGACTCGGCTGCGTTCACTGCCGCATAGGCAGCTCAGAAACTCAGCAATGCCCCACCGAGGCGAACATGCGACGTTCACTGCCGCATAGGCAGCTCAGAAATGACGCTGAAGCGCCACGTATGACGACGATCAAGTTCACTGCCGCATAGGCAGCTCAGAAACAAGCGTAACAATAAATCTGCGCGTCACTTTAGTTCACTGCCGCATAGGCAGCTCAGAAATTCAATCATTCGACGAAGGATGGTTTCAAAGTGTTCACTGCCGCATAGGCAGCTCAGAAAACATCGCAGGGGTGCAGCCGTGAAGCGCATCAGTTCACTGCCGCATAGGCAGCTCAGAAAATGCCCGGACAAGCCGATACGGCCCCGACGACGTTCACTGCCGCATAGGCAGCTCAGAAATCAACCACAGGTGCTGATCCTCTACTGCGAGCGTTCACTGCCGCATAGGCAGCTCAGAAAGCTGAGACGGCAACAGAAGGCAATCTATGGTTGTTCACTGCCGCATAGGCAGCTCAGAAAATGAATTGAAAGGGATTAAGACTACCCTCCGTGTTCACTGCCGCATAGGCAGCTCAGAAATTCTCCGAGCATTCCGACGCCGGCGCATAGTTGTTCACTGCCGCATAGGCAGCTCAGAAAGGTTGCGCACAGCGCGGCGGAGACAAGGGGTGGTTCACTGCCGCATAGGCAGCTCAGAAAATCGAGGCCAGCACGCCGGCCGGCGATGCTGATGTTCACTGCCGCATAGGCAGCTCAGAAAGCTGTACGACCCGAAGGATGTCGCCTTCCAGAGTTCACTGCCGCATAGGCAGCTCAGAAATGTCGCCGAACTTCGCCCATTCGCTCGTCAGGGTTCACTGCCGCATAGGCAGCTCAGAAAGTTTAGCGCCGGATCGGTAACCGTTTCCGATTGTTCACTGCCGCATAGGCAGCTCAGAAAGAAGGCAGTAGCTGCGCACGATGGAAACCACGGTTCACTGCCGCATAGGCAGCTCAGAAACAAGCCTGCGCACGACCTCCTGCGCGCCCTTCGTTCACTGCCGCATAGGCAGCTCAGAAAATGGCGCAAATGGTACACGAGTAACTAAAAAAGTTCACTGCCGCATAGGCAGCTCAGAAAGCCTCGGAGAGCACATGAACCACATACGTATTGTTCACTGCCGCATAGGCAGCTCAGAAAAACTGCGTCTTGACGCTTGGCAGTGTCTTGAGCGTTCACTGCCGCATAGGCAGCTCAGAAATCCGCCAGAATCTGCCGCTCGATACGCTTCATGTTCACTGCCGCATAGGCAGCTCAGAAACCACACTGCAACGGAAGACCCCGCAGCGATCACGTTCACTGCCGCATAGGCAGCTCAGAAAAGTCGGTGTCGCTGACTGGCTCTTCGCTGATGGTTCACTGCCGCATAGGCAGCTCAGAAAACGCTGTAGGGCCGCACGCAGGCTCCGTTGAACGTTCACTGCCGCATAGGCAGCTCAGAAATTTTCGATGTTGCTCGCGAACAGAACAATACTGTTCACTGCCGCATAGGCAGCTCAGAAATTGAGCTGCTGCATCTGCACCAGCAGGGTTGCGTTCACTGCCGCATAGGCAGCTCAGAAATTGATATTCGCGCTGGCAGCTATCGAGTAGTCGTTCACTGCCGCATAGGCAGCTCAGAAACACTCATGCGCCACGCTGCATCTCTACTCCGAGTTCACTGCCGCATAGGCAGCTCAGAAAATGCTCGAAACCGCTGCACAGCGCGGCGCCGAGTTCACTGCCGCATAGGCAGCTCAGAAAACCTCGCCGCGAAGTCCACGACCCATGCGCATGTTCACTGCCGCATAGGCAGCTCAGAAATGCAGGGCTTTTCGTGCCGCCTCCCGCTGCTCGTTCACTGCCGCATAGGCAGCTCAGAAATTGGCTACATCGCGCACGTCCGTGACATGATCGTTCACTGCCGCATAGGCAGCTCAGAAAATGGCACGGGCGCACGGCGCACACGCGAACATGTTCACTGCCGCATAGGCAGCTCAGAAATCTTTGCATTGCGGCGCTAGAAAACGCTTCTTCGTTCACTGCCGCATAGGCAGCTCAGAAAGGCAACCCTGCAGGCTATCCACCACATCCTGGAGGTTCACTGCCGCATAGGCAGCTCAGAAAGCCGGGCATGCGAACGGCGCCCGCAGCGATGGGTTCACTGCCGCATAGGCAGCTCAGAAACAGGACTCAAAGCCCCAGACTTTGTCTACCGCGTTCACTGCCGCATAGGCAGCTCAGAAATTTTTGAGCGCTGCGGCGGCGCGCGCGGCTTTGTTCACTGCCGCATAGGCAGCTCAGAAACTGCCCAGCCAAATCACCGAGAGCGCATCATCGTTCACTGCCGCATAGGCAGCTCAGAAACTGTGGCCACCCAACCCATGCAAGCCTGTCATGTTCACTGCCGCATAGGCAGCTCAGAAACTCAAAGCTCGGCGCGCAGTCCGCGCACATGCAGTTCACTGCCGCATAGGCAGCTCAGAAAATGCGGATGATGTCGTCGCGGGTCATGGCATAGTTCACTGCCGCATAGGCAGCTCAGAAATTGTGCGTGGACGTCACCTCGTCGCGATACTTGTTCACTGCCGCATAGGCAGCTCAGAAAAGCTCGAAGCCTTCAACGCGGGTACCGCCTGCGTTCACTGCCGCATAGGCAGCTCAGAAACGCCACCGTGGCGGGCGAGCAGCGAGTGACGACGTTCACTGCCGCATAGGCAGCTCAGAAAAACCAGTACAAGCGCGACGTGGAGCGCGAGCAAGTTCACTGCCGCATAGGCAGCTCAGAAAAGTTCGACGCTGGCGGCGACAGTGAGCACGATGTTCACTGCCGCATAGGCAGCTCAGAAAGTGCCACTCCTGCACGTAGCGGCGCTGCAAGTGTTCACTGCCGCATAGGCAGCTCAGAAATATGACGACGATGCGAAGAATCTGATCGATGGGTTCACTGCCGCATAGGCAGCTCAGAAATCGGACAATGTGTGCGTCGAAGGCTGCGTGTCGTTCACTGCCGCATAGGCAGCTCAGAAAACACCGAGACAGAGGCGCGCCGCTACGGCGAGCGTTCACTGCCGCATAGGCAGCTCAGAAATTCTGGCACATCATCCGTGGAGACCGGAATGCGTTCACTGCCGCATAGGCAGCTCAGAAAAGATCCATCGGTGTGGAGCGTGTCGAGGTTGTGTTCACTGCCGCATAGGCAGCTCAGAAATGGCAGCGCATCCACGCCGCTCCACATCAAAAGTTCACTGCCGCATAGGCAGCTCAGAAAACGACGGATCACCTGTAACTGGAGAGGACAGATGTTCACTGCCGCATAGGCAGCTCAGAAAGCTTGTTCGCTCCATGGCCAGCGACTGGCACCGTTCACTGCCGCATAGGCAGCTCAGAAAAAGCGCGGGCGGATGTACCTGGAAGGACTGATGTTCACTGCCGCATAGGCAGCTCAGAAATTCAAGCCATGTTTTGAGGTTCATGGCGCCACGTTCACTGCCGCATAGGCAGCTCAGAAAAGAAAAACATCGTGCTCATGCGTCGTCCTTCAAGTTCACTGCCGCATAGGCAGCTCAGAAAAGCGCCACGGGCACTCAGGGTGCAGCCAGCGCGTTCACTGCCGCATAGGCAGCTCAGAAATTGGGGATGGCCGAGAAGCCGTTTGCTCCAGTGTTCACTGCCGCATAGGCAGCTCAGAAAATCTCCGCCTGGTAGTCGAGCCAGGCCTTTCGGTTCACTGCCGCATAGGCAGCTCAGAAAACTCGGCGGGGTGCGTTTTGCGCGTGGCCCGGGTTCACTGCCGCATAGGCAGCTCAGAAAAGACACTTGACGACCAGCTCCCCCTCGTAGTTGTTCACTGCCGCATAGGCAGCTCAGAAATAGAAAATAAATCATCAATGTGTTTGACAACGTGTTCACTGCCGCATAGGCAGCTCAGAAAAGGAACTGGCGTGAGGTACAGCGCGGCCTCTTGTTCACTGCCGCATAGGCAGCTCAGAAAACGCCAGGTGTGGCCGATGTCGTCCACCTGCAGTTCACTGCCGCATAGGCAGCTCAGAAAGCAGACCACCTCCAGAACGTACAGCGCCACGAGTTCACTGCCGCATAGGCAGCTCAGAAACGAACGTGAGCTACGCCGAGGCGCTGGCCGCCGTTCACTGCCGCATAGGCAGCTCAGAAAGCACCGCCGTCGTCAGCTTTGGCGAGCAGGCGGTTCACTGCCGCATAGGCAGCTCAGAAACCGCCGTGGCTGCCTGGCTGCACGGGTGATGTGTTCACTGCCGCATAGGCAGCTCAGAAACCGCCGTGGCTGCCTGGCTGCACGGGTGATGTGTTCACTGCCGCATAGGCAGCTCAGAAATGGATGCCCAAGGCTGAGGGCCTGCTGGGCGCGTTCACTGCCGCATAGGCAGCTCAGAAATTCAAGCGCCTGCGGGTTGCCCACGTCGTCGTGGTTCACTGCCGCATAGGCAGCTCAGAAAACGATCTCGTGCGTGACGCCCCGGCCCGTGTCGTTCACTGCCGCATAGGCAGCTCAGAAATGCGAGACCGCGACAACCCCATGGAGCCTGACGTTCACTGCCGCATAGGCAGCTCAGAAAATGCAGCGAAGAACCAGAACGGCTCCCCCAACGTTCACTGCCGCATAGGCAGCTCAGAAACCATCAGCGAAGGCTCGATGCTCATAGCGATTGTTCACTGCCGCATAGGCAGCTCAGAAAACACTCGATGACATCGTATCTCTCGGCGGGGATGTTCACTGCCGCATAGGCAGCTCAGAAAATACTGGTCCGCAATTTCGCGGCGAGTGCTTCGGTTCACTGCCGCATAGGCAGCTCAGAAAAGTACAGAGCAGGATGCGGAATTCTCCGTTTTCGTTCACTGCCGCATAGGCAGCTCAGAAAGCTGAAAAATCCAGAGAGCACCTAGGGAAGATGTTCAAAACCCGTGCTCTCCCTGATGGTCTGATGCACGCGCAACTGCAACAATCGACCCATGAAGCAGCAAGACCTTGGACTCAGCC
>MEFV01000001.1 GCA_001725255.1 Comamonas sp. SCN 67-35 | reverse complement strand
ACGAGCGAATGTCGCGGATGCGCGCCAGCAGCTCCTCGAAATACTCGGCGTCGTCACCGCGCTTGAAGCGCTCATCGTCCAGCAGCACGCCTTTGCGCAGATAGGTCTTGAGCTGCTCCGTGGCCCAGCGGCGGAACTGCGTGCCACGGTGCGACTTCACCCGGTAGCCGATGGCCAGCGCCACCTCCAGGTTGTAGTGCTTGAGGCTGCGGCTGACCTGCCGACCGCGCTCCTGCCGAACTTGTAAGTACGGCTTACAAGTTGCCGCCTCCTGCAATTCCCCGGTCTGGTAGATGGCGCGGATGTGCTGGGTGATGTTCTGTGGCGAGCTTTGATAAAGATCGGCCAACTGCTGCTGGGTCAGCCACACGTCACCCGCCTCAAAGCGCACCTGCACGCGGGTCTGGGCGTCCTCGGTCTGGTAGAGCAGAAACTCGCCTTGCCCGGTGGTGGGTAGAGCGGCCATTTGTCCCGCAGCTTGCAGGGCGGCAGATTGTGTCGGCGGTGTCGACACAATTTTGGTGTCAGTTTTCTTCGCCATCGGCATCCTCCTCGGTGGGTGCGGCTTCATCGTCGCCCAGCGCAGCAAGATCGTCGTCGCTGACGGCATCGTCCGGGCCGGGCCGCCAGCCGCGCAGGTCAACCTGGCCGGTGACGGCGTCAGCAATCAGGCGGTCGCGGTATTCGCGGATCAAGGCAATTTCCTTCTCTATCTCGCGGCGCACCGATAGTTCTTCATAGAGGAAATCGGAAACTTCGCGTTGCCGATGCAGCGGCGGAACCGGAATCTTCTCCTTTAACAGCGAGCGCGGATTCAGCGGGCGATTGCGTCCCGCTGCGCCGCGTGAATGATGGTTGAGAATCAGGTCGCCAGCCTTGCTCAAGAAGAACGTGTAGAGATACTCCGGCGTGACAGCATCCAGTTTGCACTTGGCAATCGGGTAGCGATGGGACGCAATGCACCCTTCATCTTCTGCACTTGCGACAGCAATAGCACCTTCCCAAGCGAACTGCCCACTGAATACCAGGTCGCCCTTTCCGATTCGGAAGAATGTCGAATCCCCAAGATGCTTTCCTTCGGTCAATGGCTTGTGGAAGATGCCGCGCCCACGGTTGAACATGCCAATCGGGGTGTAAGTCGCCTTCGGCTCCCTGGTGATTGGCGTTGCCAGAAGCGAGACGACTCGGTCTAGTCGAAGGTATTGCGTGTCCGCTGATGAAATCGCACGCTCTGCAAGGACACTTCGTTTCTCGGCCATCAGCGCGATGAGATCACGCTTGGCCTTGATGAAGCGGGCGATGTGGGCATCCTGCGCGCGCAGGTAGGCGACGATCTGGTCTTGCTCCGGGCGCGGGGGCACGAGCGAAGGCATCTGCTTGAAGGATTCCCAATACAGCCTGTTGCGGTCGGCCACGATGCCGCGCGAGAACTTGTTGACCTCGCGCATGTACGCCTGCGTGCGGAACAGGTAGCTGTAATAGGCGCTGTTGGCTTCGGCGAACGGCTTGACCACGACATAGGCCGGACTCACCAAGCCGTCGACCGGAGCAGGGCCGACCGCGCCTTGCCACATGCGCATCATGTTGTAGGCGATGTCACCCTTGACCGCGCGCTTGTAGTTCTCCTTCTGGCTCATCACCTGCTTGCGCTTGCCATGTTCCATGTCGCGCACGCGCACGCCGGTGCGCAGCGAAACTTCGAGAATCGGCAAGTCGGGATAACCGGTTTCGACGCGATGACCGAACAGGCGGCCATTGCGCAGCACCTGCCAGCCTTCTGGTACATGCGGCACCCAAGGCAGACCCGATGCGCGATAGGCTTCATAGACCGTCTTGGCCTGAGCAACCGGTGCCCGAGCAGCCACAGCCTCGACGGCGGCGGCTGTGTCCGCACCGAATAGGGAGCCTTGCTCCTGTGCTTCGACGGCCTGCGGCGTTGGCACGCCCACTGCCACTTCAATCGGCCGCCCGAACAGCAGGAACTGCGGAATGTCCGGCGGTGCGATATCGAGGGCTGCGTCGCGCCCCTGCTGCTTCACCTGCTCGCGCAACTCCATCAGCAGCCTGCCCAAGACGTTCATGCCGACCAGGGTGTCGCCGTCGTCAACGACCTTGGCTCCCCAAAATGCGTCCTTGCGCGACTCCTCGACGATGGGCCGGTCGCCGGTTTTCAGCAGCAGCGCACTGAAGGTGTTCCAGTTGTTGGCCAGCTTCATGCGCAGGCTCCAGCGCATGATGCGCACGCGCACCTGATCCCAATCCGGGCGCGAGTCCTTGCGGTAAGGCTTGCTCCGCATCTTGGCCGTCATCGGGCTGACCTGGCCGATGATCAGCTTCTGCACGTCGGGAAGATGCGGAAAGCGGCAGACCTGATACAGCGCTTCGGAGGTCAGTATCCGCACCCCGTTCACATGGATCGGGTAGCCCCCCGCCATGTTGGACAGGCCGCCGAACGGCTCGTCGGTCTTGAGGAAGACGACGCTTTCCTTGCGGCTGTAGGTGCGGGTTTGATCTCTCTCGGCCATCAGAGATCGTCTCCGGTCAGACTCGCAAACATCCTGCGCACTGCCGTTTGCGTATTCGTGGTGCGCGGGAACAGCGGATACCACGGTGCATCCACCCAGAACGCCAGTGGCGCGTTGTTGGGGCAGTTGCGGTAAGTGACGATGAGCGAGCCGAAGCCCAGCGTCTCCAACGTCATGTGGCCCAGCGGGCGCTGGGTGTCACCGAGGTTGGGGCAAATCTGGCGGATGTGGACGCCGGCCTTCAGGAACTCCTGCTCCAGCAGAATCTTGGCCGCGTCGCTGGAGAACAGACCCGCAGCGCCGGGGTTGCCAGCGGCTCTGAGCGTGGGCGGGTACCGCATGGCCGCCACATGGGCTTGCACCGCAGGATCGTTCGGGATCGCCGTCGGGCGCAACACGTCCGCCGTTGCGCTGTAGGCCCGCCTGTCCTCCAGCTCGATGGCACGCCACCAAGTGATGCCAATGGTCTTGCCCGAGGCTCTGATGGCGTCTTGAATCTTGCCGCTTGCGTAATACTGCCCGCCACTGTGCTGGGCGATGCAGATCACATGCACCTTCGCCTGCGCGGGCGCGTGATCACGAATCCAATTCTCCAGGTCGCGCCGCACGCGGTTGCCGGTGAAGATGCCGTCATCCAGATAGATGAAGACTTCGTCGCCTTGCCCGCAGTCGTCGATGCCAAATCCATGCTCTTCCTCCAGCTGCTCGGAGAACAGGGCGAGCATGTCGGTCTGGCTGCTGCCACCGCCCTGGATGTCGAGGAAGCTGGCGGATCGCCAGAACTTGTCGGGTCTGTCGCCGGTGAGTTTCTGGGTGCGCATCGCGCCACGGAGAAACTTCGCCACGTCCTCCTTCGAGAAGTAGATCTTCTTCAGGACATGGTCGATCTCTTGCAGGATGGGCAACTGCACGGCGGCGTCGAACTGCTGCACCCAACGCTCGACATGGTCGGGAATGGGCTGCGGGAGCGAGCCGCCCCGGTAGTCCTGGATCGTGTTGGCGATGGACGCCAGAAGCTCGTTGCGCTGGCTCATGCCGGAACGCCTCCCACGATCTTGTGCAGCAAGCCTTCGGTCTGCTGTTCCAGTTTCAGGATGTCGGCGCGGATTTCCGCGAGCGAACGCAAGGGCGCGGGCTGGTAGAAGTAGCGGGCGAAGGAGATTTCGTAGCCGATCTGCGTCTTCTCGCCGTCCACCCACGCATCGCTCGCGTGTGGCAGCACCTCGCGCCGGAAGAAGGCCTCGATGCCCCCCGGCTCCGTCAAAGGCACCTGCTCGGTGTCGCGCAGGTCGGTGTCTGGTTCGTACTCCACCATGAAGCGGTCGTTGCCCACCGTTTGCAGATACGCGCCGTCGAAGCCAGGCTCAAAGTAGTCGCCCTTTTTCAGCTTGCTGCGTTTGGCGATCACCGGCGGGGCCGCTTCGTCGCGCCAGCTCACGGCCTTGAGGATGGCCTTCTTGTCTGCAGCACCGAGCTTCTGGCCCTGCGCTTTCATTGCCGCGTCGAACCGTTCGCGGAACACGTTGTGGTCGTCGAACACGGCGTCGCCCAAGTCCTGCTGCGCCAACAGCGCCAGATCGAGCAGCGCCTTGTCGCGCTGCCATGTGGCAGCGTCGAGCAGCTTCTTGCGGCGCTTTTCCGGCACTGCCTTCTTCGCGGGTGCGCCGTCCTCGCCATCCTCGTCGTTGCTGTCCGCCGCATCATCACCGTCGCCGCTATCATCACCTTTCAGCCACGCCTCGATTTCAGGCTTCAGCTTGGCGAAGTCGGTGTAGAGCTTGTCGCCGTGCGTTGCGTAAATCTCCGCGCGCAGGGCTTCGTCACCCGACGCGAAGCGCAGGGTTTCGATGGCGGCGGGCTTCAGCTGGCTCTTGAGGCGCAGGGGGCGTTCGACGGTGATCTTCCAGTAGCCAAAGTCCTGGGTGTCGAACCATTTCGACTGCGCGGTTTCCTGCGCCTCGCCCAAGTAGAGGTCGACGATGCGCTGGATGTCGCCTTCCGCCAGCTCGCAGTTCTTCTTGCCGAGATTGCGGCGCAGCGGCTGGAACCATTGGCTGGCGTCGATCAACTGCACCTTGCCACGGCGCGCGGCGGCCTTGCGGTTGGCCAGCACCCAGATGTAGGTGGCGATGCCGGTGTTGTAGAAGATGTTGAGTGGCAGGGCGATGATGGCTTCGAGCCAATCGTTTTCCAGCACCCAGCGGCGGATATTGCTTTCGCCTTGTCCGGCGTCGCCGGTGAACAGCGCCGAACCGTTGTGGACTAGGGCGATGCGGCTGCCCACGCCGTCGGCGGGCGCGTTGAGCTTCATCTTGGACAGCTTGTTCACGAGAAACATGAGCTGGCCGTCGCTGGAGCGGGTGATGAGCTTCAGTTCGGGGTTGTCGCCGTGGCTGACGATGAAGCGCGGGTCGTTGAATCCCTGCTTGCCGCCCATGCGTTCCAGATCGGTCTTCCAGCTCTTGCCGTAGGGCGGGTTGGAGATCATGAAGTCGAACTCGCGGCTGCGGAACTGGTCGGCGGATAGCGTCGATTTGTCTGCGCCACCGACGATGTTCTCCGCTGCGCCGCCTTCTCCCTTCAGCAGCAGGTCGGCCTTGCAGATGGCGTAGGTTTCGTCGCTGATTTCCTGCCCGTAGAGGTGGATGGAGACTTCCTTGCCGTGGTCGTCGGCCAGCTCTTGCAAGGTTTCCTCGGCCACGGTCAACATGCCGCCGGTGCCGCAGGAACCGTCGTAGAGCAGATAGGTGCCGGACTGGATGCGCTCGGCCACGGGCAGAAACAGCAGCTTGGCCATGAGCTTGACGACGTCGCGCGGCGTGAAGTGCTCGCCCGCTTCCTCGTTGTTCTCTTCGTTGAAGCGGCGGATCAGCTCCTCGAACACGGTGCCCATGCCGTGGTTGTCCAGTGGCGGCAGCTTGACGCGACCATCCGCGTCCTTCACGGGCAACGGCGAGAGGTTGACCTCGGGATCAAGGAAGTCCTCGATCAGGTAGCCCAGGACGTGGGCATCCACGAGCTTCTGGATTTGGTTGCGGAAATTGAACTTGGTGAGGATTTCCTGCACGTTGGGCGAGAAACCGTCGAGGTAGGCGATGAAGTCGTCGCGCAGGCGCTGCCCTTGGCTGCTTCCTTTCAGCTTGGCCAGCGTGAAGTCGGAGACGTTGTAGAATGCTTGGCCCGCCGACATGCGCAGTGCGCCGTCCTGCTCGGCCACGTTGTGCGCGTCAAGGAACTGCTTTCGCTCCAGCACCGCCTGCTTGGTGGATTCCAGCACGGCGTCGAGCCGCCGCAGCACGGTGAACGGCAGGATCACGTCGCGGTATTTGCCGCGCACATAGACGTCGCGCAGACGGTCGTCGGCGATATTCCAGATGAAGTCGGCGACCCATTTGATCTGGCTTTGGTCTTGGTGTTTTGTCATGCGTTCCCCTCGCGTTGGCCGCCTGTTGTTTGCTGCGCAATCCACTGCTCCAGATCGGCCTTGCGGAACCGCCAAGTGCCGCCGAGCTTGAACGCCGGGATCTTCTTGTCCGCCGCGAGCCGGTAGACCGTGCGCTTGCCCGCCTTCAGGTAGGCCGCGACTTCATCCAGCGTGAGGATTTCGTCTTCTGCGTCTGCCATCGCCTTGCCCTTGCCGACGTTGAAATATGATTGCCAAATCCTGCCAATTCTCCCACGTTTGGGCGACGTCGGCCAGACCGAGGCTCGGTCAGTCGGTGGCGTGGCGGGAAACAGCTACGAGCGAGTCGGTGCGCTGAGCAGCGGGAAGGATCAGCTACGAATCATTGCCATGAGGCCGATGGCAACCACCACGCCGATGACGCCGGAGGCAGCAACCGCGCCCCACGTTCCCAGCTTCGGTTTGAGCCAGTAGTAGCAGCCAAAGGTAACCAGGCCGCCAACGAGGCCGAACACCTTGACGATGATGACCGCAACAATGGACGGCCACAGCCAGTCCCATGAGCCGGACTTCTTTTCGGGTGTGGCCGCTGGTGCTGCTGCAGGTGCGGCAGGCGCGCGCGTCTGGGGCTGTGACGGCGCGTTGGGGTCTTCGTATGCCATTGGTTCCTCCTGTTGTCGTTATCGATTGCCTGCCGCGTTCAAGGCACTCATCAGAATCAGTACGGCGAACACGGCGGCAGTACACATGAGCGCGCGGAACACGCCCCACTTTCTGTGAAGCACCTCCGCGCTTGTCGATGTATCCCACAGCGTCGTGCCCGTTTTCGTCAGCCGCCGATACGCGAACAACTGCGTGAACAGTGCGACGAATGGAATGCCGAACCCGACGCCCTGAACAAAGACCAGAAACGAGCGGTTCAGCGACTCCGAAAAGGACAGCAAGCCGCCTCCAGGGTGCGCGACCTTGATGCCGAACAGCCACTTGGCCGGAGTCGTCCCGAACAACGACAGCAGCACCGCCTCAGCAGGCAGCCAGATCAAATACAGCACGACGCTGGCGACAATCGGATTCTCTATTGCCTTTGCAAAGCCCGCCGCCTGTTCGGGCATCGTTGCGCTAAAAGCGAATATCAGGATCAGGAACAGCAGGAATCCTGCCGTGCAGATATCGACCGTGCGCGCGAACAATCGTCGCCACGGGTGATGTTGCCCGCCAAGAAAGCTCTTGCTTTGATCAACAGGCGACGTTGATTGTTGGGCCTGGTTGTTGGAGGCGGGCGACGGTGCGTTGGGATCTTCGTAGGCCATTGGCGGTTCCTGCTCTTCTTATCGGATCACGATGCTGTTCTTCAATCGGTTGTGTGCTGCTGTCGCTTGCGGATCGCTCTCAATGTACGAAAGCGTGATCAGCGCCTTTTCAGCGCCCAGAGGCACGTGGTACTGGGTCACTCTCATGGTCTCGGCCGGATTGGCAGTCGAGGTGCGCGCGTAGCGAATAATCAGGGCGAGCTGGCCGCCAAGTGGCTCGACGGCAACGCTGGCGCGGCCCACTTCTTTCACACCGTTCTTTGCCAAACCCGCCCACATCGTCGGGGCCTCTTCCCGCCAGGTATCAGCCAAGTCCTTCAGCACCTGCTGCTTGTTCGCTTGGACTTCCTGCCGCACATCGGCCTGAGTGATTGGTGGCTCCATCGGGATGAACGACACCCTGACCATCGTTCGTGACGGCGCGGGGTAGGACTGCGCCGCAAGTGAGGCAGTGTGCTGAGTTGGAATCCCGACGAGCTTCTCTCCAAACTCCTTGACGCGCTTTCGCTGTTCCGCATCGCTGATTGTCCAGTCGCTCGGGATTTCGAGTTGCACTCGGCCTTTGACGTTGAGCTTGGTATGGCCCGTCGTCTGCGCGGCGACTGGCAGGGCGACCACGGCCAGCAAGCAGAGGTACAGGGCGGCGAATGTTGATCTTGCTCTGTTCATCATCAGTTCTCGGTGAGGAGGCTGTTCAGCAACTCCTGCTGGATGGCCTGCAACTGGCCACGGCTCTGCTGCGAGCCGGTGCCTTCATAGACGTTGATCGACAGAGGGAGAGAGTTTAGAAGGGTGATTCCGCTGATCCCGGAAATCGGTCGGCTGGTTTCCCCAATGCTCATGTTCATTCGCATGGAAAAATAGACCGCGTTGCCGTCCCGCCCAATCGGCTCAAACTTCATGTCGGACAGGCTGATGTCGCTGTTCTCGAACGACGCCTTCAGCCGTCGATTGAGTTCGGCAGGATTCACCCGCGGACTCGACTTGGAAAGGCCGGACAGGAACGTCTCGCGCGGTACCTCGATTCGCTGGAAATTTCCCTTCGGCCCGATGAGTTGGATTTGCAGCCAGTGATCCAGCATTTCCCGCTGGCCCTGCCTGTAGTCCTTCAGTTCTGAACAAAGGACTGCGGCATGCACGAGGCGAGAACCTTCTCCGAGGGAACGCCGTGCCATGTCCATCAGTTCGATTTCCCGTGCCGACTTGCCCGGTGTGCAGTAGCCGCTTGGGTTCGAGAACACAACCTGCTGGCCGAGCACGTTCACGGATTCCGTGGCGGCGCTTCGCCGGATGACCGCCTCTTGGGTGGGCTGCTGCCTCGGCGTGACTGGCGGGGGAGGTGGCGGTTGATAGGCGGGGACAGCAGCGACCGGGGTCTGTGCGGCGGGAGCCGCAACCGGGCGGGTAGACTCGTTCTTGCTTGAGTTGACGAAGATGATGAGCAGAAGCCCGATTCCCAACCCGATGCCGACCATCCATTTGCCGGTGGTCACATCGGAAGAACTGTCGCTTTTTCCGTTGGGCGATTGAGGTGCGGTGGATGCAGCCGGGGCGTCCTCGGCCCGTGTGGGCGTAGGTTCTGGAGGCGGTGGGTTGCTCGGCGGCGGGGCGACTTCCGGCGCAGTTTTGCTGGCAGGACGGTTGTCTTCGACATCGGAGACGAGTGTCGAAAGACCGGAGAAGCCTGTGGCACCTCCCTTTTGTTTGTCGTCAGCAGCAGCCACGGTTCATCATCTCCCTCTCATAGCCGCAGCTTGGTGTAAACGGCTTCGACCATGCAGTCGTTGCCATCTTTGAAGCGCAGTCTTCCGAACCCGGAATTCGCAATGGTCAGGTAAGCCTCCTCGCCAAGGGCAAGAGACAGGCAGCTTGATGTCTTGATGTACGAGCTGGTTCCAAAAACCTCATACCAGTCGTCGTCCTCATGGCTGACTGTCACCACGTATTTCCCCGGCTTCTGCTTCGACACGCCAAAGACCGCCTTCACATCGCATTTGTCCTTGCTGTCGAAGAAAATCACCTCGCCGCCGTAGCCTGACGTCTTGAAGATCGCCTCCTCAGAGTAGGCGTAGACGTAGCAGTAGCGTGTCTGGATGATGATGTCCTTGCCGTCAATCTTGTAAACGTTACTGCCCTTGCGGGTCAGGTTCACCTCGTAGTTCTCGGCCAGGGCGGGTGCGGCCTGGAGGCCCATCAATGCGGCGAGCGTCGCGAGAAGCGGTTTCTTCATCGGCGTCACCTATTGGGATTGGAAGCTCGACAACCGGCTCTTCACGAGATCGAGCTTGGCCTTGTGAGCCAGCGGCCGATTGAAGACTCGATTCTGGATTTGGTCGGACACCTTGCTGATGGCGATGTAGGCCATGCTCAGTCCCGATTCGCGCTCGGACGCCTTCTTCTCGACGAAGTCGTAGGGAAAGTTCTCGCAAAACTTGTGGAAGCCGGAGAACTGCGCGACCTCTTTCGTGAAACGGAAACCGTCCGGGGTGAGGCGCGAGCGTCGCGGATGGTAAAGATCAACGAACAGGATGAACCACTCTGCACCGTTGAACGTCACGGCCTCGAACACGTCTACCGTGTCGATGGCACCGAGACGATGAAAAAGGATGCGCTGACCAGACTGGGTTTCGAGTTTGGACAGATACGCCAGCTGGCCGATTGGCCCGTTGACTGGAATCGGATTGGACTCGGTGAAGCCGAAAGGGCCGCTGCCGTTCGGGTCTTTGTCATAGGCGGGAGCCGACTCCAGCATCGCCTTCATTGCAGGATGGACGAGTTCCAACTGGAATGCTTCGTCATCGAGGATGCGGTGAATCTGCGCCAATGCCTCGCGCAGCGCCTTGTCCTCTTTATTGCCCCCGAACAGGTTCGACAGAAACCCCATAAAAACTCCCCAATATTTCTTGATTAAATCACTGCAGCAGCTCGCTCAAACGGCGCATCCCAGGCTTCTTGAAACCCATGCGAATGGCCTGCTCCAAAACGTGCGTGTTCGCACCGTGAATATAGGAAATCCCGGCATTCACCTTCTTGTCGTCCTTGGCTCCGATACAGAAAGAACCATCAGCACTCCATACGTGGACCTGGCCCCACGAACAACGCACCTTCTCGTTGGAGCCGAGGAACTTGCGCTTCACCAGCGTGATGCCGTCGTCGTGCAGGAGCGCATCACCGAAGTGCAGATCGCGACCATCTTTCAGGGCTTCGAGCATTTCGGTGAGCAGACGCACGCAGACCGCACGCCAGAGCTTGTCGATGAACGTGCTGTAGATGTCCTGCTTCTTCAGTTCCACAACTGCTTCGGAACTTCGATTGCCGAACGCAATCGTGTAGGTCGTTCCTGTGGGGATGCCATTGACAGAATGACTGACGCCGCCCCAACGAACGCGCGTGATCGAGTCGAGGGGAAAGTTCTGCCCCTTCCATGAGACGCCCTGGGGCGAGATGCTCAAAGTGTCCTTGAACATGACGCCAATCTCGGCACGGTAAGATATTTCGCGCGCCCACTCATCTTTGCGGGCCACAGCCTGCTGGCGCTGTTGGAAGATGTCCGCGAGCGCGTCCGCATCTTCCTCAACTCGATCTGCGATTTCCGGTACTTCAGAAAAAAGCTCCTGAATCAGACCGGTCAGTCGCTGAGACTGCGCCAACATGTCATGCTTGTTGAATAAGTCGATAGCGAGGCTACGAATCTCATAGGCCAAGTGACGGCTCGCTTCGTGGTCGATACCGCGCGCCTTCGAACTCAGTTGAATGGGCTGGGCGATCTTGTCCCAATTACGTGCAACCACATCAAGCTTGTCCACGTAAGGCTTGACGGCTGCTTCGCCGGAGTCGGCATGCTCTCTGGCCACCTTGATGAGCTTGTGGACGTTTTCCGCTTCCTTTTGCAGGATGCCTTGGGTTTCCACCTCGTAGCTGTCCACGAGATCATCGACCAGCCCCGGTGCATGATCTTCACCGCCCGAAGTCACGCCATCGACGGCTTCCGTCATCACTTGGATCAGCGTCATTGGCGGAAGTCTGTCGAGGGCGTCTTTGATGGCGATGCGGTAGTACCGCTTGCGCTCGTTCAATTCGGCTTCGATCTGGTCGAGCGCACGCACTTCCGGAAAGCCGGAGACGGCGCGATCCTCATTGAGGTCGCGCAGGACATCCTCGGGGCTTAGCTCTTCGGCAAGGTAGGCGGTCTCCATGATGAACTCAGCCAAATCGTCCGCATCGTGCTCACCATCCACAGCCTCAAATGCAGCGGCCAGCAGGTTCAGGTGTGCCAGCGTAGGCAGACCAGACTCTTCCCGAATCGCCATCGGGTTGTGAACCAGGCTGTCAAAAAGTTGAGATGCCTTGCGAGGCGAGACGCCGGGGAGCCAAGCCATTTCCACGCTCAGTCGGTTGCGTGGATTGGTCAGATCAGAACGCGCCTTCTGGCAAACCTCGTGATCCAGTTCCAGTGACTTCTCTTCCGCAAGCTCGACGATGCGTCTGCGGTCATCGCGTGTCGTCACGCCCAAGATGGCGAACGGGGACTGATGGAGGGCCGTCTTGGTGAGTCGACGCTCCGGCCTGATAGACGGTGGCGGCGGGGCTGACCGTTGCGAAGCTGCCGACGGTGCAGGTGGAGGCTGTCGGGTTGCTGCTGGGGCGGATGGTGCTGGAGCGGGAGCTGCTGCTTGCGCGCCGAGCATCGCCAGGAGCTGTGGGTCTTTCAGTGCATCCAGCGCCTGAACAAGCGCCTCACGCGGCACAGACAGTTTCTGACCGTTGCGAAGTTCGTGGCTGTACTGGGCCAGTTGATCTTTGGACGACAGATGGTCGGAGAGCGCGAGCGAAACGGCATACTCGCTGTTCGTGCGCGGCGCAGCATTACAACTCCGGCAGGCGACCAGTGCGCCGGATTTTGCAGAACCGCATTTAAAGCAGATTGCCATTGCCATATCGATGATCGCTCCTATCTGCCTAGTGCGCGAAGTTGAGTAACCACACACCTGTTGTAGCTTGCGGCCCCTTCACTGCGTTTCAGGATGCAGGCAGTTTCAATGGCATCCTTCTCGTCATAGGACAACCCTGCCAAGCTGGGTAGTCGCGGTGCATTGGCAAGAGCGCGAAGTTGAGCAACCACACACCTGTTATAACTGGCGGCTCCCTCGCTACGTTTCAGGATGCATGCAGTTTCGATGGCATCCTTTTCGTCGTAAGACAAGCCCGACAGATCAGGTTTGCGTGGAGCGTTGGAAAGGGCACTAAGTTGAGAGGCTAGACAGCGGTTGTAACTGGCGGCTCCTTCACTGCGTTTCAGAATGCACGCGGTTTCTATGGCATCTTTTTCGTCATAGGACAAACTTGATAAATCAGGTGTACGGGGTGCATTGGCGAGAGCAGCAATCTGGGCAGATATGCACCTGTTGTAGCTGGCTGCTCCCTCGCTGCGTTTCAGGATGCAGGCGGTTTCAATAGCATCCTTCTCGTCGTATGTAAGTGACTCAAGGCCGGGGACGGTGCGACTTTGAGCACTGGATACGGCTGTACTTGGATTGGATTGCACTGGTGCTGGCGTCGAAGGTGAGCCAGTGGACGGACGAGCGAATCTGCTCCGGCCTTCAGACTGAAGCTGGCCCCTGTACGGCTCGATGTCCCGTCGCGCACTTTCCAGCGCGCCGCTGCGATAGCGGAAGCTGCCGCAACGGCTGTTGTAGTCGGCCACCATCGCGTTGAACCGTTCCACGTCGGCGTCGATGTAGTTATTGACTGCGGCCTTCGCGCCATCCATACGGATGTCCTCGGCCATGCAATACCGGATCTGCGCTGTCGACAGGACGGTGTTTTGCCCAACCGGCGGCTGAGATTCAGCCGGACGAGAAGGCTCTTGCGGCTGCGCTGGCGGCGAATAGCTCGGCGCAGCGCTTTGCACCGGTGGTGAGTAGGTGGGCGCTGACGAGGTCGTGGGCTTGTCGGCCTGGCCGATCAACCAAAGGACGCCGATGACAGCCGCGATGCCGAGCACCCACTTGCCGCCAGATGATCCGGATGACGGTTGCGAAGGCTCTTGATACGTTTGCTGCTGCCTTGGCTGGGGCTGCGCCGGTGCCGTTTGCGCTGATGGAGGCGGATGTGGATGTGGACTCGAAGAAGCGCCAGACGTGCTGGTGGGCTCCCTCTTGGCAGCAGGAGGCGGCGACGTATCCACATCGGACACGAGCGACGAGAGGCCGGCGAAGCCTTTGCTTTCGTCTTTCTTGTTTTTGTCTTCCCCCTCGACCACGAGTGCCTCTCCCTAAACAAATCCGATACGTCGCTTGGTTTCACCGCCTTCACGCTCCCGCGCCGGTGACGAGCGCAGAGCGGACAAAAGGCTGGTTTGATCCAGGCGATCCTTGCCGGAGCGCGCCGCCAGCCTCGCACCTTCGCGCACCACGAAAGAGACGTCGGACAAGGGCCTGCCCGCCAGTTCTTTCGCCAGCGGCTTGGCGTCCACATCCGACTCTTTTGGCAAGGAGGCGAGCAACTTGTCCAGCAGTGCCAGCACTTCGACCTCGCTGGCGAAGTCCACCTTGATGACATGATCGAAGCGCCCCCGGCGCTGGATGGCCGGGTCGATCATCTCGATGCGGTTCGTCATGGCGATGATCAGCACGTCGTTCTTTACTGCCTCCGGAATGCGACGCAGGAACTCGGCCACTTCTTCCACACGGTGATGGCCCGAGCCCATTTCGCGGTCGGCGAGGAACGCCTCCATCTCGTCGATCACGAGCACAGACGGTGCGTTTTCCATCGCCTTGTCGAACACCTGCGCGACCTTCTTGCTGGTCTCGTGGATGTAGGGGCTGGCCACGCTGGAGGCGTCGATCTGGAAGCTCGGCCAGCCGAGGAAGTCCACCAGTCTGTCGACAGCAAAGGTCTTGCCGCAGCCCGGAGGGCCATGCAGGATCACCGCAGAGGGGAACTCGATGCCAAGTGCCTTGTAGCGCTCGCGGTGCAGGATGATGTCAACGATGTGCTCGTTGAAGAAGGCGGCCAACTCTGGTCGCCCCGCCAGTTCGAACACCTTGTTCGGTTCTGGGGCGGTGCGTTTGGCCCCGGTCTTTTCGTCAGCGGGAACAGCCTCGGTCTTCTCGGTCGGCGTGTCCGGCTGGCGTTCGAGCGGGATGATTTCGGCGACCTCGAAGCCTGCTGCCTGCACTACATCCTTCAAGTGGCTCGCGCCCAGCCAGCTCATCGACTGACGCAGGCGGCGGAATGAGCTGGCTGGAATGTTGGTGCCACCCGTCAGCCAGTAGCCGAGCACGACATCGTCGCCGGTTCTGGAACTGATGCTGTAGGTCGGCAGCAAGCGCGTGATCTTCTCGACATACAAGGCATCTTGCAGCGCCGACTCTGGGTCGATGTCGCGCGTGGCCTTCAACGCCAGCGCGAAGGCCAATGCCTCGGACTTGTTGTCTGGAGACTTGCCTTCGCTGACGGGGCAAAGCGTCTGGCTCGGCGCGCTGGAAATCGTTCGAAGTTGACGGGTACCGAACTGGAAGGCATCCAGCGTCCCTTCGTCGATCAGTCCTGCCTCGACCCAGTGTTGCGCCAGCGTGTCCTGTGCGATCAGGGCGCGGCCGCCGCCCATCGTTTCGCAGATCTGCCAGTCCGCGCCATCGAACAGTGCGATGCGCACCCGTGCGCCATCCGGCAATTGGAATCCAACAGGTAGCCACGCTTCCAAGGCCATGATCAGCTCCGAACGATGTTCGCGCCCGCCATCATGTCGTCCTCTCCTGCGGAGCCGATGCGGATGGAGTCGAGATTGGCGACGACGGCGCGCAGCTTGTCGATGTCGTTGGCTTTTAGCGCCTCGGTACCAACGGCCACCCACTGCGCGTGTTCGTGGAGGTCGGCGAAAAGGTAGGTGTCCTGGGCCAGCCACTTGAAGCGGTCGATCACGAACCAATCCTGACGCCACAGGATCATGAAGTTGCGGCCCCGCAGGTCGTCTAGGTGCGATTCGAAGTCGTTGCTGTTGTTGTCGATGGCGCGCTGCGCCGTCTTCACCAAGCTATCGAACGACGATGTCTCGGTCGGTCTGGCATGCTGACGCACAGCCTTCTCGAAGAAGCCGACCGTCCTGTCCAGTTCGAGTTGGCGGATGTCCTTCAGGTGCTCTTTGCGAGTCAGCGCCAGCAGGCGTTTGGCCTCCTGTACGTTGTCCATCGCCTGCTTCGCTGTTTCAGGGTCGGTCTCCCCGGACTCGATGGTGTTTGCCTGCTCCAGTTTCTCGCGGGCTTGCTCCAGGCGTGGATCGTCCACCTTGGAGGCCATTTCTTCGAGCCGTTCCAGCGTGTGTTCGGACTGTTCCTGAATGTTCTTGGCCTGACTGGTGTAGTCGACCTTGCCCTCCTGGCTGGAGTAGTAGTTGCGTCCGCTCTTGAACGAACCACTGATGGAAGGCACCGACACTTCCAACTGAATGTTGCCGGAGTCGAGCACTTCGTACTCGCAGATCATCTCTGCGCCAGCGGTGATGACGCCGTCATCGAAGTCCGACCCCTTGATCTCGAACATGCCGATGAAACGGTTGTCGTTGATCGGGTCAGATATCTCGCCTTCCCATAGCTTGAACTTGATCGAGCCCGCACTTCCAGCTTTGAGCGACTCGCCCGCTTTGAAGGTCTTCTTGCCCTTCTTGGGAAGTTGATCGCCTTCGCGCACGAGGTAGTCCAGCACCAAGCGACCCCCGACCTTGTCGCGCGCTTCCACGCCAATGGAATGTGACGCCGGAATCGCGTCAATACTGGCAGCGGTACGTGCAATGACGATCTTGTCCTCACCCAACGTGACGGGCGCACCGTTGGAGTCGAACACAAACACCTTGAAGGTGTTGTCGCCGGGCTTGGTCAGACTGAGTTCGATGCTCGCGCCATCCTTCAGCGCAACGCGGCCAGACGACCAGCCTGTATCAAGGCTGTCGATCTGGAACTCGATGCCCGTGGGCGCGCGGCCCAGCTTGGCGACGATCTTGGCTCTTGAGTCTGGCGTGCGCGCGATGTAGTTGAACGAGAGGTCGAGTGAGCCACCGGCGCTGATTGCGCCACGAGCACTTTTGCGCCCACGGCTTTGCGACGACCAGTCGATTGATTCGGCGAAAACGGCAGCCCCTTCAGCAACAGCCGTCATCGGGTTCACGTCGGTGGACGGGGCGATTCCCAGCTCGAAGGCGACCTTGTCGCGCAGGGGCTTGTAGTGCGTGGGGCCTCCCACGAAGACGACGCGTTCGACATCGTGCGGACTCAATCCGGCCTTTTCGAGCGTTTCGCGGGCGGACTGGATGGACTCCTCGAGCTTCGATGCAATCAGCCCGTCGTAGCGTTTGCGATCAACCGCGATGTCGATGTAGATCTCCTCGCCTGACTGGTCACGGACGCCCAGCTCAGTCTCGGGAAGGCTGACAACCGCTTCCTCCTTCTGCGAGAGTTCGATCTTGGCCTTTTCCGTCGCCCATGTGGCCATGCGCAGCAGAGACTTGAACTGTGGGTTCGCAGCCAGATCTTCGGGAAGGTCGAAGTTCTCCAGTAGCCACGGCTTGACGACGTTGTCGAACAGGATGCGGTCGAAATCGCGCCCACCACACATGGCAATGCCGCCATGGGCCAGCAGGTTCACGCGCCCCGAGATGCTCTCCGCGATGGCAATGTCGAGCGTGCCGCCACCGAGGTCGTAGACGACAAACACGCCATCGTTCTTCCGTTGGCGCATGACGCTCATCACGGCGGCGACTGGCTCTTGCATCAGCGCGACCCGCCCGAGGCCAGCCGCGTCGGCAGCAGCCATCGTCGAGTCCTTCTGCATCTGGTTGAAGGCGGCAGGCACCGTGATGACGGTGCCCGTGTCGCCATCCCCCCGAATTTCTTCCGGCAGGTAGCCGAATAAAGTGCGCAGCACCTCGGCAGAGCACTCCTCTGGCGTCATGGTTAGATTGACCGCAGGCAGTTTCACTGGCGTGCTGGTGCCCATCAGGCGCTTGAACAGCGTCGCGGCGTTGTCCGGATTGCGTGCGGCGTTCATGTAGGCGCGCGACCCGATGTACTTGTTGCTACGCCGGTCGATGAAGATCGCGGAAGGCGTAACGTCGTGCTGCTCCGGGCTCTTGTAGAGCTGAATCCTCTCCCCGTCGAAGGAGCAGATGGCACTGTTGGTCGTGCCGAGGTCAATCCCAACGTATTTCATGCTTCCACCTTCCTCAGCATTACCGTGCCTTGTTTGCGTAGGCCGTTCGCCCCCATGATGATTGGCTCGACCATCTGATCAACGAGAAGCACGTCGTCGGGGCCGAAGTCACCCACGTTCAAAGCGGAGGCCGCCATGCCCGGGTCGTAAGGCTGCCCTTCGACATTGACGAGCTTGAGACCGCTCGACTCGAGGCTTTCCTCGACTTTTTTCTGAAAGTAGCGGAGCTGATTGGCGTAACGACCTGACTCTCCAGCATCGAGTTTGCTGACGACTTTTCCGAACAGACGCGAAAAGCGCCAACTCTCGACCGCGATGTCGATCAGCGATTGCTCCATCTGTTCACTGCCTTCGGTCTGCTGAGTCATCAAGCCCTCCAGTGAGTTACGTCTTATCGGCTTTGCCGTCTATTTGCTGCCGTTGAATCCATCGATTGATCTCCGCCCTGGAGAATCGCCACGTTCCGCCGACCTTGAACGCAGGAATCTTCCCGGCTGCGGCCAACCGATAGATCG
This sequence comes from Comamonas sp. SCN 67-35, assembly GCA_001725255.1. Lineage (GTDB taxonomy): Bacteria > Pseudomonadota > Gammaproteobacteria > Burkholderiales > Burkholderiaceae_C > Comamonas_C. Next base: position 197,866 of record MEFV01000001.1, on the reverse strand, counting down.
TCCGTTCCGTGACCTTCAGGAAGTCCGCGACCTGCTTGAGGGTGAGGATTTCCCCCTCGTCAGCACTGGCTGTCATGGTTGTGGCCAAACGTGAGCAAATGTGTACAGCATAGTGTAAAACTTTCAAGCCTGCACTCGTTTGGTGCCGTTCGGCGGGAATCCTTGGCAGTGAGGCTGCTCGCGGGCTTCACTATGCAGTTGATTGCTGGCACTACGACCTCACGCGAGCGCCGTGGAGACAGGGCGCTTGAGCGCCTACGGATGCGGGGAAGTGAGCGGAGGTGCCTGCACTCCCCTCGGAAGCGCCCGTGATGTACAATTCCGCCTACGGTGGCAATGCCCGTGTGGCAGGCTGGTTCCCTCTAGCGGGGAACTACACCACCACTATTCGCCGCCCAACCGTTCTCGGTTGGGCGTTTTCACTTCCAGACCCCACATGGTACGCGGGGTTCACGCGCATTCTGCGTGTGCCAGGGGGTGGTCGGAACCAGTGCCCATGGTGGCCAGTTCGACTCTTTTCTGCCCTCTGTTCTCTCAAAATCTCCGCCCATTTTTCGCCGTAGCACACGCACATCGCCTTGCGCGGCAACGACTTGTACATGTGTCGGCGTTTTTGGTTCGCCGCCCGGTCCGGGGTAGCAGACCATCAGGCCGCGGCGAAGTCCGGGGACGCGCACGGCATCCAGTACACGCCCTGGCGCCGGTTGGACTTCACGAGCGCTCGGTAGGCATGCAGCGGACCCTCGTATTCCCGCTTCCCCTTGTTCGCGGTCTTCCACTTGAACAGGTCGATCGACTTGTCGCTGACCGTGGTTCGCGCCGTCAATGCGTCGAAGTCCTGGTACGAGACGCGCCCGGCCTGAATCAGCAGGGCAGACCTTGCAAGGGACCGCCGCGCGGTTGAGGTTCAGCCTGGCACGCCGATCGCATCCAGCGCCTTGGACAGCTGCGCCACGCTGCGGTCTACATTGCCCCATTTGTCCAGGCCGAAGAGGCCCAGGCGGAATGTGGAGAAATCCGCGCCCTCGTCGCATTGCAGAGGCACGCCTGAAGCGGTCTGCAGGCCCACCTGCAGGAACTTCTTTCCGCTCTTGATGTCGGGGTCGGTGGTGTAGCTCACGACGACGCCCGGGGCCTTCCAGCCCTCGGCGGCCACGCTGGGAAAGCCGCGGCGTTCGAGCAGGGCGCGCACCTTGGCGCCGAGTTCGATTTGCTGCTCGCGCACTTTCTCGAAGCCGCGCGCGCGCGCCTCCTGCATGGCGTCGCGCAGATGCACGAGCGGATCGGTGGGCATGGTGGTGTGGTAGGCGTGCTGGCCTTTTTCATAGCCTTCCGCGATCTGCATCCATTTTTTCAGGTCGCACGAGAAGCTGGAGCTCTTCGTGGACTCGATGGCGGTGCGTGCGCGTTCGGAGAGCATCACCATGGCGCAGCAGGGCGAGCTGCTCCAGCCTTTTTGCGGCGCGGAGATCAGGACATCCACGCCCGTGGCCTGCATGTCGACCCACACCGCGCCCGAGGCCACGCAGTCGAGTACGAAGAGCGCGCCCACTTCGTGCGCGGCGCTGCTCACCGCGCGGATGTAGTCGTCGCTCAGCATGATGCCGCTCGCCGTCTCCACGTGCGGTGCGAAAACAACCTTGGGTTTTTCCTTGCGGATCGCTTCGATGACTTCTTCGGCAGGGCAGGGTGCCCACGGCGCCTGGCTGCCCGCGCCCTGGCGGCGCGCCTTGCAGACCACGGCGCCGCCGCCCAGACCCCCTTCCTCGAAGATCTGGGTCCAGCGGTAGCTGAACCAGCCGTTGCGCACGATCAGCACCTTTTCGCGGTTGGCGAACTGGCGCGCCACGGCTTCCATGCCGAAGGTGCCGCTGCCCGGCAGCACGACGGCCGTGTGCGCGTGATAGACCTCCTTGAGTGTGGCGAGGATGTCCTGCATCACGCGCACGAAGCGCTGCGACATGTGGTTGAGCGAGCGGTCGGTATAGACCACGGAAAACTCGAGCAGGCCTTCCGGGTCTACATCGGGCAAGAGTCCTGGCATCTTCAATCTCCTTGAATGACTGTGGCGCGGCCTGCCGGGCACGCGCCACCGGGGGCGATTCAGCTTAGCATTTTCATCGCGCGGGCGAATGCATCGGGGCTATGTCTGCTGGACCGCGTAGTGGCGTGCGCCAAAGATGCCGCTGCCCACGCGCACCATGGTGCTGCCCGCGTGGATCGCCGCCTCGAGATCGGCGGTCATGCCGAGCGAGAGCGTATCGAATTCGCCGCAGCCTGCTGGCAAACGTGCGGCGATGGCGTCGAACACCTCGCGCACGCGCCGGTGGGCGGCGCATTGCGCATCGAAGTCCGGCAGCGGATCGGGGATGCTCATCACGCCGCGCAGGCGCAGTCGTGGCAGTTTCGCCACGGACAGGGCCAGCTCCACGGCGTCCTCGGGAGAGGCGCCGGACTTGGTTGCGCCGCCGTCCGCGTTCACCTGAATGCAGACGTTCAGCGGAGCCAGGTCCGGGGGCCGCTGGTCATTCAGGCGCTGGGCGATCTTGAGCCGGTCTATCGTCTGCGCCCAGTGAAAGTGCCGGGCCACGAGCTGCGTCTTGTTGCTCTGGATGGGGCCGATGCAGTGCCACTGCAGGGGCGGTGCGTCCGGTCGAGTGAGGGCGGCGATCTTTTCGACGGCCTCCTGGATGTAGTTCTCTCCGAAAGCGCGCTGACCCGCGCGTGCGGCATCCCGCACGGCTTCGGTGCCGAAGGTCTTGGAAACCGCGAGCAGGCTCACCTCGTCAGGGCGGCGTCCGCAGGCGGCGCAGGCACGTGCAATGCGGGCCTGCACGGCTTGTAGGTTGTCGCTGATCATCGTCATAATGCCTGCCAGAGCGTACTGCAAACCCATTCCAAGAGGGACACACGTGGATATCACCCAGCTTCTGGCCTTCAGTGTGAAAAACAATGCGTCGGACCTGCACCTGTCGGCGGGGCTGCCGCCCATGATCCGCGTGCACGGCGACGTGCGCCGCATCAATGTCGATGCGCTCGATCACAAGACCGTCCATGCCATGGTGTACGACATCATGAGCGATGCGCAGCGCAAGATCTATGAAGAGTTCCTCGAAGTGGACTTTTCCTTCGAGATCGAGGGCCTGGCGCGCTTCCGGGTCAATGCGTTCAACCAGAATCGCGGCGCGGCGGCGGTGTTCCGCACGATTCCGAGCAAGATTCTCACGCTCGAGCAGCTCAACGCGCCGAAGATTTTTGCCGATCTGGCGCTCAAGCCGCGCGGCCTGGTGCTGGTCACGGGGCCGACGGGTTCGGGCAAGTCCACCACGCTCGCGGCGATGGTCAATCACCTCAACGAAACCGAGTACGGGCACATCCTCACGATCGAGGACCCGATCGAGTTCGTGCACGAATCGCGCAAATGCCTGGTGAATCAGCGCGAGGTCGGGCCGATGACCCTGTCGTTCGCCGCCGCCCTGCGCTCGGCCCTGCGCGAGGACCCGGATGCGATCCTGGTGGGTGAAATGCGCGATCTCGAAACCATTCGCCTGGCGATGACGGCGGCCGAGACCGGCCACCTGGTCTTCGGTACCTTGCACACCTCGTCGGCGGCCAAGACCATAGACCGCATCATCGACGTCTTCCCGGCGGAGGAAAAGGACATGGTGCGGGCCATGCTCTCCGAGTCGCTGCAGGCGGTGATCTCGCAGACGCTGTGCAAGCTCAAGGACGGCTCGGGGCGCGTGGCTGCGCACGAGATCATGCTGGGCACGAGCGCGATTCGCAACCTCATCCGCGAGGCCAAGGTGGCGCAGATGTATTCCACCATCCAGACCGGCAACAGCGTGGGCATGCAGACGCTCGATCAGAACCTCACGGATCTCGTGCGGCGCAACGTGATCAGCCCGGCCGAGGCGCGCGGCAAGGCCAAGATACCGGAAAATTTCCCCGGGTGATGTGATGGGGTGGCGCACACGCGCGCCGCCGGCTTGTCCCCCGCGGGGGCATAACAAAGGGAGTGGTTGCCATGAAAGGCATACTCGGCCTGCTCAAGGCGAAGTACGGCAAATCTCCGGAAGAAGCTCCGGAGTCGGCATTTTTCACGACGGCATTCATGGGTCAGGGGGTGGATGACGCGCTCCTGATCCCCTGGGAGGCACGGGCCACCGAGATTGGCGCCAAGCGCCTGCCCAAGAGCCGCGGCGGCAAGCTGCTGGAGGCGCTGTGGTCCAAGGACAAATACATGTCGCATCTCGATCAGGACGCGGTCGAGCGCATGGAGCGCTTCTTCCAGTTCGCTTCGGTGCCACCCAATCGCGATGTCATCCGCCAGGGCGAGTACGGCAACTTCATGGTGGTGCTGCTCAACGGCACGATCGCGGTCGACCGCCTGCAACCCTGGGGCGAGCAGCTGCGCCTGGCCGAGACGCGCCCCGGCGATATCCTGGGCGAGATGTCGCTGCTCGATAGCGGCATCCGCTTTTCCTCGTGCACCACGTTGACGGACTGCGAATTGGCGGCTTTGAACGCCGAGGCCATGGACGAAATGATGACCAAGGACCCGCAACTGGCCGCCAGCCTGGTGGCGCTGCTGGCGCGCAAGCTCTCCCAGCGCTTGCGCGTGGTCAGCGCGCGTTTGAGCGACCATCAGAATTGACGGAATACACAAGGCAGGCACGCAGCTTACGGAGGAGCCACGATGGAACGCGATCAGGCCAGCAAATTCATCAATGATCTGCTCAAGTTGATGGTCAGCCGCGGTGGCAGCGACTTGTTCATCACGGCGGATTTTCCACCGGCGATCAAGGTGGACGGCAAGATGACCAAGGTGTCGCCGCAGCCGCTCACGGCCATGCACACGCTCACGCTGGCGCGCTCGATCATGAGCGACAAGCAGGTGGCCGACTTCGAGCGCACCAAGGAGTGCAACTTCGCGATTTCCCCGGTCGGCATAGGGCGCTTTCGCGTCAACGCTTTCATTCAGCAGGGCAACGTGGGCATGGTGCTGCGCACGATTCCGCTGAGCCTGCCGACGATAGACGGCCTGGGGCTGCCCCAGGTGCTCAAGGAAGTGGTGATGACCAAGCGCGGCCTGTGCATCATGGTGGGTGCGACAGGTTCGGGCAAATCGACATCGCTGGCAGCCATGGTGGACTGGCGCAACGAAAACTCCTACGGTCACATCGTCACGGTGGAAGACCCGATCGAGTTCGTGCATGCGCACAAGAACTGCGTGGTGACGCAGCGTGAGGTCGGGCTGGACACGGAGAGCTGGGGGGCGGCGCTCAAGAACACGCTGCGTCAGGCGCCCGACGTCATCCTGATGGGTGAAATCCGCGATCGCGAGACCATGGAGCACGCTGTCGTGTTCGCCGAAACCGGCCACCTGTGCCTCGCGACGTTGCACGCCAACAGCGCCAACCAGGCGCTCGACCGCATCATCAATTTCTTCCCCGAGGAGCGGCGCGCGCAGCTGCTCATGGATCTTTCGCTCAATCTGAGGGCGCTGATCTCGCAGCGGCTCGTGCCCAAGCAGGATGGCAAAGGGCGCATCGCGGCGGTCGAGATCATGCTCAATTCGCCGCTGATCGCCGACTTCATCTTCAAGGGTGAGGTGGCGGAGATCAAGGACGTGATGAAGAAGAGCCGCAACATGGGCATGCAGACCTTCGACCAGGCGCTGTTCGACCTCTTCGAGGCCAACCTCATCAGCTACGAGGATGCGCTGCGCAATGCCGATTCGCTCAACGACCTGCGCCTGCAGATCAAGCTCTCGAGCCAGCGCGCCAAGTCGGGCGATCTGGCGGCGGGGACGGAACAGTTCGCGATTGTGTGAAAGGCGGTTGGTGATGGCAAGTGGTATCGAGGCGCGCAGCTACGCGCAGGTGGCGCCGCGCAAGGTGGCGTTTCTGGGCTTGGGCGTGATGGGCTATCCGATGGCGGCGCATCTGCTGCGGTCGGGCCATGCGGTCACGGTGTACAACCGGACAGCTTCGAAATCAGAAGCATGGTGCGCTGAATTCGCAGGCGATGGAGCCGCCAAACGTGCCGCAACGCCGCGCGAGGCGGCGCAGGGCGCCGACCTGGTGTTCTGCTGCGTCGGCAACGACGACGATCTGCGTTCGGTGGTGCTGGGCGGTGATGGCGCCTTTGCGGGCATGAAGCCGGGTGCCATTTTTGTGGATCACACGACGGCCTCGGCCCAGGTGGCGCGGGAGTTGCACGCCAGCGCGCTTGCATCGGGTCTGCAGTTCGTCGATGCGCCGGTATCGGGGGGGCAGGCGGGCGCGCAAAAGGGTGTGCTCACGGTGATGTGCGGGGGGGACCAGGCAGCGTTCGACGTGATCCAGCCCGTGGCCATGGCATTTGCGCGCGCGTGCACGCGCATCGGCGGCAGCGGCGCCGGGCAGCTTGCCAAGATGGTCAACCAGACCTGCATCGCGGGCATGGTGCAGGGCCTGGCGGAGGCGATTGCGTTCGGCGCGCGCGCGGGCCTGGACATGCCGCTGGTGCTCGACGTGATCGGCAAGGGCGCGGCGCAGAGCTGGCAGATGGACAACCGCGGCCGCACCATGGTCGAGGGCAAGTTCGATTTCGGCTTTGCCGTGGACTGGATGCGCAAGGACCTGGGCCTGGTGCTCGACGAGGCCAAGCGCAATGGCGCGCTGCTGCCCGTGACGGCGCTCGTGGACCAGTTCTACGCCGAAGTGCAGCGCGAGGGTGGCAATCGCTGGGACACCTCCAGCTTGATCGCCCGGTTGACGCGAAGCCCGAAGGTTTGAGCGCGCGCTTATTGATGCGCCGCGGCAGCGGGTGCGCTGGGTGAGGGGGCCGGCGTCCCGCCCGGGATGATCTCGAACACGCGCACCACCTTGCGCACGCCATCGATGCTGCGTGCGGCATCGGTCAGCTGGCTGGACTGGTAGGGCGTGACGCGGCCCAGAAGGAAGACCTCGCCGCGCTCGGTCACGACCTTGAAGGCGTTGGTGGCCACGAGATCGTTGTAGTCCACGAGCTTGGCGCGCACCTTGCCGGTGATGTAGGCATCGTTGGAGCGCTCGGACATCGTTGAATTGGGCATGACGCCCAGCGCATTCACGACCGATTTCACGTTTTGCACGCCCTGCACGATCTCCTGCACGCGTCGGCTGTCTTCGGCGGTGGGCACTTCGCCGGTGATCAGCGCCTGGCGGTTGTAGCTCGTGACATTCACGTGCACCCGTTCGCCGAGCGCCTCGGTGATGCGGCTTGCGGCGCGCAGCTCGATGCCTTCATCCTCCACCTGCGTGCCCGTGGTGCGCGGGTCGGTGGCGACGATGGCACCCATCGCGGCGCCCGTGCCGACGACGATCGGCACGCAGGCGCTCAGGCCCGAGGCCAGCAGCGACGCAGCAAGCACGGTGCGCAAGACAGGAGCGGAATGAAAGGTCATGACGAAGGGCTTCCCAGGAAAATCGGACGCGACAAACGCGAAAAAGCGATCATACCGAGCCGCACGGTGAGCACTGTTGCAAAACGGTTCAGAAGTCCAGCAGGCTCAGGCCGATGCTCAGCACCGTGCGTCGGCGGTTGTAGTCGATCAGGCTGTCGCCGTAGCCGGAAAACACGGCGGTGTGCAGGCGCAGGTTGGATCTGTCACCCAGCCGGTGCAGCCATTCCAGGCGCAGCGAACCGCGGGCGTGGGCGCGCAGCGTGTGCCGCAGGGTGAGAGCCAGGGTGTTGTCCGAGGAGGGGTTCCAGCCCAGCGTCATCTCGGCGCGGCCGATGTAGTCGCTGATGTGCGGGTTGTCGTCGTTGGCCGCGCTCTCGTGCAGGCGCTGCCAGATGCGGGCGGTGACGAGCCAGTCGTTGCCGCGTTCCAGTCCGGCCATCAGGTAGACGCGGTTCCAGCTGCGCGACAACGGCAGGCTCTGCCCGTTGGATTGGTGCACGAGGCCGATGCCGCTGTAGCGCCAGCGCCAGCCCCAGGGCAGATCGGCCGTGGTCGGATGGATGTAGACCAGTTCGGGTTCGTGGTCGGTGTTGCGAAACGGTCGCGAGATGGCGGGTGAGAAGAGCTGCCAGTACGACTGCTGGGTGTAGCCGAACCAGAGCGAATCGCGCGCCGGCCCCTCGCCCGTGGTGAGCAGGTTCCTGGCCAGCTTGGTGCGCACCGAGAGCTGCAGGCGCATCTCGGTGCGTTTGTACGGGGTGAGGCCGCCGGCGTTGTTCAGCGGGTTGTCCGAGGTGGGTTGCTGGTTGACGGTGTCGGCGGTGACGACGGAAACGCTCAGGGGCCGGTAGCCGCGAAATTGCAGCGTGCCGCAGTCGCTGCCCGCCTCCAGCTCCCAGAAGCGCGAGAGCGTGGTGTAGGGGCCGTTGCGGCAGCCGTCACCGGGTGGCGCGGGCAGGTCGGGCAGGCTGGTTGTGACCGCTGTGGTGCGAGGCGCGTCGCCCCGGGCGTCGCTTCGGCGATCCGCGGCAGCCGCGGCGTCTGCCTGCTGATCGAGCGCCCATTGGTCGAAACAGGCCAGTCGCTCGGCGCTGGCGGCAATGGCGGTGCAGCGCTGCCATGGGCTTTGCGGTGTATCCGCGGCCAGCCCGGGCGAGGCGAACGCGGCCGCCGAGCAGGCAAGGAAGAGGGACGTCAGAGCATGATGCATGGGCGCAGGATCGATGGTCAGGTTGTGGGGAGCTGTGCCTTGAGCGCAAATTCAGCGCGCAGCTGGCGCAGTTTTTCGCGCGGGTCTTCGCGGCTCGTGGCGGCATCGAGCTGCATTTCGGCAATGAAACGGCTGGGTTGGCAGCTCACCAGCTCGCGGCCCTTTTTGCGCTTTTTGGTCCAGCTCACCACCAGCGTGCGCCTGGCCCGCGTGATGCCCACGTACATCAGGCGCCGCTCTTCTTCCAGCCGGATCTGAATCTGCTCTGGCGCGTCGCTGTCGTCCACCCTGAAGGGCAGCATGCCTTCGGTCACGCCCGCGAGCATCACGTGAGTCCACTCCAGGCCCTTGGCCGCGTGCAGCGTGGAGAGCGTGATCACGTCCTGCTCCTGCTCGCGCTCGGAGATGGTGGAAAGCAGGGCGATGTTGCGCGCCACGTCCAGCAGGGTGCGCGTTTGCGTGCTCGCGGTGGTGTCTGCCGCGTCGGCGATCTGGCCGCCCGCACGCTGCGCCATCCAGTCGCAGAATTCAAGCACATTGCTCCAGCGCGCGGCGGCCACCTTGTCGCTGTCTTCCGCATCGTGCAGGTAGCGTTCGTAGCCGATTCCGGTGAGCCAGTCGGTGAGGAAACCCCGGGCGGCTTCGGCGCCGAGCGTGTGGCGCGCACGGTATTCCTGCTCGTTGATGCAGCGGCCGAATTCCGTGAGGCCGTCGATGGCCTTGCGCGGCAGCGCGGCGGCGAGCGTGGGGCTGAACAGGCTCTCGAAGAGGCTGCTCTTGCGCTGGCTGGCGAATTCGCCCAGCCGGGCCAGCGTGGTGTGGCCGATGCCGCGCCGGGGCGTGGCGATGGCGCGCAGGAAGGCGGGGTCGTCGTCCGGGTTGGCCCAGAGGCGAAACCAGGCGCACAGGTCGCGGATTTCGGCGCGGTCGAAAAAACTCGTGCCGCCCGAGACCTTGTAGGGAATGTTCGCCCTGCGCAGTGCCTTCTCCAGCGGCCTGGCCTGGTGGTTGGCGCGGTAGAGGATGGCGAAGTCCTTCCACGCGGGCGGCGGGTTGCTCGCCGCGCGCAGGCTCTGAATGCGCGCGACGGCGCGCTCGGCCTCGTGCTCCTCGTGGTCGCAGGACTGCACGCGCACCGGTTCGCCTTCGCCCAGTTCGCTGAACAAGGTCTTGGGAAAGAGCTTGGGATTGGGCGTGATCACGTGATTGGCTGCGCGCAGGATGGCCGTGGTGGAGCGGTAGTTCTGCTCGAGTTTGACGACCTTGAGCCGGGGAAAATCCCGGGGCAGTCGCTTGAGATTGTCCAGCGTCGCGCCGCGCCAGCCATAGATGCTCTGGTCATCGTCACCCACGGCGGTGAAGCGGCCGTTGTCGCCCACGAGCAGTTTGAGCAGTTCGTACTGCGTGGCGTTCGTGTCCTGGTATTCGTCGATGAGCACGTGGCCGAGCTGATGCTGCCATTTTTCGCGCACTGCGGAGTGCTCGCGCAGCAGGCGCATGGGTAGGCCGATCAGATCATCGAAATCCACGCTCTGATAGGCCGCCAGGCGCTCCTCGTAACGTAGCATCAGGGCAGCCAGTTGGCGCTCGGTATCGTCTTTGGCCTGCGCCAGAGCCTGCTGCGCGCCCAGTCCCGCGTTCTTCAGCGCGCTGATGCCCCATTGCCACTGCCGCGCCGTGGCCAGGTCAGTGGTGGCGCCGGCGCAATCCTTGAGGATGGAGGTCACATCGCCCGTGTCCAGAATGCTGAAGTGCGGTTTCAGGCCGAGCACCTGTCCGTCTTCGCGCAGCAGCTGCACGCCGAGTGCGTGGAAGGTACAGATCAGCACCTCGCGCGCGGCGCGCCCTATGAGCCCGCCGGCGCGCTCGCGCATTTCGGCGGCCGCCTTGTTGGTGAAGGTGATCGCGGCGATCTGCCGTGGCGCCAGGCCCTGCGAGATCAGGTGCGCGATCTTGTGCGTGATGACCCGCGTCTTGCCCGAACCCGCGCCCGCCAGGACCAGGCAGGGGTGGTCCGTGACGTGCACCGCCTGCAACTGAGCGAGATTGAGACCGGACATGCGCTGGGCGGAAAACCATTGATCATACGAGCCTTGCGGCCTGCGATAATCGCCTCCCGTGCCGTCCTCCGCCCTCGTCATTCCCCTTCTGTTTCCTGCCTTCGCGCCAGTCGCGCGGGCGTTCCTTGCATCTCCTGCAGCCGCCAGGCCGCAGCCCTGACTCCGCCATGTACCCCTTTGCTGCGCCTTCGACGCGCCGGGTTCTGGGCTGGCTGGCCGGTGCGTGCGTTGTCTGGGCGTTCGCCACGTGGTTGGGCAACGCCAACCTGGACGGCTACCACGACATGCTCGAGAACTATGCGTGGTCGCAGCCGCTGCGCTGGGGCACGCACAAGCACCCGCCCTTTTTCAGCTGGGTCGTGGGATTGTGGTTCGGGGTGTTTGCGCAGAACGATTTCAACTACCGGCTGCTCTCGTATGCCAACGTGTTCGTGGGGTTGGCGGGGGTCTGGGTGCTCGGGCGGCGGCTCAAGCTCGGGGCTCTTGCTCCGTGGGGCGCGCTGCTGCTGCTCTGGAGCTTCCCCTACACCAACCTGGCGGGCAAGTTCAACGCCAACAGCCAATTGCTGTCGCTCTGGCCCTGGGCTGCGACGCTGCTGCTGGCGAGCTGGCAGCAGCGCGGCTGGCGCGGCGCCGGGGCCAGCGTGGCGCTGGGCCTGGTGTCGGCTGCCTGCATGCTGAGCAAGTACTTCAGCGGCTTGTTCCTTGCGGGGTTCCTGCTGCCGGTGTTTCTGCACGCCGAGGGTCGGCGCTGGCTCGCGACGCCGCGGCCCTACCTTGCGCTGGCGGTGTTCGGCCTGGTGCTGTGGCCGCATCTGGCCTGGGTCGCCTCCCACGATTGGGCGCCGCTGCACTACGCCATGGAGCAGGGCGGGGGTGCCACCTCGTGGGGCTACGTCGCGCGCTTTACCTTCGCGCCGGTGTTCTACTGGCTGCCCGCGTGGCTCGCGCTGTGCCTCGTCTGGGCGCGCGCGCAGGCGCGCATGGACGGCACGCCATGGGCGCGCGAGGCGGCACGCCTGTTGTTGCGCAGTTGGCTGCCGCAAGGCCGGGACGACGTGCTGTTCTGGCTCGCGTGCATGCCCTGGGTGCTGGCGTTGGGCTTTGGCGTGGCGGGCGTCGCGGAGCTTTCCGTCCCCTGGGCCATTCCGATCGGTTACGCCTTTTCCCTGCTGTGGCTGCGCAATCTGCGGCGGCTCGCGCCTGCGGCCGAGGCGGCTGCGCTGCATCATCTGGCGCGCGCATGGTGGCCGGTGCTGGCGCTGATATTGGCGCTGAGCGTGGTGTTTGCGCTGTTCAACGCGCTGCGCGGCAATGAAGGCTACTACCGGCCGACGCAGGAGGCCGCGCGCGCCATCGTGGGCGACTGGCAGCAGCGCCACCCGGGCCAGCGCCTCGGGTGGGTGGGTGGCGACTGGGCCGGCAATGCGATGCTCGCCTTCTACGCCCAGCCGCATCTGCTGACCGTGCCGGGTCTGCCCGACAGCAAGGAAGCACGGATGTTGGGGGTCGGCCCCTGGCAGGCGCGCGATGGTGTGCTGCTGTGTCTGCGCGGGCCGCTGTCGACGGCGCAGGACGCAACCGATTGCGACCGCCAGGCCCGGCAGTGGCTGGCCGCGCGCGGACGGTCCACGCAGCCGCACGTGTTGCAGGTGGCGCGCAGCGGCTGGCGCTTTCCCCGGGCACAGCCGTGGGTTTATGCGGTGTACGACGTGGATGCCGACGCGCGCCCGTAAGGCCTGGGAACCCTGCTGGCGCGCCGTCATCCCGGTAGCGCCGCCCTGACCTTCGGGAGTTTTTCAGTGCTGGCGGCCCTGCCCGCCTGAGGCCACCACGCGGTTGCGTCCCTGCTGTTTGGCGGCGTAGAGATGGCGGTCCACCTGCGAGACGGCGCTGTGCACGCCTTCGATTGCCGCCGGATGCACGGTGAGCACGCCGATACTGACCGTGACGTACCGGGCCACCGGGGAGCTTGTGTGCGCGATGGCCAGGTCCGCGATGCTCTGGCGCAGGCGCTCGGCGAGCGTCAGCGCGCCCGCAGCGTCCGTCTCGGGCAGCACGATGAGGAATTCCTCGCCACCGAAGCGCGCCGCCAGGTCGGGGGTGCGGTTGGCCATGCGCGCGAGCAGGTGCCCCACGGTGCGCAGGCATTCGTCGCCCATCACGTGGCCGTAGGTGTCGTTGAATTGCTTGAAATAGTCGATGTCGATCATGATCAGCGACAGCGGCGCGCCCGAGCGTCCGAGCCGGGCGAACTCGGTTTCGAGGACCAGGTCCAGATGGCGGCGGTTGGCCAGTCCGGTGAGCTTGTCGGTGCGGCTCAGGTGCGCCAGCTGGGTGTTGGCCGCTTCCAGGGCGCGTGTGCGTTCGGCCACGTGCTGCTCCAGCAGCGAGCGCTCCCGATCGAGCTCGGACAGCGCCTTGCGCCGCCCGCGCGACTGGCGCAGCAGCAGGGCGATCAAGGCGCCCTGCAGCGCCAGCAGCGCCGAGATGCCGATGATCTGCCCGCGGTAGGTGGTCCACGCCGAGGTGTCTTGCCCGATGATCCGGGCGCTTGCCGGGAGTTGGTCGGCGGAGACGCCGAAGCGGCGCATCACGCGCGCATCGAAAATGTCTTCGGTCGGCGCCTGCATGACCACGGGGATGCGGTCCGCCGGTGTGCCGTCCAGGATGCGCAGGGCCATGCGGGCGGCGGTCTCTCCTTGCTGGTGCGCGGTGACGAAATGGCCGCCGAGCACGCCATGCCCGAGGTCCGAGTCCCAGAACGCGTAGACCGGAAACGGACTGGCGGCAGTGATGAGGCTGGCGCTTTCATCGGGGCTGATCGCCCGGCCGTTGGTGTGCTCGTTCGTCTGGCCGGCCAGGAACACCAGGGTTGAAGAAGGCAGTTCGGCCAGCCGCTGGCGGATGCGCGCCATCGGGGCGTCCCTGATTTCCACGACGTCGAAGCGCTGGCGCAGTTGCGGGAAGATGGCGAACTCCGCCGCCTCGGCGATGCGCGCATTGGTGGAATTGGCGGTGGACGTGATGAAGGCGAGCGTGTGGGTGCCGGGGTGCACCTTGAGCGCCATTGCCACGGAATCCTCGATCGATGTGGCCTCGGTCACGCCGGTGGCGTTGTTCAGCCAGCGTGCGGTTTCCGGCGGGAAGTCGTTGTAGCCGCAAAACACCAGCGGCACACCGGGGAAGAGCTGCTCGCGGTACTGCATCGCGAACTCGAACGCCGGGTTGTCGCAGACCACCAGCACTTCGGGGCGATAGGCCCGGTACTTGGCCGCGAGGGTGCGCGCGATCAGCGGGATCTGGTCGCCGTAGCCGAAACGCCGGCTGTCCAGGTACTCGAACGAGAGCTCGATGGGGCGGCCCGAGCGCGCCAGCTCATCCCGCAGGGCCCGTTCGATGGCGTCGCTCCAGGAATAGCCCCGGTGGTAGGAATTGATGAAGACGATGCGCGCGGCGGCGGTGGGTTCGCTTGCGGCGCTCTGTGCGATGGCGTGCACGGCGACGAGGGCCGCGACAGACAGCAGCAACAACATGACCAGCGGGCCAAGGCGGTGCAGGGCCGCTCGGAGGCATATCGAACGGCGGTCGCGCAAGATGCTTCCTTGTGGTTATCGCAGGCAACCGAGGTGGCTGCCGCGATTGATGCATTATGTAACCATCTGCGTGGCGTGGTCATCCGATTCAGATGGCCTGCGGATCGACGTCGATCAGCCAGCGCACCACGGCGCGGTGGCGGGTGCGCTCGGCATGCAGCAAGGGCTGCCACGCGGCGAGCAGGTGTTGCAGCGCGCCGCGATGGGGGCTTTCCAGCAGCATCTGCGCGCGCTCCACGTTGGCGACGCGTTGCACGGCGAGCGGCACCGGAGGGTAGAGGAAGACCTGGTCCATCCCGGGCAGTTGCGCCGTCCGCGCCGCTTCGCTGGCGGCGCGCAGGAAGTCTTGCGCGGCCTCTTGCGTGCGGGCGTCGGCGCGCAGCAGCGCCTGGTGCGAAAAGGGCGGCATGCCGGCTGCTTCACGCTCGGCCAGTTGCCGGGTGGCGAATGCGGGGTAGTCGTGCCCGCGCAGCGCGGCAAACAGCGGGTGTTCGGGGTGCCAGGTCTGTACCCACAGCTCCGGGGCGGATTGCTGCGCCTGCATGTACCGCGCGTCGCGCCCGGCCCGCCCCCCCGCCTGCATCAGCAGGGCGAAGAGGCGCTCGGGCGCGCGGAAGTCGCTGGAAAAGAGCGCGCCGTCGGGCTGCACGGCCGCGACGAGCGTGACGCGGCGAAAGTCGTGTCCCTTGGCCACCATCTGCGTGCCCACGAGCACGTCCACGTCGCCCGCGTGCATCTGCGCCAGCTGTGCCTTGAGCGCTCCCCGGGCGCGTGTGGTGTCCGCATCGATGCGCGCCACGCGCGCGGCGCGCCGCTCGCGAGTGATGACGTTGCGCAGCAGCTGCGCGAGCTGCTCCTCCAGCTGCTCGGTGCCGCGGCCTATGGTCAGGATGTCGGGATTGCCGCAGTCCGGGCAGGCGCGCGGCACGGGGCTGGCGCAGCCGCAGTGATGGCAGCGCAGCGTGCGGTCGCTCTTGTGGAACACCTGCGTGGCCGAGCAGTGGGGGCAATCGCTCTTCCAGCCGCAGGCGCCGCAGTGCAGCACGGGCGCGAAGCCGCGGCGGTTCAGCAGCACGAGGCACTGCTCTCCGCGCTGCACCCGCTCGGTGATGGCCGCGATCAGCGGCGGCGCGAACACGGCCTTGCGCGGCTGCTGCGACATGTCGATGAGGCGCAGGCGCGGCAGCTCGCCCGCGCCGATGCGCGCGGGCATGTGCAGGCGCTGGTAGCGCCCCACCGCCGGGTCGCTGGCGTGCCAGCTCTCCAGCGACGGCGTGGCGCTGCCCAGGATCACCTTGGCCCCCACGTCACGCGCGCGCCAGACGGCGAGGTCACGCGCCGAGTAGCGCGCGCCCTCCTGCTGCTTGTAGCTGGCGTCGTGCTCTTCATCGACCACGATGAGCGCGAGCCGCGGCAGGCTGGCAAGGATCGCCATGCGGGTGCCGAGCACGATGCGCGCCTGCCCGGTGTGCGCGGCGAGCCAGCTTTTGAGGCGCTGCGCCGGCGTCATGGCACTGTGCAGGCTGACGATGGCGCTCGCGCCCCACAGGGCGTCAAAGCGCTCGCGAAAGCGCGCTTCCAGCTGGGGGGTGAGGTTGATCTCGGGCACCAGCACCAGCGCCTGGGCGCCGGGGTCTCGCGTCAGTGCTGCCTGGACGGCGTGCAGGTAGACCTCGGTCTTGCCGCTGCCGGTGCTGCCGAACAGCAGGAAGGGGCCTGGATGGGCATCGATTTCGGCTGCAGCGCTTTGCTGGTCAGTGCTGAGCACTACGATTTTTGATGTCTCGGTCTGGACTGTGGCCGCACCGGCGTCCGGTGCGGGCGTGCCCGGGGGCATCCGGCGCAGCCGCCGCGTGAGCTGGTCGGCGGTCAGTTCGCGCAGCGATGGAGGAAGCGCGGACAACGCCACTTCGCCCAGGCTGCGCTGGTAGTAGCGCGCCGCAAAGGCCACCAGACGGCGCCAGGGGGCGGGCAGCGGCGCGAGTCCTTCCAGGACGGCGCCGACGCGGCGCAGCTGCGGGAGCTCTGACCCGGTGCCCTGCGGCTCATCCCACGTGATGCCCAGCACTTCGCGGGCGCCCAGGGGCACGCGCACCAGGGTGCCGGCAGGCAGCGGCACGTCATGGGCGTAGCTGAGGATGGGTGCCGCGCTGCTGTGCGCGGGGGTTGGCACGACGATGTGCAGCGGGACGGTGGGGGTGGACAAGCTGCGATCAATGCTGTTGATTCACGACTTCGAACATTGCGCCAAGTTCATGAATTTGTGGACATTTTCAAGCTATCCACGAGGGCTGTGGATAACTTTGTGGGTATCTTGGGTTCAAGCCAGCGCAAGCCGCGCAGTTGCTGGATTTGACCGGTTTGCGCACAAAAATGGCAAGGACAAAAAAGCCTTGTAAATCAAGGATGTGCATGGCGCGCGTGCGTCATCGTCATCGTGCGCTGCAACATGACGGGCGCCGCGTGCGCTACGTTTTTGTTGTGCATAAGTCAGTCCGGGCCTCCTGTCAATACCACGAACGCCGCGGGGCGCGGCGTCTCACTGGCGCATCAGGCGTCCGTGGCCGTGCACCGTCTCCACGAGCGCGCTGACGCGCTCCGGGGGCGTGTGCTGACTGATGCCATGCCCCAGATTGAAAATCTGCGTCGGGCCTGCCGTGCCAGGGTCGGTGTGCGGTCGGCCGAAGCTGTCCATGACCGTGCGCACCTGCCCGGCGATGACCTCGGGCGGGGCAAACAGCACGTTTGGGTCGAGGTTGCCCTGCAGTGCCTTGATGTCTCCCACCTGCATGCGCGCATGGCCGAGGTTGACCGTCCAGTCCAGACCCAGCACTTCGCAATCGAGCGCTCGCATGTCCTGCAGCCACAGACCGCCGCCCTTGGTGAAGACGATGCGCGGCACGGGGCTGCCGTCCGGCGCGTGGCGGTCGAGCAGCGAGAGCACCTGCTGCGTGTACGCCAGGCTGAATTGCTGAAACGCCCCATCGGCCAGGACCCCGCCCCAGCTGTCGAAGATCATCACCGCCTGCGCGCCGGCCGCGATCTGCGCGTTCAGGTACTGCGCCACGGCCTTGGCGTTGATGGCGAGCACCTGGTGCATGAGGTCGGGGCGCGCGTACATCAGGGTCTTGACGTGGCGGTAGTCCTGCGAGCCGCGTCCTTCCACCATGTAGCAGGCCAGCGTCCAGGGGCTGCCCGAGAAGCCGATCAGCGGCACGCGCCCGGCCAGCGCCTTGCGGATACTGGTGACGGCGTCGAAGACGTAGCGCAGCTTGTCCAGATCGGGGGTGGCCAGCCGCGCCACGTCGGCCTCGCTGCGGATGGCGTGGTCAAAGCGCGGGCCTTCGCCTTCGGCAAAGGTGAGGCCCAGGCCCATGGCGTCGGGCACCGTGAGGATGTCCGAGAACAGGATGGCGGCATCCAGCGCGTAGCGGTCTATGGGCTGCAGCGTCACTTCGGTGGCGTAGTCCACGTTCGTCGCCAGACCCATGAAGCTGCCGGCCCGCGCGCGCGTGGCGCGGTACTCGGGCAGGTAGCGGCCGGCCTGGCGCATCAGCCAGACCGGGGTGGTGTCGGTGGCCTGGCGCCAGCAGGCGCGCAGGAAGCGGTCGTTCTTCAGGGGAGCAAAGGCGCTGGTCATCCGGGGATTGTCGCAGGCCCGGTGGGCCGGACGCACGCGGGCGAGTCAACAGCCTTTCAGTGGTCCAGCGTGACCGTGCCTTGCAGGCTCACCTGCGTGAATTCGTCGATCAGGATCGTGACGCGCACCGTCCAGCGCCCGGCGGTGGGGATCAGCACTCCATCCGCGCGCCACACCCCGGGGCTGACCTGGCTGGCCTGCGCGTGCAGGGCCTCGATGCCGACCGTGCTGTTGGCGAGGGTGTAGCTCACTTGCCTGGCATCCAGCGCGGCGGATGCGCCGCCGCGGATCGATGCCGTGATCGACACCGGCCCGGCGCGGCCGGGCGTGAGCTGCAGATTCACCATCGCCCGGGCGTCGTGCAACTGCAGCTGCCGACTCTCCTGCGCTGCAGCCGTGTGATCGGCATGTGCCAGCGAGCGTGGCGGCACGGTGAAGCGCCACAGCGCCACCACCGCGAGGATGGCCAGCAGCATGACGGTCTCCACGGCGATGGAGCGCCGCAGGCGCCCTGCACCGCCGGGTTCGCCCCGCACCGCCGCTCCCGTGAGACGCCAGCGGTTGGCCGCGGCCAACAGCAGCACGAGGGTCACCAGCGCCAGCTTGAGCACCAGCACGCGGCCGTAGTCGGTGCCCGGCAGAGCGGAGAAATCCCCGAGCTGAATCACCGCGAGCGTGAGCCCGGTCAGCACCAGCGCGGCCAGCGGGTAGACGACGAGCCGCGAAAAGCGCGTCAGCACGCGCGGGCCGAGGAGGCTCCCCGCGCGCAGCGTGCCCGCCAGCGGAAGCAGCGCGCCCACCCAGAGTGCGACGCCCGTCGCATGCAGGAACACGGCCGCCCGCGTGGCCCACTGGGGCGGCGCGGTGCTCGCATGGCCGCTGGCCGCCAGCGCCAGCCCCACGCCGATGAGCGCCAGCAGACTCGCGGGGCGCGCCGCCCCGGGCCTGCGGACAGGGCGGGCGACGAGCGCCAGTCCCATGGCGCATGCGGCGATGCCCAGCGTGATGCCGTAGGGGCTGCCCGCGCCCGTGCGCCAGGTGTGCCATTGCATGCCCGACGCTGCGCCCAGGCCCAGCATGTCCGCGCCCTGCAGGCCGGGCGATGCCGCTGCGCTCAGCAGGCCCAGGAGCAGCGCGGCGTCGATGATGCGCGCCCCGGCCATGCGATCCGGATCGACACCCCGCCGTGCGCCACCCGCGATGACCCAGGCGGCGAAGAAGGCACCCCCGACGCCAACGAACAGGCCGATGTACAGCGCGATCCTGGCAAGCCAGATCGCCGCCGCGAGCGAGCCGGGCATCCGGACCGACGCCGACGTGGGCCGGGCCGCTGCCGCGCCGACCGAAAACGTCACGACCCCGGCGACCGGATGGCCGTCGGCCGAGACCACGTGCCAGCTCAAGGCGTGGACGCCCTCGCCCAGCGGCGGCAGTTGCACGGTGAGCGTGGCCCCGCCCGCGTGGACGGCGCGCGGCGCGACCTTGCTCCCGTCGGCCTCGACGAGTTCGATGCGCGTGGGCGTGACGTCCTCGTTGAAGCGCAGCGTGAGCGCGCCGGGAGCCTGCGCGAGCGCGCTGGCGTTCGCGGGCTCGGACTGCACCAGCGACGCATGGGCTCGTGCCCTGGGGCTGGCCAGCATCAGCGCCAGCAACGCGGCCAGGAGCAGAAGGCCGGCCGGCCAGGCGCGCAGGCTGCGCGCGCCGGGCGCCGCTGGCGCGTGCTTCACGGCGTTTCCTTCGGCGTCAGATGCAGAGAGGGCGCCGGCATCTCCAGGTGCCCGGTCTGGCCCGCCGCCGGGATCTCGATCCAGCGCTGCACCGCCTGACCGCAGGTCTGCACCACCGGGAAGTACAGCGGCGTGCCCGGCGCCAGCGTCGAGGCGATCTGGCTGCTGAAGACGAATTCGTCGTAGTAGGCATCGGGCAGCGGGCCGCCCGACCAGGTGATGGTGCGTACCCCTTCGGTCAACTGCGCGCCATGGTAGGCGTAGGCCTGCGCATATTTGCCGTGGGTCATCGTGATCTCCCAGCCGGGCTTGGGCTGGGGCTTGACGGCGATGACCCCGGCGGGTATCTGCACGCTCAACTGCGTCGTGGCCGCGCCCTTGCAGCCGTGCGGCACGCGCAGCACCGCCTTGTAGCCGCTTCCTGCCTGCGCCTGCGCGGTCTGCAGCGTCACGTGCGCCAGCGCCGCGCCGCTGCACAGGCTCGCGGCGGCCAGCAGGAGAGGGGTGGTGAAGATCCTCATTCCGGTGAATGTGCTTGCGTTCATGATGTTTCCTTTTCTTAAAATTGATAGCGCATACCGGCGTGGATGCTACGTCCTAGGCCGGGGTAGAAAGTGTTGACGGGTGCGGCCGCGGCATTCAGCACCGGTGCGAAATCGGCCACGTAGCGCCGGTTCGTGAGGTTGCGCAGGTCCACGTAGAAGCTCAGGCCATCCCTGAGCGTGGCGCCGAATTTGAGGCCCAGCAGCGCGTAGCCCGGCGTCTTGGTGGTGTTGGCGTAGTCCACCCAGGCGCCGCCGGGCACCCAGTCCAGCGTCGGCGTGACGTAGAAGCCGTCGGCGCGCGTGTAGCTCAGCGCGGTGCGCAGCACGTGGCGCGGCAGTCCGGGGATGGCGTTGTCGCCATGCTGCGGATCGCCCTGGAATCGGAAATCGCTCCAGTTCCACATCTGGCTGAGCTCAAGACGATCGCCCGCGTTCTCCGCCGCGAGGTTGCGCGCCAGCGTGAGCGAGGCGCCCAACTCGATGCCCTGGTGCAGCGTGCGGTCGGCGTTGA
The DNA here is from genome assembly GCA_001725255.1 of Comamonas sp. SCN 67-35. GTDB lineage: Bacteria > Pseudomonadota > Gammaproteobacteria > Burkholderiales > Burkholderiaceae_C > Comamonas_C. The sequence goes on along the minus strand of MEFV01000001.1, from coordinate 177,145 downwards.
AGGTGGTGGCGGGCACCGTCGGATCGAGCGTGTACTGCAGCATCTCGCCGCGCACCCGCGAGCGGTAGTAGGTGGCGTCCCAGCGCAGCAGGCCATGCTGGCCGCGCGTGCCGATCTCGGCCGTCCAGGCGCGTTGCGAGGCCAGCGGCACGAAGCGGCTGGTGGCGCCGAAGGTCTGCGTCAGATCGGTGAAATCGGGCACGTCCTGGCTGCGGGTGAGGTTGGCGAACACCTGCACGTGCTCGCGCGGTTCCCAGAGCAGGCCGATCTTCGGGTTCAGGCCGCTGTACGTCACACGGTCGGTCGCCGCATCCGGGTTGCCGGGCCGCACGCCGTGGTTGATGTAGTCCCGGTCGTGGCGCAGCGCCTTCACGCCCGCGACGAAGGCCAGACGTGGCGTGACGAAAGTGCGGTTCTCCAGATACGCCTCGACGTTCAGCGCCTTCTGCCGCGCGTCCAGCGTGGGCGCGCCCGCCGCGCCGCCCTGGTTGACGAAGCGCTGCGCCTCGTAGCTGCCGCCGAACACGCGCGCGCCCAGCGTCATCTCGTTGCGGTGGCTGCCCGCTTGCCACGCCCGGGCATAACGTGGCGCGACGCCCCAGGTGTCCCCGTTCGTCGTCAGCACCTGGAAGATCGGGTGGAACATGTCGGTGTGGATCAGCCAGCTGTTCACGTCGAGCCGGCCGCCGCCCAGCGCCACGCTGGTGCGGTTGGCCAGCCGCTGCACGCGCATGTCGCGCGCCTGGTTCTGCGCGACGACGCCGGCTCCGGCCTTGCGCGGATCGCCCAGCGCGTCGGCCAGGCTGAGCGTGCCCGGCAGCAGCTGGTTGGTGGCGTACACGCCGAGGTAAAAGCGCGTCTCGGCCGACGGTCCGAGCCGGTAGCCCAGGTTGCCGTTGAACTGCCCGTAGTTGCCGGTTTCGTGCGCGCGCCAGCCGTCGGCGTGCGAGGCGGTGAGGTTGGCCAGCCAATCGAGGTCGCCTGCCACGCGTGAGACCTGGCCGCTCGTCTGCACACTGCCAAAGCTGCCGCCAGAGACCTGCACGATGTTGGGCGCGATCGCGGTATACGCCGTCGGCGTGATGAAGTTGATCGCGCCGCCGAGCGTGGACGCGCCCAGGCCCAGCGCGTTGCCGCCCTTGTAGATCTCGGTCGTGCGCAGGCCCATGGGGTCGATCTCGTAGAGGTCGCCGCTGCCGTCGGCCAGGTTGGTCGGGATGCCGTCCTGCAGCAGCTCGATGCCGCGCACGTGGTAGCCGCGCGCGATGCCCGAGCCGCGGATCGACAGGCGCAGCTCCTGTCCGTAGCGGTTTTGCGTGACCACGCCGGGCGCGTCCTGCAGCACATCGTGCAGGTTGGCCTGGTAGCGGTCCAGCAGCGTGGCGTTGTCGATGAAGCCGACCGAGCCGGCAGTCTGCTCGATGGCCTCGCGCTGGCGCGCGACGCTGGGCACGGTGGGTGAGCCCGGTTCGGTATCGGTCACGGTGACCGTGGGCAGCGCGGGCGCCTCGGGAGCCGGGGTAGGTGGCTGTGCGTGCGCCCCGACGCAGCACGATGCGGTGAGCAGTGCCCGCCACGCGGCTCGCGCGTACGAGGCCGGGAAGGGGATGAACATGGAAATTCCTTGATCGGCCCGGGCGCGCCGATGCGATCGTGCGCAAGGCCCGTGGCATGAAAACACGTGAGACACCACCGCGTCCGCGCGGCGCCATGGCGCCCTGCGGCAGTGGTGGAATGCGTGGCGAAGCAGCGGCTTCGCGGGTCAGGCGGCGAAGGCGGGAGGGCCGCGCGGGCCGTGCAGGAGGGCGAGGTCGGTTTCCGGAACATGGGCTGGTCCGGTCCGCATGAACCGGGGCGCCTCGGCCGCCGCCACCGCCGACGGCACGGGTGCGCAGGGCGCCGCGGCCACGCCATGGTGCGTGGCGCAACCCAGCAGGCAGCACAGGGCATGCGGACAGACCGGCTGCTCGGGCGTGGCGGGTGCCTGGGAAGAGGCGTGGCCTTGCGAGCAGATGTCGCTGGCCCACAGCGGCGTGTTCGCGGACGCGAGCGCAGGCAGGGGCGCGAGCGCGGCGGCCATGGCGTACAGCAGCCATGCACAGGCGCAGACGACGGCGATCCATCGCCGCCGGATGGCGCTGAACGACTTCCCTGCCCTCAATGTGCCTCCGATTCGTCCGTGGTGGCGGGGCTTCCCGCGCCGTCGCGGACCTTGCACCAGGGTGTCGCCATTGTGCGGGAAAAAACGCATGCGGTTCGGGATTTGCGCTAAGGTGCGCCGATGCAGCCTGACCTTCCCCGCCCCGAACATCTGCAGCCCACTGCCGCGATCGACAGCAACCACCCCGCCGTGGTCGCCTTCGCGCGCGAACACGCACGAGGCAGCGACGAGCGCGAACGCGCCGTGGCGCTCAACCTCGCGGTGCGCGACGGCTTTCGCTACGACCCCTATCGCATCGACCTGAGTCTCGCGGGCATGCGCGCGAGCTCGGTGCTGGCCCATGGCTACGGCTGGTGCGTGCCCAAGGCGGCGCTGCTCGCGGCCGCGGCGCGCGCCTCGGGCATTGCGGCGCGCCTGGGCTTTGCCGACGTGCGCAACCACCTCTCGACCGAGCGCATGCGCCGCAGCATGAAGAGCGACATCTTCTACTGGCATGGCTACACCGAGCTGTGGCTGGACGGCGCCTGGCGCAAGGCCACGCCCGCGTTCAACATCGAGCTGTGCGAGCGCTTCGGCCTGCTGCCGCTGGAGTTCGATGGCGTGCACGATTCGCTCTACCACGCATTCGATCGGGCCGGCCATCGCCACATGGAATACGTGAGCCAGCGCGGCAGCTTCGACGACCTGCCGCTGGCCGAGATTCATGCGGATTTCGAGCGCCTGTACCCGGGCTGGGCCGGGTGGCAAAGCGCGGACTTCCAGGCCGAGGTACGGCAGGAGACGCCATCATGACGGCAGGCGCCGCGCCGCCCATTCCCGCCGGGTTCGAGGCCTTTGAAATGGGTGGCCCGTTCATGGCCGTCAACGGGCCCCTGTTCAAGCGTCGCCGCGGCGGGGAATTTGCGCTCGGCCTGCGCATCGAGCCGCGCCATGTGAACCCCATGGCCAACCTGCATGGCGGCATGATGGCGAGCTTCTGTGACATGCTGCTGGTGCTGGTGGCGCACCACCAGAGCGAGACGCTGCGCGCGCATTTCATGCCGACGGTGAGCCTGCAGCTGGACTACCTCGCGCCGGCGCCGCTGGGTTGCTGGATCGAGGGCGGTGGCCAGTTGCTGCGAACCACGCGCTCGCTGGCCTTCGTGCAGGCGCTGGTCACGGCCGATGGCCAGCCCTGCGTGCGCGCCAGCGGCGTGCTCAAGATCGGGCCGCTGATCGACGAGGTCGTGGCGCGCGGGCGCGCGCCGTCGTCCTGAGGGCGCGGCCTTGCCCCAGGCAGGATGCGGCGCACGCGAGGGACTTGTGCAGTGTTGCCCTAAGATGGATACCGTTTCTCATGTCCTTCGGGAGCCTTAGATGTCCGATCTGAACACCCTGTTCGAAGCCGCCGTTGCCAACTCCAAACTGCTCACCGAGCGCCCCGACAACGCGACTCTGCTCAAGATCTACGCGCTCTACAAGCAGGCGACCGCGGGCGACAACGTCGAGAAGAAACCCAGCCTCACCGACCTCGTGGCGCGCGCCAAATGGGACGCGTGGACCAAGCTCAAGGGCACGGCCGGCGACGCGGCCAGGCAGCAGTACATCGACCTCATCGCGTCGCTGCGCGAGTAGCGAGGGATTTGTTCAGCGTTGCCCCAGCGCGGCCAGCCTGGCCTCGCGTTCGTCGCGCGGCAGATCGGCCAGTTGCTGCACCGCGGCGTGAAAGCGCGGCCAGTCGCGTCCCTGCTGGTCAAAGAGCGCGATGAAGGCGGGCACCAGATCGTCGTAGGCACCTTGGGCACCGAAACTGGCGTTGTTGGCGTCGCGCACCCAGCGGTCCGTTGTCGCCAGCTGCTGGGCGCTGCTGCCCTGCGCCACCCAGTGTTCGCGCAGCCGGGTGTAATCGGTGCGAAAGTCTTCCATCGCTTTACTTTTCATAGCTATCAGCGCTTTTGAGGCGGGCGTTGAGCCACGGTTTTGTTCGTAAATCTCTGCCAGGCGCGTGCGCGTCGCGCGGGTGAGCGTGCGCCACTCGCCGCGCCGCACTTCGCTGGCCCGATAGGCGGCCAGGGCCGCAGGCGTCGCGTGTTCGGTGAGCCAGCGCTCGGTGCCCAGCCGCCCGACGGCCGTGGCGTAGGACTCGTTGAACGTAGTGTCCCCGGTGGCGTAGACCTTCTGGTGCGCCAATTCATGCAGCATGAGGCGCGCGAAGTCGCCCTCGGGCCAGGCGATCCAGGTGGAGAGCAGCGGGTCGCCGCCGAGCCAGTTGCTGTAGCCCAGCGTCGAGTAGGCGGGCACGCCATAGACGCTCACTTCCAGCCCGGTGGCCGCCAGCGCGGCCGCTTCGGCGCGTGCATCGGCCTCGTGAAAGTAGCCGCGGTAGCCCACGCACCCGGTGATGGGGAAGCACCAGGTGTGCAGTTGCAGGGAATAGGGCGGCGCCGCCACGACGTTCCACACGGCGGCGCTGCGGTGCAGCCGGGTGTAGCGCGTGTAGCTGGCGTTGTCCGGCAGCGCCAGCTCCTCGATGGCGAAATGGCGCAGTTGCCGGGCCAGCTCCAGGCGTTCACGCAGGGGTTCGGGTGTCTGGGGGTTGGCAATCCAGTCGGAAATCGGCTCGGCCGCCTTCAGCAGTGCCCAATGTCCGCGCAGCGATTGCCAGTAGTAGCCGGTGCTCGTGCAACCGCCAAGCAGCAGGCAGCACGGCAGCAGGATCATCAGGAGCAGGCGTTTCATCGGGAGGGTGCAGGGTCGCGCACAATGGCGCCATGCCTGAGATACAAGACGCTGCGGGTCTGTTCCGCGATGACCTGGGGTGCGCGCGCTGCGCCTGGTGCGCGGCCACGCCGCTGTACCGACGCTATCACGACGAGGAATGGGGCTACCCCGTCGCCGATGAGCGGCGCCTCTTCGAAAAGCTCTGCCTCGAAGGCTTCCAGGCGGGGCTGAGCTGGCTCACCATCCTGAACAAGCGCGAGGCCTTCCGCGCCGCCATGGCGAATTTCGAGGCCGAGGAGCTGGCGCGCTTTGGCGCGGCCGAGGTGCGCGCGCTCCTGGCCAACGCGGCCATCGTGCGCCATCGCGGCAAGATCGAATCGGCCATCCACAACGCGCGCCAGGTCCTTCTGCTGCGGGCCGAGTTCGGCTCGTTCGCGGCTTACGTCTGGCGCCATGCCGGGCAGGCGGCGCAGGCGCGGCCCGAACGCATCACGGCCGCGCTGCTGCGCGCCATGACCACGTCGCCCGCGTCTCAGGCACTGTCGCGCGATCTGAAAAAGCGCGGTTTCACCTTCGTCGGCCCGACGACGATGTACGCCTTCATGCAGGCCATGGGCCTGGTGAACGATCACGTCGAAGGCTGCGCCGCGCGCGCGCGTGCCGACGCAGCGCGCGCCGCGTTTGTTCTTCCCCTGTCGGGATGAGGGGTGCGGCGGGGCGCCGCAGGGGGCGATCAGCCGCCCGCGTGCGTGCGCTTGCCGGGGTTCTTCTTGTAGTGGGTGTGCGAGCCGCGCTCCAGGCTGGAGCGCTGGCCGCCGCCGTTCCTGACTCGCGGCATGCCGGGCATGGGAGTGGGGCGGGGCGTGCGTTGACGGTCGGCTTCGGTGACGATTTTGTTGCCCATGGTGAATTTCTCGTAGAAAAAGGTGCGACGAAACCCTCTATTAGGCCATAGTTCGCAAGCCGCACCCGAGTCGACCGGGAGGGTGGCTCGCGGTAAGCTGGGCATTTCTTCTCTGTGACCGCCATGCTGTACAAATTCAAATCCCGCGCCACGTCCGACCTCATCATGCTCGAGCCCGTGGGGCGCCGGGTGCTGCAGATCGTCGGCAAGGCGCCCGACGACGCCCACGGCATCATCACGGTCGAGCAGATCCCCGCGGCCATTGCCGCGCTGCAGAAGGCCGTGGACGAGGAAGAGGCGGGTCAGGCGGCACCCGGGGACCAGGCCGCCGATGGCACGGCGGAAGAACCACGGGAGCCCAGTGAGCGCATCTGGCTGCGCCAGCGTGTGGCGCCGTTCATCGACATGCTGCAGACCAGCGTTGCTCAAGGTCGCGAGGTGACCTGGTGACGCACGGGCACCAACGGGAAAACCCTGAGGGCGAATCCCGCCAAATCGTAACGCGGTGTGTCTCCGAATATCCGTGGATAACCCCGGTGGTGATCTGGTGACCGGATGCCCGGCGCTACAGGTTTGTGAAACCCGGGAATGCGCTACAAGTGTCAAAATCACAATTTGCCGCTGCTCTGATTGAAGGCGCAGCTGGAACAGATAACCGTCCTGCTGGATGCGCGGGACGAACCCCGGGGCGCGGGGTCGGCTTCTCCAAGGGATCGAGGAGAAAGGCGACCGGCGCACGCCTGATCGGGGTTCGGGGCGCATCCAGTGTTCTCTTTTGTGGAGCCCCCTCGCCATGCAACGTGAAACCACCGATCTCGCCCCCAACCTGAGCGCCCAGCCCATCAGCCTGGATGTGCTCGGCGAAAAATATTTCAAGAATGGCGAGCAGACGGTGGATGAGCTCTACGCGCGCGTGGCGCGTGCGCTCGCATCCGTGGAAAAACCCGAACTGCGCGAGACGCTGGAGGCGCGCTTTCGCGAAAACCTGCAGGCCGGTGCGATCGGTGCCGGCCGCATCATGAGCGCGGCCGGCACGGACATCCAGGCCACGCTCATCAACTGCTTCGTGCAGCCCGTGGGCGACTGCATCCAGGGTGTGGACGACGAAGGCTTTCCGGGCATCTACGAGGCCTTGCGCGAGGCGGCCGAGACCATGCGCCGCGGCGGCGGCGTGGGCTACGACTTTTCGCGCATCCGCCCGCGCGGCGCCGAGGTCAAGGGCACGCACTCGATGGCCTCGGGCCCGTGCTCGTACATCAACGTGTTCGACCAGTCGTGCTCGACGGTGGAGAGCGCGGGCGCGCGCCGCGGCGCGCAGATGGGGGTGCTGCGCATCGACCACCCGGACGTGCTCGACTTCATCACCGCCAAGCGCACGCCGGGGCGCTGGAACAACTTCAACGTTTCGGTGGGCGTGCCCGATGCCTTCATGCAGGCCGTCGAGAGCGACGGCCCCTGGGATCTCGTGCACAAGGCCCGGCCGGGCGCCGAAGTGATGCGCCAGGGCGGCCACCAGCGCGCCGACGGGCAATGGGTGTACCGCACGGTGCGCGCGCGCGAGCTCTGGGACACGATCATGCAGTCGGCCTACGACTTTGCTGAGCCGGGGATCCTGTTCCTGGACCACATCAACACCGACAACAACCTGAGCTACACCGAGCGCATCAACGCCACCAACCCCTGCGGCGAGCAGCCGCTGCCTTCCTACGGCTGCTGCGATCTCGGGCCCATCATCCTCACGCGCTTCGTGCGTCACCCCTTTGGTTTTTCGGGCGAGGCTGGCTTCGACTTCGAGCGCTTCGCCCAGGTCGTCGCCACGCAAGTGCGGGCGCTGGACAACGTGCTGGACGTGACCTACTGGCCGCTGGAACAGCAAAAGGCCGAGGCGGCGGCCAAGCGGCGCATCGGCGTGGGTTTCACCGGCATGGGCAATACGCTGGCGATGCTGGGACTGCGCTACGACCGCCAGGAAGGGCGCGACATGGCGGTGCGCATCGCCGAGTGCATGCGCAACAGCGCCTATCGCGCGTCGATCGAGCTGGCCAAGGAAAAGGGCGCCTTCCCCAGATTCGAGGCGGACGGCTACCTGGCCCATGGCACCTTCGCCAGCCGCCTGCCGCAGGACATCCAGCACGACATCCGCCAGCACGGCATCCGCAACAGCCATCTGCTGTCGATCGCGCCCACCGGCACGGTGAGCCTGGCGTTCGCCGACAACGCCTCCAACGGCATCGAGCCGCCGTTCTCCTGGACCTACACGCGCAGGAAGCGCGAGGGCGACGGCACGATGAGCGAGTACACCGTCGAGGATTACGCCTGGCGCCTGTACAAGACCCTGGGCGGCGATGTGAACCATCTGCCGGCCTACTTCGTCAATGCGCTGGAGATGTCGGCCTCGGACCACGTTGCGATGATGGAGGCGGTGCAACCCTACATCGACACCGCCATCTCCAAGACGGTGAACATCCCGGCGGACTATCCCTACGATGATTTCAAGGGCCTGTACCTGCAGGCCTGGCACTCCAGGCTCAAGGGCCTGGCCACCTACCGGCCCAATGCCATCCTGGGCGCGGTGCTTGAAGTGCCCGCGAAGAAGGAAGCCGAGCCCGGCGCACCGGTCGTGGCGCAGGAGCCGACGGCCCCGGCCGACCCCATGCGGTCCGTGATCGAGAGCCGTCCCAAGGGCGGTCTGCCCGCGGTGGCCGAGAAGGTCGAATACTGGACGCAGGAGGGCCACAAGACGCTGTACCTCATCGTCTCCTTCCTGCCGATCGATGACGGCCATGGCGGCCTGGTGGATCGCGCGATCGAGTTCTTCATGCCGGTGGGCCAGAGCAACGAATCGCAGCAGTGGATCACGTCCAGCATGCGTCTGCTCTCGCTGGCCGCGCGCGGCGGCTTTCTGGAGCGGGCGCTGTCGGACATGCGCAAGGTCGCGTGGGACCGTGGCCCGGTGCGCCTGGGCAGCTACGCCAAGGCCGATGGCACGCTGGTGCCGCTGTGGCACGACTCGGAAGTGGCGGCGCTCGCTTACGCCATCCAGAACATCCTGGCGCGGCGCGTGAGCTCGCCGCAGCAGCAGGAATTGCCGCTGGAGGAAATGGAGGCTCCGCGCAGCCTGCCGCCCGCGATGGCCGGCAAGAAGTGCTGGGAGTGCGGCGCGCATGCGGTCATCCGCAAGGATGGCTGCGATTACTGCACGCAGTGCGGCGCGCTCGGCAGTTGCGGCTGAAATCGGGTGGGCGCGCCCCTGATCGAGGTGGGGGCGCTCAAGCTGCGCTATCGTCGCGCGATTCACATGACGAACGGATTTTCATGATTTCGTGTAATTTGCCGGCTGCGCAGCGTGCGGCCGCGGGGCTGCGCCATGAGTGATGCCGCACCTTCCCGGACCGAACCCGACCCCCATTGGCGCTTGCGCTACACCGTTCTGGCGCCGCACCGGCTCGGGTTTTCGCTCGCGGTTGTCGTGCTGCTGGCCGCCAGTCTGTGGTGGATGCTGGTGCAGATCGACCGCTCTACCGGCGCGCTGGGGCTGCCCGCGGCCGCACCGGCATTTCTCACCCATGCGGCGGTGATGAGCTTTGGCTTCATGCCCTTGTTCTTCTCGGGCTTCCTGTTCACCGCCGGGCCGAAATGGCTGAACGTGCCGCCGCTGTCCGTGGCGCAAATCCAGAAGCCGCTCATTTTGCAGTGCGTGGGCTGGCTGGTCTGGCTGCTGGGTGGGCTCGCCAGCCAGGGCGTGGCGCTCGTGGGCCTGGCCGTGGCCTGGCTGGGGCTGGTCTGGATGTCGCTGCTCTACGCCGGTCTGGTGCGGGCCAGCAAGGCGCCCAATCAACTGCACGGCAAGATGGTGCGCGCCGCATTTTTCGTGGGCTGCATCAGCGTGGCGGCGGTCGGGCTGAGCATGGCAGCGGGGCGCGATGACCTCGCGCGGGCCTGGGTTCTGACGGGGCTGTGGGGCTTTGTCGGCGTGGTTTTCATGACGGTGGCGCACCGCATGATTCCCTTCTTCACGCACGGCAAGATTCCGGGAGTCGAGGCTTGGCGCCCCGCCGGAGTCATGGCGCTGCTGGCGGTGGCCGTGGGTGCGCAGGCGCTGTTCGTCTGGCTCGGCATCCTCTCGTGGCCGCCCGAACTGGCCACCACCGGCCTGTGGGTGCGCGGCGCGTATGAATGGGTGATGGGCTTCGTCTTGCTCTGGCTCGTGGTGCGCTGGGGATTGATTCCGGCACTCAAGATTCCGCTGCTCGGCATGCTGCACATCGGTTTTCTCTGGCTGGGCCTGGCCAACCTGATCGCGGGCGCCGCCGATTGGTGGAGCGCCGTGGCGCAGGCGCCGATGTGGCACCTGGCCTCGCTGCACGCCTTCACCATGGGTTGCCTGGGTTCGCTGATCCTGGCGATGGTCTCGCGCGTGGCGGCGGGACACAGTGGCCGTCCGCTCGAAGCCGGGCCGTTGGTCTGGGGACTGTTCCTGCTGCTTCAGGTCACCGTGGTGGTGCGTGTCGTCGCGGCCTTGCCGATCTCTGCAACAGCCACGTTGCTGACGCTGGCGGCTGTGCTGTGGCTGGCGATCATGGGCATCTGGGGCCTGAGGCTGCTCGGCTGGTGGGGGCGCGTCCGCATCGACGGCAATCCGGGGTGATAGCGCTCCTTGATTGAGAGCATTTAGCGCCCTGTAAAAGGGCGCTACAGCCCTAAAACACCTGAATTTCAGTGCAGCACGACGGGGTTCTGTGCGAGCCCCGCGTAACCGTCCAGCGTGGCTTCCACCTCGTCCTGCGAAGGGGTGTTCTGCTGCCAGGCCATGATCTGCTGCTGGAACAGCTCGGCCCAGGAGCCGTCCAGGTAGACCTCCTTACCCGAGCGCTTGTCCACGATTTCAAAGCCGTGGCGCAGCAGCTGCGGCACGGGCGCCTTGTCCGGCGCGCCTCCGGACGCATCGGGTGCATCGGGCAGTGGCAGCATGTGGACCACCACGAAGGATTCCGAGTCGTAGAGCATGTGCATGGTGTTCCTCCTGTCACTACGGCTTGAGATGGCGGTGATTCGCAAGGCTTCAAGACCATGACAGTATTCCATGAATCCGGCCGGGCCGAACCCTGTCACGGCGTTTCGTGGTCTCTGAGTTGCAAATCGACCCAATCGCCTCCGCCTTGAGACAGGCGGATGCGCACCGGCAGATAGCTGAGTCCGGTGCCCAGCCACAGCTCGTCGGTCTGGTCGTCGCCATCCTGCGGCAAGCGTTGCAGCTTGAGCGCGGGGGTGTCGCCGGCCGGCAGGTGCAGCACCTCCGGCCCCTGCACCTCGAAAGTCCAGGGGTCGACGTGGCGCACCCCCACGGTCTCGAAGCGGATCCGGGTGCCCCGCGGATAGTCTTGCGGCGCTGCCGCGATCAGCGCGCCGAGCTGCACGAAGACGCTCAGCCGATCCTGGGCATCGTCACCGATGTCGGCCGTGGCCGTGGCGCCGTCGCTGAACCGTACGCGGTGCGTTGCAAAATCCAACTGTGCGGTGCGCTCCTTGCGTGCTTCGTCGGTAAAGCGCTCGGGCCGCAGCCCGCGTGCGGTCACCAGCCCCTGGCTTTGCTGCGCGCGCGAGCCGAGAAACAGCATGCTGATGCTTTGGCGGAGCTGGTAGTGCGTGCCGTCGGTTTTCCAGACCAGTTCGCCACGGGCGTGGTAGTCAAACCCTTTGACGTGTCCCGAGACTTCAAATGCAAGCCGTGTGGGTGGCGGGAGGCGCAGGGGCGGTGGCGTGGACGTAGGCGTGGGTGTGGTCCCACTGTCGGCCTGTGTCGCAGCGGGCGGCCTGGGCGCCTTCTCCTGCGCGCGGGGGGCAGCCTCGCTCGCAGGTGTGGGGGCAGGCGCAGGCGCTGGTGCCGGTGGGGAATCGGCACTGCGCGCAGCCATGTCGGCCAGCCAGCGTTCGTAATTGTCGAGCGTGAGGTCCGCCTGGGTTTGCGAAGACCCCTGTGGCGCGGGCGCGATGGCGCCGGTTCGTGCGGTGGCTGTGCTCGTGCGTGCGGCAGGTGCCCGCGCGCGCGCCGGTGCCGCGCGGTGTCGCGCGGAGGGTTTCGCGGAATGTGGCGCCGCGGGGATCTGCGCATTCGCAGCCGGTTCTTCCCTGGGCGATGGGGTGCGAGCGGCCGGCAGTACGCGGGTATGCAGAACGCGGTCGGCCGCGGCGGGGCCGTGCGCCACGGGCAGCGACAGGGACCGAAGCGCCCACAGATGCAGGGCCAGGACGGCGGCGGCCAGCAACCAGAGGGTGCGGTGCGGCATGGCGGGCGCTACGATGCCTGATGGATTCATGAACACACGAGGCAGGCCGGCCGCTCGCGCAGGCCCTGCCCGCATGGGGAGCAACAATGAAACTGGCGACGATGCGAGACGGCTCGCGTGACGGACAATTGGTGGTGGTCTCGCGCGACCTCACGCAGGCCCATTATGCAAGCGGGGTGGCCAACAGCTTGCAACAGGTGCTGGAAGACTGGAATTTTCTCGCGCCTGAGCTGCAGGGTCTCTATGCCGAGCTCAACGCCGGCCGCGCGCGCCATGCGTTCGCGCTGGATACGGCGCAGTGCCTGTCGCCACTGCCGCGCACCCATGGCTGGTTCGCCGGCTGCCCCTATCCCAGCCACCTGGAGCGTTGTGCACGGGAGAAGGCGCCGACCTGGCGCCAGGAACCCGGCGGGGCGTTTCTGGCACCCACCGCGACATGGGCCTGCGCCGGTGTGACGGACCTTGATTTTTCGGCCGGTCTTGCGGTGATCACCGGGGACGTGCCCCGCGGCTGCGCACCCGAGCAGGCCGTGGAGAGGGTGCGCCTGCTCACCTTGGCGCTCACGCTGATGCAGGCGCAGGCGCAGGCAGATGGCGGCCGCTCGTGCGCCAGCGCGTTTGCGCCCGTGGCGGTCACTCCCGATGAACTGGGCGAGGCGTGGCACGCCGCCAAGGCCCACCTGACCGTACAGGTGCAGCTCAATGGCCGCAAATTCGGTCTGTGCGACGCCGGCGCCGACATGGCGCAGGACTTCGGCGCATGCGTCGCGCGCAACGCACAGGCGCAGGGCATGGCCGCGGGCAGCATCGTCGGTGCCCTGCCGGTGAGCCATGCCGACGCGGCGCGCGGCTTTTGCTCGCTGCGCGAGCGCCGCTGCGTCGAGGCCGCGCAGGATGGCGAGGCAACCACGCCCTGGCTGCAGGCCGGTGACGAACTGCGTGTGCAGGCGCGGTCGTCCGCGGGCGACACGCCTCTTTTTGGCGCGATTCATCTGCAATTGAGCTGACGCCGCGCCGCGCATGCGCAGCAGCCGACGAAGGGAATGAGACGGTGCATGAGGTGCTCCTGCGGGATGCAATCGGGGACCATCATCCACCCTCAAGGTCAAGCGCGCGGGTGATTTGAGTTTCGGCAAGCGCTCATACTGTGTGCAAATGCTGGTGCATCCCGCTGCCGACAGCCCCCGCCTGGATTGCTGCCGAGCGGGCGCGGACTTGGCGGCGCGGTGTTCACGGCCTGCGCGCAGGATCGGACGCGGTTGTCCGCCAGTCAGGCGCCCGAGGCCTTGCGCGCTGCCAGTTCCGCCAGATAGCGCTCGGTAGCGTCACGCGCCAGTGCCACCGATCCCAGCGCCGTGCCCTGATCGTCGGTCACGATGGCAAAACTCATGTCCACGTAGAGCTTGCGCCCGCTCTTGTGCACGCCGCGCGTGGTGCGCACCTCCCGGCTGGTTGTATGGCCATGGGCCATGGCGCGGTTGAAGCCGCGCCAGTGCGCTTCGCGCAGATGCTCGGGAATAATCAGGTCGACGCTGCGGCCCAGTGCCTCTTCAGCGCTGAAGCCGAAGAGCGCGGCGGCCATGGCGTTCCAGACGCGGATCACGCCGTGCGCGTCGATGAAGATGAGCGCGTCGCCCGCGTTCAGGACGATGCGCTCCCACGGGGGGGTGGCGGCGTGCTCGGTACTCATGCCCGGCATTGTCATCGAACGGCGGTGACCGCGTGCCACCCGGGGTTGCGACGTCCCCTGTCGCGCGCGGGCGGACGCGGCGGGGCCCTCAGGCCATGTCCGGTCAAACGCCGCGTGCGCGATCGGCCTTGAAGCATTGGCGCCACGCGCCGAACGTGCCCTGATCGAGCGCGTCGCGCATCTCCCGCATGAGGTTGAGGTAGTAGTGCAGGTTGTGGATGCTCGCAAGCATGGGGCCGAGCATTTCGCCGCAGCGGTCCAGGTGGTGCAGGTAGGCGCGCGAGAAGCCGCCGCGCCCGCCCTCGGCCCAGCTCACACCGTCGGCGCCCGCGCAGGTGTGGCAGGTGCAGCTGGGGTCGATCGGCCGGTGATCGAGCTTGTGGCGGGCGTTGCGGATCTTCAGGTCGCCGTGGCGGGTGAACAGGGTGCCGTTTCTGGCGTTGCGCGTGGGCATGACGCAGTCGAACATGTCCACGCCGCAGGCCACGCCTTCGACCAGGTCCTCGGGCGTTCCCACGCCCATGAGGTAGCGCGGCTTGTTCTGGGGCAGGCGGTGCGGCGTGTGCGCCATGATGCGCAGCATGTCCTCCTTGGGCTCGCCCACCGAGACGCCCCCGACCGCGTAGCCGGGGAAGTCCATGGCCACGAGCGCGGCCAGGGACTCCTCGCGCAGGGCCTCGTACATGCCGCCCTGTACGATGCCGAAGAGCGCGTTGGGGTTTTCAAGGCGCGCGAATTCCTCCTGCGAGCGCCGGGCCCAGCGCAGGCTCATCTCCATGCTTTGGCGGGCATCGGCCTCGCTCGTCGGGATGCCGTTCGTTTCGTAGGGCGTGCACTCGTCGAGCTGCATCACGATGTCCGAGTTGAGCGTGGTCTGGATCCGCATGCTCACCTCGGGCGAGAGAAAGAGCTTGTCGCCATTGACGGGCGACGCGAAGTGCACGCCGTCTTCGGTGATCTTGCGCATGGCGCCCAGGCTCCAGACCTGAAAGCCGCCGGAGTCGGTGAGGATGGGCCTGTCCCATTGCTCGAAGGCGTGCAGGCCGCCGAAGCTCTCCACCACGTCCAGCCCCGGGCGCATCCACAGGTGGAAGGTGTTGCCCAGGATGATCTGCGCCTGCATCTCGTGCAGGCTGCGCGGCATCACGCCCTTGACGGTGCCGTAGGTGCCCACGGGCATGAAGATCGGGGTTTGCACCACCCCATGGTTGAGTGTGAGGCGGCCGCGCCGGGCGTGGCTGTGCGCGTCGGTGGCGAGCAGTTCAAAGTGCAGCATAGGGCCGTGATTGTCCCTGAGAGCGTAAACAACCTCTGAGCCGCGCTGCGCTGGCCTACACTGGCATGCATGCGTTCATCACGGAGGCGATCATGCTGAGAATACTGGTGGCGGTCGATGGCTCGGAGCTGGCGCTGGACGCCGTGCGCTACGCGCTCAGGCTGGTTCAGGAGGGCAACCTGCGGGCCACGCTCGTGCTCGGCCACGTGCAGGAGGAAGCCTCGCTGCTGGAGCTGGCCACGCGCGATGCCGACGCGATCGCGCGCGCCAGCGTGGAGGCCGGGCAGGACCTGCTGGCCGGCGCCGTGGCGCTGGTTCAGGCGGCGGGCGTTCCCTTCGAGACGGAAATCGCCCTGGGCTCGCCCGCGGCGACGCTGGCCGACCTGGCCGAGACCTGCGGCTGCGAGCTGATCATGGTGGGCGCGCGCGGCCTGAGCGGGTTGCGCGGCAGCCTGCTCGGGTCGGTGTCGCAAGCGCTGGTGCGCGATGCGACCATGCCGGTGACCGTGGTCAAGCACGCCCAGCCCGAAGAGGCCGATGAGCCTGACGAGACCGCGGCTCAGTGAGTGCCGGCGAGCAGTGGAGCGGCCGTCTGCCTGAGCTTGAACTGCTGCACGGCCCGCGTGAGATGGCCGGCCTGATCGCGCAGCGACTCTGACGCGGCCGCGGATTCTTCCACCAGCGCGGCGTTCTGCTGCGTCATCTGGTCCAGGTCGCGCACGGATTCGTGCGCCTGCTGGATGCTGTCGCGCTGCTCGTTGGCCGAAGCGGTGATCTCGGTGATCGTGTCCGAGACCCGGCGCACGCTCGCGACCAGTTCGTTCATGGTTGCGCCGGCCTGCGCCACCAGCCGCGTTCCGTCTTCCACGCGCGCGGTGGAGCCGCTGATCAAGTCCTTGATTTCCCTGGCGGCCGCCGCGCTGCGCTGCGCGAGGCTGCGCACCTCGCTGGCGACCACGGCAAAGCCGCGGCCCTGCTCGCCCGCGCGTGCGGCCTCAACGGCCGCGTTGAGCGCGAGGATATTGGTCTGAAAGGCGATGCCGTCAATGACGCCGGTGATGTCGCCAATCTTGTGCGAGCTGCGGGAGATCTCGTTCATCGTGCTCACCACCTGCGCCACCACGGCGCCGCCGCGTTCGGCCATCTCGGCCGCCGAGATGGCCGAGGTGCTTGCGTGGTGCGAGGTCGCCGCGCTGTTTTGCAGCGCCGCGGCCAGCGTGTCCATGAGCGAGGCCGCCTCCTGCAGTCGGGTTGCGGTCTGCTCGGTGCGCAGGCTCAGGTCCTGGTTGCCCGTGGCGATTTCGCCGCTCGCGGTGTCGATGCTGCCCGAGGCGTCCTGCACCTGGTGCACCAGCTGGCGCAGCGCCTCCTGCATGCGTCCCATCGCCTGCACGAGCAGGCCGACTTCATCGTCGTGCAGGGCCTTCACGTCCAGGGTGAGGTCGCCGGCGGCGATGTGCTGGGCCAGGTCTCGCGCCCTGGACAGCGACTGCGTGATGGAGCGCACGCTCGCCAGCGTGAGCGGGATCAGCACGATGAGCGCGAGCAGCAGCAGCACGCCGATGAGCGCGGACATGAGCGAGGTGCGCGCATCGATGTCCTGGCGCGCGTCATTCATGTTGGTGCGCGCCTGCTGTGCCAGGGCGGACAGCAGCTTGTCGCTGGCGGCCATGTGCGCCTTGAACTCGTCGGCGTAGGCCGCGGCGGCGGCGCCGTCGATCTGCGCGTCCTGCACGCGCTGGAACACCGGGTCCAGCCCCTCGGCGTAATCCTTGATCTCGGCGAGGGTCTTGTCGATGGCCTGCGTGAAGGCCTCGTTGTCGGCCTGGGTGGAGCGCACCTTGCCCAGATTGGTGCGCAGCGCCGCCAGGGTCTTGCTCCACTGCTCGCGCAACTCGCCCACCTGCAGCACGTTGTTGTAGTTGATGATGATATCTTTTTCCGCACGCTGCAGGTTGCCCAGCGTGGTGCGCAGATCCGAGACCTCGGTCAGGGTCTGAACCTGGTTGTCGAACAGCACCTTCAGCGTGGAGCGGGTCTGATCCAGCGCCACGTAGCCCAGGGCGCCGATAAGCACCAGCAGCACCAGGGAGAACACTGTCCCGAAATAGAGTCGGGTCCGAATGGAAAATCGGCCAAGCAAGCTCATGATCCTTGCCACTCAAGTGCGCAGCTGGGCTGCAGATGGCGCAAGGGTAACGTAAGTTACAAGGTCTCAGGCCGCGGCCTTGTATGTCGAGTTGTTGCGCTGGAGTTTGCCGTGAGGCAGGGTGGGCAGTCGTTTGAGCAGGCGCCTGCAGTAACCGCGGATGCCCAGGCATTTGTTGAGTTCGTCCACGGGCAAGGGGCCGGAGACGACCACGATGTCGTTGGCCTGCATCAGGGCACCGGCGGCACGCAGGCGCCGGCGCTGGTGCCTGGCCCACGACTGGATGCGCATGGGGCTGCCATGCTGGTGTACTTCGCCCGTGTGCAGATCGAAGGCGATCGCCACCATGTCCGTCTTGAGCTTGAAGCGGCGCTCGCCCGTGACCTTGCTGGGCGCATCGCGCATGTCGTAGAGGTAGTAGCTGCCCGCCTTGAGCTCGTAGTGCAGATGCATGGTCGTGAATCTCCTTGCCTTGATTGTCCGAACGATGGCGCACGCTGAAAGCCGATGAAGTGCGAATAAAAGCGCACTTTCTCCGCGATTACGTCAAGTTTCCGACATCTTGGTTAGAGTAGGGCGATTGCGGCCCCGACAAACGTATTCAAACGTATCGACTGCGTTCGCGTGGCTGTGGCGGGACACGCGCCATGTCCGCGCGCTGCAGCGGTGGCTACGGGTCCTCTGTCCATGGCTCAGCGAGCGGTTTGTCGTCAAACACCCGAGGTAGGGGTCCAGTGCGTGGATTGCATCTGTGTGGGAGCACCCAGCAACGGATGCTCCTGCCGCGATCGGTCCCCCGCGAACGAGAGGCCCCACCCTCTACCGCGGGAGGGGCACTGTCGGGCTTCAGATGCGGTTGAAATCGCCGCCGCGCCCCAGCCCTGCGGCAAAGCGCCCGGCGCCGGTCGCACCCTCCTGGAAATGCGCATCAACGCCGTTGTGCCACTCCCGACGCATGGCCTCGCGCAGTGGCAGGCCGTAGGCTTCGTGCACGGTGCGTCTGTCGGCACGCACGGCAGCCTGGGGAAAGCGCGCGATCTCGTGCGCCATGGCTTGCGCGGCCGGCAGAGCCGAGCCCTCCTCGACCACCTTCTCGCACATACCGATGGCCAACGCCTCCTCGGCCGGCACCTTGCGCCCGGTCAGGATGATCTCCATCGCCCGCCCCTGGCCCACCAGGCGCGGCAGGCGCACCGAGCCGCCATCGAGCAGCGGGATACCCCAGCGACGGCAGTACACGCCAAAGTAGGCGCTGTGCGCCATCACCCGGATGTCGCACCACAGCGCCAGCTCCATCCCGCCAGCCACGGCCGGGCCCTCGACAGCGGCAATCACCGGCTTGGACAACTCCAGCCTGGTCGGCCCCAGTGGTCCTCGAGGAGCGGCATTGGCGCCCATGGGAAAAGCCAGGCCCTGGACCATGTCGCGCTGGAAGGCATCGCGGTCGGTCAGGGTGCTGGCGTATTTCAGGTCCCAGCCGGCACAAAACGCGCCGCCCTCACCCCAGAGAACCGCCGCCGATGAATCCGGGTCGCGGTCAAATTCCTGGAATGCGCCTACCAGCGCGTCCGCGCTTTCGGGATCCATTGCATTGCGTGCCTCTGCGTAGCGGCTGTGGATGATGGTCCACACAGCGCCGTTTTTTTCAATTCGTATGGTCATGGTTTTTGTCTCCTGGGGTGGGGGGATGGCAGTTGTCGGTCGGGCAGGTGCTGGTGCGCCAGCGCATGCTCGATGAGCTGCCGGGGGGAAAACTGGGCTACTCGCAGGCGCCCTGCCTGGTGCAGCACCAGCGTGCCGATGAGCTGGGCGAAAACCGCCATGCTGCATATATCGATACCGGCCTCATCGGTCCGGGCGTTGGCAGGCGACAGTAGGGCCAGCGTACGGGCCAGCGCCTGGTTCAGATCGCGGTCGTGCTGTTTGCCAACGCCACGCGCCTTCAGGCCCTGGAATGCATACAGACCCAGGTTCACTTCATTGGGCCGTGCCAGGTAGTAGTCGAGAAAGGCCAGCGCCGCGCGTTCGTGCGCCGGGCCCTTGCTACGCCGGGCTGCGGCGCTGGCCACATGGGTGTACAGCTGCGCCAGCGATGTGTTCAGCAGCTCGGCGTACAAGTCCTCCTTGCTGGCAAACAGCGGATAAATGGCTCCGGTGGTGCAGCCTGCCCGTTGGGCGATCATGCGCATCGAGGCGCCATCGAGACCGTGCTCGCCAAACACGGCGGCGGCGGCGGCGATGATGGCTGCGCGGCGCATGTCACGCACGTCACAGGGGCTGGGCCATGATGGAGTGGCAGCATTGCTGGGCATGGGCGACGTTCTGGCGGTGGTGGATGTGTGCGTGGCCATTGTGACATAACACTGTTATTTATTGAAATTCACGTTATGTCCTTGCCGGAGTGCTCATGTGACCTTTCCTTGTGCCGCCGCGTATCCCGTTTTCTTCCCGGACCGGGTTTGTTGCCTCTTGCGGGCTGCTGAATTGCCGGCTTGCGTTCTGGTGACCAGGTCCATGCCTCTGGTGGTCAGGAATGATCCCTTGCACCAGACAAAAGAATGAATTAGCATTCATCCATTCGTGAATCAAAATTCATTCCTTTCATGGCCTACCGTCAAACCGCTGCCGTAGAGGCGCGCCTCAAGGACAACCGAAGTCGAATCCTCGATGCTGCGCGAACTCTCGTGAGTGAAGGTGGCTGGCAGGAGGCACAGGTAGCCAGCGTTGCGGCTGCTGCGGGCATCGCCACAGGCACCGTGTACCGCTACTTTCCGTCCAAGGCGGCATTGTTCGCCGAAGTCTTGTCCGCAGTTTCTCAGCGTGAAGTGGACGTACTGACGGCGATTGCGGAAACGGATGACACGGCCACAGGCCGTCTGCACACTGCGGTGGCAACCTTTGTGTTACGGGCCATGCGCGACCCACGCTTGGCCTATGCCTTGATCGCAGAACCTTGCGAAAAGGAAATCGACGAAGCCCGGTTGACGTACAGGGCAGCCATCAGCGAAGTGATTCGATCGATCATTGCATCGGGGCAGTCGGCGAAGGAAATGCGTTCCGACATTCAACCCGACATCGCTGCGTCTGTCATCGTTGGGGGCTTCATGGAAGGCCTGATCGGCCCCCTTTCGCCGCTGAGCCGCCATCAGCATCCGGACAACGAAAACTACCAGCGTGAAGTGGCCATGCTGGCTGACCAGATCGCCAGGCTGGCCTGTGCCAGCGTGGCGATTCCCTCTGCCACCATCCGTCAAATCTCCAGGAGACGCTCATGAACAAGCCTATTTCTCCCGACCTCCTCCGAGAGGCCACTGATCGCTACGGCACGCACAAAGTCTTCAATCAAGCGCAACCCGCCAGCGGGTTCAATGCGTTCACCGGAGACACGGTGGTTCGCGAGGCGATCGAACGCGATGCCCCTTGGGCCGCGTCCCGTTGCGAAGCACTGGGCGCCCTCGCGGGCGACGAGGATGTGCAGGAGTTGGCACGGCTGGCCAACCGCAACCTGCCGGAACTCAAAACCCACGATCGTTTCGGCAATCGCATCGATTGGGTCGATTTCCATCCAAGCTGGCACCAGTTGATGTCTCTCGCCTGGAAGCACGAGGTGCCGAACCTCGCCTGGCGCACTGAAGAGAAGAACGGTCATCTGGCGCGTGCGGTGCTTTCCTATCTCTGGAATCAGGTTGAGCACGGCACAGGATGTCCGACGGGCATGGCCTATGCGGCTTACGCCGGCTTTGAGGCCGAGCCGGCGTTGGCGATCTGGAAGGAAAAATCCAAGGGCACGGTCTATGAGTTCAGTCGTCGCGAAGTGGCGGACAAGCCCTCCGTGGTGATCGGCTACGGCATGACCGAGAAGCAGGGCGGCTCCGACCTGAGGCAGACGCAGACAACGGCGCGCTACTCGCATGCAGGCAACTACCACGGCGCGACAGCGCACTGGTACGAGTTGACCGGTCACAAGTGGTTCTGCTCGGTGCCACAGTCCGACGGATTCTTCACCTTGGCCAAGGTCAATGGCGGGGTCACCTGCTTCTTCTTGCCTCGTACGCTGCCCGATGGCAGCTACAACCACTTTTTCATTCAGCGGCTCAAGGACAAGTCCGGAAACAGGTCCAACGCATCCAGTGAGGTGGAATATTCGGGGACGATGGCGATCCGCGTCGGCGAAGAAGGCCGCGGACTGCGTGAGATCCTGTCGCACTCGCACCTCACCCGCCTGGACTTTGCGATCGGCTCCGCAGGTCTCATGCGCCAGTCGCTCACCTTGGCGCTGCGCCATACCACGACGCGTACGGCCTTCGGCTCCTCCATCGCCGACCGCCCGATGATGACCAACGTGCTCGCCGACATGGCATTGGAGGTCGAAGCCGCCACTCTGATGGCCTTGCGCGTTGCCAGAGCCACCGACCTGATGGGAACAAGCGAACATGAGCGGTTGCTGGCACGTGTAGCGACACCTGCCGCAAAGTTCTTCAACTGCTCGCGGGCACCGGCCATCGCCAACGAGGCGTTGCAATGTCACGGCGGCAACGGTTTCATCGAGGAAAACCCGATGGCCCGCCTATATCGGGAGGCCCCGCTCAACAGCGTGTGGGAAGGCACGGCCAACATGATGTGCATGGATGTGCGCCGCGCGATGATCAAGGAGCCCGGCACGATCGAGGCGCTGTTCGACGAGTTGAAGCCGCTCGCCGGTCAAGATGCCCATTTTGACGCGCTGGTTCAGCACACCAGGCGCCTGATCCGCGAGGCCGTGAACGACGAGTTCCTGGCCCGCCCCATGACAGAGGCTGTGGCGCGAGTGTTGCAGGCAGCAGAGGTGGTGCGTTATAGCCCGAGTGAAGTGGCCGATGCCTTCCTGAGCACGCGCTTCCCGAGCGTTTCGGGCTCGTGGGGTTCGCACTTCGGCACGCTGGCCGTCACGGTTTCGCAGGTGGCTGCACAGAAAATCATGCGGCGCGCCATGGTGACGGCTTGATTCGCGGAGGGGGCGCACGCGTTTGCCTGCGAGTGCGCCTTCAACGTTGCCTTATTAGGTGTTCGCTGTCGTCGATCTTTGGCCGGCCGCTGTCATAGCCGCTTTGCCACTTCTTCCAGCATCACCTCGGTGGCACCGCCGCCGATGGCTTGCACGCGCGCATCGCGCGCCATGCGCTCGATGGCGGTCTCGCGGATATAGCCCATGCCGCCGTGCAGTTGCAGGCAGTCGTACATCACCTCGTTGACCAGCGTGCCGGCCAGTGCCTTGATCATGGACACCTCCTTGCTCACCTGCTGGCCCTGGGTGTCGCGCCAGGCGGTGTTGAAGATGAAGGCGCGCATGGATTCGACTTGCGCCGCGCGCCAGGCGAGCTTGTGGCGCACGGTCTGCTGGTCCCAAAGCGTGGCGCCGAAGGCCTTGCGCTGGCGCACCCAGTCCAGCGCCAGCTCGATGGCGCGCGCCGCCTCGCCCATGGATTGCGCGCCCAGCACGATGCGCTCGTTCTGCAGGTTCTTGACGAGCGCGTAAAAGCCCTTGTGCTCCTGGCCCAGCAGTGCGTCGGCGTTCAGGCGGCAGTCGTCGAAATGCAACTCGGCCGTGTCGCTGCACAGCCAGCCCTGCTTGGGCAGGGGGCGCGCCACGGTGAAGCCCGGCGTGCCCTTCTCGACGATGAACATCGAGATGTCGCGCCCGCGCCCGCTGGCTTCGCCCGTCTTGGCAGCGACGAAGTACAGGTCGCCGTGCACGCCGTTGGTGATGAACATCTTGCTGCCGTTGAGCACCCAGCCGCCATCGGCCGTGCGCCGCGCCGTGGTGCGCATGCCCTGCAGGTCCGAGCCCGCGTCGGCTTCGGTCATGGCGACGGCGCAGATCTTGCGCCCGGCGATCACATCGGGCAGGTAGCGCTGTTTCTGCTCAGGCGAGCCGGCGTGCCACAGGTGAGGGCTGGCCATGTCGGTGTGCACGAGCACGGTGACGGCGAAGCCGCCAAAGCTGGAGCGGCCCAGTTCCTCGGCCAGCACGGCGGTGGCCAGCGTATCGAGCTCGGCGCCGCCGTACTGGGAGGCGTAGCGCATGCCCAGAAACCCCAGCTCGCCCATCTCGCGCAGGACCTCGCGCGGCACGAAGCCGGCGTGCTCCCACTGCTCGGCCACGGGCTCGACCCGTTCGCGGATGAAGCGGCGCAGCGAGGTGCGCAGCATCTCGTGCTCTTCGGTGAAAAAGGGGAAGGCGGTGGTCAGCGGGGTGGTGTCCATTGAGGTTTCCTTGACTAACGATCGTTAGGTACAATTTATTCGAGAAATACAGTTTCGTCAATGGCGATTCTGTTTATTAGAGAAGTTGCAAAGCTAACGATCGTTAGGTAACATGCGTGCATGGCCGATACGCAACGCTCTTCCACGGGGACGACGGATACCAACGAGGTGTCCGCCGGGCGTCAGCTCGTGCTCGATACTGCAGCGCGGCTTTTCAGGGCGGAAGGCTATGCGGGCACGTCGCTGCGCGACATTGCGGGCGAGGCGGGCATGAGGGCCGCGAGCCTGTACCACTATTTCGACTCCAAGGACGCCATCGTCGGCGAGGTGCTGCGCATCGGTGTCGAACAGGTGTTCGACAAAGTGCGCGCCGCCGTCGAGGCCCTGCCGCCCGAGGCCGACGCCCAGGTCTTGCTGCAAACCGCCGTGCATACCCACCTGCAGGGCATGCACGGGCTGCAGGACTACACCTGCGCCAACCTGCGCATCTTTGGCCAGGTGCCCGCCCATGTGCGCGAGGCGCACCTGCCCACCCGCGACGCCTACGAACGCTACTGGGTGCAAGTGCTGGCCCGCTGCGCGCGCCAGGGCGGGTTCGACCACCAGCGCGACCTGCGCCTGGCCCGCCTGTTTTTGTTCGCCGCCATGAACGGCACGCTGGACTGGTTCCAGGGCGGTGCCGTCTCGCTCAAGGCCGTGGCCGATGAAATGACCGAGCTGGTGCTGCAAGGCCTGCGCCAGCGCCCATCCAAGGAGAACCCCGCACCATGAATGCAGCCCTTGAATCTGCCCCCGCGCAGCGCCAGGCGCACTACGACAAAGCCCTGGCCGTGCTGCGCAGCCGCATGCGCTGGGCCGTGGCCGGCGGCGGCGAAAAGCTGCATGCGCGCCACCGCGCGCGCGGCAAGATCGCCGTGCGCGAGCGCATCGAGCTGCTGCTTGACCCTGGCAGCCCTTTTCTGGAGCTTTCGCCGCTGGCCTGCTGGGGCCTGCACGGCGGCGCGGTGCCGGCGGCGGGCATCGTCACCGGCATTGGCCGCGTGAGTGGCGTCAACTGCATGGTGATCGCCAACGACGCCACGGTAAAGGGCGGCAGCTTCTTCCCCGAAACCACGCGCAAGCACGTGCGTGCCCAGGAAATCGCCTGGGAAAACCGCCTGCCCTGCCTGTACCTGGTGGACTGCGGCGGCGCCTTCTTGCCGCAGCAGGACCGGGTGTTCCCGGATTGGGGGCATTTCGGCACCACCTTCTACCACCAGTGCCGCATGAGCGCCGACGGCCTGCCCCAGCTCTCGGCCGTGTTCGGCGGCTGTACGGCGGGCGGTGCCTACATCCCGGCGCTGTCGGATGAATCCGTGATGGTCGAGGGCACAGGCCGCATCCACCTGGGCGGCCCGCCCATCGTCAAGGCGGCGATCGCCGAGGTGGTCGATGGGGAAACGCTGGGCGGCGCGCGCATGCACGCACAGGTCTCGGGCGTGACGGACTATCTGGCGCTGGATGAGCGCCAGGCGCTGCACAAGCTGCGCGAGATCGTCGCCGGCCTGAACTGGAAGGCAGTAGGCGCGGCCCAGCGCATCGCCACGCGTGCGCCGCTGCTGGATGCAGCGGAGATCCCCTCCATCATCGGCACCGACCTGCGCCAGCCCTACGACGTGCGCGAGGTCATCAAGCGCCTGGTGGACTCGAGCGAGATGCAGGAGTTCAAGCCCGAATACGGCAGTACCCTGGTGTGCGCCACTGCGCACCTGCACGGTTACCCGGTGGGGATCCTGGCGAACAACGGTGTGCTGTTCTCCGAGTCCTCGCTCAAGGGCGCACACTTCATCGAACTGTGCAACCAGCGGCGCATTCCCCTGCTGTTCCTGCAGAACATCACCGGCTTCATGGTTGGCACCGAGGCCGAGCGCGGCGGCATCGCCAAGAACTCGGCCAAACTGGTCTATGCCATGGCCACGGCGCGCGTGCCACGCCTGACGGTGCTGATCGGCGGCAGCTACGGCGCGGGCAACTACGGCATGTGCGGGCGTGGCTTCGGCCCGCGCTTCGTTTTCGCCTGGCCGGGCAGCCGCATTGCCACCATGAGCCCCGACGTGGCCAGCACGGTGCTGACCGAGCTGCGCCGCAGCTCGCTCAAGGGCCCGGTGGACGAGGCCGAGATCGCCGCGCTGGAGCAACAGACGCGCCAGCAATTCGAGGAGCAGAGTGACCCCTACTACGCCACGGCGCGGCTGTGGGACGACGGCATCATTGAGCCCGCGCAGACGCGTGACGTGCTGGGTATCTGCCTGCAATTGGCCGACGAGAGCACGCCGCGTTTCGAAGGACAGAGCCCGGTGTACCGGATGTGAGAGGCGCCGCCATGTTTGAAAAAATCCTCATTGCCAACCGGGGGGAGATCGCCTGCCGGGTCATCCGCACCTGCCGTCGTCTGGGCATCTGGACGGTGGCGGTGTATTCCGAGGCCGACGCCGGCGCACGCCACGTGCGCGAGGCCGACGAGGCCGTGTGCATCGGCGCGGCTCCGGCGGCGCAGTCTTACCTGGATGCCGATGCCGTGATCCGCGCTGCGCTGCAGACGGGCGCGCAGGCCATCCACCCCGGCTATGGCTTTCTGTCCGAGCGGCTGGCGCTGGTCGAAGCCTGCACCCGTGCGGGCCTCGCCTTCGTCGGCCCGCATGCGCAGGCCATTGCCTCCATGGGCTCGAAGATCGAGAGCAAGCGCATCGCCCGCGCGGCGGGCGTGCCCTGCATTCCCGGCTACGACGGCGATGACCAGAGCGTGCAGCGGCTGCAGGAGGAGGCGGCGCGCATCGGCTTTCCACTCCTCATCAAGGCCAGCGCGGGCGGTGGCGGCAAGGGCATGCGCCGGGTGGAGCGGGCCGAGGACGTGGCCGCCCAGCTGTCCACCGCCCAGGCCGAGGCGCAGGCCGCGTTTGGCGACGCCAGGGTGCTGCTGGAACGCTTCATCGAGCGCCCGCGCCATGTAGAGGTGCAACTGTTGGGCGACCGCCACGGCCACCTGGTGCATGTGTTCGAGCGCGAATGCTCGATTCAGCGCAACTACCAGAAGCTCATCGAGGAAGCGCCGGCCCACCACCTGGCGCCCGCCGTGCGCCAGCGCCTGTTCGATGCGGCACTGGCGCTGGGGTGCGCGATAGGCTACGACTCGGCGGGCACGGTGGAATTCGTGCTCGACGCGGACCGGGGGGACGAGCCCTATTTCCTGGAGGTCAACACCCGGTTGCAGGTCGAGCATCCGGTGACGGAGCTGACCACGGGGCTGGACCTGGTGGAGTGGCAGATCCGCGTGGCCGCTGGCGAGCCGCTCGGCTTTGCGCAGGGCGACATCCGCCAGACCGGCTGGGCCATCGAGGCGCGCGTCAACGCCGAGGACCCGGCCGAGCGCTTTGCACCCTCGTTCGGCCCGGTCACCGGCTACGCCGAGCCAGAGGCCGAGGGGCTGCGCATCGACAGCGGCATCGACGCGCACAGCACCATCACGCCGCACTACGATTCGCTGCTGGCCAAGGTCATCGCCCATGGCGCTAGCCGCGAGGTGGTGCGCCTGCGCCTGGTGCGCGGGTTGCAGCAACTGCGCGTACAAGGCCTGCGCACCACCCAGCCGCTCTTGATCGACGTGCTGCAGCACCCGGCCTTTCAGGACACGCTGGTCACCGGCTTTCTACCCACGCACTGGCCTGCGGGTTGGCAGCCGCAGCCCGCGCTGGTGCAGGAGGCGCAGGCCGTGGCCGTGGCCGCCTGGCAGCAGGCGCAGGCCGCCTGCGACGACCGCCCCATGGCCTGCCTGCAGGCCTGGCGCCTGACTGCGCCCGTCGATGGGCCGGGGCGCAGTCACCTGGTGGTGGGCGAGGGCGCGCAGTGCGCAAACCGCGTGCTGCGCGTGACGGCCGAGGGCGCCCGCGTGGAAGCCGACGCCACCGAAGAGTTTGAGGCCGCGCAGTGGCTGCTGCGCCGCCTGCCCGAGGGGCAGTGGCAGGCACAGGGCAGCGGCCGCGTGTGGCACACCCGCGCGCAGGGCCATGCCATGCAGGTCTGGCATGGCGGCTGGTCGGCGCAATGGCCCGTGGGCCTGCGTGTGGCGCAATCGGCGGCGGCCGATGCCGGCGGCCACAGCGGCGACAGCGTGTGCGCCGATCTGCCGGGCGTGCTCAGCCAGTTGCTGGTGGGCGTGGGAGAGCAGGTGGCCGAAGGCGCTCCGGTGGCCGTGGTAGAGGCCATGAAGCTGCTGCACACCCTGCACGCGCCCCGTGACGGTGTGGTGCGTGCCTTGCCACAGGTGCTGGGCGCCACCGTGCCCAAGGGGGCCGTACTGGTGGAGCTGGCGCCCGCCGATTGATGCCTGATTTCAACGACAACTCCAGGAGACACCATGCCCGGCTTGTATTACGAAGAATTTGCAGTGGGACAGCGCTTCGTCCATGAATGGACGCGCACCATCACCGAAATGGACAACGTGCTGTTCTCCACGCTGACCATGAACGTGCAGCCACTGCACATCGACCGGCATTTCTCGGCCCAGACCGAGTTCGGCCAGCCGCTGGTCAACAGCCTGTTCACGCTGGGGCTGGTGATCGGCATGTCGGTCAACGACACGACCTTTCGTACCACGGTGGCCAACCTGGGCATGCACGACATCACCTTTCCCGCGCCCGTGTTCGCGGGCGACACCCTCCATGTGCGCACCACGGTGCTGTCCAAGCGCGAAAGCCGCTCGCGCCCGCAGGCGGGCATTGTCGAGTTCGAGCACCTGGGCCTGAACCACAGGGACGAGGTGGTGTGCCGCTGCCAGCGCGCGGCGCTGATGCACAAGCGGCCCGTGCAGGGGGGAGCGGCATGAAGGCCCCTTCGCTGCTGTTCGTCCCGGGCAACCGGCCCGAGCGCTACCTCAAGGCGCAGGCCAGCGGCGCGGGCGCGTTGATCCTCGACCTGGAAGACTCGGTGCCCCCCGCCGCCAAGGCGCAGGCGCGCGAAGCCGTCGGGCAGATGCTGCAGGCGCAGCCCGCGCACCAGGCGGTCTGGGTGCGCGTCAACCCGGCGGCATCGGGCCTGCTGCTGCAGGATCTGGCGGCGGTGGTGCCAGGCCGGCCGTTCGGCATCGTGCTGCCCAAGTGCTGCGGCCGCGCGGCGCTGGAACCGGTGAGCCTGCAGCTCGACGCGCTGGAGGTGGCCTTCGGCGTGCCGCAGGGCAGCATCAAAATTCTGGCCATTGCCACGGAAACCGGCGCCTCGATGTTCCACCTGGGCGAACTGGCGGGCGTGACCAGCCGTCTGTGGGGCATCACCTGGGGTGCGGAAGACCTGGCCGCCGACATCGGCGCACTGGCCAACCGCGCATCGGGGCGCGTGACCGAGCCCTACCGGCTCGCGCGCTCGCTGTGCCTGTATGCGGCCGCGGCAGCGGGCGTGCACGCCATCGACACGGTGAGTGTGGCCATCAACGCCCCCGAGGCCGTGCGTGACGAGGCTCAGGAGGCGCTGCGCGACGGCTTCGTCGCCAAGATGGCGATCCACCCAAGCCAGCTCGCGCCCATTCATGAAGCCATGACCTACAGCGCCGAGCAGCGCCAGTGGGCCGAGCGCGTGGTCGCCGCCTTTGCCGCCCAGCCCGGTGTGGGGGCGCTACAGCTCGACGGGCAGATGATCGACATGCCGCACCTGCGCCTGGCGCGGCGCATGCTGAAAGCCTGACGCATGGACCCCATGGCGCCCCCGTCCACGATGGACGTCGGCCAAGCCCTGCTGGCGCGCCGCTCGGTGCGCGCCTTTCGACCCGAGCCGCCACCGGCGGCGCTGGTGCGCTCGCTACTGGAGCAGGCTGCCCGTGCCGCGTCGGGGGGCAACCTGCAGCCCTGGCGCGTGGTCGCCCTGACAGGCGAGCCGCTGCGCGCGCTGGTGAACGCGGTCACCGGCTCCGAGGCGCAGGAGGCGGCCCACTACCCGCCCGGGCTGTGGGAGCCCTACCGCACGCGGCGCTTTCAGAACGCCGAGGATTTGTACCGGACCCTGGGTATTGCCCGCGAGGACAAGGCGGGCCGGCTTGCGCAGTTCGCGCGCAACGGTGCCTTCTTCGGCGCCCCGGTGGGCGTGCTGGTGTGCATGGATGAGCGCATGGGCCTGCCGCAGTGGATGGACTTGGGCATCTACCTGCAGTCGCTGATGCTGCTGGCGGTGCAGCACGGTCTGGCGAGCTGCCCGCAGGGCTTCTGGCTGCGCCATGTGCAGGCCCTGAAGCGGGAACTGGCGCTGCCGCCGCACTATGCGGTTGCCGTCGGCCTGGCGTTGGGCTACGAGGATGGCAATGCGCCCGTCAACGCGCTACGCACGCCGCGCGCGGCGTGGCGGGAATGGGGCGAGCTGCGCGGCTGGAAATGAAGTGCGCGCCGCACCTTCCGGTGTGGTCTGCTGTTCGGCGCAGGCGGCTTCAGATTGTGAATCCATCCTCAGGTGTAGCTGCGCGCGTCTTCGATGACCTTGCCGTCGTTGGGCAGGCTCGCGGGCGCCACCATCGCGACCTCGCCACGCAGCTTGGTGACTTCGCGCAGACAGGCGGCGAGCTGGTCGGCCAGACCCGATGCCGTTTCGCGCGTTTCCACCTGCAGCGTCATCACGTCGGCGCCCATTTCGCCGCTCACGACGAGCCGTGCCTTGAGCACCTGCGGAAAGCGCTTGGCGACCTGCGCCACCTGCTCGGGGTGCACGAACATGCCGCGCACCTTGGTGGTCTGGTCCGCGCGCCCCATCCAGCCCCTGATGCGCGTGGCGGTGCGCCCCGTGGGGCAGGGGCCGGGCAGCACGGCCGAAAGGTCGCCGGTGGCGAAGCGGATCAAGGGGTAATCGGGGTTGAGCGTGGTGACGACGAGTTCGCCCACCTCGCCCTCGGGCACCGGGTCGCCCGTGCCGGGGCGCACGATCTCGACGATCACGCCCTCGTCGAGCACCAGGCCTTCGCGCGCCGCGGTTTCATAGGCGATGAGCCCGAGGTCGGCCGTGCCGTAGCTCTGGTAGCCGTGCACGCCGCGTTCGCCGAGCCACTGGCGCAGCGAGGGCGGAAAGGCCTCGGCCGAGACCATGGCCTTGGTGAGGCTGGGGAGCTTGACGCCCATCTCGGCGGCCTTCTCCAGGATGATTTTCAGGAAGCTTGGCGTGCCGATGTAGCCGGCGGGCCTGAGGTCGGCCATGGCCTGCACCTGCTGCTCGGTCTGGCCGGTGCCGCCGGGAAAGACCGTGCAGCCCAGCGCGTGCGCGGCCGTTTCCATCATCGAGCCCGCGGGCACGAAGTGGTAGGAAAAGCAGTTGTGCACCAGCTCGCCCTGGCGAAAGCCGGCCGCGAACAGCGCGCGCGCCATGCGCCAGTAGTCGCGCGCCGTGCCCTCGGGTTCGTAGATGGGGCCGGGGCTGGCGAAGACGCGCGGCATCCGCGCGCCCCAGCCCTGCGTGGCAAAGCCGCCGAAGGCGCCCGCTCCCGCCGCGCGGGCGACGTGCTGGCGTTCATGCAGCTCGGACTTGCGCGTGACGGGCAGCGCGGCCAGCGCCTCGCGGCTGGTGATGCGGCTGGCGTCCACGCCCTGCAAAATGTGCGCGAAGGCGCTGGCGTGCTGCTGCGCGTGCGCCACCTGACGGGCCAGCGCCGCCATGTGCGCGGCTTCGCGCTCCTCTGGCGGGCGGGTTTCTAGCGCGTCGTAAAACTCGGTCATGGCGCTGGTCTTTCTGTGTGAATATTCAAATCAAATCAGTATCTATCGCCCGTTAGGCTGGCGCGAGGTGCTATCAAATGTCAGGCAAGCCAACGCTTGCGACGCTTGTAGCTCTTGATGTCACGAAAGCTCTTGCGCTCCGCGCCGCCCATGCCGAGGTAGAACTCCTTGACGTCTTCGTTGCTCGACAGGTACTCGGCGCTGCCATCCATGACGATGCGCCCGCTTTCCATGATGTAGCCATAGTCGGCGTATTTGAGCGCCATGTTGGTGTTCTGTTCGGCCAGCAGGAAGGTGGTGCGTTCCTTGTGGTTCAGATCCTTGACGATGTTGAACACCTCTTCGACGATCTGCGGTGCGAGGCCCATGGACGGCTCATCGAGCAGGACCATCGTGGGGCTGCTCATGAGCGCACGACCGATGGCGCACATCTGCTGTTCACCGCCCGAGGTGTAGGCGGCCTGGCTCTTGCAGCGCTCTTTCAGGCGCGGGAAATAGGCGTAGACCTTCTCCAGGTTGGCCGCTATCTCGGCGCGGCTGCTCAGCGTGTATGCGCCCGTCAGCAGGTTTTCTTCAATGGTCAGGTGGGCGAAGCAGTGGCGGCCTTCCATCACCTGCACCACGCCGCGCTTGACGAGGTCGGCGGGGGTGAGGTTTTCGATGCGTTGGCCGCGCAGCTCGATCGTGCCTTTCGTCACTTCGCCGCGCTCGCCCTTGAGCAGGTTGGAGATGGCACGCAGGGTGGTGGTCTTGCCCGCGCCGTTGCCGCCCAGGATGGCGACGATGCCGCTCTCAGGCACGGTGAGCGAGACGCCCTTGAGCACCAGGATCACGTGGTTGTAGATGACCTCGATGCCGTTGACGTTGAGGATGGTCTGGGGGGTGTTCATGGCGGTGTCCGGTGAGCCCATCGGCAGGACAGGCGCGCTGCCCTGGCGATGGGCGGCTCATGCCGGGGCACGAGCCGTCCGTGTGAATGGGGAAAGAGGATCAGGAATCGCAGTCGGTGCCCGTGCGTGGGGTGATCTTCTGCTCCTGCGCGTACTTGGCGGCTGCCGCCTTGATCATCGGCTTGATGATCTGCTCGTCACCCTGCATCCAGTCGCTGGAGATCTTCCACTCCTTGCCGTCCCACGTCTCGATGCGCGCCCAGTACGAACCCATGTGGTCCTGGCAGTTGGTGGCGAGGGGGCGGATCACGTTCTCGAAGCCGATCTCCTTGATGCGCTCGGCCGTCAGGTTGAGGTTCTCCAGCCCCCAGCGCACCTGCTCGCCGTTCATGACCTTGCCCTTGCCGAAGCGTTCCTGCGCGCGGCGGATGCCTTCGACCACGACCATCGAACTCATGGCGCCGCGCAGCCAGAGCACACTGCCCACCTCGTCCTTGGTGGAGGCCGTGCCCTTGCCCTGCGCATAGAGCTTGCTCAGCGTCTCCTTGACCACGGCCGCGTTCTTGTCGGCGCTGTTCTGCAGCGCCACGGCGTTGTAGCCCTTGGCGGCTTCGCCCGCGTCACGCGTGTCCGGCTCGGCGCCGGCCCACCACGAGCCGTACATCTTGTCGCGCGGATAGCCTGTGGCCTGGGCCTCCTTCAGCGCGGTCGAATTCATCACGCCGAACCCCCACATGATCACGTAGTCCGGGCGCTCCTTGCGGATCTGCAGCCAGGTGGCTTTTTGTTCGACGCCGGGGTGGGCCACTGGCAGCTCCATGACCGAGAAGCCCAGCATCTTCGCGCGCTCGCGAACCATGGGGATGGATTCCTTGCCATAGGGGCTGTCGTGGTAGATCAGCGCGATCTTCTTGCCCTTGAGCTTGTCCATGCCCCCTTCACGCTTGCCAATCGCCTGGATGATGACGTCGGCGCCCACCCAGTAGTTGCCCGCCAGCGGGAAATTCCACTTGAACACCGAGCCGTCGGCGCTCTCGCTGCGGCCATAGCCGAGGGTAACCAGGGAAATCTTGTCGATCGGCGCCTTTTCGGTCAGCGCGAAGGTGGCGCCCGTGGACCAGGGCTGAATGGCGACGGCGCCGCCGTTCTTGGCCTTGGTGCGCTCGTAGCACTCGACGCTGCGTGCCGTGTCGTAGGCGGTTTCGCACTCCTCGATCAAGAGCTTGACGCCGTTGATGCCGCCGCGTTCGTTGACCAGTTTCATGTAGTCCACGATGCCGTCGGCGATCGGCACGCCGTTGGGCGCGTAGGGGCCGGTGCGGTAGGACAGAACCGGCATGTACTGCTCGGCTGCCATGGCGCCCGTGCTGCCCAGGGTGGCCAGTACTGTGGCTGCCGCGATCGCGGCGATTTTCCATTGCTTCATGTTGTCTCCTTCAAGTGGGTTGGAACGACGGAAGTGAAACACGCGGCCATCAGTGCGGGAAGGGCCAGACGCGCATTTTTTGCTTGCCGGTGGACCAGAGCCTGGCGAGGCCATGGGGTTCGACAATCAAAAACCAGCAGATCAACACACCAAAGATCATCAGCTCGGTGTGCGAAGCGGCCGTGGTGGTGATCATGAAGCCGAACAGGCTGGCGACCCAGGGCAGGAACTGGTTCAACGCGATCGGCAGGACCACGATGAAGGCCGCGCCGAAGAAGCTGCCCATGATGGAACCCAGGCCTCCGATGATCACCATGAACAGCAGCTTGAGCGACAGATCGAGCGAAAACGCCGCGGGCTCCCAGGCACCGAGATAGAAGAAGCCCCACAGGCCGCCTGCGATGCCGAGCACGAAGCTGCTGACCGCGAAGGCACTGAGCTTGGCGTACATCGGGCGAATGCCGATGACGGCGGCCGCCACGTCCATGTCGCGCATCGCCATCCATTCGCGGCCGATGGCGCTGCGCACCAGGTTCTTGGACAGCAGCGCCAAGATGACGAGCACCGTCAGGCAGAACAGATAGCGCGGCACGTCACCCTGGATGGACTGGCCCAGCAGCTCCAGGTGCGGCGCGGCGGCTGAACCCGAGGCGTTGTCCAGCGTGAACCACTTGATGCGCAGGAACACCCAGTCGGCGAAAAACTGCGCCGCCAGCGTCGCCACCGCCAGATAGAGGCCGCGCACGCGCAGGCTGGGCAGGCCGAAGAACACGCCGAACACCGTCGCGCAGACGCCGCCCAGCAGCAGCGCCAACGGCAGCGGCATGCCCGGCACGCGCATGATGAAGTTGTACGCGCCATAGGCTCCGACCGCCATGAAGGCCGCGCCTCCCAGCGAGATCTGGCCGCAGTAGCCCGACAGCAGATTGAGCCCCAGTGCCGCCAGCGACATGACGAGGAACGGGATCAGGATGGCGTTGAAGAGGTATTCACTGGCCAGCAGTGGCACGCCGATGAAGGCGAAGGCAAGGATCGCCAGCACCGCGATGCGGTCTTGCGAGATCGGGAAGATCTGCTGGTCGGCCCGGTAGCTGGTCTTGAATTGGCCGTTTTCGCGGTAGAACATGGTTTATGAGCCTTTTTGGACTCTAGCGCCTGTCAGTCAAGCGCTTCAAGCTATGAAAACAGGGGTCAGACACGGTCAATGATTTTTTCGCCGAAGAGTCCCTGGGGCCGGAACAGCAGGAACACCAGCGACAGCACGTAGGCGAACCAGATCTCGATGCCGCCGCCGACGAACGGGCCCAGGTAAACCTCGGAGAGCTTCTCCCCCACGCCGATGATGAGTCCGCCGACGATGGCGCCCGGCACCGAGGTGAGCCCACCCAGGATGACCACGGGCAGCGCCCGCAGCGCCAGCGTGGCCAGCGAAAATTGCACGCCCAGCTTGCTGCCCCAGATCATGCCGGCCACGAGCGCCACCACCCCGGCCACGCACCAGACGATGAACCAGATGCGCGACAGCGGGATGCCCACCGACTGCGCCGCCTGGTGATCGTCGGCCACCGCGCGCAGCGCGCGGCCCGTGGTGGTCTTCTGGAAAAAAATCGCCAATGCCGCGACCAGCACCGCGCCGATGGCCGCGGCAATAAGGTCTTCGGGGTTGACCATCACGCCGCCCTCGAAGGTTTTTTCAAGGATGAGGACCGGGTCCTTGGGCATGCCGATGTCGATGCGGTAGATCTCGCTGCCGAAGAAACTCTGTCCCAGACCTTCCATGAAATAGGCGATGCCCAGGGTGGCCATCAGCAGCGTCGTGCCTTCCTGGTTGACGAGGTAGCGCAGCACCAGGCGCTCGATCAGCCAGGCGGCCATGAACATGATGACGGCGGCGATGGCGAAGGCGGCCAGGTTGGCGACGATCTGGTTTTCGATACCGGTCCATTGCGGAATCCACTCCGCGAAGCGCGCCATCGCCAGCGCAGCGAACAGCACCATGGCCCCTTGCGCGAAGTTGAACACGCCCGAGGCCTTGAAGATCAGCACGAAGCCCAGCGCCACCAGCGCATACAACATGCCGGCCATGAGGCCGCCAATCAATGTTTCAAGAAAGAATCCCATGTGCCCGCCTGCTTCAATGTCCGGCGCCCAGATAGGCGCGGATCACGTCCTCGTTGGCACGCACCTCGTCGGGTGTGCCGTCGCCGATCTTCCTGCCGTAGTCCAGCACCACGACGCGGTCGGAAATGTCCATCACCACGCCCATGTCGTGCTCGATCAGCACGATGGTGGTGCCGAACTCGTCGTTCACGTCCATGATGAAGCGGCTCATGTCCTGCTTTTCCTCGACATTCATGCCGGCCATGGGCTCGTCGAGCAGCAACACCTGCGGCTCCATCGCCAGCGCCCGGCCCAGGTCCACGCGCTTTTGCAGGCCGTAGGGGAGCTGCCCGACCGGGGTCTTGCGGTGGGCCTGGATCTCGAGGAAGTCGATGATGTGCTCGACGAACTCGCGGTGCGCCAGCTCCTCGCGTTCAGCCGGACCCCAGCGCAGCGCCTGCATCAGGATGCCGCTTTTGATCTTCAGGTTGCGCCCGGTCATGATGTTGTCGATCACGCTCATGCCCTTGAACAGCGCCAGGTTCTGGAAGGTGCGCGCCACGCCCATCTCGGCCACCTGGCGGCTGTTCATGTGGCTGAAGGTTTTGCCGCGGAAGGTGATCGAGCCTTCGGTCGGCGTGTACACGCCGTTGATGCAGTTGAGCATCGAACTCTTGCCGGCGCCGTTGGGGCCGATGATGGAGCGGATTTCATGCTCGCGCACGTCGAACGAAATGTCGGTGAGCGCATTCACGCCGCCAAAGCGCAGGCTGATGTTCTGCACGCGCAGGATCACGTCGCCGATGGACCGGGAGCCGGCGGCGCCCTTCGGGTCGGTTGCGTCAGCGGTCACGGATGTAGCCATATCGGTCATGCGGCCTTCCTTGCGGCGGGCCAGGTTTTCGCTTCGAGGATCTTGAGCGTGGCCAAGACGGTGCCGGTGCGCCCATCCTCGAACTTCACCTTGGTCTCGATGAACTGCTCGCTCTTGCCCGTGTAAAGCGCATCGATCAGCACCGCGTATTTCTCGGCGACGAAATTGCGCCGCACCTTGCGCGTGCGTGTGAGCTCGTCGTCGTCCGGATCCAGTTCCTTGTGCAGCACGAGAAAGCGCGCGATCTGCGTGCCGGCCATGCCTTCTTCGGCGGCCAGATCGGCGTTCACCTGCGCGATGCACTCGCGCATCATCTCCAGCACGGGCAGCTTGCCCGCCAGATCGACGTAGCCGGCGTAGGGCAGGCTCTGGCGCTCGGCCCAGTTGCCCACGGCGTCGAAGTCGATGTTGATGAAGGCGCAGACCTTGTCGCGGTCGTGGCCGAAGCACACCGCCTCCTTGATCTGCGGGAAGAACTTGAGCTTGTTCTCGATGTAGTTGGGCGCGAACATCGCGCCGCTGGTGAGCTTGCCGACGTCTTTGGCACGGTCGATGATGCGCAGCTGCCCGGCCGCATCGATCAGGCCCGCGTCACCGGTGTGAAACCAGCCGTCGGCATCGAGTACCTCGGCGGTGGCGTCGGGGCGCTTGTAGTACTCCTTGAGCAGCGCGGCGCTTTTCACCATCACCTCGCCGCTGTCGGCGATGCGCACCTGCACGCCCGGCGCGGGCTGGCCCACGGCGGAAAGCTCCACCTGCCCGTCGCGCTGGATGCAGACGTAGGCCGAGGTCTCGGTGGAGCCGTAGAGCTGCTTGAGGTTCACGCCAATCGAGCGGAAGAAGCGGAACAGATCGGGCCCGATGGCCGCGCCCGCGGTGTAGGCCACGCGGATGCGCGACAGGCCCATGACGTTCTTCAGCGGCCCGTAGATCAGCAGATCGGCCATGCGGTACTTGAGCCTGTCCCAGGCACCCACGGATTTGCCGTCCAGAATGTCCGCACCCACGCGCCGGGCCAGACGCATGCAGCGCTCGAACAGCCACTGTTTGGGGCGCGCCGCGTCTTCCATGCGGATCGAGACCGAGGTGAGCAGTCCTTCGAAGATGCGCGGCGGCGCGAAGTAGTATGTCGGCCCGATCTCGCGCATGTCGATCGCTACCGTGCTCGCGTCCTCGGGGCAGTTGATCGTGAAGCCCACGACGATCCACTGCGCGAAGGAGAAAAGATGGTCGCCCGCCCAGGCCGGAGGCAGGTAGGAGACGACGTTTTCCCCGGGCGCGAGGTGATCCACCTCCTGCCCGCCGCGCGCCGCGACGATGAAGCCCTCGTGCGTGAGGCACACCCCCTTGGGCTTGCCGGTCGTGCCGGAGGTGTAGAGGATGATCGAGGTGTCCTGCCCGTCGAGCCTGGACAGTTCCTGCTGCCAGACGCCGGGGTGCTGCGCATCCCAGGCGCGGCCTTTTTCCAGCAGCGCCTGGATGCTGATGAGCCCCGGCTGCTCGTAGTGGCGCAGACCGCGCGGATCTTCGTAGATGATCACTTCCAGGGCCGGGTGGCTCTCGCGGATCTCCAGCAGCTTGTCGACCTGCTCCTGGTCTTCGGCATAGGCGAAGCGCACTTGCGCGTCCGTCATCACGAAGATCATCTCGGCGGCCACGGCGTCCTGGTACAGCGGGATGGGGATAGCGCGCAGGCTCTGCACGGCGGCGAAGCCCAGATAGCAATAGGGCCGGTTGCCGCTGACGAAAACCAGGTTCTCGCCTGCCCGCAAACCCAGCGCGGTCAGGCCGCAGGCCATGAGGCGCACGTCGTCGGCCGCCTTTTGCCAGCTCCACGTCTGCCAGATGCCATATTCCTTCTCGCGCAGCGCGGGGGCGTCGGGACGCGCCTTGGCTTGCTGCAGCAAGAGGTGGGGGAAAGTACTCGTCATGCCGATGGTCGATTGGATTAGCACGTGCAGATGACCATGGTGCCCAAGGGTTTGACGGATCTTTGTCTTTGTGACGACAATTTACGGGTTAATACCCCTTGGGTAAAACCCTTGGATGCGGCGTGACGCCGCACGGGTGCCCAACGCTATCCTCAGCCGCATGTACGCCGCCTTCTTCGGTCTGGAACACCTGCCGTTTTCGATCGCGCCCGATCCGCGCTATCTTTTCATGAGCGAGCGCCATCGCGAGGCGCTCGCTCACCTGCTGTACGGCCTTTCCGGCGGCGGCTTCGTGCTGCTCACGGGCGAGGTGGGCACGGGCAAGACCACGGTCTGTCGCTGCTTTCTGCAGCAGATTCCCGAGGACTGCACGGCCGCCTACATCTTCAACCCCAAGCTCAGCGCGCAGGAGCTGCTGGCCACCATTTGCGACGAATTCGGCGTGGCGCATCCGGCCAGCGACCCCGTGCACCCGAGCATCAAGGAGTGCGTGGACCCGCTCAACGCCTGGCTGCTCGCGCAGCACGCGGCGGGCCGCAACTGCGTGCTCATCATCGACGAGGCGCAAAGCCTCTCGGGCGACGTGCTGGAGCAGCTGCGCCTGCTCACCAATCTGGAGACGGACGAGAAGAAGCTGCTGCAGATCGTCCTGATCGGCCAGCCCGAGCTGCGCACCGTGGTGGCGCGACCCGAACTCACGCAGCTGGCGCAGCGCGTGGTGGCGCGCTACCACCTCGGGCCGCTGACCGCGCAGGAGACGGCGCAATACATCGCGCACCGCATGGGCGTGGCGGGCTGGCAGGGGCCGCTGCCGTTTGCGTCCAGGGCGCTGGCGCGCATCCACGCGCTCTCGGGCGGCGTGCCGCGGCGCATCAACCTGCTGTGCGACCGCGCCCTGCTCGCCGCCTACGCGGCGGGGCGGCGCGAGATGGACACGGCCATGGTGAACGGCGCCGCGCGCGAGGTCTTTGGCGCCGATGGCCCGCGTGCATCGGCGCGCCCGCGCTGGCCCGTGGCGCTGGCGGGGGCAGCGGCCGGCGCGGCGCTGGTCGTGGCGGCCATGGCCCTGACGGGCAGGCTGCCGGTTCAGACGATGCCCCGCGGGGCATCGGCGTCGCCCCAGGCTCTGGCGCCTGAACCGGCCACGCTGGCCGAGCTGCTGGCGCGCCAGCCGCCTGACGAGGGCGGCGCCTGGCAGCGCCTGGCGCGCCTGTGGGGTGCGGATGTGGCGGCCGGGAGCACGCCCTGCGAGTCGCCATTGCCCGCGGGCCTGCAATGCTGGAGCGCCCGGGACGCGACCGAGGCGCTGCTGCGCCAGATCGATCGCCCCGTGCTGCTGCGCCTGCGCGTGCCCGACCAGGCCCCCGCGGCCGTGCTGCTGCTGGCGCTTGGCGGCTCGCATGCACAGGTGCAGGGCGCGCAGGGCGGGCCGATCCGCGTGCCGTGGCCGGAGGTGGCGCGGCTGTGGACGGGCACGCTGGCCACGCTCTGGCGCGCACCCGAAGGCCTGGTGGTGCAGGCCGATGTGGCGGCGAGCGACGCGGGCAGCGCGTGGCTCGCGCAGCAGCTCGATCGCGCGGGCATCGCGCCGGCCGCCACCTTGCGCGCGCGCGTGCAGCAGCTGCAGCGCGAACAGGGGCTGGCGGCCGATGGGCAGGCGGGGCCGCTCACGCTCATGCGCCTGAACCGCCTGCTCCAGAGCGATGAGCCGCATCTGCTGGCGCAACCCGATGCCGATGCATCCCGATCCCCCGCTCGGTCCACACCCTGATGTCCGGAACCCACGCCCATGTCCACCATCCTTGAAGCCCTGCGCCGCGCGGAACAGGAACGCAAGCGCGGCACCGTGCCCACCGTGCACAGTCCGGCCGCGGTGCTGGCCCCGGCCGCCTCTGGCGCCGCCGGCGCGCGCAGAGCCCGTGCGCCATGGGTGATCGCGGGCGCGCTGGCGCTGGTGATGGGCGCCGCCGCGCTGCTGTGGTGGTGGGGGGCGGGCAGACCACAGGCTCCCTTGCCGCCGTCCGTCCCTGCGGCTGCGGCCGCGAAGCCGGCGCCGCCTGCAGTGGTCGGTGCCGAGCCGGCGCATGAAGCGCCGCCAGCCAAGGCGCCTGCGCGCCCGGCCCTTGCGCCCGCGGCGCGCCGGCCGCCCACGGTGGCCGCGGGCTCTGCGCCGCCCGCGGGTCAAGCACGGCAGGAGCCTGCGGCGCCCGCCAGGACCACGGGCACCGGTCCCGTCTTTGCCCCGGCGGATCTGCCCGCCTCGGTGCGCGCAGAACTGCCCGGGCTGCACGTGGCCGGCATCACCTGGTCGGCCAGCGCCCGCCTGCGCATGGCCATCGTCAACGGGCAGGTGTTGCACGAAGGCGACTCGGCCGCACCCGGCATGGTGCTGCAGGCCATCGAGCCTGCGCGCACCGTCTGGCTGTTTCGCGGCTACCGCGTCGCGCTGGCGTCTGAATAAGGAGAGCGTGCCCCATGTCCGGTGATTCGCCCATCTACCAGCGCAGGCGCTCCCCCACGGCGCGCGAGCTGGCGGACATC
The DNA here is from genome assembly GCA_001725255.1 of Comamonas sp. SCN 67-35. Classification (GTDB taxonomy): domain Bacteria; phylum Pseudomonadota; class Gammaproteobacteria; order Burkholderiales; family Burkholderiaceae_C; genus Comamonas_C. The sequence continues at coordinate 136,255 of MEFV01000001.1, read as the reverse complement.
CCCTGGCTCGGACCCCTGGCGCCGGCCGAGCGCGAGCGCGCGCGGGCTGCCGTCGTGGTGGGTGATGCCTATCCCGGGGACTATGTGTGCCGCACCGGCCGGCCCGCCACCTACTGGTTCGGCGTCATCGATGGCCTGCTCAAGATGACCATCGACAACGTGCAGGGCGACGCCGTCACCATCATCGGCATGCCGCCCGGCGGCTGGTTCGGCGAGGGCACGGTGCTCAAGCACGAGCCCTACCGCTACAACATCCAGGCGCTCAGGCGCAGTGTGGTGGCAGGCCTGCCCATAGACACTTTCGACTGGCTGCTCGATCACTCCATCGGCTTTAACCGCTTCATCATGAATCAGCTCAACGAACGCGTGGGCCAGTTCATCACCGCGCGCGAGACCGACCTGCTGCACAGCCCCGACGCGCGCGTGGCGCTGAGCCTGTCCGCGCTGTTCAACCCGGTGCTCTACCCCGGCGTGCACCAGGTGCTGCGGATCACGCAACAGGAGTTGGCCTATCTCGTGGGCCTGTCGCGCCAGCGCGTGAACGAGGCGCTGGCGCGCCTGCAGGAGCGGGGCATGATCCGCATCGAATACGGCGGCCTGCGCGTGCTCGACGTGCAGGCGCTGCGCACGCACCTGCTGGCCGAAGGGCGTGGGCGCGGGCGCGGCGATGCACGCTGAATCCGTTTCGCAATTTCAAGCAAAATATGGCTCTTGCACATGTAAGACAAGTGCTTGCAGCTATTGTTTTGTTATTCTTGGCGCGGCCTGTATCCTGCGTGCCGCGTGCGGTTGAAAACGCGCGGCACGCCCCTATCTGACTCTCGCCGCGCGCATCGGGGGCTCACGTCGCCCCTTGCGCGCCATCCTGTTCCCCTTGTTCCGTTTCGACTTCCATGAGCAAACAACACCATCCCTTCCAGGCGGAAGTGGCCCAGCTGCTGCACCTGGTCACGCATTCGCTGTATTCCAACAAGGAAATCTTCCTGCGCGAGCTCGTCTCCAACGCCTCGGACGCGTGCGACAAGCTGCGTTTCGAGGCCCTGGCCGACAGCACGCTGTATGAAGACGCGCCCAACCTGGAGGTGCGCGTCTCGTTCGACAAGGACCAGCGCACGCTCACGATCACCGACAACGGCATCGGCATGAGCGCCGAGGAGGCCATCGCCAACCTCGGCACCATCGCCAAGAGCGGCACGCGCGACTTCCTGAGCCGCCTCAGCGCCGAGCAGAAATCCGACGCCACCGAGCAGGGCCAGCTCATCGGCCAGTTCGGCGTGGGCTTCTACTCGGGCTTCATCGTTGCCGACCGGATCACGGTGGAGAGCCGCCGCGCCGGGCTCAAGCCCGAGGAGGGCGTGCGCTGGAGCAGCACCGGCGCGGGCGACTTCGACGTCGAGACCATCGAGCGCAAGGCGCGCGGCACCGCCGTCACGCTGCACCTGCGCGAGGACGCGGGCGAATACCTCAACGCCTGGAAGCTCAAGGAGATCATCGGCAAGTACTCGGACCACATCAGCCTGCCCATCCTCATGGAAAAAGAGGAATGGAAGGAGAGCGGGAAAGAGGGCGAGCCCGGCGCCATGGTCAAGACCGGCGAATGGGAGACGGTCAACCAGGCCAGCGCCCTGTGGACGCGACCCAGGAAGGACATCACCGCCGAGCAGTATGAAGCGTTCTACCAGACCATCAGCCACGATTTCGAGAAACCCCTGACCTGGAGCCACAACCGCGTCGAGGGCAACACCGAGTACACGCAGCTGCTGTACATCCCGGCGAAGGCGCCGTTCGATCTGTACACGCGCGACAAGCACGCGGGCATCAAGCTCTATGTCAAGCGCGTTTTCATCATGGACGACGCCGAGGCGCTGATGCCCGGCTACCTGCGCTTCGTCAAGGGCGTGATCGATTCGAGCGACCTGCCGCTGAACGTCTCGCGCGAGCTGCTGCAGGAAAGCCGCGATGTGCGCCTGATCCGCGACGGCTCGGTCAAGCGTGTCCTCTCGATGCTCGAAGACCTGGCCAAGCACGACAAGCACGACGCAGGCGAGTCCAAGGACGACGGCGTGACCGACGTCGTGAGCGACGAAGACAAGGCCAAGGAGGGCAAGTACACGCAGTTCTACGCCGAGTTCGGCCCCGTGCTCAAGGAAGGCCTGGGCGAGGACTTCGCCAACCGCGAGCGCATCGCCCGGCTGCTGCGTTTTGCCTCCACCACGACGGACAGCGTGAGCGTCGGTTTTGCCGACTACAAGGCGCGCATGAAGGAAGGCCAGGCGGCCATCTACTACGTCACCGCCGACACGCTCGCCGCCGCGCGCAACAGCCCGCAGCTCGAAGTGTTCAAGAAGAAGGGCATCGAGGTGCTCCTGATGGCCGACCGCGTGGACGAATGGGCGCTGGGCTACCTGCAGGACTTCGACGGCACGCCGCTGCAGTCCGTGGCCAAGGGCGCGGTGGATCTGGGCACGCTGCAGGACGAAGCCGAGAAGAAGGCCGCGCAAGAGGCGGCCGAGCAATTCAAGCCGCTGCTGGCCAAGCTCAAGGAAGCCTTGAAGGACCAGGCCGAGGACGTGCGCGTGACCACGCGCCTCGTCGATTCACCCGCCTGCCTGGTGGTGAAGGACGGCGACATGAGCAACCAGCTCGCGCGCCTGCTCAAGCAGGCGGGCCAGAAGGCGCCCGACGTCAAGCCTGTGCTCGAAGTGAACCCCGAGCACCCGCTCGTGAAAAAGCTTGACGGCAGCGTGCACTTCAACGACCTGGCGCACATCCTGTTCGATCAGGCGCTGCTGGCCGAAGGTGGCATGCCGCAGGACCCGGCGGCCTATGTCAGGCGGGTGAACGCGCTGCTGGCCTGAGCACGGCCCGCATCCGCGATGGCCGAGAGCGCAATCGGACAAGCGCTGCGGGCCGATCCGGATTGAAAATCACTGCGGTGGCGCCAGTACATGCAGCACCGTGGGGTGCTCGCCGTCGCTGTCCACGCTCTCGATCTTCACGCCGAAGCCCCACAGCCGCGCCACGTGCTTGAGCACCTCCAGCGCATCGTCGGCGAGCGGCCGGCCCTGCACCTGCGTGTGGCGCAGCGTCAGCGTGCGATCACCGCGCCGGTCCACGTCCCAGACCTGGATGTTGGGCTCGCGCACGCCGATGTCGTACTGGCGCGAAAGCGTCTGGCGCAGTTCGTGGTACCCGTCCTCGTCATGGATGGCGCTCACCCGCAGATGGCGCTCGGCCGCGTCGTCGTGGATGGCGAACAGGCGCAGCTCGCGCATCAGGTGCGGGCTCAGGTACTGGCCGATGAAGCTCTCGTCCTTGAAGTTGCGCATCGCGTGGTGCAGCGCCGGCAGCCACGGCGTGCCCGCGAGATCGGGGAACCAGCGGCGGTCTTCCTCGGTCGGCTGCTCGCAGATACGGCGGATGTCGCGGTACATTGAAAACCCCAGCGTGTAGGGGTTGATGCCGTTGTACGCGGGGTGATCGATCGGCGGCTGATAGATCACGTTGGTGTGTGAGGCGAGCCACTCCATCATCACCGCGTCGGTGAGCCAGCCGTCGTCGTAGAGCTGGTTCATCAGCGTGTAGTGCCAGAAGGTGGCCCAGCCCTCGTTCATCACCTGCGTCTGGCGCTGCGGGTAGAAGTACTGCGCGATCTTGCGCACGATGCGGATGATCTCGCGCTGCCAGGGTTCGAGCAGCGGCGCGTGCTTTTCGATGAAGTAAAGGATGTTTTCCTCGGGCTCGCGCGGAAAGCGTTGCTGCGCCTCTTCGCTGCTTTCCTTGCCTGGCGCCGTGGGCAGCGTGCGCCAGAGCTCGTTGACCTGCTGCTGCGCGTGCTCCTGGCGCTCGCGCTGCTCCAGGCGCTCGCGCGCCAGCGACTTGCGGGAAGGCCGGCGGTAGCGGTCCACGCCGTGCGTGGAGAGGGCATGGCACGAGTCGAGCAGCTGCTCCACCGCGTCCAGGCCGTGGCGCTCCTCGCACTGCCCGATGTAGTCGCGCGCATAGACGAGGTAGTCGATGATGGAGCCCGCATCCGTCCACATGCGAAACAGGTAGTTGCCCTTGAAGAAGCTGTTGTGCCCGTAGGCCGCGTGCGCGATCACCAGCGCCTGCATGGCCGTGGTGTTCTCCTCCATCAGATAGGCGATGCACGGGTTGGCGTTGATCACGATCTCGTAGGCCAGGCCCATCTGCCCCCGCCGGTAACGCCGCTCGGTCGCGAGAAAGGCCTTGCCGTAGCTCCAGTGGCGGTAGTTCACCGGCATGCCGACGCTGGCGTAGGCGTCCATCATCTGCTCGGCGGTGATCACTTCGAGCTGGTTGGGGTAGGTGTCGAGGCCGAAACGCCGGGCGGTCTCGGCAATCACCGCGTGGTAGCGCTCGATCAGCTCGAAGGTCCAGTCGCTCGGGTCGGGCAGCGGGTGCGCGGGGCGCTCGGTGAGCGGCAGCGGCATGTCCGGCACCAGCGGGTGGCGCCGTTCGCCGCTCGCGACGAGCTTCCAGGCGTTGTCGCCGTGGCGGCGCTCCAGCACCGGGTAGTGCGTCGATACCTGGGACGGGTGCTCGGGCGGGAAGGCGACCGGGGTGTTCATGTCTGTACCCCTTCCTTGCGAAACAGCTCGCGAAACACCGGGTAGATGTCGCTCGCCTGCGCCACCTTGCGCATCGCGAAGTGCGCGAAAGCGGCCTGCAGTTGCGCGTACTCCTGCCACAGGTTCTGCTCTTCCTCGGCCACCTGCAGATAGGCGTAATAGCGCGCCAGCGGCAGGATCTGCTCGGCCAGCAGCGCGCGGCAGTTGCCGCTGTCGTTGCTGAAGTTGTCGCCATCGCTCGCCTGCGCCACGTAGATGTTCCAGTCGGCCACGGGGTAGCGCGTGTGGATGATGTCGGCCAGCAGCACCAGCGCGCTGCTCACCACCGTGCCGCCGCTCTCCTGCGAGTAGAAGAACTCGTGCTCGTCCACTTCCGAAGCCTGCGTGTGATGCCTGATGAAGACGATCTCCACCTGGCGGTAGTGGCGCGTGAGAAACAGGTGCAGCAGGATGAAGAAGCGCTTGGCCAGGTCCTTGCGCTCCTCGTCCATCGAGCCCGAAACATCCATCACGCAGAACATCACCGCGCGGCTGTTGGGCACAGGCACTTTCTGGTGCGCGCGAAAGCGCAGGTCGATCGGGTCGAGCCACGGTGTCCTGGCGATGCGCCGCTCGAGCTGCTCGATGCGCGCGCGCAGGTCGCTCGCCTCGGCTTCGGCATGGTCGGGATCGAGCAGCACGGTCTGCAGCCGCTGCTCCAGCGTCTCGCGCTCGCGTTCGGCCGCCTTGGTGAGCGCGATGCGCCGCCCCAGCGCGCCGCGCATGGTGCGCACGATGGCCAGGTTGTTCGGCGTGCCGTCCTGGCTGTAGCCCGCGCGGCGTGTCCTGTACTGCGGGTTCTCGCCGATGTGCGTGCGCATGAGACGAGGCAGCGCCAGATCCTCGAAGAAGATCTGCATGAACTCCTCGCGGCTGAGCGTGAAGCTGAAGTCGTCCTGCCCCTCGCCGCTGTCGCTCGCCTGCGAGCCCCCGCCCGAGCCGCCGCCTTCGGGGCGCTCGATGCGGTCGCCCGTCACGTACTCGCGGTTGCCCGGGTGCACGGTGTCGCGCACGCCGCCGGGGCCATGGTGGAAGCTCGGCTCGCTGATGTCGCGTTTGGGGATGGTGACGTTCTCGGCCTGCTCGATTTCGCGGATGCCGCGCCTGGACACCGCGCGGCGCACGGCGTCGGCGATCTGCTGCTTGTAGCGGCGGATGAAGCGCTCGCGGTTGCCCACCGACTTGTTCTTGCCGGAGAGCCTGCGGTCGATGATCTGCAGTGCCATGGGAGTGCCCTGCGGTTCGGTGGCGTCAACTGCTCTTGCGCACGCGCAAGTACCACTCGCACAGCAGGCGCACCTGCTTTTGCGTGTAGCCCTTGGCCACCATGCGGGTGACGAAATCCTCGTGCTTGCGCGCGTCCTCGGTGCTGGCCTTGGCGTTGAAGCTGATCACCGGCAAGAGCTCCTCGGTGTTGGAGAACATCTTCTTCTCGATCACCAGGCGCAGCTTCTCGTAGCTCGTCCACACCGGATTGCGGCCCTGGTTGTTGGCGCGCGCGCGCAGCACGAAGTTGACGATCTCGTTGCGAAAGTCCTTGGGATTGGCGATGCCCGCGGGCTTCTCGATCTTCTCCAGTTCGGCGTTGAGCGCGTTGCGGTCAAAGACTTCGCCGGTGTCGGTGTCGCGGTACTCGCTGTCCTGGATCCAGTAGTCGGCGTAGGTCACGTAGCGGTCGAAGATGTTCTGGCCGTACTCGCTGTAGCTCTCCAGGTACGCGGTCTGGATCTCCTTGCCGATGAACTCGGCGTAGCGCGGCGAGAGATATTCCTTGATGAAACCGGTGTATTTGGTCTCGAGCTCGGCGGGAAACTGTTCGCGCTGGATCTGCTGCTCCAGCACGTACATCAGGTGCACCGGGTTGGCCGCGACCTCGGTGCTGTCGTAGTTGAAGACCTTGGAGAGGATCTTGAAGGCGAAGCGCGTGGAGATGCCGCTCATGCCCTCGTCCACGCCCGCGTAGTCGCGGTATTCCTGATAGCTCTTGGCGCGCGGGTCGGTGTCCTTGAGGTTCTGCCCGTCGTAGACCTTCATCTTGCTGTAGAGGCTGGAGTTCTCCGGCTCCTTCAGGCGCGTGAGCACCGAGAACTGCGCCATCATCTTGAGCGTGCCGGGCGCGCAGACGGCATCGGCCAGCGAGGATTCGCGGATCAGCTTCTCGTAGATCTTCACTTCTTCGGAAACGCGAAGGCAATAAGGCACCTTGACGATGTAGATGCGATCCAGGAAAGCCTCGTTGTTCTTGTTGTTGCGAAACGCCTTCCACTCGCTCTCGTTGCTGTGCGCGAGCACGATGCCGTCGAACGGTATCGCACCAAAGCCTTCGGTGCCCTTGTAGTTGCCCTCCTGCGTGGCGGTGAGCAGCGGGTGCAGCACCTTGATCGGCGCCTTGAACATCTCGACGAATTCGAGCAGCCCCTGGTTGGCCAGGCACAGGCCGCCCGAGTAGCTGTAGGCGTCGGTGTCGTCCTGCGCGAAATTCTCCAGCTGGCGAATGTCCACCTTGCCCACCAGGCTGGAGATGTCCTGGTTGTTCTCGTCGCCCGGTTCGGTCTTGGCGATCGCGATCTGCTTGAGGATGCTGGGATAGCGCTTGACGACGCGGAACTTGCGGATGTCGCCGCCGTATTCATCCAGGCGCTTCACGGCCCAGGGCGAGAGCACGTGCGCCAGATGGCGGCGCGCGATGCCGAACTGCTCTTCGAGGAGGGGGCCGTCCTCCGCCGGGTCGAACAGGCCCAGCGGCGATTCGTTCACCGGAGAGCCCTTGAGCGCGTAGAACGGCACCTTCTGCATCAGCGCCTTCAGGCGCTCGGCGATCGAACTCTTGCCGCCGCCCACGGGCCCGAGCAGATAGAGAATCTGCTTGCGCTCTTCCAGCCCCTGCGCCGCGTGGCGAAAGAAGCTCACCACCTGCTCGATCGCATCTTCCATGCCGTAGAACTCGGCGAAGGCCGGGTAGCGGCGTATCACCTTGTTGGCGAACAGGCGCGAGAGGGCGGGGTCGTCGCGCGTATCGACCATCTGCGCTTCTCCGATGGCGGCCAGCATGCGCTCGGCCGCCGTGGCGTAGGCAGCGCTCTCGCGCTTGCACAGCGCAAGATATTCGTCGATCGACATCTCCTCTTCACGTTCACGTGCATAGCGTGCAGCGAAGTTGCTGATGGCGTCCATGTCTGACCTCCTGTGACAAGCGCTGTCCGTGGGACACGAACCGCGCTGCAAAGTTGCAAGCCGATGTGCTCTCCACGTCCGTAGTTGTAGCACCAAGCGTGGCCGTGCGACAGCGTGATAATCCGGTGCTGAACGGTCTTATCCATGCGCCGCGCGTGGGGGTGCCCGTCATGTTAGGGTGCGCGCCTCGCGATCGCCTCAGCACGCACCATGCCGTCCGCCATGCCCACCTTTCTGGCCCGAATGACACCGCATCACTGGTTGAAGGTTTCCATCGTCGTGGCCTTGCTCACCATCGTGCTCAAGACCCTGGCCTGGTGGATCACCGATTCCGTGGGGCTGCTCTCCGATGCCCTCGAATCCTTTGTGAACCTGGCGGGCGCCATGTTCGCGCTGGTCATGGTCACGGTGGCCGCGCGCCCGGCCGACAAGGACCACCCGTTCGGGCATCACAAGGCCGAATATTTTTCCTCGGGTTTCGAAGGCATCCTCGTCGTGGGCGCGGCCGCCGCCATCTTCTGGGCGGCCGTGCTGCGCCTCATGCACCCGCAGCCGCTGCAGCAGCTCACCTGGGGCCTGGGCCTGGCGATGCTCAGCGCCGTCTTCAACGGCGTGCTCGCCTGGGGGATGTTCCGCGCGGCGCGCACACACCGTTCGGTGGCGCTCGAAGGCGATGCGATGCACCTGTTCACCGACGTCTGGACGTCGGTGGGCGTGGTCCTCGGGCTGGTTGCGGCGGGGGTCACCGGATGGCATTGGCTCGATCCGGTCGTGGCGCTCGTGGTGGCGATCAACATCTTCAAGGAGGGCAGCGTGCTCGTCTGGAAGTCCTCGCAGGGGCTGATGGACGGCGCCCTCGCGCCCGAGCCGCTGGCGCGCATCAATGCGCTGCTCGAACGCTACGCCCGGGCGAGCGAAGGCGCGGTGCGTTTCGACAGCCTCACCTCGCGCCGTGCGGGCGCGCGCAGCTTCGTGCAGCTGCACATGCATGTGCCCGAGGGCTGGACGCTGGGCCGCGCGGCCACCGAGCGCGCCACGGTGGAGGCCGAACTCATGGCCACCGTGCCGGGGCTCGTGGCCACCATCGAACTGCTGCCCGTGGGCGCGAGCACGATCTTCGAGCAGACCGAGGCCCAGGCGCAGGAACTCCTCAATACCGAGGTGGCTCCCTGAGCCGGCGCGGGTTGGCGTTCAGTGGAGAAACTGGGGCTGCCCGTTGACGAGCAGATGATCGAACTGTGCGAGCCAGGGCTCGGCCAGGATGCGGATTTGCGCATCGTTGTGCAGGATGCGCTGCATGATGCGCGCCTTTTCCCTGCGATGTTCGGCAGCCAGTTGCTTGCGTTTGGCCGAATAGCGCAGCTGCTCGATGAGCACGGCGCAGGTGCTTTCGTGTTGCACCACGCTGTTCCAGTCTTGCGATTTGGCAGCTTCCAGCATCTTGCTGCTGCTGTCCTCGATGGCGCGGTACAGATCCATGAGCGCGGGCACAACAAGGTCCCTTGAGGCGGTATTCGTCTCGCTCATCGCGGCACCTTCGCGGCAATTTCCTTCCAGCCGGTGGCCACGGGGCGGATGACCCTGTCCACGTCGTCCAGGGCTACCTTGTCGTTGTGCAGGTTGGCTTGTGTCAATCGCCTGACGCAAAAATCGTAGAGATCGTGCAGGTTGCGGGCGAGGTCTCCGCCCTGTTCCAGATTCAGGGCGGGCTTGAGGCCTTCATCAAGAATGCGGACCGCCTTGGTGATCTGCTGCCCCTTGCGGGCAATGTCGTTGGCCGCCAATGCGCTTGTCGCTTGCGTGATGGCCTGCAGCAAGGCATCGAACAAAAGGTCGATGAGCTTGTGCGCGGAAGCGCCATCCACGCTGGTTTCCAGGCCTACGCGTTGGTAGGTGGCCGCTGACCGGGAGTTGACGGAGGTGTACATGTCAGGCTCGTGCATCGGATTGTCTATTCTTGATATCGGCGTAACCGTTGCAAACTGTACCCGTCATGAATCTCTGAATTGACGCGACAAATGACCACAAATCCAGCGCTGGCGCGTCGCATGAGCCGGAGCATGCGTGGGTACGGCCGTAATCTTCACCCGTTCTTGTTTTGGTTCCAGAGCGTGACTTGCTGGCTGACGTAGGCGTTCAGCGCGTTGAGCTGCCCCATCTGCGCATCGAGTGCGCTGTACTGTTTGCGCAGCCGGTCTTCGACCGTTGAGGCGTTTTTATTGACCTTGTCCTGCTGCTTCGAGTTGGCTGTCAGCTGGTTCTGCAGGGCTTGCGCTTCATTCGTGAGCGTGCCCGTGCTTTGCAGCGCGCCCGACGTGAAGCTTGCGAAGTTGACGGCAAAGCCGCTGCCGGTGGCAGTGAACATCTTCTGCAGTTCGCTGCCGTTGTTGATGGCTGCACTGAGCTTGACGCTGTCGATCGAGAGCGAGCCATCGCGCTGCATCGAGACGCCGATGTCCGACAGGTGCTGGTAGGCGCTGCCCGAGCTGTTGCTGGCGCCGATGATGCGGCGCGTCATGTTCTGCAGGCCGACGATGACCGCATCGCCCTGAAACGGGCCTGCCGTTTGCGAGCTGGCATCGTATTTGGTCATGTCGCTCAGGGTCTGGTTCAGGGCGTTGTAGGCCTGAACGAAATCCTGCACATTCTTGGTGGCAAGACTGGTGTCCGTCTTCACCGCCATCGTGACGGGGGCTTTGGTCTCGCCTGGCGTGCCGTAGCCGGTGGTGGTGGTCGCCAGCAGATTGATGGTGACCCCGGGGATGTTGTTGTCCAGTGTGTTGGTGTGCGAGGTGATCGCAATCCCGTTGATGCGCGCCTTCGCGTCCTGGCCGTATTGCATGGGCAGGCCGCTGGCGGCCATGCCAAAGCGTGCGTTGGTGACCGGATTGAGCGTCGCCGGATCGAAGGCCAGACGCGAGAGCCCGGTGTCGTCCGTGTTGGTGCCGTCACCGTCGGTCGCCTGGATGCGAAAGCCGCCGGTGCTGCCCGTGGCGTTGGAGGTGATCACCAGCCTGTCCTGCGCGCCATCGTTGAGTGCCGTGGCCGTTACTCCCGCGTTGGCGGCATTGATTTTGGCGGCGATGTCGGAGACCGTGTCGGTGGCCGTGACCGCGATGGCGATGTCGGACGAACCACTCGCGGGCGTGAATGTGTTGCCGCCGCTGTCCCAGCTGCCCATGCGCAGGGTAAGCGTACCACTGCCCACGGCCGAGTCCTTGGCGATGCCGCCCGAGACGACGGACTGCGCCTGCGCGAGCTGGTCCACATCCAGACTGAACGAGGTCGGCGGGGTGGTGCTGGTGGCCGTGATCGTGGCGGCATTCGTATTGGAAGAACTGGCGGTGGTGCCCTTCCACACGGCAGGCGCCGAGATGCGTTGCAGCACGTCGTTCAGCGCCGAGAATTGCGACTGTATGGTGCCAAACGATGAAATCCGCGCCTGGATCGACGTCGCCTTGGCCTGCAGCTGCTGCAGGGGCTGCTTTTCAATGTCGACGAGCTTGGAGATGATGTCGTTGACGTTGAGACCGCTGCCTATGCCGATGGAAGAAATGGTTGCCATGATGGCCTCCGTGGGGTGTTGTTCCGACCCTGTACCAGCCTGTCATTGTGAACGATCGAATGGCAGAGTAAACCGCGAACAGGCGGGTATTTCCCAAGCGCCAGACGGCGCCAGGCCTGTGCCTGTCGCCGTCCGGGAGCCGGGCGGGGCTGCCCTTTTCAGGCAAGCCCCTGCAAACCGCTTACCTCAGCAGTGCCAGCACCCCTTGCGGCAGCTGGTTGGCCTGCGCCACCATCGCGGTGCCTGCCTGCTGCAGGATCTGTGCCCGCGAGAGATTGGCCGTCTCGGAGGCGAAGTCGGCATCCTGCACGCGAGAGCGCGCCGCGCTGCTGTTTTCAATCGCCGTCTGCAGGTTGGCGATCGTCGTCTCGAAGCGCGATTGCAGGGCGCCATAGCGGGCGCGCTGGCCATCGACCACCGACATCGCCGAATCCACCATCGCCAGCGTGCGGTTGGCCGCATCGACCGATGACACGTCCAGATTGTTCACCGCCTGCAGTTGGCTGGAGGCATTGGCAACCTTGAAGAAGCTGACGCCCGCAGTGGTGGTGGCACCCGTGGTCAGGCCGAAGGTCTTGTCCGAGTCCAGGACCAACTCACCCGTGACATAGGCTGACGCACCACCTGCGGTTGCCTGCGTGCCGACGGTTACGGAGCCGCCGGCTGCGGCATTGTTGTTGCTGATGGCGATGTCGTTGCCCGAGGCATTGGTGAGTGTGATGCCGTTGCCTGCGTCGTTCAGCCGGGCAGTCACGCCGGTCTGTGAACTCTTGTCGTTGAAGGCGTTGATGGCGGCCGCCAGCCCGTCCGCATCGTTGGCCGCTCCCATCTGAAACGAGATCGTCACGGCGGAGGCGTTGTCCGACGTCACGTTCAGCGTATAGCCCGCGTTGGCCGTGAAGGCGGTCAGGTCGATTTCGGTGCGCGCGGTGGCGCTGACCCCGGTTTCACCCGTCTTGGCGTTGATGTTGGCCGCCACCTTCTTGGCGCTGTCGCCTGCGGTGACGCCAATGGTTGCGCTGCCGAGGGAGCCATTGACCGCGAAAGTGGCGTCGGCCGCGATCGTGCTGGCCGAACCCGCCACCGCCGTGGATACGTTCGTGCCCGCCGACGAGCCCACGACCAGATTGCCCGTACCGCCCTGGGTGGCCGCGACGCTCGAACCAATACGGTTGTTGCCGTATTTGTTGGTGCTGAAGTTGGAAGAAGTGGCGGTGATGGTCTGGTTGGCGTTCGCCCCGACCTGGAACTGCGAGGAGGTGAAGCTGCCGTCGAGCAGGTTTTGTCCGTTGAAGGCCGTGGTCTTGGCGATGCGGTCGAGTTCCGAGGTGAGCTGGGTCACTTCGGAGTTCAGCGCGGCGCGGTCGGACGCGCTGTTGGTGGCGTTGGCCGACTGCACGGCCAGTTCGCGGATACGCTGCAGGATGCCGCCGGCCGCGCCGAGTGCCCCTTCCGCCGTCTGCGCCAGCGAGATGCCGTCGTTGGCATTGCGCGCCGCCTGCGTCATGCCGCGGATTTGCGACGTGAACCGGTCGGCAATTGCCAGGCCGGCGGCGTCATCCTTGGCGCTGTTGATGCGCAGGCCCGATGACAGGCGCTGCATCGCGGTCGAGAGGGCGTTCTGGGTGTTGCTCAGGTTGCGCTGGGCATTGAGCGAATTGATGTTCGTATTGATGATGGCGGCCATGTTGCACTCCTGAAAAAACCATCCAAATCCGGCACGACGCCGGTATCAAGACCCCCTGCAGCCAGGCTGGTCACCAGAGCCGGGGCACCGGGTGCCTGCCGGATCACGAGCTGTCTTGAGACTCGTTGTGATGGTTTTCGGGTTTACATATCGAAACTTTAGGGCGCCGCTCGAAATTTGTTGGCTTGCGCAGGGAGGCCGAGTCTTCCCGCCAGGGCGCCGGGCCGTGCGGCGCTGCACGGTTCCGGTGGGATATGAGGGGTGTTTGGCGTGTTTTTCGCTCTTATGCCCTTGGGTGGATTCTCCAGAATCGCTCCCATCGTTACTGAAGATGCCCATCGCGTCAGCACGCCCGGCAGATCGGCGACGAGGCCGATCACCTCATCAGGAGTACCGTCATGGCAGCTACGATCAACACGAACATCAATTCGCTCAATGCCCAGCGCAACCTGAGCAACACCCAGAACGCCCTCTCGACCGCGATGGAACGCCTGTCGTCGGGCCTGCGCATCAACAGCGCCAAGGACGATGCCGCCGGTCTGGCGATTTCGGACCGCTTCACCGCCCAGATTCGAGGCATGACGCAGGCGGCGCGCAATGCCAACGACGGCATTTCGCTGGCGCAGACGGCGGAAGGGGCGCTTGCGGCGGCTACCAGCGTGTTGCAGCGCATTCGTGAGCTGGCCGTGCAGTCGGCCAACGCCACCAACAGCGCGTCCGACCGCTCCGCGCTGAACGCCGAGGTGAGTCAACTCACGGCGGAACTCGACCGCATTGCCAAGACCACGCAGTTCAATGGCCAGAACCTGCTCGACGGCAGCTTCACCTCCTCGCAGTTCCAGGTGGGCGCCAACGCCAACCAGACCATCATCGCGACGTCGGCCAACTTCAGCACCAACAAATACGGCAACAACCGTATTGGTTCGAGCGTGGCAGCCACTCAGGGGGGGGCCGGCAATCTGGTCGCGGGGTCGACAGCGGGTACGAACGTATCCACGGCGGTGGCGGGTTCGGCCAGCACGATCGCGGCCGACGCCGCCTTTGCCGTCAACGGCTCGCTGGGCAGTGCCGTGGTCGGCATCACCGCAGGCGACAGCGCCAAGAAGGTGGCGGCCAACATCAACGCCAAGGCGGGCGAAACCGGGGTCAGTGCCACCGCGCGCACCGAAATCGATCTTGGAACGTTCACCAACAATACGAGCTATACGCTGAAGGTCCTTTCGGACAACCAGGCGCCCATCACCGTTGCCTTTACGGTAGGCGCCGCCAATGACGCCGATGGTCTGGCCGCCGCCATCAATGCGTTCAACGACAAGAGCTCCCAAACGGGCGTGACCGCGCGGCTCAATGATGCGGGGACCGGCATCACCATCACCAACGCCTCGGGCAACGACATCCGTATCGACAATACCGCGTCGAGCGGCGGCCCTGTCACCGTGGGCACGCAGGCCGCCACGGCCGGCAACTCCGCCTATGTCACGGGCGAACTGGTTTTCGATTCCGACAAGACCTTCGGCCTGACCAATACCACGGGGGCGGGGGGGGTGAGCTACTTTGCGGTAGCCAACGCGGCCAGCCAGCTGCAATCCGTCAACAACCTGGACGTCTCGACGGTCGATGCGTCCAACCGCACGCTGGCGATGGTGGATTCGGCACTGTCGGTGGTCAGTGGCCAGCGCGCGCGCTATGGCGCCCTGCAGGCACGCTTCGAGACCACGATCAGCAACCTGAACATCACTTCCGAGAACATGAGCGCGGCGCGTTCGCGGATCCAGGATGCGGACTTCGCGGCGGAAACGGCGAATCTTTCACGCGCGCAGATTCTGCAGCAGGCCGGCACCGCGATGGTGGCGCAGGCCAACCAGATACCGCAGGGTGTGCTGCAGTTGCTGAAGTAGCAGTGCCCTCTCCGGCCGTTGGCGTCGGCGCTTGATCAAAACAGGGCTTCCTGTCAAGCTGGTCGCGGCCAATGGTTTCCCCACCGTCTGGTTTTCCTTCGGAGTGTGCACAGGCGGTCGACAACGAGAAAAGGGACAACTATGGTGGCGGATGGTTCCACAGCGCGGCGCGTTGCTGCTTACGAGGCGTTTGCCGAAGGGCGGCTGCAGGAGGCCCAGGGTCTGCTCGATGCGGAACTGGAGGCCAGCGGGTCGGACTTCCAGCTTCTGAACGATTTGGCGGTGGTGGCGTTCAGGCTCGGTCGTACCGACCTGTCCCAAGCGTATTTCCAGCAGGCGCAACAGCTGCGTATGGCGCAGGACGGGCTGCTGATCGGCAACCTGATCGATGCCTTGGCGGGGGTAAAGCCGCAGGCGGCGGTGGGTGAGGCGGCCCGGCAGCCGGTTTCAGGCGAAGCGAGCGACGGCCACTTTGCGCGGTGGCTGGCTGACAGCGCGTCAGCATTGCACACGAAAGCCCGGCAATCGAGTGACGAGGTGTGGGCGGCAGCCTTGTACGCCAGTGTGGACGGTGAGGCTTTTCACGACCATCTGTTGCCCGCCTTCATTGATTGCGAGACGCAGCGCGTGTTCGTGGGCTCCTCTGGTGTCCCCGCGTTGCAGGAGGCGGATCGCTTCATCAGGGTGCTGCTGGGACAGTTGAACAAGCACGGACTGGCGCTGACCGACGCGAGTGTCGCTGTCGATTTTGGTAGCGGCTGGGGTCGTTACACGCGCTTCATGCTCAAGTATGTGCATCCGGACAATCTGTATGGCCTGGAAGTGAGCCCGCAGATGGTGGAACATTGCCGCAAGGCTTTTGGCATGGCGAACTTTCTCAAGGTCGATTCCATGCCGCCTTGTCCGTTGCGCAGCGGCATGGTCGACTTGATCTTTGGGTACTCGGTGTTCTCGCACCTGGCGCCGCACTGCGCCGATGCGTGGGTGGATGAATTCGCCCGCATCACCCAAGCTGGCGGCTTGGTGCTGATGACGACCCAGGGGCGCAGTTTCATCGAGTTCTGCCGCCAGGTACGCGAATCGGGAGACCGCTCGCATCCGTGGTTCGTGTCATTGGCCAAGGCCTTTGTGGACACGGATCAGGCGTACAGGGACTACGATGCGGGGCAGATGCTTCATTTTGGTGAAGGTCAGTACGGTGGCACCTATGGCGAATCGCTGATCCCGCATGGCTATATCGAGAGCCATTGGGGAAAGTATTTTGACCTGGTCGATTTCATTGATGATCGTGGCGTCTTGCCACAGGCGCTGTTTGTGCTGAGGCGTAAAGATGTGCCGTATGTTTAAGGAAGATCGGCGATCTCAAATCCGAAACGCAGGACATTTGAGTTATGGACGAACCGATCTATGTCACTCGACCGTTCTTGCCTCCGCTGGAGGAATTCCTCCCGTATCTCAGACAAATTTGGGATAGCAGGCGGCTGACGAACAACGGCCCTTTTCATGGCCAGCTTGAGGGTGCGCTGCGCGCGTATTTGGGCGTTCCTCAACTAGCCCTCTTCACGAATGCTACCATTGGGCTGGTAACCGCCCTGCAGACCCTGCGTATATCCGGTGAAGTCATTACCACGCCCTACTCGTTTGTTGCAACGGCGCATGCGCTCGTATGGAACAATATCGAGCCCGTGTTTGTTGACATAGACCCCAAAACATGCAATCTTGATCCGGCGCGCATCGAGGCTGCCATCACACCTCGCACTACGGCAATTCTGCCTGTGCATTGCTATGGCAATCCATGCGATGTGGCCGGGATACAGCGTATCGCGGATACCTATGGTCTGAAGGTCATCTACGATGCTGCACATGCATTTGGCGTGCGCTATAAAGGGGAGAGTCTGCTGTCGCATGGAGATTTGTCTGTCGTCAGTTTCCACGCGACCAAGGTCTTCAATACTTTTGAGGGGGGCGCCATTGCTTGCCCGGATTCCAAGACAAAACAGCGTATTGATTATCTTAAGAATTTTGGTTTTGCCGATGAAGTCACGGTGATGGCACCGGGCATCAATGGCAAGATGAATGAATTCCAGGCGGCTCTTGGGTTGCTGCAGCTGGACCATATCAACCAGGCCATTTCCTTACGCAAGAAGATCGAGGTACATTACCGCAAATCACTTGCGGGGATGGACGGTATTACACTTCTGGAACCGATGGAGAATACCGACGGTAACTCTGCATATTTCCCGATCTTCATCGGTAATAATTATCCATTGAATCGGGATCGGCTCTATGAGCGATTGCGCGTCGCAGGTGTTTATGCGCGGCGATATTTCTATCCCTTGATAAGTGATATGCCCATGTACCGTGGGCTAGCTTCAGCGGCATCAAAAAATCTGCCGTATGCGCGGGAGGCCTCCGAGCGGGTTTTGTGTCTGCCTATTTATCCGGATCTTTCTGAAGAAGAACAGAATTTCATCATTGATCTGTTGCTAAATATTTAAGTGATCAAATCATCGACCAGAAAAAAACCGGATCCTGGAAATATTCCGGGGTTGCTTGTCCTGAGTGGCTCGAATGATCGTGCGATCTATGCAATTTGCCGCGTGGCAAGACGTCTGAAGATTGAGTTCTATATTATCGCGGCCGGGCCTGGCGATAAAATCTTCCAGGGTAGATACAAGGATCGAATATGCTATTCAAGAAAGAATATGGTACTCGATCTTGAAAATTTCACGGAATGGGTGATGGCAGCCCGTGAGCGGAGTGATTCTAAGGATGCGGAATTCGTTATTGTACCATCATCCGAATTTCTTAATTTATTTCTTCTGAATCTGGAGCGGGTGGGTGAGCTGGAGTCACTTGGTGTGCGACTGCCTCTCGTGAATGCGGATTTGTATGCACGTTTGAGTAATAAGAGCAGTGCAACCCTTTGGGCTGAATCCATTGGCGTGTATGTCCCAGGGAGACGGGCGAGGTTTTCTCCTAAAAATTTGCCCTTGGTGGCCAAACCGTTGATGAACATCCATCAGGATGGATTGCTCCGCTATCCCCAACTAATCTGCAATAGAGAGGATTTAGATAAATTCCTGATGCGCGATGATTGTGACTCATATTTCGCACAGGAAATGATTAGAGGGAACAGTTGGTATTTGATGGGCTATCTGTCACGTGATGGGCGTGCTTGGTTGCATGCGCAAAGAAATATTGCACAACAACCCGAAGGCAAATCTATACTGCTTGCCTGGAGCGATAATTTTGAGAGTTCGAAAACCGGTCAAAAAATAGTGTTGGCTCTTCGGGATATCGGGTTCTTTGGATTGTTCATGATTGAATTCAAGGGGACGATGGATCGTCCCGTATTCATTGAAATGAATCCGCGTCCTTGGGGGCCTTTGCAATTGAGCATTGATGCGGACAGCGGTATTGTTGAGGCATTTTTGGGAGAGAGTATTTACGGCGACCCTGCTCGATTCGTTCCGACCTCGGTACCTGCGCGAAGAGCCTGCTATTTATGGCTTGGCGGGTTTTTCTCCAGCTGGCGCATGGGGAAAATGATACATTGGCACAACTGCGCCGGCATTCTCCGCTGGTTCTATATCTTGCGTGCACTTCCCTGTGAGGTGTATCTTCGCCCCGATAGTTGGCGCGTTTTCTGGAGAGAACTCTGTGGACCTGGGCACTGAACGCAGACAGCTAGTGCGTGAACTTCAGGCACTCTATGCCGATAAGTCCAAGCATTCTGTATATCAGAGTCTGCCTGGATTCATTGCCGATGAGTTGAAACTGCAATTCAATATCGACGGAAAATGGCGTGGTGATGCAATCCGGTTGCGATATATTTTGCGGCATGCTGAGCGAATGGGCTGGATGCGGGATGGCGCTTGGTGTGATTTTGGTGCAAATACTGGGTTTTTTAGCCTGTCGCTGGCACACGAGATGCCTCGCGCAGATGTTTTGGCTATAGAAGCCAATGTCAATCATGCAAGATTTATTGAAAAACTGGCTCGTGCTTTCAAACTGCAGGGGCTGCGTATTCTTGACCGGGGTATTGGCCTAAATCAACTCGATAGCATCGGGCAGCATGATTTTTTATTGCATCTGAATGTGCTGCATCATGCGGGGGGTGATTTTGATTCTGATCAAGTCAAGAATGTGACGGATTTTCCGGCTTATGCGAAGAACTATCTTTCTGCTCTGCGTTTACAGACAAATCACCTTGTATTCCAAATGGGTTGGAATTTGTGGGGGAACAAGAAACAGCCGATCTTTTCTGCGATTGATGATGTGGTGAAGTTAAAAATTCTTGCATCATGGTTTGTTGACACAGGGTGGGAGATTAAGGATGTAGCTTATGCAACCCACACTAATCATGATGGCAAATGTCTTTCCGATTTGGATTACAAGTCTGTTTCAGCGACTGCTATTGCCGGGCTGTTTGATGAACATTTTAAATATGCACTATGCGAAGAAATAGCGAATTTCAGATTGTATGAGCACCCGGGTGAATTCTATCGGAGACCATTAATTATCTGTAAGGTTGTATAGAATTTTAGGTATTCCCATGAGAATTTGTCCTGTATGTTCTGGCCGTTTCGGGAGTTTTTTTCCACTTCCTTCTTCTTATATTGAGAGTCAAAATCTTGCAAACTCGGAGTGTTCGATAGAAGATTTTGAGACGATTAATATCGGACAGTATCAATGCCCCGGTTGCGGGGCGTCGGATCGGGATCGTCTGTATGCTCTCTATATTCAGCATGTCCTGAGTCGCCGCAATCCAGGCAAGCTTCGTTTGTTGGATATTGCTCCAACACCATCCCTTTCGAGATATCTGCAAAGATTGGAATGGATTGAATACCGTAGCGCGGATCTTGTGTCAGATATCGCGATGGATAAAATTGATATCACGGACATGCGATCCAGCTACGCGGACGGCAGCTTCGATTTTATCATCTGCTCACACGTATTGGAGCATGTCCAGGACGATCGTGCTGCAATGCGCGAACTTTGTCGAGTGCTGGCTCCTGAAGGCAGAGCTATATTGATGGTGCCAATATTGTTGACACAGGCACATACGGATGAAGACCCATTTCTTGACGATATCAAAGAGCGTGTGCGCCGCTTTGGCCAGGAGGATCATGTCAGACGTTATGCAAAAGGGGATTTTCTGAAGAGACTTCGTGATTCGGGTTTCTTGGTCGAGATGTTGGATGAGGGGGAATTTAAGAAATTAACCCGAATTCCTCGTGTTTTCAAGGATCATGGCATCAGTAGTAGTTCCTCGCTTTATATCGGGAAAAAAAATAACAACCTGGGGAATTTGAAAGAAGATGATATCGCTGACAATCGGAGATGGGATGGAACGAATCTGAATCAAGAGTGCCGAGTTACGATTGCCATTCCAGCCTATAAGGCGGTATTTTTCGCTGAGGCTCTGGATAGTGCGCTCAGCCAGCGATTTGACTCTTTTGAAGTTCTGGTGTGCGATGATAGCGACGGGCGGGAAATAGAGGATATTGTCATCAGCCGTCGGACCGGCTTGGTGCCGTTGCGATATATTCGTAATGAAACCTGTTTGGGTGAACGCGGAAATGTCCGGCGTTGTATTGATGAGGCTCGTGGGCATTACATCAAATTGCTTTATGACGACGATTTGATTGCGCCCGATTGCATAGCGAGACTGTCAGAGGTCCTGAGTATTCTTCCAGAGGTTTCGCTGGTCAGTTCACGACGGGGTGTAATCAATGAAAGAGGGGAAATTATTTCTTCAGTATCCTCTCGGGCATACCGTTGGCCACTCCTGAAAGATGTAAGGCTCAAGGGCGCCAGCGTTTGTAGTTTCCTTGGCTCGAATCCGATAAATTTTATTGGTGAACCCAGTTCGGTCATGTTTCGGAAGGAGGATGTACGGTGTGGGATTCAAGGGGATGTATTTTCTCTTGCGGGGCTGCCTATATCTTGGGTTGGAGATTTGGCGTTTTATGTCAATCTTCTCAGGAATGGGGATCTCGTAATGCTTGCGGAGACTCTATCGAGCTTCAGGGTATCCTCGTATCAAGTAAGCCAAAAATACAGAGATGATGTGACGATTGTTCATGAACACGTCATGCAATTCAAAACCTTGGTTCAAGGTCTTGAGGAATTCGATAGAAATCAAAAACTTTTATGCGCTCCTTTATCGTCTAAGGAGCAATTTACTGAATTGGATCTGATGCATTATTGGGATGGCCGTATTCAGCAGGCTCAGTTGCGTGTTTTGGCCTTCTACCTGCCCCAGTTCCACGAAATCCCGGAGAACAATGCATGGTGGGGCGAGGGCTTCACCGAGTGGACCAATGTACGGCAGGCGAAGCCGCTGTTTGAAGGGCATGAGCAGCCGCTCGTGCCGGGTGAACTGGGCTACTACGACCTGAGCTCGGTGGACGTGCTGGAACGCCAGGCCAGGCTGGCCAAAGAGCACGGCATCCACGGATTCTGTTTCCATTACTACTGGTTCGACGGCAAGCGCCTGCTGGAGAAACCGGTGGATCGGTTGTTGCGGGCGCCGCAGATCGACTTGCCCTTTTGCCTGTGCTGGGCGAACGAGAATTGGACCCGTCGATGGGATGGCGGTGAGCAGGAAGTGCTGATGCCGCAGAGTTATTCGCCCGAGTTGCACGAGCGGTTCGCACGGGATCTGCTGCCCTATTTTTTGGATCGGCGCTATATCAGGGTGCAGGGCAAGCCTGTATTGCTGATTTATCGCACGGACATCATCCCCGACCTCAAGGATACCGTGGCGTCGTGGCGCGACGCGTGGCGCGCGCTGGGGCTGGGGGAGGTTTATCTCGTTGCGGTGGAGAGTTTCCGTGCCGTGGATCCTCACGAATGGGGTTTCGATGCCTGCTGCGATTTTCCGCCCCACCAAGTCAATCCTCAGGCCATCGCACCGCAGAGCCCCGTCAATCTGGTGGCCGACACGCAAGCCCACGTGGGCGACTATGGCCGCCTGCGCGATTTCTGGCTGGGGCGGCCACCCCCCGGTTACAAGCGTTTTTGTGGTTTGGTCCCGGGTTGGGACAACAGCGCTCGCCGACGCAAGGGGGGCGCGACGCTGTTCGTGGATGCGACGCCCGAGCGCTACCGGACTTGGCTGCGTGAAGCCGTCGCGCGCACGGTGAATGAGTTCGAGGGGGATGAGCGCCTGGTCTTCATCAATGCCTGGAACGAATGGGCCGAGGGCTGCGTGCTGGAGCCTACGCAGCGTTGGGGGAGGGCCTATCTGGAGGCGACGCGGGACGTGCTGCGCTTGCCGGAGAAGGAGTTTCTGCAGCCTGCCTCGTCCCCTTACCAGCGCTGGCTCGATGGCCGCCTCGACTGCATCAAGGAGATGCCGCAGGACCTTGCCGCGGGGGCGTGCATCCAGGTGCTGATCGTCGGGGGCGATGTTGGTGCTCTGGCCGCTACTCGCGCCGCATTGGCCGCCCAGCGGCGTGCGCCTGATCGGGTGCTGACGCTTGCGGAGGATGGCCTGGCGGCCTTGGGCGAGGGGGGCTGGACGCTGCTTCTGCATGCGGGCGATACGCTGGAGGTGGATGCGCTGGCCAGGCTGCATCTGCTGCTGGATGAACCCGACGCGGAGGGCGCCTGCGTCGTGTACTTCGACCATGACGAGCTCGATGCGCAGGGGCGGCTGGCGACGCCTTATTTCAAGCCGGACTTCAATCACGACCTGCTGCTGAGCTACCCCTACGTGGGCCGCGCCCTGGCGGTGCGCAATGACTGGGCACTGCCGCTGCTGGCCGGGCAGGGGGACGGGCCGTTCGATCTGGCGTTGGCGTACCGTCTGGCCCTGAAGGCGGCGCGCGGGCGCTGCGTCATATCGCGGCGCCGCTGTTGCACCTGACATCGGGGCAGCCCACCGTCTTTTGCACCACCAGCGAAGCCTGGCAGGCGCTGGCCGGGGTGCTCGCGGAGCATCTGGCGCAGGCCGAGCCGGGGAGCGAGGTGGCGGAAGGCCCGGCGCCGGGCACCTTTCACGTCATTCCCCCGCTGCCTCGCATGCCCCTGGTGAGCATCGTGATCCCCACGCGCGATCAACTGCCGTTTCTGAGCCGCTGCATTGAATCCCTGCTGGAGAAGACGAATTACCCGAATTTCGAGGTGCTGGTGGTCGACAACGGCAGCCAGACGCCCGAGGCGCGCGAGTTTCTCGCGGGACTGGCGCAGGTGGACCCTGCGCGCATCCGCGTGCTGGCGGCACCCGGCGCGTTCAATTTCTCGCGCATGAACAACCGTGCGGTGAAGCAGGCACGTGGCGAGTACGTGCTGCTGCTCAACAACGATACGGCCGCGCTGCAGGCGGACTGGCTGACACTGATGATGCGGCACGCGCTGCGTCCGGGGGTTGGCATTGTGGGTGCACGGTTGTTGTACCCGGATGGCGGGTTGCAGCATGCCGGGGTCGTCATGGGCTTGCGCGGACCTGCGGAGCACCCGGCGCTGGGTGCGTCGGCCGGGCAGGCGGGGTATCTTTTTCGCACTCAGGTTCAGCAGAATTTTTCCGCGGTGACCGCGGCGTGCCTGCTGGTGAGCAAGGCTGTGTATGAAGAGGTGGGCGGGCTGGACGAGCAGGCGTTGGCCGTGAGCTACAACGATGTGGATTTTTGCCTGAAGGTGGGCGCCACCGGAAAACGCATCGTCTGGACGCCGCTGGCCACCTTGCTGCACGAAGGCAGCGCCAGCCAGAAGCGCAGCATAGAAAGCCTGGGGCAGGCGGACAAGCGGGCGCGTTTCACGCGTGAGCAAGGAGTCATGTACGAGCGCTGGCCTGATGCCATTGCCCATGACCCGGCGTACAACCCAAACCTGTCATTGACGGGACATGGCTACGAGATTGAATTCAACCCGCTGCTGCGCGCAGGACCGCCACCCGTTCCGGGGCGGCCGCATTGTCTGGTTTTTCCGGGGGATACGTCTGGCTGCGGGCATTATCGGTTGATCCAGCCTCTGGATGCCATGGTGGGCGCGCAAGTGGCCACGGGCCGTGTGAGCCTTGGGGGCATGCGGGCCAATCTGGTGCTGGCCAGCGAGGCGGATGTGCTGGTGTTCCAGCGCTTTTTCACCGATGCGGGTCTGCAGGCCATGCAGGAGGCGAAGTCGCTCAAAGGGGTGCGCAAAATTTACGACGCCGACGACCTCGATTCGCATATCCGGATCACGAATTCGTCGTATCGGCAGGCGCTCAAGGATGCTCGTGGGCGCATGGCGAAGGCCATTGGCCTGTGCGACCGTCTAGTGGTTTCCACGCAGCCGCTGGCGCATGCGCTTGCCGCCACCCACGAAGACATCCGCGTGATTCCGAACCGCCTGTCGCCTGGCATGTGGGGGGACGCGCCACCACGCCGCCTGATCGATCGCCCACAACGGTCCGGCAAGCCGCGTGTGGGGTGGGCCGGCAGCGCCAGCCATTACGGTGATCTGAAAATGGTGGCCGACGTGATTCGTGATCTGGCCGATGAAGTGGACTGGATTTTCATGGGCATGTGCCCGGATGAGATACGGCCTTACGTCAAGGAGTTTTATGCAGGAGTGCCGACACTCGATTGGCCGGAACGGTTGATGGCGCAGGACTGGGACGTGGCCATAGCACCGCTTGAGAGCCATGCCTTCAACGAGTGCAAGTCGAACCTGAAGTTGCTCGAGTACGGCTGGTGCGCGATGCCGGTGGTGTGTTCGGATGTGTTGCCCTATCAAGGGGACTGGCCGGTTGTCCGGGTGAAGAACCGCCACAGGGATTGGTGCGATGCCATACGTGGGCTTCTGTCCGACAGCGCGGGCGCCCGCGCGCAGGGCCTTGCTCTGCAGCGCAAGGTGCAGTCAGAGTGGATGCTGGTGGGGGAGCATGTGCTGCAGTGGCATGCCGCCTGGACATCGTGACGCGGGCAGGCCATCGGCTATCGATGCGAGTGTTATGGTTGCTTCAAGTGAAAGTAATCGGCGAGGAAAACCCTCTTTTATCCTTCCTGATCACTGATTTGAAGCTGGAACAACCCTGACACAATCAGCGCACTATGTTCGTCATCATCGGCTACGTCGTCGTCTTCGCAAGCGTCTTTGGCGTTTTCGTGGCCCATGGCGGCAACATCCATGTGCTGATGGAGGCCTTGCCGTTCGAGATGGCGACCATCGGCGGCGCGGCTTTCGGGTCGTTCGTGGTGAACAACCAGCCCAAGGTGCTCAAGGCCACGGTGCGCGAGGTGCCCAAGCTGCTCAAGGGCAGTCGGTACACCAAGGCGCGTTATCTGGAGCTGCTGGCGATGCTCTACGAGATCCTGCAGAAGGCGCGCAAGGAAGGCCTGATGGCGATCGAAAACGATGTCGAATCGCCGCATGAATCCGAGCTGTTCAAGAAATATCCGGCGGTCGGTTCGGACCATCACGTACTGGAATTCACCACCGATTACCTGCGCATGATGGTGTCGGGCAACCTGAACGCGCACGAAATCGAGGCGCTGATGGAGAGCGAGATCGAAACGCACCACCAGGAAGCGTACGGGCCGGTGGCGGCGCTCACGCGCCTGGCGGGAGCGCTGCCGGCCTTCGGCATCGTGGCCGCCGTGCTGGGCGTGGTCAACACCATGGGCAACGTGGGGCAGCCGCCGGCGGTGCTCGGCGGCATGATTGCCTCCGCGCTGGTTGGCACCTTCCTGGGCATCTTTCTGGCTTACGCGGTGGCGGAGCCGCTGGCGGGGTTGCTCGAGCAGCGCAATGAAGACGCGAGCAAGGAGCTGCTGTGCATCAAATCCACCCTGCTGGCGAGCATGCAGGGCTATAACCCCGCCACGGCCATCGAGTTTGGCCGCAAGGTGCTTTTCTCCGACGTGCGTCCGGGCTTCATCGAGCTGGAAAACCACGTCAAGGGCAAGAAATAAGGCCGGCATCTGGCTGAAAGCCGAACCATGGCTGACAACAAGCTGCAACCCATCATCATCAAGCGCGTCAAGAAGGCTGCTCACGGCGCGCATGGGGGAGCCTGGAAGATCGCCTACGCAGACTTCGTGACGGCCATGATGGCCTTCTTCCTGCTGATGTGGCTGCTGGGCTCGACCAGCAAGGGCGATTTGCAGGGCATCGCCGAGTATTTCGCGTCGCCGATGAAGGTGGCGATGCAAGGGGGCGATGGCGCGGGCAACAGCTCCAGCGTGATCCAGGGCGGGGGCACGGATCTGGCCCGCGTGTACGGCCAGATGAAGCGCAGCCAGGACAGCGATGCCGAAAAGGGGCACGCCAGCCAGCAGGCCAGGCCCCAGAGCATCGAGGCGCAGCGGGCCGAGCGCGCGCGCATCGATGCGCAGCGCATCAAGGCGCTGCAGGGCAAGCTCGAATCGGTGATCACGCAGGACATGACGCTCAACGAATACCGCTCGCAGATTCGCATCGACGTGACACCCGATGGCCTGCAGGTGCAGATCGTGGACGAGCAGAACCGGCCGATGTTCGACAGCGGCAGCGCGCTGGTCAAGCCCTACATGCGCAACATCCTGCGGGCCATAGGCGGGGCGCTGGGCGGCGTGGAAAACCGCATCAGCATTGCCGGGCACACCGACGCCACGCCCTATGGCAATGGCGACAAGGGTTACAGCAACTGGGAGCTGTCGGCCGACCGGGGCAATGCCTCGCGCCGCGAGCTGGTGGCCGGCGGCATGCCCGACGACAAGCTCATCCGCGTGGTGGGCCTGGCGGCGAGCGATCCGCTAGAGCCCAAGGAGCCGCGCGCCGCGGTGAACCGGCGCATCACCATCACCGTGCTCACCAAGGAGGCCGAAGAGCGCCTGATGAGCCACGATCTGCCCACTTTGTCCCTGCCCGCCGGGCCCGCCGACAAAAAACCGGACAATGCGCCTTCCGCCGCTCCGGTCAGTGCGCCTGTCAGTGCGCCTGTCGATGCGGCCGCCAAGGCAGCCGGGTAAGCGCGCATGGCATTTGACCGTTGTAGCCGTAATAATCCATTACATGTTTTCGACCGAAAGGGTCCTTTGTGTCTTCAGCCCTTCGTTTTCTGATCGTTGACGATTTTTCGACCATGCGCCGCATCGTGCGCAACCTGCTCAAGGAGAGCGGGTTCGCCGAGGCCGACGAGGCGGAAGACGGCGTGGTGGCGCTGCAGAAACTGCGCGCCAGCAAGTTCGACTTCATCGTCACCGACATCAACATGCCGAACATGAACGGCTTTCAGCTTCTGGCCGAGGTCAAGAAGGACGAGAGCCTCAAGCACCTGCCCGTGCTCATGGTGACGGCCGAGGCGCGCAAGGAAGACATCGTGGCCGCCGCGCAGGGCGGGGCGGCGGGCTACATCGTCAAGCCCTTCACCAAGGCCACGCTCGAAGAAAAAGTCATGCTGATCCTCAAGAAGCTGGGGCTGTGAGCATGGCGGATGGGGAAGCGAAGGCGCTCGCGGCGCCGGCCGATGCGGACGTGCACACGCGTATCGGGCAGCTCACACGCCAGTTGCACACGGCGCTCACCGAGCTCGGGTTTGCCAATCAGCTGCGCAGCACCATGGGCGAACTGCCCGATGCGCAAAGCCGCCTGTCCTACATCTCGCGCCTGACGGGAGAGGCGGCCGAGAAGGTGCTGGGCCGCGTGGAGATGTCCAAGGCCATCCGCGACCGCGTGAGCGACGAGGGCGCGCGTGTGCTCAAGTCGCTCGTGGCCGATCCGGTGGCGGCCGTCGCCAGGGGCGAGATCTACAACTTTCTGACCGATCTGCGCAGCGCGGGCAATGAACTGGACAGCCACCTGACCGAAATCATGATGGCCCAGGATTTCCACGATCTCACCGGGCAGGTGATCGCGCGCGTGGTCATGCTCGCGGCGACGATCGAGGAGCAACTGGTGCATCTGGTGATCCAGACCGCGCCGCCCGGCAGCGTCGTGGCGTCCGAGGCGCCGCCGGAGCAGACCGCGAAGCTGCAGGGGCCGGTGGTGAATCCCGAAAAGAGCGCCGAAGAGGTCGTGACCGACCAGTCGCAGGTCGATGACCTGCTGGCCAGCCTGGGGTTCTGAAAAACCTGAAATCTTGCTCGAATATGGCTTTGGCGCTTGCTGGGCGGGCGCTGACAGCTATGTTTTCGTGATTTTGGCAGACGTTTTGAATAACGGCGTTTGCGCCTCGTTGTTCATGCTTTAGCGCTTCGCTCTTGTTCCGACAATGGCCGGACCATGGATTCGAGCGAAGACAAACAGCTCCCGGCCACGGAGCGCAAGCTCCAGAAGGCGCGCGAGGACGGGCAGGCGCCGCGTTCGCAGGAGCTCTCGCATCTGGCGGTTCTCGGTGTGCTCGGGCTGGTGCTGTGGAACTTCTTTCCCGCGCTCGTCGATGTGCTCCTGCGCGAGATGGGGCGCCAGCTCACGTTCGATGCGCAAACCGTGCACGTGCCCGCAAGCATGCTCGCGCGCCTGCAGCCCATGCTGCTGGTGGGGCTGGCCGTCAGCCTGATCCTGGCGCTGCTGGCGGCCGTGTCGGCCGTGGCGGCCAGCCTGGGTTCGGGCGGCTGGATCTGGAGCCTGAAGGCGCTGCAGCCGCAGTTCAACCGGCTCAATCCGCTGCAGGGCGTGAAGAACCTGTTTTCCAAGGACAAGCTCTCCAACCTCGGCAAGATGCTGCTGCTGGCCACCGCGCTCATCTATGTGGCGTGGAAGTACATGGTCACGAGCACCGAGAAGATGGCGCAGCTGGTGCTGCAGCCCAGCAGCCCTTCGCTGCGTGACGCGGGCGAGTGGATCGCCACGGGCATTGCGCTGCTGCTGCTGGTGGTGTTCATCTTCACGCTGGTGGACGTGCCGCTGCAGCAGTACCTGCACAGGTCGCGCCTGAAGATGAGCCATGAAGAGGTCAAGCAGGAGCACAAGGACGCCGATGGCAACCCCGAGATCAAGCGCCGCCTGCGCCAGAAGCAGCGCGAGGTGGCCGAGCGCGCGAGCGTGAATGCCGTGCCCAGGGCCGACTTCGTGGTGATGAACCCCACGCACTATGCCGTGGCGCTGCGCTATGACGAAGCCTCGATGAGCGCGCCGCAGGTGATCTCCAAGGGCACGGACCTTGTGGCCTTCCGCATCCGCGACGTGGCCACCGAGCATGCGATTCCCGTGCTGCGTTCGCCCATGCTGGCGCGGGCGCTTTACGCCCACGCCGACCTGGACCAGCCGATTCCGGCGCAGCTGTACACCGCGGTGGCGCAGGTGCTGGCCTACGTCTACCGCCTGAAGGCGGCACTGCGCGGCGAGGGCGGCATGCCCGATGCGCAGCCCGTTCCCGATGAATACATCCCGCCGGAGCTCGATCCGCATTCGCCGCAGGCCAAGACACGATGACGCCGTCGATTCAATCCGCGAAAACCTGGGTGGGAACCAACCGCTCGCTGCTGCAGGGGCTGTCCATCCCGGTGCTGGTGGTGGTGATCCTGGCGCTGATGGTGCTGCCTTTCCCGCCCTGGCTGCTCGATACCTTCTTCACCTTCAACATCGCCGTGGCGCTGATGGTGATGATGGTGGCCGCCTACATGATCAAGCCGCTGGATTTCGCGGCGTTTCCGGCGGTGCTGCTGCTCACCACCCTGATGCGGCTGTCGCTGAACGTCGCGTCCACCCGCGTGGTGCTGCTCGAGGGCCATACCGGGCCGGGCGCGGCGGGCGCGGTGATCGAGGCCTTCGGGCACTTCCTGATCGGCGGCAACTTCGCCGTCGGCCTCATCGTGTTCGCCATTCTGGTGGTGATCAACTTCGTCGTGGTGACCAAGGGCGCGGAGCGCATCGCCGAGGTGTCGGCGCGTTTCACGCTGGATGCGATGCCCGGCAAGCAGATGGCCGTCGATGCCGACCTGAACAGCGGCCTCATCGACGAGGCGGCCGCCAAGCAGCGGCGCGTGGAAATCCAGGACGAGGCCAACTTCTTCGGCGCGATGGACGGCGCGAGCAAGTTCGTGCGCGGCGACGCGATCGCCGGCATCCTGATCCTCATCATCAACATCATCGGCGGCTTTTCCATCGGCATGCTCTCGCACGGCCTGTCGGCGGCGGAGGCGGCCAACAGCTACATCCTGCTGGCCGTGGGCGATGCACTGGTGGCGCAGATTCCCGGCCTGCTCATCTCGGTGGCGGCGGCCATGGTGGTTTCGCGCGTGGGCGCGCGCGACGTGGACGTGGGCCGGCAGATCATGCAGCAGGTGTTCATGTCGCCACGCGTGCTGGGCATGGCGGCAGGCATTCTGGTGCTGCTCGGCGTGATCCCGGGCATGCCGCACACGGTCTTTCTCGTCATGGGCAGCGCGCTGGGCTGGATCGCCTGGATGCTCATGGAGGTGCAGCGCCGGCCCAAGCCTGAGGACGCGGTGGCGCCCGCCCCGGTGAGCGATGGCGAGGCGAGCTGGGACGACCTGCAGCCCGTGGACCTGCTGGGGCTGGAGCTTGGTTACCGCCTGATCGCGCTCGTGGACAAGAACCGCCAGGGCGACCTGCTCACGCGCATCAAGGGTGTGCGGCGCAAGTTCGCGCAGGAGGTGGGCTTTCTGCCGCCGGCCGTGCACGTGAGGGACAACCTGGAACTCAAGCCCAGCGGCTATCGCATCCTGCTGCGCGGTGTGGTCGTGGGCGAGGGCGAGGCCTTTCCGGGCATGTTCCTGGCCATCAACCCCGGCGGCATCTCCACGCCACTCATCGGCACGCCGACGACCGACCCGGCCTTCGGCCTGCCCGCGCACTGGATCGACGCGGCGCAAAGGGAAGCAGCGCAAATGGCGGGCTTTACCGTCGTTGATTCGGAAACCGTCATGGCCACCCATTTGTCACACTTGATGCAGGTGCAGGCGGCGCGGCTCCTGAGCCGCACCGAGACGCAGCAGCTCGTGGAGCACGTGATGCGTCTGGCGCCCAAGTTGATAGAGGAAGTGGTGCCCAAGTTGGTCTCGATCACGACGTTCCAGAAAGTGCTTCAGCTCTTGCTGGAAGAGGCCGTGCACATCCGCGACATCCGCACCATCATTGAAACGCTGGCCGAATACGCGGGCGGCACGCAAGACCCAGCCGAGCTGCTCAAGCAGGTGCGCATCGCGCTGGCGCCCGCCATCGTGCAGCAGATCTACGGGCCGACACAGGAGCTCAACGTGATCGCCATCGAGCCCGACCTCGAACGCCTGCTGGTGCAGGCGCTGGCGGGCAGCAATGGCCCGGCGCTGGACCCCGGCGTGGCCGACCTGCTCACGCACAGGGCGGCCGAGGTGGCCAACCGGCAGGAGGAGATGGGCATCCCGGCCTGCCTGCTGGTGCCCGACGCCATCCGAAGCACCATCGCGCGGCTGGTGCGCCGCATGGCGCCGCGCCTGCAAGTGCTCTCGCACAGTGAAATTCCAGAAACCCACACGATACGCATCGGTCCCGTCTTGAAAGGTGCAACGCCATGAACATCCAGCGTTTTCACGCCCCCACCGCGCGGGAGGCCTTGGCCAAGGCGCGCATGACCTTTGGCGACGGCACGCTCATCCTCTCCAACCGCCCGGTCGATGGCGGCGTCGAGGTGGTCGCAACGGCCGAGGATTCGCTGCCGCCCGCGCAGTCCGCCCCCCGCTTGCAGCCCCTGGTCGAACCGCGCCGCGGCCGCTTGCAGGAGCGTGCGGACGACCTCGCGGCCAGCCCCGTGCGCAGCGAGCAGGTGCACGCGGGCCTGGCGCGCAGCTCGGTCGCCAAGGACACGGAAAAGCTGGCGATGAGCACGCTCTCGTTTCAGGACTACGTGCGCGAGCGCATGCTGCGCCGCCGCCAGGAGGCCCTGCACGGCAGCGCCGCGCCCGCGCCGTCCGAGCCGGCCGCGCGTGTGAGCGCACCGGCGCGCCGCAGTGCCCCGGTGGACGCCGGTGCGGACAGGGTGCCGGCACCCGCGCGGCGCAGTGCGCCGGCCGCGGCCGCGCCCACGCCCGCCGCCGCGGTGGGGCAGCAGCACCTGATGCAGGAGCTGCAGGCGATGAAGGATCTGATCGAAGACCGCTTCAACACGCTCGCGTGGCTCGGCCAGGCGCGGCAGAACCCGGTGCAGTCCAGCCTCATGCTCAAGCTCATTCGCGCCGGCTATTCGCCCGCGCTCGCTCGTGCGGTGCTCGAGCACCTGGCCGAGAACCTGCCTGCGCCCAATGCGCTGCAATGGCTCATGGAGGTGCTCCAGCGCAACCTCAAGACCGACGCGCTTTCGCTGCCGCTGCATGAAGAGGGCGGCATTTATGCGCTCGTGGGCGCCACGGGCGTGGGCAAGACCACCACCGCGGCCAAGCTGGCGGCGATGTGCGCGCGCGTGCATGGCCCGGGCAGCGTCGGGCTGATCACGCTCGACACCTACCGCGTGGGCGCGCATGAGCAGCTGCGCGCCTACGGCCGCATGCTGGGCGTGGTCGCGCATCTGGCGCACGACCGCGCCGCGCTGCAGGATCTGCTGGGGCTGCTGTCGTCCAAGAAGATGGTGCTGATCGACACCACCGGCGTGGCCCCGCGCGACCCGCGCCGCGAGGAGATGCTGCAGGTGCTCGATCTGCCCGACATCAAGCGCCTGCTGGTGCTCAACGCCTGCAACCATGGCGATACGTTCGACGATGTGCTCACCGGGTTCAAGATCACGGGCGTGCAGCAGGCGGTGCTGTCCAAGACGGACGAGGCGGTGAAGCTCGGTCCCTCGATCGATGCGCTGATTCGTCACCAGGTGCTGCTGCGCGGCGTGACCAGCGGCCAGCGCGTGCCCGAGGATTGGGAGGCGGCTGACGCGCGCAAGCTCGTGGCCGCGTCCATGCGCAGCGCGGTCAAGTCCGCGTTTGATCCCAAGGAGATCGAGCTCAACTACTTCTTCACCCAGGCGCCCGTGGCCGCCACCGTGGGCGAGGCGGAGCTGGCGGATGTGGCCTGACGCGCATCAGGGGGCGGGCCTGCTCGGCTTCGTGCCGGGGCAGGGCCCGCGCCTGCTGCCCGTGCTCAGCCACCCCGGGGCGACGCTGGAGCTGGAGGTGTTGTGGCAACTGGCGCGCACGCTGCAGGACGCAGGCCATGGTGGCACTCTGGTGCTCGACGCCGGTGCGACCGAGCGCGCGGCCGAGCCCGGGCTGGCACAGTGGCTGCAGGCGCAAACCGGCGCCTGGCCCGAGGGGGTGCGGGAATTCGCCGTTGTGCCCGCCGCGCAAGGCATGGCCGATCTGGTGGCGCGCGGCGGTGCGCGGGCGCTCGAGCATCTGGCCGACGCGGTGCGGCACTTCAGCTTGGTGCTGCTGTATGCGCCGCCGGTACAGGTTGCGGCCTTGTTCGCCGGTCGGTGTGTTTCGCCGCTGGTGCTCAATGTGCCGGGTGACGCCGCACTGCTGCGCAGCTACGCCCTGCTCAAGCGCACGATGAGCCTTGCGCCGCTGCGCTGCACGGTGGCGGGCGTGGCATGGCGTCCGGATGATCTGCCCGTGCTGCGAAACACCCTGCAGGTGCTGCGCCAGCGCTGCCAGCAGTGGCTGGGCGAGAGCCCGCGGACCGTGGCCGTGGATGGCAGCGATGAAGAGGCCCTGGGCACGCTGGCACTGCAGCTGATGGAAGGGGCCTGCATGGTGCAGGTCGCGCCCGCGCCGCTCGCGCATGAGCCGCAGCGCGCCACAACACGCTACCATGAGTGTTCCATGGTTTGACTTTGCATGATGTACACCGCCAAGGGCCAGCTCGACCGCGACGCGCTGTTTCACCAGCATGTGGGGCTGGTGCAGCGCATTGCGCACCACATGATCGCCAAGCTGCCGCCCAACGTCGAGGTGGACGACCTCATCCAAGTAGGCCTGATCGGGCTGAGCGACGCGCTCACGCGCTATGAGGTGACGCAGGGCGTGCAGTTCGAGACCTTCGCCACCCAGCGCATCCGCGGCGCGATGCTCGACGAATTGCGCGAGAACGACTGGATGAGCCGCAGCTCGCGCAAGAGCCAGAAGGACATCGAGCACGCGGTGCGCCGCGCCGAGCAGAGGCTGGGGCGCGCGCCGCTCGAATCGGAAATCGCCGACGAGCTCAGGATGAGCCTGCAGGACTACCAGGCGCTGCTGGGCAAGGTGCGTGGCGCGCAGCTCGTGTACCTGGAGGACATGGGCCGCGGCGGCGATGACGAGGGTGGCGAGGGGTTTCTCGATCGCAACGTCGCCGACGAAGGGGCCGACCCGGTGGCACTGCTGCGCGACCAGGGCATACGCAGCGCGCTGGTGGCGGCCATCAAGCAGCTGCCCGAGCGTGAGCAGTTCGTGATGGGCATGTACTACGAAGAGGACATGAACCTCAGGGAAATCGCCGCGGTGCTGGGCGTGACCGAATCGCGCGTGTGCCAGCTGCACAGCCAGGCGATCGCGCGGCTGCGCGCCAAGATGCGCGAGCATTGAGGCGACTCAACGCTATCAAAATAAATTGTTTTACGCTTGCCTGGCAAGCGCTGCAGCCCGATTTGCCTTGATTTATCCCGGGGCCCGGTAGATCCGGGCCTTGCTGGTTGCGGCGGGGCCGTAGGTCACGAGATCGGCGGGGGGCAGAAGGGACGCGGCCTGCTGGCTGGTGAGGCTCATGACGCGCGCCAACTGGTCGCGCGTGCTGCTCAGTTGTGTGCCCAGGGCCCGAATGCGCTGGCGGATTTCCTCCGGGTGCTGGGCGAAGGGGGTCCGGTCGAGCCAGTCGGCCAGCGCCGCGGTGGCGCTGCGCACGGCCAGTGCCTGCTGCTGCACCGCCGCGGGGTTGGCTGAAACCAGGGCGGCCTGCAGCTCCCTCACCTGCGTTTCGAGCACCTCTAGGGGCGACGGCGGCGGGGGCATGCGCCAGACAGCGTTCAGTGGCTGCGCTGCTGGCTCGCGCGCGCCAGCGTTTCGGCGGCGTTGTCCAGCAACTTGTCGGCCACGGCCTCGGCGTTGACGCGGTAGGTGCCCTGATCGATGGCGTTCTTGACCTCGGTGACCTTTTGCGCGTTGAAACCGGCGCTGCTGCGCCCCAGCGCGGCCGTGCGCACGTTCTCCGACAGCGTGACCGGCACACCGGCACTGGCCACGTGAGAGGCCGAACGCGAGGCGGTTTCCGACGCGGGCGCGGCACCTTTGGCCTGCTGGCGTGCGGTGGCCGTGCGGGAAAGCGCGTTGGCTGAATCTGCGTGGTTGTCGATTTTCATGTCACTCTCCACCACCCCTGAGCAAGGTATGGGGCCTGTAGGCTGATTAACGGCAGCTCAGGCCCGATCTTGAGGGTTCATGCGACACAAAGGGGTGTGCCATCATAAAGCAGCCTCTACTGTCCCGTCTGCGTTGACAATACCTGCGATGATTTTCCCATTGGCCATGCGGATGCGAACACTCTGACCGGCAGAGCCCGCCACCAGGGCCTGGCCCGATGAGGTGACGGCGTAGCCCGGCCCCTGCGCTTTCACCTGCACCGCCGCGCCCGCCTTGAACAGATAGGGCGCGCGCATCATGTTCTGCCGCAGTGCCTGCCCGGCCACGAGCGTGCGGGCGGCCACCTGGCCCACCCAGGCCTGCGGGTTGGTCACGACGGCCGCGGGTTCGGCCGCCCAGTCCACCTCCGCCTGCATGGCGTCCTGCTCGGTCAGGGTGGCGCCGGTGGCCACATTGCCGGTGAGCACCCATGCCGGGCCAAAGGCCTGCACCGTGATCGGCAGGAAGACGTTCCAGCGCGTCTGTCCTTCCAGGCAGCGCAGCCCCAGGCGGGTGCGGCCCCACAGGCGCGCGCCGGGCGGCAGATAGGGCTCGACGCGGGCGCAGGGCGCGAGGTTCAGGCGCGGGTCCAGCTGGCCCACGCTGACCTGCATGCGCAGCGGCGAGGCGTCGGCGGGCAGCTGCGTCAGCGCCTGGTCCACCCATTGCTGGGTGAGGGCCGCGAGCTCTTGCGGCGTGGTCACCTGCTGGGCGTGCGCGGGCCATGCGAACACGCCGGCAAGGGCCGCGGCCGCGAGAACATGCACGAGGCGAAAGAGATTCATGGCAAGGCTCCTGTGCCGTCCGGTGGCCGTGGCGCACGGATGCGCGATCTTTGGGCACGGGCTTTGGGACGCCTGTGACTGTAGGCCGTCGCCGCAGGAGAGAAGCGGGGAACAGCAGGCGGTGCGCGGTACTTTTCCCGCTTTAGAAATCAGGCGCGGTTTCCATAATCGACGCACGCCATCCCAGCGAGGCCCCACATGCTCGACAAACTCACGTCACCTCTGAACCTGCAAGGCAATGCGCTGATGCTTCGTGCCGAGCGTCAGCGCGTGATCGCGAGCAACATCGCCAATGCCGACACGCCGGGCTACAAGGCGCGCGACTTCAATTTCGCCCAGGCGCTGCAGCAGGCGGGCGAGGCGCAAGGGAGCGGCGCACCGGGCGCGCAGGGCACGAGCAACCCGCGCCACATTCCCCTGCAGGGGGCGGGTTCGGGCGCGGGCCAGCCCGGCTACGCGTTGCAGAGCGAGCCGGCCCTGGACAACAACAGCGTGGACATGGACCGCGAGCGCGCGGCCTTCATGGACAACGCGGTGCGCTACGAGGCGACGCTGCGGTTCATCAACTACCAGTCGCGCACGCTGCAGAGCGCGATCACGGGCCAGTGAGCCGCGTCACCGAGGAGCCGCCATGTCGATGTTTTCCATCTTCAACATTTCCGCCAGCGCCATCGGCGCGCAGGCGCAGCGCCTGAACGTGGTGGCCAGCAACCTGGCCAACGTGGATGCCGTGGCCGGCCCCGACGGGCAGGCCTACAAGGCGCGTCAGGTGGTGTTCGAGACCACGCCCATGGGCGAGCCAGGCAATGCCGGCGTGCGCGTCTCCAACATTCAGGAAAGCGAGACCCCGGGGCGGCGCGTGCTCGACCCGGGCAACCCGCTGGCCGATGGCCAGGGCTACGTGACGCACTCCAACGTGAACGCGGTCGAGGAGATGGTGAACATGATCTCCGCCTCGCGCGCCTACCAGAACAACGTCGAGGTGATGAACACGGCCAAGGGGCTGCTGCTCAAGACCTTGCAGATGGGCCAGTGAGCCCGGGAGACAGGCGATGGCTTTCACGCCCATAGATACCAGCGCGCTCGACGCGGGCGCCGCCAGCACGTCCAGCGTGACGCAGCGCAACACCGATCCGAACGCCATGCAGGACCGGTTCCTGAAGCTGCTCGTGGCGCAGCTGCAGAACCAGGACCCGATGAATCCGATGGACAACGCGCAGATGACCACGCAGATGGCGCAGATCAACACCGTCACCGGGCTGCAACAGCTCAACCAGACGGTGCAGTCCATGTCCCAGCAATTTGCCAGCATGCAGCAGCTGACCGGGGTGTCTCTGATCGGGCATGCGGTGCTGACCGATGGCGACAGTCTCACCACGTCCAACGGCCAGGCGCAGGGCCTGTTCGATCTGGCCCAGGCGGCCACGGACGTGAAGGTGGAGATCGTCACACCCGGAGGCAACGTGGTGGACACGGTGCCGTTGGGCGCTCTCGACGGCGGACGCCACGCCTTCACGTGGGATGCGAGCAGCTACGGCGGCGACCTGAGCGCGCTGCACTACCGCGTGGTGGCCAGCAGCGGCAAGACGAGCGTGCAGGCCACGCCCCTCATGCAGCAGACGGTGCTGGCCACGGGCAGCGGCGACAAGGGGCTCATGCTGACCCTGGGCAACGGCGCCACCGTCGCCTATTCCGACATTCACGGCGTGGTCTGACACCCGCCAGCAACTCACCAGGAGCGCACCATGGGATTTCAGCAAGGCCTCACGGGTTTGAATGCCGCAAGCAAGAACCTGGACGTGATCGGTCACAACATCGCCAACTCGCAGACCGTGGGCTTCAAGGCCTCGCGCACCGAATTCTCGGAAATGGTGGCCACGGCCATCGGCTCCGCGGGGGGGAGCAATGCGGGCATCGGCGTGCAGGTGGATGCGATCGCGCAGCAGTTCACGCAGGGCAATATTTCGATCACCGGCAACAACCTGGACGTGGCCATCAATGGCAACGGGTTCTTTCAGGTGAAACAGCCCGACGGCAGCATGGCCTACACACGCGCCGGCGATTTCAAGCTCGATGTCGACGGCAACGTGGTCACCAACGGCAATGCGCAGCTCATGGGCTACCCGATGGACCCCGTCACGCACGTGCGCACGGCGAGCACGCCGGTGCCGCTGGTGTTCCCCTCGGGCGCGCCGATTCCGGCCAAGAAAACCGCGAACGTCGCGGTCGAGATGAATCTGGACGCGCGCGCCACCGACGCGGCGGGCAGTGCCGGCCCACCCCCGGTTCCCGCCACGCCCCGTTCCGCGTACGGCACCTCGATCAATGTCTACGACAGCCAGGGCGTGGCCATTCCCGTGAGCCTGTATTTTCAGAAGACGGCAACGGCCAACACCTGGGATGTCTATGACAAGCTCGACGATCCGACCGCGACGCCGCCCGTCGTGGCCACGCCGATCGGAACGATCGCCTTCAGTGGCACGGGGGTGCTCACGAGCGGCTCGCCGCTGACGGTCACGGTGGACCCGGCGGTGGCCAATCCGAACAACCCGCCGGCGCCTTTCCCGGTCACGATCGACCTGAGCAAGGCCACGCAGTTCGGCGCCAAATTCTCCGTCTCCAACCTGACGCAGGACGGCTATGCCGCCGGGCAGCTGACGGGCATCAACATCGGCCCCGACGGCTCCATCCTCACGCGTTATTCCAACGGCATCAGCCGCCCCGAAGGGCAGATCGCGCTGGCGACGTTTCGCAACACGCAGGGCCTGGCGGACGTGGGCAACAACCTGTGGGTGGAGACCTTCGGCTCTGGCCAGCCGGTGATGGGCACGCCCACGGAGGGAAACTTCGGCGCCCTGCGCGCGGGCGCGCTGGAGGATTCCAACGTGGACCTGACGGGCGAGCTCGTGGCCATGATGACCGCGCAGCGCGCCTACCAGGCCAATGCGCAGACCATCAAGACGCAGGACCAGGTGCTCTCGACGCTGGTCAACATGCGCTGAACCCACCTGAGGCACGGAGCACGCCATGGATCGCATCATCTACACCTCGATGACCGGCGCCAACGCCGCGATGCAGCGCCAGGCGGTGCTCGCCAACAACCTGGCCAATGCCTCGACCACGGGGTTCCGCGCCGAGATGGCCAGCTTCCGTTCGGTGCCCGTGCAGGGCGACGGCGCCAAGACCCGGGTGTTCGCGCTCGAAGCCACGTCGGGGCACAACACGACGGCCGGGCCGGCGCAGACCACCGACCGTCCGCTGGACGCCATGGCCGTGGGCAATGCCTGGTTTGCCGTGCAGGGGCTCGATGGCACCGAGGCCTACACGCGCGCGGGGGGCTTTCAGGTAACGGCGCAGGGTCAGCTCGTGACCGGCAACGGCCTTCCCGTGCTCTCGGACGGCGGCGCACCCATCGACATTCCCCAGGGCGCTGACGTCGTGCTCGGCGGCGACGGCACGGTCACCGCGCAGGTGCAGGGCCAGCCGGCGCAGGCCATCGCCCGGCTGAAGCTGGCCACGGAAACCGCCGATACGCCGCTCAGGCGCGGCGACGACGGCCTGTTTCGCACCGCCAGCGGCGATCCGCTGGCGCAGGACCCGAACGCGCAGATGCGCGCGGGCATGCTCGAAGGCTCCAACGTGAACGCGGTCGAGTGCATGGTCGGAATGATCGCGGTGGCACGCCAGTTCGAGCAGCAGATGAAGCTCCTGCAGACGGCCGAGAGCGACGACAAAAGTGCCGGGCGCCTGCTCAGCATGAACGCATAAGGAAACCACGCCATGATGAATTCCCTGTGGATCGCCAAGACCGGCATGACCGCGCAGCAGACGCAGCTGGACGTCATTTCGCACAACCTGGCCAACACCTCGACCACCGGTTTCAAGCGCAACAACGCGGTGTTCGAGGATCTGGTCTACCAGAACCTGCGCCAGGTGGGCGCGCAGGCCGATGAGCAGAACCAGCTGCCCACGGGCCTGCACGTGGGCCTGGGGGTG
Source organism: Comamonas sp. SCN 67-35 (assembly GCA_001725255.1). GTDB lineage: Bacteria > Pseudomonadota > Gammaproteobacteria > Burkholderiales > Burkholderiaceae_C > Comamonas_C. The sequence goes on along the minus strand of MEFV01000001.1, from coordinate 96,303 downwards.
AACGTGGTGGCCACCAGCCGCAAGTTCACGCAGGGCAGCCTGCAGCAGACCGACAACAACCTGGACGTGGCGATCGACGGCAAGGGCTTTCTCGAAATCACCCAGCCCGACGGCACCACGGCCTACACGCGCGACGGCTCGTTCCAGGTGGACTCGCAGGGACGCATGGTCACCGCCAACGGCCTGCCGGTGGCGCCGGGCATCACCGTGCCGCCGGGCACCACCAGCATCAGCATCGCGCAGGACGGCACGGTCTCGGCCATTGTCTCGGGCAACACCGCGCCGCAGCAGCTCGGCCAGCTCATGATGGCCAGCTTCATCAATCCGGCCGGCCTGGAGCCGGTGGGGCAGAACCTGTTCAAGGAATCCGCCGCGTCGGGCCCGCCCCAGGAGGGGCAGCCGGGCACCAATGGCCTGGGCATCATCAAGCAGGGCTTTCTGGAGAACTCCAACGTCAACGTGGTCGAGGAGCTCATCAACATGATCCAGACGCAGCGCGCCTACGACCTCAATTCCAAGGCGGTGCAGACCAGCGATCAGATGCTGGCGCGCCTGTCGCAGTTGTGAACGTGGGTGGGGGCTTCATCATGCGTGCACTTGCTTCTCTGCTCGGCGCGGCGCTGGCCCTCCTGGCCGCGGGCTGCGCCGGCATCAATCCGCCGCCGCCCATCGACGTGCTGCCCACCGAGCCGCCGCACCTGGCGCCACCGCCGCAGGCGCGTGGCCCGGCCACCGGCAGCCTGTTCAACGTGGCCAGCTATCGCCCGCCGATGGAAGACCAGCGCGCGCGCTTCGTGGGCGATCTGGTGACGATCGAGATCCTGGAGACGATAGATGCCAAGCAGAACAGCCAGTCCAACGTCGGCAAGACCTCCAAGAACGGCGGCGGCATCACGGCCCTGCCCCTGCTGCCCGCGAGCATCCTGGGCCGGACCGGGATTCAGGCGGGCTACGACAGCAGCTTCGCGGGCAAGGGCAATACCAGCAGCACCAACCAGTTCAAGAGCAGCGTGACGGCCATCGTCTCGGACGTCCTGCCCAACGGCAACCTCGTGATCACCGGGGAGAAGCAGGTGGGCGTGAACCGCAGCGTGGACGTGCTGCGCTTTTCCGGCATCGTCGATCCGCGCCATCTGCGCCGGGGCACCGGCGGGTACACGGGCAGCGTGATCAGTTCGCAGTACGTGGCCAATGTGCGCGTGATCTCGCGCGGGCTGGGCGAGCAGGCCGAGGCGCAGGCCATGGGGTGGCTGGCACGCGCCTTCAATTCCGTCACGCCGTTCTGAGGCAGGCATGGCGGCATCGGGCTTGCTCATGCGGCGCCTGCGGCTGGCGCTGGGCTGCGCCCTGATGTTGTGCGCCGGCGCCGCTGCGGCGCAGGACTTTCGCGACCCGGCGGCGCAGCGCTTCGTCGTCTGGCCCAACATTCCGGTGATCCGCGCGGCCGATCTGGCCGACTATGCGCAGGACCGCCAGGCCTTTGCCGATCTGCACTCGGGCAAAGGTGACCCTGCCAAGGTCGAGGCCGCGCTGCAGGCGGTGGACAACCTGCAGGCGCATCACCAGCAGGCGGCGCTAGGGGAACTGGGGCGCAGCCTGAACGTGCAGTTCATCGCCGAGCTCGATGCGCTGGCGCGCCAGCGCGGCGTGGCCCATCCCAGGCTGCGCTTTGACTTCGCCGACATCACGCCGCAGCAATTGCAGCGCCCCATCGTGCTCGACGAACTCAAGAAGCAGGCCGATCACGTGCAGCTCGCGGCCTACATCACCTACACGCGGCTGGACGGCACGCTGGTGCAGGCCACCGTCACCCTGGTCAAGCTCGGGAGCGGGGCCTCGCAGAGCTTTTCGGCCACCGTGCCCGTCAATGCGCTGGCGCAGGCGCTGGCGCGCGAGGTGTTCGACTACTTCGAAGGTGCGCGATTTGCACCGCACCGCAGGCCGGCGATGGCGGGCGAGTGGATCGCACCCGCGCCCGGGCACGCCGACCGCCTGGTCTCGCGCGACGTGGCCCTGCGCTACTGCGCCTCGCAGGGCGCCGAACTGCCGACGGCGCAAGAGCTTGAAGCAGGCGAGGCGGCGGGTTTCTATGGCGGCGGCGTGGCGCTGCGCAGCGGCGGCATCTATCACGTGCAGGGGGGTCTGTACGACACCGCGCTGGCGCAGGATGGCGACTCGCGCATGCGGCCCAATTTCATCGCCAGCGTGCCCAACGGCCTGTATTACTGCGTGCGCCACGCCGCGTCCGCGCAGGCGGCCAGGGCGGCAGCACGTGCCAAGGCCCGGCGTTGAATTAAAAACATAGCTTGAAACGCTTGCCAGATAAGCGTCTGGATGGGTTTTATCTAAAACCAGGAAACGATTCCCGCCGCCGGTGCAAGTCGCCAACAATCGCCTGAATACCCGACTTATCGCCCTTTAGAAATCGCCGTGGCTGGCCACAATGAACGCATGAAACCCGCGTTCTTGCCCTGTTGCCTGCGTTGGCTGCTGCCCTTGCTGCTGGCTCTGGCATGGGCGCTGCCCGCGCAGGCCGCGCGGATCAAGGAAATTGCAGCCGTGCAGGGTGTGCGCAGCAACCAGCTCTCGGGTTACGGCCTGGTGGTCGGGCTCGACGGAACGGGCGATCAATCCACGCAAATGCCGTTCACGGCACAGGCCATGGCCAATTACCTGCAGCAGATGGGCATTTCGCTGCCGCCGGGCACGACCGCGCCGCAGCTCAAGAATGTGGCGACGGTGGTGGTTACGGCCGAGCTGCCGGCCTTTGCCAAGCCGGGGCAGGCCATTGACGTCGTGGTGTCTTCCGTCGGCAATGCCAAGTCGCTCAGGGGCGGTACGCTGATCGCGACGCCGCTGCGCGGGGCCGACGGACAGATCTATGCGCTGGCGCAGGGCAACCTCGTGGTGGGCGGCGCGGGCGCATCGGCCGGCGGCTCCAAGGTGCAGATCAATCACCTGAGCGCGGGCCGCATCCCCGACGGCGCGCAGGTCGAGCGCAGCGTGCCCACGCCCCTCGATGAGGGCGACACCATCACCCTTGGGCTTGATGCCTCGGATTTCCAGCTTGCGCGCAAGGTGGCGCTGGCCATCAATGCCCGCTCCGGCCCGGGCACGGCGACGGCGCTGGACGGGCGCACTGTGCAGGTGCGCGCGCCGCGTGATCCGGGCTCGCGCGTGTCCTTCATCGCGGAACTTGAAGAGTTGCAGCTGCCCGACTCCACGCCCGCGGCCAAGGTTGTCATCAACGCCCGCACCGGCTCGGTGGTGCTCAACCAGGCGGTGACGCTCGGGCCCTGCGCCATCGCGCACGGCAACCTCTCGGTCACGATCAGCAGCACGCCCGTGATCAGCCAGCCCAATGCGTTCTCGCAGGGACAGACCGTGGTGGCGCAGCAAAGCGCCATCACCATCCAGCAGCAGGGCGGTCAGGTGCAGCAGATGCCCGCGTCGCCACAGCTCGCCGACGTGGTGCGCTCGCTGAACGCGCTGGGCGCGACGCCGCAGGATCTGCTGGCCATCTTGCAGGCCATCAAGGCCGCGGGCGCGCTCAATGCGGAGCTGGAGGTGATCTGACATGGCCGCGCCGATCTCCGCCGCCAGCACGACGGGCCTCGCCGCCGATGGCCGGGGTGTGAACGCGCTCAAGCTGCAGGCGAACAACGACGACCCCTCGGCCCGGCGGGCTGCGCTGGCGCAGGCTTCGCGCCAGCTCGAGTCGCTGTTCATGCGTGAGCTGCTCAAGAGCATGCGCGAATCGAGCAAGCAGCTCAACGCGGACAGCGGCGGCGAAGGCGGCCTGGCGACCGATCTGTTCGATCAGCAGATGTCGGTGCAGATGGCCGGCCAGCCCGGGGGTCTTGCCTCGATGATCGAGCGCGAACTCTCGCGCCAGGTGGGCGCGAGCCGCGCGGCCAGCGTGCCGGCGAGCGCGACCGCGGGCCTCGCCAAGAGCACCTTCAGCTTTGCCGGCGCCGCGCCGATCGCGCCCTCCAGGGGGCGCGACGACTTCGTGCAGCAGCACCGCGCCGCGGCCGAGCGCGTGGCGCGGGCCAGCGGCATTCCGGCCGCCTTCATGCTCGGCCAGGCCGGGCACGAGACCGGCTGGGGCAAGAGCGCGATACGCACCGCCGACGGCGGCAATTCCTACAACCTGTTCGGCATCAAGGCCACCGGCGGATGGGATGGCAAGGTGGCCGCCGTCACGACCACCGAATACGTGGACGGCGCGCCGCGCACGGTCGTGGCGAAGTTCCGCGCCTACGATTCCTACGAAGAGTCGTTTCGCGACTACGCGCGTCTCATCACCGAAAACCCGCGCTACGAAAAGGCGCTGGCCAAGGTCAATTCGGTGCAGGGCTGGGCCGCGGAGTTGCAGCGCGCGGGCTACGCCACCGACCCGAACTACGCGAGCAAGCTCAGCCGCGCGATCCAGAGCACCATGGCGGTGGCTGGCACGTCGGCGGGCACGCAGGCATGAAGGAGGGTGACTCATGAGCGGCTTGCTTGACGTCGGCGCGCGCGCCCTGATGGCCAATCAGGTGGCCTTGCAGACGGCCGGCCACAACATTTCCAACGTCAACGTGGCCGGCTATTCGCGCCAGAGCGTCGTGCTCGAGCCGGTGCAGGGCCAGTTCACCGGCGGGGGCTACATCGGCAAGGGCGTGAACGTGGCCACGGTGCTGCGCGAGCACGATGAACTGCTCACGCGCCAGGCAGCGGCGGCACAGGCCGTGCAGGCCGGCGACAGCGTGCGCGCGCAGCGCCTGATGCAGTTGCAGAACATCTTCACCGGTGGCACGCAGGGCCTGGGCGCCTCGATCAACGACATGCTCAATTCGCTTGGCGACGTGGTGTCCTCGCCCACGGATATGACGGCGCGCACCGTCACGCTCACGCGCATGGACGAAATGGCGGCGCGCATGCGCTCGGCCTCGGCGCAGTTGCAGGAACTGGGTTACGCCGTTGATCAGCAGCTCTCCAGCGACATGGACCGCGTGAACACGCTGGCGAAAAACATCGCCGACGTGAACGAACAGATCGCCAGCGCCAAGGGCAACGGCCAGACTCCCAACGACCTGCTGGACAAGCGCGACCAGCTGATCCGCGACCTCAATCAGTACGTCCAGACCACGCAGATTCCGGCGGATGACGGGACCATGGGCGTGTTCGTCGGCGGCAGCCAGGCGCTGGTGCTGGGCAACACGGCCGCCAGCCTGTCGGTGCGGGAGTCGCAGCTGTTTCCGGGCAGTGCGCAGCGCGCGCTTTATTTCACGCCGCCCAATGGCAGTCCCATCGAGCTGACGAGCGATCTGCTCGGCGGCGGCGAAGTGACGGGCCTGATGCACTTTGCCAATACCGACCTGACCGATGCCGGCAATCTGCTGGGCCGCATGGCGCTCGGTATCGGCACCACGCTCAATGCGCAGCAGGCGCAGGGCCTGACGCTCGATGGCGCGGCGGGCGGCCCGCTGTTCTCCCTGCCGACGAGCATGCCCGGCTACAGCAGCAATCCGGCGACGGCGGGCACCGTCACGTTCACCAACGCGGCGGCGTTTGCCGCGTCCGACTATGAAGTGCGCTTCACCACGCCGCCCGGTGGCGTGGTGGTGCGCCTGTCGGACGGGCAGACGACCAACGTGGCCAATTTCACGACCGGGCAGGTGGTCGATGGGCTCAATTTCCAGTTCACCAGCGTCGGCGTGGCGGGCGAGCGCGTGCTGTTCAAGCCGTTTTCGAGCGCGGCCGGCAGCATCCAGGCGCTCGTGAAATCGCCGCGCGACCTCGCGGCGGCCAATCCGATCAACGCGCAGATGGGCACGTCCAACGCGGGGACGCTGCAGCTGGCCGAACTCAAGGCGAGCGGGCCGGGGTTCGTCGCGCCGCCCATGGGCGACAGCGCCAGCCCGCCCACCTATCCCGGCGGCATTCAGCTGAGCTTCACGGCGGCGGGCACTTATGACGTGATCAACCGAGGCAGCGCGCCGCCCACCACGGTGCTCACCGGCCAGAGCTACGTGCCGGGCCAGCCCATCACCATCGATGGCTGGTCCATCACGCTGCAGGGCACGCCGCATGCGGGTGATACGGTCAGCGTCGGCAATGCGCTCGATCCGCAGTACGGTGACTGGTACACGCGCGATGCCGGCAACGCCAAGGCGCTCATGAATTTGCGTGACACCAAGCTGTTCGACGATTCGAGCATGGCCGACGGTTATGCCAGCCTCATGGCGCAGGTGGGCACGCGCACGCAAAGCGCGCAGTATGCGGCGCAGATTTCGGGCTCGATCGCGGACAACCTGGAGGCCAGCCGCACGGCGGTGTCGGGGGTCAATCTGGACGAGGAAGCCGCCAAGCTGATCCAGTACCAGCAGGCCTACCAGGCCTCGGCCAAGGTGCTGCAGGTCGCACAGAACATCTTCGACAACCTGATTTCCGTGATGGGCCGATAAGGGAGAAGGTCATGGCAGACAATTTTTTCCGTGTCGGCACGGCCAACATGTACGACAGCGCCATGCAGAACCTGAGCGCCCGCCAGAAGAGCCTCGTCGATCTGCAGGAAAACCTCACCAGCGGCAAGCGCGTGGTGCGCCCCAGCGACGATCCGGTCGCGGCCGCGCAGGCCGAAAGGGCGATGACGCGCATCGCGCGCATCCAGGCCGAGCAGCGCCAGCTCGAGATCCAGAAGGGCAACGTCACGCAGGCGGAGTCGACGCTCGGGGATGCGGTGGGCCTGGTGCAGGAAATCCGGCAGGCCGTCGTGGCGGCGGGAGGCGGGACGCTGACGCCCGCGGACCGCAGGACCTACGCCATGCAGATTCAAAGCCTGCAGGATCAGCTCAAGGACGTCATCAACCGCAAGGACGTCAACGGCATGCCGCTGCTGGGGTCCCTGGGCAGCGCGCTCGCGCCCTTTGTCGGACCTCTGCCCGGGGCGCCGGACTATCTGTTCAGCGGCCTGCCCGGACAGGACGCCAGCCAGGGCACGGCGGTCGCGTCGCAGATGGATGGCCATGCCGCGCTGATGTTCGATCCGCAGCGCGACGGCATTTACGGCGCCGCGGTCTCCAATGCCAATCCGCTGTATCCCCTGAACGGCCGCCAGTTCAACACCAGTGCGGTCAGCGTCGATCATCCCGAGAAAATCGCGCCCAATACCGCGCCGGGCGGGCAGCCCTACACCTATCGGGTGGTGTTTGGCGCCACCACGGTCAATACCGACGGCAGCTACAGCATCGCCTACCAGGTCACGAGCACGAACCCCGCATTCACGGCCGTCAACGGCACCACCGCGACGCTCACGCCGGACAGAACGGCCGACATTCCGATCAATTTCACCGATCCGGGGGGCGCCAATTTGAGTTTCGACGTCAAGGCCACGCCCACGCGCGACTCCAGCGGCACGGTGGTGCTCTCGCCCGCGCCGGGCGACACCGTGGACATCTCGGCGACGGCCAGCCTGATGAGCAGCATCGACGATGCCATTGCAGGCATCGGCAGCGCGAGCAACAGCAGCAATGCCAACCAGTACGTCGGGCAGGCGTTGTCGCAGATCGATGCGGGCCTGCAGCGCCTGCAGAACGTGCGCAGCTACGCCGGGGAGTTGCTGAACCGGGCCGATCGCATTTCCGGAGACCAGGACAACCGCTCCCTGCAACTGGAGGCGGATCGCTCGCGCGCCGAGGACCTGGACATGGTCAAGGGCATTTCCGATTTTCAGAACGCCAATGTCGGCTACGACGCGGCGCTCAAGTCCTATGCCCAGGTACAGCGCCTGTCGCTCTTCAACTACATCAACTGAGGTCGCGGCGGCGCCGGGTGGGCGCCATCGCTGACAATAGGTCCGGCATCCGTTTGCAAAGCCCATGGTTCAATCGGTTCTCGGCAGTCTGGTTCTCGGCTATCGTCCGCTGTGGAACGCTGCGCGGCGCATGGCGGGCGTGCAGCTTTTCGTTGCGGGAGATACCGACGTGCGCGTCGACGCGCTGCACCTGCTGCGCACCATCGAAGAGCTGTGGGATGCCAGCTCTCCGCCCCTGCTGCTGGCGCCGCGCACGCCGCAGATCCTGGCCGAATGGCTGGAGCACGCGCCTGCCGGTTCGCCGTCGATCGAGGTGTCCGACACCTGGCTTGCCGACCCGGCCTTGTTCGAGCGGGCACGCAGCGCACAGCGCCGGGGGCTCAAGCTCGTCTGGCGCGGGCCGCTGGCGCGCCTGCCCGAGCCCGATGTGGCCGCATTGTTCTACACCAGCATGCTGACGATGGATGCCGACACCGCGGTCGCTGTCCTGCGCGCGGGCAAGGGGGCGGGGACGAGGCCCGCCGCGTCCCAGGCCAGCCCCATCATCGCCGGGCAGATGTATGAAGAGGTCGCCAGCCGCGCACTGATGCAGCAGTGCCTGGACGGCGGCAACGCGCTGGCCCTGGCGGGCTGGCCGGTGGAAGACGTGCTGCACAGCCTGCGCCATCAGCCCGCGGCGGCCGCGCATGAGGTGGTGCACAAGCTGATGAAGGCCATCGACGACGAGCAGTCGCTGGATGGACAGGAGCAGATCCTCGGCGAAGACCCGTTGCTCGCCTACCGCTTCATGACATATACGAACTCGGCGGCGCTGGGCCTGCGCACCGGGGTCGATTCCCTGCGCCGGGGGCTCGTGATGATGGGCTACGGATCGATCCAGCGCTGGCTCGGCGATCAGCTGCCCGGTGCCAGTACCGAGCCCGACCTGCGGCCCGTGCGCGAATCCATGGTGCTGCGCGCGCGTCTGGCCGAGCAGCTCATCGAAGCGGGCGTCGGCAAGGAGCTGCGCGCCGAAATGTATCTGTGCGCGCTGTTTTCCCAGCTCGACCTGTTGTTGGGCGAGCCCTTGGGCGCCATCCTGCGGCGTCTGCCGCTTTCGGAGCGCGTCTATGATGCCGCCGTGCTGCGCAGCGGCCCTTACGCGCCCAGCCTGGACATGGCGAGCGCGCTCGAGAGCGACGATGCCCCGCTGGTGCGCGATCTGTGCGAGCAGCACGAACTCGATCGCGAGCAGGTCAATCGCTCGCTGCTGCACGTGCTGCGCTCCTGGGTCGTGCCGCGCCCGCGCGCGGCATGATCGGGTCTGCGAAACAGGCACTTCGAAAGGACATTGCCATGGCGCGCACGCATGCGCTCGCGGCCACGCCGCTGTGTGAACTTCTCGGTTGCTGCCATCCGCTGATTCTGGCCGGCATGGGCGGCGTGGCGCGCGCCGAGCTGGTGGCCGCTGTCAGCGCCTTCGGCGGTTTTGGCATCCTGGGCATGGTGCGCGAGCCGCTGGCGCTGATCGAGCGCGAAGTGGCGCGGGTGCGCGAACTCACTGATCGGCCCTTTGGCGTGAACCTGATTCCTTCGGGTACGGCGCGCTCGCTGCTGCGCTCGCAGGTGGATCTGTGCATCGCCCTGCGCGTGCCGGTGGTCGAACTCTTCTGGGAAATCGACGAGGAGGTGATCGACCGGTTGCGCGCGGCGGGCATCACCGTGGTGCATCAGGTGGGCACGGTGCACGAAGCCCTGCACGCCCAGGCGGCCGGGGCGCACGCCATCATCGCCCAGGGCGTGGAGGCGGGCGGGCATGTGCGCGGCCGCGAGCCTTTGCTGCGGCTGCTTCCCGAGGTGCTCGGGTGCGTGGACGTGCCGGTGGCCGCCGCCGGCGGGCTGGCCGATGGCCGTGACGTGGGCCGCGTGCTGGCCGCAGGCGCGCAGGCAGCGGTGCTGGGCACGGCGCTGATGATGACCACCGAATCCTTCGCGCACGAGGCGCACAAGCAGCGCCTCGTGCAGGCCGCATCGCGCGATGTGCTGCTCACGGAAGACTTTCACATCAACTGGCCGCCGCTGGCGGCGGTGCATGTGCTGCCCAACGCCGTCACGCGTGGCGAGCGTGGCGATCCCTTCACGAGTGAGCGGCAGGTGATCGGCGAGGAAGAGGGGCGGCCCATCTATTGCTTCAGCACCGATTCGCCGCTGCGCTCGATGACGGGCGAGCTGGACGTGATGGCGCTGTACGCGGGCCTGGGCGTGGGCCGCATCGACGACATCGTGCCCGCCGCCGTGCGCCTGCAACGCATTGCGGAGGGTGCGGCCGCGCAGCTGCGGCTGGTGGCCGAGACGCCTGGGGCGCTCGCGTCGCCCGTGTGCTACGCGGCCGAAGTGCAGCAGGGCGAGCAGGCGGCGCTCGCCAGCGAGGCGCACGCCCTGCTGCTTCTGGAGCGCGCCGCGGTGCTGGGTGTTTTTGGCGCCTGGCGCCATGCCGCGCAGGTGCAGCGGCGCCAGTGCCTGCAGCGTCTGCTCGATGCCCAGGCCCGGGGCTGCGCGGTGCTGGTGCGCGCCCTGCGGTCGGCCGACGCGTCGCTGCCCGAGGGTGGGCGGCATGAGGACGCCTGCGCATCCAGCGGCTTCGAGTCCGCGCAGGCGCTGCAGCGCCTGCGCGGCGACCTGGATGAGCGGTGGGACGCGCTGCTGCCCCGGCTCGATGCCGCGCTGGCGGCCGAGGCGCGCCAGGCGCTCGAGGCCCGCACCTCGGCCTGGGATGGGCTGGCGCAGCAGCTGCAGCGCGTCTGAGGGGCGGCCGTGATGCCCTGGGCCGAATTCACCGCCCTGTTTCTGCTGGCGACGGCGATGAGCTTCACGCCTGGCCCCAATACCTCGCTGGCGACGGCCATCGCGGCCAATCGGGGGCTCAAGCCCGCCATGCGTTTCGTGCTCGCGGTGCCCGTGGGCTGGTGCCTGATGCTGGTGCTGTGCGCGGCGGGACTGGGCGCGGCCGTGCTGGCCGTGCCGCCGCTGCGCTGGGGCATCAAGGCGCTGGGCATTGCCTACCTGCTGTGGCTGGCGTGGCGCCTGTCGCAATCGACACGCATGGCGCAGGCGGACGGCTCGCACCTCACGGTCGGCTTCTGGGAGGGCGTGGCGCTGCAGTTCGTGAACATCAAGGCGTGGCTGATGCTGCTGGCCATCGTCGCCAGCTGGATCATCGGGCGCGACGATGGCGCGCGGCGCATGCTGCTCGTCGTGCCGGTGATGGCGGGTTTTGCATTCACCAGCAACTTTGCCTACGCGGCCGTGGGGGCGCTGCTGCGCGGCTGGCTCGCCCAGGGTGCCCGCCTGCTCTGGTTCAACCGCGCGATGGGGCTGGTGCTGGCGTTCACGGCGCTGTGGATGATTGCCGCGTAGGCGACAGTTGTGCCCTTGCGCGTCGCGGCCGGGACAAGGGCGCGCGGGGCACTTCGTGACAATCGCGCGCCATGGGCACCCTTTATCTCGTGCGTCACGGCCAGGCTTCGTATGGCGCCGCCGACTATGACCAGCTCAGCCCCCGGGGCGCGCTGCAGGCGCGGCGCCTGGGGTCGTTCTGGCGCGCGCACGGGCAGCGCTTCGATGCGGTGCTCACGGGCACGCTGCGCCGTCATGCGCAGACGCTGCGGGAGATGGCGGGCGAACTCGCCGAAATGCCCGAGGCGGTTCAGTTGCCCGCGTTCGATGAGTACGACGGCCTCGCGCTCGTTCGTGCCATCGACCCCATTTTCGCGGGGCAGGTCGACACGCCGGAGGGCTTTCGTGCGTACTTCCGGTTGTTGTGCGATGCGCTCGCGCAATGGATGGCCGGCACGATCAGTCCCCGAGGCATGCCCGACTGGCAGGATTTTTCAGGCGCGATCCGCGCCGCTCTGGATGAACTGCAGCGCACGCACCAGGGCCACCAGGTGCTGGTGGTCTCCAGCGGAGGGCCGATCGCGACGGCGATCGCGCAGGTGCTGGGTGTGACGCCCGAGGTGGGCATTGCCCTGAACATGCGGTTGCGCAACAGCTCGGTCTCGGAGCTGGACATGGGCAAACGCCGGCTGGCGCTGCAGACCTTCAACACGGTGGCGCATCTGGCGGCACCCGAGGACGGGGGGCTGCTGACCTACGCCTAGGGGCAACGCTGAACAAGTCCCTCGCGCGCGTCGCATCCCTGCCTGGGACGATCTGCGGCGTTGCAAATGCTCGCCATGGCTCTGGCCATGTCTGCGCTTTGCGCCTTGCATCCCATCCCCATGCAGGGCGCGCCGCATCGCGTGGACTTATTCCGCGTCGCCCTATGCGTCCGGCGCGGGCAGCGACTGCAGTTCGACGATGAGGCGCGCGAGCGCTTCTCCAGCTGCGGCCACGAGCCGGGCGCCCTTTTCCGCGCTGGCGGCCGTGGCGTCGCCGACGGCGCCGCTGGCGTTGTAGTCCTCGATCGCCCAGCCAAGCCTGGCGCTCTTGCCGTTGCCCGCGATGGCGCAGTGCTCGGCCCGGTCCTGCGAGCTCGAGCGCCAGTGGCGGGCGTGCTCCATGCGCACGCTGGCGGGCGCCAGGTGCAGCATCATCGAAGTTTCGATGGCGCCGCCGTGAATGCCGAAACGGTGCTCTTCGGGGGTGAAAAGTGCCTGCACCTCGTCCGGCAGGGGCAGGTCGGACCAGTTGCAGCGCCACACCTGCAGGCCGCAGCGCTGACGCAGCGTGCGCGCCACGATGTCCATGGGCGCCACATTGCCGCCGTGGCTGTTGAGCAGCATCAGCGTGTGTATGCCCGTGCGCGCCACCGCTTCCCCGAGCTCGCGCCAGAGCGCGAGCAAGGTCTCGGGCGAGAGGCTGAGGGTGCCGGCGAAGGCCAGGTGCTCGGTCGAGAGGCCGATGTTCTGCGGCGGCAGCAGCAGCAGCGGCAGCTCGTCGGGCAGCAGCGGCAGCGCCGCGTCGATCACGCCTTGCAGCAGCCGCGCGTCCACGCCCAGCGGCAGATGCGGGCCATGCTGCTCCACCGCCGCCACCGGCAGGATGGCGAGGGTGCGTGCGGCCAGGCCGCTCGCGCGCGCGGCATCGAAGTCGCGGGTGCTCAGTTCCTGCCAGTGGCGTGAGGCGTAGTGCATGGCGTGATCGTGCTTCAGGAGCCGTGCGCGCCGCCGTGCATGGCGCCGCCGTGGCCAGCTCCTCCAGAGGCATTTTGCCGCACGGGTACGTCCACCGTCTGCGTGAGCGTCTTGCCGGTGGCGTCCTGCAGCTTCAGCTCGACCTGGATGGTGCTGCCGGCGGCGAGCGCCTGTTTCAGGTCCATCAGCATGATGTGGTTGCCGCCGGGGGTCAGGGCCACGCTCTGGTGCGCAGGCAGTGCCAGTGCCTTCATCTGGCGCATGCGCATGGTGTCGCCTTCGAGCTTCATCTCGTGGATTTGCGCCACGCCGGCGGCGGTGCTGGAGGCGCCCACGAGTTGCAGATCCTGCTGCGATTGCAGGGTCATGAAGGCCCCGGTGCCGACCTGGCCCGGTACCGTGGCGCGGGCCCAGGCGCCGCTCACCTGCAGCGGAGCGTTCTGGGCAAAAGCGCCCGTGGCCGCGCAGATCAGCGAGGCCGCGAAAAAATGGGTCAAGGAAAAACGCATGATGAAAATTCCGAAATCCTGTGGGATGAGACACGTGCCGCGGGCTTGGCCGGCGCGGCGTGCGGATGGGGTTCTGACCGCGAAGATTTCAGAGCGCAGGGGGGCCGCGCACCGGTGGCGCACGGCCTTCGTGCCCGGCAGCGCGCGCCAGCATCGTCCACCGGGGAGGGCTGGAAGGCGCGGGCTGCGTCGCGGGCAGTGCCTGGTAGGGCGGCGGTGGTGGCGCGGTCGGCACGCACAGCGGGCAGTCGAGATGGGAAGGGGTCGAGGGTCCTGCGCCGCCCGCGCCGGCAGACACGGCGGCGACGCCCGCGCTGGTGCAGACATCCTGCAGCGTGCCCGAATGGGCCACGGACGCCGCCACGGCCGCTGCGATCGTGAGCGCGAACCACGCGAGCAGCGCGCGACCGGGCAGACGGGTCGCGCAGCGGCGAAGGCGGGCGAAGAGCGGCATGGCGTGGGGGTGACCATGATAACGGCATGGGTGGGCCGCCCCGAGACGCCCTACCATTGCCCCTCGCCGCCTCGGACGTGCCTGGAACCAAAGCCGGGGCTGCCCCTCCAAGTAACGCCATGTTTTTCCGATTCCGACAGCACCTCCATAGCCTCCTGTTTTTGATAGCTGCCAGCGCAATATGCACGGGCGCTGCAGCCCAATTTCATCTAAAAACATCGACCGCTCCCGCAGGCAGCAGCGTGGTGACCACGGAGCGCGTGCGTGCCGAGCTCGTCGCCCAGGCGCCCGAGGGCGTGGCCGTGGGCAAGCCGCTCACGCTCGGTCTGCTGCTCACGCATCAGCCGGGCTGGCACACCTACTGGCTCAATCCCGGCGATTCCGGCCTGCCGACGCAGTTGCAGTGGACCCTGCCGCCGGGCGTGGACGCGGGTGAGATCGCCTGGCCCGTGCCGCGCAGGATCCCGATCGGCACGCTGGCCAATTACGGCTACGAGGGCCAGGTGCTGCTGCCGGTGCCCATGACGGTGTCGCGCCTGTTTGCGCCTGCTCCGGGAGAGACGCAGGCGACTTTCCGACTGCATGCCTCCTGGCTGATCTGCCGCATGGAGTGCGTGCCCGAGGAAGGCATGTTCACCCTGCAGGTGCCGCTGGACGGCACGACCGCGCTGAACGCGGCGGCGTTTGCGGCGGCCGAGCGGGCGCATCCCCGCGAGCTGCCCGCCACGGACAGCAGCGCGCACGTCGATGGCGAGGCGCTGGCGCTGCAGGTGCATGGGCTGCCCGCCTCGTGGCAGGGGCAGCGGCTCGACGTTTTTCCGGAAACACCCGAGGTGGTGCACAACGCCCGCGAACCGACGCAGCGCTGGGAGGGCGCGGTCTGGAAGGCGAGCGTGCCGCTCTCGCCCGACCGCGCGGCCAGCCCCGAGGTGATGCCGGTGGTGCTGGCCCTGGGCGGCGCGGGTGAGCGCGTCAGCCTGCCGGTGAGCGGTGAGTGGCCGCCCCTGCGGGAACTGCCGGTGTCGTTCGGCGGGCCGCAGGCCGCGGCGAGCCCGCCATCAGCCGCGCCCGTGGCTGCGACGGCGGCGGCGCCGATGGGCGTGTGGTTGCTGGCCCTGGGCGGCGCCTTGCTCGGCGGCATGCTGCTCAATCTCATGCCGTGCGTGTTTCCCATCCTCGCGGTCAAGGTCGTGGGGTTTGCGCGCCACGGTGGCCACCGGCGCGCGCAGCGCATCGGCGGGCTGGCCTACACGGCGGGGGTGGTGCTGTCGTTCGTGGCGCTCGGCGCCCTGATGCTGGCGCTGCGCGCGGCCGGTCAGGCCGTGGGCTGGGGCTTTCAACTGCAGTCGCCGCTGGTGGTGGCGCTGCTGGCGACGCTGTTCACGCTGATCGGCCTCAACCTCGCTGGCCTGTTCGAGGTCGGCCTGCTGCTGCCTTCGCGCTGGCTGACGGCGCAGGCGCGCCACCCGGTCACCGACGCCTTCCTCACGGGCATGCTCACCGTCGCGGTGGCCTCGCCCTGCACCGCGCCCTTCATGGGCGCCTCGCTCGGGCTCACGCTGTCCCTGCCGGGTTGGCAGGCGCTGGGCATCTTCGCGGCGCTCGGTCTGGGCCTGGCCGCACCCTATCTGCTCGCAAGCTGGTGGCCCGCCGTGGCGGGCCTGCTGCCCAAGCCGGGCGCGTGGATGCAGACGCTCAGGCATCTGCTGGCCTTCCCCATGTTCGCCACCGTGGTCTGGCTGGTCTGGGTGCTGGGCCAGCAAAGCGGCATCGATGGCGCGGCGGCCTTGCTGGCGCTGCTGGTGGTGCTCGCGTTCACGGTCTGGAGCCTGGGCCTGCGCGGGCGCACGCGCCAGGTGATTGCCCCTTTATCCATAGCTGCCGGCGCATGGCTGTTGTTTGCCTTGGGGCCAAAAGTCATTGAATTTCATGAACCGGTGCTGGCGCAGGCGCGTCAGGCCGGGGGCTGGCAGCCGTGGCGGGCCGATTTGCCGGATCAACTTCTGGCCCAGGGCCGGCCGGTTTTCGTCGATTACACGGCGGCGTGGTGCGTCACCTGCCAGTACAACAAGAAGACGACCCTCGCGGATGCCGATGTCCGGCAGGACTTCGCGGCCAAGAACATCGCGCTGCTGGTGGCCGACTGGACGCGCCAGGACCCGGCGATCACCGCCTCGCTGGCGTCGCTGGGGCGCAGCGGCGTGCCGTTGTACGTGCTCTATGCCCCGGGCAGCAAGCCCGTGATCTTCAGTGAAATCCTGGGCGTGCGCGAACTGCGCGAGGCGCTCGCGCGCCTGTAATTCCGATCAATCTTCCGCCTGGCCTCGCAGCGCGAGGGCCTGCTGGTAGAGCGCGTTGCGGCTGGCGCCAGTGAGGCTGGCGGCGATGCGCACCGCGCTCTTGACGGGCAGCTCGGGCAGCAGCAGGCGCAGTGCCTGTTCACCGGCCTGGTCGGGTTCAGGGGCATGGCTCGGCAGGGGATGCAGCACGATGGCAAATTCCCCGCGACTGCGTTGCGGCTCGGCGTCCAGCCAGTCCCGGCAGTCCCTTGCGGGCAGGGTGGCCACTTCCTCGAATTGCTTGGTCAGCTCGCGCGCCAGCGTCACCGGGCGTGCGCCGAAGGCCGCCAGTTCGCCCGCCAGCTGCGCGATGCGGTGCGGCGCCTCCAGCAGCACCACGGCACGCGGCTCGTGCATGAGCTGCTGCAGCGCCGCCTTGCGCTCGCCCGCTCGCGTGGGCAGAAAGCCGAAAAACACGAAGCCCTGGGCTTCATCGGCGGGCGCCACCGCGCCGGCCACGCTCAGGCTGGCCGTCACGCTGCTGGCGCCGGGCAGGGGAATGCAGCGCACGCCTGCCGCCTGCGCGGCGGCCACCAGCCGCGCCCCCGGGTCGCTCACCGCCGGCGTGCCGGCGTCGCTCATGTAGGCCACGCGCTGGCCCTGGGCGAGGCGCGCCAGCACCGTCTGCGCTGCCTGCAGCTCGTTGTGCTGGTGCAGCGCCAGCCACTGGTCGGAGCGCTTGTCGATGCCGTAGGCGCGCAGCAGCTGCTGCGAGTGGCGCGTGTCCTCGCAGGCGAGCAGGTCGGCGAGCCCCAGCACGTGCAGCGCACGCAGCGTGATGTCGGCAAGATTACCGATCGGCGTGGCGACGATGTAGAGCGCGCCCTTTGGATAATCCTGGGTGGCGGCCGCGTCGCGCGCGGCAGTGAGGGCGGATGCGTAGGAGGCGCTCAATGGGAATCCTTGGCGGTAAAAACGCAGGCGGGCCGGTGGCCACCACGCGTGTGCGCGGCCAGCAGGCGGAAGATGCCGCGCTCGCGCACCTGCTGAGCGCGGGTCTGGTGCTGGTGCAGCGCAATTATCGAACGCCCGGGCGCGGCGGCGGCGAGATCGACCTCATCGTGCGCGAGCGCGATGGCACGCTGGTGTTCGTCGAGGTGCGCAGCCGCGCCGGTGCGGGCTTTGGCGGCGCGGCGGGCAGCGTGGGGGCGATCAAGCAGCGGCGCATCGTCTTTGCCGCGCGCCATTATTTGATGCGCTGGCCTTCGCCGCCGCCATGTCGCTTCGATGTGGTGACGCTCGGCCCCGAGGGCCTGCAGTGGCTGCGCGCCGCCTTCGATGCCGGCTGACGCGCGCCCATCAGACCTGCATGTTCATGATGTCGGTGTACGCCTGCACCAGGCGGTTTCTGACCTGCAGCGTGGCCTGAAAGCTCACCTGTGCTTTCTGGATCGCCACCATGGTCTCTTCGAGACTGACCTTGGGGTTGTCCAGCTGCACCTGCTTTTGCAACTCGTCCGCCTGGTTCTGCGCCTTGCTCACGGCGTTCAAGGCGCCCTTGAGGGCACCTGAAAAACCCGCTTCCTGCGTGCCGCCCTGGGGAGTGGCCGTGCGCCGCGCCGCCAGCGCGCTGGTGAGCGGCAGTGGGGTGCTGGAGATGCGCAGATCCATGGCGTCGGCTCGGGTGGGAAGATGCGTTGATCGTAAGTCGGGGGCCCGCCTTCGGACGGGCGAATAAACGGCCAAACCGGCGCCTTATTGCCTGAACGTCACAGGGGGTGGCGTGAATAATCATTGCACCGCCCGTGTCCGCACCGGGCGCAAGTACCTCTCGGAAATACCACGATGCCCACTGCCGCTGTTGCTGAAATGCCTGTTGCCCCGCCGGTTGCAACGCCCGGGTGGCTGCAGCGCTTTTCATCGCTCGATCGCCCGGCGCGCATCCGGCTCGGGATCGGCCTGGCCCTGTTCGCCCTCATGGTGGCGGCAGCCGCCTGGTTTGCCGGCCGGCCCGACTACCGCGTGCTGTTCGCCAACCTGAGCGACAAGGACGGCGGCGCCGTCGTGGCGCAGCTGGCGCAGATGAACGTGCCCTACAAGTACACCGAGGGTGGCGGCGCCATCATGGTGCCCGCCGATCGCATCTACGACGTGCGCCTGCGCCTGGCCTCGCAGGGTCTTCCCAAGGGGTCGGTCGCCGGGTTTGAGAGCACCGAGGCCAGCCGCTTCGGCGTGACGCAGTTCCAGGAGCGGCTCAATTTCCAGCGTGGGCTGGAGGGGGAGCTCACGCGCTCCATTCAGTCGCTGGAGCCGGTGCAAAGTGCCCGCGTGCACCTGGCACTGCCCAATCAGAACGGCTTTTTTCGCGAGCAGCAAAAGCCCTCTGCCTCGGTGCTCGTGAGCCTATACCCGGGGCGCTTCCTGGACCGCACGCAGCTGGCGGGCATCGTGCATCTGGTGGCTTCGAGCGTGCCGGACATGGCACCATCGGCCGTGAGCGTGCTCGACGAGACGGGCAAGCTCCTGTCGCAGACGGCTGACGCCGTGGGCGGCGCTCCCTCGGGCGAGCAACTGGCCTACGCGCAGAAGATCGAGCAGCAATATGCCAGGCGCATCGTCGACATCCTGGAGCCCATCGTGGGGCGCGACAACGTCAAGGCGACGGTGACGGCCGACATCGACTTCAACCAGACCGAGTCGACGACCGAGCAGCACCGACCGAACCTGGCCACGGATGCGAGCGCCGTGCGCAGCCAGCAACTGATCGAGAGCGCGGCCAAGCCGGGCGACAAGCTTCCCGCGGGCATTCCCGGCGCCGTGAGCAATCAGCCGCCGCAAAACGCCAATGCCCCGGTCAACGGCGCGAATCCCGCGCCCGACGCGGGCGGCCAGGGCGCGGGCGGCAGCGTCGGGCGGCGTGAGCTCACCACCAACTACGAGGTGGACAAGACCACCAGCGTCACGCGCGCGGCGCAGGGCATGGTCAGGCGCGTGAACGCGGCCGTGGTGGTCAACTACCAGTCGGTGCCCGAGGGTGCGGGCAAGTCGCTCGTGGCCAAGCCCCTGTCGCCCGAACAGATCGAGCAGATGACCGCCCTGGTGCGCGAAGCCGTCGGCTACAACAAGGAGCGCGGCGACTCGGTGAACCTGATGAACGCCCCCTTCAGGAGCGAGGCGGTTGCGCAGGCCGAGCTTCCACTGTACAAGCAGCCTGAGGTGCTGGAGCTGGCGCGCAGCCTGGGCCTGCCCATCGGCCTGTCGCTCGCCGCCGTGCTGCTGCTCATGGGCGTGGTGCGACCCGTGCTCAAGGCGGGCAGGCTGCCTGCCAAGGCGGTGGCGATACCGCTGCGCAAGGTCGATGCCCTGGCGGCCGAGCCCATCGAGCGCCCGGCGCTGCCGGCTCCTGCGAAGGCGGAGGATCAGGCACCGAGCGAAGAGCAGCTGCGCCTGGAGGAGGCGCGTTCGCTGGCCAAGGAAAATCCGGTGGCCGTGGCCAATATCGTGAAAACCTGGGTCAACGGCGACTGACGTTGCACGAGAGGAAGTAGAACACCATGGACGAGCAAGGCCTCAACGACGCCGCCGTCTTGCTGATGTCCCTCGGCGAGGAGGAGGCGGCCGAAGTCTTCAAGCACCTCTCGCCCAAGGAGGTGCAGAAACTCGGCGAGACGATCGCGCGCATGCGCACCGTGTCGCACGAGCGTGTGACCGAGGTGGTCTCCCGCTTCTCCAACGAGGCGGCGGCGCAGAGCCTGCTGGTATCGGACACCAGCAACTACGTGCGCGCGGTGCTCAGGCGGGCGCTGGGCGACGACAAGGCGGCGCTGCTGATCGACCGTATCCTGCAGGGCGGCGACGTCTCGGGCATCGAGAGCCTCAAGTGGATGGACCCGCTGGCCGTGGCCGAGCTGCTGCGCAACGAACATCCGCAAATCATCGCGGCCATCCTGGTGCATCTGGATCCGGACCACGCCGCCGATATCCTCATGCAGCTCACCGACCGCCAGCGCGGCGAGATCATGCTGCGCATCGCGACACTGGAGGGCATCCAGCCCACGGCCCTCAGGGACCTGAACGAAGTGCTGTTCAAGGTGCTCGCCGGTGGTGACAAGGTGCGCAAGAGCTCGCTGGGCGGTGTCAAGGCCGCGGCGGAAATCGTCAATCTGTTTCGCGGAGGCGTGGACGGCGTGGTGCTGGAGAGCATTCGCGAGCAGGACGCCGAGCTCGCGCAGAAGATCATGGACAAGATGTTCGTGTTCGACGATGTGCTCAAGCTCGACGACCGCGCCATCCAGACCGTGCTGCGCGAGGTGGCTTCCGAAACCCTGGTGGTGGCCCTCAAGGGTGCCCAGCCCGAGTTGCGCGAAAAATTCCTCAAGAACATGTCCACGCGCGCCGCCGAGGCGATGCGCGAGGATCTCGAGTCGCGCGGGCCGATCCGCCTGTCCGAGGTGGAAGCGCAGCAAAAGGAAATTCTCAAGACCGTGAGGCGCCTGTCCGACGAAGGGCAGATCGCCATTTCCAGTGGCCCGGACGACGCTTTCGTCTGATGGGCGGCGAGCAACCATGTCCAACTCCAGCACCCGCAACTACGCCCGCTTCATTCCCGGCGAGGAAATCGCCGAGGCGGTGCAGTGGCAGTTCGGCGAGGTGGGCGACGACGATGTGGCGCTGTTGCCTTTGACGAGCGCGGCAGCGCAGGGGGCACCCGAGCCCGAGGCGGCGCACGATGCAGAGGAGCAGCTGCGGCAGGTGCGCGACGCCGCCCTGGCCGAGGGGATGCGCCAGGGGCACGCGCAGGCAACGCAGGAATGGCAGCAGCGTCTGGATGATTACGTGGCGGGCCAGGGTCGGCAGGCGGGTGCGCAGCTGGCCGCCGTGGTCCAGGCGCTGGACAAGAGTTTTTCCGGCCTGCAGCAGAAGATGGCCGATGAGCTGCTGCAGCTCGGCTGTGACATCGCACGCCAGGTGGTGCGTCAGGAGCTGCAGTCGAATCCGCGTGCCCTGCTGCCGGTGGTGCGAGAGGCGCTGGCTACCTTCGTGCAGGAGAGCCGCCCGGCGACGGTGCGCCTGAACCCGGCGGACTGGAAGCAGCTCGAATCGGCCCTGCGTGAAGAATTTGGCGGTGCACGCGTGCAGTGGCAGGCCGATCCGGCAGTGGCGCCCGGCGATTGCATGCTGGAGTGCGCCGGTGCCACGATCGATGGGTCGCTCGATACCCGCTGGCGCCGGGCCATTGCGGCGCTCGGGCTGGTGTCGGCGTGGCGGGAGGCGGGCGATGCCGATTGAAACCAGCCAGGCCTGGGAGGATTTCATGTGCCGGGCACGTGCTCGGGCCGGGGCCGACGTGGCGCTGGCCGCGCAAGGCACGCTCACGCGCCTGACGGGGCTGGTGCTGGAGGCCGCGGGCCTGCGCGTGCCCGTCGGTGCCCAGTGCCTGGTGCGCCAGGGCGCGCAGGAGCCGGTGCTCGCCGAGGTGGTGGGTTTTGCCGCCGACAAGGCCTTTCTGATGCCGGCGGGCGACATCCACGGTCTCTCCAGTGGCGCGAGCGTGGTGCCGGCGCAGGCCTATGTGCCTCCCTTGCGCCTGGGCGCCGCGGCGGCGCAGGAGCCGCAGCCGAGCGGCGTGGGTGTGCTGCGTCTGCCGCTGGGAGATGGCTTGCTGGGGCGCGTGGTCGACGCGCAGGGCGAGCCGCTCGACCACCTGGGGGCACTAGAGCACGTGGCCGCGCGGCCGCTGGCGCGTGAACCGATCAATGCGATGGAGCGCGCCCCGGTGCGCGAGCCGCTCGATACCGGCGTGCGCGCCATCAACGCCCTGCTCACCGTCGGGCGCGGCCAGCGCCTGGGTCTGTTCGCCGGCTCCGGGGTGGGTAAGAGCGTGCTGCTGGGCATGATGGCGCGCTACACCCGCGCCGACGTGATCGTTGTCGGATTGATCGGTGAGCGCGGGCGCGAGGTCAAGGAATTCGTCGAGGACATCCTCGGGCCGCAGGATCGGGGCCGCGCCGTGGTCGTCGCCGCGCCCGCCGATGCGCCGCCGCTCCTGCGCATGCAGGGGGCGGCCTACGCGACGGCGGTGGCCGAATATTTCCGCGACCAGGGCAAGCACGTGCTGCTGCTCATGGATTCGCTCACCCGCTACGCCATGGCGCAGCGCGAGATCGCGCTGGCCATCGGCGAGGCGCCCGCCACCAAGGGCTACCCGCCAAGCTGCTTTGCCAAGCTGCCCAGGCTTGTGGAGCGCAGCGGCAACGGTTTGGGTGGCGTGGGGTCGATCACCGCGTTCTACACCGTGCTGACGGAAGGCGATGATCAGCAGGACCCGATCGCTGACGCTTCGCGCGCCATTCTCGATGGCCACATCGTGCTCTCGCGCGCGCTGGCCGAAGGCGGGCACTACCCCGCGATAGACATCGAGCAATCGGCCTCGCGCGTGATGGTCAACGTCGTCTCGCCGGAGCACTTCGAGCTGGCGCGCGACTTTCGGGCCACCTGGTCGCTCTACCAGAAAAGCAGTGATCTCATCCAGGTGGGCGCGTACGTGAGTGGCTCCGATGCGCAGCTGGACGAGGCCATCCGACTCTACCCCGGCATGCGCGGCTTCCTGCAGCAGGACATGCGCACGCCCGCGCTCATGAACGAGAGCCTCGCCGCCATGGCGGCGGCGCTTGCACGTCATTGAGGCATCGGCTCATGGCAGCGCACCAGGCTTTCGAGATCGCGATCGATCTGGCAAGGCGCCAGCGCGATGCGGCGCGCCATGCCCTCGTGCAGTTGCACGGCCAGCGCGGCAATGCGCAGATGCAGCTCGACCAGCTCACCGGCTATGCCGCGGAGACCCGCCAGCGCTGGAGCGCGCGCGAGGGTGCGGTGCTGCAGCCCGAGGTGGTGCGCCATCAAAGACAGTTCCTGCAGCGGCTGGAGCAGACCGTGGAAATGCAGCGTGGCGTGGTGCATGAATTCGGGCTGCGCATCGACCGAGCGACGGGGGTTCTCGCTGCGGCCGAGGCACGCCTGATGAGTCTGTGCCACGTGCTGGAACGGCGCTTGCGCGAAGCCGCGCTCAGGCAGCAGCGGCTCGAGCAGAAGGAGACGGACGACCTGGCCACGCAGCGCCATGGGCGTGGCAGGGGCCGCCAGTTGACACAGGGGATTTGAGCCATGGAACAAGTACGCATGCCATCCGCGCAGCCCCAGGCTGCCTCCAAGGCGTCTGGCGCGAGCGCGTCGGCGGGGGACGACAAGCCCGAAGCAGGCGATGCGGCCAGCGCGCGCAAGGATGGCTTTGCACTGCTTCTGGCGGCGCTCGATGGCGCCGCGTCCGCGCAGCCGCTGGCAGCGGCTGGCGACGCGGTGGTGCCCGGGACGTCGACCCCCGGAGCGCAAATCCCGCTGGATGATGCCGCCGCGGACGACGCGATCCTGGCGCTCCAACAGCCTGGCAAGTCCCGTTTGGGTGTGAAAGACACGACAGGCAGGGCAGGCGCCAGGCACGCCGCCGCAGCCGAGGGTGAGGCGAAGCCCGCCAGTGCGCCGGCGGATGCGCTGGCGCACGCTTCGCTGCAGGATCACTTGACCATGCTCCTGGATCAGGGGCGCCACACGCTGGTGGGGCAAGGGCTGGGGCCGGATTCCATGATTCATGAAACCGCGCGCCTTGATGCCACTGTGCAGCCGGCGGTGGGGGCGGGCGCGCGCCGGGCTGGGCCTGCCATGGCACGGTCGGCCGGACGGGCATCGGGGATGTTGCCGCAGGCCGTGGCGACATTGACCGGTGCCGACGGCGAGGGTGCGGCGGCGGCAACCGCGACAGCGACTGTCGGCGCCTCCGGTGTCGCACACGCGGCAGCGGCAGATCAGGAGCTGCTCAAATCCGTTCTGGAGAAGATGCCCGTGGGCGACCCTCGCGTCTCATTGCAGCAGGCGGGCACCACGGGTGCGCCGGCGACCGCGGCCCATGTCTGGGCATCCTCGGCGCCAGTGGCGGTGGATGCGGCCGTGGGGCATGCGCCACGCACCGATTCGGGAGGCGGGGCGCAGACGCAGGGCGGTGCCGGTTCCGGCGGGGGGGCGGCACCCGTGCCGCCGCAGGGTGTCAGCGCGGGCGATCTTGCCGGTGGCGCAGGGCAGGATGGGGCGCTGCCTGGCAGCTTCATGGAACAGCTCGGGGAACAGGTGGCCTTCTGGGTACACCAGAAGAGCCAGCGCGCCGAATTCACGCTCGATCGCGATGGTCAGCCCGTGCAGGTGCAGTTGAGCCTCACCGGCGACGTGGCCAAGGTGACCTTCCTGACCGACCACGCAGCGGCGCGGCAGGCGCTGGATGCGGGCATCGATGATCTGAGGCAGCGCTTGCATGAGCAGGGGCTGGCGCTTGCGGACGTCAATGTCGGCGTGGCGGGCGGGCAGGGCGGAAGCACCCCGGGTCAGGGGAGCGCGCATCACCCGCGCCACGATGCGGCGGCGGGCACGGCGCGGGTCGAAGCGGCTGAACCGGTTACGGGGGCCGGCCCGCGTGCCACGGGCCTCCGGGCGCTCGATGTCTTCGTCTGATCCGTGTCCGACGCCTCGGGATGAAGCGGCGTAAGCGCCCTGTTTGCCGCGCTATTCTGGCTATCATCGCGCGGCACCCCGCCCAATAATTCCACCCAAGGTCCGGTGGTGCCCGCCAGAGGCACTGCCGCGCCGACCGACCCTTGGCGCCCAGCTGGCGCGAGAAAGTTCGCACGTGGCCGAAGAAACTGCTGCACCTGCACCGGCGCCTGTCAAAGGCAAGAAGAAATGGCTCGTGATCATCATCGCGCTGGTCGTGGTGCTTGCGATCGCGGCCGCCGGCGTGCTGTGGTTCCTGGCCAAGCAGCGCAGCGCGTCTCTGGAGGGCGAGGGCGGCGACGAGTCCGCGGCCCAGATCGAGGAGCCCAAGACGCCGCCGACCTTTCTTCCCATGGACAATATGGTGGTCAATCTTGCCGATCCCGGGGGCGAGCGCTTCGCGCAGGTGGGCATCACGTTCGAGCTGAGCGACGGCAAGACGGCCGAGAAGGTCAAGTCGCTGATGCCGACGATACGCAGCAGGGTGCTGCTGCTGCTCTCGCAGCGCTCGGCCGACGATCTGCTCTCGCGCGAGGGCAAGGAAAAGCTCGCGGCCGACATCCGCGGCGAAGCGCTTGGCGCGCTGGGCTACGTGTCGCCCAAGGTGAAGACGGCCAAACCGCGCGCCGCCGATGGCGAGGAGGCCGCGAAGCCGCGCAAGCCCGAGGTGGATCGCGATGCACCGGTGCGCGCGGTGCTGTTCTCCAGCTTCATCGTCCAGTAGGCCGTTTGCGACCAGGAGAAAAACATGGCCGATTCATTCTTGTCCCAGGAAGAAGTGGATGCCCTGCTGGAAGGGGTGACGGGTGAGAGCCAGAAGAACGTCGAGGAAGAAGTCGACGCCAGCGCCATCCGCAATTACGACATTTCCAGCCAGGAGCGCATCGTTCGTGGGCGCATGCCCACGATGGAAATCGTCAATGAGCGCTTTGCGCGCAACCTGCGCGTGGGCCTTTTCAATTTCGTTCGCCGCAGCCCGGAAATCTCGGTGGGAACGGTGTCGGTGCAGCGCTACAACGCGTTCCTGCGGGAAATCGTCGTCCCGACCAATTTCAATCTGGTTGCGATCCGCCCGCTGCGCGGCAGTGGCCTCGTGGTGTGCGAACCCTCGCTCGTCTTCGGCATCGTCGACACGCTCTATGGCGGTGTCGGCAAGTACCAGACACGCATCGAAGGGCGGGATTTTTCGGCGACCGAGCAACGCGTGATCCAGCGCATCGTGGGCGTGGTCACCACCGAATACAAGAAGGCGTGGCAGGGCATCTATCCGCTGGAGCTTTCCTACCAGCGCTCGGAGATGCAGCCGCAGTTCGCGAACATCGCCACGCCCAGCGAGATCGTGGTCTCCACGGCCTTTCATCTCGAGATCGGCGATCTGGCGGGGTCGATCCACATCTGCATGCCCTATGCGTCGCTCGAACCGATCCGCGACGTGCTCTATTCCTCCGTGCAGGGCGATGCGATCGAGGTGGACCGGCGCTGGGTCAAGGTGCTCTCGCGCGAGGTGCAGGCGGCCGAGGTCACGCTGGTGGCCGAGCTGGCGCGCGCCGATGCCACGGTGGAGCAACTGCTCGCGATGCGCCCGGGCGACTTCATCGAACTCGAGCGCCAGCCGCGCATCCGCGCGTCGGTGGGCGGCATCGATCTGTTCGCGTGCCAGTACGGCACGCACAACGCGAAATACGCGATCCGCATCGAAGAACGTTTACACACCGGCGAAACAGGCTGGACGGGGAACGACCATGGCCACTGATACCCATACCACCGAAGACGTTGCCGCCGAAGGCGGTCAGGCCGCGGCCGACGATGCCTTTGCCGACTGGGCCGAGGCGCTCAACGAGCAGAAATCGGCCGATGCACAGGCGTCCGACGCCGAGCAGGGCGGGCCTCTGGCGGGCGAGCCCGCGTCATCTTTCGCGGGCGGCGCCGACCCTTCGGTGCAGGACATCAACATGGTGCTCGACATCCCGGTGCAGCTCTCGGTGGAGCTCGGGCGCACCAAGGTGCCGATCAAGTACATCCTGCAGCTGGCACAGGGCTCGGTGGTGGAGCTCGATGCGCTGGCGGGGGAACCCATGGACGTGCTGGTCAATGGCTACCTGATCGCACAGGGCGAGGTGGTGGTGGTCAACGACAAATTCGGCATCCGCCTCACCGATGTCGTGACGCCCTCGGAGCGGCTGCGCCGTGTCAGCCGGGGCTAGTGCATCGTCGCTCGTCTGGGTGGTGGTGTTCATCGGCGCCATCGCCATGCTGCCATGGCTCGTGCGGCGCTGGCAGCGTGGTCGCTCGGCGCTGCCGGGCGCCGCAGGCGCGGGTTCGCGCGTTCTTTCGTCGGTGGCCGTGGGTCCGCAGCAACGTGTGGTGACCGTGGAGGCCGGCAGCGCCGAGCAGCGTGTGGTGCTGGTGCTGGGGGTTACCGCCGCGCAGATCAATTGTCTTCATGTGCTGCCTGCCTCGCCCACGTTCGCCGGCGAGGTCGCGGCGGCGCGAGGCGCGCAAAAGCATGACTGAGCGGCGTCTGCCCCGATCGTGGCTCGTGGCTGCGGCACTGCTGGCCGCGCTGCCCGCGGGCAGCGCACTGGCCCAGCAGGCGGCGGGCACGCTGCCCATCGTGATCGGCTCCGGGCCAGGAGGCAACAGCTACTCCGTGCCGATACAGACGCTGCTGTTCTTTACGGCGCTGTCCTTCCTGCCGGCGCTGCTGCTCCTGATGACCGGCTTCACGCGCATCGTCATCGTGCTTTCGCTGCTGCGTCAGGCGCTGGGCACGCAGGCGGCGCCGCCCAACATGGTGATCATCGGCCTGTCGCTGTTTCTCACGTTTTTCGTGATGGGTCCGACGCTGGACAAGGTCTACCAGGAGGCTTACCTGCCCTATACGCAGAACACGCTCACCTTCGAGCAGGCGCTGCCCAAGGCCGAAGCACCCATGCGGGCCTTCATGCTCAAGCAGACGCGCCAGAGCGACTTTGCGCTGTTCGCGCGCCTGGCCAAGTTACCGGCCGACGTCACGGCGGAAACCGCGCCGCTGCGCGTTCTGGTCCCGGCCTTCGTCACGAGCGAACTCAAATCGGCCTTCCAGATCGCCTTCATGATCTTCATTCCTTTCCTCATCATCGACATGGTGGTCGCCAGCGTGCTGATGTCGCTTGGGATGATGATGCTCTCGCCCGTGCTCGTGGCGCTGCCGTTCAAGCTCATGCTGTTCGTGCTGGCCGATGGCTGGAACCTGCTCATGGGCTCGCTTGCCGCGAGCTTCGCCACCTGATGGAGAACCGCCCATGACGGCCCAGTACGTCCTCACCTTTGGCCATCAGGCCCTGATGCTGCTGCTCATGATCGCGCTGCCCGCGCTCGGGGCCGTGATGGTGGTGGGCCTCATCGTCAGCATCTTCCAGGCCGTGACGCAGGTGCACGAGGCCACGCTCTCCTTCGTGCCCAAGCTCGTGGCGGCGGTGCTCGTTTTTGCGCTGGCGGGGCCGTGGATGGTGACGACGCTGGTGGACTACCTGCGCACGACGATAGAGACCATCCCGTCCATCGTCGGATAGACCGACTGTGCTGACCTTCAACGAGACGCAGCTGATGGCGTGGGTATCGCCGTTGCTGTGGCCCTTTTTGCGCGTGCTGGCGATGTTCACGGCCGCGCCCATTTTTTCCATGCGCGCCATTCCCTTGCGCCTGAAGATCGCGCTGGCTTTCCTCGTGGCGGTGTGCGCCCAGGCCGCGTTGCCGGATCAACCGGTGGTGGCGATCGATTCTTCCGCCGCCTGGGGTGCCATCGTGCAGCAGGTGGGCGTGGGCCTGTCCATCGGCTTTGCGGTGCGGCTGGTGTTCGTGGCCATCGAGCTGGCTGGCGAGGTGATCGGCCTGCAGATGGGGTTGAACTACGCCTCGTTCTTCGATCCTTCGAGCAATTCACAGCGCGGGGCGCTCACGAGCTTCTACAGCAACATCGCGCTGTGGCTGTTCGTCGTCGTCAACGGCCATCTCATGGTGCTCATGGCGGTGCTCAAGAGCTTCCAGGCCTTTCCCGTTGATGGGAATTTCATGCAGGCGGTGGCCCGGATGCGCCTGCAGGATCTGGGCGCGGGCCTGTTTTCCAGCGCGCTCTGGATTGCGCTCCCGCTGGTGGCGCTGCTGCTCTTCGTCAACCTGACCATGGGCATCATCTCGCGCGTGGCGCCGCAGACCAACATCTACGCCGTGGGCTTTCCGGTCACGATCACCGTGGGTCTGCTGGGAATCACGGCGACGCTTCCCATGCTGGAGCAGCCGCTGCTGACCTTGTTGCAGCAGTCCATCGATCTGTTTGGCGGGCGCTGAGGCTGGCGGGCCACCGGCCACCAGAAAAGCTCACAAGTTCCGGTACTCGTGTAATGCGACGTAACCGCCACGCAACACAACATCCCTGAATTGGCGTGCGTCTTCGCCGCCAACGCAAGACCGCTGCGGTCCGCATCGAGCGTGAACGTTGCAGGCGCCCATGACGGGATCGGCGTTTCCTCTGGCGTGACGCCATGTTCCAACAGCGAGCCGCCGCAATTGGTGTTTCTACTCAGTCGATCAAAAAATAAATTTCCTATCGATCTTCTGAAATTCAAAGGAAGGATGTATATTTGATAAAAGTCAACATATAACAAATTTTTTCAACTGCCAAAGCGCACACGCCCTTCGGGCGCTGGGGACAACATGCCATTCTTACTTCCGGCCCTGCCGTCAAGACGTCCGCTGCGTGCCACCAGGCGGCGAACGGCGCAAACCGGCTTCACCCTGGTCGAACTCGCGGTGGTGCTGGCCGTCATCGGTCTGATCATCGGCGCGGTCGCCATCGGCAAGGATGTGCAGCGCAACGCCGAGTACACCAAGATCAAGAACAAGTTCATCGATCAGTGGGAGCAGGCCTACAACCAGTACTACCAGCGCACCGGCGTTGTGGTGGGCGACAGCCAGGTCGAGCCGCGCATCATGGTCAACGGGGAGAATTACACGGCCCCGGCCGGCAGCCCCGTGTCGGGCGGCGATATGGCGGCCACCGTGGCGGCAGGAACCGAACCGCTGCCGATCTGCCAGCGCGATCCTGCCGCCGGCGCGATGCGCGTCGCGGCGGCGCGCAACGAGTTGCGCAATCTGATGACCCGCACCGGCATTCGCATGCCGCCTGGCCGTGCCGAAGGGCAGGAAGACCTCTACGTCTATACCGATACCAACGGGGCTCCGCAGGAGGTGCAGGTGTGCTTCCAGTGGAACCGCCCCACGACGCCCGAGGGCGCGGGCAACGTGATGGTGATCTCCGGCCTGACGCCGGACCTTGCCCGCATGCTGGACCAGATGATCGACGGCAAGCCCGATGCGCGCGAGGGGCGCTTTCGCCAGCGAGGGGTGGACAACTCCACGAGCAACGCGCCGGGCACGCAGTGGGCCGCGAACAACACCTACGGCCAGGGCGCGGGAGGGACGACCGCGGAAGGCGCGGGCAAGACGCGTGACGAGGAGCAGGTGCTCACGCTGACCGCCATCTACAAGATGAACCAGTGACGCGAGGCGAAGGAACCATCATCATGACAACTTCACTCAAGCACCGCGGTCGCTTTCATGGCGCTTCACGTCAGGTGGGCTTCACCCTGGTCGAACTCGCGGTGGTGCTGGCCGTCATCGGTCTGATCATCGGCGCGGTCGCCATCGGCAAGGACGTGCAGCGCAACGCCGAGTACACCAAGATCAAGAACAAGTTCATCGATCAGTGGGAGCAGGCCTACAACCAGTACTACCAGCGCACCGGCGTGGTGCTGGGCGACAGCCAGACGCAGCCGCAGAACATGGTCAATGGCGAACGCTATCTGGCCGGCGGAGGCGTGCGTTCCGGGCGCGACATGACCGGTGTGACGCCGCCGAACGCGATTTGCCGTGGTGCCGCAGGTCAGGGCATGGCCCGGACGTTCGATCCTGCGGCCGATCCCAATTTGCGCGATCTGATGACCCGCACCGGCATCCGCATGCCGCCAGGGCGCGCGGAGGGGCTGGAAGACCGCTACGTGTATCTGGACAGCAACGGCAACCCCCAGGAGGTTCAGGTCTGCTTTCAGTGGAATCCGCCTTTGGGTGACGCCTCAGCGGCCAATGCCGTGGGCGACGGGATGGGCAACGTCATGGTCATCACCGGTCTCACGCCTGACCTGGCGCGCGCACTGGACCAGATGATCGACGGCAAGCCCGACGAGCGTGAAGGCCGTTTCCGGCGCCAGGGGGTGCTCAACAACGCGGGCGGAAATCCCGTCAACGGCCCCGGGCAGGAGTGGCAGGCCACCAACCGCGACCAGATCGGCACCAACAACGATCGCAACCTCGACGAAGACCAGGTGGCCATCGTCACGGCCATCTATCGCATGAACCAGTAGGCGGCGGCTTCTTTCCCGTCATTTTTCGTTCACCAGAGACGCATCGCGGAGACATCGATGAAAAGAACGCATTCATTTTCAAGCAGGCCCCAGCAGGGTTTCACCTTGGTGGAGCTCGCCGTGGTTCTCGCGGTCATCGGCCTGATCCTTGGCGCCATTGCCATTGCCAAGGACGTGCAGCGCAACGCCGAGTACGAGAAGGCCGTCAACAAATTCGCCTACCAGTGGAAGATGGCCTACGACCAGTATTACCAGCGCACCGGCACCGTGCTGGGGGATTGCCAGCAGGCGCCCACCTACATGGTCAACGGCTCGGAGACCGAGATTCCCGCGGGCACCAGTGCATGCAGCCGTGCCGGTTCGATGAATGTGGCCGGCATTCCCGAGAATTTCGAGAATCGCGGCCGCAAGATCTGCAGCGGCCAGGGTTATGCAGCCAACACCGTGGGCTTGGGCGATGCCGCGCTGGCCACGCAGAACCTGCGCACCCTCATGACGCGCGCCGGCGTGCGCATGCCGCCCGGACGCGGCGAGGGGCATGAGGACCGCTTCCTCTACATCGACTCCAACGGCAATGCCGCCGAACTGCAGGTGTGCTTTCAGTGGAACACGTCGGGCACCGCCAGCGGCGCGGGCAACGTGATGGTGATCCGTGGGCTGACGCCGGACCTGGCGCGTTTCATGGATCAGGCCATCGATGGCAAGCCCGACTCGCGCGAGGGGCGCTTCCGCATCCAGGGGCGTCCCGCGCACGCAGGCACCGCCGAGGCCAATGCGCCTGGTACGCAATGGGAGGCCAACAACACCGAAGGCGTGAACATTGCCGACAGCGCGTCCAACAGCGCGATGACGAGCAGCGACGGGCGCCCCGCCATCAACAACGCCAGTGGCAGCGCCGGCGGTACCGCGACGGGCCGCACCCTGGACGAGGACCGCGTGATTCTGCTGACGGCCCATTGGATCATGGAGCAGTAATTGAACGCCGCCCGCACGCTCAAGCTCGTGCCCCTGGTTCTGGCCACGTGCCTGCTCGCGAGCGGGGCGTGGCTGGTGCAAGGCGCGCTCAAGCAGCTCGCGTTGGAGCGAGCAGACGCCGCGCAGCTGCGCCAGCGCCTGGACAGCGCGCGCCAGATGATGCCCGAAGTGCAGCGGCGCGAGCAGTTGGTGCGGTCTCTCCAGAACGTGCAGTCTCAGGTCGATCGAATGGGGTTTGATCCGGCGCGCTGGGGTGAACGCCGCCTGCGTCGCCCGGCCGGGCCGGCCACGCGCGTCGAGGCGTCGCAGTTTCTGGCTGATCTGGACCGTGGGGGCGACCGCACGATTTTCGTCGCCGATGAATTCGATCTTGCCGTGGTGTCCGCCGATGCCGGCCTGTTCCAGTCGCCCGGGCTTGATGACAAGGGGCTGACGCTGGGCGCCAGCGGCACCCTGTATTTCCCGGCCACCGACGCCGCGGCTCCACCGTCGAGGAAGTTGCCATGAGCGTAGCCACCGAGCATGTTTACCGCGTCTCGAGTACCGGCTGGGTGCATTGCCATGGCAATGATGCACAGGACGTTCCGGCCTGGCCCACGCTGCAGCACAGCGCCCTCGTGGTCCTGGATCTGGACGACATATTCACCGACGTATGGCGCTTCGAGGGGAAATCCGAATACGCCGCTGCCCTGATCGAAAAGCGAGCGCGCACCCAGGGTCTGGTGGAAGGGGCCGCGCATATCGTGATGCATCGGCTGCTGAAGGTGCCTGGAGGGTTCCAAGCCTTTTTTTCAGCCATTCCGCTGGAACTGTGGCAGCGCTGCACGCAGTGGGCGCGCGAGCAGGGCGACCATTGCCTGTTGCTGACGGCGGCGGGCCTGTTGAGCCACGGCGTCGGCACCGATGGTGGGCGAATTCTTCTGTCGCAGCGGCGGCTGATGTATTTCGCGCAGACCGAGGAAGGCCTGTCCTTTGGCTCGATGCAGGCCCTGGGGGGGCGGGAGTCGGCCATGGCTGACGCAGCGCAGGCGCTGCTCGGCAGACAGCAGGGGTTGTGGACGCGACTTGGCGCCGACGCTGTGGAGTACGGCGTCTTGTGGAGCGTGCAGCCCGAGGATGTCGAAGCCAGCCTGCATGCCATCCAGGCGGTGTTGGGCAATGCTCCCGTGGTGCTGTTCGCTGCGGAGCTCGATGCTGCCGGCGCGCGGGTACTGACCGCGCTGCCGAAGCTCGCGCACGAGGGTGCAGGACGCCACGCGCTGAATCCGCTGGGCGAGCGTATTGCCTGGCGTGCAGAGCGTTGGGTTGCGCCTGTGACCGTGGTCACCGCCCTGGCGGGTCTGGTGCTGATCGCCGCGGGCGCGCTGATCACGCAGCAGACGGACGGTTACCGCAGCGCGGGACAAGGAGAACGCGCGCAGTTGGAAACCTTGCAAAGCCGGATTCAGGCGGTCTCCGCCGTCGAGACCCCGCGCAAGCTGTTGCCGGCCACCGAGCTTGCGCGCCAGCTCGACCAAGGCATCCGCTACAACCCCATGACGTTTCTCCTCGATCTGAAGGAAGCGACCGGCAACGACATGCGGATCCAGCGCGTGCGCCTGGAAACCGAGGCGCAGAACCGCACGCGGACATTCCGTGTCGATGGGCTTGCCGCGTCAGGGGCTTCGTATGCCGTGATGCGATGGGTGAGCCACATGACAGCCGCCGGATGGACGCTCAAGGCACTGGATCCCGTGGGTGCCGCGCCTGGCGCGTTTTCCTATCAGCTCATCGCAGCCGGCGCTGCACCCCGGAGCGAGAAGCCATGAAGTATGCCGCGTTGATTCTGAACGTCGTTGCCCTTGCCTTGCTGGGCTGGGCGTTGTACGCCGTGACGCAGCTGACCCAGGCGCGTGCTTCAAACAGGCCCTTGCCTGCGCTGGAGATGTCCCCGCTGCCCGAGGCGCTGCGCTCCGACAAACTCCGTGTCAACGAGACATTCGACGCCATCGCGCGCATACAGGCCCGTGCGCCCGTTCAGGTGGCCAGCGCGCAGACGCTGATCGCGCTGCCCGCGCCGGGCCAGCCTCTCGAAGGCAGCGTGCGCATGCCCGAGCGCTCTCTGTCTCTGCATCTGGACGACCTGGCGGCGGAGACGCAGTCGGTGGTGATCGACGGCCGATTGCTGCGCCAGGGTGCGAGGCTTGAAGGGGGTGGCAAGGTGGTGCGTGTCGAGCCCAACGAGGTGCTGGTGGCCGAGCGCCTTGGACGGCAGAAGCTGACCTTGCCAACCGACCAGTTGCGTGTCGGGACGCTGCGCTGGTCCGATGGCTCGCTGGCCAGCACCAGCACGCAGGTGTTCAAGGCCGGCGTGCCCGGAGCGCCGCCGGGGCCGATCAGGGTCCTGCCATGAACGAATGCCCAATAACACCAAGGACAGCGATATGAACTATGCCCCGTTTTCCAAGTCAGCGGCCCTGCTGTCTGCCGCGCTGGTGCTGGGTGGATGCGCCAATGAGCCGCCACGCAGCGCGGCCAGCCTTCCGGCGCCGGATACGGTGACGTCCGACCGCATGCGAGAAAACGCGGTGCTCGAGGCGCAGCGCCTGCTCGAGCATCAGCAGAAGCTCCTGACCGAGCTGAACAAGGCGGCGCCCGCGCCCGTCATCGCGCCGGTTGAGCCGGTGTTCGATCCGCTGGAAGGCAAGCTGATCAACGTGGCGATGTCCAAGGCAAGCATAGGGCAGATCCTGAGCGCGTTCGCCGATGCCGGGCAGCTCAACCTGATCGTCGATCCGAATGTGCTCAGAGGCGGGCAGCTGGCGGACATGTACCTGCGCCAGGTGACGCTGCGCGAAGGGTTCAATGAGGTCATGCGCACCTTCGATGTGGCCGGTGAGTTCAAAGGCAATACCTTGAGGGTCAGCCTGACGGAGGAGAAATTCTTTTCCCTGAATTTCCTCAATTCCAAGTCCAGCATCCAGATGGGCTCGGGCGGCAACGTCTTCGGCAGCACCAATTCCGGTGGTGGCAGCAGCAGCGGGAGTGGCGGCAGCAGCGGGACAAGCGGCACGGGCGCGCAGCAGGGCAGCCTGACGTTTTCGGGGTCCGGCGGCAGCAGTACCGATCCCTATACCGATTTGGCGGCTGCGCTCAAATCGGTGCTCGGCGAAAGCCGCCGCAACGGCTCCGGGCAGCAGGAAGCGCACGCCGGGCAGGAGCGCGGCGCGGTTGCGGTCACTCCGTCTTCATCCGTCTGGGCCGGCGGCGTGCCCGTCGGGCGCACTCCCGCGCCTGCGCCAGCGCCACTGGCGACGATGGAGGACGACAGTGGCTTCACCCTGGACAAGGCCACGGGCACGCTGTACGTCAAGGCACGGCCTTCCAAGATGCGCGCCGTCGAAAAAATGCTGGCGATGATGCACAAGGTGCTCGACAAGCAGGTGTACATCGAGGCGCAGTTGATCGACGTGCAGCTGTCCGACAATTTCGAATTCGGCGTGGACTGGATGATCCTGCGCAGCCGCCTGGCGGCGGGCTTCGGATCCTCGCCCTTGCAGCTGGGGGGGAGTTCCGCGCTGTTGCCCAATAACGGCTCGGGCTATCCCGCCAGGGCAATTTCGATTCCTTCCGCCTTGCTCGGAAGCAATACCGGGCCGGCGCTGGGGATGACGTACCAGGGCAGCAACTATGGCGTGGTGATCAACGCTCTGCGCTCCTTCGGCAATCTGAAGGTGCTCTCCAACCCGAACGTGCAGGTGCGCAACGGCACGCCGGCGCTGCTCTCGGTGGGGACCAGTTCACGCTATGTGTCGCAATCATCGTCCACGCAGACCGTGCCGGGCGGCGGCGCCAGCACGACGTCTTCCAGCGTGCAGACGGACACGGTGTTCTCGGGGGTCATGGTCGGTGTTCTGCCCATGGTGCGCGACGACGGGCGCATCGAGATCCTGCTCAATCCGATGCAAAGCGACGTGGATCCGGCCAGCCTTCAGCTGGTGCAAACCGGCGGCGGCAATCTCATATCCCTGCCCAAGGTCAGCTACAAGGGCCTGACCACCACGTTGAATGTGGGCAATGGGGACGTGGCGGTGGTGGGGGGCTTGATCGACCAGCGCACGTCCAGCAATGATCGTGGCGTGCCCGGTGTGTCCGACATTCCCGTGTTCGGCAAGCTGTTCGATAATGAAAACAAGGTGCACGGCAGTCGCGAGCTGGTCATCGTCTTGCGGGCGCGTGTACTATGAGCCTGATCCACGATGCGCTGAAGTCCATGGACGCGGACGCGCCGCAACCGTCCAGGCCGGGTTCGTCCGTGCGCGTGTCTGCCGCCGGGCAGCGAGGGCGCCCGGCGTGGCTCGATGGCCTGCTGGCGTTTGGTGTCGTGGTGGGGGCCGGCGTCGTGGGTTGGTACGTGTGGCAGGGACGCGTGCTGCCGGAGCGCGCGCCGATGCCGGATGCCGTGGCGGTGGCGAACGTCGAGCCACACACGGCGCCGCAGGCACCGGTACAGGAGGCGGTGCAGGGGTCTGATTCGGGAAGCACGGATGTCGCGCTGGCCGGTGCGCCTGCGGCCGCGCCTGCAGCGCCGCCGCAAGCGGCGCCCATCGACGATGTGCCGGCGCCGGCTGGCGCCGCGCCGCGCGAAGCTGGGTCCGCGGTTTCCGGTTCGCCCGCCGCGGCTGCCGATTCAGCCGCCGTGGCCGCCGCGGCACCTGCCCGTCCGGCCGCCCGGCCGCAAGCCACTTCGCAGCACCGCCGGGCGCACACCAGCGTGCGGCGTGCCGCCGTGCCCGCCGCACCGGCGTCACCTCCGGTGCCCAAGGCAGACGACACCCCGGTGCAGGTGCGTTTCACGCGATTCGTTGCCGCGATGCGCAGTGGACAGACATCGGATGCGGAGCGCGAGTTGAGCGCGCTCAAGGCCGTGCTTCCGGCGGATGCGCTGGGTCTGCAGCGTGCGCAGGCGTGGTTCGATCTGCGCACGGGCAATGAAGCCAGAGCCGCGAAGGCGTATCGCGGAATACTGGAGCGCCTGCCGGGCGACGCGGAGGCGGCCATCAATCTCGCGAGCATCCAGGCCCAAGAGGCCGACCAGGACGGCGCGCGGGCCACGCTGGACGCTGCTGCCCGGTTGAACCCGGATTCCGCAGCGTTGCGGGCTGCCTTGGCGCAGTACACGCCGAATGTGCGCCAATGACGCTCAACCCTGTCTACGCCACGCTGGGGCTGTCGCGCAATCCATTTCCGCCGACGCCTGACGCGGGATCGTATTTTTTTACGCCACGGCTCGAAGAGGATTTTGCCGAGATCGCCCATTGCATCGAGGCGCGCAAGGGGTTTGCGTTGCTGACGGGAGAAGTCGGCCTCGGCAAGAGCACCATGGTGCGGCGCCTGCTGGACATGTTGCAGGACAAGAATTGCCGGTCGGCGCTGGTGTTGAACACGTTTTTGCAGGACGGAGCGCTGCTGTCCGCCATCCAGTCGGATTTTGGCCTGCCGCCGAACGATTCCGTGGAGCAGGGGCTGGCACGCCTGAACGAGTTTCTCATCGCCCGCCACCACGCCGGCGAAACCTGCCTGCTGGTGATTGACGATGCGCAGAACCTGAGCGTGCAGTCGCTCGAACTGATCCGTCTGCTGTGCAACCTGGAGACGGGGCAGGAGAAGCTGCTGCAAATCCTGCTGGTGGGTCAGCCCGAGCTGGAACAGACCCTGGCGCGCCCCGAACTGCGCCAGCTCCAGAGCCGGATTACCAAGCATGCGCGCCTTGCGGGCCTGCAAAGCAGCGAGGTTGCGCGCTACTTCGACTTTCGCGTCAATGCCGCCCAAGCCGAGGGGCGGTTGTCCATCGATCCAGCGGCCGCGCAGCAACTGTATCGAGTGACGCGGGGCAATCTGCGGCAAATCCATCTCGTGCTCGACCGCTGCCTGTACGGATTGGCCGGCAGCCGTCAGACGGTGGTGACGGCGGACCTGGTGCGGCGCGCGCTGGCGGATCTGCCTTCGGTGGGTAAAGACAAGCCGACCTTTCATTGGGGGCGGCGTGGGGGCTGGGTCGTCGCGGGGCTGCTTGCGGGGACGACGGCCACGGTGGCGATCGCGGGCTTCGGGCTCATCCCCTGGCAGCCGACGTCTCGCCCCTCGGCACCGGAGCCTTCGGCAGGATCGTCTTCCGCTGCCACTGCCGTGGAGACGCCCGCCGCGCAGGCGAAGGTGTCGCCGGATGCGTCGCCGGCGTCCGCAGCGGCGCCGGCTCCGCGCGAGTTGCCGTCTCCGGCGGCGGCACCGGCTGCTGCAGCCGACACGCCCGCCGCTGCATCCGCGCAGTCTCCCTTGGTACGAAGTGATTGCGAATCGAGATTGGTCGCGGCGGCCGCCGCGGACGATGTCCTGCACGTGCAGCGCTTGCCGAACGTGACCGCGTCCGGTGCAACGGCGTTCAAGCCCGCGGACCGGATGTGCCAGTTCATGAGGAACAACCAACCCTGGGTGGCCTGGCTGGGGCGCAGCGACTCACGCCAGCGCATGCCGACACAGCAGGCCACGCGCGACGCGCAGGTCAAGCTCAAATCCATCGGTCTCATGGAATCGGACGAACGCAGCGATGGCTTGTTCGGGCCGAGGACCCGCGAGGCGTTTGCCCGCTTTCAACTGCAGCAAGGCCTGGCACCGACAGGGCAGCCGGATGACTTGACCTTTTATCTACTGGAGCATCAGGATGTGCCCGCCCACTGAATCATTGCCTGAATCCGCGGGCCGGGTGCCGGCGTCCGGCGATGGAGTGCCCGAGCGCCTTGGTACGCTCAACGAAAAGAGCCCTGTCCTGGGCGCATCGCTGGTTGAGGCGGGTCTGGTGTCCCCCGTGGCCATCGACTATGTGCTGCAAAAGCAGAAGATCGAAAAAGTGCCCATGGGCAGCCTCCTGGTGGAGCTGGGGTTTGCCAGTGCCAATGACGTGGCGCGTCAGTTGGCGTTGC
This sequence comes from Comamonas sp. SCN 67-35, assembly GCA_001725255.1. GTDB lineage: Bacteria > Pseudomonadota > Gammaproteobacteria > Burkholderiales > Burkholderiaceae_C > Comamonas_C. The sequence goes on along the minus strand of MEFV01000001.1, from coordinate 57,216 downwards.
AGCGTGGCCTGCCTTTCGTGGCTTCCGACCATTTGCCCGAGCCCGATGCCGCCGTGGCAGCCGTGTTCAATCGGGCGCTGTGCCTGACGCATGGGTTCCTGCCTGTGCGCGAGGCGGATGGGCTGATTGAGGTCGTGCTGGGCGATGCGCGCCCCGAGGTCGTCAGCGAACTGGTGCAGCGCCGCCTGGGCAAGACGTGCCGATTCATGCAGGGCGAATTCGGCAGCGTCGCGCAGGCCATACAGCAGCACTATTACTTTTCCGAAAATCCGCCCGCCAAGCTGATCGCCAGCGAAATCCGCAAGCTCGAAGCGGATGTCGACCGGGCCTACAGCCCGGCCCTGTTGCTCGAACATGTCCTGCACCTGGCCGTGCGCGAGCGAGCCACCGACATCCACCTGGCGCCGACGGCGCGCAGCCGCTCCGTGTTGTTGCGCGTCGATGGCGTGTTGCGGCCGGTCTTCGCGCTGTCGCCGGCACTCGACCGGCTGGTGGTGTATGTCAAGCTGCAGGCGGACATGGATGCCAGCGAGCAGCGCCTGCCGCAGGACGGCAGCTTCACCGCGCAGATCATGGAGCACAGCTACACCATTCGTGTCTCCACGCTCATTTCGGAGTTTGGCGAGCGCATGGTGCTGCGGCTCCTGCCCGAGCGCAGCGACCTGGACAAACTGTGCGACCTGGGATTTCGCGAGGAAGATGTCTCGGTCATGGTCAGGGCGTTTTCCAGGCCCCATGGCTTGATTCTGATCACAGGCCCCACGGGTTCGGGCAAGAGCACCACCCTGCATGCGGCGCTGCGCATGCAGCCGCTGATAGAGCGCAACGTGCTGACGGTGGAAGACCCGGTCGAATACCGCGTGCCTGTCGCCTGCCAGACGGAAGTCAATCGCCGGGCCGGCTACGAATTCGCCAATGCCATGCGCTATCTTCTGCGGCACGACCCCGACATCATTCTGGTCGGGGAAATCCGTGACGCGGAAACGGCACGCGCCGCGCTTGATGCGGCGTCCACCGGGCACCTCGTGCTGTCCACCCTGCATGTCGGCAGCATCTTTGGCGTGATGCCGCGCCTGAAGTTGCTGGGTGTCGATGCCGACACCATCGCCGAGAACCTCGTGGCGGTGATCAATCAGCGCCTGGTGCGCCGGATCTGTCCGCACTGTGCAACCTCGCGCGCGGCCACCGAGGCGGAGCGCCGCTGGCTGGGCCGTGCGGAGACGGACGGCGAGGTGCAGGTCCATCACGGCGCGGGATGCCACCACTGCCGGGAAACCGGTTATCTGGGGCGCCTGCCGGTCTATGAAATCCTGTCTGTCAACCGGGACATGGCCGATGCGATCGCGGCCGACGCCAGCCGTGCCGAGTTGCGCAGCGGCGCCGCGGCGGCCGGGATGACATCCATCTACAGCCAGGCGCGCGGCCGGGTGCTGGCCGGCGAGACCACGATGGAAGAAATCCTGCGTGCCGTGGGTGAAGACTGATGCCCTTGTGAAAGCACGCCATGGCCAGCCTTAATACCTATTACTACCGCGTGCTGCTCCCCCATGGGGCCGTCAAGTCGGGGCTGATCCGTTTGGCGGTGAAACGCGAGCTGTCGGTACGCATGCGCCTGGAGACCGATACCGACGGCACGGTCATCCGTCTCTGGCGTTTTCCCGATTGGCTTGGCGTCTTTTCCGACGTGCTGCTGCGGCTGTTCCGGATTCAGGTGCGCAGCGAAGACCTCGCCGGATTCCTGCGTGATCTCGGGTTGATGGTGCGCGCGGGCGTGCCCGCCATGGAGGCGCTCGCCACCTTGGTGGATGAGAGCGAAAACGGAGGAAGCCGGGCCATGGGGGCGGTGGCCCACAGCATGCTCGAAGACCTGAAGGCTGGTGTCGGCATGACCGAAGCCTTCAATCGTCACCCGGGGGTGTTCCCCGAGACCGTGCGCAACCTGGTCGCCATCGGGGATCAGTCCGGCACGCTCGACCGCATGCTGGGCGAGTCCGCCGAACACGTCGAGCGCATGATCGCCATCAAGCGCGACATCAGAACGGCGCTGATTTACCCGGCCTTCGTCTTCGCGTCCATCATCGGCGTCGCCATCTTCTGGATCTACTACGTCGTGCCCAGCATGGCGCGCCTGTTCAAGCAGCTGCAGGCCAAGCTGCCGCCCATCACCGAAGGCCTGGTGGCGTTCGCCGATGCGCTGTCCACCCATCTGCCGTGGATCCTGCTGGGGCTCGCCGTGCTGGTCATCACCGGGGTGACGCTGTTCAGGCGGTCGGAGTGGTTCCAATCCCGCACGTATGCCGTATTGCACCGCACGCCCATCATCCGCACCCTGCTGGTGTCGTCGGGCATGGCGCACATGACGGAGCATCTGTCCATCCTGGTGCGCGCGGGAGTGGACATGGTCAACAGCCTGCAGATTCTCGCCCGCGCCACGAAGAACCGCTACTACCGCAGCCGGTTGACGCAGGTCTCGCAGCTCGTCATGCGGGGAGAGTCGATGTCGTCGTCCATGCGGCGCGTCGGGGGCTTCCCGGCCATGGCGGTGCGCATGATCTCGGTCGGCGAAGAGTCCGGCAGCCTGGACCAGCAGCTGGAGCACCTGGCCAACGATTACCGCAAGCGCCAGGAGGTGCTGATCAAGTCGCTGGCGGAAATCCTCAAGCCCGTGATCATTCTGGTAGCGGGGGGGCTCTTCCTGTTCCTGATCGTGGCTTTGCTGCTGCCCGTGTACGACCTGGTGCGCCAGTCGGTGGCGCACACCATGGGCGGGTGATGTGTTGACCACGCTGGTGGCTCATGTGTGGCGTGGATTGTCTGTGAATGAGGGGGCCCGCGTGCGCGGGCCGGGAATCGATGGCAAGACCTGTGTTGATCGGTGCTGGACTCGGATTGTTGCTACTGGCGGCGGTGGCTGGCGTCTCTCTGTGGTTTGCGCAGCCTGAGCGTCAGCCTGCCGCGTCCGTGACCTCTCCGGCGATATTGCAACCCCGGATGGCGCCTCAGCCCCAGTTGTCGGCGCCTTCTCCGGCGTCGCCGCGCGTCGGGTCTGCGGCATCGACGCGTGAAGAAAGGCGCGAGCACCATCAACGCCTGGCCGAGCTCAGGGAGCAATTCAACGCCTTGCGCGCGCAGGGCGCCGCGGCCTCGCCGGAAAAGATGCGCGCGGTGATCGATGAGCTGGAGGCGCTGTCTCCGGAAGGCCTGGACAAGCGTTACTTCCAGACACTGCGCGAACTGCTGGACATCAGTGCCCAGGTACAGAAGCACAGCCAGGAGTTGCAGGCATTGTCGAGCAGCAAGGCGCCTGAAGATGTGGCGCGGCGCGAAGCCATACTGAAGGAAATCCAGGCGCTGAGCAAGCGTGCCGTGGCGCAGGCGCAGAGCCTGCAGGCCTACGTTCCGGCGGCTCCGCCAACGGCGAAAACGCCATGAGCCGCAGCCTGGACCAACAACGGTGGCGGGTCTGCGCGCGGCAGGCGGGATTTACCTTGCTTGAGCTTGCGGTGGTGCTGGTCGTCGCTGGCCTGATGTCCTGGGCGGCGTTCAGCGGGTATGCGACGGTGTCGCAGGAGCAGGAAGTGGAACGCGGGCGCGCCCAGGCGCAGGAACTGCAATCCGTGCTGCGCGCCTTTGCCTTGCGCAATGGTCGGCTGCCATGCCCTGCCGCCAACCCCGATGGCTACGAAACCGTCACGGCGGGAAGCTGTTCCGCAGGCAACCAGCTGGGCTGGTTTCCCTACATCAGCGTGGGCCTGGAGTTGCCAACGGATCGTTTGCGCGCCCGCTACTCGGTGTTTCGCGCGGCCAACGCGGTGGCTGCGCTGGACGCCGATCTGGCGGTGGCGCTGGAGCGCACGGGGGATACGGTGGGCGATACCACTTATCTCGATACGACGGATCTCATCGTTGCACTGAACAACGCCTCGGCGCTGGCATTCTCTTCCGCCAGAACCTATCTCACGGGGGATGCCGGAGCCGCCGGGGCGATTGATTGCGCAAGCAATCAGGTCATGGCGGCAGCCTATTGGGTGGTTGTGCCGCTGCAAGACAGGAGTGGCGATGGCGAGCGCCTGGACCCGCCGCACGCCATGAGCAGCCTGTGCGCGGCCAGCCCATCGGCTCCGTTGCGCTGGAACTCGGACGATGTCGTGGTGGCGGAGTCTCCGGCGCAGCTGGCGGGTTGGCTGCGTCAAAGCATGCCGTAGGGGTGTTTATGCCGTTGGACAAAATTCCCCTCCCCATTGTTTGCAGCGTGCGGCGTCGCGCGTCCGGCTTCGGCCTGCTGCAGGTGCTGCTGCTGATCGCGGTCATGGCCGGACTGGCCACCATAGGCTATCTGCAATGGCGTGAACGATCCGCCGTCGATTCGTCGCGCCAGGAGCGCCAGGTTCTGGCGCAGGCAGATCGGGCGATCATCGCTTTTGCCACGGTGATGCGGCGGCTGCCGTGCCCGGACGTTGATCGTGACGGTACCGAGGATTGCGGGGCGGCGGACCAGAAGGGCTGGCTGCCTTCGGCCACTCTGCGGCTGGCCGGAGCCGATCCCGGGGTGGATGTCGGCCAGTTGCGCTATCTGGTGCAACGGCAGGGAGGGGCGTACGACTTGACGGTGCTGAGCGACTCATGGCAGCCGCTGGAATACGACGATACCCACACGACCTTCTTTGCCGGACGCGGCAGCGGGTACCCGACAGACATCATGACCTTGACCGACCTGTGCCAGCGCCTGGATACCGGGCGCGCCACACCCCTGGGTCCGACCATGGCACGTGTCAACGCTGTGCCGGTACGCACCACGGCGTACGCGTTGGCGCACCCGGGCGATAACGATGCCGACGGCGATGGCGACCTTTTTGATGGAGCCAACTCGAATGCCGCCGCCAACGCCAATTTGATGGAAGACCCGATCCGCCGCCCCGTGTTGGCACGTTACAACGATGTGGTGCTTGAGCGCTCATATGCCAGCCTGCTGTCGGCGTTTCATTGCCACCCATTGATCGATTCAATCAACACGGTGGCCCTGGGGCACGATGTTGCGGCAGCGGTGGAGAGCATGCAGTCGGACAACATCGCAGAGGCCAAGCGTGCGGTTGCGTTCAACGCGCTCGATGCTGCCATGACGGCTCTTGATATTGCCCTGACCATTGCGGAAGGGGCTTCGGACGCCGGCAATGCTGCGGTGGATTGGGCGATTTGCGCGGCTTCTTTGGGTTTGGCGGTGAACGCCTGTGCGGCAGCACCCCAGCATACGGCGGCCGTTGCACTGGCCGGTGGCGTGGTCTACGCCAATGGGGTTGCCGCAGGCCTGTTTGCCACCGCGGCGGTAATCGCAGGCACTGCCCTGAAATACGCCGATGCCGGCGCCGCGCCCGATCAGGTGTGCCCACCGCTGGACCCCTCGCTCAACAACAGAATGCTTGCGGCGGCGCAGCAGGAAGTGACGGATGCCAACAACGAACTCGCCAAGGTGAACCAGGACATTGCCGACAAACAGGCGGAATTGGCGGCGGCCAATATTGCGCGAACCGATGCGGTGAACTACCTCTGGAGCGTGGTTCGCAACGGTAACTCTTCATCGCAAATCGATCAGTACGTTGTTAATTTGCTGCAGGCGGCTGCGACATGGGGATCGACGTCGTATACCAAGGACCAAACGAATTCCAAGGTGCAGCAGTTGCAGAACGAGGTTGACCGGCTGCAGGCGGAAGTGAATAAATACAACAACATGTTGTCTGACCCCCAGGGCGCGACCGCTACGCTCAACAGCGAGATTGCCGTACTGAATGCGCAAATAGCGGCTGCCACCGATCCAACCGTTAAGAAAAATTTGCAGGATCAGCTGGACGGGAAAAAAGCAGAGCTTGCGTTGGTTGGCAACACAGCTGGGTTGACAGCGGTGCGTGATAAGGCTGCGACCCAATTGAGCGCGGCTCAAATCGAACTCAGCAATGCCATCGATGCGCGCAATACCGCGAACACGGCATTCACCGCGGCGCAGACGGCCTACCAACAGGCCTATGGCAATCTGATCGGGGCAGGCCGATATAACTTTTATGACAGCAATGGCAATTCGACAGGTGTTGGTTGCACATCTGGGTGTGCGGTGGGTGATGTCAACGTATCGGGAGCGCTGAATGCTGCGTTGGGTGATCTTTTTGGTGGTGTGCCATGGATGCCATCGATTGCCCCGAGTGTGGATGCCAAATATCTGAAACCCTTCAAGATTCAGAAGGAATTGGACGCCTTGGCGCAGCGCAAAACGGCTGCTGAAGATCGGGTCACCAATGCAAATGCCAGACTGGCCGAGGTGCAGCAGCGCATCAACAACCCCGCAGCATGCAATGTCCCGGGTTCTTCCGTGGTGCCCATGACGCCAGCGCAGGCCGAGAACATCTTGATCGAGGTCGATCGCAAGGGGGGGACACGATGATGCACTTGCCTTCCATGCGCCGCGGCCAGCGAGGCCTGTCCCTGATCGAGCTGGGGGTGGTGCTGCTCATCATGGGCATTCTGGGCATCATCGTCTGGCGTTGGGTGGCTGCCACGCGAGAGCCCATGAACCGGACCGCAATCATGGGGCAACTGGCGCAGGCGCAGGCGGCCGTTGAAGGTTTTGTGCTCGCCAAACACCGTTTGCCGTGCGCCGCATCCAGCACCAACGGCAACGAAGACTGCGGCAACACCAGCGCGGCGGCCGTGTTGCTGCCATGGCGTACCCTGGGTTTGAGTAGCCGCCTTGGGCAGTTGCATTACGGGGTCAATCGGGGTGGCGGGGTGGATTTGGCTGCCGTGCCGGCCGCTTCGCCGTTGGTGACGCCTGATTTGAATCGGGATTACTCTGCCATACCGGTGCTTTCGACCTCCAGCGACGTGACCACTGACGCTGCGGCAACTGCGACTGTGACCGATGCCGCAGCCAATGCCAGCGCCGCGATTGCCGCGGCGCTGGCGCGTCGACCGATAGCCAATGGTTTGGATTGGTGCCGTGGCTTGCGTCAGTTGGCGGCAAATACCGGTGCCGCAGGAGTGCTGACGGCGGGCAACTTGTCGGCCAATATGCCGGTGGCTTTTGTCCTGGCGCATCCTGGCGTGAACGGCGTGTTCGAGGGCAACAACGTTGTCGGTGGCGCGGGTGGGTGGCGTTTCGATTTTCCCGACAGAGCGCAGGACCACGGCTACGACGACATGGAGCTGGCTGTGGGGCCCGGTGACCTTGCATCCCGCATTGGTTGCGTCAGCCACCTGAGTGCCATGCAGGCCGAAGCGCAAGGCGCATACACCGCTTACGACAACGCCCGGGTGGCGCAGGAATACTGGTCATTGCGCGTGTTTGATATTGCGCAGAATCTGTCTGGGGTGGAGAGCGCCAACACCGCGGTCATTCTCGCCGCCATGAATCTTGCACTGGCCGCGGCCAACGTTGCCTTGTCCGTGGCTTCGGCGGCGGATACCGAAGGCATCACCATTTTCGGAATTGCTCTGGCTGCCGCAGATGCGGTCGCAGCCGGTGTTGAAGTTGGTTTTGCGGCTGCCGAACTGGCCAAGGTCAAGCAGGAACTCATTGATTCCAGGGCCAAGGAACTCGCGTTTCGTGCGTATATGGCGCATCTCTACGAAACGTTCTCCCAGTCCTTGAATGCGGCCGTGCTGCTCGACCAGAAAGGGCTCAACCCATGAAACGCCGCATGTTGGGGTTCACGCTGGTCGAGTTGTCCGTGATCTTGCTCGCCCTGGGCATCATCTTGCCGGGCGCGGTGATTTTCTGGCAACTGGCAGAGCGTCATCGTGTGGCCGGTGTGCAGATGGATGTGCAGCAGCAATCGCGTGATGCGCTCGTGGGGTTCCTGCACTCCAATTACCGCCTGCCATGCCCGGCAGTCGATACCATGGGGGTGGAATCGTGCATGGATGGTGGCACGTTGCGGCAAGTGGGGTATTTGCCCTGGCGCACGCTGGATCTGCCGCGCCCGGAGGCGGGCGCACTGCGCTACGGCGTGTATCGGGAGCCTTCGGGCGCGGCCATTGCCGATGCTCCGGCTGACAGGGATCTGGCGGTGGCGCGTGACCGCATGAACCCGCTGCGTGTGCGAACGCCAAGCCCTATCCCGAAAAATTACGTCGATGACGATACGACCAAGGATGCGTTCTTCACGGGGTATCAGCACACGCCCAACAGCAACGCGCCCCCCATACCGGAGGTGCAGTCCAGCTTGACCAGCGTGCTGGGGATGACCCAGTCGGGCGATGATGCTGCGCCGCTGAACTCGCTGTGCGACGCATCCGGCAACCCGCCTTGTCCGCTGGGCGTGCAGCGCGCCGTGAACCTGATCGATATCTGTCTTGCGCTGAACACGGCCAGCGATGCCTTGGTTGCACCGGCCGGCCGTTTGGCCACCCAGGCGGGGGCCACTCGGCGCACGGCAGCGTTTGTCCTGGCAGCACCGGGTCTGCTTGACGCCGACGGTGATGGTCGCGCATTCGACGGAGCCAACGCCACGGCTAGCGATGCCGACCCTACTTTTGCCTCGCCGCAGCAGGCCGTGACCAACCATTACGACGATATCGTGCTGGCGGCCAGTCACACCGAGTTGTTCACGGAACTCCATTGCGGCGCGGCGTTGTCTGCCATCGTGCACGGCCATTTCAATGCGGCCACCGGCGCTTTCGTGATGGAGCGGGCCATGTATGACTACCGTGACCAGCTCTATATCGCGCTGGTGATGGCCAGGGCCGATGTTGTTTCCGCTGCCGCGGGTATAGCGGGTGCGGCTGCGCAATCGCTCGATGCGGCCAAGGAAATGGTTTCCGCCGTGGCCGACACGACGTTGTCTGCCGGTGCGCGCTCGTTTCAGATTGCCCTTGCGGCTGTGGGTATTGGTCTGGCGGTGGCCAGCGACGCGGCGGCGATTGCCGCACAGATCGATGCGGTGCAGTCCCTGGACCAGGCGCAGCAGGTCTATGACGATTTTGCTGCCCGCACCACGGCCATGACGAATCTTTCACGATCCGTGAACGTGAATGCGTTGACCGCTGACGCCATCGATCACTGAACTCACGCTTACCAGGTGACGCATCATGCCATTCATTTATCTGCCTTTCTCCCGAAGTGCTGTGCGCGACCAGCGCGGGTTCTCGCTGCTGGAACTCAGTGTCGTGCTGGTCGTGATCGGTGTATTGATCGGTGCGGTGGCAGTGGGGCGCGACCTGCAGCGCTCGGCCGCGAACCAGCGCCTGTCCACCGACTTCATCCAGGGGTGGCAACTGGCGTACGAGGCCTTTTTCAATGGCGTGGGTTACCCGCCCGGCGACAACCCGGTCTCGCCAACCGGGCAAATCAACGGCAATGTGGCGCCTGCCGGCTCCGAGTTGTGCGGCGACGCCATGATCAACACGTTTCTTGCGGCGGGCATCCGCCTGCCGACCGGGCGCTCCGAGGGCAAGCAGGATCGCTACGTCTACCTGGACAGCAACGGCAACCCGCAGGAGGTGCAGGTCTGTTTTCAGAGCGTGGACTGGGCCGAGCCGGCCGCGGTCGTCAACACGTATGAGACCCGCAAGCGCAACGTGATGGTGCTCAAGAAGGTGACGTTCTCCCTGGCCGGGGCGCTGGATCAGCAGATCGACGGCCGCAGCGATGCGCGGTTTGGCAGGCTGAGGGATGTGTCGCTCGCCAACTCCATGCTTGCAACGGGGCAGCCATGGCCGATCGACGACACCATGGCTTTTGGCAGCACGACCTCGACGAAGCTCGATGAATCGCAGGTGGCGGTCACCACGGCCTTTTTCCAGATGATGCGTTGACGCGGCTGCGTGGCGCGCCGCATCACGGGAGTCGGCAGGTTTGATTGAAAAAAGAGCTGCTCACGCTTTGTTGGCAAGGGTTTTGGATATGGATGTATCTGAAATCCTTTTCTGATATGCGCTGACAGCTATCTATTTTCATACGAGCTTGTTGCGTATCGCATAGACCGTGAGCTCGGCGTTGTTGCTCAGGTTCAGCTTGGCCAGGACACGCGCGCGGTAGACGCTCACCGTCTTGGGGCTCAGGACCAGTTCCTGCGCGATGTCAGACAGACGCTTGCCCGATGCGATCTTCACCAGCGTCTGCAGTTCGCGCTCCGACAGTGCCTCGTGCGGCAGTTCGCGCTCGGGTTGCGAGAGGCTGTCGGCCAGCAGCTGGGCCACTTCCGGCGTCAGGTATTTGCGCCCCTGCACCACGGTATGCACCGCATCGATCAGGGCCAGCGGATCGCTTGCCTTGTTGGCGTAGCCGTGCGCTCCCGCCTTGATGGCGCGCAGCGCGTATTGATCCTCGGGGTACATGGAGACGATCAGCACCTTGATCGACGGATGGCTTTCCTGGAGGCTGGAGAGGATCTCCAGGCCGCTTCGCCCTGGAAGATTGACGTCCAGCAGCAGCACGTCGCATGGCGCATGCCGCAGCAGCTCCTTGAGCTCGGTGTAGCTGCCCGCCTCGCCCGTGACCCGCATGTCCGCCGATTCGGCCAGGGTGTCGCGGATGCCCCGGCGGACCAGGGCGTGATCGTCGCACAGAATCACGTGAATCATGGTGTGGGGTCTCCGCCAGCGCCATCGTGGCCTGAATTCATCGGCAGGGTCAGGATGATGGACGTCCCGCGGCCGCTCTCGCTGCTGATGTCCAGCCAGCCGCCGGCGCGACGTGCGCGCTCGCGCAGACCGCGCAGGCCGAACGAACGCGCCTTGGCCAGGGCTTGCGGGGCCATGCCCACCCCGTCGTCGACGACTTCGAGCAGCATGTGGTCGTCGTGGGCCGACAGTTCGACCCGGACGTTGTGCGCCTGCGCGTATTTCTGGATGTTGGTCAGGGCCTCCTGCACCGTGCGGTAGGCCACCAGTTGCAGCGCCTTCGCGATGCTGGGCTCCTGCGGGTCGGCGAGCACGCGCGTCGGGGTGCCGGTGCGCCGCTCGAAGGTCTGCGCGAGCCATTGCACGGCGGCGATCAGTCCCTGGTCGAGCACGGGCGGGCGCAGGTTCATCATGATGCGCTGGCTGGCGCCCAGGGCGTGCTGCAGCATGTCGTTCGCGCTGCGGGCATGCGCGGTAATGGCGGTGTCGGTGGCGTGGCGGGTGATCCATGCGAGATCGAAGCGCGCGGCCGTCAGCGCCCCACCCACGTCATCATGGATCTCGCGGGCGATGGCCGCGCGTTCTTCCTCGATGGTGGCCTGCAAGTGGTCGGCCAGTTCCGCGAGGCGCTTTTCCGATGCGGCCAGCTCGATGCCCGCTTGTTTGCGCGCGCGCCGTGCCTGCGCCATTTCGATCGCCCGGGCGATGACCCGCGGCAGGCGTGCGATATCGTCCTTGAGCAGGTAGTCGGCAAACCCCATGCGCATGGCATTCACGGCGGCGGCCTCGCCGATGGCGCCGGAGAGCAGGATGAACGGAGGGTGCGCGGGGATATCCTGCGCCTGGTTCCAGGCGTCGATCGCGGTAAAGCCCCGCAGCTGGTAATCGGCCAGCACGACATCGAATGAACTGTCCAGCAAGCACGCACGCAGCGCCTGCAGGGTGTCCACGCGCGTGAGCGTGTATTTGGAGGAGGCGTGCCGCAGCGCCAGACAGGCCAGTTCATGGTCGGTGGCCGAGTCCTCCAGATGCAGCACTTGCACGGGTTTGCCAGCGCTGTCAATTTCTTCGGGAGTAGCTATCATGTTTGCCAGATCAGACCGTGAAGAGTCGTTAGCGGCGCGGTACGCCACGCATTGCAACTGTCATGCCGTCGGGATGGTAGCTGTTCACGCAGGGAGGCACCGGGCCTGGTTTTCTGCAATGCTGGAGAAATGATGCCGTCAACACCTGATGCTCCTTCGGAGCCCATGGTTGCAATACCGGTGATGGTGGCCGCAGATTTGCAGGACGCGCTGCTGACCTCGCTGCATGATTTGCACCGCCTGCGGGGCTTGCTGGACCATGCGGCGGGCAACCTCATTCAGCGTTTTGGCGACGCGGATGCCGCACTGTCGCCGGACGTGGTGGAGGCGCACCCCGAACTGGAAGCGCTTCGGGATGCCTTGCGCAATGCCATCACCGAGTTGCAATTTCACGACATGGCGATCCAGCTCATTGCACACACGGGCAAGGTCTTGCAGGCCTGTTCGTCGCGGCTGAGCGTGGAGGCCATGGGGTCGGATGACGGGGAAGAAGCAGCCGTCATCGAGATCGTGCCGCCCGAAAAACCCAATCCCGTGACGCAAAGCGAGATGGATGCCGGTTCCATCGAGCTCTTTTGACTGTTACAGGATCGTTACCGGTTAATCTACGTACTTCGGAGAGATTGGAGTCCTGCATGCAGTCGATACTGGCCGTCGATGATTCGCCTTCCATGCGCAAGATGGTTTCGTTCACGCTGACCAGCGCGGGTTACAACGTGGTTGAGGCGGTGGATGGCGAGGATGCGTTCGAGAAGGCCATGGTGCACGACGTCGATCTGATCCTGGCCGACCAGAACATGCCGCGCCTCGATGGCATCGGCCTCACGCGGCGTTTGCGCGAGCATCCGCGCTTCAAGGACAAGCCCATTCTGATTCTCACGACCGAATCGAGCGACCAGATGAAGCAGGCCGGACGCAGCGCCGGGGCCACCGGCTGGCTGGTCAAGCCTTTTGATCCGACACGGCTGGTCGAGGTCATTCGCAAGGTCATTCGCTGAAACGATCGGGATCGGACCCACGGCGCACATACGGAAGAAGGAAGTCACACCATGGCAGAAACCCAGGCGGCAGGCGGTGGTTCGGATTTCGATCTGAGCCAGTTCTATGGCGTCTTTTTCGAGGAGGCAGCCGAGAACCTGGATCAGATGGAGCAGATGCTGCTGGCGCTGGACGTGAATGCGCCCGATGATGAAGAACTCAATGGCATCTTCCGCTGTGCCCACTCCATCAAGGGCGGTTCGGCCACTTTTGGTTTTGCGGACGTCGCCGAACTCACGCACAAGATGGAGTCGCTGCTGGACAAGCTGCGCCGGCATGAGCTGCAGCTGACGCCGCCGATGGTGGACGCGCTGCTGGAGTCGGCCGATGTCTCGCGCAGCCTGCTCGCGCGCCATCAAAGTGGCGGACAGGATGAGGCCGTTCCCACCGCCGAGCTGGTGGCGCGTATCCGGGCATTGGCCGAGGGTGGCGCACCTGCAGGGGGCGTTGCCGCCGCCGCGCCTGTGGTGCCTGCTCCCGCTCCAGTCGTGGCGCCGGTGCTGGTGCCGACTGGCGCGGCGCAGGCGACGGGCGAGCGTTTTCTGGAAATCAGCATCGGGCCATTGGCGCAGCCCGAGCTGGCCGACGCCATCAAGGATCTGTTTCACGACATCGAAGGCCTGGGCACCATCAGCGATCTGCCGGACGAGCGCCCTGGCATGCGTGCGTTTGCCGTCCGCACGACTTCTTCCGACTCCGAATTGCTGGACTTGTTCGTCTTTCATGTCGCGAAAGAGCAGGTGGCGATCAAGGAGCTCGGCGCCGTTGCCGCGCAAGGCGGCGGTGGCGCGGCTGCGTCACCGGCCGAGGCGTACGGCTTTTTCAACGGGGCGCCCGGGGCACCCCAGGCTGCGGATCACCAGGAAGCGGCAGCGACTGCAGCCGCACCCCAGACCGCCGCAGTGCCGCCGGGCGCAGCGGGCGCGCACCCCGCGCAGCACAAGGCGGCGGCGCATGCCTCGATCGAATCGAGCACCATCCGCGTTGCGGTCAACAAGGTGGACCAGCTCATCAACCTGGTGGGTGAACTCGTGATCACGCAGGCCATGCTGGCGCAGAACAGCCGCGATCTGGATGCGGGCCTGCATCAGCAGCTGCTGGCAGGCCTGGCGGATCTCGATCGCAATACGCGCGATCTGCAGGAATCGGTCATGTCCATCCGCATGATCCCGATGTCCACCGTGTTCAGCCGTTTTCCGCGCATGCTGCGCGACCTCGCCAACAAGCTCGGCAAGAAGGTTGAATTCGTCACCAACGGCGAAGCCACGGAGCTGGACAAGAGTCTGGTGGAGAAAATCACGGACCCGCTCACGCACCTGGTGCGCAACAGCTGCGACCATGGCATCGAAACCCCCGCCGAACGCCTGGCGGCGGACAAGACCGAGCACGGCACGCTCACGCTTTCCGCGTCGCATCAAGGGGGCTCGATTGTCATCGAGGTGCGCGATGACGGCCGCGGGTTGTCGCGCGAAAAAATTCTCGCCAAGGCGCGTGAGCGCGGCATGGATGCGCCCGACTCCATGGCGGACGCGGACGTCTGGAACCTCATCATGCTCCCGGGCTTCTCGACGGCGGAAGTGGTCACGGACGTTTCAGGCCGTGGCGTGGGCATGGATGTCGTCAAGAAGAATATCGCGGCACTCAACGGCACGGTCGAACTCGAATCGATGGAAGGGGTGGGTACGCGTGTCTCGGTGCGCCTGCCGCTGACCCTGGCCATCATGGACGGCATGTCCGTGGGCGTCGCCGACGAGGTCTACATCCTGCCCCTGTCCTCGGTGGTCGAGTCGTTCCAGGTCAACCAGGAAGGCATCAACACGGTGGCGCAGGGTTCCCAGCTCGTGAAGGTGCGCGACGAATTCATGCCCGTCATCTCGCTGGAGAAAATTTTCCAGGTGCCGCGTGCCAATCCCGGGCATGGCAACGAGATCATGGTGGTGGTCGAAGCCGACGGCTCCCGGGTTGCCGTGCTCGTCGATGAGTTGCTCGGTCAGCAGCAGGTGGTCGTCAAGAACCTGGAAACCAACTATCGCAAGGTGGCGAACGTCTCGGGCGCCACGATCATGGGTGATGGCAGCGTGGCCCTGATACTCGACACGGGCGCCCTGGTGCGTCGTGCGCGCCACTGAAAGCGACAGGCAAGGAGGTATGAGATGAGTGCAGTCCTGGAAAAGACCAATGAAGCAACCGTGCCTGGTGCCAGTGAATACCTCACGTTCAGGCTCGGCAACGAGGAATACGGCATCGACATCCTCAAGGTGCAGGAAATACGTGGTTATGAACCGCCGACACGGGTGGCCAATGCGCCTGCCTTCATCAAGGGGGTTTCCAATCTGCGCGGCACCATTGTTCCCATCATCGACATGCGCTTGCGCTTTGCCTGTCCGAGCGCCGAATACAACCAGCTCACCGTGGCGATCATTCTCAACCTGCACGATCGGGTGGTCGGGATGGTGGTGGATTCGGTCAGCGACGTGATCGAACTCGCCGACGAACAGGTGCGCCCCGCTCCCGAAGTGGAAAGCGCGATCGATGCACGCTGCATCCGCGGCCTGGGCGCGGTCGGGGAACGCATGCTGATCCTGCTGGACATCGAAAGGCTGATGAGCGGCCCGGACATGGGCCTGGTCCTGTCGGCCGGCTGATGCGCTGCGGGCAGGCTGCGCGCTTGCCTGGCAACGACACGAATCTTCTGCCCATGGCCGTATCCATGCGTTCTGGTCGCTCGGCTGCGGTGGCTGGTGGCCAAGAGATCGGCGTGGGTGAAGCTCGCGAGTTTGTCTGGACGGACGCCGATTTCAAACGGGTGCAGAAACTCATCTATCAGCGTGCCGGCATCAGCCTGCATGACGGCAAGCACGCCATGGTCTACAGCCGTCTGTCCAGGCGGCTGCGGGACACCGGGTACGGGAGTTTTGATGCATACCTGAACTGGCTCGAAGGGCAGGATGGGCCGGAGTGGCAGGAGTTCATCAACGCGCTGACGACCAATCTCACGGCGTTCTTTCGTGAGCAGCATCATTTCGAGAGTCTCTCCGGGCTCCTCAGGAAGCGACCGGGCGGACCGTGGAAGATGTGGTGCAGCGCGGCCTCCACCGGCGAAGAACCGTATTCCATCGTCATGACCGTACTGCAGACGCTGGGCGGCGGCGTGCCGTTCGAATTGGTGGCAAGCGACATCGACTCTCGCGTGCTCGAGACGGCGGGGCGTGGCGTCTACCGTGCTCAGGGCCTCAAGGGGCTGACGCACGAGCAGTTGCAGCGGTTCTTCATGCGGGGGAAAGGGGACAATGACGGCCTGGTTCGGGTGCGCCCCGAGCTGCGCAAGCCGATCACGTTCCTGAGTGTCAATCTGATTCGCGATGATTGGCCATTTCGCGAGCCATTCGATATCGTTTTTTGCCGTAATGTGATGATTTATTTTGATGCGCAGACGCAGCGGCGCGTGCTCGAGCGCATCCATCGCGTGCTCAAGCCCGGTGGCACGCTGTTTGTCGGCCATGCGGAGAATTTCAGCGAATCGCGCGACTTGTTCGTGCTTCGCGGGAAGACGGTCTATGAACGGGTTTGATGCCGCCGTGACGGCCGCCAGCAACGCGGAACGCCGCCGTGCGCCGCGCATCGGCCCCATCCCGAAAGATGCCGGGCGCCTGCCCGCATACACGCCCACGATACAGGAGCTCCGGGGTGCGCCGCGGCGTACCGGCGAGGCGTCGTTCTTTTTCTTTGATCAGCGCTTTCAGTTCAACGCGGTGAAGGTGCTGCCCGGCGAGTATTTCGTTTCCGACGAAAACATGGTCATCCAGACCGTGTTGGGCTCGTGCATCGCCGCCTGCCTGTGGGACAGCCGCACCCATGTGGGCGGCATGAACCATTTCATGCTGCCCGAAGGGGACGGTGCCGACCAGTCCGGCCGTTATGGTTCGTACGCGATGGAAGTGCTGATCAACGAAATGATGAAGCTGGGCGCGCGCCGCGAGACCTTGCAGGCCAAGGTTTTCGGCGGCGGACAGGTCATGGCCAATTTTTCCACGCTCAACGTGGGTGAGCGCAATACCGAGTTCGTGCAAAGCTACCTCGCCACCGAACGCATTCCGGTGATTGCCGAGGACGTGCTCGACATCTACCCGCGCAAGGTGGTCTTTTTCCCGGTGACGGGCAAGGCCATGGTCAAGCGCCTGGCCCACGTCCATCCCGATCTGCTCGCCGATGAAAAGGCACGCGGCAGTGCTGCCGTGGTGGTCCGGACCCATCACGGCGGCTCGGTCGATCTGTTCTGAGCAAGGAGTGAATCTGGCCATGGGACGCAAGACCCGAGTGATCGTGGTGGACGATTCCGCGTTGGTGCGCAGTCTGCTCACGGAGATCATCAACCGTCAGCCGGACATGGAATGCATAGGTGCGGCCCATGATCCGCTGCAGGCGCGCGAGATGATTCGCAGCCTCAACCCCGACGTCATCACGCTGGATGTGGAAATGCCGCGCATGGATGGCATTGATTTTCTCGGGCGTCTGATGCGCCTGCGGCCCACGCCTGTCGTGATGATCTCCACGCTCACCGAGCGCGGGGCCGAGGTGACCATGCGCGCGCTCGAACTGGGGGCTGTGGATTTCGTGGCCAAACCGCGCATCGGATTGGCCACGGGCATCAACCAGCTGGCGGCGCAGATCACCGACAAGATCCGCATTGCCGCGCAGGCCAAGGTGCACCGCGTGGCGGCACCCGTGGCAGACGGATCAGCGGCCGCAGGTACCGGCGCGCCGGCGCGTACCAGCCTCCTGGGTCGGCTCTCGACCGAGAAAATCATTGCCATCGGCGCTTCCACGGGGGGAACCGAGGCCATCCGCGAAGTTCTGACACGGCTTCCCGCGGACTGCCCGGCGATCGTCATCACCCAGCATATGCCCGCGGGTTTCACGACGAGCTTTGCCGCTCGCCTCAATGGGCTGTGCCAGATCACGGTGAAGGAAGCGCAGGATGGCGAGCGCATTCTGCCGGGCCACGCCTACATTGCGCCGGGCGGCATGCAGTTCCACCTCGGTCGCAGCGGAGCCAACTACGTGGCGGCGGTAGACGATGGCCCGCCGGTGAATCGCCACAAACCTTCGGTGGAGGTGCTGTTCAAATCGGTGGCGGCCTGCGTGGGACGCAATGCCTACGGCATCATGCTCACCGGCATGGGCGACGATGGTGCGGCTGCGATGCGCGCCATGAAGGATGCGGGCAGCTACAACTACGTGCAGGATGAAGCCAGCTGCGTGGTGTTCGGCATGCCGCGTGAAGCCATCGCCCATGGGGCGGCCGATGAGGTGCTGCCGCTCACCGAGATCGCCGCTGCCCTGGTGGCGCGCCTGCGCGGCTCGACGGATCGGCTGCTCAACCGCATCTGAGCGGTCGGATCCCTGCCTGATTTAGCCAGGCAGTTCGTCGCGAGCAGCGATGTCGAGATGGCCGGTGTCCGCCCAGCCCACCAGGGTCAGGCCGCTGCCCGGGCTCCACAGCAGCCGATTGATGGCTGCGTTCGGCAGTTGCCAGGTGCGGGCCGCCTGCAGGTGCTGGCGCGTTGCGAGGCGGTAGAGGACATCCATCACGCCCCCGTGCGCAACGAGGATCACCAGTTCTCCCGCATGGCGCGCCGCCAGGTCGTCGATGGTTCCTGCGATGCGATCGCGCAGACTGTTCAATGATTCGCCTCCGGGCGGCGCGTACTCGGGGTCGCGCCGACGCCAGCGCAACGCATGCTCGGGGGACTCCTGTTCCACCTGCGCGAAGGTGCGGCCTTCGTAGCGGCCGAAGCAGCGCTCGCGAAGGCGGGGATCGGCCACGGCGGAAAGGTGGGTGCGGTGCGCTATCTCCGCGGCTGTTTCTATGGCGCGCCTGAGGTCGCTACTGTACACGGCGGCGGGCGGTTCAGACGCAAGTGCCATGGCAAGCTGCCGTGCCTGCCACCGCCCTGTGCCGTTGAGGGCGATATCCCGGTGGCCCTGGATGCGGCCGTCGACGTTCCAGGAGGTTTCACCGTGGCGGACGGCGATGATGCGCGTGGGTTCTTGCATGTGCGGCGAGAGGCTTCAGCGGCTTGCGTGGTGGGATGCAGGCCGCATGGAAAGCGTCACGTCATCCGGCCGCCGATGATGCGGTCGAAGTGGTATGGATGAACCGCGCCGAGGTCCATGGCATGCCGCATCTCGACCGGGATGTGTTCGATCGCCAGAAAATTTCCTCATAGGCGGGTTGTAATCGAGAATCGCACTCATTATCATATTGCCCTTTGAGCAATCGTCCGAATTGAGCGGTCGCGCATTTCCGGGGGTTGTATTGCGTTGCGGCGAAGGATGGTGTTGATGAATGTAGATCATTTGGCTGGTGTTGCATCGCGGCGCCAATGGCTGGTTGGCGCGGCAGCCGTGGCCGGGCTGGGGGCGATGGGGTTCACTCAGGCGCACGCCAGCGACGCGGTCCGCCGACCCAAGCTGACGCTGGCCGGACCCTTTGCCCTGGTGTCCTATCCGCTCATGCGCATCGTCGACAGTGGCGCGCTGTCGGACGTGGCCGACCAAGTTGAGTTCACCACGTGGAAGAGTCCGGACCAGTTGCGCGCCATGGCCATCGGCCAGTCTGCCGATTTCATTGCCGTTCCGAGCAATGTGGGGGCGAATCTCTACAACCGCGGCGTGCCTTTGAAGCTGCTCGACATCAGCACCTGGGGCCTGCTGTGGATGGTTTCCCGCGACAAGGGCCTGCGTACCCTGGCCGACTTTCGTGGCAGGGAAGTGGTCATGCCTTTTCGGGGTGACATGCCCGATATCCTGTTTCAGCTTCTGGCTGAAAAACAGGGCATCAAGGTCGGGACGGACATCAAATTGCGCTATGTGGCTTCTCCCATCGATGCCATGCAGTTGCTGATCACGCGCCGTGCCGATCATGCGCTGCTGGCCGAGCCTGCGGTGTCCATGGGCTTGCGCAAGAGCCAATCGTTTCCGGTCAAGGTCATTGCCCCCGATCTTTATCGCAGCGTCGATCTGCAGCAGGAGTGGGGTCGTGTTTTCCAGCGCGCGCCGCGCATCCCGCAGGCGGGGGTGGCCGCGCTCAAGAGCGTGCACACGGACGCGAAGCTGCTGGCTCGTTTCGAGCAGGAGCACGCCAAGGCGCTGCTGTGGTGCCAGGCGCACCCTGAAGAATGCGGCCAGATGGCCGCGCGCCATGTGAGCATGCTCACGCCGGAAGGCGTGGCCGATGCATTGGCGGCCACGCGCTCCACCATGACGCTCGTTTCCGCGGCCCAGGCCAGGCCGGATCTCGAATTTTTCTACCAGCAGCTTCTGGACCGGCAGCCGGGCCTGGTCGGCGGCAAATTGCCTGCGGGCGACTATTACGGCTGACCGATCATTTCCATGACTTTGCTGCGACGTTGGCTGGCGGGCATTCCAGGCTATCTCTGGAGCGGCTGGGGCGCTGTCGCCAGCCTGTTCTTGATGGTGGCGCTCTGGGAGGAGCTGGCCGCTGTCTACGGGCCACTGGTGCTGCCTGCACCGCTGGATGCGGCACATACGCTGCTCGGTTGGGCGCGGCGCGGCGGCGAGCTCTGGCCGACCCTGGAAATAACCGGGCGCCGAGCGTTTCTGGGGCTCGGCCTGGCCGTGGGCGCGGGCAGTCTCCTGGGGGTGGTCGCAGGGGTTTCGATGACGGCCTCGATGATGGCGCGCCCCTGGGTCACGGTGCTGCTGGGAACGCCCCCCATCGCCTGGCTGGTGCTGGCCATGCTCTGGTTCGGCACGGGTGACGGCACGCCCGTTTTCACCGTTTTCATCGCATGTTTCCCGATTGTCTTCGTGGGGGGCATGCAGGGCGCGCGCACACTCGAGCGCCATTGGCGCGATCTCGCCACGGTCTTCGAGCTGCCCTGGTACATGCGCGTGCTCGATGTCTATCTGCCGCACGTGATTTCCTACCTCTTTCCGGCATGGATCGTGGCTCTGGGCAGTAGCTGGAAGGTGGTGGTCATGGCAGAGCTTCTGGCGTCGGATACGGGCGTGGGAGCGCAGTTGGCCACCACGCGCGCGCAACTGGACATGGCGGGTACGCTCGCCTGGATCGCGGCGATCGTGCTGGTTCTGCTGGCCCTCGAATATCTGCTGCTCGAGCCCATCAAGCGCGAGATCGAACGCTGGCGCGAAGGCGGTGGGGCCGCCGTGGAAGGAGGCGGGCGATGAGCGTGCAACCCCTGCTTCGGGTGAGCCGGCTCTCGCACGCCTTTGGCCCGCGCGAGGTCTTGCAGGATGTCTCGCTGCAATTGCAGGCGGGGAACACGCTGGCCCTGGTGGGCCCGTCGGGTAGCGGCAAGAGCACGCTGCTGCATCTGTGCGGCGGACTGCTCGCGGTGCGCGACGGGGAGGTGGAAAACGGGTTTGCCCGCACTGCCATGTTGTTTCAGCAGCCCAGTCTCCTGCCGTGGAAGACGGTGATCGACAACATTGCGCTGGGGCTGAAGGCCCGTGGCGTGGCAAAAGCCGGGCGCATGGCGCGCGCCCGGTCCATGGCGCTGGCCGTCGGGCTGGACGAGCTGGCGCTCGCGCAATTTCCTTCCCAGCTCTCGGGGGGCATGCAAAGCCGCGCCGCGCTGGCACGCGCGCTGGTGCTGGAGCCTGACTTGCTGCTGCTCGACGAGCCGTTTTCGGCGCTGGACATCGGGTTGAGAGAGCAGATGCACCGGCTCTTGCTGGCCGAGCAGGAGCGTCGTCAGCTCGCCGTGTTGATGATCACCCACGATCTGATGGAAGCCGTGGCGCTGGCCGACAGCGTGCTGGTGCTGGCAGGTTCGCCCGCACAGTTGCGCTGGCGGCTGGATCTTCCGGTGCCCGCTCGGGAGCGGGGTGATGACTGGGTGCATCGCCAGACGGCACTTCTGCTGGCGCAAGCTCCCGTGCGTGAGGCGTTTGAGCTGCCGCGGACACGAGGCGTTTCTTCGGCTGTGCCAGACGCCACCTTGCAGGCCGGAGCCCCGGTGCTCCAGCGCGGGGATGCGCCGAGCGAGCGCTGCGAGGTGTTGTTGTGACGGCTGTCGTTTCATTGCCAGCGGTCTCGCCCCGCGCCATCTGGGATTTGCGCCACCCCCTGTGGCTGTGTCCGTTTCGCCCGTTTTTCGGCCTGGTCCTGGTGACGGCGTGGAGCATGATGCTCGCCTGGGGAGCATTCCTGTTCCTTGGCTGGCCGTTGCCGGCAGTGCCGGGTGGGCCGTTCGTCTGGCATGCGCACGAATTGCTCGTGGGCATGGGTTCGGCGGCGGTCGCCGGTTTCGTGCTCACGTCCGTGCCCGAGTTCACGGATACGCCCTCGTTCGATGCGCGCGCGGTGCGTGTCCTGGTGATTTTCTGGCTGGTGGGGCGCCTGGCCTTCTGGTGCAGCGGCTGGTGGCCTGTGTTCGGGCTTGGGCTCAGCGGTCTGGCCCACCTGGGGCTGATCGTGGGGCTCGTCGGGCTGCTGGCGCCGCGTTTGTGGCGCGACCCCGAGCGGCGCCATCTTTCCTTCATCTGGATTCTGCTGGCGCTGGCGGTGGTTCTGGGCGGCTTTTATATCGATGCGCTCAGGGGGCTGGCTCCGATGCGCTGGCTGCATGCGCTATTGGGGGTGCTCATGGCGCTGATCGTTGTGTCCATGAGCCGGATTTCGATGAGCATCGTCAATGCCAGCATCGATGCGCGGATGGCCCTGGACGGGGTCGATCGGCCGCCTTATCTGGCGCGTCCGCCCAGACGCAACCTGGCCTTGCTCGCGATTGCGCTCTATACCCTGGTGGAGTTCTGGCAGCCCGGGAGGCGTGCCAGCGCATGGCTGGCGCTGGCGGCCATGTGCGCGGTTTTCAACCTGCTCAACGACTGGCACGTCGGGCGGGCGCTGCTGCAGCGCTGGTCGCTCATGCTGTACGCCGTGTACGTGTGCATGGCGGCGGGTTATGGCGCTGTCGGCGCGGCCTTGCTGACGGGGGCGTTCGGTGCGAACGCCGGCGTGCATCTTCTGACCGTGGGCGCGTTCGGGCTCAACATCTACCTCGTGATCTGCATTGCCGGCTATACCCATGCCGGGCTGGACAAGAACGGACGCGCCTGGGTGCTCTGGGGAGCGGCTGCATTGATGGCGGCCGCAATTCTTCGCGCGGGCGCCTATGCGGGGCTGGCGGCCAGCACCCTCATGGCCGTCGCGGCCGGACTCTGGTGTCTGGGCTTTGTGCTGCAGAGCATCCATATGCTGCCCGTGTTTCTGCGCCCTCGCGCCGATGGCCGAGAGGGCTGCGCCGGGGTGCTCGGCGTGCCGGGGTAGGTCGGCGTGTCTTGCGACCTTGATGCGTTTGTGGGCTAAGCGGTTTCTGAATAATCGAGCTTTCCGATTGGATGCGGGTTGAATGCCCGCATGGGTCAACTTGACAGGAGCATGAAGTGAACGCACCCTCGCGCGACCAGGATTTCCCAGCCTTTTTTGCGGACGTGCCAACCATCACGGTGCGCGACAAGCTGGCTCAGTTTCTCGGAGCCACCGTGCACAACGGCACGATGACCTACCACTATGCCGACGCCGTGCGGCTGGCGGGGCACTCCTGCCCGACGGTGGCCGGCACCTATCTCATGGTTCTCAATGGCCTGCACGCGCTCTACGGCGAGGAGCTGCCCGTGCGCGGCGAGATCGAGGTCTTCATGGGCGATTCGCGCGATAGCGGCGCCACGGGAGTGATTGCGACCGTCGTGCAACTGCTCACAGGTGCTGCCGCGGAGACTGGTTTTCACGGAATTGGCGGCCAGTTCTCGCGCCTGGACCTGCTCAAGTTCGATCAGCCCGTGCAAGGCGTGTTTGGCTTGCGCCGGATGGACACGGGCCGCGCCGTGCAGGTGTCTCTGGATGCGTCCGTGGTGCCGTGGACGGAGGAGATGCGCGAGGTGATGCCCAAGGCCGTGGGTGGTTACGCCAGCGATGAAGAACTGGCGAGATTTGGCGAACTGTGGCAGGGGCGGGTGCGCACGATGCTGACACAGCACGCGACCGATCCGCGCATGGTCCAGGTCAGTGAATGGCAGCCGGCAGCCTGATGGCCTTTCCTGAGGGCGTTTGAGGCGGTTGGGCAGGGCTCTTCTGCATAAAAAACGGCGGTGCCAAACACCGCCGTTTTTTTTGGCTGGCTGGCAGCGCCCGTTCAGTGCACGATCTGTGCAAGAGAGCCGGCGGTGTAGCGTTTGGCCATTTCAGCCAGGGTGTGCCCCTTGATCTTGCTGCCCTGGCCCTCGCAGCCGAATTCCAGGTAACGCGCCTTGCAGATCGCCTTGGCGGCCTCGCGCGCGGGCTTCATCCATTCGCGCATGTCGAACTTGTCGGGGTTTTCGGCCTGGAACTTGCGCACCGCGCCGGTCATGGCCATGCGGATGTCGGTGTCGATGTTGACCTTGCGCACGCCGAACTTGATGGCTTCCTGGATTTCCTTGACCGGAACCCCCCACGTCTGCTTCATCTTGCCGCCGTACTGGTTGATGATGGCGAGCAAGTCCTGGGGCACGCTCGACGAGCCATGCATGACGAGGTGGGTGTTGGGCAGGCGGGCGTGGATTTCCTTCACGCGCTGGATCGACAGCACATCGCCTGTGGGCGGGCGTGTGAACTTGTAGGCGCCGTGGCTGGTGCCGATGGCGATGGCCAGGGCATCGAGCTGTGTCGCCTTGACGAACTGGGCTGCTTCTTCCGGGTCGGTCAGCAACTGGCTGTGGTCGAGCTTGCCCACGGCGCCGATGCCATCTTCTTCGCCTGCTTCACCGGTTTCAAGGGAGCCGAGGCACCCGAGCTCGCCTTCCACCGTGACACCTACTCTGTGTGCCATGGCCACCACTTCCTGGGTGACGCGCACGTTGTAGTCGAACGAGGAGGGGGTCTTGCCGTCTTCCTCGAGCGAGCCGTCCATCATCACCGAGCCGAAGCCCAGTGCGATCGCGCCTTCGCAGACCTTGGGGGTCGTGCCATGGTCCTGGTGCATGACCATGGGGATATGCGGGTAAGCCTCGCTGGCGGCAATGATGAGTTGCTTGATGAAGGGCTCGCCCGCGTATTTGCGGGCGCCCGCGCTCGCTTGCAGGATCACGGGAGCACCGACTTCGTCGGCGGCGGCCATCACCGCCTGCACCTGTTCGAGGTTGTTCACGTTGAAGGCCGGAATGCCGTAGCTGTTTTCCGCGGCATGGTCCAGCAGTTCGCGCATCGATACGAGAGGCATGGGTAGAGTCCGTTCGCGAGTTGAAGAATGGGGTGGGTATGGTCGATTCTAGTCAGCCGACCTTGCAGATTTTCAGCATGTTGGTGCCGCCAGGCTTGCCCATGGGCTCACCACAGGTGATGGCGTAGAGGTCGCCCGTGCGAACGATGTTCCTCTCCTTGAGCTGCACCTCGGCCTGCGCGAGGGCCGTGTCGCGGTCCGCGCTGGTGTCCATGAGCAGCGGGCGCACGTTGCGGTAGATCGCCATCCTGCGCTGGGTCGTGATCTTGGGCGTGAGCGCATAGATCGGGATGTGGATGCGCCGGCGGCTCATCCACAGCGCCGTGGAGCCGCTGTCGGTCATGGCCACGATGGCCTTGGCACCGACGTGCAGCGCGGTGAACAGCGCGCCCATGGCGATCGACTGGTCCACGCGCCCGAGCGTCTTGCCGCCGAAATCCGAGTCGCGCTCCAGATCCTCTGCGGCTTCGGCGGCGGCGCAGATGCGCGCCATCTGCTCCACCGTCTCCAGCGGGTACTTGCCGACTGCGGTTTCGGCGCTGAGCATGACGGCGTCGGTGCCATCGAGCACGGCGTTGGCCACGTCGCTGACTTCCGCCCGGGTCGGCACGGGATTGGTGATCATGCTCTCCATCATCTGCGTCGCGGTGATGACCACCTTGTCCATCTCGCGCGCCATGCGGATCATTTTTTTCTGCAACGCAGGCACGGCGGCGTTGCCCACTTCCACCGCGAGGTCGCCGCGCGCCACCATGATGCCGTCGGATACGGCGAGAATTTCCTCCAGTCGGGGAACGGCTTCGGCGCGCTCGATCTTGGCGATCAGGCCCGGCTTGTGGTGCCACTGCGCGCCCGCCACATTGCACAGCTGACGCGCCATTTCCATGTCGGTCGCACTCTTGGGAAAGCTCACTGCCACGTAGTCGGCCTGCAGGCGCATGGCGATCTTGATGTCCTCCATGTCCTTGGCGGTCAGTGCCGGCGCGGTCAGGCCGCCGCCCTGGCGGTTGATGCCCTTGTGGTTCGACAGCTCACCACCGAGGATGACCTGCGTGTGAACGGCGCTGCCAGCGATTGCCTCCACGCGCAGGACGATGAGACCGTCGTTCAGAAGCAGCATGTCCCCGGGGTGCACGTCGTGCGGCAGTTCCCTGTAATCCAGTCCGACGACGTCGATGTCTCCGGGTGTTTCACGTTCTGCATCGAGAGTGAATGCCTGGCCTGTCCGCAGCATCACCTTCCCCTGGGCGAATGTGCCGACGCGTATCTTCGGGCCTTGCAGGTCGGCCATGATGGCCACCTCCCGCTGGGCGCGTCTGGAGGCCTCACGCACCTTGGCCGCGCGTTCTTCGTGGTCGTGAACCTGGCCATGGCTGAAGTTCAAGCGCACCACGTTGACGCCCGTGGCGATCATTTTTTCCAGTAACGAAATATCGCTCGAAGCCGGCCCGAGCGTGGCGACGATTTTGGTGGCGCGGCGGATGTGCGAGGGCATGGCGACGGGTTGCTTTCAAGGGGCGCGAATCGGTCCATTGTGCCCATGTTCCCTGCAGAGCCATCATGTCCGCATGACGGTCGAATAGCGTGAGGGGAAGCGTCCCGTTGTACTCATGCTACGGTCATGAGCCGAGGTCTTTTATATTGAATGACAACGATTATCATTTACGTTCTAATAATATCATCGTGTGCAGGGGTACACGATGATGCGCGTGGTCAGGACCTGAAAGCGCCGACGAGGTGGACGGGCCGTGCGCATGCGGCCAGACTTCTAAATCAGATCAGATGATGACTTTTGACATGTTGTCCCGATTTTCAAGCTGCGCGCTGACCGCCTCATTGCTGGTGGCGTCCGTGTCTGCGCAGGCTGCCCATCCCTTGCTCACGGACGATACGGGTACGCAGGGGGAAGGGAATTGGCAGCTTGAAGTCAATACCGACCACACACGCGTACGCGACGAGGTGAATACCTCCTGGGCGCGCACCGCCAGCGTGGCCCTCACGCGGGGCGTGACGGGCGCGCTGGACCTTGCCTTCAGCGTGCCCTGGATGCAGGTCAGCGAACCCGGCGAGGAGCATCGGCAGGGTGTGGGTGACACGACGCTGCAGGCGAAGTGGCGCTTTCATGAGGATGAAAACGGGTGGAGCCTGGCACTGCGGCCCGCCGTGCTGCTGCCGGCTGGCAGCGTATCCAAGGGTCTGGGCAATGGCCGTATGTCGGCCGGGGTTGCGTTGATTTCGGCGCTGGAGCGAGGGGCATGGACCTGGCTGGCAAACGCGGGCTACACATGGAATGACAACAAGATCGGGGATCGCAAGCAACTGTGGTCGCTGTCCACGGCCCTGCTCCATTCGTTCACCCCACGATGGTCGCTGGCCATGGATGTGGGAATCTCGCGCAGCGCCGATCCAAGGGTGAACCACAACAAATACGGGCTGATTGGGGTGATCCACCACGCTGGCAAGAACCTGGACCTGGACATCGGCTGGCGCCGCAGCCTGGGTGCGGCCCCGGCGGCGAACACCTTGGGCGCGGGCATGACGCTGCGCTGGTAGCCCGGGCGGGAGCCAGGGCGTCAAATTCCGGCTACCACCACCAGAACAGCCAGCCCCAGGCACTGTCCACCCACAGCAGGGCCGCCAGCATGAATCCCATGCCGGGCAGCGCCCGCACGGCACCCAGCCCCCAGTGGCGCAGGATGCGCCAGGCCAGCCACAGCGACCAGCCATTGGCAGCCGCGAGCAGCGCCAGGCGCGCCTGGTTGATCCAAGGCAGGAAGATGCCTTCACCGCGCAGCAGCGACACGGTGATCGCGCTCAGGCCAAGAAACACTCCGATGCCCGCAAGCGGAATCATGGCCTGCGCGAGATGATGCATCCGCTGGGTTTTCCATGTGCCGGCCGAGCGCGTGGCCAGGGCGGTCAGCGCCAGCGTGATGCCGCCCCAAACCAGCGCCGTGGCGCCGATATAGGCCAGAAGCAGCGCGCCATCCAGCCAGGTGAGCACGTCATTGCGCTCGGGGTAATTGGTCAGTATCCACCATGGTGCGTTGTCCGCGAGCGGCCAATAAATGTCGTGGTCGATCAGCCATGTGGCGGCCCACTGCCGGATGGCCACGAACCAGGGGCTGGCGCTCCAGTGAAAGGCGCCGATGGCCACGCCCTGCAGCCCGAAAATGATCAGCCAGGTCTGCCAGTGCGTGGCTTCGGCGGCGGCGACGTCCACGACCTCCTGCGCGGGTGAACGCCATTGCAGGGCCATTGCTTCATGATGCCCGCTGCAGCGCCCGCACATGTGGCAGTTGCTGCCGCCCTTCATATGCCGCAGATCCAGCATCGGGGCGCAATCGACGGCAGGCGGCCTTCTCTTCGTGATCGTGATGGGTTTGCCCGCTTGAGCCAGCGAACGCCGCCATGCTTCTTCGCTGACCTTGTAGTGCATGGGCGCGAGCTTCGCCAGCAGGCCGAACACGCCATTGACCGGGCAGAGGTAACGGCACCATGCGCGCTTGCCTCTGGTATAGAAGTAGCCCACCACCATCGCGGCAGCCGTGCTGCCGCCCAGCACCACCAGCGCCGCGAGGGGGTATTGATAGACGCTCACCATCTGCCCGTAGACCGTGGTGAGCACGAAGGCGGTGAAGGGCCAGCCGCCCCAGCGCATCCAGCGCGGCACGCCCAGCCCGCGCCCGTGTTTCGACGCCCATTCGGTGAGCGTGCCCTCGGGGCAGAGCACGCCGCACCACAGGCGTCCGAACAGGATGATGCTCAGCAGCACGAAGGGCCACCAGATACCCCAGAAGGCGAATTCCGCCACGATGGTGAAACTGTTCCACACGCGGGACGCGTTGTCGGGCAGGGGCAGCAGCGCGGGCACGACAAGCAGCACCGCGTACACGGCCACCACCACCCATTGCAATCGGCGCACCAGCGAGCCGTGGGCGCGCAGCCACTCACCCGCCGCCGCCAGGCCTTTTTGCCATCGCCCTTCGATCCAGGGAGCGTTGGTGAGTGTGTTCACGCATGCCTCGCGCTGCGGGCGGAGGACATGCGAGTGCCAGCGCGGCTGCGGCGCAGCAGGATGGCCATGAGCACCCAATAGCCGACGTAGACCAGCACCGTCATCAAGGAAGGCTGTGCGCGGTAGCCCGTGATGCCGGCGACCAGACCGCCCAGGCGGCCCATGTCCGGCAGTAGCCAGGAGGTATTCCAGAGGCCATCCATCAAGGGCGGTAGCCACTCCATGGCCTGCATCTTTTCCGCGCCCGTGGTCACCAGGGAGGCGGCCAGCAGCAGCAGCAGGATCTCGGTGATGCGGAAAAACCGTGGCCAGGTCAGTATCTTGCCACCCAATTGCAACAGCCAGAAGGTGGCGAAAGCGGCCAGTAGTCCGCCGCCGGCCGCCAGACCCATCAGGGGCAGATCATTCGTGGAGGTGGCTGCCAGCGTTCCATAAAGAAAGACCACGGCCTCGCTGCCTTCGCGTGCGATGGCCAGCGCCGACAGCACGGCCACGCCCCACCAGTTGCGCTGCTTCAGCTTGAGGGACAGCCCCTGTTCGAGCTCGCGCTTGAGCGTGCGGCCGTGCACCCGCATCCACAGCACCATCTGTACGATCAGTGCGGCAGCGACAAGCACCATGAGGGTCTGGAACTGGTCCTGCCAGTTCACCAGCAGTTCCTGCGCGCTGTAGATGCCCAGGCCCAGCAGGGCGGCGAGTGACAGGCCCGCCACCACGCCGCCCCAGAGCCAGCGTCGGCCCGATTCGGCCCCCGGCGTGAGCGACAGCCAGCTGTACAGGATGCCCACCACGAGGAGCGCCTCGACGCTCTCGCGCCACATGACGAAGATGACCTGTTCCATGTTGGGCCTGTTTACTTGATGACGAATTCGCCGCGTGTCGTTTCCATGTGGAATTCGTCGTAGTAGGGATAGGTTCCGGCGGATTTGCCGGGCAGTGCCCGGGTGCGTGTGCCTCCCGGCGCCACGACCAGCTCCAGGCCCAGCGGCAGGCTCTCGAATTCGGCAGGCGTCTTGCCCTGGTTGACCACCTCCACGCGAAAACGCTGACGTGCGGGCAGTTCGATGCGGCGCACGTTGATGTGCCCGTCGTTGAGTTCAATGCGCACGGTGGGGATGTCTTCGGCGTGCACTGGCAGCGCGGTGGCGATCGCCAGTTGCACCAGCATGAACGAGACCGCAAGAGCGCGTGCAACCACGGTCGCGAGTGGCTTGTGAGGGGAGGGCAAATTCATGGCGTTCGAACCCTGGCGAGAGCGAGGCGGCGGCTCAGTACCCGCCCTTCTTTCCGGTGCCGGCGTAGGTGAATTCATAACGCGCCTCAAATGGCTTGAACCACGGCGCCACGCCGGTTTCCTTGTCGACATGGCGACCGAAATGGCTGCCCTTGGCGGCGCTGGGTGGCTCGATGGTGAGCACCAGCGTGTACTTGCCCGGACCCATCAGCTTGATGTTGTCCCCGTAGTGCGGACCGTCGCTGGCGACCATGGGGATGAGCTCGCCCTGCAGGGTTTTGGCGTCGCCCTTTTTGGCGAGCTGATAGCGCACCACCAGACTGGGCATCCAGACCCCTTCGCCGAAACCATTGGGGTTGTTCCTGACGGCGTGGATGTCGGCTTCGAGGTGGATGTCCGACGCCTTGGCGTCGCGCATCATGCCGGCGGGTTCCATCTCTATGGGCTGCAGATAGACCGCCGCCACTTCCATGCCGCCTTCGACGTGGGGTTCGCCTATGGGCACTTCAGCCGCCATGGCGGCCGTGCCAGCCAGCAGTGTCATCGCGCCGATCCACGACCAGGGATGTTTCATCGTCAGCCCTTCATTTGTCAAATGAAAATGATTCTCGATTGCCATTGTAGGCCTTGTGGATTCTCCGAGAAGATCCGGCCGGAAAATTTTGATGGTCTCTGAAGGGGCGGGCGTCGCAAGCATCGTGCGCCAGCCGCCTTGCGGGAGGGACGTGCCGTGCCTTGACGCTACTTGACGATGATGTGGCCCTGGGTCGTTTCCATGTGGAAATCATCAAAAAAGGGGTACTTGCCAGCCAGTTTCGGGGGTATCGCCCGTGTGCGGGTGGCGCCTGGCGGAATCACGATTTCCACGCCGAGCGAGCGTGCTTCGAATTCGGCCGGTGTCTTTCCCGTGTTCACCATCTCCAGCCGGAAACGCGTGCGCGCAGGCACTTCGATCAACCGGGTGTTGACCGCGCCGTCGTTGAATTCGATGCGTGCCACCGGCATGTCGTCCTGCGCGTGGACCTGGCCCAGTGTGCTGCATGCCAGCAGCGGCGCCACGAGGCCCTGGAGCATCCAGGTATTGAGCAAGCGACGGCGCATCATCAATCCATTCCTTGTTGCGTGATCGTGTGGCGCGAATGGCCATCAGGTATTGAACGTGAATGCGACAGATTCGCGTTGTCAGATTGTAGTTCCACACGCGGCCATGGCCGCGCCCCCCGTTTCGGGTGTGCGCAAGCATCTTCGCGCGAGTGGCTGCCGGCGCGGGGCGTCAAGCGTTCATCAATGCCTCGATGGCATCAGGCTCGACGGGCACGTCACGCGTGACGAGCTCGCAGCCATCGGCCGTCACGATGGCATCGTCTTCGATGCGAATGCCGATGTGATGAAAACGCTCGGGTACGCCTTCGGTAGGGCGCACATAAATGCCGGGCTCGATCGTCAGGACCATCCCGGGGTGCAGGATGCGGCTGGGACGGCGCAGCACGGTCTGCCCGGTCAATGCATCCACGTGTTCGCTGACCTGATCGGCCTGCGCCGGCTCCACGTAGTTGCCGCAGTCATGCACATCCATTCCCATCCAGTGGCTGGTGCGGTGCATGTAAAACGGGAAGTACGCCCGTTGGCCGATGACGTCCTGGGCGCTGCCCACCTTGTTGCCGTCGAGCAGACCCACATCGAGCATCCCTTGCGCGAGGACGGCGATGGCGGCATCGTGGGGCGCATCGAAACGCGCGCCGGCATGCGTGGCCGCGATGGCGGCCTTCTGGCTGGCCAGCACCAGTTCATAGAGTGCCCGTTGCGGCCCGCTGAATCGGCCGTTGGCGGGAAAGGTGCGGGTGATGTCGCTGGCATAGCCATCGAGCTCGCAGGCCGCATCGATCAGCACGAGTTCACCGGCGCGTATCGCCGCGTCGCCGGCGCGGTAGTGCAGCACGCAGGCATTGGCGCCGGCCGCGACGATGGAGGTGTAGGCGGGAAACTGCGAGCCCGCTTCGCGAAACGCGTGCAGCAGCTCGGCGTCCAGATGGTATTCGCGCACGTCTTCGCCGGCGCGCAGCATGCGGGCGCTGCGCTGCATCGCGCGCACGTGCCCGCGCGCGCTGATCGCTCCGGCGCGGCGGATGATGTCCTGCTCGTGCGCGTCCTTGACGAGGCGCATCTCGTCGAGCAACTGGCATACGTCGCTCTGGCTCGCGGGGCAGAGCACGCCCGTGCGGGCCCGCGTGCGCACCTGGCCGAGCCAGCCGTCGACGCGTGCGGCGAGGCCGGCATGCGTGGCAAACGGAAACCACACGGTGGTGCGGTTTTCCAGCAGATGGGGCAGGCGGCTGTCGGTCTCGGCACTCGAATACGCCTCGTCCACGCCCAGTGCCTGCACCGCGGCCTGCGGCCCCAGGCGGTAGCCGTCCCAGATTTCGCGTTCCGGATCCTTGGGCTGGCACAGCAGCGTGGCATGGCCCTCGTTCGTCAGCACCAGGCAGGCACCGGGCTCCGCGAAGCCGGTCAGGTAGTAGAAATAGCTGTCGTGCCGGTACGGAAAATCGCTGTCGCGGTTGCGTGCGACGACGGGAGCGGTGGGGATGATGGCGATGCCGCCGGGCCCGAGGAGGGCAGCGAGGTGGGCGCGGCGCTGCGCGTGGATGGACGTCATGCACGCATCGTACTGCGGCTGCGCCCGCCCCGCGGCCGCCCTACACTTGCCCGCGATGGCGACTGAATCTTGTGCACAAGTCCCCGCGATGCTGCTCGCCGCCGGGCGCGGCGAGCGCATGCGCCCGCTGACCGACACCTGCCCCAAGCCCCTGCTGCAGGTGCATGGGCGCCCGCTGCTGGCCTGGCATCTGCGGGCGCTGGCGCGCGCGGGTGTGCGCCAGGTGTGCGTCAACACCGCCTGGCTGGGTGAGCGGATTCGTCAGGAATTTGGTAATGTTTTTGTGCCTGAGCCATTGTGTAACAAGCGCGAGCAGCTCTCTATTTCATACTCGAACGAGGGCGAGGATTTCGGCGGCGCGCTGGAGACCGCGGGCGGCATCGCCCGGGCCTTGCCGGGGCTCGGACCCATGTTCTGGCTCGTCGCGGGCGACGTGTTCGCGCCGGACTTCGGCTTCGATGCGCGGGCCGTGCGGCGTTTTGCCGCGGGCAACGCGCTGGCGCACCTGTGGCTGGTGCCCAACCCGCCGCAGCATCCGCAGGGCGACTTTGGCCTGTCGGATGGGGGGCTGGCGCTCGACCTGCCGGCGGGCGATCCGCGACCGCGCTACACCTACAGCACCATCGCCCTGCTGCGCGCGGCCTTGTTTTCCCCCCCGTGGTGCGAGATTCCCGTCGGCAATCCGCAGGGCGTGCGTGCGCCGCTGGCGCCGCTGCTGCGCCGGGCGATGACGGCGGGCCGCGTGAGCGCCGAGTTCTACCCTGGGCTTTGGGTGGACGTGGGCACGCCCGAGCGCCTCGCCGCGCTGAACGCGCAGCCGTCTCCGGTCGGCTGAAGCTGCCGCGTCGGCGACTGGCAGGACGGACCGTCGCGCGGTAGGCTTGGCAGCCGCTGGCCGCATCGCCAACGCATTCGTGAACGACAGGAGACACCTTCATGAACGCCCCCTTGCCCGACCACGTGCGCCATGCGCTCGAAACCGTCACCCTGGACGACAAGTACACGCTGGCGCAAGGCCGCGCCTTCATGAGCGGCACGCAGGCGCTGGTGCGCCTGCCGATGCTGCAGCGCCAGCGCGATGCGGCGGCGGGCCTGGATACCGCAGGCTTCATCAGCGGCTACCGCGGCAGCCCGCTGGGCGGCTACGACCAGGCGCTGTGGGCGGCGCGCAAATACCTGGCGGAACAGCACATCGTGTTCCAGCCCGGCGTGAACGAGGAGCTTGCGGCTACCGCGGTCTGGGGCACGCAGCAGCTGGACATCTACCCCGAGAGCAAGAAGCACGACGGCGTCTTCGGCATCTGGTACGGCAAGGGGCCGGGCGTGGACCGAAGCGGCGACGTGTTCAAGCACGCCAACATGGCCGGCACCGCGCGCCACGGCGGCGTGATCGCGGTGGCGGGCGACGACCACCTCAGCAAGAGCAGCACGGCGGCGCATCAGAGCGACCACATCTTCAAGGCCTGCGGCACGCCGGTGTTCTTTCCGGCCAGCGTGCAGGAGATCCTCGACCTGGGCCTGCATGCGTTTGCCATGAGCCGCTTCGCCGGGTTGTGGTCGGGCATGAAGACCATCCAGGAGGTGGTCGAATCGAGCAGCAGCGTGCACGTCGATCCGGACCGCGTGCGCATCGTGCTGCCCGAGGACTTCACGATGCCCGAGGGCGGGCTGCACATCCGCTGGCCCGATGCGCCGCTGGTGCAGGAGGCACGGCTGATGGACCACAAGTGGTATGCGGCGCTGGCCTACATCCGCGCCAACCGGCTCAACCACAACGCGATCGAGGGCCCGCACGACCGCTTCGGGCTGATCGCCAGCGGCAAGGCGTACAACGACATGCGCCAGGCGCTGGTCGATCTGGGGCTCGATGACGCCACCTGCCGCCAGCTCGGCATCCGCGTGCACAAGGTGGGCGTGGTCTGGCCGCTGGAGGCGACGATCACGCGCGATTTCGCCCGTGGCCTGCAGGAGATCCTGGTGGTCGAGGAAAAGCGCCAGATGATCGAGTACCAGCTCAAGGAAGAGCTGTACAACTGGCGCGACGACGTGCGCCCGCGCGTGCTCGGCAAGTTCGACGAGGAGGGTGGCGAGTGGAGTTCGCCCAACCCCGGCGCGCACTGGCTGTTGCGCCCCAAGGCCGATCTTTCGCCCGCGCTCATCGCCAGGGCGATCGCGCGGCGCCTCAAGCATCTGGGCGTGGGCGCCGACATCGTCGCGCGCATGGACCGGCGCCTGGCGCAGCTCGACGCGCGCGAACAGGCGCTGGCGCATCAGCAGGCGCAGACCGGCGAGCGCACACCCTGGTTTTGCAGCGGCTGCCCGCACAACACCAGCACCCGCGTGCCCGAGGGCTCGCGCGCGGTGGCGGGCATCGGCTGCCACTACATGGCCACCTGGATGCCCGACCGCGCCACCTCCACCTTCACGCAGATGGGCGGCGAGGGCGTGAGCTGGGTCGGGCAGGCGCCGTTCACCACCGACACGCACGTCTTTGCCAACCTGGGCGACGGCACCTACTTTCACAGCGGGCTGCTGGCGATTCGCCAGAGCGTGACCGCGGGCGTGAACATCACCTACAAGATCCTCTACAACGACGCGGTGGCGATGACCGGCGGCCAGCCCGTGGGCGAGCGCCCCGAGGGACACTCGGTGGCGCAGATCGCGCACAGCCTGCGCGCCGAGGGCGTGGTGAAAACCGTGGTGGTGACCGACGAGCCCGAGAAATACCATGGCCGCACCCACCCGGCGGACGGCGCGCGCGCCAACCACCCGGAGCTGCTCAACGACCTGCCGCCGGGCGTGCAGGTGTTTCACCGCGACGAGCTCGACCGCATCCAGCGCGAGCTGCGCGACGTCAAGGGCTGCACCGCGCTGATCTACGACCAGACCTGCGCCACCGAAAAGCGCCGCCGCAGAAAGCGCGGCACGATGGCGACGCCGGCCAAAACGGTCATCATCAACGAGCTGGTGTGCGAGGGCTGTGGGGATTGCTCGGTGCAATCGAACTGCCTCTCGGTCGAGCCGGTGGAGACCGAGTTCGGCCGCAAGCGCCAGATCAACCAGAACACCTGCAACAAGGATTTCTCCTGCGTCAAGGGCTTTTGCCCGAGCTTCGTGACGGTGGAAGGCGGCCAGCGCAAGAAGCCGCAGCGCGAGAAAAAAGGCGACCTCGCCAACATGCCCGAGCTGCCCGAGCCGCCATTGCCCGCGTGCGACGCCGCCTGGGGCATCGTCGTCGCCGGCGTGGGCGGCACCGGCGTCATCACCATCGGCCAGTTGCTCGGCATGGCGGCGCACCTGGAAGGCAAGGGCGTGGTCACGCAGGATGCGGCGGGCCTGGCGCAGAAGGGCGGCGCCACCTGGAGCTACGTGCAACTGGCCGAGCGCCCCGAGGCGATCCACACCACGCGCGTGGACATCGCGCAGGCCGATCTGGTCATCGGCTGCGAGGGCATGGTGACGGCGAGCAGGACGACGCTCGCGGTGATGCAGCCCGGGCGCACCTTCGTCGCGCTCAACGTGCACCGCACGCCGGCCGCCGCCTTCGTGCACGACCCCGACTGGCAGTTTCCGCTCGGCGGCTGCGAGGCGGCGATCGAGGGCGCGGTCGGCAAGGAACGCTTGCACCTGCTCGACGCCGAGCGCGCCGCCGCCGCGCTGCTGGGCGACAGCATCTATACCAACCCGCTGATGCTGGGCTTTGCCTGGCAAAAGGGCTGGGTCCCGCTTTCGCGCGTGGCGCTGCGCCGCGCAATCGAGCTCAACGGCGTGCAGGTGCCAAACAACCTCGCGGCGTTCGAATGGGGCCGCCAGTGCGCGCACGATCTCGCGGCCGTGCAGGCGCTGTTTGCCGCGCGCAAGGCGATCGACGCGGCCCGGGCGCCGACGCTTGATGAACTGGTCGAGCGCCGGGCCGGCTTTCTCGCCGCCTACCAGAACGCCGCATACGCCGCCGCCTACCGGGCCTTCGTCGAAAAGGTGCGCGGGGTCGAGAGCGCCCAGGGCCAGGGCACGCCGTTGGCCGAGGCGGTGGCGCGCAACCTGTTCAAGCTCATGGCGTACAAGGACGAATACGAAGTGGCGCGACTGCACACCGATGCGGGTTTTCTGAAAAAAATCGCCGAGGGCTTCGAGGGCGACTACAGGCTGGTGCACCACCTCGCGCCGCCGCTGTGGTCGAAGAAGAATGCCAAGGGCGAGCTTGTCAAACGTGCCTATGGCCCCTGGGTGCGCCGCGCCTTTGGCGTGCTCGCGCGCATGAAGGGACTGCGTGGCACGCCGCTCGATCCGTTCGGCCTGACGGCCGAGCGGCGCATGGAGCGGGCGCTGATCGCGCAATACCGCGAGTGCATCGAGGAACTGCTCACGGGCCTGGCCCCGGATCGGCGCGAGCTGGCGCTGCACATTGCCCGCATTCCCGAGGACATCCGCGGCTATGGCCACGTGAAGGCGCGCTACCTGCACGGCGCTCGCGTTCGTTGGGAGGCGCTGATGGCGCAGTGGCGCGATGTCATGGGAATGCAAAAACAAGAGCGTATAGCGCGCACCAGCTAAGGTTTTCAACCGGGTTTTATTAGAAACCCGGATTCCATCGCCGCGCGGCCGACCTCGTCGTGGCGGTCCGTGGGCGGGCGCCGAATACAATTACCAGTTCACCGCCACGCGCCGTGCCCGCCCGGCAAGGCCCGTGTGTCGGCGCCCCATTGCCCATTCTGGAGCTTTCCCGTGCTGATTTCTTCCGCTTACGCCCAAACCGCCCCCGCCGCCGCAGCCGGTGGCGGCGATCTCATGTCCTCGCTCGGAGGCATGCTGCCCCTGGTGCTGATGTTCGTGGTGCTTTACTTCATCATGATCCGCCCGCAGATGAAGAAGCAGAAAGAGCATCGCGCGATGATCGAGGCGCTCGCCAAGGGCGATGAGGTGGCGACGGCCGGTGGTGTGCTGGGCAAGGTCACGCGCATCAACGAGAGCACCCTGCATGTGGAGATCGCCGAGGGCGTCGAGGTGCAGGTGCAGCGCAGTGCCGTTTCGCAGGTCCTGCCCAAGGGCACGATCAAGTAAGCCGCGCCCCATGGCGCTGCGTGGCCCGGCCACGCTTTGAGAGCACGAAATGAACCGTTATCCGGCTTGGAAGTACGTGATCATCGTGGTCGCGCTGCTCGTTGCGGCGTTGTACACGTTGCCCAATTTTTATGGCGAAGCGCCTGCGGTGCAGGTTTCTTCCGGCAAGGCGACGATCAAGGTCGACACGGCCGTGCTCGAACGCGTGCAGCAGGTGGTCAAGGCGGCGGGGCTGACGTCGGACTCGGTAGTGCTCGAAGGCACCTCGGTGCGGGCGCGTTTCGACACGCCCGACGACCAGCTCAAGGCCAAGGATGCGATCGAGAAGGCGCTGATTCCCGATCCATCCGATCCGCCCTATATCGTGGCGCTCAACCTGGTCTCGCGCTCGCCCGACTGGTTGACGGCCATCAACGCGCGGCCGATGTACCTGGGTCTGGACTTGCGCGGCGGCGTGCATTTCATGCTGCAGGTGGACATGCAGGCCGCGCTCACCAAGAAGGCCGAGTCCTACGCGGGAGACTTGCGCACCTCGCTGCGCGAGAAGAACCTGCGCCACGGCGGCATCACGCGCGAGGGCCAGACGATACGTATCCGCCTGCGCGATGAAGCGACCGTGACGGCCGCGCGCAACCTGATTGCCGACCAGTTCCCCGATCTGCAGGTCACCAGCAGCCCCGATGGCGATGGTCAGCTGCTGACCGCGATGATCAAGCCGGAATCGCTGCGCAAGGTGCAGGAGCAGGCGCTCAAGCAGAATATCGTCACCCTGCACAACCGCATCAACGAGCTGGGCGTGGCCGAGCCGGTGATCCAGCAGCAGGGGCTGGACCGCATCGTGGTGCAGCTGCCCGGCGTGCAGGACACGGCCAAGGCCAAGGAAATCCTCGGGCGCACGGCGACGCTGGAAATCCGCATGGTCGATGAAAGCACCGAGGGGCGCGCCGCCGAACTCGGCAGCGGCCCGGTGCCGTTCGGCGACGAGAAATACCTGGACCGCAACCAGCAGCCCGTGGTGGTCAAGAAACAGGTGATTCTGACGGGCGAGAACCTGACCGATGCGCAGCCCGGTTTCGACAACCAGACGCAGGAGCCCACGGTCAACCTGACGCTCGATGCCAAGGGATCGCGCATCTTCAAGGACGTCACGCGTGACAACGTCGGCAAGCGCATGGCCATCATCCTGTTTGAAAAGGGCAAGGGCGAGGTTGTGACGGCGCCGGTGATCCGCACCGAAATCGGCGGCGGGCGCGTGCAGATCTCGGGCCGCATGACGACGATGGAGGCCAACGACACCGCGCTGCTGCTGCGCGCCGGCTCGCTGGCCGCGCCGATGGAGATCATCGAGGAATACACCATAGGCCCGAGCCTGGGCGCCGACAACATCCAGCGCGGCATTCACTCCGTGGTCTGGGGCATGGCGGTGATTGCGATCTTCATGTGCGTGTATTATCTGCTGTTCGGTCTCTTTTCCACGCTGGCGCTGTCGGTGAACGTGCTGCTCCTCATCGCCATTCTGTCCATGCTGCAGGCCACGCTCACCCTGCCGGGCATTGCCGCCATGGCGCTGGCCCTGGGTGTTGCCATCGACTCGAACGTGCTCATCAACGAGCGTATTCGCGAGGAGTTGCGCGCGGGTGTCTCTCCGCAGACGGCCATTCATGCCGGTTATGAAAATGCGTGGGCCACGATCCTGGACTCCAACGTCACCACCTTGATCGCGGGTCTGGCGCTGCTGGCGTTCGGTTCCGGCCCGGTGCGCGGTTTCGCCGTGGTGCACTGCATCGGCATCCTGACGAGCATGTTTTCGGCCGTGTTCTTCTCGCGCGGGATCGTCAATCTCTGGTATGGGCGACGCAAGAAGCTCAAGAGCATCTCGATCGGCCAGATCTGGAAGCCGGAAGATGGCTCGGAACTGCGTTCCGTGGCCGGCCGCGGCTACAACAATTGAGCTGAGGTAGACGCACCATGGAATTTTTCCGCATCCGCAAGGACATCCCGTTCATGAAGTACGCGTTGATTTTCAACGTGATTTCCTTCGTGACCTTTGCCCTGGCCGTTTTCTTCCTGCTCACCCGTGGGCTGCACCTGTCGGTGGAATTCACGGGCGGCACCGTCATGGAGGTGGCCTATGAACAGACCGCCGACATCGGCAAGGTACGCGATGCGGTTTCCTCGCTCGGCTATCAGGACGTCATCGTGCAGAACTTCGGCACCTCGCGCGACGTGATGATCCGTCTGCCGGTGCAAAAGGGCGTGACGTCGGCGCAGCAGAGCGAGAGCGTCATGACGGCCCTGCGCGCGCAGGAGCCGAAGGTGCAGCTCAGGCGCACCGAGTTCGTCGGACCGCAGGTGGGCGATGAAC
This sequence comes from Comamonas sp. SCN 67-35, assembly GCA_001725255.1. Lineage (GTDB taxonomy): Bacteria > Pseudomonadota > Gammaproteobacteria > Burkholderiales > Burkholderiaceae_C > Comamonas_C. The sequence goes on along the minus strand of MEFV01000001.1, from coordinate 16,903 downwards.
TGGTGCACGGAGGGCTGATGGCGCTGGGCATGGTGGTGCTGGGCATCGTCATCTACCTGTCCATCCGCTTCGAATGGAAGTTCGGTGTGGCCGGCATCATCGCGAACCTGCATGACGTGGTCATCATTCTCGGATTCTTTGCATTCTTTCAGTGGGAGTTTTCACTTTCGGTGCTGGCCGGGGTGCTCGCGGTGCTGGGCTATTCGGTCAACGAATCGGTCGTGATTTTCGACCGGATCCGCGAAGCCTTCCGCAAATTCCGCAAGCTCACGCCACATGAGGTGATCGACCACGGCATCACCAGCACGATGAGCCGCACCGTGATCACTCACGCCTCCACCGAGGCCATGGTGCTCTCCATGTTCTTCTTCGGGGGACAGAGCCTGCACTACTTCGCCCTGGCGCTCACCATCGGCATTCTGTTCGGTATCTACTCGTCCGTGTTCGTTGCGGCGGCCATTGCCATGTGGCTGGGCGTCAAGCGCGAAGACCTCGCCAAGGTGCATGTGCGCAAGGATGGCGATTCCAACGATCCGAATGCCGGTGCCGTGGTCTGATGCCTGATTGGTGGGTGTCATCTGCGCGACTTGGCAGCCGGAGCCGGTTTCCCCGCTGAGCGGCTAACATGTGAGTCCCATGGTTCCAATTCAGACGCACCATCATTCCCGGGAACTTGCGGCCACCGCACGTCAGCGCTTCGTGCAGAGCCTGTGCGAAAGCCTTCCGGGAATCGACAAGTCGCTGTATGGCGCATTGACCGAACTGGTCAGCGAGGTGGCCACGCACCAGGTCATGCAACGCCGGCGCGACACCTGGCTGCATTACCGCACGTACCGGCAGGCATGGATCGATGGGGTGACGAAAGCGTGGCGCTCCAGCGAAGCGGCAGCGCTCCGGGGCGATGCGGCCCGGCCAAGCCGGCTGGCCGATGCGGAGCTGGATGGCCTTCAGCTCGTCAGCGAGGAGGCCGTGGAGAATCGGCTCCTCGGCGCGCGCCTGGCGCGGGCCATTACCGCCAAGGCAAATAACACGCTGGAGGCGGTTCGCCAGCGCACCAAGTATCTTCAGGGGCAGGAACTTGAAGCGGGCGACATTCTGTTGCCCGAGGTGGCGTGCCTGGCCCTCGTCGACCAGTGGTTTGAGGCGGGCTTGACCCGTGATGAGCTCGATCTGGTGTTCGATAAGCTTGAAGGCGTGCTGATTGCCGCGATCGTCCCTGCTTTTGAAGAGGTGGGCCGCCTTTATGACGATCACCAGGTGCCTGACCTTGCAGCGCTGCGTACCCGGGTGGTGCGTCCTTCCGGTGGTGGCCAGCGTGGGTTGACCGGTGCGGCATCGGGCACGCAGCAGGCGGCATCCGGCTATGGTGCCTTGACCAGCGGGCTGCAGGGGATGCACGGCGGGCCTGGTATGTACATGCCTTCTGCCATGGCGCAGGGGGTGGGCGGTGCCGTGGACTCCGCGCCGAGCCAGGCCTATGGCTGGTCTCAGCTGGACATGACGCGACAGCGCGCGGAAGAGGTCATGCTGCAGCTGCAGCATCTTCTGGTTCAGACATCCACCGGGTTCAATCCGGTGCAGGCGCCACCGGCGACCATGGCGCTGACTCAGGCATTGGGCACGATGCAGGTGCAGGCCAATGCCTTCTATGGCGGCGGACCGCGCGTGCTGGTTTCCGCCTATGCCCCCATTGCCGTGTCCCAGGCGGCCACGGAGGTGCGCCAGCGCGCAACGGAACTCAAGGAAAAGGCTGCGACCGCCAGCGAAAAGGCGATCATCGAGATCGTTGCCTTGATGTTCCAGAGCATTCTGGATGAAGATCGCATACCGCCCTCGGTGCGCGTCTGGTTTGCGCGATTGCAGGTGCCGGTGCTGCGTGTGGCGCTGGCGGAGCCGGAGTTCTTCCACAAGGCCGACCATCCGGCGCGCAAGCTGATCGACCGCATGGGTTCATGCGTCCTGGGCTTTGACGCCAATGCCATCAACGGCAGCACGCTGGAAAAGGAAATCCGCCGCGTGGTCCAGGTGGTGGAGCAGTACCCGGAGACCGGCAGCAAGGTGTTTCAGATCGTCTACGACGAGTTCGAGAAATTCCTGGCGTCATCCCTGGCGCAGACGCAGAAGACCGCATCCGAGATCGTCGGCGTCGCCCAGCAGATGGAGCAGAAGGAGACGCTGACCGTCCAGTTCACGATCGAGCTGCGCACCATGCTGCGGGACATGCCGGTACGCGATGAAATACGTGACTTCCTGTTCAAGTCATGGGCCGAGGTGCTGGCGATGGCGGCCGTGAAGTATGGGGCGCAGGACAAGGAAACGGCCCAGTACAAACGGGTGGCGGCAGACCTGGTGTGGGCCTCCGGCGCCAAGCCCAATCGTACCGAGCGCAACCAGGTGATTCAGATGCTTCCGGGTATTCTCGAGCGCCTGCGTCGTGGTCTTGCGCTGATCGGGATCGACGGAGGGAAACAGGATAGCCAGATCAAGGTGCTGACCGATACCCTGGCGGAAGCGTTCATCTCGAAAACCGCGACCATCGAACAGTCACGCATCGACGACATGGCCAAGCGTCTGGCCAATCTGGAAGAGTTCATCAGCGATGAAAGCCTGGGAGACATTCCGCTGAACGCTGAAAACATCGAACTGCTGCTGGGCATCGATGCCTCGGCCATTGACGTGATACCGGATACGGATGCTCCGGTGCAAAGCGAGGCGCTCAAGCGCGCGCACGAGCTGCCTCTGGGCACGTGGTACACGCTGGATCACAATGGAGGCACTGCCCGCGTGCAGTACGTGTGGCACAGCCAGCGCAAGCAGCTTCATCTGCTGATAGCGCCCAGCGGCCAGAATTATCTGTTTCAGGTGCGGCGCCTGGCCGCCTACATGCAGGCGCGGCTGCTTACGCCGCAGGATGTCGAAGGCATCACGGTGCGTGCGACACGCAATGTGGTAGCCAAGCTCAACGCCAATCCGGAGCGCCTGTTGAGCTGAAAATCCAGGGTGCCACGCACTATGATGCGCGCCGTTTCTGCCCGTAGCTCAACTGGATAGAGCAATTGCCTTCTAAGCAATAGGTCGGGGGTTCAAGTCCCTCCGGGCAGGCCATCGATGGCCTGGGATGGCCACGCACTTGCGGCGTGGGTTTGAGGGTGCTAGATTGGCTGCGGGTGGCTTTCCACCCCCCGCTTTTCCTCCCTGAGCGGGGCCTTCGTGTGCAGCGATGCGACGAAAGGCTTGTCCGCCCGGCAGCATGCCGGGCTTTTTTTGATGGATCACGCCGACCATGCTCTGGGTGAAGTCTTTTCATATCGTCTTTGTCGTGAGCTGGTTTGCGGGCCTGTTCTATCTGCCGCGGATCTTCGTGAATCTGGCCATGGTCGCGCCGGGTTCCGTGGCCGAGCGGGAGCGGCTGGTGCTGATGGGGCGCAAGCTTTTGCGCTTCATGACCATGCTGGCGGTTCCGGCGGTGGTTCTGGGGTTCTGGCTGTGGCTGGGTTACGGTATCGGACAGGGGCCGGGCAACGGTTGGTTGCACGCCAAACTGCTGGTGGTGGTTTTGATCATTGGCTATCACGCGGTGTGCGCGCTGGAACTGCACCGGCTTGCGATGGGTCATGTTCCTCACGGGCATCGCTGGTACCGCTGGTTCAACGAACTCCCCGTGCTCATGTTGGTGGTCGTGGTCATTCTTGTCGTGGTCAAACCGTTCTGAGCACACTTCCTACAATTCATGATCATGAGCGAAACCCCGCAGCCGTACTATCAACGGCACATCTTTTTTTGTCTGAACCAGCGTGACAACGGCGAATATTGCTGCGCACAGCATGGCGCGCAGCAAGCGTATGAGCACTGCAAGAGGCGGGTCAAGGAAGAAGGCCTGGCGGGCGTGGGCAAAGTGCGGGTGAACAAGGCCGGGTGCATGAATCGATGCGCCGGCGCGCCGGTGGCGGTGGTCTACCCGGAGGGAGTCTGGTACACCTACGTCGATCAGACGGATATCGACGAGATTGTCGAGTCGCATCTGAAGCGTGGAGTCGCCGTAGAACGCTTGCTGCTTGCTCCAGATATAGGAAGATGATGAATTTGTATCTCTTTCTTTGTGTGACGGGCGCGAGAAGCTCATCTTTTGAGAGTGGAAACAGTGCAATTGCAACGCCTTGATCTGAAGGGAAGCGCAGGTTCCATCGAGGCCGTCCGCGGCCTGCCCGATGCCGGCGTGCCGCAGCGCGGGGTGGCCGTGATTGCACACCCCCACCCCTTGTTTGGCGGCACGATGGACAACAAGGTGGTGCAAACGCTTGCGCGCGCTTTCGTCGCCTGCGGCTTTGTGGCTGTGCGGTTCAATTTCCGCGGGGTTGGAGCCTCGGGCGGCACATACGATGCGGGGCAAGGGGAGTTGCAGGACATGCTCGACGTGGTGCGGCAGGTCGCTCCGGACGGCCCGCTGGCCCTGGCGGGTTTTTCCTTTGGCGCGTTCGTGACCAGCCATGCGCTTCGGACCCTCTGGGCGGCGCGTGAACCCACGCATGCGGTGCTGGTCGGAACGGCGGCGAGCAACTTCGAGGTTGCGCAGGTGCCTGAGGCGGCGCGCATGCGCACGCTCGTCATCCACGGCGAAAGCGATGATGTGGTGCCGCTCGCCGCCGTGCTCGATTGGGCGAGGCCGCAGCTACTGCCTGTAACCGTTGTCCCCGGCGGCGAACATTTCTTTCACGGACAATTGCCCCTGCTCAAGGGCCTGGTGGCGCGCCATCTGCATGCTGCATGTTGATGTTCCCGCCGACGCGGGCGCAAGGCGCCTTCCTTCAACTCATCAATGCACCCGGTGGTGGCATCGGGCGTTGCTTCTCATGACATGTTTCCCTGCTTCTTTGCGCAAGCTGCTGATCGGACTTGTGCTCGTACCGGTATTGGCATCGGCACAGTTGCCGGCGCCGCCCGAAATCGCGGCACGCAACTATCTGTTGATGGATTTGACCTCGGGGCAGGTGCTGGCTTCCAGGGACGTGGATGCGCAGATCGAGCCCGCGTCGCTCACCAAATTGATGACCAGCTACCTGGTCTTCGAGGCCTTGCGCGCCAAGAAGATCACGCTCGAGCAGCGCTTGCCCGTGAGTGAACTCGCGTGGAAGATGCCCGGCTCGCGCATGTTCATCGACCCCAAGATGCAGGTTCCCGTGGAGGATCTGCTCAAGGGCATGATCGTGCAATCGGGCAATGACGCGTCGATGGCTCTGGCGGAAGGCGTCGGTGGGAGTGCCGACAACTTCGTCCGGATGATGAACGAGCAGGCCAAGGCCCTGGGCATGAAGGGGACGGCCTACAAAAATCCCGAAGGGCTGACGGAGCCGGGGCATTACACGACGGCGCGGGACCTGGCGACGCTGTCGCAACGCCTGATGCATGATTTCCCTGAGTACATGCATTACTTTGCCATCAAACAGTACCGTTACGAGGGCACCCCGAAGTCCAATGCGAACAATCGCAATGTGCTGCTGTTCCGGGATCCGACGGTCGATGGCCTGAAGACGGGGCACACGGCCGCGGCAGGGTACTGCCTGGTGGCTACGGCCAAACGCAATTTCCCGCAGGTGGGCGATCGCCAGATGATCGCCGTCGTGCTCGGCGCGGCCTCCGACAATGCGCGAAGCAATGAAACCCAAAAGCTCCTCAATTGGGGTTACACCGCGTTTGATGATGTCAAGCTGTTTGATGCGGGACAGCCGGTGGCGACGCCGAAGCTGTGGAAGGGCTCGCAGGACTCTCTCAAGGTGGGGCGTGACGTGGCCATCGTGGTGTCGGCCCCCTCGGGCAGTTCGGACAAGATCACGACGCAGGTGGTGCGCCCCGATCCGTTGATCGCGCCCTACGCCAAGGGCCAGGAGGTGGGTGTTCTGCAAGTCAAGCTGGGAGAGCAGAAGATTGCAGAAATTCCTCTGGTGGCTCTGGAGGGGGTCGAACAGGCCGGTTTTCTTGGCCGGGCATGGGACGCGATCCGGCTCTGGATCAAATAGGAACTTCGCAAGAGGATCGGCTCGCTTGAGCCAGTGGGCGCAGGCGCTCCTGGCGCCCGCGTGCTGCGGTTACTCGACGGAGATGCGCAGCGCCCATGCGGTGGCCCACGGGCCGAGGAAGAGCGCCAGCGCCAGGATGGCTCCCATGAGGGAGAAATGGGCGGATACGCCCAGGCTGGATGCGCCGGCCTGAACCGCGGCAGCGCCAAAGACCAGCACGGGGATGTACAGCGGCAGCACCAGCAGCGCCAGCAGTACGCCGCCGCCGCGCGCGCCCAGGGTCAGCGCGGACATGATGGCTCCGATCAGGCTGAGCGTCGGCGTGCCCAGCAGAAGTGACACGAGCAGAATCCCCATCGCATTGCCGGGAAGGTCGAATTGCAGCGCCAGCAACGGCGACAGCAGCGTGAGCAGCAGGCCGGAGCTGAGCCAGTGCGCAAAGACCTTGGAAGTGACCAGCAGCGGAAGCGGCGTGGCGGCCAGCAACAGCTGTTCGAGCGTGCCGTCCTCGTGATCGTCGCTGAACATCCTGGGCAGGGAAAGCATGGCCGCGAGCAGGGCAGCCACCCAGATGACGCCCGGGGCGATGGTTCTCAACAGTTCCGGCTCGCCACCGACACCCAGCGGAAACAGGCTGACGACGATGAAGAAAAACACAATGGCGGCCGCGGAGTCCGATTGCCTGCGCAGCGCGATGTGCAGATCGCGCACGAGAAGATGCCACATGCCGCTGAGAGAGCCGGCGACAGCGGGCGTGGGCATGGTGTCCGGGCGGTTCATAGCGCCAGGTCCAGTTGAGCCGTGGTGGGGTCAAGGGCCACGCTCTGGTGGCTGGTGAGGACGACGATGCCGCCGCGCGCGGCCTGTGCGGTGATCAACCCCAGCAGCCATTGGATGGCTGTCTGATCCAGTGCATTGAAAGGCTCGTCCAGCACCCAGAGCGGGCTGGCCACCAGCATCAGTCGCGCCAGGGCCGCACGGCGACGCTGGCCTTGCGAGAGAGTGCGCACCAGCGCATGTTCATGCCCGGCGAGCCCCGCATTCTGCAAGGCCAGCAAAGCGGCCGCCGTGTCGGGCTTGAAGCCGCTGAGCGCCATCAGTACCTGGAGATTTTCCAGGGCCGTCAGCTCAGGCTTCACACCGATGGCGTGCCCGAAGAACGTCAGTTGCCGACCGTACTCTTCGCGCAGCGTGTTGATGGGACGTCCATGCCACAGCACCTGCCCCTCGTGCGGAGAAAGCAGGCCGCAGATCATGCGCAGCAGGCTGGTCTTGCCGGCACCATTGGCGCCCTGGACGCGCAATACGTGCCCGCCGGGGATGCTGAGGCTCAGATCGGAAAACAGCACGCGCTTGGCGCGAACACAGCGCAGGCCAACGAGTTGCAGCGCCGCCGCGCCGCTGGCCGTCCGCCCATCGACCGTGGCGCCGGCCTCCGCTGTCGGCAGTGGCGCCATCAGTGCTCGATGACCCGATCGAGGACGATGCGCACGCCGTTGCTGCCCGTGGCGACGTTGTCGACACGGCCCTCGATGTCGCCCGGTTGGGGCGTGGCGCTGCCGCTCTTGGACACGCGTGCCACCAGGGTGACTTTCGGGAACCTGGACAGGCGCATACCGGGAGCCATGGAACTGCTGTCGTCGAGCTTGAAGGAGACGGGCCACGTCGACGCGGAGGTGCGCACCGCGGCAAGCGGCATGGGAGGACCGTCGGGTGCACGAGCATAAACGAACAGGGTGTCCGTTGTCGCAACCTTGCCAGTCAGCTCCGCGGCGAGCGTGACCGTCCCGGCTATGGCTGCCTTGGCCTGGGGTGCTGCGGCCGGGGTGGTCTCCGATGGGCTCGGGGCACGGGCGCCGCCGGCGCGCGCAATCAGATCGTCGATGGCCTTCGCATCCTCGCCGCCCTGCGGAAGCAGGGTCTTGAGATGCTGCCAGTGCCTGAGGGCTGCTGCCTGGTCTCCCCGCTGGAAGGCCGCGAGGCCCGCAAACGCCAGGGCGTTGAAATTGTTGGGGTCGAGCTTCAGCGCGCGCTCGACCATGGCAGTGGGTTCTCCGGAAAGATCGCGGTCGTGCGCAATGGCCAGCGTGTTGGCGTACTCCACCCAGAGGTTGGGGTTGTCGGTCACGAGGCCGGTCACCTTGGCGTAGGCCGCGATGGCATCGTCCATGTGCCCGAGCTGGAAGCTTGCCCGGGCAAGCAACACCCAGCCTTCGGCGTCCTTCGCGTCCTTCGCGACGCGTGCCTTCAGCGCCGCAACGGTGGCCTCGTCCGGTGCTTGTGGTGCGTCGCCCCCCGCTTGCGCGAGCGCGGCGCCACCACCGCCGAGCGCCGCGGGCTGGCCCACCGTCAGGTACAGCGTTGCAACCAGCAGCGGCAGTGCGATCGCCGTGGCCAGTGCCACGGCCCAGTTGGCGCGTTGGCTCGATTGCGCCTGTGCCTGCGCAGCCTGCTCCGAGCGCAGTGCCTGCCGTTCCAGCTCCGTGCGGGCGCGGTCGTATTCGGCCTGGCTCACGTCTCCGGCCGCGAGTTCGGCGTCGAGCTCGTGCATGCCGTCGGCCAGGACGGTGAGGTCCTCGCCCAGGCGGGTGGTTCTCCGGGTGCGCCGCACCAGCGGAATGATCACGATCGCCAGCGCAGCCAGAACCATGCCCGCTGCAAGCGCCATGAATGGCATCATCACCTCTTCTCCTTGGCTATGCCGAGGAGTTCCCGGGCACGTTCTTCATCCTGTGTGGACATGGGGGTTTCGGGCTCGGGCGGTGGTTTGCGGATGGTGCGCCACAGCACCGCGAAGCCGATGAGCAGCAGGATGAATGGTCCGCCCCAAAGCAGCATCGTCCGGCTGCTCAGGCGCGGCTTGTACAGCACGAATTCGCCGTACCGATCGACCATGAACTTGCGGATCTCGGCAGGTGTTTCGCCCTGCTGCAGCTTTTCGCGAATCTGCTCGCGCAAATCAACGGCGAGGTCCGCCTGCGATGCGGCGATGGTCTCGTTCTGGCAGACGAGGCAGCGAAGTTCGTGCGCGATGCTCATCATCTGTGCTTCGAGAACCGGGTCCTTTGCCAGCGTCGGAGCCTCTTTCGCCGCGAGATGGCCCATGTTGAGGGCGGCGCAGCACAGCACGATCCAGAAGAGAGACTTACGCACCGAGTTTCCTCATGAGCGGCAGGATGGTGTCCTGCAACACCTCGGGCGTGATCGGACCGATCTGCTTGTGGCGAATCACGCCCTGCTTGTCAATGATGAAAGTCTCCGGCACCCCGTAGACCCCCAGATCGATGCCGACGAGGCCCTGGGTGTCCGAGAGTGATGCCCGGTAGGGATTGCCTCCGCGAGCCAGCCACTTCAGTGCATCGTCGCGCTTGTCCTTGTAATTGAGGCCATAGATCAGGAGGGAAGGGTCGGTCCTGGACAATTCGACAAGCACCGGGTGCTCGATTCGGCACGCCACGCACCAGGAAGCCCAGACGTTGAGCATCCACACCTTGCCCAGCATGTCCTGGGCCGAAAGCGTCTTCTGCGGCTCGCTCAATTGCGGCAGTGTGAAGGTTGGCAACGGCTTGTTGATCAGCGGCGACGGCAGCTCCCGCGGATTGAGTGTCAGACCTATCCCGAGAAACGCCACCAGGATGATGAAAACCGCAAGCGGAACGATTCCCTTCCTCATGAGGCAAGCACCTTTGCTGCAACCGGCATGGCCGGGCCGGTGGGCTGGAGGGGCGGGGTCTTGGCGGTTTGAACCTGGCGACGCTTGATGCGGTAACGGCGATCCATCACGGCCAGTGCCCCGCCGAAAGCCATGATCAGGCAGCCAAACCAGATCCAGTCCACAAAGGGTTTGAAGTACACGCGCACGATCCAGCGCTTGTCGGTGAGTCGATCCCCCAGGGCCGCATACAGGTCGCGTGTGAGGCCGGGATTGATGGACGCCTCCGTCATCGGTGTCGGGTTGGAGCCCGCGGTGTAGACGCGGCGTTCGGGCCTGAGCGTGGTCACCGGCCGGCCGCTCCTGGTGACGGTTAGCACGCCGACATCCGCCGTGTAGTTGGGGCCCTGCTTCTGGCTGGTGCCATCGAACCGGAACGTGTAGTCGGCGAGCGTGACCGTCTCCCCGGGTTCCATGGTGACGTCCTTCTCGATTTGATAGCCATTGACGATCGTGACGCCCACGATGAACACGGCGACTCCCAGGTGTGCGAGCAGCATGCCGTAGTAGCTTCCGGGCTGCATGCGGATGCGCCGGGCCCAGCTTGGAGACGGGTGATTCTTCAACCGCTCATACAGGTTGTGGAATGTCGTGGTGGCGATCCAGAAGGCAAGAAACAGACCGAAGCCCACGAGCGGCTTCCAGTTGCCCAGCAGCCATGGCGCGATCAGGGCTGCAATCAGGCTGACGCCCAGCGCCCAGCGCAGCTTGCGCGCCAGGCTCATGACCTTGTCTTCGCGCCAGCGCGTCACCGGCCCCACGCCCATGAGAAACAGCGCGGGAGCCATCAGCGGGACGAAGACGGCTTCGAAGTACGGCGGGCCAACCGATAGTTTGCCAAGGCCCAGGGCATCGATGAGCAGGGGGTACAGCGTGCCCAGCAGCACCGCCGCGAAAGCCACGAGCAGCACGACGTTGTTGACCAGCAGCATCGATTCACGCGATATGGTGCCAAAGCCCGCGCCCAGGCCCACGCGCGGAGCGCGCCAGGCAAACAGCAGCAGCGACCCTCCCACCACCACGACAAGGAAACCGAGGATGTAGATGCCGCGCGATGGGTCGGTGGCAAAGGCGTGCACCGAGGTGAGCACGCCCGAGCGCACCAGGAAGGTGCCCAGCAGCGAGAGCGAGAAGGCAATGATCGCGAGGAGGGCGGTCCACAGCTTGAAGGTGTTGCGTTTTTCGGTGACCGCCAGCGAGTGCAGCAGGGCGGTGCTCACCAGCCATGGCATCAGCGAGGCGTTTTCCACCGGATCCCAGAACCACCACCCGCCCCAACCCAGCTCGTAATAGGCCCAGGCACTGCCGATGGCGATGCCCAGCGTGAGGAAACCCCAGGACACGGTGGCCCAGGGCCGGGACCAGCGCGCCCAGGCTGCATCCAGCCGCCCGGCGAGCAGCGCGGCAATGGCGAACGCGAAGGCGACCACCGTGCCCACATAGCCCATGTACAGCAGCGGGGGGTGGGCGATCAGACCCGGGTCCTGCAGCTGCGGGTTCAAGTCCTGCCCGTTGGCGGCCGCGGGCAGCAGGCGCTCGAAGGGATTGGAGGTGAAGAGGATGAAAAGCAGCAGCCCGATGGTGATCAGCCCCATGATCCCGAGGATGCGCGCCGTCGTCTGATCGTCCAGATTGCGCGAAAAGAGGGAGACGGCCAGCGTCCAGCCCGCCAGGATCAGCACCCACAGGAGGATGGAGCCCTCGTGCCCGCCCCAGACGGCGCAGATGCGATAGATCAGGGGCAGCGCGGTATTGGAGTGCTGCGCCACGTACAACACGGAGAAATCGTTGTTCACGAACAGAAGCGTGAGGCAGGCGAAGGCGCTGGCGACGAATACGAATTGACCCCAGGCGGCGGGCCTGGCCAGCGCCATCCAGTCCGCGTTGTCTTTCGCGGCACCCACCAGGGGCACTACGCTTTGCACGATCGCCAGGCACAGGGCGAGAATGAGTGCCAGCTGTCCGAGTTCGGCGATCATTGGCGGGCTCCGGCCATGGGCGCAGCGGGTTCCTTGTACGCAGTGGTTTTCAGCGTGTCAGCCACTTCCTTCGGAGTGTAGTTTTCGTCGTGCTTCGCCAGCACCTGGTCCGCGCGGAATACGCCATCCTTGTCGAGCTTGCCCTGTGCCACCACGCCCTTGCCTTCACGGAACATGTCGGGCAGCAGGCCGTTGTAGACCACCGGGATGGTTTGGGCTCCGTCGGTCACGACGAAATGCACGGCCAGACTGTCGCTGGAGCGCTTGACGCTGCCTTCTTCCACCAGTCCGCCGAGGCGGAAACTGCGGTTCACGGGCGCCTCATGCGTCGTGACCTGCGACGGACTGAAGAAAAACACCAGGTTGTCCTGGAAGGCATTCAGCACCAAGGCGCTGGCGACGCCGAGAGCAGCCAGTCCGCCAAGGATGATCAGACCGCGTTTCGTTCTGGTTTTCATGAATTACCCCAACCGCCGACGGCGTGTGCGTATCTGCCAAACCTCGGCCACCATGACCAGGGCCATGATGCCGAGCGAGCCCCATACGTAGCCGCCGTAACCACCCATGTGAATGAATTCGGACCAGCTGTGCCAGTAGATCATGACGACCCTCCGGAGACCAGTGATGTGGGATCGCTGGGTGGAGTCGTGCGCGGCGTCCGCAGTTCCCGCTCCACCCATGAGGTATGTCGTTCGCGCTCCAGAATGATCAGGCGTACCCTGGCCAGTACGACGGCGATGCAATAACACCAGACGGCGGCCGACATCACCAGCATCCCCGCAAGCATGGGCGTGGCAATGCTGGGGGCACTGGAGAGACTGACCGATGCGCCCTGATGCAGGGTATTCCACCATTGCACCGAGAAGTAGATGATGGGGACATTCACCACGCCGACCAGGGCCAGTACGGCCGTGGCGCGATCGGCGCGGCGTTCATCGTCAATGGCGGCGTGCAGCGACAGAAATCCCAGATACAGGAAAAGCAGGATCAATTCCGACGTCAGGCGTGCATCCCACACCCACCACGTGCCCCAGGTGGGTTTGCCCCAGAGCGCGCCTGTCCATAGCGCAATGAAGGTCATCAGAGCCCCGGTGGGAGCGAGTGCCTGAGCCAGCATCGACGCGAGCCGCGTATTGAATACCAGCCCCACGCCCGACCAGAATGCCATGGCGAGGTAGATGACCATGGACAACCAGGCTGTCGGTACATGCAGGAAGATGATGCGGTAGGCATCGCCCTGCTGCGCGTCCGTCGGAGCGATGCCAAAACCGATGAGCATGCCGACCGCCCCCAGCACCGCGGCGAGCACGGAAAACCAGATGATCGCCCCTCCGGCGAGAGGGTAGAAACGAGCGGGTGCAGCGTACTTGAACCAGTTGATCGCCGTGCGCCGTGCAGGTGTTGCCGTCATGTGACTGGCTTTGTATCGTGTTAGGGGTAACCCCGTATTGTCTGCGGTTGTATTGGACAGCCGAAAATTCCCTACAACTCAGTGTACTATTCCAGATCCCCCCCCCGGCCTGTCGTAGCGTGGCCCGTGATCGACTCCCGAAGAAAGGTTGTCGATCGCCAGATAATGCAATACACTAGAAGGCTTTTCTGGCTGTTTCAGAAAATTTGGCCCTGCGCGTCTGCCGCGGGTCATGAATTTCACGTTTTAGGGACGTCTAACTGCATGCCGACCATTAGCCAACTCGTGCGCCAGGGCCGCACGGTCGAAGTTGTCAAATCCAAGAGCCCTGCCATGGAGAACTGCCCGCAGCGCCGTGGCGTGTGCACGCGCGTGTACACGACAACGCCCAAGAAGCCGAACTCCGCTCTGCGCAAGGTCGCCAAGGTGCGTTTGACCAACGGGTTCGAAGTCATTTCGTACATCGGTGGCGAGGGTCACAACCTGCAGGAGCACAGTGTGGTGCTCGTGCGCGGTGGCCGCGTGAAGGACTTGCCTGGTGTGCGTTACCACATCGTGCGTGGTTCGCTGGATCTGCAGGGCGTCAAGGATCGCAAGCAGGCTCGTTCCAAGTACGGCGCCAAGCGCCCGAAGGCCAAGTAATCAGGTGTGTTTCTGGTGCTGGTCGTCGCGTGGCGCGATGACGCAGCGTAGTGACCTTCCACGCACATGGTGTGCGCAGGTCGAGTAAGTGAGAGTCGTGTATGGCTCTCGCGGTGTCTGAAATGACGCCAGCTGAAGCAAGGATAGAGGTGAAAAATGCCACGTCGTCGTGAAGTCCCCAAACGTGAAATCCTGCCGGATCCGAAGTTCGGCAATGTCGAGCTGTCCAAATTCATGAACGTGATCATGGAAGGCGGCAAAAAAGCGGTTGCCGAGCGCATCATCTATGGCGCGCTCGAACTGATCGAAAAGAAACAGCCCGAGAAGAACGCCCTCGAGGTGTTCACTACGGCGATCAACAACGTCAAGCCCATGGTCGAGGTGAAATCCCGCCGCGTGGGCGGTGCCAACTACCAGGTGCCCGTGGAAGTGCGTCCGATCCGCCGTTTGGCCCTGTCCATGCGCTGGATCAAGGAGGCGGCGCGCAAGCGCGGCGAAAAATCCATGGCGCAGCGCCTGGCCAATGAATTGATGGAAGCCACCGAAGGCCGCGGTGGTGCCATGAAGCGTCGCGATGAGGTGCATCGCATGGCGGAGGCAAACAAGGCCTTCAGCCACTTCCGCTTCTGAATTTCATCCCCATTTTCCTCGAAGGCCGGGAGCCCGACGTGCCGATGTTCGGCAGCCGGGCTTTTGGCCGTTAACGAAAGATCATCATGGCTCGCACTACTCCCCTCGAGCGTTACCGCAACATCGGCATTTCCGCGCACATCGACGCGGGCAAGACCACGACGTCCGAGCGCATTCTGTTTTACACCGGGCTGACCCACAAGATTGGCGAAGTGCATGACGGAGCCGCGACGACCGACTGGATGGAGCAGGAGCAGGAGCGTGGGATCACGATCACCTCTTCGGCCGTGACGTGCTTCTGGCGTGGCATGGACATGCAGCGCCAGCCGCACCGCATCAACATCATCGACACCCCCGGGCACGTGGACTTCACCATCGAGGTGGAGCGCTCCATGCGTGTGCTCGACGGCGCCGTGATGGTGTACTGCGCCGTGGGCGGCGTGCAGCCCCAGTCCGAGACCGTCTGGCGTCAGGCGAACAAGCACAAGGTGCCGCGCATCGCGTTCGTCAACAAGATGGATCGTACGGGCGCCAACTTCTTCAAGGTCTACGATCAGATGAAGGTGCGCCTGAACGGCCATCCGGTGCCGGTGGTGATCCCGATCGGGAGCGAAGACAGCTTCCAGGGGGTGGTGGATCTGATCAAGATGAAGGCCATCATCTGGGACGAAGCTTCCCAGGGCATGAAGTTCGAATACAAGGACATTCCTGCGGACCTCGTGGACTCGGCCAACGAGTGGCGCGAGAAGATGATCGAGTCGGCCGCGGAAGCCAGCGAAGAGCTGATGAACAAGTACCTCGAAGAGGGAACGCTCAGCGAGCAGGACATCATCGCCGGCTTGCGCCAGCGCACCATTGCCACTGAAATCCAGCCCATGCTGTGCGGCTCTGCGTTCAAGAACAAGGGCGTGCAACGCATGCTGGACGCGGTGCTCGACTTTCTGCCGGCGCCGACGGACATTCCGGACGTGGTCGGGACGGACCCTGATGACCATGAAACGCATTTGACACGCAAGGCCAGCGATGATGAAAAATTCTCGGCCCTGGCGTTCAAGTTGATGACGGACCCGTTTGTGGGCCAGCTCACCTTCGTGCGCGTTTACTCTGGCGTGCTCTCCAAGGGGGATACCGTCTACAACGCCGTCAAGGGCAAGAAGGAGCGCATCGGCCGTATCGTGCAGATGCATGCGAACGAACGCCAGGAGATCGAAGAAATTCGCGCTGGCGACATCGCTGCCTGCGTCGGTCTGAAGGAAGTGACGACCGGCGACACGCTGTGCGATCTTGACGCGCACATCATGCTCGAGCGCATGGTGTTCCCCGAGCCCGTGATTGCGCAGGCTGTCGAGCCCAAGTCCAAGGCCGACCAGGAAAAAATGGGCATCGCCCTGTCGCGCCTGGCGTCCGAAGACCCGAGTTTCCGTGTGCGCACCGATGAAGAATCGGGGCAGACCATCATCGCCGGCATGGGCGAGCTGCATCTGGACATCATCGTCGACCGGATGAAGCGCGAGTTCGGTGTCGAGGCGAATGTGGGCAAACCGCAAGTGGCCTATCGCGAAACCGTGCGCAAGAAGGTCACCGATGTGGAAGGCAAGTTCGTGCGTCAGTCGGGCGGCAAGGGCCAGTATGGCCACGTCGTATTCCGCCTGGAGCCGAACGAGCCGGGCAAGGGCTTCGAGTTCCTGGACGAAATCAAGGGCGGCGTGGTGCCGCGCGAGTACATTCCCGCCGTGCAAAAGGGCGTTGAAGAAGCGCTGCAAAGCGGTGTGCTCGCAGGCTACCCGGTGGTCGACGTCAAGGTGGCGCTCACCTTCGGTTCCTACCACGACGTGGACTCGAGCGAGCAGGCGTTCAAGATGGCGGCCATCTTCGGTTTCAAGGAAGCGGCCCGCAAGGCGGACCCGGTCATCCTCGAACCCATGATGGCGGTCGAGGTGGAGACGCCTGAAGATTACGCCGGCACCGTGATGGGCGACCTTTCCAGCCGCCGCGGCATGGTGCAGGGCATGGACGACATGGCGGGTGGTGGCAAGGCCATCAAGGCCGAAGTGCCGCTGTCTGAAATGTTTGGCTATGCCACGCAGCTGCGCTCGATGACACAAGGCCGTGCCACCTATGTGATGGAGTTCAAGCACTACGCCGAAGCACCCCGCAACGTGGCCGAGGCCATCATGGCTTCTCGTGCGAAGTAATGAATGAAATCGGGCTCAAGCGCTTGTACATCAAGCGCTGACAGCTCTTTTTTCGATAGTTTGTCGGTCTGCGATCCGGTGCCGTCCCGTTGTCCTGTGCGGGGCGAATGAGCAACCGGGTGCAGACCTTAAACCCCACACAGGCATTGCTCTTTCGGAGTTTGAAAATGGCAAAAGGAAAATTCGAGCGTACCAAGCCGCACGTGAACGTGGGCACGATCGGTCACGTGGACCACGGCAAGACGACGCTGACGGCGGCCATCGCCACGGTGCTGTCCAAGAAGTTCGGCGGTGAAGCCAAGGGCTACGACCAGATCGAC